>CAVTKI010000032.1:0-81481 GCA_963735245.1 uncultured Actinomycetota bacterium
CGCTCAGCACTTCAGTTGCGACGGAGGATGTCTCATGGCGTACCGGTAGAAGTCGGCGTTGTCGAGCCGGGATGCCGCCGTCTCGTCGACGACCACCGTGACGTGAGGATGCAGCTGAAGCACCGACGCCGGGCAGCTTGCGGTGACCGCTCCCTCGACGGCCGCCGCAACGGCAGCCGCCTTGTGGGTCCCGGTCGCGATGAGCACCAGGTGCCGGGCAGCGCCGATCGTGCCCAGGCCCTGGGTGATGACATGGCGAGGCACCTCGTCGACGCTGTCGAAGAACCGGGCATTGTCCCGTCGGGTCTGCTCCGTCAGCGTCGCCACCCGGGTGCGTGATCCCAGCGACGAACCCGGCTCGTTGAACCCGATGTGCCCGTTCGCGCCGATGCCGAGTAGCTGAACGTCGACGGGCCCCGACCGGGTGATCAAGGCGTCGTATTGTTCTGCGGCAGCGAAGATGTCGTCGGCCACCCCGTCGGGACTGTGCACGTCGCGCGGAGTCGATGTCGAGATGATCGGTGAACTCCGCCCGGATGACGTGCGCGTACGACTGCGGATGACTCGGTGGCAGACCGACGTACTCGTCCAACAGAAACGCCTGGACACCGCTGAACACGAGATCTTCCTCGCGATGCCTACGGATCAGATCCCGGTAGACCGACAGCGGCGACGAACCCGTAGCCAGACCCAGGGTGGAAGCACCCGATCGTACGGCGCGGTCGAAGATGTCGGCGACAGTCACGCCGCATTCCTGCTCGTGCTGCCTGATGATGACTTCCATCGCTCACTTTCTGTCGTCGCATGGCTGGGGTGAAGTCAGGCCCTGCTTGCGGCTCGGCCGAGGACGCGGCGGTCGAAGACCAGATCCCAGGCCGTGTCCATGGCCGTGGCGATCGCGCCGACGAGGACGGCGTCGTCGCCCAGGTGACCCCCGACGATGTCGGGAACCAGCGGAATCGTCTCGGCGAGCTCGTGGCGGATCGGGTCGGCAAGCAGGTCGGTGTTCCGACCGATACCGCCTGCGAGCACGATCAGCCCGGGGTCGAGCACTGCGGTCACCACCGAGACGACCCGCGCAAGCTTCGACGCCTCATCCGCAACCACGCGCACCGCGCGTTCGTCGCCGTCGCGAGCCGCGTCGAAGACCGCCTTCGCCGACGGCAGGTTGAGCCCGGCCTCGCGGGCGGCCGACACGACCGCGTCGCCCGCCGCCACGACTTCGACCGGACCCGGCCGGTGGGCCGCCACACCCGCAGGCACCCGGCCGTACGGCAGATCTGCGATCTCCCCGGCCGCGCCGTGCGCCCCGCGAAAGAGCCTGCCATTGACCAGGATTCCCATTCCGATGCCGGTGCCGACGGTCAGGCACGCCACCACGCCGACGCCCTGCGCCGCGCCTCGCGCGTGCTCACCGACCGCGCACAGATTGGCGTCGTTCTCGACGATCACCGTCGAGCCGTTCGATTCCAGCAGTGTCGAGAGTTCGTGCAGCAGGCCGCGCCGTTCCCAGCCGGGCAGATTCGGCGCCCGATACACCGTGCCCGTCGCCGTGTCCGGGATGCCAGGGGTTCCGAGGACGGTGACCACGATGTCGTCGGGGGCAAGCCCGGCCTCGACAACCGCACGGTCGACGCATTCCGCGACGGTGCGCACCAACATGGCCCCTGAGCGGCTGCGGTTCGTCTGCTCGACGCGGGCCACGACGGTCCCGTCGAGGTCCGCGACCGCGACGTGAACCACCCGGCGGCCGACGTCGACGCCGACGATGTGGCCCGCGTCCGGAGCGGTGCGGTAGACGACCGCGGCCCTGCCGGGACGATCCGCCCTCCGACCTATCGCACGCACCAGACCATGCTGCTCCAGATCCAGAAGCGCTTGGCCCACGGTCGGTTTGGAGAGGCCGGCCTCACCGGCGATCTCGGGACGCGTCGCCTCACCATGCTCTCGCAGCCGGTTCAGTACGAGCCGCTGGTTGAGGGCACGCATGCTCGCCGGCGTTCCTGCTTGCGGCGCAGTGTGTCCTTCCACCGCCACCTCCATTCCCGTCGGCGCCAGAATTTTACAAACTCTTCCACACCCGCTAGTTCTATGTTAAGAAACTTTCCTAACAAACAAAAAACCACGGAGGCGCAGCATGAGCTCACCAGAGACACCGGCAGTGGCCGCGGCGTCCGCGCAGCCCGCGCTCGTACGCAGCATCGGTCCGCTTCAGGCGACCGCGATCAACATGACCCAGATGTGCGGCATCGGCCCATTCGTCACCATCCCGGCCATGGTGGCCACGATCGGTGGCCCGGAAGCCATGTTCGGCTGGGTCATCGGCGCCATCGTCGCGCTCGCCGACGGCCTCATCTGGGCCGAACTCGGCGCCGCCATGCCCGGCGCCGGTGGCACCTACATCTACCTGCGCGAAGCCTTCCAGTATCGCTCCGGGCGGCTGATGCCGTTCCTGTTCGTCTGGAGCGCGGTGCTCTTCATCCCGCTGATCATGTCCACCGGCATCATCGGCCTGATCCAGTACCTCGGCTACCTCGTCCCCGGCGTCACCACCGACTCCGGGAACACGGCGCTGGGCAAGGTCATCGGAATCGCGATCGTCCTGGTGATCATGGTGGCGCTGTTCCGCAAGATCGGCCAGATCGGCAACCTCACCACGGTGCTGTTCGTCGTCATGCTGGTCGCGGTGCTCAGCACGATCGTCGCCGCCTTCTCGCACTTCAGCGGCGCACAGGCCTTCGCCTTCACCCCCGGTGCGTTCAGCTTCAGCGGCGGCTCGTTCTGGGCCGGTCTTGGCGCGGGCCTGATCATCGCGATCTACGACTATCTGGGCTACAACACCACCGCCTACCTCGGTGGTGAGGTGCGCGACCCGGGCCGCACCATCCCGCGTTCCATCGTCTTGTCGATCCTCGGCATCATGAGCCTGTACTTCCTGCTGCAGGTCGGCGTCCTCGGCTCACTCCCGCTCGACGAGATCAAGAATTCGACGTCCGTCGCCTCGGCGGTGCTCGAGCAGGCCTGGGGATCCGGCACCGCAAGAGTGGTCACCGTGCTGATCGTCGTTGCGGCCATCGGCTCGGTCTTCGCCGGCCTGCTCGGCGGATCCCGCGTCCCGTTCGAAGCCGCCCGGGACAAGGTGTTCCTCCCCGTGTTCGGCAGACTGCACCCCAAACTGAACCTGCCCACTGCCGGCGTGCTCACCATGGGTGTGATCACGATCATCGGCTCGTTGTTCACGCTGACCACCATCATCAACGCTGCGGTCGCGACCCTGGTCATCATCCAGTCCCTGGCCCAGGTCGCCGCGATCGTCGTGTTGCGTCGCCGGCAGCCGAATCTTCAACGCCCGTACCGTCAATGGCTCTACCCGGTGCCGACGATCATCGCCTTGGTCGGCTGGGTCTACATCTACGTGTCCGCGACCTGGCTCTCGATCGGCTTGTCCGTGGGCTGGATCGTCATCGGCTGCATCGCCTTCCTCATCTACGCCAAGGCCGAGCACACCTGGCCGTTCGGACCGAAGGAGATCAACGAAGCCTTCGCCGACGAGGTGAAGGTGACGTAACCCACTGGGTGAGCGGCAGCCGATAGGGTGCATCCATGTTGCACGCCAAGGCAATTCTGTTCGACATCGATGGAACGCTGGTGGACTCCACTCCTGTCGTCGAACGGTCTTGGCGCACATGGGCACAGGAATACGACGTCGACGCCGAAGAAGTGATGCGGGTCTGTCACGGCCGGCGGACCGAGGACACCGTCGCGGAGTTCGTCACGCCGCAGCAGCTGGCCGTCGCGGTGGCCCGGGTGCAGGCACTGGAGTTGGCTGATTTCGACGGCGTGACGGCGTTGCCCGGCGCGCGGCAGCTCGTCGATGTCCTGCCTCGTCAGCGGTGGGCCGCGGTGACGTCGGGCGAGCGCGCGCTGATGACTGCTCGGCTGGCGGCGGCGCACCTACCGATTCCCGAGCACCATGATTTGCGCCGAAGACGTCGCCGTCGGCAAGCCGAGCCCGGAGGGCTACCTAAAGGCGGCCGCCGCGTTGGGCTTCGATGCCGCGCAGTGCGTGGTGGTCGAGGACGCGCCCGCGGGTATCGCCGCGGGGCTGGCCGCCGGTGCGCGCGTCGTGGCGGTCACGACCACCCACACCGCCGACCAAGTGGCGAGCGCCGATGTGATCGTGGCCGATCTGTCTTGCCTGCGTGTGACATCCACCGATGACGGTGTCGTGCTGACGACGATTGCGTAGCTCGAAGCCGGTTCGTCGTCGTGACCTGAGGCTCCGTAGCTCGGTCGAGATCCGCGGATGCCGATCGGCGAGTCAGGGTTTGTGCGGCGCATGTGGCCATTTCACGAGGGATCGAGTCGCAGAGGGCGCAACCTTGGGTTGACTGGTACTCCAGCGTGGCCGACCCTCGATGAAGGAGAATCGCATGGCAATTGAGGTTGCGATGCAAGTCCATGGCGGGCCGTCGATTCGGCGCGGTGGCGGTGGATCGCGATGAACGCCATGGCCGTCACGAATTTCGAGCGTGCCGCCGACCCCGAGGTTTTCGACGGTTGGATCTGCGACGTGCGATCCGCTGCGGAGGCCGCGCAAGGATTCGTCGCATTCGCCGCGTCGATCTCTCGCGATGCCCCGCTGGACTGGGCGGTTGCCGTCACCTTCGAATCCGAGGACTTGCTCCATCTGTGGCTCGACGGGGCGACGTGGAAGCACTTGGTGCGCGGCGCTGCGGCACGTGGATTTCTGCGGCTTACTTCGGATTTGGTGATCGTCGATGGTGCGGTGATACCGAGCGGTGTGGCGATCGTTTCCTCCAGCGTGTCCAGCGGGATGGAGGCCGACTTCCAGGCTGCCCACGTCAAGCTGACGACGGCCGCCTCCCAGTTCCCCGGCTACGAGGGCACGGCCATCTTCCGGCCGGGCGCGCTGGGGAAATGGAATGTCGATGATCCGGTTTCGCACCGAACCCCAGTTGTCGGCATGGCTACGGTCCCCGCAGCGCAATGAAGTGTTGCCGCCGGTGCGGTCGAGTCTGACGAGGGACTTCGCGGTGTTCGCCAAGACCACCCCGTTCGGTACCACGGTGCGCAACGTGGACGGGAAGCCGCAGATGACGCCGAGCTGGAAGACGGCGATGCTCCTGCTGATGGTGCTCTACCCCATGGTGATGCTGATGTCGAGATTCGTGACACCGGTGATCACGGGGTTGGGCGCCGAGCCGTGGCTGTCGGTGTGGCTCGTCCAGGTGGTCAGCGTGGCATTGATGCAATGGTGGTTGATGCCCACGGTGGCGTCATGGTGCCGCCGCTGGCTGGACCCGGTGGACGGGGCCAGTCGGCGAATCAGCCTGCGCGGCGCCGCAGTAGCCGTGATCGTGTACGCCGCGTCGTTGACCACCTTCGCGACCGTCGAGGTGCTGCAGTTCTGGAACTGACGGTTCGGGACTGACGATGCTCGCCATCCGTCGTATGGCACGATTCGCCGTCGATGCGGGTAAGGTCATCGACCATGCCTGAAGTGATGGATTGGGATGCTGCGTACCGCAATGAGATCTTCGCCGGGCCCCCGCCGTGGAACATCGGGGACGCGCAGCCGGAGATCGTCGCGCTGATCGAGGCCGGCAAGTTGACAAGCCCCGTCCTCGACGTCGGTTGCGGTGTCGGGGACAACTCGCTGGAGCTGGCGGCCCGCGGCTACGACGTCGTTGGCATCGACCTGTCCCAGACGGCCATCGCCACGGCCAAGAAGGATGCCGAGGAGCGTGGCCTCGACTCGGTGACGTTCCTTCAGGGTGACGTGACGAAGCTGGACCACGACGCCTCGTTCAATTCGGTACTGGACTGCACGCTGTTTCACTCCTTGCCGCTCGAGGCGCGCGACGAGTACCTCCGCGTGATCCACCGTGCCGCCGCACCCAACGCCTCGCTGCAGATGCTGGTGTTCACGACCGACGCCCTACCCGCCGATTCGCCGTTCCCCGTGCCCAATCTGGTCACCAAGGATGAGCTGCAACAAGCGGTTTCCGCCCATTGGGACATCGATTCCATCGATCCCGCGTTCGTCTACGTCCAGCTGCCCGACGTGCCGAACCTGCCGGAGCACAGCTTCGAGGTCGACCAGCGTGGTCGGGTGAAGCTGCCCGCCTTCCTGCTGAGCGCGCACAAGGGCAGCTGACGCAGCCGTTCAGATTCGGTGCGTGGCGTCCTCGCGACCGTTCAGCGAGAACGCCACGAAGCGGTCGGTGAGCAGACGGGCCATCGCCACGTGGTCGATCGGCCGGGAGAGCAAGAAGCCTTGTGCGTGAAAGCAACCCAGTCGCAATAGGGTCATCGCGGCGTCCTCCGTCTCGACGCCTTCGGCAACGACCTGTAGCTCGAAGGCGTTGGCCAGCGCGATGATTGCCCGCACGATCGCGAGGTCGCCGGGATTCCGGCCCAGATGGGTGACGAAGCTACGGTCGATCTTGAGGGTGTCGACCGGCAGTGACTTCAGGTGGGACAGCACGCTGTAACCGGTGCCGAAGTCGTCGATGGCGACCTGCACCCCGACGGCCTTCAGCCCGGCCAGGGTGACGCGGGCCGCCTCGATGTCCTTCACGACGACGCTCTCGGTGATCTCCAGGCATATCGATTCCGCGTCGAGGCCGAACTCGGCGATGGTGTCTGCGACGCCGTCGATGAAACCGTCGGCGACGAGTTGCACGGGCGAGATGTTGACGCGCAGCACGATGTCATTGGCCAGACCGGATGCCCGCCATTTGTTCAACTGCGCACACGCCAGCCGCAGGACGAGTCGGCCAAGCTCGCCCGCGAGGTTCGTTTGTTCGGCGACGGTGATGAACGAGTCGGGCAGCAGCAGCCCGCGAGTCGGATGGTTCCACCGGACCAGTGCCTCGGTGGCCACCACCGCCCCGGTGCGGAGGTCGACCTCGGGCAGGTAGTGCAGCACCAGTGCGCCGCTTTCGATGCCGCCGCGCAGGTGCAGTTCGACGTCATTGCGGAAGTCGTTCTTCAGGGCCAGGTCCTGGGTGAACACGGCGACGGTGTCGCCGCCGGTGCCCTTGGCGGACATCAGTGCCTGATCGACCTGCCGCATCAGGTCCGATGCCGCGTCCCGGCCGGGAACGCCGACCGCTACGCCGATGCTGACGGTGCGGTTGAGCACCTCGTCCTCGATGGTGATCCGCTGCCGCAGCACCCCTTGAAGTCGTCGGGCGTAGGACTCCGCTTCGGAAAGCTCCATCGGCGTGCCGGGGACGACGATGAACTCATCGCCACCGAGCCGGGCGACCAGGACCCGCGATCCTGAGCTCTCGACGAGTCGACCGGCGAACACCCCGATGAACAGGTCGCCTGCGTTGTGGCCGAGGAAGTCGTTGATGGCCTTGAGTCGATCCAGGTCGAGGAACAGCGCCGCAACCGGGCCCGGCTGACCGGCCGCGAGGCGGCGTTCGAGGTGGGCGATCAGTGCCCTGCGGTTGTAGAGGCCGGTCAGGTCGTCGTGCTCAGCCAGGTACTTGAGCCGGTCCTCCGCGACGATGCGCGCCTGCAGCTGCGCGAACAGGGTTGCGATCATCTGCAACGCGTTCAGTTCGTCGACGGTCCATTCGCGGTCGCCGTACTTGATGAAACCCAGTGTGCCGGTGGTGATGTCGCCTGAGAGCAGTGGCACGCACGCCAGCGAGATCGACGGGACGGTGGTGCCCTCTTCGATGCGGCGCTGGTATTCGTCGGTGGCCGGCTCCGGCCGGATCACGAGCGGTTCCTTGAGGTATTCGGCACTCGCGAAGACCGGATCCGCGTCGGCGAAGTACACCACTCCGATGGGGTCGGGGTCGGGAACGTACTCCCGTATCGGCCACTGCGCGATCAGCTTGGTGGCATGGAGCTCGTGATCGTTGTGCCGCAGGAAGCTGACGTCGAGTTCGAGATAAGCGGCCAGGTCGGTCAGTACGTGCTCACTGATGGCGGTCGCGGTGTCGCCGTTCGCCGCCATCAGTTCTGACGCGACCTTGGTGACGACGTCGTTGAGGCTGCGCGACATTGCCATACCGTAGCGAACGTCAGTTGAATTCAAAACGTAAACGATCGCGTGTTCTGCGGCTCTTCTCCGATGCCGGTTCGCTGATCGCCAACCGCAAGACGAGGATCTGGGATTCGTCGTTCTGCGTCCGGACGAGCTCGTGGAACTGCGATTGGAGCGTCGCCAGCTCGTCGCAGAAGGTGCTCGACAGCTCCTTGAGTTCGCCGGGCGTGCGGGCGTACAGGAACACCGGTGACACCGGCTGGACCGCAAGGCCCAGCTGTTGCGCGGTCACCCACACGGCCTCCATGGCCGATCCGCCGCGCGCGTAGTCCGCCAATCCGCTGCCGGTCACCGACACCACGGCCAGCCCGGTGCTGGCCTGCACGCGGTCCCTGGTGTCGTCACCGAGCGCGGAGCCGGCGTTCCAGTCGGCCAGGTGTGCCATCACGTCTGGACGGCGGAGGATCCCCAGGACGGCGTAATCCTCCGGATCGAGTTCGAGGCTGCGCACGTCGATGCCGGTGTCCGGGTCGGGGTCCCCTGGCCAGCGGAGCTCGGAGATCATCTCCGAGTGCAGCCGGGCGGTCAGGTACCGGGTCCGGTCGGTCGCGGCGAGGATCGTGGCGGCGGTGTCGATGTCTTCTCGGCTGGTCAACAGGCTGAGCCGGGCGCCGTGCCGTTCGGCGACGCCGTGCAGCGCCGTGACCGTGTCGGCACTGAGCGCACCAGGTTCGCCTTGGCGTCGATTCGTCTCCCGGTCCAGCATGGGCCGGTACAGCGCGGCGAGTTCGGGATCGGCGTCGTCGCCGAAGCGCAGGGTCGCAGCCAGCGGCGCAATGCCGCCTCCCACCTCGATGGTCGTCGGCCCGAGGCGTCCGCGGGCGGCCGCGGCGACCCGGGCGTTGAAGAGCGCGGCTCCGACGGCGACGGCGCTTCCCCTCAGTTGGACGTCCATGGCGGAGGTGAATTCGGGGGCGACGCAAATCGTCACCGAATCCCCGTCGGCGTCGACGTGCCAGGGCTGCATGTTGCCTCCGGACGGGGCACGGATCGCCGCCGCGGCCACGAAGTAGGGCAGTTCACCGGGCTCCTGGTCGGCCTGCGGCGGCGGGGCGGCGGGGGCGGCGTCGCTGGCCATCTCGGGCTCGCGGAGCTGGTCGAGCGCCCAACCCACGTCGATGCGCGTGCGGCCCGACCCGAGGGGCTCACCCAGCCCGATGCGGCGTACCGCCTCGGCCAGCGCGGTCGCACCCAAGGTCACGTCGCCGGCCAGTTGCGGCCATGTCGAAAGTGAACGGTCCACTTCGACCAGCGATGCCGCCGTCCGTGGGGACAGACGTTCGGCGTCCAGGTGGCGCAGGATGTGCGGGATCTTGTCCCGGCTGCTCATCCCCGGCAGCAAAGCGATGTCGAGTTCGCCGAGCAGGCCGTGCAGGATGGGACGGTCCGGTTCCAGATCGAAACGTTCCACGTCGACCAGGCCGCGGTCACTGGTCGCCATCAACACCGGAATCCCGCGGGCCTTTGCGCCTTCGCGCACCAGGGCCTTCATGTCCAGCGAGTCGCACTCCTCGACGACGATGTCGAGTCCGTCGAGGAACTCGTCAACGGTGTCGTGGGTCAGTCCGGCGGCGAGCACCCGGACCGGAAGGTAGGGGTCCAGTTCGGCGATGCGCCGAGCCGTGACCGTCGCCTTGTTCACCCCGAGATCGAACAGCGTGGCCGGGACCCGGTTCAGGTTGGACAGTTCGAGGCCGTCGAAGTCGGTCAGCCGCAGCTCGCCGACCAGGCCCTGAGCGGCGAGCGTGTGGGCGATGACGTGGCCGACGCTCAACCCTGCGACGCCGATCCGCAGAGCGCCGAGGCGTTCCTGCTCTGCCGCCGTGATCATGTTGCGGTTGCGGTCGAGTCGCACCGCGCGGAAACCCTGCGGGCCGAGCACGGCGACGACGGTTCGCCGCCACGGGTAGTACGCCCACTGGCCGCCCTCGGCGAGCAAGGCGGCGTCGGGCTCCGGCCGCAGCCTGCGCAGGAGGTTCTCCTGGTCCGCGCGCCGGTCGAGGGTCGAGATCCGCTCGTCGGCGTCCAACGCGTCGAGTACGGCGCGATCCTCCGGTTTGCGGGGATCCAGCATCACCGCTGCGTGGGCATCGGGGTTGGCTTCGGCTCCGTCGATGCTCATGTCGGTATCCCCAGGTCACGTTCCGCAGTCACCCTGCGCCGACTGTGGATACGGGCCCGAATCGGACCATCGGCGACCATCGTGAACGGAACTGCGAGCGGGAAGTCGTCGTCGAGGGAACGCACCGTGTAGCTCAGGCGAGACACGTCGTCGGGCTCCAATTCGCGGTCAGGTAGCTCGGCGACTTCTGCGGCAACCCGGTTCTGAATGTCGGGGTGACGGCCCAGTTCCCACATCGCGTAGGTCAGCGTGGTCGCGGTGGTGTCATGGCCCGCGAAGAGGAACACGATCAATTCGTCGGCAATCTCGCTGTCCGACAGGCCGTTTCCCGTGACCGGATCGGTGGCGGCGATCAGCGCTTGAACCAGTGGAGCATCCGTGGACGGGTCGGCACGGCACTTTGCCAGGATGTCGCCGGCAAGGCGATGCAACGCCGCGCTCACGGCGTAGGCCCGCCGCCGCTCCGGTGTGGGTAGCCAGCGGGGTGCCCGTACGGGGCGCAGCGATCGATCGGCGACGTAGGTCAACGCGGTGCGCAGCGGTTCGGCGATGTCGTCGAGGTGGTCGGTGAGGTCGAGCCCCAGAACGGAGCGGCCGAGCGCCTGCAAGGTGAGAGTTCGGCATTCGGCGTCGAGATCGACGACGGCACCGTCCACCCAGCCCGCCGAAACCTGCTCGGCGGCTTCGGCCATGTGGCCGCCGAACTGGCGCACGTGCTGTTTGGTGAACACCGGCTGCAGTGTTCGCTTTCGCGGCAGCCACTGCTCGTAGGGCAGGTTGAACAGGTTTCCGCCCAATACCCGGCGAAGCTCGGAGAGGATCAGCGACGTCTTGTCGACCGCGCCGTCCTTGATGGAGAGGATGTCGCGGATCGCCTGCGGGGAGGTGGCACCACGATCGGGGGCATCAACCAACCGGGGCCGAGTCGGAACCGGGTCACCGGCCCGCCCGCGTCGCGGAGCTTGTCCATCCCGCTGTGGAACGACCTCAGCGCGCTGGCCCGCTGTCGATAGGGCAGGGTTCTTCGGTGGCAACGGTAGCGACGCCAGGTCGGCAGACACCGTCGCAGTCATCGCTTCCCCTCTCCGGATAGTTAGGCAGTCGAAGGAACTGTATGTCAGTACCGCTCCGACGGCAGCACTAACCGCCTATTGACTGCGGCAGTCGGTGGCTTTGCCTGAACCGTTGATCAACTCATTATGGAAGGCCGGGCCGCGGAAGGTGTGGTGTTGACGAAGGCGACCTCTCAGTCGACCAGTCGTAGGCCAAAAGGCCTGCGCCAGCATGGGATGCCGGGCCCGTCCGCCACTGCGGGCAGCCGGGTCGGCCCGACGCATCGAGCGTGACGACTTCTGGCAGAAGGCAATCGACCAGCAAACCAAACCGCGGCATCAAATTGATTGCGTCGCAGGCGAGTAGTCACGGCGAGCCGCGTAGTAGGGTGCGCATTGCAGCTCGTGTCGGCGACGCGCTGGTCAACAGCCAGCGGATGGGACACACTCGATTCCGGCTGGTGGCTTCGGCAGACGACCGGTCGGCCTCGACGCAGGAGAGACGCCATGGTCAATATCAGTGAGCAAGAGGTCGGTTCCCTGCCGCTGGTGCCGCGGAATCCGCTGCCGTTCAGACAGCAGATGAAGGCGATCCGGGAGTACCACATCGGGCAGGAGCTGCTGCGTGACTCCGGCGGCCCCGTAACCCGGGTGACTCTCGGGCCAAAGTGGCTCAACGGGCCGATCATCTGGGTCACGTCACCGACGGGTGCGCGAGACGTCCTTGGACGCAAAGACGATGCGTGCGACAGGACCGCCGTGCACCGCGAGATGCGCCACTTGATGGGCGACAACCTGGTCGATCTCCCGAATACGCCCTGGTTATCGCGCAAACGCACCCTGCAACCACTGTTCACCAAGCAGCGCGTCCGCTCGTTCAGCGGTCACATGGCGGAGGCCGCCACCATGGTCGCCGACAGGTGGCGCGACAGCGATGAAGTCGACCTGGACGCCGAGGCCCGCCGACTGACCATGTGGGCTCTCGGAAGCTCGATTCTCGGAACGAATCTCGATGGGCGCGCCGACGCCCTCGCCGAGCCGCTGCGGACCGCCCTGTCGCACATCGCCGACCGTGGCACGCGACCGGTGAACGCACCGCGGTGGCTCCCCACCCGTGCCCGCCGCCGAGCCCGCGCCGCGAATGCCACCATGCATCGCCTCGCGGACGACATCCTCGAGGCGTGCCGCGCCGACCCCACTCGCGATGCGCCGCTCGTCCATGCGCTGATCGGGGCAACGGACCCGGCGACCGGGCGGGCGCTGTCGGACCGAGACATCGGCAACGACCTGATCGCGTTCACGGCGGCGGGCTACGACACCACCGCGACGACGCTGGCCTTCGCGTTGTGGTCGGTGGGGCGCCTGCCGGACGTGCAGGACAGGATCGCCGAAGAGGCCTCCGCCATCGGCGATCGCGAGCTGACACCCGACGACATTCCCCGGCTCGGCTACACCCAGCAGGTGCTTCGGGAGGCCATGCGGCTCTGCCCGCCGGTCTCGGTGGCCGGGCGGACGGCCATGCGTGACATCGAGGTCGACGGGTACCGGGCCGAGGCGGGCAGCATGGTGTTGGTGGGAATCTATGCCATGCAACGCGATCCGGCGCTGTGGGAGGATGCGCTCGTCTTCGACCCGGACCGGTTCAGCCCGCAGAACATGAAGAGCCTCGATCGCTGGCAGTACATCCCGTTCGGCGGCGGCCCGCGGTCGTGCATCGGTGACCATTTCGCGATGCTGGAGGCGACGATCGCGCTGGGCACGATCATCCGGACGATCGACATCCATTCGTTGGCGGACGACTTCCCGCTCGCGGTGCCATTCACCACGGTCGCGGCGGCGCCGATCCCGGCCAGGGTGCGCGTCCGGACCTGACCCGCCGAGCACACGCACTTTCCCGCCGAGGGATTACCCGCCATCTAAGTATAGTTGTAAATACTCAGCATGGCGGTAGGCCGCAGCCCGCCGCGGACGGCTCGGGAAAGGGATGACGATGACCAGTGGCGCACTCGACGAGGCTGACCTGCTCACCGACGGGAGCGAAGCCATTGGCGAGCGCCACGCGCGTCGGGTTGCGCGGCTGTTCGCCACCGATCCTCAGTTCCGCGCGGCGCGGCAGCTTCCGGCGGTCATCGAAGCGGCGCGCCGACCGGGTGTTCGGCTCGCCCCGATGTTGGCGTCGCTGGTGGACGGCTATGCAGACCGTCCCGCGCTCGGCCAGCGTCGGCGCGAGGTGACGACCGACCCCGCGACGGGCCAACCACGGAGCCGCCTGCTGCCGGAGTTCGACACCATCACCTATCGCGAGCTGTGGACGCGGGTCGGCTCGATCGCCGCCGCATGGAGCCACGACCCCGCCAATCCCGTCCACGCCGGTGACTTCGTGGCCACGATCGGCTTCTCCAGCGCGGACTACCTGACCATCGACCTGGTCTGCGCGCATCTCGGTCTGGTGTCAGTTCCGTTGCAGCACAACGCCTCCGCCGCGCAACTGCGCGCGATCCTCGCCGAGGCGCAGCCGGCCGTCCTCTCGGTCAGTGCGGCGTATCTCGACCTCGCCGTCGAGGCCGCACTGGACGCCACCGGACTGAGGCGCGTCGTCGTCTTCGACTACCGTCCCGAATCCGAAACGCACCGCACCGGTCTCGAGCAGGCGCAGCAGCGCCTACGGCAGGCCGGCATGTCGACGGTGGTCGGCACGCTCGCCGACGATGCCGCGCGCGGCGCGACCCTGCCCGCCGAACCGCTGTACACCGCAGACAACGATGAGCGGCTGGCGATGATCTTCTACACCTCGGGGAGCACCGGCACGCCCAAGGGGGCGATGTACACCGAGGCCATGGTGTGCAAGTTGTGGACGCTGGCGTTCACGTCGCAGTCCGAGACGCCGGTCATCAGCGTCAACTTCATGCCACTGAACCACGTCGGCGGCCGGGTGGCCCTCGGGTCGTCATTCGTCGCGGGCGGTACCAACTACTTCGTCGCCGAACCCGACCTGTCCACGCTGTTCGAGGATTGGACGCTGGTCCGACCCACCGAGATGGCGCTGGTTCCGCGGGTGGTCGACATGCTGTTTGCGCGCTACCGCGCCGCAGTGGACCGGCGCCTCGACGCGGGGTTCGACGGTGCGGACGCCGAGGCCGAGGCCGCGGCAGAGCTGCGCGACCAGGTGTTGGGCGGACGCGTGCTCGGCGGCTTCGTCGCCACCGCGCCTCTGGCCCGCGAGATGCAGGACTTCGTGGAGTCGAGCCTGGACGTTCACCTGGTGGACGGCTACGGCATGACCGAGGTCGGGGGAGTGTCCAACGACGGCGTCATCATGCGGCCGCCGGTGCATCGACTACAAACTCATCGACGTGCCCGAACTGGGCTACTTCCGCACCGACAAGCCTTATCCGCGTGGGGAACTGCTGATCAAGTCGGAGACCTCGTCGCCGGGCTACTACAAGCGGCCGGAGGTGACGGCGGAGGTGTTCGACGCCGACGGCTACTACCACACCGGCGACGTCGTGGCCGAAACCGCGCCCGACCAGATCGAGTACGTGGACCGGCGCAACAACGTGATGAAGTTGGCCCAAGGCGAGTTCGTGGCGGTCTCGCGATTGGAAACCGTCTTCGGCGGAGCGCCGTTGATCCGGCAGATCTTCGTGTACGGCAACAGCGAACGGTCCAACCTCCTGGCAGTCGTGGTGCCCACCGCCGACGCCCTGCACACGTACGCAGGCGATCCCGACGCACTCAAGACGGCCCTGAACCGCACGCTTCAACGGAGCGGCGCCGCCGCCGAGTTGCAGTCCTACGAGATCCCGGCGGACATCCTGGTGGAGACCGAGCCGTTCAGTTCGGCCAACGGCCTGCTCTCCGGAGTCGGCAAGGTGCTGAGGCCAAAACTGAAGGCGCACTACGGCGAACGTCTCGAGCAGCTGTACGCCGACCTGGCCGACGCACGGGTGGACGAACTGCGCGCGCTGCGCGAGGCCGCGGTCGACCAGCCCGTGGTCGACACCGTCGTCCTGGCCGCACGAGCACTGCTCGGTTTGGGCGCCGACGACGTGGACGGCGACGCGCACTTCATCGACCTCGGCGGCGACTCGCTGTCGGCGCTGACCTATTCCAACCTGCTGCAGGAGATCTTCGACGTCGAGGTGCCGGTGGGCGTCATCATCGGCCCGGCGGCAGGCCTGTCGGACCTCGCCCTCTACATCGAGACGGAGAAGGCGGCTGGGGCCAAGCGCCCCACCTTCGTTACCGTGCACGGCTCCGACGCTCAGGAGGTGCGGGCAAGCGACCTCACCCTCGACAAGTTCATCGACGGCGCCACGTTGGACGCCGCGAAGAAGCTGCCCCGCAACACCATTCAGGACCCGCAGACGGTGCTGCTGACCGGCGCCAACGGCTATCTCGGACGATTCCTTGCCCTGGAATGGCTGCAACGGCTGTCGCAGACGGGCGGAAGGCTGATCGCCGTCATCCGGGGTGCCGACGCCGACGCCGCGCGAGCCCGCCTGGAGTCGGTCTTCGACAGCGGCGACCCGCAACTCCTGGCGCAGTTCCGTGCGCTGGCCGCCGAGCACCTCGAGGTCATCCCGGGAGACATCGGTGAACCGAACCTCGGTCTGGACGATGCGACGTGGCGGCAGCTGGCGCAGCGCGTCGACCTGATCGTGCATCCGGCCGCCTTGGTCAACCACGTACTGCCCTACCGACAGATGTTCGGTCCCAACGTCGTTGGCACGGCCGAAGTCATCCGCCTGGCGATCACCACCCGCATCAAGCCGGTGACGTACCTGTCGACGGTGTCGGTCTCGATGACCGTCGATCCGGAGGTGTTCGAGGAGGACGGCGACATCCGCACCATCAGCCCGGTGCGCGCGCTCGACGCCGGCTACGCCAGCGGCTACGGAAACAGCAAGTGGGCGGGCGAGGTCCTGCTGCGCGAGGCCCACGATCTGTGCGGCCTGCCGGTCGCGGTCTTCCGCTCCGACATGATCCTGGCGCACCGCACCCTGGTCGGGCAGCTCAATGTGCCCGACGCCTTCACCCGGTTGGTGTTCAGCCTGCTCAAGACGGGTATCGCGCCGCGCTCGTTCTATCAGACCGACGCCGACGGAAACCCGCAGCGGGCCCACTATCCCGGGCTGCCCGCCGACTTCGTCGCGGAATCGATCGCCACCCTCGGCGGCCAGGCCACCACCGGCTTCCGCTCGTTCGACGTGATGAACCCACACGACGACGGCATCTCACTCGACGTGTTCGTCGACTGGCTCACCGCGGCCGGGCACCCGATCACCCGGATCGACTCCTACCCGGACTGGTTCGGGCGCTTCGAAACCGCGCTGAAGGCATTGCCCGATGCGCAACGCCAACAATCGGTGCTGCCTCTGCTGGACGTCTACCGCGTTCCGCAGCAGCCGCTGCTCGGCGCCACCGCCCCGACCGAGGTGTACCAGGCCGCGGTCCAGGCGGCCGAGATCGGTGCCGACCACGACATCCCGCATCTCACCCCGGCGCTGATCGAGAAATACGTCAGCGACCTGGAGGAGCTGGGGGTCCTGTAGCGGCCCGGCTCCTGTAGCGGCCCTCAGCGGCCCTCGTCCTCTTCCTCGTACACCCGCGCTGCGTACGACTCCAATGCCTCGCCGCATTCGTCGAGTGCCCGAGCGGCTTCGGCGCGCTTCGGTGCTCCGTAGACGTCGCGCGCCCCCACCTTCTCGAACCAGTTGCGCAGCTTGACCAGCTCGACTTCGTTCTCCTCGAGCTCACCGTAGGTGAAATGGTTTGCCGCATACTCCTTTTCGAGACCGGCGTGGAAGTCGACGCACTTGTCCAGGATCTCTTCGTACTCGCTGTCCCTGGCCGCCTCGAACAGTGCCACGACGTCCTGCCCACCCGCTACCGCCGAGCACGTCAGCAGCACCGCGGAACCGTCCATCTCGAGAATCTCGCGCCGCAGCTTGCGAAGCGCACGCTCGGCGCCGTCGCGAGCGGGGAGGGCGGCGGCTGAGTTCTGCAGATAGACGGCGCCGAGCGACTTCAAGCGTCGCCACACGGTCGCGCGCAGCCGCGTCGGCTCGGCCGGTATCCGATAGACCAGCAACAACCATCTCTCGTCGTCATCGCGTCCGGCGGGGGTCATCGGTTCAGTCTGCCCGAGCGTGCGCTCATCCGGTCGGAACGACGGCCTGGTTCCGGATGTGTTGGTAGACCACGCTGGTTCGCACATCGGCCACCTCGGGACGTTCGGTCAGGCGGTCGATGACGAACGCGTACAGGTGATCGTTGTCCTGGACGGCGACGTGGACGAGGAAGTCCTCGTTGCCCGAGACGACGAACACCCCGATGGTCTGCGGCAGGGTGCTCACCCACTCCAGGAAGCCCTCGATGTTGCGCCGCGACGGCGGCCGGACGCGTACCGCGATCAGCGCCTGCACGGGCCGTCCGATCTTGGCGAGGTCCACGTCGAGCAGGGCGCCACGGATCACGCCGCGGTCGCGCAGTCCACGCGTCCGGTCCAGCGCCGTGGTGGGTGAGACCCCGACGGCGGCCGCGATGTCGCGATTGGTCCGCCGTGCGTCTGACTGCAGTTCCCCGAGGATCGCCTTATCAAGTTCGTCCAGGCCCGGCATTCTCAACGCACCTTCCGAATTAAGTACGGATCGATTGCTGAATGCTAGCCGAGTACCTACCTTGAAGTGGTGTTGCAGCGTATGACATCAACCTCAATCGGGTTTCTGCCCGAAGAAGTCCGGACGGACGAATCGACCCGGGCGGCCAAGTTGAAGTGGGTCGTGGTCGTCGACGACGCGCTTCCCGGCGGCCAGGCCGTCAACGCGGCGGTGTGTGTTGCCGCCGCGACGTCGGTCAACATCGCCGGCTTGCTCGGACCCGACGGAGCCGATGCGACGGGCTCGGCGCACCCCGGCCTGCCGTGGGCCGGCTGCTCGATCCTCGCCGCGGACACCGGCCAACTCCGCGACATCCGCGCCCGCGCGGCAGCCAGGGCCGACGTCTTCGTGGCCGACATGCCGAGCCAGGCGCAGCGCACCCGCGTGTACGACGAGTACCTCGGCCACCTCGCCGACGCGGGCGACGATCAGATCACGTACTGCGCGGTCAGCATCGTCGGGCCGCGTAATGCGGTCGACAAGCTCGTCAAGAAGCTTCCGCTACTACCGTGACTGCGGCTGGTCGCTGAGGCTGTCGTCGTACCGCGCGGTGAGTCCGGCGGCGGACTCACCCTCGGCGTCGCCCGTGTTGACCACGCCTACGGGCTCGATCAGCATGGCGGCGACCTCGCCCTCGGCCAGCGGGCAGTGCTCGACACCGCGGGGTACGACGTACAGCTGCCCCGGGCCCAGCGTCACCGCGCCGTCGCGAAGTTGGATGGTCAGGGTGCCGTCGATGACCAGGAAGAGCTCGTCGGTGTCCGCGTGGCTGTGCCAGACGAACTCGCCCTGCAACTTGACCACCTTGATCTCGTAGTCGTTGAGCCGCGCAATGACCTTGGGCGACCAGTGATCGGTGAACTGGGCGAGCTTGGCGCCCAGATCGACGGGTTGAGATGCCATGCATCCAGTGTGCGCCGAATTGATCCGCTGCCTGCAGCACGGTGGGCCTCGAGGCAATCTAGCCGGGGAACGCCGCGATGACCGACGCACCGAATTCCGCGATGGAATCCGGCGGTGCGTTGTCCGCGAACCACACGTAGAACCGTTGCGCGCCCTGGCCGGACAGCACGCTGAAGTGCTCCACCAGCTCGGCGGCGTCGCCACACACCAGGCCGGGCCCGAGGCTGCCCCACCGCCTGGTGCTGGCCTCGGTGACCTTGGCGTGGTCGTCTCCGTCGCGGACGAAACCCACCATCTGCTGGACGGATGCCCGCGCCGATCCGATGGCAGGCAACAGCTTTGGGAGTTGCTCGACCAGGGGCGCCGGAAGATTCCACCAGTCGGCGTGCCGCCGGACCACGTCCAACGTCCGGGGTCCGGTACCACCGATGACGATCGGAATGGGATGGGTGGGCAGCGGTGACTGGGTCCGTCCGGTCGGCTCGCCGAGGCCCCAGTACTCCTTGAGCAGGCTCAGGTCGCGGTCGAGTCGCTCGCTGCGGTATGCCCCGTCCCCGCCGTAGAGGTCGAACTTCGCCAGTTCCTTCGGCATCGAGCCGGAACCGATGCCGAGCTCGAACCGTCCACCCGAGGCCTCCGACAGCGTGACGGCCTGCTTCGCGAGCACGGCGGGGTGGCGAAATGCGTCGCACAGAACCAGGTGACCGAGTCGGATGCGTTCGGTCTTGGCGGCCACCCACGTCGCCAGGGTCATCGCCTCCCAGACGGGGAAGTCTGGCGCGCCGGGGGTTTCGAGGTGATCGAAGAACGCCACCCCGTCGAATCCGCCGGCCTCGGCCGCCTGCGCGCGTGCGACGAAGTCGGCGACCGGCAACCGGTACTGCGACATGTACAGGAACCATTCCGGCATGGTCAACCGCCCTTCAGGAAGTCTGCGGCGCGCGCCAGCAGGGATGGGAGCACCGGCGCCATGGCCTCGAGGTCGCCGTCGGGGGTGGTTCTTCGGCGGTTGTGCTTCACGATCAACGACCACGTCGCCGCCGACTTGAAACATGCCAGGCCCTGGAACCAATCCAGTTCCGGCACTGCGGATTCGAGCGCACCCGCATAGACGTCCGCCAGTTCGGCGGGCGTCGGGGTGAAGCCGACGTACGGGGTGGGTCGACCGTAGGTGGCGGGATCGGCGTTGATCAGGAACCATCCCGCGTCGACCCGCGGATCGCCGACCGACCATATCTCCCAGTCGATTACGGAGGTGATGCGGTCCTCGGTGGCGAGCAGGTTGCCGAGGCGGAAGTCGCCGTGGACGACGGCGGGCGCCAGCGCGGCAGGCACCGATGAGCGCAACTCGGAGGCGACGTCCTGCCACGCAGGCACCAGGTCGGGATCGACGGTCTCCAGCAGCCGGCACCACCGTGCGATCTCCTCGGCGGGCCCGACGACGGGTTCACCGCCAAGGCCGACGGTCGCCGGCTCGATGCGGTGCAGCCGGGCCATGACGCGCGCGGCGTTGCGAAGGCGATCCGCCACGGTGGTCGTCGTCGCGCTCCACGGCACCGGCCTTGTCCTCCATGTCGAACAGCGGCTCGAGCGAGGTGCCGTCGACGAACGACATCACGAACAGTGGCGGCACCTCGGGCGGATCGCCGGGATCCTCCCAGAGCACCTCGGGCACCGGAACCCCCGACGGGGCAAGGGCGCCGATGATGCGGGACTGCCGAAGCACGTCGCGGTGCAGGATCGGCTGCAGCCCGGGCGGGGCGACCTTCACGACCACCCGTTGCCCACCCGTCACCCCGGCGAACGTCAGGCTCGATGCGCCACCGTGCAGCCGGCGGACGTCGGTGACACCGGCCGCGGCGAGCCGCCGACTCAGGTGATCGAGCTGCAGGTCGGTCAGCGCAGCCATCCGACCTCGCGCAGGAACGTCTGGGTGTGGGCGATGCGGCCGGTCATCGTCGTCGGCTCACCGGTGCACAGCAGGAATGCCGTCTCGGTGATGAGCTCGATGTCCTCGGTGTCGGTCTTGGCCAGGTCGAGTGTGCCCGCGCCAGGAGTCGCGACCGGGTTCGACGGCGCGGCGGCGTTGACGGCGATGCCGTCGTCGTACAGTTCGGCGGCCAGGCTCTTGGTCAGCCGGTTGAGTGCCGCCTTCACCGTGCCGTACATCCCGAACCCGGCCGATTCGTCGAAGTCGGAGAACGGCGGCCCCGGCGGCAGGTCGCCGCCGACCGAGGTGAGGTTCAGCACCCAGCCGCGGCCGCGCTCGCGCATGGCCGGGATCGCCAGTTGGGTCAGGTGCAGTGGGGCGAGCACGTGCATCTCGACCATCAGCCGCGCCCGTTTCTCCGGGAATCCGTCCAGTGGCCGCAGGAACGTGACGGCGGCGTTGTTGACCAGAATGTCCGGCGCGCCGATCTTCTCGACGACTTCGGCGAAGAGCCGCTCGCGATCCTGCGGGTTCGACAGGTCCGCCTGCACGGCGATGGCGGCGCCGCCCGCGGCTTCGATCTCGGCGCGCGTCTGGCGAAGCGAACCCTGGTACTTCGGATCCGGGTCCATCGTGCGGGCCGTGATCGCCACGGTCGCGCCCTCTGCGGCGAACCGTTGGGCGATCGCCTTGCCGAGGCCCCGGCTGCCGCCGGTCACCAGGGCCACTCTGCCCGTCACACCGCCCTGCCATGCGTGTCTCCTAGGTCCGTGGGATGCCGGCGAGCTTGTCGGCGAACTTCGCCTCCGCCGCCTCGCGCAACCGCAGTAGGTGTTCGGACGGGAAGAGGTCGGGTGCGGGCTTGTACTCCTTGAGGAGCTGACGGGCCAGGGTGACCTTGTGCACCTCGGTGGGCCCGTCGGCCAGGCCGAGCACGAACGACTCGACCATGTACTGCACGAACGGCATCTCGTGCGTCGTCCCCAGTGAGCCGTGCAGCTGCAGCGCGCGGGCGGAGACGTCGTGCAGCACCTTCTGCATCATCGCCTTGACCGCCGAGATGTCGGCACGCACCGCCCGATAGTCGTTGTGCTGGTCGATCTTCCACGCGGTCTGCATGGTCAGCAGTCGGAACGCCTCGACCTCCATCCAGGAATCGGCGATCATCTCCTGAACCATCTGCTTGTTGCCGAGCATGTCGCCCTGGGTGTAGCGCGAGACCGCGCGCTCGCAGAGCATGTCGAAGATGCGCCGCACCAGCCCGACGGTGCGCATGGCGTGGTGGATGCGGCCACCGCCGAGGCGCGTCTGGGCCACCACGAACGCCCCGCCCCGCGGGCCGAGCATGTGATCGGCGGGAACGCGGACGTCTTCGTAGCGGACGTAGCCCTCGCGTCCGCCGCCGGGCGGCTGATAGCCGAGACCGACGTCGCGGAGGACGTTGATGCCCGGCGTGCCACCCGGCACCACGAACATCGAATGCCGTTCGTACGGCGGAGCATCGGGGTCGGTCACCGCCATCACGATCAGGAACGACGCCATCGACGCGAACGAGGAGAACCACTTCTCGCCGTTGATCACCCACTCGTCGCCGTCCTGGACCGCCGAGGTGGTGAACACCTTGGGGTCGGCGCCGCCCTGGGTCTCGGTCATCGAGAAACACGACACGATCCGGTTGTCGAGCAACGGTTCCAGGTAGCGTTCCTTCAACTCGGGCGTGCCGTAGTGCGCGAGGATCTCACTGTTGCCGGAGTCCGGCGCGTGCGAGCCGAAAACGATTGGCGCGCACTCCGATCGGCCCAGGATCTCATTGAGCAGGGCCAACTTGACCTGGCCGTAGCCGGGGCCGCCGAGGTGCGGACCGAGATGGGTGGCCCACAGCCCGCGCTCCTTGACGATCTCCTGCAGCGGCGGGATCAGAGCCTGGCGGACCGGGTCGTTCAGGTCGTGCGACTCCTTGACGATCATGTCGATCGGCTCGCATTCGGCGCGCACGAACTCGTTCACCCAGGCGAGTTGCGCAGCCCACTCCGGGTCGGTCGAGAAATCCCAAGCCATGTCGTCCTTTCCGCTTCAGCCGCCCGCGCGCAGCGGACCGCTCACGTCGTCCACTTTCGGCGTCGCGCTGCGGCGTCGTCGGTGGCGTGGGTCAGTACCTGGTTGCGGTTCTCGAGCTCGATGGCCGAGGCGAGCCCGGGCGCATCGGTGTTCACCTGAAGCGCCCGCTTGGTCAGCTGCACTCCCAGCGGTGCGAGATCGGCGATGAGAGAGGCCAACTCGAGCGCCCTGTCGAGCAGCCCCTCCGGCTCGACGGTCTCGCTGACCAGCCCGCGGCGCTCCGCCTCCTCGGCGGAGACCATGCGGCCCGTGAGCATCCATTCGGCGGCGACGCTGGTGCCGACGATCCGCGGCAAGTGGTAGCTCATGCCCATCTCCGCGCCCGAAAGGCCAAGCAGGATGGCGGCATTGCCGAAGGATGCCGCCGAAGAACAGATCCGGATGTCCGCGCCGAGGAACAGCGCAAGGCCTGCCCCGACGCAGGCGCCGTTGACGGCGGCGATCACCGGCTGGGGCATGGCGCGGATGGCCTGCGGCAGCTCGCCCATGGCTTCCTGGAAGCGCAGCCGGTCGATGGCGGGGGCGGTGGCGTCGAGCATGCCAGGCCCGAAGTCCCGCATGTCGATGCCGGAGCAGAACCCGCGGCCTGCGCCGGTCAGCACGACGACCTTCACCTGCGGGTCCGCACCCAGATCGGCGCAGGCGTGCATCAACTCGGACACCATGACCTCGTTGATCGCGTTCAGTCGCTCGGGGCGATCGAGGCACAACACGGTGACGCCCGGCCTCGGCGCGTCCACGGTCAGGGTTTGCGGCATGTCAGATCCGCTCGACGATCGTCGCGGTGCCCATGCCGCCCCCGGTGCACATCGTCACCAACCCGGTGCCGAGATTGCGGCGCTCGAGTTCGTCGAGCACCGTGCCGATCAGCATGGCGCCGGTGGCGCCGATCGGATGGCCCAGCGCGATGGCGCCGCCGTTGACGTTCACCCGATCGGGATCGAGCTTCGAGGTCGCGCATCGTCTTCAGCGGCACGGCGGCGAACGCCTCGTTGACTTCCCACAGGTCGATGTCGTCAACGCGCATACCGGCTTTGGCCATGGCGCGTTCGGCGGCCGGTCCCGGTGCGGTCAGCATGATGATGGGTTCCGAGCCGATGGCCGCCGTGGCGCGGATCCTGGCGCGTGGCGTGACGCCGTGCGCCCGCACCCAGTCGTCCGAGGCGATCAGCGCGGCCGCCGCACCGTCGACCACGCCGGACGAGTTGCCTGCGTGGTGTACGTGCTCGACGTGGTCGATGCCCGGGTAGCGGGCGACGCAGATCTCGTCGTAGCTGCGGGTTTCGCCGTCCGCGTGGCTCGCGCCGAGCGCGGCGAACGCGGGGCGCAACTTCGCCAAACCGTCCAGCGTGGTGGTGGGCCGTGGATGCTCGTCGTGGCGCAGAACGACGTCGCCGTCGGCGTCGGTGACGGCGATGACGGTCCGGTCGAAGTGCCCGTCGCTCATCGCGACCGCCGCGCGTCGTTGGCTTTCGGCGGCGAATGCGTCGACGTCCTCGCGTGTGAAGCCCTCGACGGATGCGATCAGGTCCGCCGAAATACCTTGCGGCACCGTGGGGTAGCGCTCGCGCAGGGCAGGGTTCGCGCCGTCGATCGTCACCGATCCTGCGGTCACGTTCCACCGCGACATCGATTCGACCCCGCCTGCGACCACCAGATCCTGTGCGCCGCTGCCGACGCCCATCGCCGCGACGGTGATCGCCTGCTGACCGGAACCACAGAACCGGTTCAGGGTCATTCCGGGCACCGTCTCCGGCCACCCGGCCAGCAGCAGCGCGAGCCGGGCGATGTCGTCGCCGTGGTCACCGGCGAGGATCCCGTTTCCCGCCACCACGTCGTCGACCTCGACGGGTTCGAACCCCGTCCTGACCGACAGCGCGCGCAGGCACTGCGCGAGGAGCTCCTGCGGGTGGATCCCGTGCAGACCGCCGTCGGGACGTCCCCGTCCACGTGGCGTGCGCACGACGTCGACGATCCAGGCCTCACTCATCCCCAAGGCTCGTCACCGGCGATGGTCGTGCGTTGCATGGTGCGTTCGGATGCCGGGTCGTACGGCAGTGCGCGGTGCAGCATTCCGGTGTTGTCCCAGATGACGACATCGCCGACCTGCCATTCGTGCACGTAGCAGAAACGCTCCTGGGTGGACCAGGCGAGCAGTTCGTCGAGCAGGGCGCGGCCGGCCGCCGGATCCATGCCGACGACGTGGTCGGTGGTGGCGCCGATCGCCAACGAGCATCGTCCGTCCCTGCGCTGCCAGACCAGTGGCGTCTCCTTCGGCGGAACCCGGCGCCATGCCGCGAGTTGTCGTTCCGACGGTGACGGATTCACCAGCCGCTGGGACGCCTGGAGGCTGTGCACGACGCGCAGGCCTTCGTAGCGCTTGCGCTCGGTGTCGGGCAGGTCCTCGTAGGCGGCGTAGGTGTTGGCGAACTCCGTCTCGCCGCCGACCATCGCCACGTGGCGGGCCGTCAGCATGGTCGCCTTGGCGGGAACGTCGCTGGTGGTGTCGTCGATGTGCCAGTGGAACGTGCCCTTGAGGTAGTCCGCCTGCGGGTTCTTCGACTTGTCGAGGGTGACGGTGTAGATCTCCATGCCACCGGGCGCGAGCACCTCACCCAGCGACCGGCTGAACGCGAGCTGGGCCTCGTCGTCGAGGTGCAGGTCTCGGATCAGCAGCACGCCGCGCCACTTCAGCGCTTCCTTGCAGCGACTCACCAACGTGTCGTCGCGCAGATCGTGGACGCCGAGGACTTCGACGCCCAGTCGCGGGGTGAGCGCAACCGTCTCGATCACATTGACTTCCTTCGGCTTTGACGTGCGCCCGAGAGTGGCGTTCTCAGTGGCCGAGAGGAGCCTATCCCGAAGTCGGGCGGTATGTAAACGACTCCGGATATTTAATGCGGCAGGATTCCGCGAAGGAACAGCGCGACGGCATGCCGGAGGTGGCGCTCCCGGGTTTCGGGCGTGCGCACGATGCCGAAGTCCGCCAGGCGGCTCGGCATCACGGCGACCATGGCGAGGAATTGTTCGGCGGCGAGTTCGACGTCGTCGATCACCAGCGCGTCGGTCTCCTGGTGTCGGCGGAGCACCGTCACGACCGCCCGCTGCTGCGCCGAGAACATCATGGACTCGGCGCTGAGGGCGAACTCGGGGAACCGCGCCGACTCGTACATCGCCATCCGCCGCAGCTGCACCGTCGCGGGGTCGACCACGCGGTCGATCGCGCCGCGCCCGAGCGCCAGCAGCGACGAGGCGAGATCGTCACCGACGGATTCCGCACTGGCATCGCGCTTTTCGAGCCGCGACAGCGCCCACGCGATGACGCTGACGAACAGCGCGTGCTTGTCCGGGTAGCGCGCGTAGAGCGTGCGCTTGGTGATGCCGGCGGCCGTGGCGACCGACTCCATCGTGGTGCCGTCGTAGCCGTGCTCGAGGAAGACGGCGACCGCGGCCTCGCGCAGCCGCTCCTCCAGTTCCTTGGCCTCGGCGTGCGTTGGCCGCCCGCGGCGTGTCGGCATGCTCATGTCGGTTGGAAGTATACGGTCCAGTTCACTTTAGGCCGCTGGTTTGCTGCTGACGCGAATCGTCAGTCGCGACAATTCGCGCTGCCGTTGTGCAAGGCTGGCAGCCGACCACGGTCGCCCGAACCTGGATGAGGGAGTTACGCATGGTGATCTCTGGACGCACGGCCCGCAAGGGCATGGTGACACTGATCGGCACCGGGGCAATGGCAGGCGCGATGCTGTTCGGCAGCGCCGCACTGGCGTTTGCTGAGCCGCCGCCCGCGCCGCCACCGCCCAACTGCACGGCGGGCGATCTGGCGGTGGCGTCGGGCACCGTCGGGACCGCGATGGGGGACTACCTGTTCAGCCACCCGGACGTGAACGACTTCTTCACCAGCCTTCGCGGGCTGCCGAACGAGGAGATCCGCGGCCGCGTCCAGACCTACATGGACGCCCACCCGCAGACCGAGGCCGAGATCAACGGGATCCGTCAACCGCTCACGGATCTGCGGAACCGCTGTGATCTCGTCGGACCGCTGGGCACCTAGGTGAAGGAGACGCGCACGATGAGTCATCGGACCCGGTCATGGACCGTCGCCGCGGCGACCGTTCTGGCGATCTCCGCCGTCCCCGGCGCGATCGTCACCATCGTCGTGCCCGGCGTCGCCAACGCCGACGTGTGCGCCAGCGCGGGCCGACGGGTACAGGTCAGCGGCTGCGCGAACATCGCCGACGCCGTCGCACCGTACGTGCCGCCGCCCGCGTACTACGCCCCCATGCCGTACGACCCGCCGCCGCCACCGAACGTCACCGGTTGCGTGAGCTACAACGGCAGATGGGTCAACGCCGGCCGGCTGCAATTAGGTTTCTTCGGAGGCGACCCTCATGGCAGGCTTGGGGTCGCCATGAGACCTACCTTCCGCCGCGCAACCGTCGGGCTTGGCCGCCTCGCTCGCCCTGTTGTCGGTGTGCACTGCGACGGCAACCGCCGCGGGCGCCGTCGACGTCACGGGTGACGTACGAAACCCCACGACACTGAGCGTCGACGCACTCCGCGGGCTCCCGTCGCAGACCCAGGCGGTGACGTTTCAGTCGGACCAGGGTGCGCAGAGCCATACCTACGTCGGGGTGCCGCTCTTCGACATCGTGAATGCGGCCGTGCCCGTGGTCGATTCGCCGCACGCGTCGCTGTCGGTGGTCGTCGTGGCAACGGGCGCCGACGGGTACTCCGCTGCCGTGTCGTGGGGCGAGATCTCCCCCGAATTCGCGGCGACGCCGGTCCTGGTGGCCTACACCGAGGACGGACACGAACTGGACCGACCACGCCTCGCCGTCCCCGGTGACGTCAAGGGTGGGCGGTACGTCAGCGACCTCACCGAACTTCGGGTGGTCAACCTCGCGCACCAGGAGGCCGACAATGGCTGAGCCCATCGAGGACGAAGCGGCACGCACCGCGCGGCTGCTCGACGCGCAGGACAAGGCCGCCGAACTGTTCGCCCAGATCGAGCAGCGTCACCTCATCGTTCCCGGGGTCACGGAGCGAGCGGCCAGCGACGCCATCCGGGACCTGGCGGCCGACTTGTTCGGCATGGACCGGCACTGGCACAAGCGCATCGTCCGGGCCGGCCCGAACACCTTGCAGCCCTACGACGAGAACCCGCCCGAACGGACCATCGCCGACGACGACGTGGTGTTCTGTGACTTCGGACCGATCTTCGAGGGCTGGGAGGCCGACTTCGGACGCACCTTCGTGCTGGGCGACGACCCCGTCAAGCACCGCCTACGCGACGACCTGCCGATCGTGTGGCGGGCCGGCCAAGACTTCTTCGAGGCGCACCCCGAGGTGACCGGCGAGCAACTGTTCGACCACATGGTGCAGCTCGCCGAACGGTCCGGCTGGGAGTTCGGCGGCACCATCGCCGGGCACCTGGTCGGCGAGTTCCCGCACGTGAAGATCGCAGGCGACGACATCGAGTCGTACATCGCGCCCGGCTCCGATCAGCCGATGCGTCGAACGGACCGGGCAGGCAGGTCGTGCCATTGGATCCTCGAGGTACACCTGGTCGACCGGGACCGCCAGATCGGCGGCTTCTACGAGGAACTGCTCGACATCGGCAGGCAGACATCGCCAGTCGATGCGTGAGCTGCTATTGCGTTGACGGGCAGGCAGATAGCGACCGGATGCGCTGTTTGTCGTGGCCATAGGGCCGCGGCCACGTAGTGTGCAAGACGCGTCGTCGACCAGGAGGCTCACCATGCGTCTGTCCACCCGAAACCAGCTCGCCGGAACCGTCACCGAAGTGAACCTCGGCAGCGTGATGGCAACGGTCAAAGTGCGTCTCGACGGCGGCGACCAGATCATCACCGCATCCATCACCAAGGAAGCCGCCGAAGAACTCGGTCTCGCCGAGGGCACGGCCACGACGGTGCTGGTGAAATCCACCGAGGTCATGCTCGCCGTCGACTGAGACCGCCGTTCGCGATTCGCGAGCGTGTCTGACGGGTTGACCCGGGCTACGGGGGGAAGATCCAGACATGCTGGCCGTCGAACTGCTGACCCGGGTCGGTCTGGCCACCGTGCTCGGCATCGCGATCGGGTTCGAACGCCAATGGCGTTCCCGGATGGCAGGTCTGCAGACGATGGCCCTGGTGAGCATGGGCTCGGCGTTGTTCCTCATCCTGAGTGCGTACAGCTTCGACCAGGAGGGCGACCGGCTCCGCGTCGCGGCCCAGATCGTCTCCGGCATAGGCTTTCTCGGCGCAGGCGTCATCATGAAGCAGGGTCTGTCGGTGACCGGTCTCAACACCGCCGCGACGCTGTGGGCGACGGCGGCCGTCGGTGCCCTGGCAGGGGCGTGGATGTGGCGCGAAGCCACCGCGGGAGCGGCGATCATCGTCGCGGCGAACTGGTTCCTGCAGCCGCTGGCCGGCCGGATGGACCGGGTGCACGGCAAGGGCGGACGCGACGCGGCACCCGCTGACTACCTGCTCGAGGTGGTATGCGGGCGGCAGGTGGAGGCCGAGGTCAAGGCCCTGGTCGCGCAGGTCATGCCGCGGCCGCAGTTCCAGCTGCGTGGGGTGCGTGCGCTCCCGGCCCACGCCGCCGAGCAATTGGAGCTCCAGGCCGATTACGAGACGACGGCCCGCAACGATGGGGCCGCCGAGGATGCGGTCCGCACGCTCAGCCAACAACCCGGTGTCACGTCGGTGCGCTGGAGCATCGCCAACGAGCAGGGAGTCGACTGGTCGCGCTGACGGGCAACGGTCGGCGAATGAGGGGCGGGCGCTGCGGCTTAACGCCAGGGCTGGGTCCCCTCATCGCCTGGCACTGGACGTCTGGCTCCAGCCACGCCTGTGTCCACTGCCTGGTCTCGGGTGCGCGGCGCGATGCGCCGCTCGTGTCATCGTCGCGAAAGTGGTCCTGGGACGAACGTCACCGGGTGGTCGGCATCAGCTGTCGCTTGGTGAGTCAGCGGCTGACAGCGGCTGTTCTCTTTCCGACCTGGCTAGTCATCTAACCGCCTCCACGCTAACAAACCGGAGCGCACCAAGTCAGCGCCTCGACCCGACACGGTCGATTCGCCTGTCCGTGGCAGGTGTTTGCAGAAGTCTTGCGGCGTTTGCCAGATTGCAGGCAGGGACCTCGGATCGCTTCCAAAGGTGCTAGCGGGCATACTCTTTCACGAGGCAAAGTGTTGAACGTCGCCATCACACGGAAGGGACGCAGAATGGCGCTGAAGACCGACATCCGCGGGATGAGTCACACCTATCCGGACCACTTCGTGGTGGGGCGGGAGAAGGTCCGCGAGTACGCGAAGGCCGTCAAGGCCGAGGACCCGGCGAGTCTCGACGACGAGGCCGCCGCCGAGCTGGGGCACGACGGGGTCGTCGCTCCGCTCACGTTCTCGTCGATCTTCGCGCTGCTGGTGCAGCAGGACTTCTTCAAGCACGTCGACGTCGGCCTGGAGACCATGCAGATCGTGCAGGTCGACCAGCGATTCGTCTATCACAGGCCGGTGCGGGCCGGGGACAAGCTCTGGGCCAGGGTGGACATCCATTCCGTCGACGAGCGCTTCGGCGCCGACATCGTCGTCACCAGAAACGTCTGCACCGACGAGAACGGTGACATCGTCATGGAGGCCTACACCACGCTGATGGGACAGCAGGGCGAGAACTCCACCCACATCGACTGGACCTGAGCCGCAGCCGGCGTCGTCGATCAGCTGTAGGCGCCGTTGATCACCGGTTGGTTGATCATCCCCGCGTCGACACCCCAGTTGGTCATGATCGTCCGGTACTCGCCGGTCGCGATGAGGTGCATCACAGCCTGCCGGAGCGATTCGGCCAACGGTGACCCCTTGGCGACCGGCCAGCCATAGGGCGCGGCGTTGAAGATCTCGCCCGCAGGCTCCAGAGCCCCGTCGCTGCGGTTGACGGCGTAACCCGTCACCGGCGAGTCGGCCGACATGGCGTCGATGTCGCCGGCGGTCAGCGCGGCGGTGACGTCGTCCTGGCTGACGTAGTCGATCGCGACGATCGGCGGCGAGCCCACCGCGACGCAGGCCTTGCTCTTCACGGGAAGTTCCTCGGTGTCCTGGATGGTCCGGGACTGCACGCCGACCCGCAGCCCGCAGGCGTTGTTCGGGTTCACCGTCGCACCAGCACGCTGGGCCCACTGGGTGCCCGCCTGGAAGTACGTCACGAAGTCGACGGAGGCCTCCCGCTCCTTGGTGTCGGTGAACGAGGACAGCCCCACGTTGAAGGCGTTGCCCTGCACCGAGGGAATGATGCTCTCGAAGGCCGTCTCCCGGTACTCGACCTCGAGCCCGAGTGTCCGTGCCACCGCGTTCATCAGATCGACGTCGAAGCCGGCGTAGTTGCCGTCGGCATCCTTGAACTCGGCAGGCGCATACGGCTCGTTGATTCCGACCACCAACTTTCCCGTTGCCCTGATCGCCGCGGGCACGGTGGCGGCGATGGCGGCGGGGTCGCTGAGCGCCGGGGCGGGCGATGTGTCCGACGCGCCGGAGGTGGTCGGACGGGCGGAGCTGCTGGCGTTGCGCCACTCCGAATCGGTTGATGCACTGCGCATTTGCCACGTCACCAGCGCAGCGATGATGATGCCGACGAGGGCGGCCGCCGAAAGCGCCAGCGTGCTGAGCCTGCGGGGGCGGCCCGTCCGCGCCGAGGGCGGCTTGGAGTGTGCGGCACGTCGCACGGGCTGGACGGCTCTTGCGGCTTCGGCGAGTTCGCCAGCCGTCTGATAGCGCTGATCGGGTTCCTTCGCCATGCCCTTGGCGACGACGTCGTCGAAACCCTTGGGCAGGGCCGGGTTCAGGGCCGACGGGCGTGGTGGTGGTGTGACCAGGTGGCCTGCGAGCTGCTGCTCGAGACTGTCACCGGAGTACGGTCGCTGTCCCGTCAGGCATTCGTGCAGCACGCACGTCAGCGCGTAGACGTCGGAACGCGGATCGCTCTGGCCGGTCTTGAACCGTTCCGGCGCCATGTACGCCATGGTGCCGAGAGTGCTTCCGACACTGGTCAATCCGGTCTGGCTGGTGGTTCTGGCGATGCCGAAGTCGATGAGGTACACGAAGTCCCGAGCCGCGACGAAGATGTTCGACGGCTTCACGTCCCGGTGCACCAGGTCGACCGCATGCGCCGCGTCCAGTGCTGCCGCCACCTGCTCCACGATCGTCACGGCCCGCTCCGGAGGGAGTGGTCCGGCCGCCTCGGACAGCACGGTGCCGAGATCCTTGCCGTCGATCAACCGCATGTCGAGGTAGAGCTGGCCGTCGATCTCGCCGTAGCCGTGGATGGGCACGACGTGCGGATCGCTCAGGCCCGCCGCGGCATGCGCTTCCCGCCGGAAGCGTTGCTGGAAGACCGGGTCGCCGGCGAGGTGAGAGGGCAGGACCTTGAGCGCGACGATGCGGTCGGTGACGGTGTCATGGGCCCGGAACACCTGACCCATCCCGCCCCGACCCAGCAGTTCCAGCAACTGATAGTGCCCGAACGGCGTCGCATCCAACGGCTGCTCCTTGACGCCCTCGAACCGTGCATTGACGTCGAAATGCTAAAGCAGGTTCGCTGGATATGCCTGGATACGCCAGTTTTCTCAAGTTCGCGGGCACCGACGAACACGGCGCTGACGCAGGTGGTCGGCGTTAGCGGGACACTTCGTGACACGATCGCCGAGTGGCCGGTTCACCTGATCCGTCGTCCTCCGACTCGGTGGACGGTTCGGGGCTGGCGGGGTTTCCGGTCGACGCACCGCCGCTGCCGACGCCCGTGTTCACCCACCAGCACTGGGCCGATCTCGCGTTCCTGCACTGGCCCGTGGCACCCGAATCGGTCGCGCACCTGTACCCGGCCGGGTCCCGGCCCGACGTCTTCGCCGACGGCAGGACGTACGTCGGCCTGGTGCCGTTCGCCATGAGCGATGTGTCGCTGGTGGTTTCGCGGCCGATCCCATACTTCGGCCGCTTCCTGGAGACCAACGTCCGGCTGTACTCGACCGACGACGAGGGCCGCCACGGCGTGCTCTTCCGTTCGTTGGAGACGACCCGGCTGGCGGTGGTCCCGGTGACCAGGATCGGCCTCGGCACGCCCTACACGTGGGCCAGGATGCGACTCGTCCGGCATGGCGACCGAATCACCTACGACAGCGTGCGCCGCTGGCCGCACCGCGGGCTGCGGAGCAGGCTGACCGTCGAGATCGGCGAGCCCGTCGACCCGACGCCGCTGGAGGTGTGGCTCACCGCGCGGTGGGGCGCCCACACCCGCAAGGCGGGCCGCACCTGGTGGGTGCCCAACGCGCACGTCCCGTTCCCGCTGCGCGCCGCCGACGTGGTCGACCTCGACGACGAACTGGTGGCGGCAGGCGGGGTGCGCACCGCGGGTGTGCGACTGCGTGCGCTGTACTCACCCGGCGTGCGCGCGCGCTTCGGCAGGCCGTCCGTGGTGCGGTAGAACCGGCCCGTTTGTGGCCGGCAGGTGAACACGCTGCAACCAAGAGGCTCGTGGGTTGGCTGCCGGCGGTGCGACCCGTGATGATGGACGCGATGGATGCGTTCGTGTCGGTGTACGTCGATATGGCGGCCCGGGCGAATGACGTCCACGTCGCCGTTACTGAGCTGCCCCTGCCCGATGGCGTGCTCGAGGCCAAGATCGACGGCAATGCGGTGACCGACACGTTCGGCTGCCGCATCGCGATCGATTTGATGGGCACGTTCGACGAACGCACCGAGGGCCTGGCCATCGCCAGGGCCTACGCAGCCGAGCTGTCGGCCGCCCTCGGCGTGCCGGTGTTCGCCTTTCACGATCTGCTGCGGCGCGACTACCCCGCGAGCTGACGGCTACCGCAGATCCGCGCGGGCTCTGGCCCCGTCCAGCGCCGCTTCGATCTCGCACCACGTGCGCCGCACGATCTCGGATACCGGCAACAGGTCGGTGATCCGGGACGACACCTGACCCGTGTTGGCGACGCTGGCGTCCATGTCGCCGTCGAAGTACAGCCGGGTGACCCCGCCGAGCACCGGCGCATCCGGGTCGGCGGTGGCCAGTCGCGCCGCCATGCCGGTCCGCAGGACGCGCATCGTCGGATTTCCCGGGAGGTTCAGCAGCAACGTGCCGTCGTCGTTCGCCGCCACGATGGCGTTCTTGAAATTCGGGTGGACGGCCGCCTCGTGGCTCGCCAGCATGCGCGTGCCCATCTGCACGCCCTCGGCGCCCAACACCAGTGCCGCGGCCGCCGAACGCGCGTCGCAGATTCCACCGGCGGCGAGCAGCGGAAGGTCGATCCGCTCGGAGATGAGCGGTAACAGCACCATGGTCGACGCTCCGAGCATCGACTTGAATCCGCCGCCCTCGACGCCCTCCACCACCAGCGCGTCGACCCCGGCGTCGGCCGCCTTGAGCGCGCCCTTGAGCGACCCGACCACGTGAACGACCGCATCCCCGCGTCGTGCAACCGGGCGGTGAAGGCGGGATCGCCCGCGGAGGTGAACACGTGGCGCACCTGCGCGGCGGCCAGCACGTCGACGATCGACGGATCGTGCTTCCACCCCTGGATCATGAGGTTCGCGGCAACGGGCCGGTCGGTCAGCTGGCGTACCCGGCCCAGATCGGCGCGGCCCTCCGGGGTCAGGGTCTCGATCATGCCCATGCCGCCGCCTTCCGAGACGGCGGCGGCGAGTTCGGCGCGCGCGATGTACGTCATCGGCGCCTGGACCACCGGGTACCGAACTCCGAGCAGGGACTGAATTCGATTCCGCATCGGGCCTATCCGGCCATGCGGTGGGGACGACGGCGCAGCACCTCCGGAAGATAGCAGTGCGTTGCTGGCCGAATCGCCTTGCGAGATCGGCGTGGTGTTGCTGTACCAGGGGATTCGCGCCGTGTGACGGTGCCTACGGGGTGAAACGAAACCGGAAATTTTCGCACCGCGCGCGTGGCGCGCCGCCTAAGAAAACGCGTAGATGACGAATCGTTACCGCATCTTGTTGTAAACGAGTCTGGAGTGAAAGAGGGTTCGAACGTGACTCAAGTGCCAGAAGTGCACTGACGAGCACGCAACGGAAGAAGTAATCGCAGATGATCTCTTGCACATCGACGTTCCGAATGGCGGCTGTGGTGCTCGGCGTCGCCGCGGCGGCCGCAGCCACCATCGCACCCGCAAGCGCCGACGACGGAAATGACGCCTTCCTCAATGCGCTCAACAAGGCCGGGGTGCACTACGGGGATTCGAACGCCGTCACGGAACTGGGAAAGACGATCTGCCCGATGCTGGCCAAGCCCGGCGGGAACTTCGCGGAGGCGGCCTCGACCGTCAGCGGCAAGAGTGTGATCTCGCCCGCGATGACGGGGCTGTTCACCACGATTGCGATCCAGGCGTACTGCCCGACGATGATCGGCCAGATGGCCAACGGCGACTTCTCGGGAATCGGGAACTTCGCGGGACTCGGCAACTTCGCCGGACTTCCGCAGATACCCGGTATGTCAGGCGTGCCCGGCTTCTGAGCCGCGGTCAGCGACGCTCGGCTGGGACTGGCTGCCACGCGGGAGAACGCCCGAGGTGCAACAGGATTCGGTCGAGGCCCGCCGCGGATTCGGCGCCGTCGACGGCCGGCTGGAACGGGGCGCCCGCAGCCGCGCGGAACTCGCCGTCGGGTACGGCGAGGGCCACCGGGAGGGCGGCGGCGATCACGTCGCCCGGCAGCTCGAATGATGCGCCGACGCTGCGAGCCACGTCCCAGCCGTGCACGACGTAGTCGACGAAGTGGAACCCGATGGCCATCTCGCCGGGAAACGTTGCCCCCGGGCCGAATTCGGGTAGCGCGAACTGCGCGGTGAGGGCATCGTCGGCGGCGAACGCCTCGAGCACGTCGGTGGCCGCCGCCGCGTAGGTGCCGCCGGGATCGCGCGATACGGCGTCGACGACGGAGGCGGGATCCCACAGCGCGAGGTCGCCGCCGTTGCCGCGCGCCGATGCGGCGAAGCCGTGATGCTGCACCGTCATGTGCGCGAGAAGATCGACGAGATGCCAACCGGCGCAGGGGGTCGGCCGGTGCAAGTCCCCTGCCGCGACCGCCGAGACGACGTCGACGGAGGCGAGGACGGCGATTCGATGAGCGGGCCGAAGGTCTGAAATGGTATCCATGTGTAGATCGTAAGCAATCGCATACGATATGTCGAGGATTATCATCGGTCGGTGGCGCGGCGCAGAGACCTGGCAGCGATGCTCGCACCCCTGATCCGGGAGTTGGTCGCGGCCGAGCGGCCGGTGCTCGAGGCGTATGGGCTGTCGATGTGGGGCTACAGCGTGCTCGCCGCCCTCGACCGGTCGCCGGTCCGCACGCAGGCCGCGCTCGCCGAGGCGATCGGCGCGGACAAGACGCGCATCATCCCGATCCTCGACGAACTGCAGGCGCAGGGTTTCATCGAACGACGCCCCGACCCCGACGACCGCCGTGTCCGCCTGCTGGCAGCCACGGACGCGGGTCGCGACGTGAAGGACGCCGTGCAGGCGGCGATTCAGCGCGGTGAGGAACGCTGGCTCGGCACGCTCTCATCCGGTGACCGGGCCGCCTTTCTGCGGGTGCTCGAGCAGTTGACCGACGAACCCGACTGACCGCCGCACGGCCCGCGTCGAGTGGCCTGGCATCCTGTGGTGATGGCCAAACCGCCCACCGGCAAGGACGACCTCGCCCCGCACTTCGACGACATCCAGGCCCATTACGACATCTCCGATGACTTCTATCGGCTGTTCCTCGACCCGACGCAGACCTACAGCTGCGCCTACTTCGAGCGCGACGACATGACGCTGGAAGAGGCGCAGCTGGCCAAGATCGACCTCGCGCTGGGCAAGCTGGGTCTCGAACCGGGCATGACGCTGCTCGACGTGGGCTGCGGCTGGGGCGCGACGATGCTTCGGGCGATCGAGCGCTACGACGTCAACGTGGTGGGGCTCACGCTGAGCAAGAACCAGGCCGAGCACGTCGAGCGGTCGTTCGCGGAGTCGGACAGCCCGCGGTCCAAGCGGATCCTCCTGCAGGGGTGGGAGCAGTTCGGCGAGCCGGTCGACCGCATCGTGAGCATCGGCGCGTTCGAGCACTTCGGCCACGAACGCTACGAAGCGTTCTTCGCGATGGCCAACGGCGCTCTGCCCGATGACGGAATCATGTTGCTGCACAGCATCACCGGGCTGCATCCGAACGAGATGGCCGAGCGCGGCATGCCGCTCACGTTCGAGTTCGCCAGATTCCTGAAGTTCATGCTGACCGAGATCTTCCCCGGTGGGCGCCTGCCGTCGATACCGATGGTGGAGGAACGCGCCGTCGCGGGCGGGTTCCAGGTGACCAGGGTCCAGTCGTTGCAGCCGCACTACGCCAAGACCCTCGACCTGTGGGCGGCGGCGCTTGCGGCCCGCGAGGACGACGCCGTCGCGATTCAGTCGCGCGAGGTGTTCGACCGCTACATGCGGTACCTGACCGGATGCGCCGACATGTTCCGCGTCGGCTACATCGACGTCAATCAGTTCACCCTGGAGAAGTAAGGCCTATTCGGCCAGGCTCTTGCTGAAGAAGACCCGCCGGTACCCGTCCTGGACGGCGCGGCCCGTCTCGCGGTACCCGTGCCGCGGGTAGTAGACCAGGTTCTCGGTCATCGCCTCGTTGGTGCACAACCGCACCTCGGTGAGCCCCTGCTCGATCGCGTCCCGCTCCGCCCGCTCCAGCAGGCGGCGGCCCTGACCACCGCCCTGCGCGCCTGGCGCGACCGCGATGCTGTCCAGCAGGAGGTGGTCACCGTGGTGCTGTGTGACGAGGACGGCGACGATCGCATCCCGGCTCTCGAGCACCCAGATCCGAGATTCGCCGAGTAGTTCGGCGTAGTCGGCGATCATCGGGGCCGGCGGCTTGCCGATGCGTTCGACGTACTTGCCGAATGCGTCGGTGACGAGCGCCTCGATGGCGCCGACGTCATCCTCGGTGGCGCGCCGCAGCAGGTGCTCGTCCATCCCGGCGAGCTTAGTCGGCGGTGGGGCCGGGCGACGACGGAATTCGGTTGGTGCGTCGTCGATTCCGATGAAGGTCAGGCCGCGTTGCTGGCCGGCGATTCGTGGTCGGTGGACTCGTCGGCCGTGGTCCCGGTGGTCCCGGTGGTCCCCGTGGTCCCGGTGGTCGTGATGTCCGGTGGTCGTGGTGGTCGCCGTGGAGGTACCCGTCGCCGTGCCGCTACCGGTGGGGGAGTCGTCGGTGGTGGTGCCGCCCGGCGTCACCTTGTTGCCGTCGGACGTGACGGTCGGATGCAGTCCATCGCCTGGCGTCTTCGACGTCTTGGTCGAGGTGGACGTCCTTGGAGTCTGTGGGAGTCGGCGTGGACGCCTGCTGCTCCGAGGATTTCGGGGGCGTGTCGTCGATCTTGGCGAGGGACTGGGACTCGGGTTCGGGATCCGGGACGATCGCCAACCGAGCCTGGCTGCTCTGAACGTCGGGAGCTCGCAGGGGGACCGGGAGCGAGGGTGCAGGCACCAGGGTGCCGTGCGGGTCGGGCAGCGTGGTCGCGGTCTGCCCGCCGTTGAGTAGGTTCATCGCCCCCTGCGCCAACGCGCCGGGCAGCCCGGCGAGGGCCTCGAGGATCTTCGCCGGCGGGGTGATGAGCGAGAACGGCGTCGGCGTCGCCGGATCGGCATTGACCCGGTCGGTGTAGCCCATGTCGATGACCAGCCGGAGCAGCGGCTCGACGGCGCTCAACACCGGTTCGGTCAATGGCGTCAGGTACATCAGTCCCGCGAGCTCGCGCACCGGACCCAGCAGTGGGAGGTGCGTGGCGTAGTAGAGGACGTAGGTGTCGGTGCTGCCCTGGGCGGTGTTGTGAACGGTCGTCACGTAGGCAGGGCTGGTGCCGGATAGGAGCGGGTCGTAGAACGCGTCCGGGTGGCCGTAGCGAATGGCCAGAAGGGAATTCGCGATTGCGAGCGGATTGAAGTAGGCCGGAAAGTCCGCGTACATGTCGTATTCGCGGGCCACATAAGTGGTGTCGTATCGCGTCGGCTGCCCAACCCCCATCGCGTCGGTGATACCGGGAATGAAGAACCCGGGGAACCGGCCGTAGAGGCCGCCGTTGCCCGCGAACGGAGAGGCGATCTGCAGGAAGCTGAGTTGCGTCTTCGACGGTGCGACCTTCGGGTCCATCGCCTGCAGGTTCCGGCGTTCCTTCTCGGCGATCAACGTGCCCTCCGAGTACCCGGCGACGATCAGGTACTGCTCGGTGGACCTGTCCGTGATGGCCTCGTGCATGATGGGCAGACCGACCTCGCGGCTGTCCTGCAGGTTGATGGTTGCCGGGTACTCCACGCCGTAGTAGTCGTAACCGTCCGGCACGACCTCCTTGGTGAGCTTGTCCGGTACTCGCGCGCTCATCGTGTCGCCTTCGCCGCCCGCACCGATCACGGTGTTGCTGAGCTGAACCATGAAGTTGGCTGCGGTGATGTTGGTGGCGTGTCCGAGTACCAGTGCACTGGAGATTCCCGCCGCGGCGACCAAACCCCCGAGTCGCTGCGCTCCTGCCCGCCGTACGCCGGCCAGAGCTGCCTTGCGAGCTCGGCGCTTCTTGGGCATCCGATGATTTGCCACGGGCATTCCCCCGTTCCCCGGTCGCGCGCCTGTGCGCTTGCTCGGACACTAGCGCGGAGCTGGCATCTTCCGTGGCGGAATCGGTGCCGTCGATCGTCGTGACATTCGTTAGCTGTAAATGCAAAACGGCGGCGCCCCAGATGGGGCGCCGCCGCGTCGGATGCTGTCAGAACACCTGAACTATGGGCAGGTGATCTCCAGCTCGAAGGGCTTGGTGACCGGAGCCATCGGGTTCGCCATGTCGACACCCGTCGCGCTTCCGCTGATCTTGTAGGTGTTGCCGCTCTTCTCCACCTTGGCCTCACCCTGGCCGGTGCCCTGCTGGTAGCCGAGGACGACGCCGTTGACGTTGCCAAGGCCGACCGACTGCACCGTTGGCGAATCTCCCTCGCTGACCACGGCGGCGATACCGGTGGTCGCCTCTCCGATCGCGATGTTCACGTTCCCGCCCATCGAGGCGCAGACAACGGTGCCGTTGACCTGCTGATCTTGGCCGTCGATGGTGACCTTGGTGCCGCCGGGAGCCGCGGTCGCGCTCGCCGACGCCGTTTCGGAAGCGGATGCGGATGCGGATGCGGAGCTCGAGCTTTCCGAGCTCGCGGAACTCGGCGACGACGACTTGTCGCCTGACGAACAGCCTGACAGGCCGGCGATGACGATCGCCGCACCTCCTACTGCGACCAGCAACCCATGCTTCACGGGCGTTCTCCTTTTGTCATCGTGATCCGTCAAGATCGGCGGATCATCCCCCGTACTATGGCCCGCGCGTCAGCTCGGGTCATGCGATTGCCCGAAAAACTACTCTGTGGATCGGCTGACAGCATGCCGCCGATCAGCGAGCGCATGCCGCAAAACGAGTCATCGGGCAATAGTCGCGGTTCGGCAAACGGGTATGTTCGCGGCCATGCGGATACTGCGGACTCCCGAGGAGCGGTTCAGCGAACTATCTGAATTTGCTTACCGCCCTGAATATTGCGAGATCGACGACGACGAGGGCGGGCGTCTGCGGGTCGCCTGGGTGGAACACGGGCCCGCGCACGCCGACCCGGTGCTGATGCTGCACGGGGAGCCGTCGTGGTCGTTTCTGTACCGCCGGATGATCCCGATCGTGGCCGCCGCCGGGTACCGGGTGGTGTGCCCGGATCTGGTCGGTTTCGGCCGGTCCGACAAGCCGGCCGCGATCGCGGATCACACCTATGCGCGACACGTCGAGTGGATGCGCGCGTTCGCCTTCGACGTCCTCGACCTGCAAGCGCGTGACGTTGGTCGGGCAGGACTGGGGTGGCCTGATCGGGCTGCGCCTGGCCGCCGAGCAGCCGGAGCGGTTCGCGCGCATCGTCGTCGCCAACACCGGCCTGCCCACCGGTGACTTCCCGATGCCGGACATCTGGTGGGAGTTCCGCAAGGCCATTCAGGGTTTGCCCGAGCTCGAGATCGGCCGATTCGTCCAGTCCGGCTGCGCCAGGCCCATGGCCGACGGTGTTCGTGCGGGCTATGACGCCCCGTTTCCCGACGACTCCTACTGCGCGGGCCCGCGCGCGATGCCGGGCCTGGTGCCGACGTCGCCCGACGATCCGGCGACGGGCGCCAACCGCTCGGCATGGCAGGTGTTGCGCGAGAGCGCTACCCCGATGCTGGTGGCATTCAGCGACGGCGATCCCATCACCGGTGCGATGGGGCCCATCTTCCGCAACGAGATGCGCGGCGCGCAGGGCATCGACCACCCGGTGATTCACGGCGCGGGGCACTTCCTTCAGGAGGACGCAGGCGACGAGCTGGCCACGGCGATCGTCCGGTTCCTGGAGTTGACCGACGTATGAGCCGGCGGCCAGCGCCGCAACGGTCGGGACGACGCGCGTGGTGTGAGAATGTACAGCGGTGAGCGCCGGGGAGTTCTTCGAGGTTGAGGCGGAGCTGCCGGGACGGTCCGGACGGGTCGGGGTGATCCACACGCCGCACGGCGACATCCGTACCCCCGCCTTCATTCCGGTCGGCACCAAGGCCACCGTCAAGGCCGTGCTGCCCGAGACCATGAAAGACCTTGGCGCTCAAGCCGTCCTGGCCAATGCCTACCACCTGTATCTGCAGCCGGGACCCGACGTCGTCGACGAGGCAGGCGGTTTGGGCGCCTTCATGAACTGGTCTGGCCCCACCTACACCGACAGCGGCGGCTTTCAGGTGCTGTCGCTTGGCGCGGGGTTCCGCAAGGTGTTGTCGATGGATTCCGAGCGGGTGCAGGCCGACGACGTGATCGCCGAGGGCAAGGAGCGCCTCGCCCGCGTCGACGACGACGGCGTCACGTTCCGGTCGCACCTGGACGGGTCGACCCACCGGTTCACGCCGGAGGTGTCGATCGGCATCCAGCATCAACTCGGCGCGGACATCATCTTCGCGTTCGACGAGCTGACCACGTTGGTCAACACCCGCGGCTACCAGGAACAGTCGGTGCAGCGCACCCACGACTGGGCGGCCCGCTGCCTGGCCGAGCACCGACGGCTGACCGCGGCCCGGCACGACAAGCCCTACCAGGCGTTGTTCGGCGTCGTGCAGGGCGCCCAGTACGAGGACCTGAGACGTCAGGCGGCGCGGGGACTCACCGAGATCGTCGACGACGACGGCGGCGGCTTCGACGGCTACGGCATCGGCGGGGCGCTGGAGAAGCAGAACCTCGCAACCATCATCGGCTGGGTGACCGACGAACTGCCCGACGACAAGCCCCGCCACCTGCTCGGCATCAGCGAACCCGACGACCTGTTCGCCGCCATCGCAGCGGGCGCGGACACGTTCGACTGCGTGTCGCCGTCCCGGGTGGCCCGCAACGCCGCCGTCTACTCGGTGACCGGCCGCTACAACATCAGCGGCGCCAGGTACCGGCGGGACTTCACGCCGATCGACGCCGAATGCGACTGCTACACCTGCGCCAACTACACCCGTGCCTACCTTCACCACCTGATCAAGGCGAAGGAGATGCTGGCCTCGATGTTGTGCACGATTCACAACGAGCGCTTCGTGATTCGACTCGTCGACCAGATCCGCGAGTCCATCGTCGCGGGGGAGTTCGACGAGCTCCGTGAGCACGTGCTCGGGCGTTATTACACGTCGTAGCGCCCCTTCTTGCACGCGTGCACAATAAGAGGATGACGACCACAGCGGAATCGCAAGGGTTGCTCGTGCAGCTGCTCGAGCGAAAGAACCGCGCCGACCCCTACCCCGCCTACCGACGGATCCTCGAGGCCGGGCCGTTGCTCGTGCCGGAGAGCAACCTCGTCGTGTTCTCCTCGTTCCAGGACTGCGGTGACGTGCTGCGACACCCGTCGTCGGCGAGTGACCGCCTCAAGTCCAGCGTCGCTCAGCGCGAGATCGCGAAGGGCGCCGAGCCGCGTCCGTTCGGCCAGCCGGGTTTCCTGTTCCTCGACCCGCCCGATCACACCCGGTTGCGCAAGCTCGCCCAGCAGGCCTTCGCGCCGAAGCGGGTCAGGGCGCTCGAGGCCGACATCACGTCCATGGTCGATTCACTGCTCGACGAGGTGGCAGCCGCAGGCAGTTTCGATGCCATCGCCGACCTGGCCCATCCGCTGCCGGTCGCGGTGATCTGCCGGATGCTGGGTGTGCCGATCGAGGACGAGCCGGAGTTCAGCCGAGCGTCGGCGCTGCTCGCACAGGGACTCGACCCGTTCGTCACGTTCACCGGTGAGGTGTCCGACAGCTTTCACGAACGCATGAAGGCCGGGCACTGGCTGCGTGGGTACATCGCCGGTCTGGTCGAGGAGCGACGGTCCGCCCCCCGCGAGGACCTGATCTCGGCGCTGATCGCGGCCGAGGAGGACGGCGACCAGCTGACCACCGAGGAGATCGTCGCGACCTGCAACCTGCTGTTGATCGCGGGCCACGAGACGACGGTGAACCTGATCGCCAACGCGATCCTGGTGATGCTGCGCGAGCCGCAGTACTGGTCCGAACTCGCCGGTGACCCCGATCGCGCGCCGATGATCATCGAAGAGACGCTGCGGTACGACCCGCCGGTGCAGCTGATCGGGCGGACGGCGGCGGAGGAGATGACGATCGGGGACGTCACCCTTCCCAAGGGCGACACCATGATGCTGCTCATGGCCGCCGCACAACGCGATCCGGCCGCGTTCGATCGGCCCGACATCTTCGACCCGGGTCGAGAGAGCATCCGGCACTTGGCATTCGGCCACGGCGTGCACTTCTGCCTCGGCGCACCACTGGCTCGGCTGGAGGCCAGGGTCGCGCTGTCCGCGGTGACCGCGCGCTTCCCGCACGCGAAGCTGGGCGGCGAGCCGGTCTACAAGCCGAACGTCACGCTGCGCGGAATGGCCTCGCTGCCCGTCACCCTAGCGATTTTGCAGTTCGCGCGTGAGCGCGGGTGCGTGCGCAAGTCGCGGGGGGATAGGGTCGCGCCATGCCAACCGAGCTCACCGTCGAGCAGGCCGCCGCGCGGCTCGAGACCACCGACACCTTGGGGATGCCGCTCGGCCCAGGCCAGCCGCCCGCGTTCCTGCGCGTGCTCGGCGAGCGCGAGGACTGGACGGATCTGCGCGTCTACGGCGCGCTGCTCGCGGTCGGCACCGAACTGTTCTCGCGACCGAACGTCCACTACCTGTCGGGCTTCTTCGGACCGCTCGAGCGTGCGCTTCGGGATTCCGGGGCCGACATCGGTTTCACGCCAGCGGACTTCCGCCGCTTCGGGCCGCTGATGGAACGACAGGCGCCGCGCGTGATGACGACCGTCGCGACGCCGCCCGACGCCGACGGCTGGTGCTCGCTTTCGCTGCACGCGGGTGGCACGATCGGCGAATTGCGCCGTGCGGGAGCCGATCCCGACCGGCTGCTGATCGTCGAGGTATCCGATTCCTATCCAAGGACTTTCGGGCTTCGGAGGGCGAGCGGAGCGACCCGGGAATGTGTACGCCACGCGCTGCACGTCGACGAGATCGACATCCTCGTCCGTTCGACCGACGCACCGCTCGCGCTGCCGGAGGGCGAACCCACGGACGTCGACGACGCGATCGCGCGCCACGCCGTTGACTTCATCGCGTCCGGTGCCACGCTGCAGGTCGGGATCGGCTCGATCCCCAATCAGATCGCCACGCTGCTGGCCGAGGGCGACGGCGGCGACTACGGGCTGCACAGCGAGATGTTCACCGACGGCTGCATGAAGCTGCATCGCGCAGGCAAGATCACCAACGCCCGCAAGGGCCAGTACGACGGGGTGAGCGTGACGACGTTCGCGTTCGGCTCCCCGGATCTCTACGCCTGGCTGGACGGCAACACCGACGTCGCGTTCCTCCCGGTCGAGATCGTCAACTCGCCCGAGGTGATCGGCGCCAACGACGACATGATCTCGATCAACGGCGCGCTGGCGATCGACATCCACGGCCAGGTCGTCGCCGACACCATCGCGGGCAAGCAGTTCAGCGGGATCGGCGGCGCCGAGGACTTCGTCGCGGGCGCCGGCCTCGAGCTTTCGGACCGCTCCCTGATCTGCCTACCGTCGACGTTCGCCAAGGACGGCGAGCTGCAGTCGCGGATCGTGCCGTGGTTCGGCCCCGGCGCCGTGATCACGACGCCGCGGCACCAGGTCGACGTGATCGTCACCGAGTACGGCGTCGCCGAACTGGAGGGCAAGACCGTGCACGAGCGCGGTGAGGCGCTTGCGGCGATCGCGCACCCGCGGTTCCGTGACGAGCTGCTGGCGGCGGCAGAGCGGGCGTCGAAGGGCGGCTCGCCCGTCGCCCCCTGACGGTTTGTGCACGCGCACCCGCGCTCAGCGCGGTGCGGCGTGCACGAATCACGCGGTCAGGGAGTCGATGACCGCAAGCGCCGCACGCTCGCCCGCGTCGACCGCGCCCTCCATGTAGGCGCTCCAATACGTTGCGGTATCGGTTGACGCCCAATGGATCACACCGATCGGCGCGGCAAGTGCCGGACCGTACGTGGTCCACACGTGCGGGCCGTGGTTGGCGTTGTAGCACCCACGGGTCCACTGCCGATCCGACCATTCCCCGTCGACGTAGAACTCCGGACGGGCGGCCTTGCTGCCGAAGTGGCGAACCAGCTCGGCCGTCAGCGCGGTCCGGCGCTCGTCCTGGGGAAGCCGGCCGAAGGTGCGGGCCTGATCGCCCTCCAGGAACAGCAGGATCACTCCGTGGTCGTCGCCGGGAAGGCAGGTGTCATTGGACATCCGGGCCGGGCCGACGTCGGAGATCAGCTGGCCGTTGAAACCGTCTGTGCGCCAGAACGGTTCGTCGTAGACGAAGAAGGCCTTCATGGCCGAACCGTTCGGCAGCCGCTGGGTGAGCTGATCGCGGACACCGGAGAGCGGAGGGTCGTACATGATTCGTCCGGCGAGCGTCGGCGAAACGGCGACGATGACACGGCGGCCGCGCGCCACCAGCCCGCCACGACAGTGCACGGTGACACTGTCGGCGGTGTGCTCGACGAGCTGGACCGGAACGTCGAGCACGATGTGGTCGGCGATCAGGGCCGCCAGCCGACGTGGGATCTCGCTGGTGCCGCCGATGAACCGGGTGGACTGCGCGCCGCCCTCGGATTCGGCGAAGAGGTCGGCCGTCACGCCACAGGTCTGAATGGTGAACAGCAGGTGCAGGAACGACACCTCGACGGTGGGCACCGCCAGAATGCCGACAGTGCAGATCTCCAACAGCGTGCGCGCAACGGGCGAAAGGTTCTGCTCGTCATACCAGGTGCCCGCCGTGATCACGTCCCATTCGGCCGCGCGCGGCGCCAGCCACGGTGCCTCGACGGGAACGTCAGCGGCCAACTCGTCGAGGCGGCGCAGGACGCGTTCGAGCTCTGCCAGTTCATCGGCGAACCTGGCGCGAAAGTCCTTCTCGCGCAACACGCCGGAGCCGTCGAGCTCGTAGGACGTGTCGCCGTCGTCGTACTGCGCGAAGGTCTCCACCCCGAGTTCTGCCGCCAACCGGAACATCCGGTGGTGCGTGTCGCCGATCCACTGTGCCCCGAGTTCGACCGGAACCCCAGGAAGCACCTCCTCGGTGAGGATGCGCCCGCCGACTCGCGAGTCGGCCTCCAGGACCAGCGGACGTAGACCCGCAGCGAGCACGCTCCGGGCGGCGATCATCCCCGACAAGCCCGCCCCGACGATGATGACGTCAGATTCCACGCTCGTAGGCTGTGACATGGGCACACTGTCTCACACGCCGATCAGCGCGAGCGCAGTTCTCGCGACCAGTGTTCGCCGATCAGGTCGTGCCCGAAACTGTGGTGGGGTTCTTGCCGATCGAGTTCGAATCCCGCGCGCCGGTAGATGCGCCGGGCCTGCACCTGCAGGTGTTGGGTCCACAGCGCGATCCGGGAGTAGCCGGTCTCGACGGCGAACCGCAGGCACTCATCGACCAGCCGACTCCCCACCCCGGCCCCGCGCGCCGACGGCTCGACCAGCAGCAAGCGCAGCTGTGCGGTGGACTCCGCATCAGCGGCCATGCAGAACACACATCCGACGCGCCGACCGTCGATCTCGGCGATCCAGCCCGCCTCTCGCTCGTCACTTCGGTCGACGAACCGCGCCACGATCCGTGCGACGGCGTCTTCGAACGTCGCATCCCAGCCGTACTCGGCCGCATAGCGGAAGCCGTGGCGCTCCACCACCCAGGCCAGATCACCCGGCTCGAGGGCTCGCACGACCAGGCGGGGATGCCCAGTATCAGTCAACTCGGCTCACCAGACGACCGCTCATCTTCCGGGGTGCCGAGGTCCGCGACGCTGAGGGCAGCCAGTTGTCCTCGCGATTGGATCTGAAGCTTTCGGTAGACGTTGCGTAGGTGCCACGCAACGGTATTGCGTGTGATGAACGACTGATCGGCGATCTCGCGGTTCGACATGCCCTGTGCGGCGAAATTCGCCACCAGCGCCTCTGCCGGGGTCAGTGACTCGACGCCGGTGACTGCGGGCCGACGGGGTCGTGCCCCCGCGGCGACGAGCTCGCGACGCAATCGGGCCTCAAGCATCGATGCGCCGCACCGATGGGCCAGATCGAGGCCGATGGCGAGATGCGTTCGCGCGCTGGATCGCTGACCGATGAGACGACATGCGCGGCCGAGCCCGGCGTGCGCATAGGCGGCCTGCAGCGTGGCATCAGAGCCGTCGAGCACTGCGACTGCCTCCCCGAACGTGCGGCAGGCCTCGTCGCCAGTCTCGGTAGAGGCGCGCCGGCGCAACGCAACTCCGAGCGCTACTGGTACGTCGAATCGAGAGGCGAGGCGGACTTCGTCGTCGAAGAGTTCTCTTGCCACTTCGTCTTCACCGCATCGATGTGCGATCAGGCCCGCCAGCGATCGCCACGGCAAGGCCGAGGGATTGACCGGCGCCAGATGACCGACAAGAGCTTGCGCCACTTGAAGATCTCGCCGCGCCGAACCAAGGTCATTGCGCAGCAGGTGAAGCCGGCCGTGCGTGAGGTGGACGAAGGCGTCGATGACGGGAGCGGCCGGTGCGGTCAGCTCTCCGACCGCTCGCGCCATCACACAACCGGCCACCGCCAGCTCCCCGCGTTCTATCATGCAGTTGGCCAGTATGGCGAAAGCCGTTCGGGTATGCGCATTCTCACCGGGTGGTACGGCATCGATCGCGAACTGAGCGTCGGCGGCCGCGTCGTCGATGCGGCCGCGCGCGTAGCCGACGAGTGACCGCACGATCGACGCCTCCGCCGATGCCAGTCGGGCACCCCGCCGTCGTGCGTCACCGACCGTCGCGTCCGCGGCCTCCTGAGCTTCTCGAAGGCGACCCGAGTGCAGCAACGCGATCGTGGCAAGGCTCACCCCGGGGCCAAGGGATGTCTGCTCGCGCAGCAACGCCCCGTCGCCAAGTGCTCGAATCGCCAGTTCGCCCGCCGCACTCGCCGGAGGCACGGTCAACGCGTGATGTAGTGACGTCACCGCAAGGACCGCCCGATCCCCTGGCCCGTCGCCGTCGGCGACGCTGATGGACTCCGGCAGTGTGGGCGCGATGTGAAACTCGGCGGCCCACGCAGCGCCCTCGAAGCGCATGCGGACCTGTTCGTCACCACCCACGAACAATTCGGTACCTCGCCGAAATGCCGCACTCGCGTTGGCGTAACGCCCAAATGTGAACAGCGTCTGGCCAAGTGAATACAGGGCATCCGCACGCTCTGCGGAGTCAGTGACGAGCTCGAGCGCATCCTCGAAACGGTCCAGCGACACCGGCTCGCCCGCCGCTGCTTCGGCGAGTCCGAGGTCGATCAGCACCCGCGCAGACGGCTCGACCGCATAGCCGATGTCGGCTGCGCGCCGCAGGTAGCGCACCGCGGCGGCCGTCGCGCCCTTTCGTGATGCCGCCTGCCCCGCTTCATGCAGAACGGCGAACGCCCATCCTTCGTGCGTCGGCCCCGACTCCAATAGATGGTCGGCGATCAGTTCGGGCGCAGACTTCTTGCGGGCCAGCAACTCCGCCGCAGCGCTGTGAAGATAGAGCCGCTCGGCGGGCGCAAGCAGGCTGTAGATCGCTTGCCGAACCAGCCAGTGCACGAATCGAACTGGCTCGTCTGAAGTGAGAATTCCGGCCTTCACCAGTTCTTCGGCGGCCGGCAAGGTCTGATCTGGCAAGAGGCCGCCCAGTCGGGCAGCGTCATAGAGTGTGGCGTCGTCGCCGATGACCGACGCGACCTTGGCCAGGTTGCGGGAGGTTGCAGTCAGCCGACCGATTCGGCGAGTGACGTCGCGGCGTACCGACTCCGGTGCGGTCAGTGGGCTGTACCTGTTCTCCCGCAACTCTCTGGCGATGGCCACTACCAGAAAGGGGTTCCCTCCGGTGTCACGCATGACCGCTCGTGACACGCTCGGGTCGAGGTCGAGGCAAGGGGTCGTGCTGGTCAGCAGCGCGTGCACGGCGTCCTGGCTGAGTGGATCTGGGCAGATCGGCGGCGAGGTGACCGCCGCCCACAGGTGACTGATCAAGTGCGAGTCAGCGGCCGGATCCCCGGACCGAACCACGGCGATCAGCGCAACCGGAATGTCGGCAAGCCGCTCGGCGATGTAGATCAGGGAGCGCAACGACAAATCGTCTGCCCAGTGCACGTCGTCGACGAGGATGGCCAGTGGCCCGCTCTCGGCGAGGTTGACGGTCAGCCAGTACAGCCCGTGGATGGCCCCTGACTCGTCTGAGACGTCCTTGCCTTCGAATATCGGACCCGTCAGTGCCGCAGGACCCTGCATGAGTTTGGCACGGTCTGCGCCGTCGGTGCGAAGCAATCGGGCCTCGACGAGATTTCGGATGACGCCAAAGGCGAAGTCCCGAGTCAGCACGCTGCACCGGGTCCGCAGGACAGTCAGCCCCAGGCCCGCTGCCCGCTCGGCACAGTGGTCCAATAGCAGCGACTTCCCAACTCCACCAGGGCCTTCGATCAAAACCGATCGACCGCGGCCACTTCGTGCCGCGAGCAGAAGTGCAGTGAGCTGCTCGAGCTCCGATTCACGTTCCAGGAATTCCGTCGGGCCCATTTCGGAGGTTCAACCGCCTTGACAGGACGGCGAGGTGCGAGCCGCGACCGCTTTTCCATCAAGGTCAAACACGTCTCGAACGTATGGTGGCGCTGCGTTTGCGTCGCCATCCCCTACCGAATGGGTTTATCCCACGTCGAGGGTGGTATTTGTGTGATCTGGCGCACGACGCTCACATTTGTGCTGCGCGCCGGATGGGCGAGCACGTGCCGGCCCGGGCCATGACGAGGTCCACGAAGAGGGTCAACGCGAAAGATGCTGTGCAAATGAATAATCCGGGGCGACGAGTCGTTCACAATCCCATGCAGCAGGTCCACACGATGCGCGGCCCGGTCATGGCGAGAAATCTCGGCGTGACGCTCATGCACGAACACATCTTCGTGTTGGACACCGATGTCGTGCAGAACTATCCCGCCGACTGGGGCGTCGAGGAAACCCGGGTGTCCGACGCGGTCAAGCGGTTGAACGAGCTGAAGGCGTGCGGGGTGGACACCATCGTCGACCTCACTGTTGTGGGGTTGGGCCGCTACATCCCGCGGGTGGCTCGGGTGGCCGCGGAGACCGACCTCCACATCATCGTTGCCACCGGCGTCTACACGTTGAACGACGTGCCCATGCACTTCCACTATCTCGGGCCGGGGTCGCAGTTCGGTGGCGACGAGACCATGACCGAGATGTTCGTCCGCGACATCGAGGTCGGCATCGCCGATACCGGTGTGCGGGCGGCGGTGCTCAAGTGCGCGACCGATGAGCCCGGCGTCACACCTGGAGTCGACCGCGTGCTGCGCGCGGTCGCCCAGGCCCACCGCCAGACCGGTGCGCCGATCTCCACCCACACCCACGCGGGCTGCCGCCGCGGGCTCGAGCAGCAGCGGGTGTTCGCCGAAGAGGGCGTCGATCTGAGTCGTGTGGTCATCGGCCATTCCGGTGACAGCACCGACATCGCCTACCTGGAGGAGTTGATCGCCAACGGCTCGTTCCTCGGCATGGACCGCTTCGGCATCGATGTGGTGCTGCCGTTCGAGGACCGGGTGAACACGGTGGCCGTGATGTGTGAACGCGGTCACGCCGACAAGATGGTGCTCTCGCACGACGCCAATTGCTTCAACGACTCGCTGCCCGAGGCGATGGTCGCCGCGGCGCTCCCCAACTGGCACTACCAGCACATCCACAACGACGTACTGCCCGCGCTGAGGAAGCGCGGCGTAACCGACGAGCAGATCAACACCATGCTGGTTCAGAACCCCCGCAAGATCTTCGAGAACCAGGGCGGATATTGAGCATCGCGACGAGAGGACGACCTGCGTGACCATCGCCATCCGGCCGAACGGCCATAGGCCACCCGACGTGCCGTTGGCCGACATCGATCTCGGGTCGTGGGACTTCTGGCGCCTCGACGACGATCTCTGCGACGGCGCGTTCGCGACCCTGCGGCGTGAGGCGCCGATCTCGTTCTTCCCGCAGCTGACCCGACAGGGCGATCAACCGGGACGGGGACACTGGGCGCTGACGAGATACGAGGACGTGCACTTCGTCAGCCGCCACCCCGAGATCTTCAGCTCGGTGCAAGGCATCATGATGACCGACACCCCGCCCGCGCTCGCCGAGCAACTGGGGTCGATGCTCTTGCTCGACGACCCGCAACATCAACGGCTGCGCGCGATCGTGAGCCGGGCGTTCACGCCAAACGTGTTGGCACGCATGGCGGACTCGGTGCGCGACCGGGCGCGTCGACTCGTCTCGGCCATGGTGACCGACCATCCGGATGGTCACGGTGACCTGGTCGCCGACTTGGCCGGTCCCCTTCCGCTGCAGGTGATCTGCGACATGATGGGCATTCCCGAGGAAGACCACGACAAGATCTTCGGTTGGACCAACGTCATCCTGGGCTACGGCGACCCGGATCTGTACCCGGACTTCGGCAGCTTCGCGGAGGCGACGCGGAATGCCGCCGATTACGCGCACGCGCTTGCCGAGGACCGGCGCCGCCGCGGCCAGGTCGACCTGACCACCAGCCTGGTGCAGGCCGAGGTGAACGGCGAACAGCTGACGTCGGCGGAGATCGCGTCGTTCTTCATTCTGCTGGTGGTGGCGGGCAGCGAGACCACCCGCAACGCCATCAGCCACGGCGTGCTCGCCCTCACCCGCCATCCCGATCAGCGGCAGCGGTGGTGGAACGCGTTCGACGAGCTGAAGGGAACCGCGGTCGAAGAGATCGTGCGATGGGCCTCGCCGGTGCGCTACATGCGGCGCACCGTCACGCAGGACACCGAGCTGCGCGGCACCCGGTTGGCGGCCGGCGACAAGGTCTCCATGTGGTACGCGTCGGCGAACCGCGATGAGGCAAAGTTCGCCGATCCCTACACCTTTGACGTGTCCCGCGGCCCGAATCCGCATCTCGGCTACGGTGGTGGTGGCGTCCATTTCTGCCTCGGCGCCAACCTCGCCCGTCGTGAGATCACGGTCGCCTTCGAGGAGTTGCACCGCCGGCTCCCCGACATCGTGGCGACGGCGGAGCCCGCACGGCTGATCTCGGCGTTCATTCATGGCATCGTGCGGCTGCCCGTCAGCTGGACGCCTCCGTGCTGAAATGTGACGAGAGAGGAAGGGTGAGGACGTGACGATCGGGGTGATCTGCGCGCTGCCGCAGGAATTCGAACACCTTCGTGGCGCCCTCGACTACACCGGGGGCGTCGACGTGGCCCACGTCCGGTTCGACGAAGGCACGCTCGACGGCCACGAGGTCGTGCTGGCCACGGCGGGGATGGGCAAGGTCAACGCGGCCATCGTCACCACCATCCTCGCCGAGCGATTCGGCTGCCGAAGCATCGTGGTCTCCGGCGTGGCAGGCGGTCTCGACCCAGACCTCGGCATCGGCGACGTCGTCATCGCCGAGCGATTGATCCAACACGACGCCGGGTTGATCGAAGGCGGCACGCTGCAGGTCTACCAGCCCGGCCACGTCCCGTTCATCAATCCGACTGAGCGGCTGGGCTATCCGATCGACGCCGACCTGCGGGCCCGCATCGAGAGCCAACTGGCCGGCTTCGCACTCCCGCCGTTGTCGACCGCCGCCGGCGGCCGGAATCGACCACCGCGCATCGAGTTCGGCACCATCCTGTCCGGCGATCAGTATCTGCACTGCGAAGCCACTCGCGATCGACTGCACCGCGAACTCGGCGGCCGCGCCATCGAAATGGAGGGCGGCGCCGCGGCACAGGTCTGCGAGGCCTTCGGCATCCCATGGGTCGTCATCCGCACCCTGTCCGACCTCGCCGGTCGCGATTCCTCGTTCGACTTCGCCGAATTCGTCAGCGAAACGGCAGCCAGCTCGGCCGCCATCCTCCGCCGGCTCCTACCGAGTCTGTGACCACGCCGAGTGGCGCGCCCTACAGCGGGTTCAGGATCCGATCGAGGAACTGCTTGGTGCGCTCTTCCTTCGGATCGCCGATGACCTGCTCGGGTGTGCCCTGCTCGAGGATGATGCCCTGATCGGTGAACAGCACCTGGTTGGAAACCTGCTTGGCGAACTGGATTTCGTGGGTGACGATGACCAGTGTCCAGCCCTCGACGGCCAGGTCCTTGATCACCGAGAGCACTTCGCCGACCAGTTCCGGGTCCAGCGCCGAGGTGGGTTCGTCGAACAGCACCAGCTTCGGCTTCATCGCCAGCGCCCTGGCGATGCCGACGCGCTGCTGTTGGCCGCCGGATAGTTGATACGGGTACTGGTCCTGCTTGGCGGCCAGTCCGACCTGGTCGAGCAGCTCGACGGCTTCCTCGACCACTTCGTCCTTCGGCCGCTTCTGCACGATCACGGGTCCCTCGATGACGTTCTGCAGCACCGTCTTGTGCGGAAACAGGTTGTGCCCCTGGAACACGAAGCCGCTTCGCGATTGAAACCTGCGCACCTCGGGTTTGGGTGTCGGCGTGGCGAAGTCGATCTCGACGTCGTCCACCCGGATCACGCCGGCATCGGCCCTGTCGAGCGCGTTGAGCGTACGCAACAGCGTCGTCTTGCCCGAACCGGAAGGCCCGATGATGGCGGTCGCCGTGCCCCGCTGGACGGTGAACGAGACGCCCTTGAGCACCTTGTTGTCGCCGAACGCCTTCTCGACGCCCGCTGCGGTGACTCGGTATTCGATCTCGTCGCCTGCTTGGTCTGTCATCTCGCCACGTACCTTTCCAGTCGGCGTTCCAGGCGACTCTGGCCGAACGAGAGGGCCAGGCAGATCACCCAGTAGTACACGGCGGCCGTGCCGTAGAGCGCGAAGAACTCGAACGACTTCGCCGCGGCTACCTGCGCGGTGCGCAGGAGTTCGGTCACCAGGATGGTCGACGCCAGCGAGGTGTCCTTCACCAGCGAGATCAACGTGTTGGACAGCGGAGGAACGGCCACGCGGGTGGCCTGCGGCAGGATGATGCGGCGCAGCGCCCCGACATAGTTGAAGCCGATGGTCTCGGCGGCCTCCCACTGGCCCTTCGGCACGCTCTGAATCGCCGACCGGATGATCTCGGCGGCGTAGCCACCGACGTTGAGGCTGAACGCGATCACGGCGGCGGGGAACGGTTCGAGCCGCACGCCGAACTCGGGTAGCGCGTAGAAGATGATGAACAACTGCACCAGCAGGGGCGTGCCGCGGATGATCGAGATGTAGAACCGGGCGATGTTGGACACCACCGCGTTCTTCGACAGCCGGGCCAGGGCCACCGCGAGTGCGATCACCAAACCGACGATGAAACTGATGATCGTCAGCGGGATGGTGACCGTGACCGCGGCCTTGGCCATCGGCCACAGGTTCTTGGCGATCAGATTCCAGCCCGTGAGCGACTCCTCCGGCTGTTGTCCCTGTGCCCCTTGCCCCTCCGGCGCCCCGGAGATGTTGGCCTTCAGGTACTTGTTGGAGATCGTCGCCAGGGTGCCGTCCGCGCTCAGGTCCTTGAGCGCCTTGTTCAGTTCGGGCAGAAGCCCGCTGTCCTTTCGGGCGGCGAACGCGTTCTCGACCTTGCCGTCGGTCTTCGCGGCGATCTTGACCGTCTTGTCGCCGGTGGTGGAGAGGTACTCGTTGGCCGCAATGCTGTCGTTGACCACGGCGTCGACCCGGCCCTGGTTCAGCAGCTTGATGGCTTGGGCGAAACCTTCGACGGCCTCGACGCGGGCACCGTTGTCGCGGGCGACCTGCGCCCAGTTGCTCGTGGCGGTGGCGCCCACGACCTTGCCCTTGAGGTCGGCCGCTGACTTGACGGAGTTGTCATCGGCACGGGTGACGATGACGCCTTCGCCGACGGCGTAGGGGTCGGACAGGTCGTACAGCTTCTTGCGCTCTTCGTTGATGGTGACCTGGTTGGCGACGATGTCGAACCGGTTCGCTCCGAGGGCCGCGAACATCGAATCCCACGGTGTCTCAACGAATTCGGCCTTTATGCCCAGCTTGTCGGCGACGGCGCGTGCGACGTCGACGTCGTAGCCGACGAGTGCCCCACTGTCATCGTGATAGCTGAAGGGCGCGTACGTACCCTCGGTGCCGACGCGCAGCACACCGGCGGACTGCAATCGGTCCGCCTTGTTCGAATCGGAAGCCCCGCAGGCCGCGGCGCCGAGCACCGCCACGAGCAGGATCACCGCGAGCAGCGCGCGGCGCAGGTAATGGGTCACTGCCGGAACCTAGCAAGTACCTGAGGATCACCCAAGGGTTCTGCTCAGTCCGGCACGTATGTGCACCGACCGGTCGTCTAACGCCAGGTCGTGCGGAGTTGCGTGGTGATCGACAGCGGGTCATCGCCGCGGAACAGCTCGAGGATGGTTTGGCCGTCCGGCGAGTCCGCCCGCGTCAGTCGAGGCGGCCCGATGTGCTGCTGCCAAGCCGACAGCAGAGCGCCGAGGCGCTGCTTGTTCTTGGCGAACCAGCGGGGCACGGCGTGCCAGGTGACGGCGCCGGGCAGTGGCAGTCCGACGACTGCGCGCGCAGCGAAGAGCGCCCGGGGAAGACCTGCGGTCGGCGGCAAGAGGATCTTGCGCCCGACGAGGTAGCGCGGCTCGGTCAGCGGCGCCAACAGCTCGTCGAGGGCCGACGAGAACCGCTGTGACTGTTCGCTGGGCACGCCGCCGAGTTCGCACCGGATCCAGCCGTCGACGTCGGGGATGATCCTCAAGCCGGCAGATCCCTTGTCGGCGCCGCCCGCGGCCTCCAGCGCGTCCGCCACGACGGCGGCCAGCTGTTCGAGGGCATTGGGCGCCTCGGCCAGTCGGCGGCTCTCCGTGGTCGCAGCGCCGGCAAGGACGCCCGCGCCTGCGACCAGGACCGCGCCGGCCGTGGTGACACCGGCGAGTGGGCCGAGGCTGGCGGCGGCGACGGCACCACCGGCGCCTGCTCCGGACAGTCCGAGGACGATGGCTGCGCGCGTCGAGCCCCAACTGCGATGGCCGGGAAGGATTGGGGTCAGCGCTGATTGGGCCGTGGCGGGCGTGGCGATTCCGAGTGGACGCCGGGATCGGACCCGGATGGTGGCGACGTCCTCACCCTCGTAGGGTTCACCGATGCGCCACCAGGTCCTCGCCTCTTGGCGTTCGGCGACGCGTTGGAGAGCGCGCGCGGTGATGTCGCGGGCCTCGGTCGGCGAAGGGGGACCGTAGGGCGAAAGCGTTGGGTCGCAATGCGTGACACCGGACTCGATGAGTCCCTGCGGGGTCGCCGCGAAGTACGCGTCGTGTTTGCGCACCAGACGCAGGTAGTCGGCGTCACCGCGGGGGTGTCCCGCCGTGACGCAGCAGACGGACCAGTTGTCGGCGACCTTGTGCGCGTCGGAGGGGTCGCGGCGCAGTGCGCGACCGCGCATCTGCGTGATGGCCACCGGTGTCGTCGCACTCGTCAGATCGATGGTGACGTTGAGCGCGGCGCAGTCCCATCCCTCACCGAGAAGTGCGCGCGTGCCGACGAGCACGCGGGCGTGTCCGGCGACGAAGTACGCCGTCGCCACGGTGACCCAGACGCGCGGGGTGAACTTGGCCCCGCGGATCACCCGCAGCCCGGGGTGGGCCTCGAACGGTTCGGCGGCGACGAGCACGCCGCGCTCGGCGCAGAAGGCGATCAGATGGTCGACGACGTCAGCCGGACAGGCGAAGGTCTGACCCGTCACCAGGAGCGGGTGCAATCCGGCACTGCGCCTGGCGTCGGAAGCGCTGAGCATGGCCGTCACCAGCTGGGCCGAACCCGACTGCGCGGCAAGGGGCGTGCCCGTCAGCGAGGCGGGAAGCGTGGCCGCCATTCTCTCGAAGTCGCACAGCACCAGCGCACGCATGCGCGATCCGAGGACGGCCTCCTCGGCGTCGAGGATGTGCGTCGTCGCCGCGATCTTCGATTCCGACAGCGCGCACACCCGGTCCACCGGCGAGGTCGAAACCCGGACACCGCGGCTGGTGAGCCGGTAGCCCAGGCCGGGCAGCACCCGCTTGATCGCGCTCAACGCATCCGCGTCACGCGGGTCGGGGCTCGACAGCAGGTGCCCGGTGCTGAAGTCGGTCAAGACGTTGACCCAGTCCTCGGCGGCGGGCTTGACGCGGTGTTGCTCACGCAGGCGGGCACCGTCGGGCAGCGGAATCAGGCCGTCATAGGCGAAGCGCAGGCCGCTGAGCGCGAGGTCGGGTTCGGCACGCTCGAACGTCGACCACGAGACCTGGCTGCCGTCGCTCGTCGATCGGTCCACGATTCGGGTGCGCAGCCACACGGCGAGCGACATGCTGCCCAGCCGTTGGTCGATGAGCTCGAGCATGAGCTCGGCGAAGCGGGCGCGGTCGGTCGCGACCCAGCCCTCCTCGTCGGGGGTGGGTTCCGTCAGATACACCAACTCCTGGTAGGGCGCGAGGTCGCCCTCCTTGACGAGTGCCGGTGTCGCGACCACGAAGTCGGCGGCGCCGAACAGCTCGTCGTGCAGAGTGCGCTGCCACTCGGTGAGTGCTGCCACCGGCGTTGCGGTGAGCCCGATCAACGCGGTTTGCGGTCCCAACTCCGATGCCAACGCGCTCACCAGCGCACCCCAGGTCGCGAGCAGATGGTGGCATTCGTCGAGCACCAGCGTCCACGGGCCCAGCGTCGCCGCCCTGTCGATCAGCGCCTTGCCGTTCGGGTGCAGCAGCTTCAACAGGGCCTGCTGGTCGCCGCTGCGCAGGACTGCCCGTCGAAACTCGCGATCGGTTTCGTCGTCGATGACCGCAAGCGACTGATAGGTCAGCACGTTCATCGCCGACGCGAGGTCACGCTCGGTGCCGCACGTCGACGCATCCGGGTCCGACGACGGAAAGTGCTTGTCCCACGCCGTCGCCCACTGTGCCTGGACCGCCGTGTTGGGCACCAACACCAACGTCCGGCGGCCCAACCGCCTTGCCGCCTCCAAGCCGATCATCGTCTTTCCTGCCCCGGGCGGCAGCACCAGGTAGGAGCGGTCGTCACCGGCACGCACGTCGACGTCGAACGAATCCAACGCCTGCTGCTGATAGACCCGCCAGGCACCCGCGAAGCCTCGCGACTCGAGATCTCGACGGGGCTCCACGGATGATCACCCTAGGGGTCGAACACCCACGGATCGTCGGGGTAGTCGCACGGGGTCGAACTCGGCGAGCATCCCGTCGACGGTCGTCGCGGTGAATCCCAGCGACCCGGCGATGCGGGAAAGCGCCGTCGGCACGCCGATCTCGGCGAGCGTCACCGCACCGTCGCGCTTGGCAAGGCGCTTTCCCTCGGCGTTGAGTACCAGGGGGACGTGCGCATACTCGGGCTCGGGATAGCCGAGCAGCGAGCCCAGATACGCCTGCCGCGGCGACGACGACAACAGGTCGTCGCCGCGCACCACCTGGTCGACGCCCTGCGCCGCGTCGTCGACCACCACCGCCAGGTTGTAGGCGGGCACGCCGTCGCCGCGGCGCAGCACCAGGTCGTCGACGACACCGGTGTAGCTGCCGTGCAGCACGTCGGTCACGGTGTACTCGCCGACGGTGGAGCGCAACCGCAGCGCGGGGGGCCTTCCGGATTCGCGGCGGGCGGCGCGCTCGCCGGCCGTCAGGTCGCGGCACGTTCCGGGATAGGCGCCCTCCGGCGCATGCGGGGCGCGCGGCGCCTGCAGGATATCCCTTCTGCTGCAGAAGCATTCGTAGGTCAGCCCGCGTCCGGTCAGCTCGTCGATCACCGCGTCGTAGCGACGAACGCGCGCGGTCTGATACTCGGGCGGCTCATCCCAGGTGACGCCGATTGCGGCGATGTCCCGCAGCTGACGGCCTGCCACGTCGGCGAACGTGCGGTCGTCGAGGTCCTCGACGCGGACCAGGAACCGTCGCCCCGTCGACCGGGCGAACAGCCACGCAATGATCGCCGTCCGAAGGTTGCCGATGTGCAGATCGGCGGACGGGCTGGGCGCGAACCGGCCCGCGGGGCTCATGGCTGGAATCTAGTCGCTGGCGCCCCGCAGGCAAGGTGCCCCGGTTCAGGCCACCGCCGCCAGCCGCGTCTGCGCCTGCTCGACGCAGTCCGCCCAGCGCATGCCCGGCGCGTAGACGGCGGTGCTGCTCGGGAACGCGCTGGAGATCACCAGATCGGGCTTCAGCGTGCCAAGCAGCCGCAAGCTGTGGGACAGGGGAGCGGAGTCACTGATCGGCGGGATGTAGCCCGCCACCCAGTCGCCGTCGGCGCCGAGCATGATCGTGTCGCCCGTGAACAGGTAGGTCTGGCCGTTGGCGCCAGGCACCAGGTAGCAGGTACTGCCGGGGGAGTGGCCCGGCGTGGGAATCACCTCGATGCCGTTGGCGTCGACGTGTCTGCTCGCGAGCGGCACGTCGACGTGCGCATGCTGGCCGATCTCGAACAGTTCGACCGCGGGCGCATGGAGCCGCGCGCCGAAGCGTTCGGCGATCCGGCCAAGCATCGGCCCTGCCTCGTCGCGGTGCGAGAGGTAGTGGTCGGTCACTCCGCCGAGTGCCTCCAGTTGGTCGAAGTCGGCGTCGGTCTGGGTGCCGTAGAACAACACGTTGCCGCCCGCGCCACCGGTCCACAGGTAGGCGTGGGTGGTCAGTCCTGGATAGGGATTGTCGACGCGGGTCTCCCAGAGATCGGCGCGGATGGGTCGCATGGGGGTCTCCTCGGTTCGTTGTGACACCCATGCTCGAACATCAACCAAAGTTGAGGTCAACCCCGAATGTGGTCAGCTGGCCTTGATGTCGGTTTCCTGACTCTGCAGGGCCACCGACGCGGTGCCCACCGACGGCTGGGCGCCGATCCCGCGCCCGTTCACCGTGACGGCGAGTCGGGTGCGGTCGCCGCGGAACAGGTCGCGGGAGAACTCGCACGGAACGCCGTGCTGGTCGTAGGTGATCCGCGTGATGAGCAGCAGGGCCGACCGCTGCTTGATCCCCAACAGGTTGGCCTCCTCCGGGGTGGCGCTCACCGCCTCGATCCGCTCGTCGGCACGCGAGGTGACGAGACCGTAGTGGGTTTCCAGGATTTCGTAGATCGAGCCACCGAGTTCGCGCTCGAGCAGCCCAGGAAACGCGTCGGCGGGAAACTGCGCCAACTCCAACGAGATCGGAGAGCCGTCGGCGAGCCGCACCCGCTGGATCTCGATGACGAAGTCGTCGGCGCCGATGCGCAGCGCCTGCTTCGTGGTCCGATCCGGGACGGTGATCTTGGTGGACAGCACGCGGGTTCCCGCGACGTAACCCTGGTTGGCGAGGAACGCCGGGACGCCGACCACGTCGGACAGGCTGCGCTGCACCTGCGCGTGGCTGATGAAGATGCCACCTGCGCGCCCGATCGCCCTGTCGACCAGGCCGGCCTCCTCCAGCGCCGCCAGGACCTGGCGCAGGCTGGACCGGCTGGTGCCGTACCGCTCGGCGAGCTCGCGTTCGCTGCCGAGTTTCGCGCCGGGGACTCCGGCGTTGAGGTCGGCGACCATCCGGCGTCGTAGTTCTTCGCTTGGCGTGCCCACCGACCCTCCTGCCTGTCTGATTTGGTAGGACCAAATTCTAGGGGATGACGGGCCTGGTGTAGCGCGGATTCACATGTCGGCGATGGCCGCCTGAGATTCGGGCAGGATCTGGCCGCCGTCCACGACCAGCGACTGGCCCGTGATGTAGGCCGCCTCGTCGGTGGCGAAGAAGAGCGCGGCATTGCCGATGTCCGCCACGCTGCCCAGCCGTCCGGCAGGCACCGCCGCCGACATTTGGTCCATGTAGTCCTGGCCCATTCCGATCAGGCCCTCGGTGATGATGTTGCCGGGCAGCACGGCGTTGATGGTGATGTTCTTGGGCGCCAGCTCCATTGCTGCGGTGCGCAGGAACCCGAGTTGCGCGGCCTTGCTCGCGCCGTAGTGCGACCACCCGGGGTAGCCGGTGATCGGCCCGGTGATCGACGACGTGATGACGATCCGGCCGTGCCCGCTGGCGGCCAATGCCGACAGCGCCGCCTGCACGATGTACACGGTGCCCTTGAAGTTGACGCCGATCACCTCCTCGATGTCCTCGGGCGTGAGGTCTTCGATGCGGGCCGACGGGAAGATGCCCGCGTTCGCGCAGACGATGTCCAGCCCGCCGTGTCGTTCCACCGCCGTGTCGACCACGCGGCGGCAGTCGTCGGGGCTCGTCACGTCGCCGACGAACCCGCTCACCTTGCCTGGCTTGTCGGCAAGGGCGGCGACGGCAGCGTCGACGTCACCCTGGTTGCGGCCCGTGACGACGACGTCGACGCCCGCGTGCGGCGAACGTCTCGGCGATGCCCCGGCCGATGCCCTTGCTTCCGCCGGTGACGACGGCCGAGCGGCCCTGCAGGGAGTTGAACATGTTCGGTTCGCCTTTCGGTGGTGGGAATCGAGGTGGCTAGGGGGACACGCGCAGGCCGTCGGAGGACAGGTAGTGCTCCGCGAGCGCGCAACTGCCGTTGGCGTAGTTGATCGAGATCGCCTGGGATTCCTTCGAGTGGCTGTGCGAACCCATCCACGCCAGCAGCAGCAGTCGGCGCAGCAGCACGAACGACGGCAGCATCGCCTCGTCGGCGGCGGGCAGCGGCCGTCGGGTGCGGTAGCCCGCCGCCCAGGCGTCCTGCCATTCGGGCACGGCGGGGTCGTCCTCGAAGAACGACACCGCGGTGCCGAAATCGTAGAAGTACCAACCGAAGCCGCAATCGTCGAAGTCGATGACGGTGATCTGCGAATCGGTACCGTCGCCGTCGACCAGCAGGTTGGCCAGCCGCAGGTCGGCGTGGACGAGGCCGAACACGTCCGCGTCGGTGCCGTACTCGGCCAGCCTGCGCTGCAGCAGGTCCCTGGCGCGGCCGAGCAATCGGCTCTCCGGTTCGCCCACCCCGGTGGCGTCCTGCCACCGTCCCCAGCGCGGGTGATCGCCGAGGCTGTGCTCCCAGTCCCACGCGAATCGGCCGAAGCCCGGCGGGCGGGACCACGCCCGCGAGTGGTCGTGCAACGCGGCCGTGATCCGGCCCAGCGTGTGGAAGTCCGCGACGGTCAGCGTCTTCTCGTCGGGTTCGGCGCCCGCCACCATCTCGAAGTGCACGACGTGGCGCTCCGTTCCGTCGTGGTCGACGGTGACGACGCGTCGACCGTCGCGGGCGGGCAGCACGGTGGGCACGGTGACGTCGCCGTCGCGCCGCAGCGCATCGAGCCAGTCGAGTTCGGACTCGATCTCGTGCGGGCGGTGGTAGTTCTTGCGGTGCACGCGCAGGATCGACCGCGCGCCGGTGTGCGCGTCCTCGACCGCGTAGGTGGCGTTCTCGGACAGGTTCAACAGGCGCAGCGTCGAATCGGGCGGCAGGTCGTAGCAGGCCAGCGCCTGCTCGGCGACGTCGACGTCGTCGGCTACGAAGGTGTCATCCGAAGAGGCCATCAGCTCAGACTGCCTGCCCGCCCTGGCATCCGCACGTCGACCACGGTCAGCTCCGATGCGCAGCGGTGGCCGCGGTGCGTGCCTTGTCCACCGCCACGTCCAGGCGGTCGAGCACCTCGTCGCACAGCTCACGGCTCAGCAGCAGGCCCGGTTTGAACTGCAGCACACGGGGATCCAGCGTCGAGAAGATCGCCCACACCCCGTTCTCGTACAGCTCGCGCATCACGAACTTGGCGCCTTCGGGGTGATCGAACTCCAGGCCGATCACCACGCCGTTCTGCCGGATGCCGACGAACCAGTCCGGGTTGTCGGCCTGGATCCGGGCGAGCCCGTTGGCGAAGACGTCGGTGATGGCGTGCACGTTGGCCCGCACCTCGGGGCGGCTGGTGATCTCCAACGCCTTGATGGCGGCGACGCAGCCGAGTTCGGCTCCGCCGAAGGTGGACATGTGCGCGAAGCCGTCCTGATCGAGCCACTGCGCGGCCCGGTCGCCCAGCATCGCGGCCGCGATCGGATACATCCCGCCGGACAGCCCCTTGCCGGCGACCATGATGTCCGGTTCGATGCCGTGCTTGGTGATGCCCCACATCTCGCCGGTGCGCATCAGGCCGGTCTGCACCTCGTCGGCGATGTAGAGCGTGTCGTAGCGCTCGGTGAGCTCCTTGACCGCTTCCAGGTAACCCGTTGGGGGAAGCGGGAATCCGTACGTCGCGGGGATGGTCTCCATGAGGACGGCCGCGACGTCGCCGCCGGACAACGCGCGATCCATCGCGTCGACGTCGCCGAACGGCACCTGAATGAACTCGTCGGGCCGGTCGGAGAGGAACAGCTTGGAGAACCGGTCGTCACCGGAGGCGACGGCCAGTCCGGTGTGGCCGTGATAGGCCTTGACGATCGAGACGATCTTGCGGCGTTGGGTGGCGTGTCTTGCGCTCTTGAGCGCGATGTCGATGGCCTCACCGCCGCCGGATCCGAAGGCCACCTTGCTGATCGACGCAGGCGCAGACTCGACCAACCGCTGCGCCAGCGCCGAGCGGGCGACCGAGGGGAAGTGGTGGTTGCCCATGTCGAAGTGCTGCATGCCGTCGATGAGGGCAGCCATGATCTCGGGATTGCGGTGGCCGAGGTTGTAGGTGCCGCCGTTGAGGTGCATGTCGATCAGCCGTCGCCCGCCCATGTCCCACAGGAAGTAGCCCTCCCTGCGGTCGATGACGAGGTCGACGCCGGCGTCGGTCCAGAACTGCGTCTTGTCCGGATTCCAGTACTTCTTCGCCTGCTCCAGTACCTGCGCCTTGGACTCGAATGAGAATGTGCCGTAGTCGTACAACGGGGCTCCCTGCCTGAGACGTGCCGGGCTTCATCTGGCCGCAGGCCCCACCCTAAAAAGGTGGACCATTTCTGTCAATGGTCTGCCAAACGCTTGCGCAGAGTATTTGGTAGTGCCAATATACGAAAGTTCGGCGTGTGGCGCGGGCCACACCCGGACACCTACCCTTCGGCTGGAAGGTACTCCCGGCAGATGACCGATCAAGTCGTATCTCGCGACGAAAACCGCGACGAAAACACTGGTGATTCCGTTCAACGGCTCAAGCGCAACGCCGTCGGCACCATGGCCGTCATCTTCATGGCGGTGGCCACGGCGGCGCCCATCACGGCGATGGTCGGCAACGTGCCGATCGCCGTCGGCTTCGGAAATGGTTCGCACGCGCCCGCCGGCTACCTCGTCGCCACGATCGTGCTCGGCCTGTTCGCGATCGGCTACTCCACGATGGCCAAGCACATCACCGCCACCGGTGCGTTCTACGGCTACATCTCGCACGGGCTCGGCCGCGTCGTCGGCATGGCCAGCGGCGTGATGATCACGATGGCCTACGTCGTGTTCGAGGGCTCGCTGATCGGCATCTTCTCGTTCTTCTTCCAGGATTTGCTGAAGACGCAGTTCGACGTCACGTGCCCTGGATGGTGCCCGCGATGCTCATGCTGGTGCTCAACTGCATCCTGACGTACTTCGACGTCAATCTCGCCGCCAAGGTGCTCGGCGTGTTCCTGGTCACCGAGATCGTCATGCTGTCGCTCGGTGCGCTGTCGGTGCTGTTCCACGGCGGCGGCCCGGACGGCTTCGCCGTCAGCCGAGACGCTCAACCCCATCGGCGCGTTCCAGCCTGCGGCGGCATCGCCGGCGCCAGCGCCGGACTCGGCCTGTTCTTCGCGTTCTGGTCATGGGTCGGCTTCGAGTCGACGGCGATGTACGGCGAGGAGTCGCAAGGATCCCAAGAAGATCATTCCGCGCGCCACGATGATCAGCGTGCTCGGCGTCGGCATCTTCTACGTGTTCATCTCGTGGATGGCGATCGCGGGCACCGGGCCGCAGCAGGCCGTCGAGCTCGCGCAGGATCTCGGCGACGGCCGCGGCAACATCTTCTTCGACCCGGTGCAGCCACCTACGGCGACGTGGGCCATCACGCTCTTCAAGCTGCTGCTGGTGACCGGATCGTTCGCCTGCGGCATGGCATTTCACAACTGCGCGTCGCGCTACCTGTACGCGATGGGCCGCGAGGGTCTGTCGACCGGGCTGCAGAAGACCCTCGGCGCAACGCATCCCACGCACGGCTCGCCCCACATCGCGTCGTTCGTCCAGACCGGCATCACGCTGGTGCTGATCCTGGCGTTCTTCGCCGCAGGCATGGATCCCTACGTGCACCTGTACGGACTGCTGGCGATCCTCGGCACCATGGCGATCCTGATCGTGCAGTCGCTGTGCGCCTTCGCGGTGATCGCGTACTTCCACTTCCACAAGAACCACCCGTCCAGCGCGCACTGGTTCAAGACGTTCCTCGCGCCGCTGCTCGGCGGCATCGGCATGCTGTACGTGGTGTACCTGCTGTGGGTGCACAAGGACACCGCGGCAGGCACCGCGTCGGGCACGCTGCTGTTCAAGCTGACTCCGTGGATCGTCGTCGGACTGTTCGTGCTCGGCGCGGCGATGGCGCTGTACTTCAAGTTCCGAGACCCGCGCCGCTACGACCTGATCGGCCGGATCGTGTACGAGGACAACGTAGTTCGGGACTAGTGGCGGTGCCGGCCTGCCGTGGTGAGAGGATGAAGCTCGAGGAGGACCGGCCCGATGGATGACATTCCGATGCGCGAAGGCGATCTCGACCAGGGGCGCATGCGCGTCCTCGACGCGAAACCGGTGAACCTCGACGGGTTCAGCGTCACCAACCCGGAGCTCGGGCTGGTCGCGATGCGCAGCCCCTTCGACCCCGAGCCATCACTGGTGGTGCGCGACGGTGTCGTCGTCGAGCTCGACGGCAAGGCGACGGCCGACTTCGACGTGATCGACGAGTTCATCGCGCGGTACGGGTTGGACCTCGACGCCGCGCAGGAGGCGATGGCGCTCGACGACGAGGTGCTGGCCAGGATGGCCGTCGACGTCAACGTGCCGAGGGCCGAGGTGGTGCGCCTGATCGGCGGGACCACGCCTGCCAAACTGGCGCGCGTCGTCGCCGCGCTCACCCCGGTCGAGATGCAGATGGCGATGACGAAGATGCGCGCCAGGCGAACGCCGAGCAACCAGGCGCACGTCACCAATCAGCTCGACGATCCGCTGCTCATCGCCGCCGACGCGGCCAGTGCCGTCGCCTACGGTTTCCGGGAGGTCGAGACGACGGTCCCGGTGCTCGGCGACGCACCGTCGAATGCCGTGGCGCTGCTGATCGGAAGCCAGGTGGGCACCCCGGGGGCGATGGCCCAGTGCTCGATCGAGGAGGCCCTCGAGCTGCGACTCGGTCTGCGTGGGCTGACCAGCTACGCCGAGACGATCTCGCTGTACGGCACCGAGCAGGTCTTCGTCGACGGCGACGACACCCCGTTCTCCAAGGCGATTCTCACCTCCGCGTACGCGTCCCGGGGGCTCAAGATGCGGGTGACCAGTGGCGGCGGCGCCGAGGTGCTGATGGGTGCGGCCGAGAAGTGCTCGATCCTGTACCTGGAGTCCCGATGCGTCTCGCTCGCCCGCGCGTTGGGGAGCCAGGGCGTGCAGAACGGCGGCATCGACGGCGTCGGTGTGGTGGCCTCGGTGCCCGACGGCATGAAGGAACTGCTCGCCGAGAACCTGATGGTGATGATGCGCGATCTGGAGTCCTGCGCAGGCAACGACAACCTCATCTCCGAGTCCGACATCCGGCGCAGCGCGCACACGCTGCCCGTTCTGCTGGCGGGCGCCGACTTCATCTTCTCGGGCTTCGGGTCGATTCCGCGCTACGACAACGCATTCGCGCTGTCCAACTTCAACTCCGACGACATGGACGACTTCCTGGTGCTGCAACGGGACTGGGGAGTCGACGGCGGCCTGCGCACGGTGTCGGCCGAGCATCTGGCACGGGTGCGCCGCCGCGCCGCCACCGCCGTTCAGGCGGTGTACCGCGACCTCGGCCTCGCGGACTTCGATGACGACCGGATCGATGTGGTGGTGGTGGCCAACGGATCCCGCGACATCCCGCCCGGTGATCCGAAGGCCGTCGCCGAGGCGGCGACGTCGATCGAAGCCAAGCAGCTGACCGTCTTCGACGTCATCGCCTCGCTGAAGCGGACCGGCTTCGACGAGGAGGCCGAGGCGATCATGCGGCTCACCCGGGAGCGGCTGCGCGGTGATCAACTGCAGACGTCGGCGATCTTCGACGACCAGTTCCGGGTGCTGTCGAAGCTCACCGATCCGAACGACTACGCCGGTCCGGGAACGGGATACGCGCTGACCGAGCAGCGGCGCGCGGAGATCGACGGCATCCGGCAGGAGCGGACGTCCGCCGAACTCGTCGCGGATCAGGCCGAGCACGTGGACCACGTCACGTTCACCGACGTCGAGACCGCCCGGCAGGGCAGCGATCCCCGCGAGGTGTGCATCGGGCTGTCGCCTGCCCTCGGCCGCACGGTGTGGCTGAGCCTGTGCGGGCTGACGGTCGGTGAGGTGCTTCGACAGATCTCCGCGGGTCTGGAGGAGGAGGGCTGCGTGCCGCGCCTGGTGCGCGTCCGCTCGACCATCGACGTCGGCCTGATCGGGCTGACCGCGGCCCGACTGTCGGGGTCGGGTATCGGAATCGGCCTGCAGGGCAAGGGAACCGCACTGATTCATCGTCGCGACCTCGCGCCGCTGGCCAACCTGGAACTGTTCAGCGTGGCTCCGCTGCTGACCGCACGGATGTACCGGGATCTCGGCAGGAACGCGGCACGGCATGCGAAGGGGATGGCGCCCGCGCCCATCTTCACCGGCGGTACCGACGAGTCGATATCCGCCCGCTACCACGCGCGCGCGGTCGCGCTGGTGGCGCTCGAGCGGGAATGCTGCCAACCGGGCGAGCCGCCGATCACGGTGGAGGTGACGCGGTGACGACCGAGGAGCGGTTCACCGTCGAGGCCGCGGTCGACGGCAAGCTGCAGCTGTCGGACCTGCGGATGGATCCGGCCACGTTGGCGCACCAGGCCGTCGTCGCCGAAGAGGGCGGCAACCCGCAACTGGCCGAGAACTTCCTGCGCGCAGCGGAACTCGCGATCATCGATGACGAAGAGGTGATGAACCTCTACGAGGCACTGCGGCCGCACCGGTCGACCGCCGAGCAGTTGGAGGCCCTGCGGGTGTCACTGGAGACGCGGGGCGCGTCCCGGTGCGCGGAGCTGGTGCGCCAAGCCGCCGTCGTGTACGCCAGGCGAGGTCTGTTGCGGTGACGGTCGGTGAGGTCGTGGTCGCCGGGATAGACGTCGGCAACCACACCACCGAGATCGTGCTGGCCCGCGTCGCTGCGGGAACCGTCGAGCCGATCGCCCACGGCCAGGCGCCGACCCGCGGGCGGAAGGGGTCGCTGGAATCGTTGCAGGGTGCGGCGGCGCTGCTGCACAAGGTGGAGGTCGACGCGGGCGTTGCGGCCGACGAGCTGCTGCTGTCCGCGCTGCGGCCGGTGGACACGGCGACCGCCCCGCTGGCGCCGCCGTCGTCGCCGAGATCGCCGGTGCGGAGCCTGCGAAAGCCGGACGCGAGCACGCCCGCCGGGACGGGTTCGGGTGTCGGCAGGCATGTGCCGCTGGCCGGCCTGACCGGCGACGTGATCGACGGTCCGGCAATAGTTTCCGTCGACTGGGTGACCGACTTCGAAGTGGCGGCGCGGCAGATCGCCGAGGCGGTCGAGCGGGGCTGGCACATCGTCGGCGTGATCGCCGCGCAGGACGACGCCGTGCTGATCCGCAACCGGATCCCGATCGACGTGCCGGTGGTCGACGAGGTCGACCTCGACGGCCTCGAACCCGGCGCGTTGGTCGCGGTGGAGGTCGTCGCCGAAGGCCGCGCCTACCGTGCCATGGCCGACCCGATCGCGCTGTGCTTCGCGCTGGAGCTCGGTCCCGAGCAGATTCAGCACGTCGGCGAGTTCACCCGCGAGTTGTCGGATTCTCCCGCGATCGCCGTCACCCGCAGGACCGGGCCGCCCGATCCGCCCGCCGTCGACGACGACTACGTCGACTGCACCGTCGACGGCAAGCTGGTGCGCTACACGCCCGCGCAGGCCCACAGCGTGCTGCGGCTGCGCGCCGCCGGGAAACGTCGCCGCCGTCCGACTCCGTGCGATCCCGACGGCCGAGCAGGGAATCGCGGTCGACGACGCCTTCTTCACCGACCTCTCGTCGATCGACAACGGGGCGTGGCTCCGGCGCGGTGTCGCCGATACGCGTGGCACCGTCGTCGCGCTGCTGGCGGCCGACCTCGTCGCCGACGCGGCGGCGACGCTGCACGACATCACCGGACGGCCGACGCACACGATCGCCACCGAGCCCGAGGCGGCCGCGGTCGGCGCGGGCACCACACCTGGCATGCCGCCCAACACCGTCGTGTGCGACATCGGCGGGGGCACAATCGATCTGGTGGGTGCGGGTCGCGCGGTGACGGCAGCCGGTGCGGGCGAGGCGATCACCACCGCCGTGGCGCGGGTGCTCGGCATCCCGCGCGCCCTGGCCGAGCGGGTGAAGCGGACACCGGCGCTGCGGGTCGAGGGTCCGCACGTCGCGCACGAGGAGGACGGCAGGCGGCTGTTCCTGGACAGCCCGGCGCCCGCCGACGCGATCGGCCGGCTGTGCACGCGCGGGAGCGCCGGTCTGGTGCCGTTCTCCAACAAGCTGGCGGCCGAGGAATGGCGCAGTCTGCGCCTGGCGATCAAACAGGAGACGGTCGCGGCGAACATCGCGCGCGCCATGCTGGCCTTCGACGAACCGCCGACCGCACTGCTACTGGCCGGGGGCGGGGCGCTCGACGACGAACTGCTCCGCACGGTCGGCGAATCGCTGCGCTCGATTCCGGTTGCGGTGGGAAGGGCCAACATCGACGGCGTGCACGGCCCGCGGTTCGCGGTGGCGTCCGGGCTCGTTCACCTCTACGCGAAGGGGCGCTAGCGCTTGCCGGGTCCCAGGCCGGGAACGACGTCGTCCAACCGGAACGCAAGTGGCTGATCGAGTTGGTCGTAGGTGCACGACCGCGGGTCACGGTCGGGCCGCCACCGGTTGAACTGGGCGGTGTGGCGGAACCTCTCGCCTTCCATGTGGTCGTATCGAACCTCGACCACCCGCTCGGGTCGCAAGGGCACGAACGACAGGTCCTTGCCCGCGTTCCAGCGCGAGCCCTCGTTCCTGCGGGGCGTGCGTTGCGCCGCTTCGTGGGCGGCCCAGTTCCAGGGGTGGTCGTCGAAGGACGTCACCAAGGGCTGCAGGTCGGTGAACAGCTGCCGCCGGGTGGCCATCGGAAATGCGCCGATGACTCCTACCGAGGCCAGCGTGCCGTCGGCCTTGTACAGGCCGAGCAGCAGCGAGCCGACGGCGTCGTCGCCCGACTTGTGCACCCGGTAACCGGCGACCACGCAGTCGGCGGTGCGAACGTGCTTGATCTTGAACATGACTCGCTTGTCCGGCTGGTAGGTGACCGCAGGCGGTTTGGCGATGACGCCGTCGAGGCCGGCTCCCTCGAACTCGGAGAACCACCGCTCGGCGACGTCGTGGTCGGTGGTGGCCGGAGTGAGGTGAAAACTGGGTCCCGAGCCGGCCAGCGCGTCGACGAGGGCGGCGCGACGCTCGCTGAAGGGTCTGCCGGTGAGGTCGTCGTCGCCGAGCGCGAGCAGGTCGAACGCGATGAACGCCGCCGGTGTCTTCTCGGCGAGCATCCGCACCCGACTGTCGGCCGGGTGGATGCGCTGTTGCAACGCCTCGAAATCCAGGCCGTGCGCGCCCGCGACGACGATCTCCCCGTCGATCACGCATCTGCCGGGCAGTTCCGCCGTGGCCGCGGCGACCAGTTCGGGGAAGTAGCGCGTCAGCGGTCGCTCGTTGCGGCTGCCCAGTTCCACCAGGTCGCCGTCGCGAAAGCAGATCGATCGGAAGCCGTCCCACTTGGGTTCGTACCAGGCGCCCTGCGGAATCTCGGTGACCGACTTCGCCAGCATCGGCGAGACCGGCGGCATGACGGGCAGGTCCATCGGCCCAATTGAACACGCCGGCGGGCGGAGCGGAGCGACCCGGGGATTGGACGGCGGCGGCCGCGTCAGTAGGTGAAGGCCTCGATCACCCGTTTCACCGTGGCGAGTGACTCGGCCAACACGTCGATGTCTACGGAGAGTGCGAGCCTGATCGCGTGCGGTGGGTTCTTGCTCGTCGCAAACGGTTCGGCTGTGGACACCGAGACGGTTTCGCGCATGAGCGCCGCCGCTACCTGGTCAGCCCGGGCTTCGCTGGGCAGGGGGAGCCACAGGAAGTACGACGATGGATGCCCGATGAACTCGAGTCCGTCGAGAACGGTGCGAGCCACTGCTTGCCGGGCACGGGCGTCGGCCCGCTTCTCTGCTTCCAAGCGATCGACGGTGCCGTCGTTGAGCCATCCGGTGGCGATCGCGGTCATCACGGCAGGCGTGTTCCACGTCGTCGCGTGGATTGCGCGCTCGAGTGCCTCAGTGAATTCTCTTGGCGCTACCACGAATCCGAAGCGCAGGTCGGTCGGGGTACCGGCGAACCTTCACGTGAGAGTCGGGCTCAGCTGTACCGCCGATCTACCTGCGCCGATGAGGGCTTGGATTATCTCAGCCGCGGACCAGCTGACCGGTGTAACAGCAGGTTCGACTTGTGGCGATCTTTCGCGTGGATCGATGTCGAATCACCTTCGCTCGCTAAAACATTCAGTTTGCCAACGTCTCATCATGCGGGCGATGTCGCCACACCAGCACGGCGTAGTGCCGGAACAACAGAGTTGGTTAAGCACAAACGGGCGAATCGGAGTTCCAGCGGCTGAACCGTTGTGGCTTGGACGCATTTGCCAATCGCTCACGCGCATCCAACCACAGCTTCGCCCACTGCGCAGGGTCAGTGGCGACGGATTGAGGTTGAACGGAGCTCCTAGCGACGAACCCGGGGAAAGCAGGCCGGCCTGTCGGTTGGCCGGTTGGCTGATAGCGCAAATCGAAACTCATACGTACTTCGTCGTCGGTCGTGTTTTCCAACGAAGAGTGGACGGTCCGCTGGTTCATGAAGATCACCCCACCAGCTGTCATCGGCAATGGCCGCGGAGGGCGCAGCGGTAGTAACTTGTCGGGGATCCGCATGCCGTTGTCCGTCGGGCAATGGTCGATCAGATCAGATCGATGACTGCCTGGGATCACCTGAAGGCAGCCATTGTCGATCGTCGCTCGATTCAAGGGCACCCAGACCGTGAGGATGGTTGCTTGATCAGCTTCCTCGAGCACGACCCCGTTGTCTTGATGCCAACCTGACGCCGTGATAGCGGAGCTACGGCTATAGGCGGCCGCGACAGCTCGTTTCGGTAGCTTCATCCGAATGTGCTGCACCGGGTTCGAGTAAATCTCTGGGCCGAGAATGTCTTCAATAGCATTGAGGAGACGGTCACTCGTCATGAGCCGGAATGCTGCCGGCCCGGTAGGTAAATAGGGAGAGTCCGACGCGCAGTTTTTTAAAGGCAAGCTAATATCAAAGAACTTTGGGAAGTTTCGGCCGCTTTCCGCGCAGATCTGAATCATGCGATCACCAAAAGGCAGTTCTTCATAAAGAGATCGAATCTCGCCGTCCCTGTACAGCGACGTAGCAATGCCACCGAGAATCGCCCATGTATTCGTTCATTATCGGCTCAATATCGTGTTGCGGATCGATAACGTTGTCGATGACGACGTGCCGTCATTATGAACTGCCGATATTGCTGATCAGTCAACACTTTCACTTGTTATCTCCCGTTATCTTCAACCCATTGCGACCCGATTGGTGAAAGGTGGGAATAGTTGCCCTCGGAAACTTAGGTAAGGCCTCCGTTTTCTTGGGATCAGCGATCCTTCGACCTCCTTGCACTGGCTGTGTCCACGGGATTTGGCTCGCCGCCGCCCACTACGGGGCGCGGTGAGTGCATTCCTGCTGTGAAACCCAGATCGGCTGAAGTTGCTTTGCAGGCAACAACTAATAGCTTCACCATGCGATCAAGCTCCGCCCCCGGAAGCGCAGCCGAAACGCTCGAGACCCCGATGGCGCCGACAACCTGTCCGGTGTGAGAGAACACAGGAGCAGAAATGCTCGAGCCACCTAGGATGCCTTCGTTTCGGACCAGCGCCCAGCCTCGAGAACGGACTCCCAGCAGCTCGTTCAGAAAGCTTTCCTGGTCGATGATTGTGTTGGCGGTGAACCGCTCGAAGTTGTAGTCATTCAGCAGTTCGGCGACGTCGCGATCGGACATATAGGCGACAATCGCCTTTCCGATCGAGCTGGCGTGAATCGGTCGGCGGCCGCCAACCTGGTGATGAACTCGGATTTCCGTGCTCGCTTCGATGCGCGCGACGTAAACCACCTGGTCGCCGTCGATAATACCGGCCGCTACGCCATGCCCAACTGCATCTGACAATCGCAACATGTGGTGTCGAGCGAAGGTGGCAAAGTCATATGCGCCCAACACTTGTTCACCCATTCGCACGATTTTCAAACTTGGACGATAATTCCCATTATCGGCATCGCGCAGCACATAGCCGGCGCGGATCAAGGCTTTCAGGAGGCGAAGCGAGGTCGCTTTGCTCAGGCTCACCCGATCAGCGGCGACAGCGAGGGAGATTCCGCGCGGTTCGCCTACAACGACATCGAGCATTGCCAATGCCCGCAGCGCCGTTGACGGGGTGGTGTCGCGCTGGTGCCCGGTAGCCGCGACCTCCAACGGTTTCACTGTGTGAAACGCAGTATCGACATAGTGCAACTCTATGCCCGTGCGACCAGGGGGTCAACGAAATGGCGTCGATTGCATTTGGCTCGTCTAACGTCGTCGATGTACGAGCCGTCGAAATGGTGTGTGAAGAGCCGAGACCGCCGGTGCACCGCTACCTGACTAACGCACCTCCTGCTCGTCGACCGATAGCCGCCAGCGGATGTCAGTCGACGCTCTCACCGATCGGCACAGGGGCAGGGCGTTATCTCGCTCGAGCGTAAATTTCCGACACTCGCGTGATGAGTTGCGCCGCAGTCGACTTCGAGCGCCCAGGATGAGCGCGGGGCCTCGTTGTTCTGTTGCTTAAAACTACTGCGGGCCAAAGTGTTTCACGATAGTCACCAACTTGGTTTAGAAACGACGAGACAGCCCAACATCGCACCAGCCCGCGAACCACAAAAGTCAGGACGGCATTGCGTTGCGTTGCATGAACTTTGGTCAAGGTATAGCGCTCGCGTCAGTCGTGTCCTATAGTTCGATCGACCTAGAGAGTCTAGGGTTGCCGCCCGTCAGCCCGCGCCGCGGTGATCCACCTGATCAGCAGGACCGTAGAGTCGGTCGAGCCTCCTTCTGATCTTTGCTTCTGCTCAATGAAGCCCGGCCGAAAGTCAGCTAAGGAGCGAGTGGATGATGTCGTATCAGCCAACGGACCGCCATGGCCGAAGGCTCTCAGTCAGAGGGCTTGCCGCAGTCGTCTTCGTCGTCGCACTACTTGCTGCCGCGTGCGGAGGCGGTGGTAGTCCAGCGCCAGGCAGCCAGTCGACCGCCGCGGGTTCGGGAACGAATCAGGTGGATATCGACGCCGCCAAGCAGGAGGGCCAACTCGTCATCTACACGGGCGCCGGCCAAGATTCGGTTGTCGGCTGGGCTAAACAATTCACTGATAAGTACGGAATCCAGGTCAAAGTAGTGCGGAAGGCGTCGTACCCACTGTGGGAACAGTGGCAAACTGAACTCAAGGCTCGTAAGAACATCGCCGACGTGTTGCTGATGACTGGATCAGTCACTCACTGACACCGCGATAAAAGCTGGTCAGCTGATGAGTTTCACGCCCCACATCTTCAGCGAACTTTAACCCCATCTATACAAAACAGCAGTACTATTATCCGCTGCAGCTAATCGCACTGAGCGTCGTTTACAACACGCAGGTTAACAGTGCCGACGACATAAAATTTATCAAAGACAATGGTTTTAACGCACTGGTCGATGCGCGGTTTGGTGATGGCGTGGAACCGGTGGTTACCCCTGCTGGCGGGGGGTCGGATTACACATGGTGGTACGCGCTCATGCACGTCGAATCCGACAAGTACGGCGACGATTACATCAAGAAGATTGCGGCGCTCAACCCGAAGGTCTACACGAGTTCGCTGCCGGTTTACTCAATGGTGGAGTCGGGCAGACCACCTCGCCGGCGCTGCGAGTGAATCGACGATCGCGTTGGACTGGTCAAAGGGAGCACCGATTGAGTGGACCTTCCCCGATCCGACGCCGGTCTACACCATACCGGAAGCCATCGCCGCGACGGCGCCACATCCCAACGCTGCCAAACTATTTCAAGAGTGGGCAACCAGCGTCGAGGGCCAGGAGGCGTGGTACAACGGCAACTGGTCTATGGGTGCTCCGATGAACTCACAAGCTAAAGACCCGCGCTCATTCGCCAAGGAAGCTTGGTACGCGCCACCCAAGAACCCCTACACGGGGTGGGCGACGGACCCGAACTACGCGAAGCTGCAACCAGCATTGATTCGCCAGTGGACCAGCCTCATGGGCGGCTAGGAGTGTCTCGGTGACCAACCGTTTCATGCCGGCGGTGGCGAACGACCCGGTGTTCTACATCCCACTCGGTCACCATCGCCCAGAGCATCTAATCCAGCATCCTGCGAGAATGTCGGGAGAATAAGGGGCTTTCCGTGTTGGATACCACGATCCGAGAACGCCTCGAATCGACAAATGAGATTCGGTCTCGGCCATGGACCGAATTCGTAGTGAAATGGCGGAGATCGTTAGCGCTATTTCCGCTGGCCGTCATTGTGCTCGCGCTGGTTGGGCCCTCGATCCTCCTCATGCTCTTCACGGCCTTTCTCCACCTTGCATCACTCGATGCGGATGCGACATTCACGCTCGATAACGTGCGAATGGTCTACACCACGGAGCAATTCCTCAACTCGCTACGAGACACCCTAGTCCTCGCTGTCTGCGCATCACTAATTGCAACGATTGTCGGCTCGGCATTTGCATGGCTCATCACCCGAACCAACGTGCCGTTTGCTCGTACTCTCGAGACCTTCGTCATCGCCCCGCTCTTTATCTCGCCCTTCATCGGGTGCAATCGCCTGGGGGCTATTGGGCTCATCTCGGGTCGGCTTCATCAATGCTGCAGCTCGGACTATATTCGGCACAGACGGTTCCTTCATCAATATCGAATCCGGCGCCGGGAATGATCTGGTGATGGCCGTTTACTATATACCGTACGGATATCTCTTTGTATCCGGCGCGCTACGCAATATGGACCCCTCCCTCGAGGAGTCCTCCGCGATGAACGGTGCCCATACTATTAGGACCGCCCTGCGGATCACGCTGCTGCTGGTCAGGCCAGCAATCCTATCGGCGATGTTCTTTGTCTTCATCCTGGCGGCAAGCGAATTTGCGATACCGTCCGTACTGACACCCGATCAGTCCTTTCAACCGCTGTCAATGCAGGTATACGCGTTCTCACAGACGTACCCCTATCTCCTATGGTGGTGCCGCCGCGACGGGCACAATGCTCTTTATCCTCGCAATCATTGGCATCACGTTGTACCGGCGTTCTGTCGGACAGACATCAAGGTTCGTGACTGTGACTGCCCGCGGCTACCGAACGAGGAGGATTCCACTAGGGAAGTGGCGGTGGCTCGGTTTTGTGGTATGTGTTCTTTACCTCTGCGTAGCGATCGTGTTGCCTTACCTGACACTTATCTATGTCGCGTGTACAGCTTTCATCAGCCCGAACATCCTAAAGGCACACTACACGTTTAATGAAATCTCCAATCAGCTTGCTTCACCCGTCGTGCATACGGCGATAAAAAACACCCTCTATCGTCGCACTGGTGGCTCCAACTGCTTGTATTCTCCTCGGCCTGGCCCTTGCATATGTTACGCAGCGAATGAAGATTAGAGGCTCGGCCTTGGTGAGCCAAATCGCGACGCTTCCGGTAGCCATTCCTGGCATCGTATTCGGAACCGGTGTGCTATTGGCTTATGTCGTAACCCCTCTGTATGGAACCGTCTGGCTTATCGCTATCGCCTTCATCGCGATCTACCTGCCTCAAACGTTGCGGATCGCCGAAATCCGGGTCGGCTCAAGTGCACCCCGCTCTCGAAGAAGCATCGACGATGTGCGGAGCCGGGTTGTTTCGAACATTGGTGCGTGTAACCATGCCCCTCATCAAACCGTCATTGTTGGCCTCTTGGATCCTCGTTTTCATTTTCTCAGTGCGAGAGATTGGCGCCGCAGTGATGCTTTACGGGCCAGACTCCGCGGTACTGTCCGTCCTCACCTGGGATTCCCTCGACCAGGGAGATGCTCAAAATGCCGCAATCCTAGGCTTGATTCAAACGGTCTTTATGGTAATCGGCATCATTCTGGGCTTCGTCACGTATTCCGCGTCAAGCTAACAAGTTCGCGTGTCGGTGGCGGTTTAGCGTGAGCGAGGCACGACCCCCAGCAATTAGAGCACAAGTAGGAGTCGCAGAATAATGCCAGCTGAGTTAGTCGTTGATGACCTTGTCGTGCGATACGGTGCAACAGAAGTCGTTCATGGCATATCGTTCGTGGTACATGAGGGCGAGCTAGTCACTCTGCTTGGACCCAGCGGTTGCGGAAAGACGACGACGTTGAGGTGCGTAGCTGGACTTGAGCCGACGTTTGGCGGCAGCATTTCACTCGACGGTCGAGTGCTTTCGGATCACAAAACCCATATCGCGCCTGAGCGCAGGGACATCAATATGGTGTTCCAGTCGTATGCGATCTGGCCACATATGACGGTGTTCAACAATGTCGCCTACGGCCTGCGTATTCGATCGTTCAGCCGTAACGAGATTCGCGAGCGAGTAATGACCACTCTGGAGATGGTCGGACTCGCGGACTACGCGGAACGATTCGGAACTGAGCTGAGCGGGGGCCAGCAGCAGCGCGTTGCGGTTGCCAGGGCGGTAATCACTGAGCCGCGGCTCCTACTTTTTGATGAACCGCTCAGTAACTTAGATGCCGCCTTGCGCGAGCGCCTACGGTTCGAAATGGTCGAATTGCAGCAGAAAAATCGGCACTACAGCGCTATATGTCACTCACGACCAGGACGAGGCGATGTCCATGTCGAACCGGATCGTATTAATGAATGGCGGCCGCATCGAGCAAATTGGGACACCGCGGGACGTTTACTCGCGCCCAGTCAGCCGTTTCGCCGCAGAGTTAGTTGGAAGGTCCAACTTCCTGACGGGCACCGTGCAGTCGATTACCGCGAATCGTGCACGGGTGATGCTTAGCGAGGAGTTGACGGTGACTGCATCGCTAACCTCGTTCGCGCCAGCACCAAGTATAGGACAGCAAGTGACTCTGTTCGTGCGGCCGGAAAGCCTAACGATCCGTGAAGGAACTTCATCGGCTGACGTCGAAAACGTGTGGAAGAGCCTCCCCGCCCACTGGTGAGCTATGTAGGTTCCCGCCTCGACTGCCGCGCCGAGTCGGCGGGCCATAGGCTTCGCCTCGTCGCGCAGCCGACGGCCAACGTGCACGTCGAGGACGTAGTCGACATTGGCTGCGACGCATCAGAATTAATCGTGTTGGCGGATGATGCCGAGGCGGTACCTGAGGCTCTCGCGACCGCCTAGCGCACTCGCCCAGCATCGAAATTGCATTGTTAGGAGCTTGAATTTTGAGAATCGTCGCTGTCGAACCTGTCCTCATCGATCACTATCTATTTGTCAAGGTGGAAACTGACGAAGGGATCATCGGATTGGGCGAATCGGGCGCCTGGGGGTTTATTGAGGCATCCGAAGCTGCGTTAAGGAAGTTCGGCGAGTACCTCATCGGTAAAGACCCATTGCTAATAGAGCATCACTGGCAATATATATGTATCGCGCGACCCACTTCCGCGGAGCTGCGATGACGGTGCCCTCAGCGCTATTGACATTGCACTGTGGGATATCTCGGGAAAATTCCACGGCGTCCCCGTGTATTCCTTACTCGGAGGGCCGGTTCGTCAGAAGATTCGTGTGTACTACCACGTCTTTGGCAAAACGCGCGACGACCTCATCTCCGGTATTGTCGCCGCAAAATCGAGAGGCTTTACTGCCGTTGGTCATCTGACGCCATTCCTAGACGAGGCACGTGACGTACCATATTTTTCAACTGGTGTGGCGAAAATTAGAGATGCGATCAACGCCGTCGGATCTTACCGAGAGGCGGTCGGCAACGACGTAGATCTATGTATTGAGATACACCGCAGGCTGACGCCGGCCGAGGCGGTCCAACTGGAGTGGGGATCGAGGAGTTTCATCCGTACTTTTACGAGGACCCTGTCATGATGGATAACTTTGATGAGATGGCTTATGTCGCCCGTAAAGTGAATGTGCCGATCGCTACAGGCGAGCGGTATACATCTGATTGGGATTTTGCCATGTTATTGAACCGCGAGGTCCGCCCAGTACGTGCGGCCAGACGATGCATGGCGGCGGCATCTCAGGTGCACGGAAGTGGCGGCCTCTCGCTGAGGCGCATCATGTCGGTGTGGTTCCACACAACCCATTGGGCCCCGTATCGACCGCAGCGTGCCTTCAAATTGCGGCATCTGCACCAAACTTCGTACTCCAGGAATACCCGGCCGATTCCTGGTCGTCGTTCGTCACCCGGCCGCCCGTTGATGAACTTGTTCATGGTTCGGCCCAGTTGGGCGAGGACGGCTTCCTCGTATTGAATCAAAATCCGGGTATCGGAGTGACATTACGCGATGACGCTCAGCAGCGCTGGCCGTATCGTCCACGTCCTCTCGTAGCTCGACTTAACTCAGACGGCTCGGTAATGGACCAGTAACATTGGTGCTTCGCTTACGGTTTTGTTGACCATATCATTTCTGTCGGGAGATCTAACATGAAGATAATTGGCAACGAGATAGCCTATTACAAATGGCCACGGCCGACTCCAATTACTAATGGTCTGCACACATACTCCACTGTGTCTTTGGGTGTCGTAAAGCTCCACACTGACGAGGGCATCACCGGTATTGGAGTATCCGGCGTGTCGGTGAGCACGAATTCATTGCGGCGTTCGCTCAGCGGGCGACAGGGGGCAACCCCTTTATGAGTGAGGCTTTGTGGTCTGGCCTTTGGAGCCCGAAGCTATCCGGTCGGCGCGGCTATGAGACACGCGCACTATCCGCGATTGATTTCGCCATCTGGGATATCAAGGCGAAAGCGGCAGGATTGCCACTGTATGTGCTACTTGGCGGCATGCGGGAAAGGATTCCTACCTATGTGGCCGGCGGCTACTACTCCGAAGGCAGGGAGTCGACCGGTCTCGTAGACGAGATGACGGGCTACGTGTCGGCTGGAGCACGCGCTGTCAAGATGAAAGTAGGAGCTTTAAGTCCTCATCGAGGATGCTGCGCGCGTCAAGATCGTTCGTGAGGCTATCGGGCCTGACGTGCGACTCATGGTGGACGGCGATGGTGTGTCAAGGGTTACCACGCCACATTACGTTCGGTCGAATGATCAGTGACTTAGATGTGTTCTGGTTCGAAGAGCCCGTGCAGCCCGACGATTACGAGGGCATGAAGAAGATAGCTGCGGCTGTCCCTGTTACGTTGGCAGCTGGCGAAAATGAGTACACCAAGTATGGCTTCCGAGATCTGATCGCGACGCAGGCGGTTGGGATTCTGCAACCGGATGCCCGCTACACCGGTGGCGTGACTGAGTTTGTCAAGATCGCCGCCTTGGGTCAGGCGCATGGGCGGTCCGTCTGTCCTCACGGCGATCAGCAGGCCCACTTGCACCTGATGGCATCCATTCCAAATGGACTGATGATCGAGTACTACCCCAAGGAATTCGACCCGATGTGGGGTCGCGTGTACTTGAACACCCCGGAATTGAACGGTGACGGCACTGTGTCGGTGCCGACGGCGCCAGGCAATGGATGCGAGGTAAACGAGGCAGAACTAGATCGGTATCGCGTCCGCTAGTTGCGGCATGGAGCCCGGTGTACCGGGCGGCCCCGACGACGCCGTCCACTCGTCCGGGCCCGAGAACGAACCCCCCAAAGATCACCCGT
>CAVTKI010000033.1:0-27907 GCA_963735245.1 uncultured Actinomycetota bacterium
CGTATTCGATCGTTCAGCCGTAACGAGATTCGCGAGCGAGTAATGACCACTCTGGAGATGGTCGGACTCGCGGACTACGCGGAACGATTCGGAACTGAGCTGAGCGGAGGCCAGCAGCAGCGCGTTGCGGTTGCCAGGGCGGTAATCACTGAGCGGCTCCTACTTTTGATGAACCGCTGAGTAACTTAGATGCCGCCTTGCGCGAGCGCCTACGGTTCGAAATGGTCGAATTGCAGCAGAAAATCGGCACTACAGCGCTATATGTCACTCACGACCAGGACGAGGCGATGTCCATGTCGAACCGGATCGTATTAATGAATGGCGGCCGCATCGAGCAAATTGGGACACCGCGGGACGTTTACTCGCGCCCAGTCAGCCGTTTCGCCGCAGAGCTAGTTGGAAGGTCCAACTTCCTGACGGGCACCGTGCAGTCGATTACCGCGAATCGTGCACGGGTGATGCTTAGCGAGGAGTTGACGGTGACTGCATCGCTAACCTCGTTCGCGCCAGCACCAAGTATAGGACAGCAAGTGACTCTGTTCGTGCGGCCGGAAAGCCTAACGATCCGTGAAGGAACTTCATCGGCTGACGTCGAAAACGTGTGGAGAGCTCGCCTAACCCTGGTGAGCTATGTAGGTTCCCGCCTCGACTGCCGCGCCGAGTCGGCGGGCCATAGGCTTCGCCTCGTCGCGCAGCCGACGGCCAACGTGCACGTCGAGGACGTAGTCGACATTGGCTGCGACGCATCAGAATTAATCGTGTTGGCGGATGATGCCGAGGCGGTACCTGAGGCTCTCGCGACCGCCTAGCGCACTCGCCCAGCATCGAAATTGCATTGTTAGGAGCTTGAATTTTGAGAATCGTCGCTGTCGAACCTGTCCTCATCGATCACTATCTATTTGTCAAGGTGGAAACTGACGAAGGGATCATCGGATTGGGCGAATCGGGCGCCTGGGGGTTTATTGAGGCATCCGAAGCTGCGTTAAGGAAGTTCGGCGAGTACCTCATCGGTAAAGACCCATTGCTAATAGAGCATCACTGGCAATATATGTATCGCGCGACCCACTTCCGCGGAGCTGCGATCATGGGTGCCCTCAGCGCTATTGACATTGCACTGTGGGATATCTCGGGAAAATTCCACGGCGTCCCCGTGTATTCCTTACTCGGAGGGCCGGTTCGTCAGAAGATTCGTGTGTACTACCACGTCTTTGGCAAAACGCGCGACGACCTCATCTCCGGTATTGTCGCCGCAAAATCGAGAGGCTTTACTGCCGTTGGTCATCTGACGCCATTCCTAGACGAGGCACGTGACGTACCATATTTTTCAACTGGTGTGGCGAAAATTAGAGATGCGATCAACGCCGTCGGATCTTACCGAGAGGCGGTCGGCAACGACGTAGATCTATGTATTGAGATACACCGCAGGCTGACGCCGGCCGAGGCGGTCCAACTCGGAGTGGGGATCGAGGAGTTTCATCCGTACTTTTACGAGGACCCTGTCATGATGGATAACTTTGATGAGATGGCTTATGTCGCCCGTAAAGTGAATGTGCCGATCGCTACAGGCGAGCGGTATACATCGATTTGGGATTTTGCCATGTTATTGAACCGCGAGGGTGCCCAGTACGTGCGGCCAGACGTATGCATGGTCGGCGGCATCTCAGGTGCACGGAAAGTGGCGGCCCTCGCTGAGGCGCATCATGTCGGTGTGGTTCCACACAACCCATTGGGCCCCGTATCGACCGCAGCGTGCCTTCAAATTGCGGCATCTGCACCAAACTTCGTACTCCAGGAATACCCGGCCGATTCCTGGTCGTCGTCCGTCACTCGGCCGCCCGTTGATGAACTCGTCGATGGTTCGGCCCAGTTGGGCGATGACGGCTTCCTCGTATTGAATCAAAATCCGGGTATCGGAGTGACATTACGCGATGACGCTCAGCAGCGCTGGCCGTATCGTCCACGTCCTCTCGTAGCTCGACTTAACTCAGACGGCTCGGTAATGGACCAGTAACATTGGTGCTTCGCTTACGGTTTTGTTGACCATATCATTTCTGTCGGGAGATCAAACATGAAGATAATTGGCAACGAAATAGCCTATTACAAATGGCCACGGCCGACTCCAATTACTAATGGTCTGCACACATACTCCACTGTGTCTTTGGGTGTCGTAAAGCTCCACACTGACGAGGGCATCACCGGTATTGGAATATCCGGGGGGCGCGTCGGTGAGCACGAATTCATTGCGGCGTTCGCTGAGCGGGTGACAGGGGGCAACCCCTTTATGGTGGACTGTGGTCTGACCTTTGGAGCCCGAAGCTATCCGGTCGGCGCGGCTATGAGACACGCGCACTATCCGCGATTGATTTCGCCATCTGGGATATCAAGGCGAAAGCGGCAGGATTGCCACTGTATGTGCTACTTGGCGGCATGCGGGAAAGGATTCCTACCTATGTGGCCGGCGGCTACTACTCCGAAGGCAAGGGAGTCGACGGTCTCGTAGACGAGATGACGGGCTACGTGTCGGCTGGAGCACGCGCTGTCAAGATGAAAGTAGGAGCGTTAAGTCCTCATCAGGATGCTGCGCGCGTCAAGATCGTTCGTGAGGCTATCGGGCCTGACGTGCGACTCATGGTCGACGTCGAACTGTGCCTACCAGTACTACGACGCCATTACGTTCGGTCGAATGATCGGTGACTTAGATGTGTTCTGGTTCGAAGAGCCCGTGCAGCCCGACGATTACGAGGGCATGAAGAAGATAGCTGCGGCTGTCCCTGTCACGTTGGCAGCTGGCGAAAATGAGTACACCAAGTATGGCTTCCGAGATCTGATCGCGACGCAGGCGGTTAGGATCTGCAACCGGATGCCCGCTACACCGGTGGCGTGACTGAGTTTGTCAAGATCGCCGCCTTGGGTCAGGCGCATGGGCTGTCTGTCTGTCCTCACGGCGATCAGCAGGCCCACTTGCACCTGATGGCATCCATTCCAAATGGACTGATGATCGAGTACTACCCCAAGGAATTCGACCCGATGTGGGGTCGCGTGTACTTGAACACCCCGGAATTGAACGGTGACGGCACTGTGTCGGTGCCGACGGCGCCAGGCAATGGATGCGAGGTAAACGAGGCAGAACTAGATCGGTATCGCGTCCGCTAGTTGCGGCATGGAGCCCGATGTACCGGGCGGCCCCGACGACGCCGTCCGCTCGTCCGGGCCCGAGAACGAACCCCCCAAAGATCACCCGTGCACAAACGCGATGAACGCCGCCGGTGTCTTCTCGGCGAGCATCCGCACCCGACTGTCGGCCGGATGGATGCGCTGTTGCAACGCCTCGAAATCCAGGCCGCTCGCGCCCGCGACGACGATCTCCCCGTCGATCACGCATCTGCCGGGCAGTTCCGCCGTGGCCGCGGCGACCAGTTCGGGGAAGTAGCGCGTCAGCGGCCGCTCGTTGCGGCTGCCCAGTTCCACCAGGTCGCCGTCGCGAAAGCAGATCGATCGGAAGCCGTCCCACTTCGGTTCGTACCAGGCGCCCTGCGGAATCTCGGTGACCGATTTCGCCAGCATCGGCGACACCGGCGGCATGACGGGCAGGTCCATCGGCCCAATTGAACACGCCGGCGGGCAGGAGCGGAGCGACCCGGGGGATTGAACGGCGGGAAGAGCGGCGATGACATTGCCCGGAGTCGCAGGTCTGAAGTGGCATGGACGCAATAATGAGCAACGTGGACCTTCCCGTGCAGCCACCCGTCGACCCGATGCTCGCCAAGGCGGCGGAGAAGGTGCCCGCCGATCCAGGGGTGTGGTCCTACGAGCCGAAGTGGGACGGGTTCCGTGCGCTGGTGTTCCGCGACGGCGATGAGGTGGTGGTGCTGTCGCGCAGCGGCAAGGAGCTCGGCCGCTACTTCCCCGAACTGGTGGAGTCGCTGCGGGACGAGCTCGCTCCGCGGTGCGTGCTCGACGGCGAGGTCGTGGTGCCGCGCGAGATCGACGGCCGCGATCCGGCTGGACTGGGAGTCGCTGAGCCAACGCATTCACCCGGCGGAGAGCCGCATCCGGATGCTCGCCGAGCAGACCCCTGCCCACTTCATCGGGTTCGACGCGCTTGCCACCGGCGACCGCTCGCTGCTGGACACGCCGTTTCGCGAACGCAGGAAGGCGTTGGCCGACCTGGTCAAGGAGAAGCGGTGGTGCCACGTCACCCGCACCACCGAGGACCCGGAACTCGGCACGCACTGGCTGACCACCTTCGAGGGGGCGGGCCTCGACGGGGTGATCGCCAAGCGGCTCGACGGCCATTACCTGCCGGGCAAGCGCGAGATGGTCAAGGTCAAGCACAAGCGTGACGCCGACTGCGTGGCGATCGGCTACCGGATCCACAAGAGCGGGGAGGGCGTCGGATCCGTTCTGCTCGGCCTGTACCGCGATGACGGCGAGCTTCAGATGATCGGTGGCGCAGCGTCATTCAGCGTCAAGGACCGGCTCAAGATGCTGGCCGACCTCGAGCCGCTGCGCGAAGGCGACCAGGTCAACGACGGTGAGCCGTCGCGGTGGAACTCCGCCGCGGACAAGCGGTGGATCCCGGTTCGGCCGGAGAGGGTCGCGGAGGTGGCCTACGACCAGATGGAGGGGAACACGGTGCCCGGAGCCGGGCCGCCGGCGACATCAGGCCACGGCCAACGGTTCCGGCATGCGGTCAAGTTCGTCCGGTGGCGGCCCGATCGGGAACCGTCCAGCTGCACCTTCGACCAACTGGACGTGCCGTTGAACTACGACCTGTCCGACGTACTGGAGTCCTGAGATGGCAACTGCTGCAGAAGAACTGGATGTCGACGGCATCGCGGTCCGATTCACCAATCCCGACAAGGTCTACTTCCCCAAGCTGGGTTCGGCAGGCACCAAGGGCAAGCTGATGGAGTACTACCTGGCCGTGGCGGCTCCGATGGTCGCGCTGCTGCGCGACCGGCCCACCCATCTGCAGCGCTTCCCGGACGGCATCGACGGCGAGGAGATCTACCAGAAGCGCGTTCCCGCAAAGCATCCCGACTACCTCGAGACGTGCACGGTGACGTTCCCGTCCGGCCGCACCGCCGACGCGCTCAAGGTGACGCATCCGTCGGCGATCGCCTGGGCGGCCCAGATGGGCACCGTCACGCTGCATCCGTGGCAGGTGCGCTGCCCGGACACCGAGCACCCCGACGAGTTGCGCATCGACCTGGATCCGCAGCCGGGCACCGCATTCAAGGAGGCCAGCGCCATCGCGGTCGACGTGCTCAAACCCATCCTCGACGAGCTGGGCCTGACCGGTTATCCGAAGACCTCGGGCGGGCGCGGCGTGCACGTGTTCGTCCGGATCAAGCCGGACTGGGACTTCGTCGCCGTCCGCCGCGCAGGTATCGCGCTCGCCCGCGAGGTCGAGCGCCGCGCCCCGGACGCGGTGACCACGTCGTGGTGGAAGGAGGAGCGCGGCGAGCGGCTCTTCATCGACTACAACCAGAACGCCCGCGATCGCACGTTCGCGTCGCCGTACTCGGCGCGCCGCACCGAGATCGCCACGGTGTCCACTCCGCTGGCATGGGATGACCTGGCCGCCGCCGACCCGGACGACTACACCATCGCCACGGTCCCGGACCTCGTCGCCAAGCGCGCCGATCCGTGGGCCGACATCGACGCCGTCGCACACTCCATCGAACCGCTGCTGGAGATGTTCCGCGCCGACGAGGAGCGGGGATTGGGTGACCTGCCGTACCCGCCGAACTATCCGAAGATGCCGGGTGAACCCCCGCGGGTGCAGCCGAGCAAGAAAGTGGCCGCGAACTGGGATGATGGGGGAAATCCGGCATAGGTCCCGGCTCGCATGGCGCGTACTTGCCCTCGATACGTGTCTGAGACTCTGTAGTCCCTAGGGGCAGGTTCAGCCGTTCCCTGGCGTACACCCACACCACGGTCACGTCATCGGCAAGCGGACACTTGCCGAACTCGACCTTTCTTGCGTCCGTCCTTGATCGCCTCCGCGAGGCGCGGGTAAACGGACATCAACTCGGCATAGCCTTGCTCAAGGCAGAGAGGTGACCGTGGGCGAGTTGGGACTGTTCGGCCTTTGGCTGGTCCTATTTCTGGTCGTGGCCGCATCGATTCTGATTGCGGTCGCCAGCATCTGGGTGGGGGACCGTATCCTCTCTGACGCGGTTGGGAAATCGCACAACTCGACGCTGTCGCCGTTCGTCACCACGGTTGCGCTCGTTTATGGCGCTCTGCTCGGCTTCACCGTCGTCGTGGCCTGGGAACAGTTCTCCACGGCGTCGGCCAACGTAGCCAGTGAAGCGTCCACTCTGACCACCATGTACCGCCAGACGGTCGCGATGCCGCCCGCCGAGCAGAAACAAATGCGGGATCTGTTGCGGAAGTACACGACTGCCGTCGCAGGACCTGAATGGGAGCAACAGGACAGCGGTGGCACTAGCGACAGCGCACGAGCCGCGCTTACGGAGATGTATCGCGTTGTCAGTCGCCAAGATCCCGAAGCGGCATCCGGCCCCGTCAACGGGGAGTTCATGGGCCAGCTGACTGTCTTGGCTTCGCAACGAAACGCGCGCGTCCTCGACGCCGAACCACGAATTCCGTGGATATTGTGGTTCGGCTTGATCTTTGGCGGCCTCGTGCTGATCGGCCTGATGGGCTTCATGCGGCTCGACAGCAATCGCGGGCACGCGGTCCTCTCGAGCGCGGTGGCCGTTCTGCTTGGTTTGTTGTTGTTCATCGTCTTTTGTCTGGACCATCCGTTCGGCACCAAGACGGGCGTCACGTCGGCCCCCTTCGAACACTCGCTGGAGGTGTTCGACGCGGTCGACGAGGGGAAGTAGCGTTGTGGAAGCGCGACTAGCGCATGGGCACGACGACGTCGCTGACCAGGTCTTCCGGATCGGGCTACCCCGCCGGGACCACCCCTCTCGGCAGGATGAGAGGCAGGTCGTTGTAGGTGACGATGCCGGGCGGGGCAGCGACTACCGCGGGGATCGCGTTCAGCGGCGGCGTCGCCGTCATGATGTGCCCGAGCACCATGAACTCCTCGAGCGTGGTGGCCTCGAAATCCGCGGGCGGCAGGAAGCCGACCTTCATCGTGACGGTGGGGCGGCCTGCGACCTCGATGACCCAGCCGTCCTGCTCGATCTGCCAGTCGGGCTCCAGCGTCTGCCCCTTGCGCCAGCGGACGTTGATCTCGACGCGGCTCACCCCGCCGACGATGCCCTTCCAGCTCGCGTAGACACCGGCGACGCAGCCCGCCGGAATGGTCCACGACCCCAGGTCCAGGTCCTCGGTGGTCTGTGCGTACTCGGCATCGCAGCGCACCTCGTCGAGTTCGATGCCCAGTGCGTCGGCGACCATGCGGACGGCCTCGCCGAACACTCCGGTGCCGTGCGCGGTCATCGACTGCAGGTCGGGGTGGTCGATCGGCTGGCCGAAGCCCACCGGCTTCTCGGTCGCGGGTGAGTCGTAGAACGTGGTGTCGGCGGCCTCGTTGACGGTGATCTTGTCGACACGGTCGCAGATTCCCGCCGCCACGATCGACAGTTGGTTGACGTACCCCGGGCTGATGCCCGAGCCGAACATCGTCGAGCCGCCCCGTTCGCACGCCTCGGCGATCTTGTCCCGTCCTGCGCCCTGGTTGTGGCCGGTGATGAACGAGGCCGTGGCAACGACGTTCACCCCCGCCGACAGGATGGTGACGAGTTCGTCGACGTCGATCCACATCGGGTTGTAGACCACGACGTCCGGCTTGAGCGCGAGCAGCGCGGCGACGTCGTTGGTGGCGGCGACGCCCAGCGGTGCGATGCCGGCCAGCTCGCCGACGTCTCGGCCGACCTTGTCGTCCGACCAGGCGTAACAGCCGACCAGTTCCAGGGTGGGATTGCGGGCGATGGCCGCTACGGAGCTCTTTCCGACATTGCCGGTCGTCCACTGAACGACGCGAAGGGGAGTGTTGTTTGGCACTCGCTCAGCATAGGGACGACGGCCCGTGCGATCGTGCGGTTTGGCCGGATCTCAGCCGCCGGACGACAGCGTTGCCTTGCCGGTGTGCTGCTGACCGCCCCTGTCCATCCAGACCAGGTCGACGACGTCCCCGGCGTAGTGCCGGTCCAATGCGTCGGTCAGCGCTGTCGCCGAATCCAACTGGACGCCGTTGATGCTGAGCAACACGTCACCGTCGAGCAGACCGGCCTGGTCAGCAGGACCGCCGCGCAGCACCTCGCGCAGGAGCACGCCCGGCAGCGACTGGCTCTGGTCCTGACTGCTGACGCCGACGCCGAGCATGGTCGGCGGACCGATGTGCACGGTGTCGGTCGGCGCCCGGGAGCGGATCTGGCCGGCCACGGCCATCGCGTCGTTGATCGGGATGGCGAAACCCGCTCCGCCAGGACCCATCCGGAAGTTCACCGTTGCCGCGGTGGTGACGCCGACGACCTGGCCCGCCGCGTTGATCAGTGGACCGCCGGAATCGCCTGCCCGGACCGGTGCTGCGACCTCGATCAGCCCGGTCACCTGCTCGGAGCTGCCGGTCAACTCGTCCTTGGCGCTGATGGTGCGGCCGAAGCCGACCACCGTGCCCGTCTCGTTGGTCAGCGGGTTGCCGCTGCCGCGCGCGTTGCCCAGCGCCACGACGGGATCCCCGACCGCGAGCGCCGACGAATCGCCGATCGCAGCGGAGGGCACGCCGTTGGCGCCGCGCAGTTGCAGGACGGCGATGTCGCGACCCCGGTCGTAGCCGACGAGGTCCACCGGATAGGGCTGGCCGACGGCGGTCGCGGTGATGCTGTCCGCACCCTGCACGACGTGGAAGTTCGTCAGGATCGCGCCGCCGCCATCGATGATGATGCCGGTGCCTGCGCCGATCGCATGCTGGTAGTTGATGACGGTGTCGATCCGCACCACGGCCGGTTCCACCATGGCGACGGCTCCCGACATGTCGGCGGGAGCCGCCATGGCGGGCGCGGGTGTGACGAGACCGACGACGGTCGCCGCCACTACGCCGACGACGAGTCGCCAGCGGATTCCGAAGGTGCCCATGCGCCGCCTTACCTAGATGTGTCCCACAATTCTTACGGGGAGTTCCCAGGCTGTCGACGCACGCAATACCGAAGGCGCGAACGGATCAGTCGTCGACGGCGACACCACCGCGTGCGCGCCGGAACAACGACTTCCCCGACGGGCGGCGGTTGCGCAGCTTGCCTGCGGAATCCTCGTCGTTGTCAGCCTTATCGTCGTCGGCTACGTCCGCGTTAGCGGGTTCGACGGATTTGTTGGCGTCTCCGACCTCATCCACCTCAGTGGTCTCGTCAGTCGCAGTGGACTCGACGATTTCGGTGGCTTCGCTGACTTCGGTCTCATCCTCGACCGAGACCGGCGCCGGGGCGTCATGCTTCTCGTCCTCGGGGACGGTCGTCGTCGGCGGCCTCGTCCTCGGGCGCCTCGTCGGCGGGCAGTGCGTCGGGCGCCTCGTCGTCGGGCAGCGCTTCGTCGCTCTCGGCTGCCTTGCCGCGCCTGCGTCCGCGCGTCCGCGTCTTGGGTTTCAGCGGCTTCGGCGGGGGCGGCGGCAATTCGGCGGTGAACGCCAGATGGAAGCCCAGCGCACCGAGCAACGCGATCGCCGCTGCGGCGCCGTAGATGCCGAACAGCCACTGACCTGCGCTGTCCAGGCTCAGCCAGATCTCGCTGATCGCGGCACCGATGATGAGCACTCCGGCGAGCACGTGCAGTGCGATCGACCAGACCCGCAGCGAAAGTGCCAGCCGCGGTGTGCCGTACTCGGGCTTGCGCGTCCGCAGCAAGGTGAACACCACGGGCAGCGCGGCGAGGCCGATCAGGGCGCCGACAACGATCCGCAACACGGTCCCGACGGTGTGCGACCAGTCGCCGGTCAGCTCATTCCAGCGGGGCAGCACGAAGAAGAAGTAAAGGATTCCGGCGAGGACCAGGAACGATGTATTCCACAACACCGCGATCCAGCGCCGCATGCTCCTCCTTGAGTTCGTTGGCCGGGGTGCGACCTGAACGGCTCTGCGAACGATCGCACCCCGGACCAGTGCGGAGGATAGGGGATTTGAACCCCTGAGGGCGTTAACCCAACCCGCGTTCCAGGCGAGCGCCATAGGCCACTAGGCGAATCCTCCGCGGGCAATGGTAGCCGACCGCACTGGGACGTCCCACCAGTCGCTGGTTACGCCAGGTACTACACTCAACCCGGACCCCGCGCGGCGTCCATCCTGTGAACTCCCCCAGGGCCGGAAGGCAGCAAGGGTCAATGGGCTCTGGCGGGTGCGCGGGGTCCCCTCTTTTTTCCACGGCTTCAGTAAATGGTGAAAGGCGCGCGCCGTGTCGTTTGAATCTCTCGGCCGCGACGAACTGCAGGCACAGCACGACCAGCAGTCCCGCAACTACGCCGACCTGCAGGCCAAGAAGCTGAGCCTGGACCTGACCCGCGGCAAGCCGTCCCCTGAACAACTCGACCTGTCCAACGACTTGCTGAGCCTGCCGGGGGCGAACTTCCGCGACGGCGACGGAACCGACACCCGCAACTACGGCGGACTGCACGGCCTGCCCGAGCTGCGGGCCATCTTCGGCGACGTGCTCGGCATCCCGGTGCCCAACCTGATCGCGGGCAACAACGCCAGCCTCGAGTTCATGCACGACATCGTGGTGTTCTCGTTGCTGCACGGCGGCGTGGACTCGCCGCGGCCGTGGCGGGACGAGCCAGGAGTGAAGTTCCTGTGCCCGTCGCCCGGCTATGACCGGCACTTCGCCATCACCGAGAGCCTCGGCATCGAGATGATCCCCGTCCCGATGCTCGAAGACGGCCCCGACGTCGACCTGATCGAGGAACTCGTCGCCCGCGATCCCGCGGTGAAGGGCATGTGGTGCGTACCCGTGTTCTCCAACCCGACGGGCACCATCTACTCCTGGGAGAACGTCCGCAGGCTCGTCCAGATGAAGACCGCGGCGGCGGACTTCCGACTCTTCTGGGACAACGCCTACGCCGTGCACACGTTGACGCACGACTTCGTGCGACAGGTCGACGTGCTCGGCCTGGCCACCGCGGCGGGCAACGGCAACCGGCCGCTGGTCTTCGCGTCGACCTCCAAGATCACGTTCGCGGGTGCCGGAGTCAGCTTCTTCGGCGGCTCGCTCGGCAACGTGGCCTGGTATCTGCAGCACGCAGGCAAGAGGTCGATCGGCCCGGACAAGGTCAACCAACTGCGTCATCTGAGATTCTTCGGCGACGCCGACGGCGTGCGACTGCACATGCAGCGCCATCAGCAGTTGCTCGCGCCGAAGTTCGCCCTGGTCGCCGAGATCCTCTCCGACCGGCTCGGCGAGTCGAAGATCGCGTCGTGGACCGATCCCAAGGGCGGGTACTTCGTCAGCCTCGACGTGTGGCCAGGCACCGCGCGGCGAACCATCGCACTGGCCAAGGACGCCGGCATCGCCGTCACCGAGGCGGGTGCAGCGTTCCCGTATCGAAAAGAACCGGACGACAAGAACATTCGCATCGCACCCACGTTCCCGGCCATACCCGACCTGCGCGAGGCGATCGACGGACTGGCCACGTGTGCACTGCTCGCGGCGACCGAGTCGCTGCTGGCACGTGACTAGCCCGCGGCTCGTCACCACGCCTGGGTAGCCTGCTCGTGTGGCTCTCTACCGCAAGTACCGGCCGGCGACGTTCGGCGAAGTAGTCGGCCAGGAGCATGTCACCGAACCGCTGTCGACGGCGCTGTCCTCGGGCCGGATCAACCATGCCTACCTGTTCTCCGGTCCCCGCGGGTGCGGCAAGACGTCGTCGGCGCGCATCCTCGCGCGCTCGCTGAACTGCGAGCAGGGCCCCACCCCCACGCCCTGCGGCGTGTGTGACTCCTGTGTCGCGCTGGCCCCCAACGGTCCCGGCAACGTCGACGTCACCGAACTCGACGCGGCCAGCCACGGCGGCGTCGACGACACCCGCGAGCTGCGCGACCGGGCGTTCTACGCGCCGGCGCAGTCGCGGTACCGCATCTTCATCATCGACGAAGCGCACATGGTGACCACCGCGGGCTTCAACGCGCTGCTGAAGATCGTCGAGGAGCCGCCGGAGCACCTCATCTTCGTCTTCGCCACCACCGAGCCCGAGAAGGTGCTGCCGACCATCCGGTCGCGCACCCACCACTACCCGTTCCGGCTGCTCGCCCCCAAGACCATGCGCGGCCTGCTCGAGCGCATCTGCACGGACGAAGGCGTCGCCGTCGACGACGCGGTGTTCCCGCTGGTGATCCGCGCCGGCGGCGGCTCGCCGCGTGACACGTTGTCGGTGCTGGACCAGCTGCTCGCAGGCGCCGCGGGCAACAGGATCGAGTACAAGCAGGCGCTGTCGCTGCTCGGCGCCACCGACCTCGCGCTCATCGACGATTCCGTCGACGCGCTGGCCGCAGCCGACGCGGCGGCGTTGTTCGGGGCGGTCGAGTCGCTGATCGACGCAGGCCACGATCCGCGGCGGTTCGCCATCGACCTGCTCGAGCGGTTCCGCGACCTCATCGTGTTGCAGGCCGTTCCCGACGCCGCGGCGCGTGGTGTGGTCGACGCGCCCGACGACGTGCTGGAGCGGATGCGCAGCCAGGCCGAGCGGCTCGGCACCGCGACGCTGGCCCGCTACGCCGAGGTGGTGCATGCCGGGCTCGGCGAGATGCGGGGTGCCACCGCGCCGCGACTGCTGCTCGAGGTGGTGTGCGCGCGGCTGCTGCTGCCATCGGCGAGCGATACGGAAGCGGCTCTGCTGCAACGGGTCGAGCGCATCGAGACACGGCTGGACATGTCGATACCCGCGTCGGAGGCGGCGGGTGCGTCCACCCTCGCGGCCAAGAACTTCACCCGCAGGAGCCAGGCGCCCGAGCCGACCCAAGCCCCCGAGCCGGCCCAAGCACCCGAGCCGGCCCAAGCACCCCAGCCGGCCCAAGCACCGAAGCCGCCACAGGCCGAGGCGCCGCGCGCCGAGGTCCGGCCCGACCCGGCACCCGCGCCCCCGCCGCCGGCACCGCCGAAACCCGCACCCGCGCCGCCCCCACCCCCGGAGCCGGCGCCGCAGCCGGCTGCCGTGCAGCCACCGCCGCAGCCCGTGCAGGCACCGCCGCCCGCGGCCACCGGGGAACCGGACGCGGCGGCCGTGCGGTCCATGTGGCCGACGGTCAGGGAGAAGGTGCGCGAACGCAGGCGCCCCACCGACGTCATGCTCGACGGCGCCATCGTGGTCGCCATCGAGGGCGACACCCTGGTGCTCAGCCACGTGTCCGGCCCACTGGCCAAGCGGCTCAACGAGGCACGCAACGTCGAGATCATCCGCGACGCGCTCAAGGACGCCCTCGGCGTGAACTGGAACATTCGCTGTGAGGCCGGGGGTCCGACCGCGCCGCCGCCGGTGGAACGCGCCGCTCGACCGGTCGCCGCCGCACCGCCACCGCCCGACGAGGACGACGAGGAGAGCATGCTCGCCGAGGCCGAGCGCAGCGCGTCCGTGCCGCGCCGCGACCCGGAGGAGGCCGCCCTCGAATTACTGCAGAGCGAGTTGGGCGCCCGCCGGATCGACGGAGCCTAGGGCGTCCACCACGGCCGCAACGGCAGTCCGCCGTCGCCGCCCTTGCTGTCCAGCTTGACCGCCAGAACCTGGTGCAGCTGAACCACATTCGACTCGAACCCGAGGCGTGAGCCGGCCATGTACAGGCCCCACACCTTGGCCGTGGGCAGGCCGACCTCTTCGACCGCCTCATCCCAGTGCTCGACGAGGTTGCGGCACCAGTCCCGAAGCGTCATCGCGTAGTGGTGGCGCAGGTTCTCCTCGTGCACCACCTCGAGGCCGACGTCCTGCGCCTCGGTGATGATGCGTCCCGACCCGGTGAGCTCACCGTCGGGGAAGACGTAGCGGTCGATGAAGCCGCCCGCGGTCGCGCCCGCGCGGTTGTCGGGGCGGGTGATGCAGTGGTTCAGCAGCAGGGCGCCGGTTCGCATCTTCGACTTGAGGAAGCGGAAGTACGACGGGTAGTTGTGCACCCCGATGTGCTCGGTGAGGCCGATCGAGGACACCGCGTCGAACCCGGATTCCCGCACGTCGCGGTAGTCGCCGTGGCGTACCTCGGCCAGGTCGGAGAGGCCCTGTTCGGCGATGGCGTTCTGCGCCCAGGTCGCCTGCTCCTTCGACAGCGTCACGCCGATCGTCTTGACGCCCTGCCGCGCGGCGTAGCGCACCATGCCGCCCCAACCGCAGCCGACGTCGAGCAGCCGATCACCCGGCTGCAGCCGCAGCTTCTCGAACACCAGCCGGTACTTGTTCTCCTGCGCCTCCTCCAGCGACGCGTCCGCGTCGTCGTAGCAGGCGCAGGTGTAGGTCATCGACGGTCCGAGCACCCACTCGTAGAACGTGTTCGACACGTCGTAGTGATGGTGGATGGCGTCGGCGTCGCGAGTCTTGCTGTGGCGGAATCCCTCTGCGATGCGGCGCCAGCGGGGCAGCGCCTCCTGGGGCGGCGGGGCGATCGGCTTGAGGTGCTCGAAGCCGATGGACCGGACGATGTTGGCCAGCACCCGCGCGGGCGGGCGTTTGAAGTCGAGCTTGTCGGCCAGCGCCCGCAGCAGCTCGTAGGGGTCGCCCGGATGCACACCGTGAGGCTCCAGATCCCCTGAGACGTAGGCCCTCGCCAAGCCGAGGTCACCCGGCGCGGTGGCCAGGTAGGTGGTGCCCCTTGGCGTGAGCAGGTCCAGGCCGAGCTCGGCGTCTGCGGGCCCCGTCGAGCTGCCGTCGTACGCGGTGAACTTCAATGGCAGCTCGTCACCGGCGGCGAAGATCTCCAGAATCTCGGCCAGAGTCAGCTTGTCCGACTGGGTCGTCGTCTCGCCTGCCGTTTCATCCTTGTATGTCGTCATCGTTGTCCTCTGCTCTTGACGCGAACGCTCATCGTGGTTGTCTGCTCTTCGCGCAGGCCCTCATCGCCGCTGCACCGCCTTCGCATACAGATCGAGTAGTCGTGAATCCGGGTCGTAGATCTTCTTCACCGTCTTGTACGTTTCCCCGCCGTAGAGTTCGTCGAACTCCTCTGCTGAGTAGTACGCGTCGGAGTACAGCGATTTGTGCCCGTGGAGCTCGCTCACCTTCTTCTCGATCGCCCGGTTGGTCTCACCCTCGGTACTGCCCACCGGCACCGACGACCAGAATCCGACGTTGACGTAGGTGTGGTGCCCGCCGATCGGGTACAGCGGCCAGCCCGCGTCGTCGCGCAGCCGCAGTGGGCACAGCCAGATCGGCTCGATCGGCACGTTCGTCAGGAACCAGTCGAGGAAGTCCGCCGTCCGCTCGATCGGCACCTCGATGTCCTGCACGACGCGCTCGCGCGGCGGACGACCGTTGCGCTTCTCGATCCGGTCGGCGATGTCGAACCGCTGGTCGTAGCCGATGAGCTTCCAGTAGACGCTGCTTCGCCGGTAGCGCCGCGGCCAGAACCGCCGGATCTTCGGGTTCTGTGCGCCGAACGCCCGCGAGCACCAGAACCAGTCGGTGTCCCAACGCCACAGGTAGTCGTGGATGGTCAGCCGGTCGTGCTTCTCGCCCGCGGCGTGCTGGATCGACCGGTAGTAGATGTCCTTGCCGGTGTAGTCGCTGACCGGGCCGGGAGTCGACGTCTGCACGCCGAGGCACAGGTAGCTCTCGTCGGCGCTGAACACCACGCCGTCGACGTAGTCGATGCGGGTGCCGTCGATGCCGCCGGTCTCGATGATGCGTTCCATTGTGGCCAATAGATCGGTCACGGAGGTGAACCGCAGGTGTCTCAGGCTGACGAATGGCTTGACCGGTTCGAGTTCGATCTTCAGCCGAACCGAGTAGCCAAGCGTGCCATAGGAATTCGGGAAGGCGCGGAAGAGATCGGCGTGCTGTTCGCGCGACGCGGTCACTACCTCGCCTGCACCGGTGATGATGTCCAACTCGAGCACCGACTCGTGCGGCAACCCGTTGCGGAAGGACGCCGACTCGATGCCGAGACCGGTGACGGCACCGCCCAGCGTGATCGTCTTCAACTGCGGCACAACCAGAGGCGACAACCCGTAGGGCAGCGTGGCGGCGACGAGGTCTTCGTAGGTGCACATGCCGGCGACGTCGGCCGTGCGTGCCTCCGGGTCGACGGCGATGACGCCCGTCAGGCCCGACGAATCGAGGCCCTTCGTGGACGTCTTGGCTCTGGCCCGGAACAGGTTGGAGGTTGGTTTGGCCAGCCGGACGGTGGCGTTCGGCGGGATTGCACGGTAGCTGGCGAGCAGCCTCTTCACGCCTTCGGCGTGAGCAGCCTGTGCGTCAGTTGATACGACAGACACGCATATACGCTAGTCCGCGGTCGCAGTCGATGCGACATCGCCGAACCGGAATCACACTGCTACGACAAGGAGTCATGCGACATGGGACAGGTCAGCGCGTCCAGCACCGTCTTGATCAACGCCGCGCCGGAAGCCGTCCTCGCCGCGGTCGCCGACTACCAGACGGTCCGTCCGAAGATCCTCTCCGCGCATTACAGCGGTTACCAGGTGCTCGAGGGAGGCCAGGGTCAGGGCACCGTGGCCACGTGGAAGTTGCAGGCCACCGAGTCGCGGGTGCGCGACGTCAAGGCCGCCGTCGAGGTCGCAGGGCATTCCGTCATCGAGAAGGACGCCAACTCCTCCATGGTGACCACCTGGACCGTCGCCCCGGCGGGCACCGGCTCGACCGTCACCACCAAGACCTCCTGGACCGGAGCGGGCGGCGTGAAGGGCTTCTTCGAGAAGACGTTCGCGCCGCTGGGGCTGCGCAAGATCCAGGCCGAGGTGCTGGAGAACCTCAAGAAACAGGTCGAGGGCGCGTAGGCCCGATTACTGCGTTTGCACCGGGCGTGTCGCCAGGAACCCGGCGATCCCGCGCACGACGGCGTCGGCGTACTTCTGCCTGCCGTCGGGGGACTCGATCAGCGCGGCGTCGGCCGGGTTCTTCATGTTGCCCATCTCGACGAGGATCGACGGGTACTGGGCCAGGTTCAGGCCGGTCAGGTCCGAGCGCGGATACAGCCCGCCCTGGCCGATGTAGTTGGCAGGCAGCAGGCCCGAGGTCTGCAACTGGTCGCGCATGATCTGGGCGAACTGCACCGAAGGCCCGGCTCTGCGCCTGGTTGAGCGGCGGCGAGGAGTAGTTGACGTGGAAGCCGCGGCCGGTCGCCGGGCCGCCGTCGGCGTGGATCGACACGATGGCGTCGGGGTGGAGCGCGTTGGCCATCGCGGCCCGCTCGTCGACGCAGGGTCCCAGCGCGTCGTCGTTGCCGCGGGACATCGCGGTGCGCACCCCGAGCGCCGTCAACTCCTGGCGGATGCGCAGCACGGTCTCCCAGTTGAACGTGTGCTCGGGATATCCGTCGTTCGTCGAGGTCCCGCTGGCCTGGCAGTCCTTGGTGCCGCCACGACCGGTGGGCACCTGACGGCTGATGGACGCGTCGTTGGCGCCGTTGTGGCCGGGGTCGAGGAACACGATCCGTCCGGCGATGCTGGCGGGTGCTGCCGCGGCGGTGGGAACCGCGGACCCCGAGGTGGCGATGAGGAGGCCGACGGCCATGGCGGCGCCGACACGCAAGCTGACTGGGACGTGCACGGCGCCACGCTAGCCCGGCGGGCGACTAGGCTTGAGCTGCAAATCGCCTTGTCCGCACATGCGAAATCAAGTCGAGACCAACCTGCTACACACCTGATTTCAGATGCGAAGGGGTCCTACGGAATGCAACCCGGTCAACAGCCCGACATGTCGGCCCTCCTCGCGCAGGCCCAGCAGGTGCAGCAGCAGCTGATGGAGGCCCAGGAGGCGCTCGCCGTCGCCGAGGTGCACGGGCAGGCCGGCGGCGGGCTGGTTCAGATCACGATGAAGGGCAGCGGCGAGGTGGTCGCGGTCTCCATCGACCCCAAGGTCGTCGACCCCGCCGACGTCGAAACGCTGCAGGACCTCCTCGTCGGCGCATTCGCCGACGCGTCGAAACAGGTCACCATCCTCGCTCAGACCAGGCTCGGTCCGCTGGCCGGCGGGCTGGGTGGCCTGGGCATACCGGGAGTCTGAGTTGTTCGAGGGGCCGGTCCAGGATCTGATCGACGAACTGGGCAAGCTGCCCGGGATCGGGCCGAAGAGTGCGCAGCGCATCGCCTTCCACCTGCTGTCGGTCGAACCGCCCGACATCGATCGGCTGACCGCCGTGCTCGGCAGGGTTCGCGACGGCGTCACGTTCTGCTCGGTGTGCGGCAACGTCTCCGACGACGAACGCTGCCGGATCTGTTCGGACTCGCGGCGCGACGCCTCGCTGGTGTGCGTGGTCGAGGAGCCCAAGGACGTCCAGGCCGTCGAGCGCACCCGCGAGTTCCGCGGCCGCTACCACGTGTTGGGTGGGGCGCTGGATCCGTTGTCCGGCATCGGGCCCGAGCAGCTGCGAATCCGTGAGCTGCTCAACCGGATCGGCGAACGCGTCGACGGCGTCGACGTCGCCGAGGTCATCATCGCCACCGATCCCAACACCGAGGGCGAGGCCACCGCGACGTACCTGGTGCGCATGCTGCGTGACATCCCCGGGCTCTCGGTGACCCGGATCGCGTCGGGTCTGCCGATGGGCGGGGATCTGGAATTCGCCGACGAGCTGACGCTGGGCAGGGCGTTGACCGGCCGGCGGGCGATGGCCTGATCCGCGGTGGCCTATGGTGTCGCTCATGCCCGATGAAGAGTTCAGGGTCGAGGTCGAGCTCACCCACGACGATCACAGCCTGTCGTTGTGGGAGCGGCTGCGGACGCTGGATCTGGACGGCGACGCACGCAAGCGACTCGGCAGCCGGGTGACGATCACGCGGGACGGCAATCGGATGCTGCTGTACACGCACACCCTGAGCGACGCGCAGGAGGCGGAGCGCACCGTCAAGGCGCTGGTCGCCGAGGACAACGTCAGCGCCGAGTACTCAATCACCCGGTGGGACGGCGCTTCTCAGGAGTGGGTCGATCCCGCCGGCGGCGCCGCCGTTGCCGATGACGCGCCGGACGTTCCCGTCCCCGATCCGAACTACGTGATCCTCGAGGCGTACAAGCCGGAGTTCCTTCGCGACCTCGGGCTCTAGACCCGCTCGCTCGTTCGCGAGATCGACGCCACGCAACAGTCCACTCGCACTTTTGTTGCGTAACGTCGATCTCGCGTGTCGGGGGCCCTCGGCATACTCCCGACATGAGGGAAGTCGTGGTCGGAAGCGAGTCCGGCCGCACGCGATACGAGCTGTCCCGCGGGTATGCCCGCGTGCTTCCGGACGTCTACGCGCTCGGCCGACACGATCTGTCGCTGCGCGACCGGACCGTCGCCGCGTGGCTGTGGTCGAAGCGCCGCGGCGTGATCGCGGGTGCGGCCGCGTCGGCGCTGCACGGCGCGCAATGGGTCGACGCGACGGCGCCCATCGAACTGATCGCGGGCAGCGCACGCCGTCACCCCGGTCTGCTGGTCCGCAACGAGACACTCGCACCCGACGAGGTGACGAAGGTCGCGGGCATTCCGGTTACGACCTTGACGCGCACGGCCTTCGACTTGGCGCGCCACCTGCCGCGTGACGACGCCGTGGCTCGGCTCGACGCGCTGAAGTACGCGACGCCCTACTCCGTGAAGGACGTGATGCGATGCGCGCAGCGGTATCCGGGCGCGCGCGGGCTCAAATCCCTGAGGACGGTGCTGCCCCTGGTCGACGGCGGAGCGGCGTCACCGCGGGAAACCTGGCTTCGGCTGTTGCTCGTCGATGCCGGGTTGCCTCGGCCCACCACGCAGATCCCCGTCGTCGAGGGCCGCGGCCGGCTGGTGCGCGTGCTCGACATGGGCTGGGAGGACTTCATGGTCGGGCGCGGAGTACGACGGCGACCAACACCGCACCGATCGCCCGCAGTACGCAAAGGACGTTCGGGTCAAGCGCAAGCTCGCGAACCTGGGCTGGAACGTGACTTACGTGATCAAGGAGGACCGGCCGGACGAGATCGTCCAAAGCGTGTGGGACGCCCTGGTTTCGCGAGGGTGGCGGTCGGGCTAGGCGCGTCGTGGGGCGGCCAGCCGCTCGCGCCGCAGCGCGTCGACTTCGGCCAACTCCAGCGGCGCGAGGTCGCCGACCACCCGCGACAGCAGCAGGTCGGCGAGCTCCGGGTTGCGCGCCAGGCACGGGCCGTGCAGGTAGGTGGCGACGACGCTGCCCTGCACCGCGCCGTCGAAGCCGTCGCCGGCACGGTTGCCCGCGCCGGACACGACGCTGGCCAGCGGCTGGGCGGACGACCCGAGAACCGTTCCGCCGCGGTGGTTTTCGAATCCGGTGAGCCGCTGGGTCAGCCCGGGCAGCAGCGGCTGCGACACCACTTCGCCGATGGTCCGCTTGGGCTGCGGCGACGTCGTCACGTCGAGCATCCCGACGCCATCGACACGCTCACCCGACGACGTCTCGTACCAGTGGCCGAGCACCTGGATGGCCGCACAGATCGCCAGCACCGGCGCCCCACGCTCGGCCGCGCGCTGCAGCCCGGGGTGCTGGATCAGGTGCTTGGTGGCCAACCGCTGCGCGTAGTCCTCCGCACCGCCAAGGGTGTAGAGGTCCAGCGAGTCGGGCACCGGATCGGCGAGCGTGATCTCGACGATCTCGGCGTCGATTCCCCGCAGCCGCAACCGCTGCCGCAGCACGACCGCGTTGCCGCCGTCGCCGTAGGTGCCCATGACGTCGGGCAGCACGAGCCCGATCCGGACTGCGATTCAGCCATGATCCCCGGTCGCTGCGCTCCTGCCCTCCGGAACCACGGTCAACGCCGGTTCAGCTGCAGGAACGCCGTGTAGTTGGCGATCACCTCGACGTGCCCGGGCGGGCAGGATCGCGATGGCCTTCACGGTGTCGTGCACCAGCGTGTGGTCGACGCCCGCATAACCCAGGCGCACCGCGAGATCCGTGCCGCGTTCGCCGGCGGCGACGACGGCCGTTCCTTCGAAGTGCTCGAACCGGACGTCCCACAACCACGACAGGTCCTCGCCGTCGGGCACCTGCCCGTTGACCGCGATGACGACACCCGCGCCGTGCTTGTCGACCATCGACAGCGCCTCCTGCCAACCGGCCGGATTCTTGGCCAGCAGCACCCGCGCGGTGTGCGGGCCGAGCCGCACGGTCCGGTAGCGGCCCGCGACCTCGTCGACAGCCGGACACCGCCGCGACCGCTGCGGCCGGATCGGCGCCGAGCGCGACGGCCGCCGCGACGGCCTGGGTGGCGTTGCCGCGGTTGACGGTGCCGGGCAGCGCCAGCGTCATCGGCAGCGCCAGACCGTCGGGGCCGTAGACGTGCGAGTCGTCGAACCACCACTGCGGGCGTGGGCCGCTTGAAGTCCGGTGCCCGTCGGAGTACCAGTGCGCGCCGTCGCGCACGATGATCTCGCCGCTGCGCGGGCAGCTCACCGAGTCGTTGGCCCAACCACCGCCTGCCGCCACCCACACCACGTGCGGGCTGTCGTACGCCGCCGAGGTCATCAGGACGTCGTCGCAGTTGGCCACCACCACGGTGTCCGGATGCCGGGCCAGGCCGCCGCGCAGCGTGCGCTCGATGTGGTTGATCTCACCGACCCGGTCCAGCTGATCGCGGGACAGGTTCAGCAGGACGACGACCGCCGGGTCGACCGCATCGGCGACGTGCGGCACGTGCATCTCGTCGACTTCGAGCGCGGCCAGGGTCGCGTCGCGCGCACCGGCGAGCGCCGCGACCAGCCCGGCATCCATGTTGGCGCCCTCGGCGTTCGTGGCGACGGGTCCGATGGTGGCGAGCGCCGCCGCCGTCATCCTGGTGGTGGTCGACTTGCCGTTCGTGCCGGTCACGACGACGGAACGCCTGCCTGCGCCGAGCTGGCCGAGAATCGACTTGTCCAGCGTCATCGCCACCAGGCCGCCGATCATCGCGCCCGCGCCGCGGCCCGTGACCCGCGACGCCCAGCGCGCGGCGGACCCGGCGCCGAGCGCGACTCGTCCACGAACCGATATTCCCCGGTCGCTACGCTCCTGCCCTCCGGTGGTGACCATCGAACGGCAGTCTAGGAGGGGAAAAGTAGAGGGGCGACACGCGGCGTCGCCGGTCCGGCCTTGTCGGAGGACCGTGCCATCCTCGAAATGTGAGCCAAACGTTCGGCCGACCGGCAAGCGAGCCCGGAGCGGGTTGGGCGGTCGTCGACGTCGAGACGTCGGGTTTCCACCCTGGGCAGGCACGCGTCGTCAGTGTCGCGGCCCTGGCTCTCGGTGACGACGGCAACGTCGAGGGCAGCTTCTCCACCCTGCTCAACCCGGGCGTCGATCCCGGGCCGACGCACGTGCACGGCCTGACCTCGGAGATGCTCGAGGGGCAGCCGACGTTCGGCGAGATCGTCGACCAACTGAACGGGGTGTTGCAGGGCCGCACGCTGGTGGCGCACAACGTGGGCTTCGACTACTCGTTTCTGACCGCGGAAGCCGAACTCGTCGGCGCCGAGCTGCCCGTCGACACCGTGATGTGCACCGTCGAACTGGTTCGCCGTCTCGACCTCGGCGTCGAGAACCTGCGGCTCGAGACCTTGGCCGCGCACTGGGGCATCACGCAGATGCGCCCGCACGACGCGCTCGACGACGCACTGGTGCTCGCCCAGATCCTCAAGCCGGCACTGGCCGGGGCCCTCGAACGCAAGGCGTGGCTGCCGGTGCGCCCGGTGCGGCGGCGCAGTTGGCCCAGCGGTCAGATCACGCACGACGAGCTGCGGCCGCTCAAGACGATTGCGGCGCGGCTGCCGTGCCCTTTTCAGAACCCGGGTCGATTCGTCGACGGTCGGCCGCTGGTGCAGGGCATGTCCGTGGCGTTGTCGAACGAGGTGGCGCACACCTACGAAGAGCTCATCGAGCGAATCCTGCACGCGGGTCTGGCCTACACCGACGCGGTCGATCAGCAGACGTCGTTGGTGATCTGCGACGAGCCCGAGCCCGATCAGGGGCGTGGGTACCAAGCGGGGGAGATGGGGATACCGCTGGTCACCGATGCCGACTTCATGCGGCTGTTGGATCGCGTGGTCGGCGGCACGGGGCTCGAGGTGTTCACCGACGCCACCCTCAGCGGCGACCAGTTCACCCTCTTCTAGAGCCGCTTTACGCACGACCCAGGCACGAAAGCGCCCACCTCCGAGCGACTTCGACACGTCGGCGTCGACGAAGTCGCTCGGAGGCGGGCAAACACGTGACTAGGCGAGCGCCTTCGTCTTCAGCGAATCGTATTCGGCCTGCGTGATCGTGCCCGCGTCGAGCAGTTCCTTGGCGTGCGCGATCTCCTCGGCCGGTGAACGCCCGGCAGCCTGCCGAATGTAATCGTCGGTCTGCTGCTTGGCCGCGGCAGCGGCCTCCCGTGCCCGCACCGACATGCCCTGGCCGCGAGCGATCAGGTACACCAACGCCGTCAGCCACGGGATCAGGAACAGGAAGATCACCCAGATGGCCTTGACCACGCCGGATGTCTTGTGGTCACGCCAGAACAGATCCGTCAGGATCTGGAAGAGCACCAGCAGGTAGGCCACCCACGCGAAGATGATCAGGAAGTGCCACAGGAAATCCCAAGTCGAGCCCCAGTTCACGTCTACTCCTTAAACGCTTTGATCGCGCTGTTTGCGCGAGCGTCAGTTAATCACGGGCGGCGCGGTTTACGGCGGATACGACCGCGCGCAGCGACGCCGTGGTGATGGACGTGGCAATGCCGACGCCCCACACCGTCTTGCCGCCGATGGAGGCTTCGACGTACGCCGCGGCCTGCGCCTCCTCGCCCGAGGACATCGCGTGCTCGGAGTAGTCCAGCACCGACACGTCGAATCCGACCGCGCCGATGGCGTCGACGAACGCGGCGAGCGGACCGTTGCCCGCGCCGACGATCTCGCGCTCGACGCCGTCGACCTTCACCACCGCGGTGATGGTGTCGGTGCCACCGTCCACCTCGGCGGCGTCGACCTTCTGCCGCATCCGCTCCAGCGGCCTGATCGGCGCCAGGTACTCGTCGGCGAAGACGTCCCACATCTCCTTCGGGGACACCTCGCCGCCTTCGCCGTCGGTGATCTTCTGGACCACCTGGCTGAATTCGATCTGCAGGCGCCGCGGCAGCACCAGCCCGTGGTCGGCCTTCATGATGTAGGCGACGCCGCCCTTGCCGGACTGCGAGTTCACCCGGATGACGGCCTCGTACGTGCGGCCGACGTCCTTCGGGTCGATCGGCAGGTACGGCACCTGCCACAGGATGTCGTCGACGTCCGCGTCCGCCTCGTCGGCGCTGATCTTCATGGCGTCCAGGCCCTTGTTGATGGCGTCCTGATGGCTGCCCGAGAACGCGGTGTACACCAGGTCGCCGCCGTAGGGGTGGCGCTCGTGCACCGGCAGCTGGTTGCAGTACTCGACCGTGCGGCGGATCTCGTCGATGTTGGAGAAGTCGATCTGCGGGTCGATGCCGCGGCTGAACAGGTTCAGACCCAACGTCACCAGGCACACGTTGCCGGTGCGCTCACCGTTGCCGAACAGGCAACCCTCGATCCGGTCGGCACCCGCCTGATAGCCCAATTCCGCTGCGGCGACGGCGGTTCCGCGGTCATTGTGCGGGTGCAGGACAGGATGATCGAGTCGCGGCGGGCCAGGTTGCGGCTCATCCACTCGATCGAGTCGGCGTACACGTTCGGGGTGGCCATCTCGACGGTGGCGGGCAGGTTGATGATCAGCGGCGCTTCGGGCGTCGGCTCGATGATGTCGGCGACCGCGTCGCAGACGTCCTTGGCGTACTCCAGTTCGGTGCCGGTGTACGACTCCGGGGAGTACTCGAAGCGCCACTGCGTGTCGGGGTAGCGCGCCGCCTGCTCGACGCACAGCCGGGCGCCCTCGGTGGCGATGCCCTTGACCGCCTCGCGGTCGGCGCGGAACACCACCCGCCGCTGCAGGATCGACGTCGAGTTGTAGAAGTGCACGATGGCCTTCGGCGCGCCTTCGCAGGCCACGAACGTCCGCTCGATCAGCTCGGGCCTGCACTGCGTCAGCACCTGGATCGTGACGTCGGCGGGGATTGCGCCCTGCTCGATGATCTCGCGGACGAAGTCGAAGTCGGTCTGGCTGGCCGACGGGAAACCGACCTCGATCTCCTTGTAGCCCATGCGGACCAGCAGGTCGAACATGCGGCGCTTGCGTTCCGGGCTCATGGGATCGATCAGTGCCTGGTTGCCGTCCCGCAGGTCGACCGCGCACCACATGGGTGCCGTCTCGGAGACGCGGTCCGGCCAGGTGCGGTCGGAAAGGGTGACCGGCTCGACCTCTTCGGCGAACGTCCGGTACCGGCTGACCGGCATCGACGTCGCCCGCTGGGTGTTCCACGCGGGCTGACCGGGATTGCGTGCACCCGACGGGGTGCTGATGGTGCGTACCGACGTGAAGGCGTCGATGGAATGGGGGTTTGGGTTGTTCACGGTTCCTGCTCCGGATTCGTCTGGTTTCTCAATTCAGACCGGCGCATCGCGAACCCCCGCGACGGGAGGCCAGTCTGATCAGACCCCGTCGCGGCGTCCGAGGAGGAGCACCCGCTGCACGCAGATGACTGTACTCCGCAGGGCCGCCCGACCAAAACCCGGTTGACGGGCCACTATGCGAGCCGTGCGCGCGATTCGCTGCGTCGAAGTACGCCTGAGCGCTCGGAAATGTGACCCACGGGGACGCTCACAGAACATTGTTGCTGTGCACCAGTTCGATATCCGCCAGCGTGGCCCGCAGGTGGCGAACGGTCATCTCGATCGCCGCACTCGGCGTCGTGGGCGCGGTAGAACTCGATGAGTTTGATGTGCTCGGTGTTGGACTCTGCGATGCGGTCGGTGTTGGCGCCCAGCGAGAGAGCAACGTACATCGATGCACTGTCGCGGAGGCCGCTCAGGACGGTCGCGAGCCGACTTCCCTTGTCGGGCAGCGACAACAGGGAGTGGAACTGCCGATTGAGTTCGGACCACTCGGACAGAACGGTGGTGTGCTCGAGTCGGTGGCAGAGCTCTTCGGCCTTGTCGAGTGCGTCAGGGGAGACGGTCGCGATGACTCGGCGCACGGCCAGCGGCTCGAGGGCGATGCGCATTTCATAGAGCTCGCGCACCTCGTCGAGGTCCAGGCTTCGCACCCGGGAGCCGCGGTGCGGATCGAAGACGACGAGACCCTCTCCGGCGAGATCGCGCAGTGCCTCCCGCACCGGGGTGTTGCTGACGTTGAGCTGTGCGGCGAGTTCGGCCTGGATGAGCCGCGTGCCTCCGGACAACCGGCCGTCGAGAATCGCTTCCCGTAGCGCCTCGCGAACGTAGACGTGCGCGGTCAGGGCCCGGTCCTGCCCCGGGTTCAGCCCCAGCGTCATCGATCCCTCTCGGCCGGTCCTGTCGTGTATCGGCAAGGTTAGCTTCCTACAAAGTGTTGCTTCGGCGAGCGAACTCCGCCCGAATGTCGGACTCCGCCGTGCCCGCCGCCAGCAGACACGTCAACAGGACGCGGGCTTTCCTGGCGTCGAGCCAGCCCGCGGGTATCGCGCCCCGGGAGATCAGGTCCGATTCCGACCCATCGAAGCCGTAGGTGTTGTGATGGGTGCTGCCGGCGCCGGTCCTGGTGGCCAGCACCACCGGCATGGACCCGGCTGCCTTTTCCACCACGTCGGCCATCGAGCTGGATACGTGGCCGACGCCGAATCCGGCGAGCACGACACCGCGAAAGTCGTTGGTAGCGCAGAGAGCATCGAGGATCTCCCCGTTGTCTCCCAAGAATGTCTCCAGGAGGGCGACCCGGTGCGTGACGAACGGATCGGGCAGATGGCAGCACCCGACGGTCTTCGCCGGAGGATGCGTACACCGGCCGGCCCTCGTCGAGGTAGCCGACCGGTCCGAACGACGGCGACGCGAATGCCGCCGGTCCGCTCGCCCGCATCTTGCGCGTTCTGCGCGCGGCGTGAACCTCGTCGTTCATCACGACGAGAACACCGCGTCGCCGGGACACGTCGGCCGCGGCGACCCGGACCGCAGCCGACAGGTTCGCCGGACCGTCTGCCCCTGGCATCTGTGGTGAGCGCATCGCGCCGGTCACTACCAGGGGTGCCTGCTGCTCCCAGTACAGGTCGAGCAGATACGCCGTCTCCTCGATCGTGTCGGTGCCCTGGATCAGGATCGCGCCGGCGACACCGTCGGCGACCTCCGTGCGGGCCCAGTGCAGGGCCCGCACGACATCGTCGAAGGTGAGCGACGCACCGGGCAAGGTACTGAGTGTCGTTGCCCGCAGCTGCGCGATCTCGGCCAGCGACGGGACCGAGGTGAGTAGTTGCTCGGCGCTCAAGGAGGGCCGCCCACCCTGCCCGTCACCGCTGGCGGATGTCATCGTGATGGTTCCGCCAAGGGATGCGGCCGCTACCCACGGTCTTGCCATTGTCTGTATCTCTCCTCAATCGTTGCCGCTCATTGCGCGTGAGCTGGACGGTGCGTCGGCTCGGGAGGATCGGGACGCGCAGCGGGACGGTGCGGGGCGCGTCACATCGAAATTGACCTGTGGCACACTGCACTCGTCCATTGTGCAGTGCATACAATGCACTATGCACTGCAGCGGCGAAATAATCGACTGAGGAGTGGCCGCGCATGACCAACGACATCGATCAATTGCCTGCCCCCGGCCTGCCGCGACTGACCAAAGCGGTGGCCCTGACCAGCCTGGTCGTCCTGGCCTTGTCTGGACGCGCCAACGCCATGGATGTGGGCATGGCGTTGCGCCACAGGTCAGCGGGGATCTCGGATTCACGCTGTCCCAAGGCGGACTGTTGGCGACGATC
>CAVTKI010000034.1:0-25692 GCA_963735245.1 uncultured Actinomycetota bacterium
GCAGTGACCAGTGGGGCTCGCGTAACGCCTGAGACCCCTGAGGCAGGGTCTTCCGGACCGACGCTCCCGGGCCGCGCGTCGCGTCGATCCCGTGTCGCCGCCGTGCCATATCTTGGACCGTCCGACGTACGACGCAGCCGAGGAGGAGAGTGGGTGGACGACAACGCGGTGATGTCGGCTGCCGACCTGATCGAACTCAATCGCGACATCCAGGGCGCACCGACCATCCGGCTGCTGGCGACGCTCAATCTGGGCGTTTACGCCGCACTGATGGAGCGCCACCTCAGCGATGGCGTGATCGGCGAGACCGAGCTGGTGGTGCGGCTCGAACGCGACCTGGACCAACTGGACCGTCCCGGCGGCGAGCAGTCCGGCCTCGCCCTGATCAAGTCGTGGGCCAGCCAGGGCTGGCTGCACCGCGTCGCCGACCAGCGCGCAGGCGTCGAACGCAACCTGTGCTACCTGACCCAGGACGCGCGCCGGGCGCTGGACTTCCTGCGCGGCATGCGGCGCCAGGACACCATCGCCACCGGCGGCTCCATCAACGGCATCGCGTCGCGGCTGCAAGCAGGTCGCCCTGCGCGTCGGCAACGACCCCGTCCGGATCCGCGCGGGCATCGAGGCCGAGATCGCGGCGCTGCACGCCGAGCTCGACGCACTCGACGGCGCCGAGGGACATTCGCGGCCCGACGTCGACATGACCGACATGTACGACGAGGCCTGCGCCATCGCCCTGCAGATGGAACGGCTCATCACCGACATCGGCCAATACGGGACGATGATCGAGCAGGCCACCGCTGCGCTCGACGAGCCGATCGACAGCAATGTCGAATACCGGGACCGCCAGCGCCAGATGTACGCCGACTATCAGGCGGCCTGGGACTCGCAGGGCCGCGACTCGCACCGCGCCTTCCTACGGATGATCAACGACCCCGATCAGCGCGCCGAGTTCGAGGCCGACGTGGCCGCGGTCGCCGAGGCGCTGCCTGCGCTCGATCCGGCCCTGCGCAAGGTGATGGCCGGATTCTTCGAGCTGGTCGGCCATCAGATCGACGAGGTCGAACGCATCCAGCAGCGCTGCGCCCAGCGCGTCAAACGGTTCACCGCCTTCGGCACCCTGGAACAGAGCCGCGGTGTGGCGCGTCAGCTCAACGAGGCCATCGGCGCCGCCCGCGCGCTGCTGAAGGCCTCACTGACCGACTCGAGGCTCGACCTCGAACTCCCGCTGGCCCGGCACGCCATCAGCTCGGTCGGCGCGCTGAGCTTCCGGATCGGCGATCTGTCCAACCCGAGACCCGCCCAGGCCGCCGACAACGACGTCGACCTGTCCAGCTTCGCCGCGCTCACCACCCAGGTCGACGCCCCGGCGATGTCGGAGATGATCAACACGGCGATCACCGCAGGCCCGCTGTCACTACCGGACGCCGTGGAGATGCTCTCCACCGACGGACAAGGCGCCTACCTGGGCCACGTCATCGTGCTGTGGTCCTGGGCGCTCAAGCAGACCGTCCATCCCGAAGATTCCGTTCGGGCAACCGAATCGGTCACCGTCCGCTTCCAGTCACTGGACGGACGCGACCGTGAGATGGAGGTTCCCCACCTGATGTTCACCGAACCGATCTCGAGCCTGCTGGAAGCCGTGTCGTGACCGACGAACAATCCGCCGACTACGCAGGGTTCTCCTCGCTGCCCCAGGTCGACCAGACGGCGCGTGCCCCGCACCAGCGCAGGCCCCGGTTCGACGGCGATGTCAGCGAGCTGCCCGACCGCGCGTGCTGGGCCCTGCAGCAGCTGCTGACCCGGCGCTACATCAGCGCCGAAGCCGACCGCGACCTCTACACCTGGGTGCTGGAGTACCGCGCTCAGCTCAGCGTCCGGCTCTCCGAACTGGACCTGCTGCTGCGCATCGTCGAGGGCGCCTCCGAGACTGACGGGGTCGCCTTCGTCGAACAGGCACGCTACGAATCTGCCAGGGGCGCCAAGCTTTTGCGTCGCGAACCGCTCGGCACCTACGACTCGATCCTCGCGCTGCACCTGGCTCAGATGATGCGCGCCTCCGGGGATCAGACCGTCCTGATCAGCCGCGACGAGGTGCACGGCCTGTTCTCCGGGGTGCTCAACGACATCGACCGCGACGTGGTGACGTTCACCGCCCGCGTCGACGCGGCCATCGCGCGGCTGACGGGCCTGGAGATCCTGCGCAAGAGCCGCGACGACGAGGACAGCTACACCGTCAGCCCGGTGATCAACGCGGTGATGACGGCGTCGGTGATCGCCGAGCTGCAGCAGCAGTTCGAGCTGCTGCTCAACGGTGGCGGTGTCGCTGAAGTCGATGGCGGCGACGCCGAGGAAGACCAGGAAGGGGCAGTACTCGATGCCTGAACAGTTCCACCTGTCCCGCCTTCAGGTCGTCAACTGGGGTGTGTTCGACGGGTATCACACCATCCCGTTCGGCGAAGGCGGCGCACTGATCGCCGGCGCCTCCGGCAGCGGCAAATCCTCACTGCTCGATGCGATTTCGCTCGGATTCCTGCCGTTCAACCGCCGAAACTTCAACGCCTCCGGCGACAACTCGGCCGCGGGCTCCAACGCGGGCCGACGCACCGTCGACAAGTACGTCCGTGGCGCCTGGGGTCAGCGCAGCGACGCAGGTGCCAGCAAGGTCATGTACCTGCGCGGCGACGGCACCGCGTGGTCCGCGGTCGCCGTCACCTACACCAGCAACACCGGGCGAACCATCACCGGCCTGGTGCTCAAATGGCTCACCGGCGAGTCCCGGTCGGACTCCTCGAGCCGGTTCGTCCTGGCCGACGGCGACCGCGACATCGAGGACGTCTGCAACCGGTGGGCGTCCGGCCGCTTCGACGCGGGCGTCTTCAAGGACGACGACTGGCGGTTCTCCACCAAGGTGGAGTCGCAGTACCTCGCCCAGCTGTACGCGACCATCGGCATCCGCGCCTCCGATGCCGCCCAGCAGCTGCTCGGCAAGGCCAAGTCACTGAAAAGCGTTGGCGGACTGGAGCAGTTCGTCCGCGAGTTCATGCTCGACGAGCCAGGCAGCCTGACCCGGCTGCCCGAGGCGCTCAAGCAGATCGACCCCCTGGTCGACGCCCGCGAGCTCTTGGCCGTCGCCCAACGCAAGCGCAAGATCCTCGGCGACATCGAGAAGATCCAGCAGCGCTACGCGTCCGAGTCCTCCGACCTCGGCATCATCGATCTGGTGGATCAGCCGATGGTGCGGGCGTACACCGATCACGTCCGGCTGTCCCAGTGCCCAGCGCAGATCGACTCACTGGACGCCACCATCGACCAACTCGGCAACGAGTACGAGGACGTCACCCGCCAGCTCAATCTCGCCAAGGCCGAAGGGGATTCGCTCAACGCACAGATCAGCGGGTCGAGTGCGAGCATCGGGCCGTTGCAGTCGCAGGTGGCGGGCGCCGAGGCGCAGGCCGAGGAGGTGTCGCGCCGACGCGCCGCCTACGAATCGCTGATCACCGCGCAGCACCTGGACATCCCGGATACCGCCGACGAGTTCTGGAATCTGCGTGAGGAACTCACCGGCCAGGCCACCGAACTGCTCGCCAAACTCGACCGCGGCCGCGAGGCGTCCACCGACGCCGAGTACGCGCAGAAGGCCGCGCGGATCGCCCGTGACGACGCCGCAAAGGAGTTGCGCCGCGTCGAGCACGTCGGCTCGGCCCTGCCGGAGTTCGCGATCACGATGCGCGAACACATCTGCGCCGCAGTGGGTGTCGACCCGAGCCAGCTGCCCTACATCGCCGAGCTGATGGACCTGCGGCCCGAGCAGAGCCGATGGCGCGTCGCGGTGGAGAAGGTGCTCCGCGGCGTTGGCCTGCGACTGCTGGTCCCCGACCGCCACTACGCCGCGGTGCTGCGGTTCGTCAACGAGACGAACATGGGCGGACGGTTGCAGCTGCACCACGTCCGCGCGTCAGCGAGTGGCACCGAAGCCGAGCCGAACACGTTGGCGGGCAAGCTGTTCGTGGTCGACCCGACGCATGTCTGCGCCGCCGAGGCGGCCGACGTCATCGCCGCGGCAGGAGACCACATCTGCGTCGACACCCCCGACGTGTTCCCCAGGTTCCGGCGCGCAGTCACCGACGCCGGGCTGTACAAGGACTCCGATCGGCTGGCCATCAAGGACGACCGGCGACCGCTGCGGCAGTCCGACTACATCTACCAGGGTGATGTCGCCGCCAAGATCGATGCGCTGACCGTCGATCTCGCCAATGCCGAAGAGGCCTACCAGCAGGCCCGCCGCGCCGCCGACGACATCGCCGCCGAGCGCCAGCAGTGGCGCGACCGAGCGGCCGCGTGCAAGGCGATCTGCGAACAGTTCCCGCAGTGGAACCACATCGACACCGACACCGCCGACGGGCACGCCGACCGGCTGCGCGAACAGTACGAGCTGCTGCTGGCCGATCATCCCGACATCGAGGCGCTCAACGCTCGCGCCGATCAGTGCTGGGAGGAGATCCAGACGCTGATGACCCGGCGCGGCGCCACCCAGACCCGCCGCGACGACCTCGACGGCCGGCGGACCCGGCTGCTGGAGTTGCAGGAGCGGCTGGCGCCGGCGTTCGTGTCGGAGCCGCTGACGGAGTTGTTGCACCACTACGCCGGCGACGTGCCGGTGGCGTTGGAGTTGCTCAACCCGGAGCCGCACCGCGAGGCGGTGTTCAACGCCATCCGCCGCGAACGCGAGCAGCTGCGCGAAAGCCGCAGGCGCTCTTACGATGAGCTGGCCCGCATCCTCAACACGTTCGACACCGCGTTCCCCGACGCCATCCCCAATGACAGCGACGTGTTCGACGAGCGGGTGCACGACTACGTGGCGCTGTGCAGGCACATCGACGAGCGCGAGCTGCCCGAGGCCTACGAGCGGATGATGCGGCTGGTCACCGAACAGGCTCCCGACGCGATCCTCACCCTGCACCGGGTGGCCGAGCAGGAGACCCGTCGGATCAGCGAGCAGATCGACAGGGTCAACACCGGTCTTGGCTCGGTGGAGTTCAACCGCGGCACCCGGCTGACGCTGCGGGCCACCCCGCGCAGCCTGACCGCGGTCGCCGAGCTCACCGAGATCGTCAGGGCCATCTCGCGCCGCATCGCCGAAGTCAGCCTGGGCGACAAGCAGGCGATCCTGGACCAGTACGCCGACATTCTGCGGCTGCGCAACCGGCTGGCGTCCACCGCGCCGGAGGACAAGGCGTGGACGCGTGACGCGTTGGACGTCCGCAACCGGTTCACCTTCGACTGCGCGGAGTGGGATGTCAGCACCGAGGATCTGATCCGCACGCACAGCAATGCCGGGGACAACTCCGGCGGCGAGCAGGAGAAGCTGATGGCGTTCTGCCTCGCCGGCGCGCTGAGCTTCAACCTGGCCAATCCCGAGAGTGGGGACAACAAGCCGGTCTTCGCCCAGCTGATGCTCGACGAGGCGTTCTCGAAGTCGGACCCGCAGTTCGCCCAGCAGGCGCTGCAGGCGTTCCGCAAGTTCGGCTTCCAGCTCGTCATCGTGGCCACCGTGCAGAACGCGACGACCATCCAGCCCTACATCGACAGCGTGGTGATGGTGTCGAAGAAGGAAGCCACCGGTCGCAACGCACGCCCGGTGGCGACCGTGGCCACCAAGACGATCTCGGACTTCACCGCCCTGCGGCAGGAGATGACGGTCTCCGCGGCCGCAGCGCGGGTACCCGTGACGGTCTGACGATCTTCCGCCCGGCTACGCCGGCTCCGCGGCTGGAACCATCCACATCTCCGGTGACCGGTCATCGGTCCTGCATCGGCCGATCATCTGTCGGGCGGCGACGTGGGTGATGCGTTGATGCGCGGTATGGATCAGGCCGTCGAGCGCGAGTCGACGTGCCGGACCTGTCCTTGGACAACTCCGCCAAGTCCTTCAGAATCTGCTCTGCGAGGTCGCGGAGCTTGACGTTGTGATTTTGAGACTGCCGGCGAAGTAGCTCGAACGCGGCGTCGGCGTCGATGCCGTAAACGAACATGAGCACGCCCTTGCTCTGTTCGATCAGTGCGCGTCGCTCGGTGATCGCCTGAACGGCGTCCGAGATCCGCTGCTGTTCACTCAACCCGGAGATTCGTCGAGCAGATTCTCGGCACTCGTCATCTTCACTCCCTCGTCGGCAACGATGTTCGGTTGCCTCAGGTGGGATGAACGGTCCGACAGCGATCGATCGGGAATCTGCCGGGGTCTGGGGCAGCCGTGTTTACCCACTCTTGGACCGCGTCAATCACGAGCTTTGTCGACCACGAGGCGCCACGGATCGAACGCCTTGGCTGCGGAAACAGCTCAGGGCGACGACGCCTTGAGTCGCGCGAGCACTCAAGGGCGATGTCGCGCAGTTTGACGTTGCGCCGTTGAGATTCAACGGTGAGCTTGGCGAACGCCTCTTGTGGATCGCAGCCGTGCAGCGCAATGAGGGCACCCTTGGCCATGTCGATGTCCGACCGCGACACCAGCGCCTGCTCGAGTTGGGTCACCGTCGCACGCGAGTGCTGCCAACGCCCCGCGTTGGTGATCGCCTGGCCGGCCGCGGCGCTGTACAGCCGCATGAGTTCCTCGTCGAACGGGTCGAACGCGGATGCGGTATTGCTGTAGATGTTGAGCGAGCCGACGAGTTCCTGTTCCTCGTCCACACCGCCCACCACGAGCGGAACGGACAGACTTGCCCGGATCCCGACTCGCTGCGCGGCCTCGACGAATTCTGGCCAGCGATGGTGCGCTTCACTCATGACCGCTCGCACCGGTATGCGCGACAGCGCGGCCTCGAGGCACGGGCCCCGTCCCGACGCGTACTGCCGAGCATCAAGATCCGTCGCACGGGAATCGGTACTGGCTGCGGTGCGCGGATCAGGCCAGGACAACACGGTGATGCTGACCGCGTCGGCATTGGGGATTGCGGCGACGGCCGTCTTCGCCACCCGCGCCGCGATGAGGTCCAGCGGCTCCTCGGCGGCGAACAGGTCTCGTAGACCCTCGATCGCCCCGGCCGTGGTGAGCAGCCTGGTCAACGGTTCGATGTCATTCATCAGTGCCCTTCGCCTGAAGCATGCGACTGCCGCTGCTACGGGCACACTGACCTCAGTGTATGCCCCCTGACAGCGGTCCGCAGGCCGCTTCGCGGGGCCGTCTGATCACGGTTTCGACGGGCACCTGTCACCCGGACGTCGTGCGCAACCACATCCCGCGAGGGCTCGAAAGCATGTTGCGGATCCTGGCAATTCTGGGGCTCATCTCCGCGCTGTGGGGTATCGCCCAGTCACCTCAAGGATGCAGACCCACTCCCGGTATGCACCGAACATCACTGCGATGCGTCGGTTTCGCCCACGGCCGAGCCGGCGAATAGTCATGTCGGAAGTCACCGCGCTCGGCACTGTGCCGAACGCGGTGACCATGACCGCACGCCTGTCGCGGGTGCGTCGTCCTAGTTCTTTGCCCGTGCAGCTTGGCGTTTCTGCTTCTCCACGTCCGCCAGTTCCTCGACGCGGTTCGCCTGTGCGCGCTTGCTTGTCGGCGTCACGACGCTTGGCGTCAGCATCGTCGAGCTTGGACTTGGCCGCAGCCCGGGCCTTCTCCTCCGCCGCCCGAATACTGGCCTGCTCTGCACGCTTGGCCTCCTCGGCCGACTTCTTGCGCTGGGCAGCCACCTCGTCGGCCTGACGCTTCGCCGCGGCGGTGCGTTGCTCGGCCGACTCGGTAGCATCGCGCTTGCGCTCTTCGGCAGCGGTGCGCGCTTCCTCGACCGCGTGCTCCTTCGCCGCGCGTGCCTCCCTCTGGTCCTCGATCGCCCCATCGCGCGCGGCCTTCAGCTCGGCATCGGCCTGCTGCTGCTTGCGGGTCGCATTCGCTTCCAGCGCAGCGGCACGACTGAGCGCGTCGCTGCGGTCGGCGAGTAGGGCACCGCGCCTCCTGAGCCTCGGATCGCCGAGCGCACTGCCGACGGTCGCGTCCAACACGCCGAGCGAGCGCTCGTAGAACAGCCGGGCCGGTGCTTCGGTGCCCATTCGCGCCACGACCCGCTCCTCGAGCACCTGCAGCGGAAACCGGACGAGCTGGTACTGAAAACGCAAGACGGCGAACGGAACTCTGGTGATTCTCATTGTTGACTCCTGTGTCTTGCCGGTGCTCAAGGCAGGTCGGCTTGGTTGATCAAACGGTCGGCACGCTGCCGCATCCGGTCGGCTTCCGTGAGCGCGCTCTCCGCGTCGTCGATTGAGGCCTGATGTTCGTCGACGGCGTCGACGACGTCCCCGGCCGCAGCTCTCACGTCCACGCGCTCTTGGGCTTTCGCCCGCTCCACCTCGCGCTGCGCGTCGAGTTCCGCCCGGGCCTTCTCTCGAATGGCGTCCCGCTTGGCCCGCCTGTTCCGCCGCGCGCTTCTGAGCGACCTGCTGCGCCTCGACGGAATTCTCCACCGCAGCGGTCCTGGCGCTCACCGCAACTCTGTCTGCGGCGCCTTCCAGGCTGGCTTCCGCGACGTCGGCGCGTGCTTGGGCGGCCTCCGCATCCGCGACGGCCTCGACACTGTTGGCTTCCTTGCGCTCCTGGGCCTGGGCCTGTTCGAGCTGGCCTTCGGCGGTCAGTGAGTCGTTGCCCAGCACGGCGCCGGCGACCTCTTTGGCCTTGCCCTTGATCGAATCGATCAGACCCTTGCGCGCCTGGTCAGCCTTGTCATGCTCAGTCATCTGGTTCGTCTCCTAACAAGAGGAACAACATCACGATGAGTTGTCCCTGAGATGGTCGCGACGGACCCGGGCATTCCGGGGTTCCTGGCGCGGGGTGCGAATTGATTGGTCGAGTTCGTCAGTCGCGCACTCGTCGTGCCAGCGTGCTGCCGACGCCGGCGAGAATCTGGCCGGGACGTTGCTGCTCGCCCTGTTGGGCGCCAAGCACGACGATTGCTCCGGTGAGCAATGGGAGCGCCCACTGCAGGTAGCGCAGTTGCTTCTGAGCGGCGGCGACATCATCGGGCGTGGCCGATGACGGTTCGGTCGCCCCTTCTACGGAGTGCCCGTCGCCCTCTGCCGTCTTGGCACCGAGAATCCCGCTGTAGACAGTGGCGCCCAGCGCAGCTCCGGTGAGCACGATCTTCGCGAGAGTGTTTGCGGTAACACCGGATTGGTGCTTCGCGCGATCGCGGTTGGCGTAGAGGATGGCGCTCCCACCGATCAGATGCGCGCCGATGGCGACGGCACTGACCGGAGTCCACTTCGCCCAGCCCACGGCGGCGACCCGGGCCCGGTCCTGCGAATCACGGACGGCGGCGGCCGCTCCGTTGACACCGACCGCTCCCATCAGCGAGCCGCCAAACCACGCCGCGGCGCCGAGATCGTGCAGAGAACGAACGACGGTGTTGCGTGAAGACATGAAGATCCTTGCCATACGTAGGCGTCGAGAGCACCGAACGGCGGCCCCGGCAGATGTGGGAAGCGCCGGGTCTGGACGCAACTTGAATGAGCACACAGGCTCACCGGGTGGGGATGCTCGGTCTGAGCCATTCGAAACCACCTGCTGCGTGTTGGTTGCGACACGTCTGCCAAGTACCCGGCCGCGCTCAATGCGCACGTTTGCACCACGATCGCCCGGGTAAGACGCTTAAGCCGCTCGCCTTCACAACCGTGGAGCACCCGTCGGTGAACCACTCATACGGCAACTTTCATGATCACGTCGCAACCCACGTGCCGTGGGCACCGGTGACAGGACATCGAGCACCAACGCAGCACGGCCCTGCCCTCTGGCCGTGGAGAAGAACGACCTCGCCGACATCGGCGCTCAGACGAACCACCAAGGAGAATCATGTACTTGCACACCCAGCAGTTCATCAACGAGATCGCCGTCGACGAGCCGGATCCCGCCGCCGCCAACGCCCTACAGGAAGGCCTCGGTGGGCAGTTCGGTGAAATGCGAACGATGATGCAGTACCTGTTCCAGAGCATGAACTTTCGGGGCGATGCGACGTCCAAGCCCTACAAGGATCTGATTCAGGGAGTCGGCACCGAAGAGATCAGCCACGTGGAACTGATCGGGACCACCATCTCGCGCCTCCTGGACGGATCGCCGGAGTACAACGGCAAGAAGACCGACTCGGTCGACCAGCCTGGCGCCAAGGGTGCGACACCTCTGAAGATTGCCTTGGACACCAGCAACATTCACCACTACCTCGTCGGGGCACAGGGCGCTCTACCGGTCGATGCGGCCGGAAACCCCTGGAGCGGGTCCTACGTCTACAACAGCGGAAACCTGGTGCTCGACCTGCTGTACAACCTCATGTTGGAGTCGACCGGGCGGCTGCAGAAGTGCCGCATCTATGAGATGACGAACAACAAGACGGCGCGTTCGACGATCGCCTACCTGATCGTGCGCGATCAGGCCCACGAGAACGCGTTCGCCAAGGCGTTGGAGACCCTTGGGAGTGAACTGGGGCGCGGCGTTACCGATCCCCAAGACGAACGCCGAGAAGTTCCCCGAAGTGAAGAAGCTTCTCGACAAGGGTCTGCAGAGCATCCAGTACACCTTCAGCGCTGACGACGAAAGCCAGGCCGACAAGCTCTACCGAGGAGCGTCGCCGTCCAACGACGGCACCGAGCTCAGCACCGCGGTCATGCCAGAGGGTTTCCCGATGACCATCGCGCCGGAACGGCGCGAAGAGTTCTCGCCTGGGTTGGACAAGGAGCTGTTGGCCCTCATCCAGGCCACCGCAGAGGTCGAGATCGCTGCCACCAACGGCGCATCCGGCAAGTAGACGCGGGCGGGTGGGTGTGGCTTCGGCTGCACCCACCCGTCTGCCCCATCACCAAGAAACGAGAGGGCCGACATGGTCACCAATGCGCGCGACGAAGCCAAGTCCGATGTCGCCGAGGTCGATCCGTCCGAACCGGGGAACCTCGACCCCCGCGACACCGACCACCCGACGGGCACCCAGCAGGCGGCCGAGAACGCCGCCAACGACCCACCAGGCTAGTTAGCGCCCCGGCCACTACGTCGGGGTCCGGACTGTCGGGCACATTCTGTTCGGCGATCATCGCCAACCGCCACGTGCACTCACGGTTTCGCGGAGCCACGCCGACCAACTGCACGCTGTCGGGTATCCATCGCAATGGCGCCGACACCGCGACCTCCGTCATGGCGACACAGCAGCTGCCATCGGGATTGTCGCTGAGCTGCATCGTGATCCGTGCCTGCGCAGCCGGCCGGATCTTCGCCAGCAGCACGATCTCTTCGCCCGTCACGCAACTCTCGACCACGGTCTCGTCGTTGATGACCGCCGGCCAGGTCCCGATCGAATGCAGTATGCGCGACCCAGGCGCGGGCCAGGTGGTGTCCACCGCACGGATTCTGCTGTTGCCGACCACCCAGCCCGAGTAGGACCAGCCGTCGGCCAACACGTTCCACACGCGATCGCGGGTGGCGGCGACATTCCGAGTCACGGTCATTGTCGTGTCCTAACGCTCGATGATGCTTCGCCCGACGTTCGTGCAGCGTCGATGTACCCGCATCGGCGGCGGGTAATCCCTGCTTCCCCTGCAGCATTCCGGCCTACGGCGACCGTGGGCTACCCCTCGGCGCCATCCGGCTCCAGTCACGACGACTCGACGAGTGGCGCTGGCCCGCGAGACGACGGCAGACGCTCGCTCGTCAGGCGCTGATTCGCGGGCGGCGCGCGCGCTGAGAAGTTGCTGTGCCCTGCCCAATTCGTCCACACGGGGCGTGAACCGTCGTACGCTGCACTTAGGTTTATTGCACAGCCCTCGGTGACGTCGCCAGCCCCACCAACGAGCCGAAGTCTTCTCACAGCGTGCCGCTGTTGACGTGACCAGAACCAGCACCACGTTGCGTCGGGAGGTCGGCCATGACCACTGTCGGAATCCGTTCGAGGACTCTGCTCGGCAGCGTGACCGACGGGGCGGAGTCTTCCGGCAGGGCGCGTTACTGCCGCTCACCTCTACTTCCCGGCGCTGCTGATCGTGACCGTCGAAGGTGAGGTCGATGCGGCCAACCGCCGCGATCTGGGTCGGTACATCGAGCGTGAGCTCCGCCCGACCACCCAGTTGCTCGCTCGACATGCGCGCCGTGGACTTCTTCGGCGCGCAGGGGTTCTCGGCGCTGCACTTCGTCAGCGTGTGCTGCAACCGCTTCGACGTCGACTGGGTCGTCGTCGGCAGTCGCAGTGTCCTACGCCTCCTGGCCATCCTCGATCCGGACCACGAACTGCCCCTGGCCGACGACTTCGACTCGGCGTGCCAGCACCTCGAACATCTGGTGTGCCGCCGCTATCCGATTCCCGGCGCCGACGTCCGCCAGACCGGGTTCAACTGACGCCACCGGGAGTGAGCGTCCCGGGCACGGGCGGTCGTCGACCATGATCTGCTGAGTGGTTTCGTACGACCACCGTCCGGGTAAGACCGCGCCAACAGCTACGCACCGAACGGATGGGAACCCATGAGCCGCACCTCGAAGGCGCTGTACATGCCGTTGTCGATCGGGACCAGTGTCGCGGGCGGGTTGCTGGCCGGAGCCGCGTTCAACCAGATCTGGAAACGCGTCGGCGACACCGGTCGACCACCTCCGGATCCCAAGGACCTCAACCGCTCCACGACTGCCGCGCTGTCTGCCGCCGCCCTTCAGGGTCTGGTCTTCGGACTGGTGCGCGCGGCCGTCGACCGCGCAGGCGCTCGAAGCTATCTGGCGCTGACCCACGAGGCACCGACCTAGCCGGCCGGGCGGACCGCGATGAGGGCCGGCGGATCCGCTCGAACTGCGCGACGACGATTGACGCGGCGGGTTTTGCACCCCATCGCAGCGGTAATCCACTGACACATGCGTCAGATCATGGAGCGAGAGGACAAGTGGGACGTCGACGACCGCTTCGTCCTGCCCGACCTCGAACGTGTCGTGGACGGCGCCACCGTCCAGCACGACACCGTCGACTTGACCAGCACCTACTACGACACGACCGATCGTGATCTGCAGGCGTGCGGGATCCTGGTGCGCCGCCGCGACGGTGACGACGACACCGGATGGCAAGTCAAGATCCCAGCCGACGGCGGCCGCACCGAACTGCACTGGCCGCTGTCCGACCGTGCACCCATCGAGCTGACGGACCTGCTGACCGGAATCACCGCCGGTCGCCCGCTATCCGAACTGGCCACCATCCACACCGTGCGCGAGCGCTATCGGATCACCGAACCGGCGGCACACCACGTGCTCGCCGAAGTCGCCGACGATCACGTACGCGCCTCCATCGGCGACCGGTTACTGGCCTGGCGTGAGGTCGAAGTGGAACTCGGCACCGCCGAACTCCCCCCGCGGCGGCTGACCAAGAGGTTGATCGCGGCCGGTGCCCGCCCGTCGCGCTACGGATCCAAGCTCGCCCACGCCGTGCCGCCGCGCGACGCTGCGGCGGGACCGGAAAGTGGCTCCGCGCTCGCCGCATACCTGAGCGCCCAGATCGACCAGATCATCGCCGGGGACCTGGGTCTGCGCCGTCACCACGACCCCATTCACGACACCCGTGTGGCGATCCGGCGGTTGCGCAGCACTCTGCGTGTCTTCGGCCGACTGCTCGATCAGAGCGAGGTCGGCGACATGGATGGCGAGCTGAAGTGGTTCGCCGGGTTGCTCGGCGAGGTGCGTGACTGCCAGGTGCAGCAGCGCCGTTTCGGGGCTGCGCTGGACGACATCCCCGACGAACTGATTCTTGGGCCGGTACGCGCCAGGATCCGCACTCATCTGCAATCGATCGAACTGCCTGCCCGCACCCGCGTCACGGACGCCATGACCGGTGAGCGCTACCTGACGCTGATGGCGACGCTTCGACGGTGGCGGACCGACGCCCCGCTCGCAGCGGACGTCACCGACCGCGCACTCGGAAAGGCGCGCCCGCAAGGCCGCGCACAAGGCCGACAAGCGGCTGGCTTCGGGCCTCGAAACCGGCGACGGAGCCCAACTCCACCGGGCCCGCAAGGCCGCCAAACGCGCCAGGTACGCCGCAGAACTGCTCAAACCAGTCGCCGGCAAGAAGGCCAACCGGAAGGTGAAGCACTACAAGCGGATTCAGTCGGTCCTCGGCGATCACCAGGACACCGTCGTCGCCCGCGCGGCGCTGCGCCGCATGGGCACCGCCGCGGGCACCGCTGCGGGAGAGAACGGATTCACCTTCGGGCTGCTGTTCGCGCGCGAACAGCGCCTCGCCCGCGATTCACGCCGCGACGCCCGCGCCCTGTTGTGAGAACCGCCCTGCACGGATCCGGTGTTTAGGGCACGCGCGCACGGTAATTCGGCACGTACCAATGCCACCCGCAAGGAGTCATCATGCGAGCAGTCGTCTACAACGGCCCCAAGGACGTTTCCGTCGACGAGGTTGCGGACGCGACGATCGAGGCGCCGACCGACGCGATCGTCAAGATCACCGCGACGAACATCTGCGGTTCCGATCTGCACATGTACGAAGGCCGGACCAGCCTGGAACCCGGCAAGGTCATCGGCCACGAGAACCTCGGGGAGGTCGTCGAGGTGGGACCGGGCGTGGTGAGCGTCAAGGTCGGCGACCGCGTCTGTCTGCCGTTCAACATCGGCTGCGGATTCTGCAAGAACTGTGAGCGCGGACTGACCGGCTTCTGCCTGACCGTGAACGCGCCGAATGCGGGCGGCGCCTACGGATACGCCGAGATGGGACCGTACAACGGTGGGCAGGCCGAGTATCTGCGCGTGCCGTTCGCCGACTTCAACGCGCTGCAGCTCCCCGAGGACAGCGTGGAGAAGGAGAACGACTACGTCATGCTGGCCGACATCTTCCCGACCGGGTGGCACGGGACGCGGCTGGCCAAGGTTCAGCCAGGCGACAGCGTCACCGTCTACGGTGCGGGCCCGGTCGGGGTGATGGCCGCGTACTCCGCGGTGATCCAGGGGGCGGCCCAGGTGTTCGTCGTCGATCACATCGCCGAGCGCCTCGCGCTTGCGGAGAAGTTCGGCGCGACGGGCATCGACTCGAGCAAGGGCGATCCGGTCGAGCAGATCAAGGACGCGACCGGTGGCGAGGGCACCGATCGCGGCGTCGAGGCCGTCGGTTACCAGGCCCACGACGCCGAGGGCCACGAGCGGTCCAACCTCACGATGAACGCACTCGTCGACGTCGTCCGGCCGACCGGCGGAATCGGTGTGGTGGGCGTGTTCGTACCCGAGGACCCCGGCGCGGAGGACGACCTGGCCAAGAAGGGGCAGATGGCGTTCGACTTCGGCACCTTCTTCTTCAAGGGCCAGACCGTCGGCACGGGGCAGGCCAACGTGAAGAACTACAACCGCCACCTGCGCGACCTGATCCACCACGACAGGGCGAAGCCGTCGATGCTGGTGTCGCACAACCTCGGTCTCGGCGACGCGCCCGACGCCTACCGGCACTTCGACGACCGCGACAAGGGCTGGACGAAGGTCGTGCTGAACCCCGCGAAGGGCTGACGTCGCGGCGTCGATCAACGCCTGCGGTGCCTCTCGTGAAATTCGCAGAATATCTATGGCCGTAGGCATAGATTTCGTGTGGGCTCGGTGCTAGATTATCGCCAGAATCTGACCGGCCCTAGCGAAAGGCAGCGTTGAACGACGAATCTTCATCCCGCGCCCAGCGTGGGGTCTACGGCATCTCGGTGACCTCCGAGTTATCCGGTGTCAGTCCCCAGACCCTGCGTCTCTATGAAAGTCGCGGATTGCTCACCCCCGCACGCACCGAGGGTGGCACCCGGCGCTACAGCGACGACGATCTCGATCGGCTCGCCCGAATCGCCGAGCTCCTCGCAAGTGGGGTCAACCTCGCCGGCGTGAGCCAGATCCTCGGGCTGGAAGCGCGCAACACCGCACTGGAATCCGACAACTCCCAGCTCGAATCGGACAACGCCGAACTCCGATCCCGCCAACCGGAACGCACGAACCGACCCCACAACAGGAACGACTGACCCATCAGGCCGTCCAGGCATATCGCAGGAGGAAGCTGTGATGTACATCCAAGACCCGACCGCACCACTCGACACGGCGCTGGGCACTGCGTCGTCGCACTTCGAGCGGGTCGGCAGTTTTCGCTACCTCATCGCCGATGACCGGTGGGAGTGGTCGGACGCGGTTGCGCGGATGCACGGATACCAGCCTGGGACCGTCACTCCCACAACCGAACTCATCCTGTCCCACAAGCATCCCGAGGACAAGCCCGCGGTAGCCGAGATCATCGATCAGGTCCTGCGGCACGGAGCGCCGTTCAGCAGTCGGCACCGCATCCTCGACACCGAGGGCAACATCCGCGTGGTGGTCGTGCTCGGCGAACGCCTCACCGAGTCCGACGGCCGGGTCATCGGCACCACCGGTTTCTACATCGACATCACCGACGCCTCCGATGCCGACCTTCAGCGCAAGGTGTCGGACAGGGTCGCAATCATCGAGGCCAACCGGGCGGTCATCAACCAGGCCATCGGCATAGTGATGTGGACCTACGGGGTCTCGGCCGAGCGGGCATTCGACGTTCTGGCTTGGCGCTCGAAGGAGACGAACGTCAAACTGCGGAGCATCGCCGAGCAGTTCGTCCGCGAATTGTCCGCCGCGCCACCGTCAGCCCAGGCCCGCGCCGCCGTCGACCATGCGCTGCTGACCGCGCACGAACGGATCGCCAGTTAGGCGCAGCCAGACACTCGTCGGCTGTGGAGCGCGCCGCGACTAGCGTGAGCCCGATGCAAAGAGTGTGCTTTCTGCTGCAGCTCAAGCCGGACCGGGTGCAGGACTACGTCGCGGCGCACCAGCACGTCTGGCCCGACATGCTCGAGGCCTTGACGGCCGCGGGATGGCGCAACTATTCGCTGTTCCTCAGGGAGAGTGACGGATTGGTGGTCGGTTATCTCGAAACCGACGACTTCGCCGCCGCCCAACGACGCATGGCCGAGACCGAGGTCAACGCTCGCTGGCAGGCCGGCATGGCCCAGTACTTCCTCAGCGATGACGAGGCGAACCCCGACGAGCAGATGCGGCCGCTGTCCGAGTACTTCCACCTCGAGTGAGGGTCTGCCCGGCCGCTGTACTCGCCACCATTTTTTGGTTCAGCGCGAGATGTGCACGACGTCGCAGGTAGAAGCGGCGCCGGTGCAGCAGGACTTCCGTCATCCGACGATGCGGCGTTGACTGACTCACAACGGCGCGCTACGGTGACCTCACTCACTTTTTGAAACGTTTCAACCGAGAGGCGACCATGATGGCAACCGGGACGACCGAAGGAACGGCATCGTGAAACTGGGCGCAAAGGCCACCACGGGCTGGCGGGCGACGATCTCGGTGGCGATGTCGAACTACATCGAGGCCGGCTCCATCATCGCCATCGCCACCAGCCTCGGCTTCTGGCAGGCCCAGTTCGGCATCAGCGACTTCGCGGTCGGGTTACTGGCAGCGTTGAGCGCCAACGCCTTTGGCGCCGCGATCGGCGCCGGCCTCGGCGGCCCGCTGTGTGACCGCTTCGGCCGCAAGGCGATCTACACCTACGACCTGGTCGTCTACATGGTGGGCGTGCTCATCGCCGCCTTCGCAATGAACTTCACCATGCTGTTGGCGGCGTTCGTCATCACGGGCATCGCCGTCGGGGCGGGCATCCCCGCCTCCTGGACCTACATCGCCGAGCAGGCCCCCGCGATCGAGCGGGCCCGCCACGTCGGCACCGCCCAGCTGGCCTGGTCGGTGGGCCCGCTGATCGGATTCGCCCTGGCCGCCGTGCTCGCCCCGCTGGGGCTGCTGGGATCGCGGCTCATCTTCCTTCATCTGTTCGTCGTCGCCGCCGTCGTCTGGTGGATCCGCCAGGGACTGGCCGAATCGCAGATCTGGAAGGACGAGGCCCGCGATGCCAGCAAGGCCGAGCTCGCGGCGTCGAAGATCGGCGCCAGCGGACTCCGCGGCCTGTTCTCCCGCCGCGTCAACATCATGGCCCTGCTGGTCTTGATCGGGATCTACGGCTTCTGGAACACCGTCGCGGGACAGGCCGGCATCTTCATGCCCCGCGTCTATGAGACAGCCGGCCTGCACAGCGCAGTCCAGCAGGACCTGCTGCAAGTCCTGGTCTGGGGCTGCACGGTGGCCGCGACGTACTTCGGGTTCATGAAGTTCGCCGACAAGATGTCGCAACGACTGCTGTACGTGATCGGCGCGGCGCTGGGCATTCTCGCCTGGATCATCCTGGTGACGTTCACCGATTCCGGTATGCCCACCCTGCTGGTATTCGCGGTCTGCTGGGGCATCTCCAGCGGCATCGGCGCACAAGCGTTCTACGGGCTGTGGGCCAGCGAGCTGTTCGCCACTCCGTACCGCGCCAGCGCCCAGGGCTTCATGTTCTTCGTCGTGCGGACGGCGTGCGGGCTGCTGAGCTTCTTCTTCCCCACCCTGCTCGCCGCGACGGGCCTCACCGTCGTTGCCCTGATCCTGGTCGGCCTGCTGAGCGTCGCACTGGTCATCGGTGCCATCTGGGCGCCGAAGACCCAGGGCAAGACACTCAAGGAGATCGAGACGGAGCGGTACGGCGCCCCCATCTCCCCCGACCTGTCCGAGGAGGACTTCCTGACCTCGGCGCCCGTGATTGCCAAGGGAGGCAACTGATATGACGACGAGTGGCTTCGGCTCCGCCGTGGACGACCTGTCCATCGAACTACCGTCCTGGGCCTTCGGGAACTCCGGCACCCGGTTCAGGGTCTTCGGAACCCCGGGCACTCCGCGCGACATCCGGGAGAAGGTCGCCGATGCCGCCACCGTGCACCGGTTCACCGGGCTGGCTCCCGCTGTCGCACTGCACATCCCGTGGGACAAGGTCGACGACTACCGGGCACTGACCGAGTACGCCGGCGACCTCGGCGTCCGGATCGGGACCGTCAACTCCAATACCTTCCAAGATGACGACTACAAGTTCGGCAGCCTCACCCACGTCGACAAGGCGGTGCGGCAGAAGGCCATCGAACACCATCTGGACTGCCTGGAGGTGATGGAGCAGACGGGCTCGCGGGACCTGAAGATCTGGCTCGCAGACGGCACCAACTACCCCGGCCAGGGCAACATCCGCGGACGCCAGGAACGTCTGGCCGAGTCGCTGGCCACCATCTATCAGCACGTCGGTCCGAATCAGCGAATGGTGCTGGAGTACAAGTTCTTCGAGCCGGCCTTCTACGTGACGGACGTACCGGACTGGGGCACCGCCTACGCGCACGTCAGCGAGCTCGGCGACCGCGCGCTGGTGTGCCTGGACACCGGACACCACGCACCGGGCACCAACATCGAGTTCATCGTCGCCCAGTTGATGCGGCTGCGGAAGCTCGGCTCGTTCGACTTCAACTCACGGTTCTACGCCGACGACGACCTGATCGTCGGAGCGGCCGACCCGTTCCAGCTGTTCCGGATCATGTTCGAACTCCTCGACGCCGGCGGGCTGGCACCCGATTCCGGCGTGGCGCTGATGCTCGACCAGTGCCACAACGTGGAGGCCAAGATCCCCGGACAGATCCGGTCGGTCCTCAACGTCCAGGAAATGACGGCCCGCGCGGCGTCAGTCGACACCGACGCGCTGACCGCCGCGCAGGAAGCCTGTGACGTGTTGGGCGCCAACGAGATCCTGATGGACGCGTTCTACACCGACGTCCGGCCGCGGTTGGCGGACTGGCGCGCGCAGCGTGGCCTGCCCGCAAACCCGATGCGCGCCTTCGCCGAGTCCGGCTACCAGGATCGGATCGTCGCCGAACGCGTCGGCGGCACCCAATCCGCCTGGGGCGCCTGACTCCGCTCGAGAACAGCCACCCTCCGAAGATCGACGACACCAAGGACCGTCATGACACACCCCGCAGTCACCGCCCTGATCGCCCGTTCCAACCGGCTCGGCGCCGACCCGAAGAACACCAACTACGCCGGTGGGAACACCTCGGCGAAGGGGTCGGACACCGACCCCGCGACCGGTGAATCCATCGACCTCATGTGGGTCAAGGGATCCGGTGGTGACCTCGGCACGCTGACCGAACAGGGCCTGGCCGTGCTGCGGCTGGACCGGATGCGCGCGCTGGTCGACGTCTATCCGGGGCCCGAACGGGAAGACGAGATGGTCGGCCTGTTCGACTACACGCTGCACGGTCGCGGCGGCGCGGCACCGTCCATCGACACGGCGATGCACGGCCTGGTCGACTCCGACCACGTCGACCATCTGCACCCCGACTCCGGCATCGCGATTGCGACCGCGGCCGACGGCGAGGCACTGACCAAGCAGATCTTCGGCGACCGAGTGGTGTGGATTCCGTGGCGGCGCCCGGGCTTTCAGCTCGGTCTGGACATCGCCGACGTGCAGAAGCGCAACCCGCAGGCGATCGGAACGATCCTCGGCGGCCACGGCATCACGGCGTGGGGAAACACCTCGGAGGAAGCCGAGGCAAACTCACTGGAGATCATCGCCACGGCGGAGCGCTACATCGAGCACAACGGCCGGCCTCAGCCGTTCGGCCCACCGATCGCCGGCTACCAACCCCTCGAACCCGCCGAGCGGCGCGCCAAGGCCGCCGCGCTCGCGCCGTTCCTGCGGGGCCTCGCGTCCACCGACAACGCTCAGGTCGGGCACTTCACCGACACTCCCGCGGTCCTCGACTTCCTCGCCGCGACGGAGCATCCGCGGCTGGCTGCGCTGGGCACCAGCTGTCCCGATCACTTCCTGCGGACCAAGGTCAAGCCACTGGTGCTCGACCTGCCGTCAGACGCAGGCGTCGAGGAATCGAAGACCCGCCTCGCCGAGCTACATGCCCTCTACCGCGAGGACTACCGCGCCTACTACGAGCGGCACGCGGACGAAGGATCGCCTGCGATGCGCGGCGCCGATCCGGCCATCGTGTTGATCCCCGGCGTCGGAATGTTCAGCTACGGCAAGGACAAGCAGACCGCGCGGGTGGCGGGCGAGTTCTACCTCAACGCCATCAACGTGATGCGCGGCGCCGAAGCGATCTCGCGCTACCAGCCCATCGACGAGTCCGAGAAGTTCCGCATCGAATACTGGGCCCTGGAAGAGGCCAAGCTCGCGCGGATGCCCAAACCGAAACCCCTGGCCACCCGCATTGCCCTGGTCACGGGTGCGGCGTCGGGCATCGGCAAGGCCATTGCGACGCGCCTGGCCGCCGAAGGTGCGTGCGTGATGATCGCCGACCTCGACGCCGACAAGGCGCGTGCTGCAGCCGAGGCGATCGGCAACGCCGACGTCGCCGCCGGGATTGCGGCCGACGTCACCGACGAGGCAGCCGTCCAGGCCGCCATCGACGCCACGGTCCTGGCCTTCGGCGGGATCGACATCGTCGTCAACAACGCCGGCTTGTCACTGTCGAAGACGCTGCTGGAAACCACTGCAGCGGACTGGGATCTGCAGCACAACGTGATGGCTCGCGGTTCGTTCCTGGTCTCGCGTGCGGCCGCCAAGGCGCTCATCGACCAGAAGTTGGGCGGCGACATCATCTACATCTCGTCGAAGAACTCGGTGTTCGCCGGCCCCAACAACATCGCCTACTCGGCGACGAAAGCCGATCAGGCACACCAGGTTCGACTACTCGCAGCCGAGCTCGGCGAGCACGGCATCAAGGTCAACGGCATCAACCCCGACGGGGTCGTCCGCGGATCCGGCATCTTCGCGGGTGGCTGGGGCGCCAAGCGCGCTGCCGTCTACGGTGTCCCCGAGGAGGAGCTCGGCTCGTACTACGCGCAGCGCACCTTGCTCAAACGCGAGGTTCTGCCGGAGAACATCGCCAACGCCGCGTTCGTGCTGTGCACGTCGGACTTCTCACACACCACCGGCCTGCACGTGCCGGTCGACGCGGGCGTCGCGGCGGCGTTCCTGCGATGACCGGCCGCACCGGCCAGCTCGCCGCGGTGGACCTCGGCGCCACCAGCGGGCGGGTCATGCTCGCCACGGTCGGCCCGAAGACACTGGACATCCGGCCGGTGGCCCGGTTCGCCAACGATCCGGTCTACCTGTGGAATGGCCGGCGTGCCGCGATGCACTGGGACGTGCCCGGGCTGTTTCACCACGTGTGCAGTGGCCTTGCCGAGGCGCTCCGACAGGCACCGGACCTGATCGGCATCGGGGTCGATTCCTGGGCCGTCGACTACGGGCTGCTCCGCAACGGGAGCCCTCGCGGGCCTTCCCCATCATTACCGCGACACCCGGTGCGATGCGGGCGTCGACATCGTGCACGCGAAGGTATCGCAGCAGGATCTGCATGCCCGCAACGGATTACAGTTCCTCCCGTTCAACACGGTCTATCAGCTGGCCGTCGATGAACGCGACGGGACACTCGAGGTCGCCGATACCGCACTGCTCGTACCCGACCTCATCGGCTACTGGCTCACCGGCCGGGCCGTCACCGAGCGCACCAACGCCTCCACCACCGGACTGCTGGGAATCGACGGCCGATGGGATGATGAGCTGATGGACACGCTGGGCATGCCCGCCGGGCTGTTTCCCGCCGTCGTGGACCCCGGGACCGATCTTGGCCCAGTTCTGCCGGACCTCGCATCGAGGGTGGGCCTGATCGGCGAGCCGCACGTCAGCGCAGTCGCCTCGCACGACACCGCCTCAGCGGTGGTCGCCATCCCGATGGCCGCCGAATCCGCCGTCTACATCTCCTGTGGCACCTGGGGATTGGTGGGAGTCGAGCTGACCCACCCAGTGGTGACCGAGGCCGCCAGGTCGGCCAACTTCACCAATGAGGTCGGCGCCGACGGACGAATCCGATTCCTGCGCAATGTCATGGGCCTGTGGCTGCTCAGTGAATCGATCCGGCACTGGGAGCGTGACGGCACGCACATCGACCTCGCCGAACTGCTCGACCAGGCCGCTGCCTGCCCACCTCCGACGACGGTGTTCGACACCGACGACACCTCCTTCCAGACCCCGGGAGACATGCCCGGCCGCATCGGCGCGTGGTACACCGAACGGGGCCTTCCTGCCCCGAGGACCAAGGCGGAGACGGCGCGGGCCATCGTGGAGAGCCTCGCCGCCGCCTTCGCCGACAGTGTCGAGGCGGCGTCGGCGCTGTCCGGCACCCCCGCGACAACGGTGCACGTCGTCGGCGGGGGCGCTCAGAACCGGCTGCTCTGCCAGAGCGTCGCCGACCGGGTCGGCGTCCCGGTGCTCGCCGGCCCCGTCGAGGCCACCGCACTCGGCAACGTGCTGATCCAGGCACGCACGCACGGACTGCTCACCGGCGATCTGGAATCGCTGCGCGCCAACGTAACCGGCTCCGCGCTCGTCGCCCGGTACACGCCGCGGAAATCGCAGGCACGAAGCAGCGACCGCGTGCCAGACCACTCCTAGGAAGGGACTGAAATGAAGCGCCAGTTCCCGAAGGCTGCCGATCTGGCACCGTTGATGCAGTTCAAGAAGCCACAGTTGAACGCCAAGACGCGGCGCCTGGAGAAGGCGTTGACCATCGAGGATCTGCGCCGCATCGCCAAACGGCGTACCCCGAAGGCGGCGTTCGACTACACCGACGGCTCGGCCGAAGCCGAACTGTCCATCGGACGCGCGCGACAAGCGTTCTCCGACATCGAGTTCCAGCCGGCCATCCTGCGCGACGTGTCCACGGTGAACACCGGGTGGGAGGTACTCGGCGCCCCGGTCGCCCAACCCTTCGGGATCGCCCCCACCGGCTTCACCCGCATGATGCAGACCGAGGGAGAGATCGCCGGAGCCCGGGTTGCCGGCCGGGCGGGTATCCCGTTCTCCCTGTCCACCATGGGAACCAGCTCCATCGAGGACGTGGCGGACGCCAACCCTCGTGGCCGCAACTGGTTTCAGCTCTACATGTGGAAGGACCGCGACCGGTCCATGGCGCTCGTCGAGCGCGCCGCCGCGGCGGGCTACGACACCTTGCTGGCCACCGTCGACGTCCCCGTGGCCGGGGCACGCCTGCGCGACAAGCGCAACGGCATGTCGATCCCGCCCGCGCTGACCCTCGGCACGATCGCCAACGCGCTGCCCCGCCCGCAATGGTGGATCGACTTCCTGACCACCGAACCGCTGGCGTTCGCGTCGCTGGATCGCTGGTCGGGGACCGTCGCCGAACTGCTCGACTCGATGTTCGACCCCACCGTCACGTTCGAGGATCTGGCCTGGATCAAAGCCCAGTGGCCGGGCAAGTTCGTCGTCAAGGGCATCCAAACCGTCGCGGACGCCCGCAGAGTCGTCGACGTCGGAGTCGACGGCATCCTGCTGTCCAACCACGGCGGCCGCCAACTCGACCGCGCCCCGATTCCGTTCCATCTGCTGCCCGACGTCGTCGCCGAGGTCGGCAACGACACCGAGATCCTGTTGGACACCGGCATCATGTCCGGCGCCGACATCGTCGCCGCGATCGCACTCGGAGCCAGGTTCACCCTCGTCGGCCGCGCGTACCTGTACGGGTTGATGGCCGGCGGCGAAGCGGGCGTGGAGCGCGCCGTCACCATCCTGTCCGAGCAAGTGGCGCGCACCATGCGCCTGCTCGGCGTCACCTGCCTGGAGGAACTGACTCCCGCGCACGTCACGCAACTCGTCCGGCTGGCCCCACGCCCCCGCCCGGTGAACGATCTGGTGAGGTAGGTCGACGAACCACCCGAGCGGGAGGGGCCAGATGGCAGCCGGAATGCGTGACGTTGCCGCCGCGGCATCGGTCTCCGTCGGCACGGTGTCCAACGTCCTCAACGCCCCCCACAAGGTCGCCCCCGCCACCGTCGCCCGCGTGCACGCCGCCATCGACGAACTCGGCTTCGTCCGCAACGACGCGGCCCGCCAACTGCAAGGCCCAACGATCCCGGTGCGTGGCACTGCTCGTCCTCGACGTCGGCAACCCGTTCTTCACCGACGTCGCCCGCGGCGCCGAACGTCGCGCCGCGCAACTCAATCTGACTGTGCTGCTTGGTACTTCCGACGACGACGCCGGCAGGGAACGCTCCTACATCGACACCTTCGACGAGCAGCGGGTGTTCGGCCTGCTGGTGTCCCCGGTCAGCGACGACCTGAGTCGGATGCAGGCCCTGCACAACCGCGGCACCCCCGTCGTGCTCGTCGACCGCGACGCCACCGGCACCCCGTTCTCGTCGGTCGCGGTCGACGACGTCGCCGGTGGCAGGCTCGCGGCAGATCACCTCTGCGCAACCGGACGGCGCAAGCTGGCATTCGTCGGCGGCCCGCTCAGCTTGCGTCAGGTCAGAGACCGCTTGCGCGGCGCACGGGAGGCAGTTGCGGATACTGCCGGCGCCTCCCTGGAAGTGATCAACACCGCTGAGCTCAGTGTGCTCGCCGGGCAAACGGCGGGAGAGCAGCTGCAGGCACGGCGTCCCGAGGACCGTCCCGACGCGGTGTTCTGCGCCAACGACCTGCTCGCGATCGGTGTCCTGCAAGCTCTTACGCTCATGGGCGACGTACGGGTGCCCCGCGACATCGCCCTGATCGGCTACGACGACATCGATTTCGCTCGCTCGGCCGTGGTTCCCCTGACCTCGATCCGCCAGCCGAGCACGCAGATCGGCACCGCAGCCGTCGATCTGTTGGCTGCGGCAGCCGACGTCGACCACGCGCCCCAGCACATCGTCTACCAGCCCGAGCTCATCATCCGGGCTTCCACGGACACTTCCTGAATGTCAGC
>CAVTKI010000035.1:0-63938 GCA_963735245.1 uncultured Actinomycetota bacterium
GCCACTTGCACCAGAAGGCCTGGCGGACCGGTAGCGCCGAGGCCGGCCATGCGACCAGCCGTAGTCGAAACCACGCACTGTCAAAGACAATTCAATCAATAAACCAGCAGGACGACTCGAGAGGGTTCAACGATGAGCATATCGCGTCGCGGATTGCGATCTATCGCAGCTCTATTGGGTGTGGTGGGGCTCGCGGTAGCATCGCTCACCGCATGCGGTGACGACGGCGGAAGCGGCACCGGAGCGCAAGATTCGCTGACGTACGCTGTCGCGTCTCCGATCAAGAGTCTGGACGTCAACGCCCACCTGGACAACTCCGCGCAAATCCTGCTGGGCGGCAATGTGCTGGAGACCTTGACCAAAGTCTCCAAGGACAGTGCCGGCAACGTCATCTGGGTGCCCATGCTGGCGCAGTCCTACGAGCGAATCGGTCCGAGTCAGTGGCGTTTTCACCTGCTCAAGGGCGTCAAGTTCTCCAATGGCCAACCGATGACCGCCAACGACGTGGTCTACAGCGTGACCAAACGACTCAGTCCTGAGTCCGAACCCACCAGTGTGCTCTCCAACATCGATCATGCGGTAAAGGTCGATGACGTCACCGTCGACATCTTCTCCAAGAAGCCGGACAACTTCGTGGACCGCGCGGTGTATTACATCTACATCCAACCCGACGGGTGGGGGAAGACCACGGGAGACGCGAACACAGAAGTCATCGGAACCGGGCCGTACCAATTCGATTCGATGTCGCCCGCCGGCGACACCGCCCGGATCACCCGCTCGGATGGCTACCGGGGCGACAAGCCCGCCCTTGGCGAGATCGACATGCGTGCGATCCCAGAGGCAGGCTCGCGGCTGGCCGCCCTGATGGCCAACGAAGTGCAGGTGTCCTTCCAGCTCGATCCGGACCTGCTGACCAAGGCTCCGGCCAAGCTGACGATGCCTGGCGGCGAAGCGGTGATGGGCCGGATCGCCACGCAAAACCCGCCTTTCGACAATCTCAACGTGCGCAAGGCCCTCAACATGGCCATCGACCGCGACACCCTGATCAACAAGGTCCGCTCCGGACTTGCGGTGCCGGCCAAGGCGCAGTCCATCGTTCCCTCGGTCAGCGGCTACGACCCGAACCTCGCCGACTATCCCTACGATCCGGAGCAAGCGAAGAAACTGGTCGCCGACGCCGGCGCGACAGGGCACTCACTGAGCCTGATGTGCCTTTCGGACAAGTACGGGCCGGTTGGCCGCAACGAGTGCCAGACGATCGGGCAGATGTTCACCGACATCGGCTTCAACGTCCAGATCGACATGCAACCCGACGACAAGTGGATCTCGAATGGCCTGCTCGCGCCGGGCAACAAACTCAAGATTCCCGACGTGTTCTGGGTTCCCACGTCCAGCACCAACGCCGGCGCGAACATGACGTCGTGGTACAGCTGCGACAGCACCCGCTCTACGTACTGCGACCCGGTCCTCACGAAGCAGATCGACGACGCACAGGCGATCGAGAACATCGACGCGCAGGCAACGGCATGGCAGGGCGTGATGCGCTACATCAAGGACAAGGCGCCGATGGTGTGGCTGGACGTCCCGCAGAACGCAGTGGCCACGGCCGCCGGTGTGAAGGGCGTCGTCTATCCGGTGCTTCAGGACATCTACTGGTCGGAATGGTCGAAGTCCTGACCCCTGGTCGCACACCAGACACCACGAGGAGGTGGTTCGTTCGATGCTCGGCTACGTCGTGCGGCGATTGATCCACGGCATCATCGTGCTGGCAGTCGTCATGGTCGTCGTGTTCCTGATCTTCCAGGTGCTCGGCGACCCGGTACGAAAGATCTTGCCGACCAACGTCACCGACGAACAGGTGGCCGCGTTCCGCCAGGCGAACGGATTCAACGATCCAGTGCTGGAACGGTTCATCCGATTCGTCGGCGACGTACTGTCGCTCGATTTCGGGAAGTCGTACACGCTGCACCGCGAGTCGTTTCCCGTCGTGATGGCCGCGCTGCCACACACTTTCATCCTGGCCGGCTGTGCATTCGTCGTCGGTCTGCTGCTGGCCACCATCCTCGGCTCGATCGCGGCGCTGCGCCACGGTTCGGCCGTCGACCGCGGCATCGTCGCGTTCGGCACCGTGCTGGCGTCGGTGCCGGAATTCTGGGTCGGCCTCCTGCTGATCGTCTACGTGGCCGTGCGGGCAGCCCATCTGCCGACCAGCGGCTACGGGATCAACGCCCACCTGATCCTGCCAGTGGCCACGCTTGCGCTCGCGCCGATCGGCCGACTCACCTCGGTGATCCGCACGAGCACACTCGACGTCCTGCGTGAACAGCACGTCCTGGTAGCGACCGCACGCGGCTTGCCCCAGCGCACCGTGCTCGGTCAATACGTCCTGCGAAACGCCTCGGTCCCCACCATCGCGATGGGCACGATGGAGCTGACCCGCCTCCTGGTCGGTGGAGCTGTCGTCGTCGAAACCGTCTTCGCGTGGCCAGGCATCGGTCAGCTGTACGTGCAGGGGATGGCAGCGTTCGATCTGCCGCTCATCACCGCGACTGTCTTCGTAGCCACGGTCCTCGTCCTCGTGCTCAATCTGGGCGTGGACATCTTCTACACGTACGTCGATCCGCGGGTGAGGTACGGCAATGGTTGATATCAGTTTGGATCTCGAAGCCACCGCGTTGCGGCTCGACCCCGGCGAGGCCGAGGGCAGGGGGACGTGGAGGAAGCTGCTAGCCAACGGTTCCGTGCTCACCGGTGGCACGATCTTCGTGATCTTGTTGGTCTACGCCGTGTTTGGACCGATGGTCGCCGGTGGTCAGGGTGCGATCACCCGGCTTGACCCGGGCCAGGCGTTCGCTCAGCCGGGATTCTGGCTGAGCGCCGCGAAGCCACATGCGTTCGGCACCGACCATCTTGGCCGCGACCTCTTCGGCCTGGCCGCTCTCGGGCTGCGCACCTCGATTTTGATCGGTGTCGGAGTGGTGATCCTCTCAGCGCTACTCGGGTGGCTGATCGGGGCGATCTCCGGCTATGTCGGAGGTTGGCTCGACGATGCGCTCGGCCGGGTCATGGACATCTTCAATGCGTTCCCGGGGATCCTGGTCGCACTTGCCATCGTGACCGCACTCGGTCCAAGCGTGCGCACCATTGTCGTCGTCCTGGTGCTGACCACCTGGGTGCTGTATGCGCGCATCACCCGAGCCCAGGTGCTGCTGTTGCGCGGCAGCGCGTTCGTCGAGGCCGCCAAGATCTCCGGAACTCGTTTCCCCAAGATCCTGGCCACCCATCTTGGCCTATCCACCTGGCCAATGTTGTTGTCACTGGCCATTATCGAGCTGCCACACGTCATACTCGTCGAGGCGACGTTGAGCTTCCTTGGCTTCGGCATCCAGCCTCCGAACACGTCGCTGGGCTTCATCATCTCCGACGAACGCGACTACATCACCATCGCCCCGTGGCCGATCACCTTTACCGGTTTGCTGCTCGCACTGCTGTGCGTCTCGTTCGCGATGGTGGGCATCGGTGTCCGGCGCGTCCTCGATCCATCGGAGTCATCATGACCGTTGAGCATGTCGCAGCCCCCGCAACGCGAGACAGCGACACCGCCGACGTCGTCTTGTCGGTTCGGAACCTGGTGCTCGAACTGAACCTGCCCACAGGTCCGGCCAACGTGGTCGACGACGTCAGTTTCGATCTGCGCCGCGGTGAAATACTCGGCCTGGTAGGCGAATCGGGCTCAGGAAAGACGGCCACGATCAAATCGATCCTGCGTCTGATCAAACCTCCCGAGGGACGGATCGCCAGTGGCCAAATCCTCTTCGAGGGCAACGATCTGGCACAGGCCGACGCCAAACTGTTGCGGGACGTCCGCGGAAACCGCATCGCCATGGTGTTCCAAGATGCGCTCACCGCGTTCAACCCCTTGCTGACGATCGGTCACCAGATAAGTGAGACGGTCCGGGCACATCACCCGGACTGGAGCAAGGGCCAGTGCAAGCAGCGCGCGCTCGACATCCTCGAACAGGTCGGGGTGCCGTCGCCCAAGGATCGATACCGGCGCTACTCCAACGAATACTCCGGCGGCATGCGCCAACGCGCGATGATCGCGCTTGCCCTGGCCAATGAACCATCCGTCGTGCTTGCCGACGAACCGACCACGGCGCTGGACGTGACCACGCAGGCCCAGGTCATCGAACTATTGCTGAAGTTGCAAGACGACACCGGCGTCGCCATCATCTTCGTCAGCCATGACTTGGGCATCGTCGCCGAGATCGCCGACCGGGTCGCAGTGATGTACGCGGGCCGCATCATCGAGATGAGCACGGTCGATGACATCTTCTACCGGCCATTGCACCCTTACACCAAGGGGCTGCTCGACAGCATCCCGATAATCACTGATGACGATGCCGAGCTTCGCTCGATCGCCGGGCAGCCGCCTACGGTCGCCAACCGCCCCTCGGGCTGTGCCTTCCATCCGCGTTGCGCGCTTGGCATTGACAACGCCGAGTGCCGAACGGTGGTCCCTGCCCTGGAGAACAAGGACTTGGACGACGGGCTGGTGGCATGCCACCTCGCCGAGCTTTCGGTCGACCTCTCGACCCCTGCATTTCGATCGGAACGCTGATGAACACGACCAACGCGCCCGAGTTGCTGCGCGTCGACGGACTTGCAGACCTGGTACCCGATTCGCTCAACGGTGCTGCGGCGCACGGTAGGACACGTTCGGGCCGTCGACGGAGTGTCCTTCTCCATCCGTGCCGGCGAGACATTGGGTCTGGTCGGAGAGTCCGGGTGCGGCAAGTCGACGACCGGTCGGTCCATCATCAGGCTCACCGAGCCGACAGGGGGCAAGGTCTTCTTCGACGGCGTCGACGTGGCATCGATGAGTCGTGGCGACCTACGCCAGGTGCGCCAGGATATGCAATTCGTGTTCCAGGATCCCTTCTCGTCGCTGAATCCGAGACTGAGAATCCGCGACATCGTCGCCGAACCGTTGCGACGGTGGCCCAAAATCGATGCGCCGCAAGCGTGTTGATGAGTTACTCGAACTGACAGGGCTCAACGTCGACTACGCCGATCGCTATCCACACCAGCTGTCCGGGGGTCAGCGGCAGCGGGTCGGCATTGCCCGCGCGTTGGCGTCGGATCCAAAGTTGCTCATTCTCGACGAGCCGGTGTCGTCGCTCGACGTATCGATCCAGGCGCAGATCATCAACCTGCTGAAGCGACTGCAAGCTGAGCTCGGCACCGCCTACCTCTTCATCGCTCACGATCTGGCTGTCGTGCGCCACATCTCGCATCGAATCGCGGTGATGTACCTCGGCAAGATCGTGGAGCAGGGCGAGCGGGCCGACATCTTCCAGCGTCCGGCGCATCCGTACACGCAGTCGCTGTTGTCGTCGGTGCCGATCGCCGATCCCATCCAGGGACGGGCACGGCGGCGAATTCTGCTCCAGGGCGAACTGCCCAGCGCGTCAAACATCCCCAGCGGCTGCCGGTTCCGCACTCGTTGCTGGAAGACCGACGACATGTGCACGACGGAGATCCCCGAATTGAGGCCTCGCGATGCCTACCAGCAGCTGGTGGCGTGCCATCACCCGCAATCGTCTCAGGAATGCATCGATGATCCGCGGCTGACCGTCGGGCTGGCACGACGCTGATGGGCCTGCGTGTCGTTGTCACCGGCTCCAGTGGATTTCTTGGTGGGCGGCTGGCGGCGTCTTTCTGTGTATGACACGAGCGGAGCCTTGAGAAAGCGTCAATAGGCTTGACGGCACCTGGTTTCGGCGTCCACGATTGTGGATGCAAGCACCTCGCTAGGTGAGGCGTCTGCACGGATACAGGCCACTGACCCCGAACGTCGAAAGACGCCCCGGGTCAGGACAGCTCTTCCCGGCTTAAGGGTTGAGCCCAAGTGGCTTCCGGCCGAAGATTTCGGTCGCGGATACGCCGTGCAGTGCCAAAGCTCTGACGAGAGGGGTGCTCGTGCGGTCGTTCTGTCCGCGCGTCCTCCCCGATGTGTTGCGGTACACGGCGCCCGCGTGCGTCCCGGCTGCGAGGAGGTGAGGAACACAGTGAGTACCAGCGGTAAACCTCATCCGTATCCAGGTTCAGCGTTGTTCCTCCTCGGCCACAGCCCGGTTCGGTCGTTCGCGGCCTGAAACACGCTGAACACTTCGTAACTGGACGGATCGCAGCGACTGCGCCCGTCCCTTCGTCGCCGAGGCGTTCGTTCATGACACCTATTTCGTCGCAACGTTTCATTGCAGGCGTGGATATTGGCGTGTGTTCCGCTGTGCCGCAGATACTCGTACAGCCAACTGTGCCGCGAGCCGCCCGAGTACGAACGCCACGTCCGTGCCGAGGAGGCACCGCCGTGAACCCGCGGCGATGCTCCGCCGGGGACGAGATCCACTCACCGTCGCCCAGGTGACCCACGTGCCGCAGGCGCTGGTCGAGTTGATGCGCGACATCGACGTGAGACCCGTCGCCCACGAACGCACCTCCGGACTTCTCGCACGAATCGAAAGGTAAGACCATGTCATTGTTTTCATCGGGGTTTTCATCTGGCCCGCGTGGCCGAAACACCCCACCAGCCGCAACCGATCCGTCATCGGCGGTGATGGATTCGGCGCACGTCGGCGACATCGTCGGCGCGCTAGGCACCATCGAACAACACGCGTCCGGCCAGGGTCGCAGCTGGTGGCAGCGGATGCGGATGCTGCTGATCATCATGGGTCCGGGGCTGATCGTGATGGTCGGCGACAACGACGCCGGCGCGGTCGCCACCTACAGTCAGGCCGGGCAGAACTACGGCATGGCGCTGGTGTGGACGCTGGCGCTGCTGATACCCGGTGCTCTACGTCAATCAGGAGATGGTGCTGCGGTTGGGCGCGGTCACCGGGGTCGGTCACGCCGAACTGATCTTCGAGCGGTTCGGCAAGTTCTGGGGCTGGTTCAGCGTCGGGGACCTGTTCATCCTCAACGCGTTGACCATCGTCACCGAATTCATCGGCGTGACACTGGCATTGTCGTTCTTCGGGCTCCCGAAGTACATCAGTGTGCCGGTGGCGGCGGTGGTGTTGTTCGCGATGGTCGCCGGCGGCTCGTTCCGCCGGTGGGAACGGTTGCTGTTCGCGCTGATCGCGGTGAACATCCTGGTGGTTCCGCGATGGTGTTGCTGGCGCACCCCCCGGTCGGCGAGATCACCGGCGGTCTGGTGCCGCAGTTCCCGGGTGGGTTGAACTCGACGCTGCTGCTGCTGATCGTGGCGATCGTGGGCACCACGGTGGCGCCGTGGCAGCTGTTCTTCCAGCAGTCCAACGTGGTCGACAAGCGCATCACCCCACGCTGGATCGGCTATGCGCGCACCGATCTGCGCATCGGTATCGTCGTGGTCATGTTCGGTGGGGTCGACGCTGATGGCGGCATCGACGTTCGGCTTCGCCGGCACCGGGGACTTCGGCAACTTCACCGACGCCGGCGCAGTCGCGACGGGTCTGTCTGATCATCTCGGGCACACCGTGGGCGCGTTGTTCGCGATCGCTGCTGCTGAACGCATCGCTGGTCGGGGCCAACGCGGTCGGGCTGGCCACCACCTACACGTTGGGTGACACGTTCAACCGGCGCCACTCGCTGCACTGGAAGATCACCGAAGCGCCGCTGTTCTACGCCGGGTACGCGGTGGTACTGACGGTGTCGGCGGCGGTCGCCGTTCAGCCCCGACGCGGTGCTGGGCCTGCTGACCCAGGGTGTGCAGGCCCTCGCCGGGGTGCTGCTGCCCTCGGCGACGGTGTTTCTGGTGCTGCTGTGCAACGACAAGCCGGTGCTGGGCCCGTGGGTCAACACGGTCGCGGCAGAACATCATCGCCAGCACCATCGTGTGGATCCTGGTGCTGCTGTCGCTGGCACTGACCGCGGCGACCTTCTTCCCCGACCTGACGACCAGCACCTACATCGATCGGATTCGCTGTCGGCGCCGGGATCGGGATCGTCGGGGGCGCTCTGATCGCGCTGTCTCGCCGCCGCGACGACCGCCTCGCGTCAAGCAGGCCGCCGCCGAGCTCGGCGACCTGGACCCCGACCAGCTCGACGACCTCGAGGACTCGGCCACCGGGTCGCTGACCCGGAGCGAACGGAAAGCCCTGACCGCGCAGGACCGGGCCACGTGGCGCACCCCGGCGCTGGCCACCCTGGAACGGCCGGTGATGTCGCCGCTGCGCAAAGCGGGATTGCTCACCTTGCGCGGCTACCTGATCGTGGCCGCAGTCATGGTGGTCGTCAAAATCGTCCAAACCGCCACCGGCGGCTGACCCGGCCAGCCACGCCCGGTGTCACGGCTGCCATTTCGTCGTCATGGCGTGTTGACGGTGTCGACCTGGATCGTGTTGGAAGTGTTGAGGTAGGCGTAGACAAGGTGGGAACCGGGCAGATAACCCTCGGTATGGAACCCTGACTCTGTTTTGACATCAGCGATGTTCTGGTGGGTCGCGAGGTCGACGACACCCATGACGCCCGCCTTGCTCTCGCCGAGGAACAAGAGTCCGTGATCGGTGTCGGCCGCAAGTTGGTCCATGCCGGAGGCGGTCTTGACCGTATAGACGACCTTCCCGCTGTCGGGGTCGATGGCAATCACATCTGGGTCGGAGGTCCCCACCCAAAGGAGGTGATGCGCTTGATCGAAGTACATGTCCTTGGCGGTGGCACCGGCGCTGAGCGGTGTGATGACCTTCTGAATCGTCCGAGTCTTCGCATCGATGACGTCGACGTTGTTGTCGTCAGACTGATAGATCTTGTCGTCGACGCTCGAATAGGTTCCTAGATCGGGGCCGGTTTTGGCACCTGCAGGGTCGAGGTTCAGTGTCCCCTGGACGGAGAAGGGTGCTGCGGCGGAGAACTGTTGCATGTTGTTGGAGTCGTCGTTGGCGACGAAGATGCTGTTCTCGCGTGGGTCGTAGTACACGGCGTCGGGCGTCTTTCCGCCCGAGGGCACGGTGGCGATCACCTTCCAGGTGCGTTTGTCGATGACCGCCACAGCGCCCGCATCGGCTTCGGCAACGAACACGTATGAGTCGCTGAAGGCAATGCCATTCGCGTTCGCAACCTGCGGCACAACGGCTTTGACGTTGTTGGCGGCCGTATCGATGACCACGACGTCATTGTCCGGACTTTGTGCAATGTAGGCGACGTGCGCGGCCGGGTCGACGACGACCTCATCGCCGTGGCCTCCGATGCCGGGAAGGGAAATGGTTTTCGCCGTCGCGATGGCGACCTTTGGAGCGATCGCGTGCGTCGATTGCGCACCGGCCGCAGGCGCAGTTGCGGTGTGCGTGGCGCAGCTGGCGGTGAGCAGAGCGGCAGTAAAGCCTGCACCGCCAACAATGAGTTTCAACACCGGATTCGGGCCTTTCGCGTGGTGGCACATCGCCCGGCACATGGCACTTTCATCGGTGCAAGAGCATCTGCCTGCAAAGTTGCATACTGGCTACTGCATAACGTATGCGTGGTGTAGAGGTGATGCAAGTCACTCCACCTGTCAAGTTGGTGTGGATGTTTCGCCTGGCCGCCCTGGGGGCGGAAACCGCTGGACCATCGCCGATTCCGCCGGCCACGTGGGCTGAAACGGCGTTGATGGCACCGGCAGTGGCGATCGCGCCCAGTACCGATAGCCCGGCCGGTAAGCCCCAGCTGGTGGCTCATCTGCTTTCAGAGCTGGATCTCGCGAAGTCGTTGTTAGAGATGTCCGATCAGCGCAATGTGGTGCTGTCACGGCATTGGCGACGAGCCGCGCAGGCGGTATGTCCCCATCGGCCTCGGCGGCGCAGGAAACACCCACCGTCCCAACCTGTCTGCTCTCGGTGACGGCAGAGCGTCATCCAGGAAAGAGCTGCATGCGACCCCGACCGGAGCAGCTTCCGCTGCATTTGAAACCACCTCTGATCAAGAGTGACGTACGGCTGATTGGCGGGTTTGGCGACGCTAGCCCATCAGTCGAATTTCGTGCTGCCGTCCGACAAGTGACGCGTGGCGTTACCCGAGGGGGCTTCTACGAAATAGAAGTTGTGGATCTCACCACCCATTTGCCTGCATTCGTCCCCGAGGGCGGCGCTTTTCTCAATCTTGAACGCGCGATCTACCGTGCAGACAATCCGGTGGGGTTCTTGTCCTCCCGTACGCCGGACCCGTCGACCGCCTCGGCATCGAATCGAACGGCTAAGCGGATCCGAGCCGGGCCACGCGCAGCGGCGACGTCCACCCTGGCGGGCCGCGATGCCGGGGAGTCACGGTTGCACGCACCTCGTCGAGAAGTAGTCAGCGATCAAGACCGGAGTCTCCTTCCCGTCGAGTCAGCAAGGCCCGCGGTCCGGAATCACCGACGGGTGCGGCGCGCAGATTCCCAGCGGCGCCCGACGCGGGTCAATGTGACCAAGCGCCGACCACGGCTCAACCTGAGCTCCAGGCGCACAGTCCCCAAGGAGGCATTATTGACACCGAGCAGCCCAACCGACGAGCCCGGCGCCAGTACGCGGTCTTAGCGGTGGTCGCGGGCGGCGATCAGGAGATCGGCATTGCTCAGGCTCGGCTCCAGTTCTCCGGATTCGATTCTGTTGGCGATCTGGAGGATTGCTTCGTTCACAGGTGCGCTGCCGCCCAGCTTTCGGCGGGCCTCGACGATGTAGCCGTTGTAGCCGTCGAGTTCGGCGTGCCGCTTCTTGTCCCAGTCCTGCAGCACCGCGACACGTGTGTCCTCGAGGGAGTACGACTTCAGGACGGCATCCAGCAGGTCGAGGGCGTACTGATCTGAATCGGGCACGTCCTTGGCGGTCATCCCGAATATCGGCACCATGGTGATTCCGAGTTCCTTGGCCAGCGCATACGCTTCGCGAGACGCCTCGTCCATGGTCTCCCGGATACCGGGCACGTGGACTGCGGTGAGCAGAGGTACGCCGAGGATCGCCGATGGAAGCATCTCGGGAATGTTGGCGATGAGCTTCATCCACTTCGCCGCACGGATATCGCTCGATGTCTCAGTCACCGCGGCCTTCGACAGGACGTCGCGGACATTCTCAAGCTGCGCGGTATGCCCGCCGGTGTACGTACCGACGGTGATCCAGGTATCTCCGCGCGACACCTGGCGGTTGACGACGGCAGGCTCGAACATGTTGGCCGCAATGCCCAAGACAGCACCGACCGTGCGCTCGGGGCCGACGATGTCGGCAACGTCGTCCAACGTCATGCCGTTCTGAAGACCGACGACCACGGACTGTTCGTGGAGCAGTGGCTTGATCAGCTCAACCGCCCACCGCGTGTCGTAGGTCTTTACGCTCACGAACACGATGTCGAACGGTCGACGAAGTTCCGCGACCTGACACAGGTGGTAGGCGTCGATCTGCGTGCGCTCCACCGTGCCGTCTGGAAAGTTCACGGTGAGACCGTGTTCGCGCATTGCTTCGACGTGGGCTGGCCACTGTTCGATGTAAGTGATCGACAATCCGGCGCGAATCATGTCTGCGCCGAGGGAGGCCCCGTTGGCCCCTGTTCCGACCACGGCAATGTTCAGCTCTGCAACACTCATCACGGACCTCCTCTGCGTGCCACTGTTTAGCAGCATGCTACATACGGGCTGTGATGTACACAGCGTGTCAACACGGATGCGGCTGCCGTCACTGGCGCGGCGATCGTCGACTAGAGGGTCGCCGCGGCCTGCGCACCGAAGAGGTACGTCCATGCGATCCGGAGGCAGTCGGGTCTCGGTGCGCCGCCGGATCTCGTGCCATCGTGCGCTCGCCAACCTCGGCGGAGCCGCACCTCCACTGAGACTGGACGCCATCATTGGCGCTCGAGGGCTTCCCCGTGGAACCAGACGAGAACCCGAAAAGTCTTCTGGCCTAACGACGATTGCCCGGCACCTTGCGAACTGAACGACTCGCGGACTCAAGGCCAGATATCGCTGGACCGCGGGGCCGGCCTTCTGAGTGTCGTCCAGCTGGCTGCCTCGGCGCCGCCACCGGACCAGAATCCAGGAGCGAACTGAACCGCCGCGATCATGGGAGCCGTTCGGACCCCCCGACCGTCCTGACGACGAATGGCAGTCTCAGCGGCGTCCAATTGACAGGTTGAGGCGAAATTCGCACAGGACGATCACTATGACCGAGCGCACATCGGTGTTAATCTCTGTTGAACACCGCCGTGGCGCACGACTCGGGGAGCAACTTGTGATTAGGCATATCGTGGCCTTCGAACTCAACGGACTCGACGACGAAGAGCGACTGGCGCACATCAGTCGCATGCAGGACGTGCTCGAAGCGTTGGCGACGCTCGACGAGGTCGAGTCGATCACCGTGCGTCCCGACTTGGGCACCGTCGTCGGTCACTGGGACGTGGTCCTCGTGTCCGAACACGAGTCGAAGGCGGACCTGGACGCTTATCAAGCTCACCCGGAGCACCAGAAGGCCGCCAAGATCGCGGGGGAGTTCGTGGCCCGGCGAGCCGTCGTGGACTACGAGTACTGATCCCTGACGGACGCGGTAATCGTTGGTCCGCCAATAGACTTCGACACGTACGAACGGACTCAGGAGGGTTCAGCCATGCCATCCATCGCGATCGTCGGAACGGGCGCCAATGGAGCTGCCATCGGTGCGGACTTGGCTGAAGCCGGTCACGACGTCACCTTCATCGAGCAGTGGCCTGCCCATGTCGAGGCGATTCGCCGACACGGCATACGCATCGAGACGCCCGAGGAAAAGGTGTTGATCGACGTACCCGTCTTGCACTTCTGCGAGGTGGCGACACTGCGTCGCAAGTTCGACGTCGTGCTGATGCTGGTCAAGGCCTACGACACGCGCTGGGCGTGCGAGCTGGTCAAGCCCTACCTCGCCGACGATGGGATCGCAGTCGGCATTCAGAACGGCATGTCGATCGACGACATGGCCGAGATCCTGGGTGCCGAGCGCACTTTGGGCGCGGTCATCGAGATCTCCTCGGCGATGTTCGAGCCGGGCGTCGTCGACCGTCACTCGCCGCGGTCCCGCAGCTGGTTTGCCGTCGGCAGCCTCGGGTCGGCGACGGCCGGCCGTGAGGAGGAGATCGCGTCATTGCTGCGCCACTCCGGAGCCGTCGACGTGGTGGACGACATCCGGTCGGCGAAGTGGATGAAACTGGTCATCAACGCCGCCGAACTCGTTCCGTCGGCGATTCTCGATCTATCGATCGCCGAAGCGGCACGCTATCCCGGAATGAAGGAGGTGATGATGGGAGCCGGCTACGAGGCGGTCGACGCCGCCCTCGCAGCGGGAAGATCAGTGGTTCCCATCTTTGGCCTCGCCACTGTGGATCAATCCAATCCCCATGGATTCGTCGACACGCTGATGGAGATACTTCTCGACAAGTACGTCTTGACCCACACGCTGTCCACGGTGCTCCAGGACTGGATCAAGTCACGCCGCAGCGAAGTCGACCAGATCAACGGCCGGGTGGTCGAGGAGCTGAGCCGTGTCGGGCGGAAGGCGCCGATCAATGACGTCGTAGTCCAACTCGCGCACCGTATCGAACAGGGCGAGCTCGAGCGCTTCACCGACAACCTGCCGGCGTTGCGTGGAGCCCTTCCGTACCCGGGATAGAGGAGCACTTAGCCGAGTCGCGGCGCGCTCCGCTCACACGTAGCGGGTCTGGCCGCTGCCTTGAATTCGAGAACAATCTCGTTGCTGCCCAATCGATCGGCGTGAGTCAGCAAGCAATGGCCGCGCGTGTCGACGGCCAACGCCCAGGCGTTCGTTCTTGGCGTCATCGAGGCGGCGGGTCGGCGCAGGAGCGGCGGCACATCCATCAGATCGCCGCAACGACGGTAACGTCCAAGTCAACTGCTATCGCCTCTGCTCCAGGGTCGGGCAGGCTCGGTGACACTCCCGCTGCCGCTCCCGCTTGGCGCAGTCCCTTCGCGCACCTTGAATGCTCTCAACCATTGTCGCGACCCGGCGCACCCTCGGTTCGCGACGCATCCAAGCGTCCTGCCGGGCACTGCGACAACGCCTAAACAAGTAGTGGTGCTGTACACCGCCAGCCTCGCCGTAAATGACTGTTGACACTAGGAGGCGTAAGTGTTTAGTGTCATGAATCAGACCGTATGTGACGCTCGTCGCATCGGAGACCCCTTCGCTTCCCATCCTCCGAAGGAGAAAGAGTGCCGCAGTGCTGACTGAACTGGACCGCTGCTCATCGTCTCGGCATCATCACATTCGAGCCGCCATGGGTGTAGCGGTGACTGCCGCCGTTGGACCGCACTTGTTTGGGTGTCAACTTCGACAGGACACTGTGGCCGCGCATACATTCACCAAGCCCAGTGACTCACGCAGTCACGCATTCGTCGCGGAATACAACGCGGCGTTCAAGAGCGATCACTTCGCCCGGTATGGGCCAACTGGAAGAACGGCTGACAGGACATCATGCAATGACGAATGAATGGTCCTTCACAGGACAGTCCGCGATCGTTACCGGTGCAGGCAGTGGTATCGGCAAGGCGGTGACGCTCGCTCTCGCCGCCGCCGGTTCCAAGGTGCTGGCTGTCGACATCAACGGTGACGCAGCCAAGACGACCGCGAACGAAGCCACGGATTCCGTTGTGCCACACCAGGCAGATGTGGCCGACCGGGAACAGGTGTTCGGCTACGCAGAGGCCGCTGCAGCCGAGCACGGTGCACCGACGTTGTTCTTCAACAATGCCGGGGTCGAAGGGGTGCATAAGTCGATCCTCGACACCGAGCCCGCCGAGTGGCTGCGCGTCATCGACGTCAACCTCAACAGTATGTTCTGGGGGTTGCAGGCGGTCCTGCCGTACATGAAGGCCGAAGGCACCGGGGCCGTGGTCAACACGGGTTCCATTCTGAGTTTGAAATCCGCACCGGGCCGGTCGGATTACGCGGTCACCAAGCACGCGGTCCTGGGACTCACTCGCAGCGCTGCCAGTGAGATGGCGGCACACGGCGTCAGGATCAACTGCCTGTGCCCCGGCCCGGTCGAGACGCCACTGATGCGTCGCTCCGAACTACTCGTCAATCCGGACGATCCCGACTGGGAACGACGCCGATTCGAGGACGGCACCCCGATCGGCCGCTACGCCTCGCCTCGAGAGATCGCCGAAACCGTCCTGTTCTTGCTGAGGGGCGACGTCGCCTACCAGACCGGAGCGGCGGTCGTCATCGACGGAGGGATTACGAGTGTCTCGAGAAAGTCGTTGCCGACGATCTTCCAGGACTTCTCGAAGGGGCTGTTGCATCGCCTCCGTCGACCCGCACCTGCAGTCGATCATTCAGGGTCTCGAAGTCATCGCCGCCGTGGCGCTGACCATTTGACGCCGCACGACGATTCTAGTGAAATAGGAAGGGGTAGAGGCGAAATGCGCGCAGCAGTTTTCTACGACGAGCATGACATCCGCGTGGAGGACGTTGTCGAACCGGGTCCGCTGAGGCCAGGGCCAAGTGCGACTACGTCCCATACTGTGCGGTATCTGCGGAACGGACCTCCACGAGTACCTGGCGGGGCCGATCGTCATCCCGACCTCGCCTCACCCCCTTACCGGTTCCGCGGCGCCTCAGGTACTCGGGCACGAGCTGTCCGCCCGTGTACTCGAAGTTGGCGACGATGTCGATGCAGTGTCCGTCGGCGATCGAGTTTCGGTGCAGCCGTTGGTATTTTGTGGAGAATGCTACTTCTGTAAGCGCGGACTGAACCACCTCTGCCCACAGATGGCGTGCGTGGGCCTCAGCTTCGACGGCGGCGGGATCTCCGAACAATTGGTGCTCAGTGCCAGCCAGGTCAGCGTGCTCCCGGACACCGTCAGCGACAAGCAGGGTGCATTGATCGAACCCTCGGCAGTCGCCGCCTACGGCATAGACCGGACCGGGTTCACGGCAGGTGACACGATTCTGATCACCGGTGCGGGACCCATCGGCGCCCTGTCGGCGCTCTACGCCCACGCCGCCGGTGCCGCCGAGATCATCATCTCCGAGCCGAATCCGCGACGCCGTGCACTGGCTGCCTCCTTCGGCATCGCCACGGTGCTCGACCCCCTATCCGATGACGTCACCACGGCAGTGAAGGATCTGACCGGCGGCATCGGAGCCGACGTGGCCGCGGAATGCTCGGGTTCGGAGGCCGGCCTGAACGCCGCACTGACGGCGGTGCGCTCGCACGGCACCATCACCCAGGTCGGACTGCACGTCAAGCCCGCCTCGATCAATCCGATGAACCTGTCTAACCGGGACCTCAGCCTGATCGGGACATGGTGCTATCCAGTCACCGACTGGCCGCGGATCATCGCGCTGGTGGCATCGGGACGGTTCCCGGTGGAGAAAGCGGTCAGTGACGTCGTGCCCGTGGCCGACATCGTGAAGCGTGGCTTCGACCGCCTGCTCGATCCAACTGGCGATGCGCAGAAGATCCTGGTGGAGGTGGCATGATGAGTCCCGTCGCCTTGGTGACCGGCGCAGCAGGCGGTATCGGCCGCGCGACGGTGCAGGCATTTCTCGACAGCGGATACGACGTGGCGGCGGTCGACGCCGTCGATGCAGTTCGTGAGCTGCCCGCAGACTTCGGCGTCGACGGCGCCCGAGTCAAGACGTTCGTCACCGACATCACCGACGAACAGAGCGTGAGTGCGTTGGCTACCGAGGTCGGCTCGGTGTTCGGCCAGTTGAACACCATCGCCTTGGTCGCCGGGATCGTCCAAAACGCGGCCGCGGTCACCGAGCTGGACCCGGCAGAATTTCGAAAAGTGATGGACGTCAACCTCACTGGCCCGTTTCTGCTAACCCGATCGTTGAGCCCATTGCTGTCACGCGAGGACGGCACCATCACGTTCATCTCGTCGTGGTGGGGCCGCTCAGGGCATGCCTACTTCTCGTCCTACTGCGCGTCGAAGGCCGCCGTCATCGTCTTCGCACAAGCGTTGGCTGAGGAACTGGCGCCGCACATCCGGGTCAACACGGTGTGTCCCGGAAACATCGACACGAAGATGCACCGCGCGGCCCTACACACCGAAGCCGACGAGCGCGGCATCACGTTCGAGGAGATGAAGGACATCGAGTGGGCCAAGATCCCGCTCAACGTCGCTGGACCCCCCTCGGCGATCGCCAATGCCATCGTGTGGCTGGCGTCCCCGGCGGCGTCGTACATCACCGGGGCGTCGTTGGACGTCAATGGCGGCGTGGTCTTCCACTGACTTCGCCGAACACAGACAGGAGAAGGAAATGGTTGACCGATTGAAGGGTCGGACCGTGCTCGTCACCGGAGCGGCTCAAGGGATGGGTGCCGGGATCGCCCGCGGCCTGGCCGCGGAAGGAGCCAACGTCGCGGTCGGCGACATCAACGTCGGCGCTGCCGATGCCGTTGCCGCGAAGCTGCGCGATGAGGGCTACCCGGCCGTCAGCGTCGGGATGGACGTCACCAAACGAGACACCGTGCGCGCGGCGATCGCCAAGACAGTGGACGAATTCGGCGCCCTGGACGCGATGTTCAACAACGCCGGCCTGAACAAGCCGATGCAGTTTCTCGACGTCACCGAGGACAACTGGAACCTGGTCATGGACGTCAATGCGTTGGGCGTCCTGATCGGAACTCAGGAAGCCGCTAAGCAGATGATCGCCCAGGGCACTGGGGGAAAGATCATCAACACTGCATCGATCGCCTCGCGGCAGGGCTACGCAGAGTTCGTTCCCTACTGCGCAAGCAAATTCGCGGTGGTAGCGATCATTCAGGCCGGGGCTCGCGCGTTGGCGGACAAGCACATCACGGTGAACGGCTTTTCCCCGGGCGTCGTGGACACCCCGTTGTGGACGCAGCTGGACAAGGACATGGTCGACATCAATGCGGCCGAGAAGGAGGGCGACGCCTTCGCCGCCTTCGCCTCCGGAGCATTGCTCGGCCGCGCCGCACGGGTGGAGGACATTGTCCCGACCGCAGTCTTTCTCGCCAGCGCGGACAGTGACTTCATCACCGGCCAGGTGATGGCGATAGACGGCGGAATGGTATTGGTGTAGAAGCCCTTTCGACGATGCAAGCCAGTAAGTGCCCGATCGGCGAGAAACACGGATCCGGTCCTGAGAACTGCCCTGAGGGCCCAGAGGGTATGGACCAGTCCTCAACACCGCCACTTACGGCGGCCCGGCCGTCGGCTGGGAGACCCGCGCCGACCACGACCAGCTTCGGCGTGAACGTCTGCATAAGCTCAGGGCGATCGGGTGCCTCTGAATGGCGAGGACGCCGTCGCGGTGGCGGTTGGCGGGCCGACGGGCGGCATCGAATCGGCACCGACGAGCGGAATCACCACCCCCGCAATGTAGCTTGGTATTACACGCTTGGGGCAACGGTGAGTGGTGCCATGGAGTCAGTCGGCTTTGGATTCGAGTTGGTCGAAGGCAATGAGCACCAGGATGCGAAGGCTAGCTGCGGGTGAAACAATAAGTTTGCGGTTCCTTGGCGAAAGGTGTGTCGCAATGAGCGAAGCGGTCTCAGAGCTCACGGCGGACAACGCCGGACAGCCGGGCGTGTCCATGGGGCAGCGACTGCGCACCGCCCGTGAAGCGGCGAAGATGTCGCTGCGCGAGCTGGCGCGCCGCGTCGACCTGTCGCCGAGCTTCATCTCCCAGGTGGAACTCGGTCGTGCGGCACCATCGGTAGGGACGCTGTATGCGATCACCACCGAGCTGGGGCTGTCGCTGGACTCATTGATGGGAACCGAGCACCCAAAACCCAACATGGCCTCCGAAGCGTCCACCGAGATGAAGATCTGCCTGCGCAAGGTAGATGCCGCCGCGGCCAGTGGTGCGGAGATCGTTGCGCTGGCCGAGGTGGGGACGTTGCCAGGATTACAACGCAGCGACGAGCGGCCCGACCTGTACCTCAACGGCGTTCGCTGGGAGCGACTCACTCCCGCTCATGATCCCGATGTGGAGTTCCTCCGGGTGACTTACCCACCGGGCACCGAATCGTGCCCGGCGGACAATCTGATGAACCACGGTGGCATCGAGTACATCCATCTGCTGTCTGGCCGACTTGAAGTTCAGGTGGCGTTCGCGCGTCAGGTGCTCGGCCCAGGTGACAGTCTCAACTTCGACTCCACGATTCCGCATCGGCTCGGCAACCCGTTCGACGAGCCAGCAGTTGGGATCTGGTTCGTCGTGGACCGCCGCCGCATCAATTGATCGGCAGGCGGACCCTCCACCCCATGGTGTTCTCCGACGCCTAACGCTTGCCTTTGGACAACCTGCGGGTGTTGTAGGAGTCCAACAGCACGGCGATGAAGATCAGTGCGCCCTGCATGAACTGAACCCAGAACGGGCTGACATTGAGAAGGGTCAAGCCGTTGTTGATCACCCCGATGAGCAGCACGCCGACGAAGGTTCCGGCCATGCTTCCCTTACCGCCGAAGAGACTCGTGCCACCGATGACCACTGCAGCGATCACCTGCAATTCCAGACCCGTTGCCGCAGTCGGCGTTGCGGAGCCGAGCCGGCCGACCAGGGTGATGGCTGCGATGCCCGCGCACACGCCGGCGATGGCGTAGACCAGAAACAGGACACGGCGATCACGGATGCCGGCCAGACGCGCCGCTTCCCGGTTTCCTCCAACGGCGTAGACCTGATGGCCGAACGTGGTCCGGCTCAGCACGAAGTATCCGATGGCGAACACCAGCACGGTCGTGATGACGGGGACGGGCAGTCCGAGGAGCGTGCCGCCGCCCAGCCAGGTGAACGAAGCGGGCAGGTCGTACACACTCTGGCCACCGCTGATCTGAAGGGTCAATCCTCGGCCCATGCCTAGCACTGCGAGGGTGACGATGAACGGGGCCAGTCGCAGCACGGTCACCGAGAAGCCGTTTAGCGCGCCGATGGCAGTGCCGACGACGATGGTCAAGAGAACACCGACCATGCCGTTGAGTCCGCCGCCGACCAAAGTGGCGGCCAGCATGCCTGACAACGCGACGTTGGAGCCGACCGAGAGGTCGATACCTCCGGTGATGATGATGAATGTCGCTCCGACGGCCGCTATTCCGACGATCGACGACTGGGTCACGATGTTGGTCAGATTCGACGTGGTGAGAAATTTTGGCGTCAGGATGAACATCACAATGCATGCCACGACCAAGGCCGCGATGATGGGGAACAGCGGGCTTCTGGCCATCCGGCGGACAGCGTCGGTCCTATTGGTGCGCGCGGCTTCTGACGTAGTGCGCCCATCGCGTGCGGGCGACGTTCCGGTAGTCGTCGTGATCATGGTGTGCGCTTTCGCTTAGCCCGCCGCAGCGAGATGGAGGATACGTTCGCGGTCGTACTCTGATCGGGCCACCTCGCCCACCAGCCTTCCCGCTCGAAGTACGTAGACGCGGTCGGCCATCGCCAGAACTTCGTCGGTGTCCGAACTCGTCAGCAGAACGGCAACGCCTGTCTTCGCGAGTTCGATGATCTGTTGATAGATACCCGATTTCGCGCCGACATCGACACCGCGGGTTGGGTCGTCCAGCAGCATGATGGCCGGTTGGGCTGCCGCGGCGCGCGCGAGGACTACCTTCTGCTGGTTTCCTCCGGACAACATCCCAACGGCGGTGGATGGTGAATCCGCCTTGACACCAAAGTTCTTCATTGCGTTTGCCGCGAACTTCCGCTGAACCGCTGGCATCCGGATTCCGTAGCGGGAGACGCGGGCATAGAGGCCGTAGATCATGTTGTCCTGAATGCTCTTGTCCAGGATCACCCCTTCAGTCTTTCTATCCTCTGGCGAGTAGACGATTCCGAGTTTCTTGGCGGCCACGATGCTGCCCGTTCTCAGTGATGTGGCGTCGCGCGCGATGGTTCCGCCAGAGGAAGCGTTGATCCCGGCGATCGCCTTCATCAACTCGGTACGGCCTGCGCCGGCGAGACCGACCAGGCCGACGATCTCACCGGCACGCGCGGTCAGGGTGGCGTTGCGGATGCCGGGCGCGGTCAAGTCGCGCACCGACAATCGGACGTCGCCGAGGTCCCGGGACTCATATGGATAGGCTTGCTCCAGATCCTTGGCGAGCATGGCCTTGACCAGCGACTGTTCAGTCCATTCGGCAATCGGCCGGTCATCGATCAGCCGCCCGTCACGCAACACGCAGATCCTGTCGGCGATGGCGAACAGCTCGTCGAGGTGGTGGCTGACGTAGACGATGGTCAGTCCGTCCTGCTTGAGCCGTCCGATCAAGGCGTGCAGGTTCTCGACGTCGCGTTCATGTAGTGCGGAGGTGGGCTCGTCGAACACGAGTACGCGAGCTTCCCGTGCCAGACATCTGGCGATCTCCACTAGTTGACGCTGCGCGAGGGTTAGCGACCGAACGGGTCGGGTTACGTCGATCTCGGTGAGGCCAACCCGAGATAGCGCATCGCGAGCGGCGCGCTCGTTTCCGCGTCGGTTGGTGACGTTGGCGTTGTGCATCGGACGGCCCAACATGACGTTGTCTACAACGGACATGTCGGGAATGTCGGTCAACTCCTGGTAGATAACGCTGACACCGGCTTCGATGACCCGCTTGGGGTCGGCAGGCAGCTCGGTGCCGTTGAGCAACACCCGGCCTCGGTCGGCGGACACGGCTCCCGCGAGGATCTTGATCAGCGTTGACTTGCCCGCGCCGTTCTCACCAGCGAGCGCGACTACGGTGCCAGGCTTCAGCGCTACGGTGACCTCGGTGAGCGCGTGCACTCCACCGTAGGACTTGGTGAGCGATTCCAGCGTGAGCTCCGCCGCATCGGATCTCATTGCACCTCATCGGCCCAGATGCCGTATTCCTTGACCTCGGGTGAGTCAATGTTTTGCTTGGTGATCAGCTGCGCCGGCCACACGACGTTCTTCGGAACTTCCTTGCCCGCCTGGAGGTCAGCGACCAACGCGATCGCCTTCTCGGCCATCTTGATCGGGTTCTGGCTGACCGAGGCGTCCTGGATACCGGCACGGATGTTGGCGATCGCCGGCTTCGAGCCGTCGACACCGATCACGTAGATGTGCCCGGGGGCGCCCACTGGCTTGAATCGTCCGGCGGCCTCGATGGCGGCGCTGACACCGACCGCCTCGGCATCGTTCCCGTTGAACACTGCGTCGACCTTCGGGTTGGCCTGCAGGATGTCGCTCATCGCCGCGTTCGACTTCTCCGTGTCGTAGCCGCCATCCTGGGTGGCCACGATCTTGATGTCGGAATACTTTGCGATCTCGCCGAGGAATCCCTTGTTCCGGTCGGAGGCAGAAGGCGTCCCGATGATCCCGGTGATGTTGACAACGTTGCCGCGCGGCCCACCGTTCACCGTGTTCAGGTGCTGGACGATCTGCTGGGCAGCCATCTGGCCGGCAGCGACGTTGTCGAGGTTCACGGTCGAGGTGATGTCTGCCTCTACAGAGTCGGCGATCGAGATGACCGAGACGTTCTTGGCCTTGGCCGCGTTCAATGCAGGCGTGACGGCCTTGCCGTCTGCCGGTGTGAGCAAGAGGTACTGGGCACCGCGGTTCAACAGGTTCTCGATGTCGCTGACTTGTTGGCTCGGTTCACCATTCGCGTTCGTGGTCACCATCTGGTAGCCGTGCTGGCTGCTGCCGGCGTCGAGACCTTTCTGCATGCCCGCGAAGAACGGGTTGGACACCGTGTATGTGCTGTACCCAACCGTCGTCGCCGATTGGCCGGAGTCGCGGTTGCAGGCGGTAGAGCCGGCCACGATTGCCAGACCCACCGCGCACGCGGCCAGGGGGCGCATCAATTTCCTCATGCGGTGATCTCCTTGCGGAAGTTCTCAGTGCCCGCGGTGGGATGGTTCGTCGCAGGCGGTGGTCTGCCGTCGACAGACTAAAATGGCATCGCACATTGTGTCAAGCGTCACTGTACGTTCCAAATGTGACGCTGTACTCCAGTACTTGACGGACCTGCGCGGCGGCATTAGGCAGCAAGCCATGAGCTGCACGTTCTTGCAGTTCAAGAACTTCTGAGTGATCGTTCTATACTTTGCCGGCGGCATGTCGATCGTCGGCTGAGCGTTTTTCGGCCCCCCTGGGTGTGCAGTGCCATTGAAAGTATTCGCCGCGCTGAAGTGGTCAGCGCGCCGGGCGCCCGGCGATATCCATGCGACCGCCTGAAGTCAGGGCCTCGTGCGCGGATTTGGGCTGCGCGTAAGTCGTTGGGCGTCTTCGCACTCCGCGTTCTTGATCAGGCCGTGTAAGACTGCGCCCTGTATCCCGCAACAGGTATCCGCCTACCCAGGGTCCAAGGAAACGAGCCCGGCCGCCGTCGACTGCCACTTCCGCGGCGCTGCCGACGCGTCCGACGGCGACTGGCGAACGACCGGCACAGGCAAAACGGATGTCATTGCAATGATCGCCGCTTCAGGTCCACTCCGTCCACGGCACAGTTGGCAGAACGGATCGATCCGTCGATAACGACGGGGGATGCCGCGACTCCAAATATCATGAAATCCGTTGCCGCGCTGGTGCCACACAAACATTTCCGCTGAAAAAGGGCCTCCAGAAGAGGGGATCGACGTTGCGTCCTTTGACGCAGCGATCGAGATCGAAGATTGGTTCACTCTGCACGCCAACACCTCTCGCGTACGGATGGCAACACTTCACCTGCCTTGACATCGGATCGCGCCACCATCCGGCGCCTCGCTGGGAAGCGACTGCTTCTGTACCGCAATGTTTCTCCGCATAGCGCTAGTGCGGGTCCGCGTTACTCATTTGACTACGAGCCATCCGAAAAGCCCTACTCCCGCGAGGATCATTCGTTATCCTCACCCATGGCTTGGTACTACAGTTAGACCGCGCCGAAGGCTATTTCACTATCTTGGTATGACCTGACGAAAGGTGTTCATGGCAATCCCAACAGCGGACCGCCGTCGGCGAACTCTGTGGCTGTCACTCCTGGCTATCGCACTGTGCGCCATACTCGTCGGGTCCTACCTGGCATTCCGGTCAACCCATGAAACTGCCGCGAACAACCCGTCCAAGAACACATCTCGGGTGTCTGCCGTGTTACTGGGCGACGATCACATCATCGCCGCCCTCTACGAACCCGAGACCGAGAACGCCAACCGCGCAACGGGTCTGATCCTCACTCACGAGAACGACAACTTCATCGGCAGCATCCCCTGCCTGGAACTCGCCAAGCGAGGCTTCACCGTCCTGTGCGTGAAATCGCAGTACGCCGACCAGGCCGCCGTCGAGTGGGACAAGCTTGCACTCGACGTGTCCGCTGGCGTCGACTACCTGCACCAGCTGCCCACGGTCCACAAAGTGGTTCTTGTTGGATGGAGTGGCGGTGGCGCGATCATGTCCTACTACCAGAACGTCGCTCAAAACGGCCTTGGTGCATGCCAGGCCCCAGAGCGGCTCGATCCCTGCAGCGATGACCTCGCACACCTGCCGGCCGCGGACGGCGTCGTGCTACTCGACGCGATTCCCGGCATCGCATTTTCAGACCTGACCGCCCTTGACGCGTCTGTGACCGACGAGCAGAACCTCACCGCGCGCGACGCGTCGCTGGACATGTTCTCGCCCGCGAACGGCTACCACGCTGATACCACCGTCCGATATGACACAGCGTTCGTCGAACGCTATCTCGACGGCCAATCCGCTCGAGAGAACCACCTGATGGGACAGGCGCAGACGCTGCGTCAGCAAGCCGCCAACGGCGCAGGCCAATACAGTGCCCACCCGCCGATGCCCGTCGGCCGCGACGCCGCCCGGCTGTGGGAAGCCGATAACAGCCTGCTCGCCCACACCCGCGGCAAGTACCCACTCATCTCGCCAGCTCATCCCAACGGCGACATCCCACAGATCGTGCCATCTGTGCGCGAGTCATCGGCAGCACCCGACGACAACAACGCATGGGACCGCGACAAAGGCGGATTCACCGCAGACACCTTCCTGTCCATAGCGGCCATCCGCACCGATCACCCCAGAATCACAGCGGACTCGATGACCGGCTTCGACTGGGCATCGACCAACACGGCCACCGTCAACAACGTGCACGGCATCAAATCGCCGCTGCTCATCCTGTCGATGACTGGGCACTACTGGCTCGTACCGTCGGAGATGTACTACGAAAACGCGACCCAAGCGACCAGCCGCACCCTGGCCTTCGTGCAAGGTGCCACCCACGGATTCACCCCGTGTGCGAAGTGCGCTGCCGCCCCCGGCCAGTTCGGCGACACCGTCGCGGAGACGTTCAACTATGTGGGCAATTGGCTGACAAGCAATGTCGCATCATGACGGACTGCTCACCCCGTCCGACCCCCGCCGATGATCGCCGACCGGTTCCGGTACTGCGCCCGCCGTCGCCGACTGGCCGGCGGTGAACCGTTGCCCAGGGGTGAGGATGTCCATCGCTTGATGGGGGCGGTTGGTGTTGTAGAAGGCCCCCACTGATTCAATGCCTGTCGGGCACCTTCAGGTACGTGAAAACCGCTCGACTGCAAAGGAATTCAGCACGCGAACTCCGATGTAGTCGCTCGATCTTGCCCGTCGTGGTCGGCGAACGCGGTTGAGTCAACCTGTTCGATGCCGTGCTCACGACGGATCGCCTTGCCGTCGTCGATCAGGATCTGCGCGGGCACACCATGGGTCGCCAGTGCCGCACGCCGCCGATCGCGCACCGGAAACGAACTGAACTTCTCTGTGGCAGCCACGATAATGACGACTGTCTATTAGCCAAACAAATTCAATGTCGCGCCGAATTACGGACATGGCGAATTACGCGCACTACTTAATGGTTTAGATATGCGAGGGCTTTCCCAACATATTGCAGATCGACTACTGAGAGGTCGGCAACGACGCATTAATCGCTTGACCAGCTACGAAGCTGTGCAGATGGCTAGCTGATGTCGCTTGTTGGTCTGTCGCTGGCAGTCTCCTGCGGATTCCTTGAAGCGACTTGTTACTCGTCGATAAACGGGATTAGTTTCCCTGTGACCAGGCTTACAAAAGTGTAATCAAAGGACAACTGCATGTACGTCGCCGCTCGGCAAGCAACCACCCGTTCCTACCTCACCGCAGGCGTCGCACTCGTCGGTGCCAGTGTCATCGTTGTCTCGCCCATGGCGCCGCCGATGCCCGACATCCACCTGCCATCGATTCGCTCGGCCGAGGCCCAACTGGCAGCGCTGGCGAACCCCTTCGATGCCTACGCACAGGTCTTTCAAGACACCATTGCCAATTTGAAACCCATCATTGCCACGGCTGCGGCGGATCCCGCACCGATTCTGAGCAAGATCCTCTCGAACCAGGTCGCCGCGGTCCAGGCACTGCTGAAGTTGCTCCCAACGACCGCCGCGGGGGTGGCCAGCGCAGCGACGACGACGGGTTCGGCAAACTCCACAACGGTGTCGTCGCAGCTCGCGGCGACCCCTGGCGCGGTGCAAGCCCTTCTGACGGCGATTCAAACCGCTCTCTCACAGGTTTCGACCGCCCTGACGACAACTGTGCCCCCACTCCTGCAAAGCGCTGTCGGTGACTTCACGAGCGCCAACATCGAGGGCGCGATCAACAACTTGCTGCTGGCCGGCCTGACGACGGTGTTCCCGGTTACCGGGGTCGTCGCCCCGGCCCTCGACGTGATCGCCGAGCCGTTGCAGAACGTGGTGAACGCGATCAACACCCATCTCGGACCGGTCGGCGCCATCCTCTCAAACCCGTTGCAGAACGTGGTGAACGTGATCAACGCCGTCACCAATGGTGGCGTCCTCTCACCCCTCTCGGAAGCAGTCGTCGGGGCCATCGGTCCGGTGATCAACGCGGCAGGGGCGACCGGCGCGGCGATCGACAACGTCATCAGCGCCGCCGGCGCAGGGTCCGGCGGCCTTCTTGGACGCCGTCGTCACCGCCCCTGCGACGGTCCTGGGCGGGGTGCTCAACGGAGGGTTTGGACCCAACCTGGCATCGCTCGTGGGCCTGCCTCCGGCGTTGATCACCGTGTTGTCGGGCGGCCTTCTCAACCAACAGAGTTTTCCGGGGGGTGCCCTTGAACTTCCCGGTGCCATTCCCGCGTTCCAGACGCTGGTGCAGACGATTGTGAATGCGCTTGTGCCGCCGTCAATCCCGGCGGCAATGGGTTTGAAACTCACCAGCCTTACCGCCCTCAAGGCCCCGGCCGCATTGCCCAGCCTGACGGCCGGCACGGTGTCTCTCAAGACGCCGCGGGCGCTGAAGCCCAAGACGACGACGGGCGCGACGGACGCCGGGTCGACGACGGATCAGAGTGCCAAGCCGACGACGACGGGCAAGGACTCTGGGTCGACGACGGATCAGAGTGGGAAGCCGACGAAGACGGGCACGACGGACACCGGGTCGACGACGGATCAGAGTGGCAAGCCGACGAAGACGGGCGGCACCGACTCCGGGTCCAAGGGCGATCAAGGCGGCAGTCACGCGAATGCTCCCAGCTCCACCGCAGGCCAAAGTGGTCGTCACGCAAAGGCTTCCGGGTCCTCTGCCGGTAGCAACGGCGGTTCGGCGCGGCACGCGCAACGGTTCCGGCTCCTCTACGGCGGCAACGGCTCGGGAGGTCGTCACCACGCCGCGTAGATCCTGATCGGTATGGCAGCCTCGGCGGCCCCCCTTCGGTGGTGGTTTCACCCCCGAAGGAGGGGCGGCGAGCAAACACAGGCAAGAAGTTTCTTCGGCGCTCATCCCGAACTGCCCATCGAATGGTTCGCCAAGCACATCAACTGAACCCGATGGATTGAGGTCCGGCGACCTCCGCCGTCTCGTCGCCCACCCGCGGCGATCGCATCGTCAGCCTAAGCACCGGCGCGGATCTCGTCGTTGTCGAGCGGTGCTTCAGCCATGATCGCAACCTGTCTTCCTAGAAGAGGGGCAGCCCGGTGACGGCTTTGCCGTAAAGGTCGTACAGCAAGTCAGCGGTGGGTGCCATCACCGCTCCGGCCCGCGCATCGCGAAATGCCCGCTCGATCGGAAGTTGTTTGGAGAAGGCGGCGCCGCCGCAGACCCGCATCGCCGACTCGGTGATGACCATCGCTGCGTCGTTGGCGGATGCCTTGACGCCGAGTACGTGGGTCATGGTGTCGTCGTCCGGTGTGGCCACACTGTCGGCGGCCAGCCGGAGGTACGCGCGTTGTGTCGCCAAAGCAATGCCGGTGCGGGCAATCTGGGCCCGGATCGTCGGCAACTGGGCCAGCGATTCACCGAGATGCTCGAGTCGAGTGCCGCTGACGTGGGTGAGCGCGGCTGCTTGGGCGCTGGCCGCCAGGCCTACCGAGACCGCGGCATTGCCGAGGTTGAACCAGGGCAGCACGGTCTGCATCATCATCGCGAAGCCGCCCGCGACATCGCCCATCCGCTGAGCGGCGGGTATCTCGACGGCGACGGTCATGGGTGCGGATGCGTTGCCGCGCAGACCAAGTCCGACGAAACGCCCGGCGACCTGCAGGCCGGCGGTCCCGGCTGGTACCGCGTACATGTCGACCTCGCCGGCCACACCCGATGTCGATCCGCACGAAACGACGTACAGGTCGGCGTAACCGGCCGATGTCACAAAACTCTTGTCGGCTTTGATCCGGACCGTGTCACCGGCCGATGTGGCGGTTGAGACCGGAGCCCAGAAATGCGACCGCGACCCCCTCTCGCTGAATGCCAGCGTCCCCAGCGCGACGCCACTCGCCAGCGCGGACACCAGATTCGTTGGCGCGGTCGGGGGCGCGGCGGCGACGGCGACCGCAGCGGAGACGTGCATCAGGTAGATCATTGCGGTGGAGCCGCAGGCGGCGGCGAGTTCGCCGAGCACCTCGGTGAACTCCACCGGTCCTGCCCCGAGGCCTCCGGCCTCGGTCGGCAACACCAGGCCGAGCAGTCCGCTCTCCCGCAGCGCGGCGACGGCCTCGACTGGAAACACGCCCTCGGAATCGACGCGTTCGGCATGTTCGGACGCGGCTGCGACGACGGGTCGCAGAAGCGCGGGAAGGTCCATTCCGACCCCTTACGTCGAGCGGGCGGCGAGTTCGGCAACCTGCGATGCACAGGCATGTGTACTCAGATCGGCCGATGGCCATCTCACATTGCATCCTTCCATCACATTCGAGCGCGATGGCGACAGTTTCGTCATTGCTCGGCGGCTTCGGCATTGTTCTGCTGCGCTCATACGTGGCGTGGAGCATGCCGACCTGAATCGATCCGATTCGCCCCCGCCCCACAGGACGAGCGCACAGGCTGACCGGTGGGTGGGCCAGGTCGGGCCATGTGCATCGGTCCTTCGATGCCGTGCTGTCGTTGTAACCGTGAGTTCGGGTCGAGTTGCTATTGCCCGGATCAGATCTCGGTCGGTTGCGCCGGATTGGTTATGCCCGACCAGGGGTCACTCGTACTGTGATGATGAATCCGATTGCCGCCACTGCGTTTAGCGTGATACATCGCGGCGTCCGCTGCGGTGACGAGCTGCTCGATCAGCGGTTGGCGCCCTCTGTCATATACATCACCGAGTGCAGCGCACGCGGTGCCGACACTCGCGGTGACTCGAACGGGGAGGGCCGCGATCGCGTCACAGATCAGTTGAGCCAGCGGCGTGGGATCAAGAGACGACATCGTGTCTGCGATCACGAACTCTTCTCCACCGCTGCGGGCGATGATCGCCGTGTTGCGAGTGGTGGACTGCAGGGCCTTTGCGACTTGCACCAGCGCCCGGTCGCCCGCCGAGTGGCCATGGTTGTCGTTGAGTGCCTTGAAGTTATCGAGGTCGACCAGTGCCACCAACAGATAGGCGTCGCCGGTGCGGCGCACCGCCAGGAGGCCCAGTACTTTGTGCTGGAAAGCGCGCCGATTCAGCAGACCTGTTAGCGGATCGCGGTCGGCGCGTAACAAGTCGACGCCCAATGCCCGGACCAGCCACTGTATGGCGAACGGAAGTGCGATGTTGATCTGCAGCACCAGCCACAGATCAACCCCGGCGAGGGCCACACTCCCGGACGCTGCCAGCCTGGCTGCCTCGATTACGCCAACAGCTGGCGGCAACCCCGAAGTTGTATAGGACGAAACGGGTGGTGTGGAAGAACGCGATGTAGGCGCCACTGGTGGCGAACGCGACGCATCCCAACAGTGCGGCCAACGGAACGGGATGTGCCAAGCACGCCAAGGCGATCGAGGCGTTCGACGCCAACGCGAACAGCACCGATTGCAGCCGAGTGGGCCACCGCGCCGCCCACAATATTGTGCCGGCCGCCCCGCCAAAGAAGGCCACTCCTGTCATCGCTAGGGGGACGGCCCCCCGAGGACCATCGGAGGAAACCACTAGCGCCACCAAACTCAGCGCCATTGAGGCTGAGATACCTGCCATCATTACCCGGGTGGGACCGCCCATGCCGCGCGCATGCAGGTAACCGCTGAGCCAGCCATAATGATCGGAACCCTGAAGCCACCGCCTGGGCCCAATCAAAATCCACCTCCGCGCATGCCTCCGGCTATTGTGGGCTCTGCGACAACGTGCGCATATCCGTCGGCAGCAAACCAGATAAAGGCTAGCAGTCGGAAGCGGGTTTAGTGTCGAATGCAAAGACTGACTGCAAACACGCTTGATGCACGTCCCAGTCTGTTTTCATCGAATGTGGCCGTGGTTTGCCGGATCGTTATTGTTGTGGCGGATGATCTCGCCATGGCGTGCCAAGCATCGATGATCGAAGCCAATGTTGACCATTAGCGCGGGACGCTGCCGCTTGCGCGGATTCCAGTCGAAAACCGCCTTTCGCGAGCGAAAGTGATCGATAGGCTCTTTGCGCTGAAGGGGTGATGAAAGTCAATCGGGCAATCACGTTCGATCGGAACCGCGCCGCGACGCCGACCGCGTCACGGTCAGCGTCGGGTGTTTGCGGGCGTGACGCATCCGTGGCGAGGGGTTGCCGGCGATTCGAGTTGGTTCTGCCTTGCGTTGGGACGATTTCGGACGGCCCGCATTCGAAAGGACAGAACCTCCTTGAGTGCTGCCCTCCAGCTCGGCCGTCACTTACTCGAGTCGCACCGCAGCATCAGCGAAGACGTTTGAGGGTGGCGCGTTCTCGCGTTCGAGATCCTCGAGAAGTTTGGCGCGACCGATTCCCGACGTTCCACGGACATCTGATGACTGTCAAGCATCAGCCGAAACACTGTCAGGCATCACCCGAAGCCCATTGGCAGGCATCGACCGCCCAATACAAACCATCTTGGTGCCCCCGGCATGATTCGAACATGCGACACCGGCTTTAGGAGAGCCGTGCTCTATCCCCTGAGCTACGGGGGCGGACCGGATCGCAGCTTACCGGTGCCGCCTGGAACTCGGTGTTTCCCGCCCCCACACAACGGGGATCCAGGCACATGAGCACTGCCAAGAAAGCCCGCAACACGGTCGACCGCCTCGCCGGCCAGGCCAAGGAACGCATCGGCGAGGCGACCGGTAATCCGCGACTGCGCAACGAGGGCAAGGCCGATCAGGTGAAGGCGCGCGTCAAGCAGACCGGCGAGCGCATCAAGGACGCCGTCCGCGGCCGCTGATCACCGCAGCTCCGCGATCACCTTCGCGAACGCCTCGGCGTGCGGCTGCTGCACGGTGATGTACGTGACGCCGTAGACGTCGCGATACCGGCGGAGGGCGTCGGCCATGTCGCCGATCGACCCCGACAGCACCGTCGGCGCCCGCAGCAGTTCGTCATCGGTCAACCCGGGCAGGAACCTGCGGGCAATGGACACGTCGGGCACCCCGGAGTCGTCCTTCGGCATGGCGATGATGGAGAGGTTCAGCTCCAGGTCGTCGAATCGGTCCGGTGCGGCGTCGCGCACGAACGCGATGCGGTCGGCCAGCGGATCGACGTCGTCGGTGGCAGGCCCGCCACCGGTCAGCCCGATGATGTGGGCCCGTTGCGCGGCGATGGTGAGCAGGCGGTCGCCGTTGCCCGCGATGAGCAGCGGTACGTCCGGGACGTGTTCGCCCATGTGCTCGGTGACGTGGCGCAGATGGTCGACGCGTTGTCCCGCGGTCGGGAACGGCAGTTCGGCCTGCTCGAACTCCTCCTTCACGTAGCCGGCGCCGAGTCCCAGTTCGAAGCGTCCGCCGCTGAGGTCGCGCAGCGAGGAGACGTCACGCGCGAGCAGGGCGGGTTTGTAGAAGCCCGCGTTGAGGACGAACGTCCCCACCCGCAGCGTCTCGGTCGCCATCGCAACGGCGGTCAACATCGGGAAGGGCGCCGTCGTATAGAGGTGGTCGGGCAGGTGCACCACGTCGTAGCCCATGCTCTCCGCGCGGCGCCCCCAATCCTGCACGGACTGTTGCCTGCGCGCGGCCTGCAAACCCAACCCAAACCGGAAATCCTTTGCCATGGACACGAGCCTAGGGCGCGGCTCGAATTGACATGTTTGGTTCCGGCTCAGCGCGGGAATTGATGATCCCGGGCCGCGCGGCGCGCAGCGGCCAGCAAAGGAGCCAACATCCCCGATCCGGCCCGTCGTGAGCACCGCCGACGGGCCGGATCTAATCTTCAGCCCATGACCACTCATCCCACGTTCGGCGTCGAGGAGGAATTCCTGCTCGTCGACCCGGGCAGCGGCGAGCCGGTCCCGCGCAACCGTGCCGTTGCCGAGCACGCCAAGGCCCTCGGCGTCGAGCTGGAACTCGAGCTGACCAGCTGCCAGGTCGAGACGACGTCGGACGTGATGGCCTCGAGTACGGACCTCCGCGCCGAAATGGTCAGACTGCGCCGTGTCGCCTCGGAGGCGGCCGAGGCCGCCGGTGCGCGACTCCTGGCCGTGGGGCTGCCGCCGACGGTCCCGCACGACTTCCCGATCACCGACAAGCCCCGGTATCGCGAGATCGCCGACAAGTTCGGGATGATCGCCCACGAGCAGGGCATATGTGGTTGCCACGTGCACGTGGCAGTTCCGACGCGGGAGCTTGGCGGTGCGGGTGGGCAACCGGCTGCGGCCGTGGCTGCCGTCGTTGCTCGCGCTGACGGCCAACTCGGCGATCTACCGCAGCGCCGACACCGGGTACGCCAGCTGGCGCAGCGTGCTGTGGGCGCGGTGGCCCAGTGCCGGTCCTCCGCCGCACTTCGATTCGGTCGACGAGTACGACGCGGTGGTCGCGATGATGCAGGACGCCGGCGCCATGATGGACGACGGCATGGTCTATTGGGACGTCCGCCCGTCGGCCAACTTCCCGACCATCGAGGTGCGCGTGGCAGACGTGCCCGCCACGGTCGCCGAGACGGTCCTGCTGGCCATGCTGGTGCGGGCGGCGGTGATGACCGCGATGGACGACGAGCAAAGCGATGCGCCGGCGTTGCCGCTGACGCCGCACGCGCTGAAGGCGGCGTCGTGGAAGGCCGCGAGGGACGGCCTGGACGGCCAGGGGATCGACCTGACGGATACCCACGGGCCGCTGCCTGCCGTTCGGCTTCTCGGAAACCTGGTCGACCGAATCGAGCCCGCTCTCACGGCGGTCGGCGACGCCGAGATCGTGCGCGAGGAACTGGCGCGCATCGCGGCGGAGGGCAACGGCGCCATGCGCCAGCGCCGGGCCTGGCAGCGCCGCAACGAGGTCGCCGACGTCGTCGAGGAGGCGGCCACGGCCACGCTCGAAGGGGTGACGGGCGGATGACCCCGCTCAGACCAGCGGCAGTTCGGCGAACACCGGGGTGGTCGGCTGGACGGACCCGTTGCCGGGCTCGACGGTGAAGGCCAGCGCCTTCGAGCTGCCGAGGTCGGGCAGCACCGCGGTGGTCGACGGCGCGACGGCCTTCGCGTCCATGGTGCCCGCCGAGCGCGCGCCGTCGCTTCCGACCAGCCACATCTGGTACACCGTGCCCGCTTCCGGCGGGGCGACGCCGTTCATCACCAGCACCGCGGCGTTGCGGTCGCGCGAGAACACCACCGTGGCGGTGCCGCCGGTCGGGATGTCACCGGACACCGTCCGCACGTCTGGGGCGGCGAAGATCATCTCGGCCGTCGACGTCTTGGGAACGGGCCGCAGCGTCCAGCCCAATCCCAGCGCGCCGACGCCGATCAGGATGGCGGCTGCGGCGGCCAGCACGGCGTTCCGCCAGCGGGCAGGCGTCTTCTGCCGGGGCGGCGCCGCGGGGGCCGGTCCGGGCGGCGCGAGCGGTGGCACCGCTTGCAGCGGATGCTGTTCGACCGAGGCGAGCAGGCGACCACGCAGGTGCTCGGGGGGCTCGATCGCGGTGGAGGCGGACACCGTCGCCATGGTTTCGCGCACCGCGCGCACCTCTTCGGCGAACGCACGCGCGACGAGTTCGGGCGCGGTGGCCAGCTGACGCTCGATGTCGTCGAATTCGGCTGGCGTCACGGCGTGCAGCGCGTAGGGCGTCGCCAGTGTCATGAGATCGGGGTGGGTCGGCTCGGTCACGAGGCCCCCAGGCATTTGCGCAGTCCGCGGATGGCATCACGCATCCGCGACTTTATGGTCGCAAGATTCGCCGCCAAACGCTCGGACACCTGGACGTAGGTCAGACCTTCGTAATAGGCGAGCTGAATGCATTCGCGCTGCGCATCGGTCAGTGAGTCGAGGCACACGGTGACCTGGCGTCGCTCGTCGTTGGAGATGACGGCCTCGGCGACCCGGTCGGCGGGGAGCTCGACGTTCGCGGCGCCGTAGCGCGATTCGCGTTGGGTGGCCGCCTGCTCGGAGCGCACCCGGTCGACCGCGCGGCGGTGCGCCAACGTCATCAGCCAGGCCAACGGCGTGCCTGCCGCCGGGTTGTAGTTGTCGGCGTTACGCCATACCTGCAGGTAGACGTCCTGGGTGGTTTCCTCGCTATAGCCGGGATCGCGGAGCACGCGGGTGACCAGACCGAACACCCTGGCACGGGTGCCGTCGTAGAAGGCGGCAAACGCTTCGACGTCGCGTTGTGCAACCCGGCGCAGCAATGCGTCGAGGTCGTCAGTCACGCGGGGTAGCCTAGCGGCCAACTCGAGCAAAGTCATGTTATCCGCGATCTAGGCGGACGGGGCACGAAAAACGATGTGCGCGAGCAGTATTCGCGGAACCCGGGCCGGTCGGCCATGATTCGCTCGGTCGGCCGGGCGCCGGTCGCGTAGACCAGGAAGTAGGTCATCGCCACCGGCGACAACACCGTCGACAGCGACAGCAATCCGCTGATGGTCACCAGCCACAGGCCCCACCACACCGCGGCGTCGCCGAAGTAGTTGGGATGCCGGGTCCACGCCCACAGGCCGCGGTCCATGATCACGCCCTCGTGCGCCGGGTCGGCCTTGAACTCGCGCAGCTGTCGGTCGCCGACCGCCTCGAACAGGACGCCCACCAGCCAGACCAGGACGCCGGCGATCAGCACGGGCAGCAGCGTCGATCGGCGTCGGGCCAAGCACCGCGGAGAGCTGCAGCGGCAAGGAGATGAACCAGGCGGCGACGGCCTGGACCGCGAAGATCTTGCGCAGCACGTTGAGCGCCGAGAAGTCGCCCTTCAGGAGGTGGCCGTAGCGAGGGTCCTCGCCCTTGCCCGCCGACTTGTTCACCATGTGCCAGGCCAGGCGCAGGCCCCACACCGCGACCAGGGCCAGGAGCAGCAGGCGGCGGAGCAGATCGCCGTCACCGAGGACGGCGGCGACGGCCGCCACCACGACGAAGCTGACGCCCCAGGTGACGTCGACGACGTTGTAGCGCCCGATCCGGCGGCCGACGACGAACGTGATCCCGTAGGTCAGGATCAGGATCGCCAGTGCCGCACCGGAAACGACGAGGAAACTCATCTGCCCGCGCCCGTCGGTGCGAACGTCCACTGGTACACGTCGAGGTAGCCGGACTCGAAACCGGCCTCCGAGTAGGCGAGGTAGAGCTCCCACATGCGGTGGAACGTCTCGTCGAACCCCAACGCCGACACCGCTTCCCGGTGATCGGTGAAGCGTTCGCGCCACAGCCGGAGCGTCTCGGCGTAGTGCGACCGCAGCGACAGCATCCCGACGGTGCGCAGCCTCGTCTCACGCTCGGTGATCCCGACGATGGCCTCCACGGACGGGATCAGCCCGCCGGGGAAGATGTACTTCTGGATCCAGGTGTAGGTGTTGCGTGAGGCCAGCATCCGGTCGTGCGGCATGGTGATGGCCTGGATCACGACGCGGCCACCGGGCGACACCAACCTGTCGAGCGCGTGGAAGTAGGTGGGCCAGAACGGATATCCGACGGCCTCGATCATCTCGACCGACACCACGGCGTCGTAGAGCCCGTCGACCTCGCGGTAGTCCTTGAGCTCGATCTGGACCCGGTCGGACAAACCGGCCTCGGCCACCCGGTGCGCAGCGAGCCGCTGCTGTTCGGCGGACAGCGTGATGGAGTGCACGGTGGCTCCGCGGGCCGCGGCGCGGATGCAGAGTTCGCCCCAGCCGGTGCCGATCTCGAGTACCCGGCTGCCCGGGCCGACGCGCGCCGAGTCGAGCAGCTGGTCGACCTTGCGGCGCTGCCCGTCCGCCAGGTCGGCCCACGACGGTTGCGGCTTGTCGAACAGCGCGCTGGAGTACGTCATGGTCTCGTCGAGGAACTGTGCGAACAGGTCGTTGGACAGGTCGTAGTGTTCGGCGATGTTGCTGCGCGCCTGCGTCAGGCTGTTGTACATCGAGCGGGGATGGCGCACCACGGCCAGTGGCCGGAGTCGTTGCAGCGCAGACGGAATGAGATCGGCGACGGAAGTGGCGAAGGCCGTGAGCAGGCCGGCCAGGTCGTTGGAGTGCCACTCGCCCGCCATGTACGACTCGCCGAAACCGATCAGCCCGTAGCGGCCGACCCGGCGCGCCAGCGCGTCGGGATTGTGCACCACCATGGTGGGCAGCGTGGGATCGGCCGCACCGATCACCGAGCCGTCCGGATACTGAAGCCGGATCGGCAGGCGCGCGACTGCGCGGCGCAAGAACCCGTGCGCGAGCCCGCCTGCGGCGGCGCTCAACGGGCCACGCGGCACCCGTGCCACTGCGGGCCAGCGTTCGGAATCCGTTGCCGAGCGAAGGTTTCCGGCGGTATGGGTGGTCACAGCTGGTCGACCCTTTCCTTCTCCTCCGCGGGTACCCGGGGTACCACGGGAACCCGCCGCAGAAACAGCGTGATGCCCTGGATGCGGATCCACATTGCTCCCATCAACGGTGCCAGCGGTGCCACCAGCTGAAGGCGAATGATCTGTCGGGTGCCCGCCTTTCGGCGGTCGCCCTGCAGCGTGGCGACGAATGCGGGCTTGTTGTCGCGGTGCAGCGAAATCGTCACGTCGACCTTGGTGTCCGGCAGCGGCGCGCGCACCAGGTAGTAGCCGTCGACCTCGTTGAACGGCGAAACGTAGAGCTTCTTCTTCACGGCGGCCGGGGTGTCGCCGGTGGGCGGCAGCAGATACGCGTGCCTGCCGCCATAGGTGTTGTGCACCTCGGCCACCACGTGCCGCAGCACGCCCTGGTCGTCATGGCACCAGTAGATGCTGATCGGGTTGAAGACGTAGCCGAGCACCCGTGCCTGCAGCAACGCCGTGATGGTGCCGCCCGGGAGCTCGATGCCGTGCTCGGCCAGGAATGCGTCGACGCGGTGGCGAAGCGTGTCGTCCACGCCTTCGGGCGCTGGTTTCGAGAAATGGTCGCGGGCTTCGAATTTCGCGAACGGACGCAACCACCTGGGCAGTCGCGGCAGATCGTCCAGATCGACGTACCAGTTGTAGCCGCGCTGCTCGAAGTAGTGGTGGACCGGCGCGCGGCGCAGGTGGGTGATGCGGGTGCGGTACAGGGCGGACGACGTCATGCCCGCACCGCCTCGAGCCGTGCGCCTGCCGGCCAGTCCGCACCGAGCCGCCTCGCCGCCCGCAGACCGGACGCCGCGCCGTCCTCGTGGAATCCCCACCCGTGATACGCGCCGGCGAACACCACCCGGTCATCGTCGAGTGCCGGCAGTCGGCGTTGTGCTGCAACGGATTCAGGCGTGTAGATCGGGTGTGCGTAGGTCATCTCCGCGATGACGGTGGCCGGGTCAACCAGTTCCCGGCCCCCGAGGGTGACCAGGTACCGCCGAGTGCCCGACAGTCGCATCAGCCGACTGATGTCGTAGGTCACCAACACATTGTCGTCGTGGCGGACGGCGTGACGAGGTAGTTCCACGACGCGCGGGCACGCGGTCGGCGGGGCAGCACCGAAGTGTCGGTGTGCAATTGAGCGTGGTTGGTCGAGTACGGCATGGCGCCGAGCAGGAGACGCTCGGCCGGGGTCGGGTCGGCGAGCGCTGCCAGCGCCTGGTCCGGGTGGGTGGCGATCACGGCCGCGTCGAACCGCCGAGGTGCGCCATCGCCGGCGGTGACGGACACGCCGTCGGCCAGCCGTTGCACCGACCGCACCCGCATGCCCGTGACGACCTCGTCCACCCGGTCCGCGATGGCCCGGACGTACGTCGCCGAACCGTCGACGACGGTCCGCCAGGTCGGCGAGCCGAACACCGACAACATGCCGTGGTGCTGGAGGAAGACGAACAGGTAGCGGGCCGGATAGCGCATCGCCTCGCCGGGTGCGCACGACCAGACGGCGGCGACGAGCGGCGTCATGAAGTGCTCGACGAAGTACTCGGAGAACTCGTGCCGGTCGACGAACGCGCCGAGCGGTTCGCCGTCGCCTGCCAACTCGTCGTCGAGCAGCGCGGTGGCCACGCGGTGGAACTTCCGCACCTCCGCGAGCATCAACAGGTAGCGCGGCCGGGCCAACGACGACAACGACGGAAACAGCCCGCCGATGCCGCGGGCACCGGCGTACTCCAGCCCGGCGTCGTCGTCGCGCACCGACATCGACATGTCGGTGTCGCGCGTCGCGATCCCGAGGTCGTCGAACAGCCTGCACAGCGTCGGGTAGGTCCGGTCGTTGTGGACCAGGAACGCCGAGTCGATTCCGATGACGTTTCCGTCGTCGTCATCGACGTAGTGGGTGTGCGCATGACCGCCCAGCCGGGTGTCCGCCTCGAAGAGCGTGACACGGTCCCTGGCAGACAGCGCATAGGCAGCTGTGAGCCCCGCGACGCCGCTGCCGATGACGGCGATCGAGCGTCCGAATTGGTGTTCGCTTTCCACGATCTCTATTCGGAGCCATCCACTTCTCGGATGGGTGTCGCGCTGGTTGCGAGCGCCTTAATCCCGCGTAGTGTCCCGATGGTGACGTCGACGGTCTTCCGAAACGGAACCATCTGGACAGGGCCAGCCGAGCCGGGCACCGACGCTCTTCTGGTCGTTGACGGCGTCATCGCGGGCGTGGGGGAGGACGCCGTCCGGCTCGCCGCCGACCGGCCCGAAACCACGGAAGTCGATCTCGCAGGCGGCTTCCTGATGCCGTCGTTCGGCGACGGACACGCCCATCCGATGCTCGGCGGGCTGGAGTCGGCCGGGCCGAGAGTCCGTCCGTGCTCGTCGGTCGCCGAGATCGTCGAGGCGGTTCGGGTGTACGCGCAGGAGCATCCCGACGCCGACTGGATCACCGGGGCGTCCTACGACAGCAGCCTGGCGCCCGAGGGCCTGTTCGACGCGCGCTGGCTCGACGATGCGGTGCCCGACCGTCCGGTGGTGTTGCGGTCGTGGGACTACCACACGGTGTGGTGCAACACGGTCGCGCTGGAGCGCGGCGGCATCGACGCGCACACGCCCGACCCGCCGCTGGGGGAGATCCCCCACCGCGACGACGGCTCCGTGCTGGGCACGCTGCGCGAATGGGGCGCCGTGGATCTGGTGATGAACCGGGTGCCGCCCCGCGATCCCGACGTCGGCGTGACGGCGCTGCGGACGGCGGCCGACTACTACCTGGCTCGCGGCGTCACCTGGGTACAGGACGCGTGGGTCAATCCGGACGACATCGACGTCTACCTCGAGGCCGCCCGACGCGACGCCCTCGGCATGCGCTTCAACCTCGCCTTCTACGCCGATCCGCGCTACTTCGACACCCAGGTGGCAACGTTCGCCGAGTCGCGGCGCCGCGTCACCGACGCGGGCTCGCCGCTGCTGACGGCCAACACCGTCAAGTTCTTTGCCGACGGGGTCGTCGAGAACGAGACCGGCGCGCTGCTGGCGCCGTACTGCTCGGGTCTGCACGACCACGGGATGCAGGTGTGGGAGGGCGACACGCTGGCCGAGGCGGCCCGTCGGGTCGACGAACTCGGCTTCCAGATCCACATCCACGCCATCGGCGACGCCGCCGCCCGGCAGGCGCTCGACGCGATCGAGCACGCGATCACGAGCAACGGCCCTCGCGATCGTCGGCCCGTGATCGCGCACGCCCAACTGGTCGACGACGCCGATCTGGACCGGTTTGCGCAGCTGGGCGTCATCGCCAACATGCAGCCGCTCTGGGCGCAGCTGGACCCGCTGATGACGGTGCTGACCGTTCCGCGGCTCGGCCAGGAGCGGTCCGACCGGCAATACCGGATGAACAGCCTGGTGCGTTCGGGCGGGCAGCTGGCCTTCGGATCCGACTGGCCGGTGTCCTCGGGAGCGCCGCTGGACGGCATCGCGATCGCCGTTTCCCGGCGGACCGCCGAGGGGGATCCACCCGAGGGCTGGACGCCCGAGGAGATCATGAGCATCGAACCGGCGTTGCTGGCATACACCGCGTCGGTGGCCGAACAGGCATTCGCCGGACAAGCCGGTGCCCCGTGGGGCACGATCGGCGTCGGCGCCAGCGCAGATCTGGTGTGGCTCGATCGAGATCCACGCACCACGCCCGCGCTCGACGTTCCAGGAATCGTCGTACGCGGAACCTTCCTGCAGGGCAGGCAAGTTCATTCCACCGTGTGAGAGGAGTGGCCATGTCCACTGCACCCGCTGACTCATCCCCGCCCGTCGCTGGCACAGCCCCTGGCGAAGGACACCTGAAACGCGCCCTCGGCGTGCCCTCGCTGGTGCTGTTCGGCATGGTCTACATGGTGCCGCTGACGGTGTTCACCACCTACGGCATCGTCACCCAGCTGACCGGCGGCAGGCTGTCCGTCGCCTATCTGTGCACGCTCGCCGCGATGGTGTTCACGGCCAGGTCGTATGCCCGAATGTCGGCGGCGTTCCCGGTGGCCGGCTCGACCTACGCCTACACCCAGCGGACGTTCGGAGCGCCCGTCGGCTTCCTCGCGGGCTGGTCGCTGCTGCTGGACTACCTCTTCCTGCCGATGCTGAACTACCTGGTCATCGGCATCTACATGACCGCCGCGATCCCCGCCGTGCCGCCCTGGGTGTGGATCCTGATCGCGATCGTCGTGGTGACGGTGCTCAACATCGTCGGCATCGTCTCGGTGGCGCGGGCCAACTTCCTTCTCCTCGCGCTGCAGATCGTCTTCATCGTCGTCTTCGTGGTGATGGCCTTCGTGACGATCAACAAGGTGGGCAACGTCAACCTGATGGCGCCGTTCACCGGTGACGGCACGGTCGGCGGGGCAGGCCCGATCTTCGCGGGTGCCGCGATCCTCTGCTTGTCGTTCCTCGGCTTCGACGCGGTGTCGACGATGTCCGAGGAGGCCAACGACCCAAGGCGAACGGTGCCCAAGGCCATCATGATCGCCACGGTGGGGTGTGGGCTGATCTTCTTCGGCTTGTCGTACGTCTCGCAGTTGGTGTTCCCGTCGAACCAGTTCGCCGACGTGGATTCGGGTTCGTTGGACGTCATGACGTCGGCGGGCGGACAGTTCCTGAACACGTTCTTCACCGCCGCCTACATCGCGGGCTGCATCGGCTCGGCGCTCACCTCGCAGGCGTCGGTGGCGAGAATCCTCTACGCGATGGGACGCGACGGCATCATGCCGCGCAAGGTGTTCGGCCACGTGTCCGCCCGGTTCTCCACTCCGACGTTCGCCATCCTGGTGGTGTCGGTGATCTCGCTCGCGGCGCTGTGGATCGATCTCGGCTTCCTCGCCTCGATCGTGAGTTTCGGTGCGTTGGTTGCCTTCTCGGCGGTGAACCTGACCGTCATCAAGCACTACTTCTTCGACGAGGGCGAGAAGAACGTGCTCAACAACGTCGTCCTGCCGGTGATCGGCTTCCTGCTGACCGTGTGGTTGTGGTTCAACCTGTCGGGGCTGACGCTGGAGGTCGGGGTGATCTGGCTGGCAATCGGATTCGTGTGGTTGCTCATCGTGACCCGAGCGTTCCAGCGGCCGACGCCGGTGCTGGACATGGAGGAGTAGCTCAGGTCTGCGGCCACGACCGCGCCGCGGCGGTCAGTCCGGTCACCAGCGCGGAGGTCGCGGGCGACAGGCCGTCGTCGCCGGGCATGGCACTGCGCGGGCTGACTCCGCGGACCCGGGGCGTCAGCTCGAGCTGTACTCCGCCGTCGCGCGCCCGATTCACCGGGTTGGCCGGATGCAGGCCACGCAGCTCGCGCGGAATGGCATCCAGGTCGGTGATCACCTGATATCCCGGCACCGAGACGTGGTGCGCGAGATGCGCGGCGAGCGCCCGGTTGCCGCCGCCGGCGAGAAGTTGCGTACTGCGACCGATGCGGCCGTAGCCGTGCAGCGACACGACCACGTGGACGTGGTCGAGGAACTCGGCGAGGCGGTCGGACTCGTCGGCCCGGTACGCCGCCGACGACAGATGGTGCGGATAGTGGTCGGGGTGGCGCACCACGTACACCGACGCGTCGGCGGCGTCGGCGGTGCGCTCGGCGATCACGTCGGTCATCTGTCTCCAGGCCGCCGCCGTGGATCGCCAGGAACCCGAACCGCGACCGCAGCGTGCTGTGCTCGGTGACGCCGGGGCTGGCCAGCAGTTCCGAAAGTGACTGCGGCGCAACCGATCCGTTCGCGTCGCCGCGGTGTGGCCAGTGTGCCGGATCCCAGCGGTCGAGGAAGTCGAGCCAGCGCTGCGGCAGCTCGTGGTGCACGGCGCCGTCGATGATCCGCTCCAGGTAGCCGGGTCCGGGCGCACCCGGCTCGACGCGGTGGTCGATGTACACCCACGCCTGCGACGGGCCCGTCGTCGGTGTGCACGGTCATCCGCTCGCGGCGGTAACGCACCGGGACGCCCTCGGCACTGTCCAGCTTGGCCAGGTCGCGGTCGCTCACCTGCCACAGCACGCCGTGCACCTTCGAGCCGTCGAACGGATCGACGGTCGCCACGCCGCGCTCGTTGATCAGCCAGTCGTGGTCGTCGAGCGTGGCGGGCCGGGGATTGGTGGCGTCGGGGCAGCGCACCGCCATCTGCTCCACGCTCAGGTTGGACCCGTAGGCGAAGTAGGCGTGTGTCTGCATTCAGCCCGTCACGGTCAGATAGATCAGCACCACGTTAAGCACACTAATGATTCCCGCGACCGTCCACCCGAGGGCGGTGGTGACCCGGTGGTTCACGTCGTCGCCCATCAGGGACCGGTTGGCCGTCAACCGCACCAGCGGAATCAGCGCGAACGGGATGCCGAAGGACAGCACCACCTGCGACAGCACCAGCGCGCGGCTGGGATCGACGCCGATGGCGAGCACCACCAGCGCCGGGATCAGCGTGACCAGCCGGCGCAGCAGCAGCGGGTAGGAGCGGCGCAGCAGGCCCTGCATGATCATCGCCCCGGCGTAGGCCCCGACCGACGTGGATGCCAGGCCCGACGCCAGCAGGCCGACGGCGAAGAACAATGCGACCGTCGGCCCGAGCGTGCCCTGCACGGCGGCGTACGCGCCCTCGATGGAGTCGGTGTCCTTGATCCCCTGCAGGTTGGTCGCGGCGACCAGCAGCATGGCCAGGTTCACCGCGCCGGCAACGAGCATCGCGATGCCCACGTCGTAGCGGGTGATGCGCAGCATCCGCCGCCGCGCGGCACCGGCCTCGGGCTGGCCGTGCCGGTCGCGGGCGAGCCCGGAGTGCAGGTAGACGGCGTGCGGCATGACCGTGGCGCCGAGCATCGCGGTGGCGAGCAGGATGCTCTCGGCGCCGTCGAAGCGCGGCACCAGCCCGCCCGCCACGTCCGCCGCCGACGGTGGCTCGACCGACCAGGCTGGTCAGGAATCCGATCGCGATGACCAGCAGCAGCCCGGTGATCACCCGCTCGAAGACCCGTTGGCCGCGCAGGTTCTGCACCGCCAGTAGCAGCAGGGAGACCACGCCGGTGATGACGCCACCCATCAACAGCGGGAGATCGAACAGCAGGTACAGGGCGATCGCGCCGCCGACGACTTCGGCGAGATCGGTTGCCATGGCGACCAATTCGGCCTGCAGCCAGTAGGCGATCCTGGTCGGCGTGCGGGTGTGGTCCGCCACCGATTCGGGCAGGGAGCGTCCGGTGACGAGGCCCAGCTTGGCGGACAGGTACTGAACCAGGCCCGCCATCACGTTGGCGACCACGATCACCCAGACGAGCAGGAAGCCGTACTGCGCGCCGGCGCTGACGTTGGCCGCGACGTTGCCAGGGTCGACGTAGGCGATCGACGGCGACGAAGGCGGGCCCGAGCAGCAGCCAGGCAGAACCCGGCGGCGCCTTGATTTCCGGAAGCAACGAACCCACTCTCTATCCGGACTGACGAATAGAAAAGTTAGGTTAGCCGAAATCGGGTCAGTGGCGCTACCGGCCGAGGTCGATGACGAACCCGCCGCCGTACGGCCAGCCGTACCACGGGCCGTTGTTCATGGCGGGTGGTGACGTGATGATCTGGGCGTGTCCGGGGGTCTGGCACTGCGTGGTGTTGGGACCGGTGTTGGTGCAGTCCGGCCGCGCCGTCGCGACGGGCGCCGTCAGGACCGCCGCCGCGACAGCCGCGACGACGAAAGTCATTGGTAGAACTCGCATGATCGGCCTCCTTCAGGCCTGGGTACTGCTAGCGGTGGCCGCCACCGCCGCCGCCCCCACCACCGTGGGGTCCGTAGTCGCCGCCGCCCATGATCAGCGCCGGGCCGTAGAACTCGTCATCCCACGGGTAGGGGTAGTCGGGCTCGGGCGCGGCGGCGTTGATCTGCACGTTGCCGGGGGTCGCGCATTCCGTGGTCTCGGTGCCGGTGAATTCACTGCCGCTGCCGACGTTCGTGCACGACGGCAGGGTCGAGTCGTCGCCCGGATCGGCTGAGGCGATGGGGGCCAGCAGAAATGCCGCCGCCGCGCCTGCCGATGCGAGCAATGGGGTGATGATCCGTGTGGTGGTCCGCATCGGCAGCGTCCTCTGTGTCGGTTTAGCTGCGTGATTCACAGTCAACTAGCAGCGTACAAGCCTTTTCCGGTGATGAGGGGCAAGTCGAGCGTCGTCCTTATCCCTGGCTCGGCGGCGACGACGGCGGGGATCGCGTTGACGATTCGCGCCGCGGTCGCGACCAGGCCCGCATGGTTGTGGTCGCCCTTGCCGCTGCTCAGGCAGAGGTCCAGCGCGTAGTTCGGCTCGCCGGTGATCTCGATGCGGTACGAGCCGCCCTCCTGCGCCGGCTGCGGCCAGTCGGGGCAGAGGTCGTCGCGCAGGCGGGTCACGTGCTCGAGCACCACGGCGGGTTTGCCGTCGACGATGCCCTGCACCTCGAAGCGCAGCGCCGCCGTCGTGCCCTCGGGGATGTGGCCCGACGCGATGTCGAAGGCCTCCGGCGCGGGCACCCGGGTGTACTCCTCGGTGACCTTGTCCAGCGAGAGCCCCAGTCCGTCGGCGAGCTGCCGGACGACCGAACCCCAGGCCATGCTGAGCACGCCGGGCTGCAGCAGCATCGGCATCTCGTCGAGCGGCTTGCCGAAGCCCATCACGTCGAACATCACCGTGGCGCTGTCGTAGGTGTCGTAGTTGATGATCTCCATGCAGCGGACCTGCTCGAGGCTCTGGCACGTGCCCGCCAACGCCAGCGGCAACAGGTCGTTGGCGAAGCCGGGGTCGATGCCGTTGACGAAGAGGCTGGCCTGGCCTGCCTTCGCGGCGTCCTGCAGCGGAGCGATGAGTTCGTCGGGGATCACCTGCCACGGGTACTGCAGGAACACCGGGCCGCTGCCGACGACGTTCACGCCGGCGGCCAGGATGCGCCGGTAGTCCTCGAGCGCCTCCATCAGCCGGTTGTCGGCCATCGCCGTGTACACCGCGCATTCGGGCTGCGCGGCCAGCACCGCGTCGAGATCGTTGGTGGCCTTGATGCCGGTCGGGGTGTCGAGCCCGGCAAGTTCTGCGGCGTCCTTGCCGACCTTCGCCTCCGAGGACACCCAGACGCCGGTCAGCTCGAACCGGGGGTTGGTGATCAGTTCCGCCAGGGCATGGCCACCGACATTGCCGGTGCCCACCTGTGCGACGCGAATGGGCATGCGTCGGTTCCTCACAGATCGGGGATGGGTAGGTCGAGGTTCGGGAACGTGATGCCGCCGTCGACCTCGAGCGTCTTGCCGGTCAGGTAGCTGCCCGCGGGCGACGCGAGATAGACCGCGGCCGCGGCGATGTCGAGCGGATCGCCGAGCCGACGCATCGGGGTGGCCTTCTCCATCGGGTCGCGCAGCGCGTCGTTGGACGCCACCACCTCGAGCGCGGACGTCAGGATCGAGCCCGGCGCGATGGCGTTGACCCGGATCCGCGGGCACAGGTCCAGCGCGGCGAGCCGCGTGTAGTGCGCGAGCGCCGCCTTGGCCGTGCCGTAGGCGACGAATCCGCGGCCCGCGACGCGGCCCATCGTCGAGGTGATGTTGATGATGCTGCCGCCGCCGGAGTGCTCCAGCATCAGCGGAACGGCCGCTGCCGTCAGCGCGTGGGCGGTCGACACGTTGAACGTGAACGCGTCGCGGAGGTCCTTGGTCGACGTGTTGACCAGGGGAGCCGGCATGGTTCCGCCGACGTTGTTCACGACGATGTCTAGTTTGCCGAATGCCTCGATCGCCGCGCTCGCGAGCTTGGCGGTGTCCTCGGGGTGAGCGAGGTCGGCGACCACGACGTGGGCGCGCCTGCCGGTGGCCCGGATCTGTTCGGCCACCTCGTCGAGTTGGGACTGCGTGCGGGACGCGATGACCACGTCCGCACCGGCTTCCGCGAAGGCCAGTGCCATCGCCGCGCCCAGTCCGCGGCCCGCACCGGTGACGACGGCCACCTGGTCGTCGAGCCGGAATCTGTCAAGAATCACGTTCGCCTCTCTTTCTCGCCGGGCGTCACCGTAGCAAGGCGCCTCGGTTGGCGTGAGCGATTTCTGGAACACGTTCTAGTTGCCGAGTTGGCCGCCGCGGCGAGCATCCGCACATGTGGCGTCCACCCACGCGAGATCGACGCCATGCAACAGAAGTGCGAGTGCGTCGTTGCGTAGCGTCGATCTCGCGGCCAACGCTGGGGCCTACTTCTTGGCTGCGGCCTTCTTCGCGGGTGCCTTCTTGGCTGCGGCCTTCTTCGCCGGAGTCTTCTTCGCCGCGGCCTTCTTGGCGGGTGCCTTCTTCGCGGGCTTGTCGTCGGTGTTCGACGAGCCGGACTTGCGCGCCTTCACGCTGGCCTCCAACTTGGCCAGCAGATCCGAGACGTCGTCGGTGTCCTCGTCGAGTTCGGTGGGCTGCTCCTCGACGGTGAACGCTTCTCCGCCTTCGAGTTTGGCCTGCACCAGCTCGTGCAGCTGCTCCTGATAGTCGTCGCGGAACTGGTCGGGGTGGAAGTCGTCGGTCATCGACTCGACCACCGAACCGGCCATCTTCAGCTCCGCGGGCTTGATCTCGACCTCCTTGTCGAGGATCGGGAAGTCGGGGTCGCGGATCTCGTCGGGCCACAGCAGCGTGTGGATCACCATCACGTCACGCTTGCTGAAGTCCTTGACCCGCAGCGCCGCCAGCCGGGTCTTGTTGCGCAGGGCGAAGTGCACGATCGCCACCCGGTCGGTCTCGGCGAGCGTCTTCGCCAGCAGCACGTAGGACTTCGACGACTTCGAATCGGGCTCCAGGAAGTAGCTCTTGTCGTACATCATCGGGTCGAGCTGGTCGGCGGGCACGAACTCGACGACCTCGATCTCGCGGCTGCGCTCCTCGGGCAGGGTGGCGATGTCCTCGTCGGTGATCACCACCGTCTGGCCGTCGTCCGAGTCGTACGCCCGCGCGATGTCGCGATACTCGACGACCTCGCCGCAAACCTCGCAGACCCGCTTGTAGCGGATGCGCCCGTTGTCCTTCGCGTGCACCTGGTGGAACTTGATGTCGTGGTCTTCGGTCGCGCTGTAGACCTTGACCGGCACGTTCACCAGGCCGAAGGCGATGGAACCCTTCCAGATCGAACGCATAACCCAGTATGGCGTACGACGTCAGCCCTGTTGGAGAGCTTCGCGATCCGGCAGGTCGGCCCCGGCCTTGGCGACGGTCAGCGCCGACGCCAGCGACGCGGCGCGCACGACTCCCTCGAGGGTGTCGGTGTCGATGCGCGCCAGGTCGGCGCGCCGGTCCGCACCCAGCAGGTCCAGCGACCACAGCGCATCGATCAGGCCGGTCATGAAGGCGTCACCTGCGCCGACGGTGTCCACCACGTCGACCTGCCGCGCGGCCACCCGCACGGTGCCCGCCGCGCACACGGCGAACGCGCCATGCTCGCCCAGCGTCACGGCGACGATGGACGGCCCTGACGCCAGCCAGGTTTCGGCGATCCGTTCGGGAGGGGAGTCCGGGGCGATCCACCGCAGGTCCTCGTCGCTGGCCTTGACCACGTCGGCGCGTTCGACCAGGCGGTCGATCCGTCCGATGGCCTGCTCGCGATCGGTGATCAGCCCCGGGCGGACGTTCGGGTCGTACGTGATGGTGGCCGACGGGCGGTACGCGTCGAGCAGCGCCGCCGTCGCCAGACAACCCGGGTCGAGGAATCCGGCGATCGACCCGGTGTGCGCGACGATCGGCGGCGCCACCTCCGGCGTGCCCGCCAGTTCCCACGCGATGTCGAACACGTAGTCGGCCGCGCCGGTCTCGTCGAGCTTGGCCAGTGCCGTGGGCGTGCGCTCGGCGGAGGTGCTGCCAGGGACGAGTCGTACCCCGGAGGCTTCGACGTAGTCCACGATGCGGCGGCCGCGCTCGTCGTCGCCGACGTGGGTGAGGAAGTCGACGCCCCGTCCGAGCCTGCCGAGCCCGATGGCCACGTTGAGCGGGCTGCCGCCGACGTGCTCGCCGAGGACGCGCCCGTCGCGCTCGACGATGTCGATCAACGCCTCACCGATGACGAGTGCGCGGTGTGTCATTCTTCGGCATTCCCGTGGATCAGCGCTTCGAGCGTTGCGCGGGCCCCGTCGCGGTGCAGGGAGTCCAGTGCCCACAGGTAGGCGTCGACGAACCGGGGTTCCTTGGCGAGGTCGCCGAACAACGCCGTGTTCTCGATGAAGGCGGTGGGGTTCTCCAGCTGCGACTTGGCCAGGGGGACAAGGGAATCGGCGAGTTGATCCTGTACGTCGATCGGTTCACCCTGCTCGTCGACGCCCTCGGCGTACCGCGCCCAGCTGGCGACGGTGGCCGCGGACAACCGGATGGGCTCGCCGTTGCGCAGGTTCTCCCTGATGACGGGCAGCAGCCACTTCGGGATGCGGTCCGAGGAGCCGAAGCAGAGCCGGACGATGGTGTCGCGGACGGCGGGGTTGGCGAAGCGATCGATCGCCGTCTGTTTGAACTCGGGCAGGTCGATGCCTGGGACGGGCAGCAGTGTCGGCGTCGCCTCCGAATCCATGTATTCGAGGAGGAACTCGGCGAACAGCGGGTCGCCCGCGGCGTCCGCCACCAGCCGGTAGCCGGCCAGATACGCGAAGTAGCACAGGGCCTGATGGCCGGCGTTGAGCAGCCGCAGCTTCATCAACTCATAGGGCGTGACGTCCTCGACGAGCAGCACGCCGACGTCTTCGTACTGCGGGCGACCGTCGGAGAAGTGGTCATCGAGCACCCATGCGGTGAACGGCTCGGCGGCGACGGGCCACTCGTCCTCGACGCCGAATTCCGAGGAGAGGTTCTCGATCACGTCGGGTGAGGTGACCGGCGTGATGCGGTCGACCATCGAGTTCGGGAACCGGGTGTTCGTCTTCATCCACTCGGCCAGCTCGGGTTGCGTCTTCGCCGCATACGCCGTGAACGCCTGCCGGGCGACGTCGCCGTTGCCCTCGATGTTGTCGCAGGACACGATGGTCGGCGACGGCAGGCCGCGGTCACGGCGCCGGGCCAGCGCGTCGGTCACCAGGGCGAACACGCTCACGCCGTCGGCGGGTTGATGGTCGATGTCGTAGCCGCCCTCGGTGATCGTCAGCGACACGATCCGGGTGGTCGGTGCGGCGATCAGCTCGATGACGGCCTCGGGATCGTCGGGCGCATAGCGGTAGTCGACGATGGAGCCGATGACCCGCGCGTCGCGGGTGCCGTCGGGGTTCATCGCGACCAACGTGTAGAGGCAGTCCTGGTCGGCCATGACCTTCGCCATCTTGCGGTCGCCCGGCAGCACGCCGACGCCGCAGATGCCCCACTCCTTGGCCTGGCCCAGCTCCAATAATCGGTCGACGTACATCGCCTGATGTGCGCGGTGGAAGCCGCCGACCCCGAAATGCACTATGCCGACGCTGATCTCGTCGCGGTCATAGGTGGGCTTGGCGATGGGGATATCGGGCAGGTTCGCCTTCGTGAGCTTCATGACACGGTCACCACTGAGTTGACGGTACCCGGCACGCGGTCGGAGTCGAGGGCTTCGGCAGCCTTTTTCCACGGCAAACGGATCGGCAAACGGGCGGTCACGATTGCGTCAAGGTCCATCCCTCGGTATTCACCGGGCAATCTGACTCGCTTACGTTTCGAAACTGAAAGTGTTGTGTACGTCACATTGAGCATGTTAGCCTCATGAACATCTACTCGCACCCATGAGCATGTGCTCACGGCACGGGAGAGACTGAAGGGGGAATCGTGACGACATCGACGTCGAACGGCCAAGTGGCCACGGCCGTCGGTGTTGCGGGTTCCACGCCGGAGGATCTGCGCCTGGCTCTGCGCGCCGCCACGCTCTACTACCTGGACGGATTGACGCAGGCGGAGATCGCCGCGCGGCTCGGAGTCTCCCGGCCCACGGCCGGGCGGCTGATCGCGAGGGCCAAGGCCAAGGGGCTGGTGCGCATCGAGATCGTCGTGCCGCCGACGCTGCAGGACGACCTGCACGCCGACGAGGAGCGCGAGCTCGAGCTGAAGTTCGGCCTGACCGAGGCCGTCGTCACCGGCCACGGCATCGACGACGGCGCCGCGGGGCGGCCCGCGGTCTTCGCAGGGGTCGGTCGCGCCGCCGCTGCGCTGCTGATGCGCCGCCTCTCGGCCGATGACGTACTGGGCTTCACCTGGGGACCCGAACAGGTGGCGGTCGCGACGTCGCTCGCGCCGGGTGTCGCCAGCTGCCGGACGGTGGTCCAACTCGACGGCGCCATGTCCACCGCGTCCTACCAGACGGGCATGGAGTACATCCTCAATCGCAGCGCGGAGGTGCTGCGGGCTACCGCCATCCGTCTGCCCGCACCTCTGTACGCGGACCCGTCGACGGTGATGTCGATGCGCAGCGACTCGGTCATCTCGCGCACCCTGGATGCCGGCCGCCGTGCCGACACCATGCTGTTCGGCGTCGGTGCGGCGTCCACCTCGACGACGCTCTTCGAGGGCAGCTTCCTCGACAACCGCATGCTCGACGAACTCATCGGCCTCGGCGCGGTGGGCGAGATCGGCGGTCGGTTCTTCGACGCGGCGGGCGCGCCCATCGTCACCGAGCTGGCGCACCGCGCCGTTTCGGTCCCGCTCGAGGACGTGCGGGCGTGCGCCAAGACCATCTTGATCTCGAGCGGCGCGGCCAAGCATCAGGCCACCCTCGGCGCGTTGCGCGGCAAGCTGGCGAAGCTCTTGGTATGCGATATCGACTGTGCCCGTTGGCTTCTGGATTCCCCATAGTGGATGGAGTGAGATGAGAACACGAACAGCACTACGCAAGCTGTCGGTGTGCGTCGTGGCGGCGGGGTTGACCCTGACCGCCGGCTGCGCGGGCGCAGGCAGCCTTGGGGCATCGGACGAACGAGGTGACGATCGCCCTGGTGTCCAACTCGCAGATGACGGACGCCCAGAAGCTGTCGTCGGAGTTCGAGAAGGCGAACCCCGGCATCAAGTTGAAGTTCATCTCGCTGTCGGAGAACCAGGCGCGGGCCAAGATCACCATGTCGACCGCGATGGGTGGCAGTCAGTTCGACGTCGTGATGATCAGCAACTTCGAGACCCCGCAGTGGGCCAAAGACGGTTGGCTGCTGCAACCTCTCGGACTTCGCGAAGAACACGCCGGGTTACGACGAGAACGACTTCATCCCGTCGCTGCGGGACTCGCTGTCGTACGAGGGCAACATGTACTCGGTCCCGTTCTACGGCGAGTCGTCGTTCCTGATGTACCGCAAGGACATGTTCGAGCAGGCCGGCATCAAGGTCAACCCGGATCCGAACTACCAGCCCACGTGGCAGGAAGTCGCAGGGTGGGCCGAGCAGTTGAAGACCGACGACCGGGCCGGTATCTGCCTGCGCGGCAAGCCGGGCTGGGGCGAGGTGCTCGCACCGCTGGACACGGTGATCAACACCTTCGGCGGACGCTGGTTCGACGACCAGTGGAACGCGCAACTCAACAGCCCCGAGGTCAAGAAGGCCGTCAACTTCTACGTCAACACGATCAAGGAGTCCGGTGAATTGGGAGCCTCCTCAACGGGTTTCCAGGAGTGCGCCAACCTCTTCGGCCAGGGTCAGACGGCGATGTGGTACGACGCGACGTCCGCGGTCTCGGTGCTCGAGGATCCCAAGACGTACCCGGACCTCGTCGGCAAGATCGGCTACCTGCCCGCGCCCATCGTCGAGAAGCCCAACTCGGGCTGGCTCTACACCTGGGCACTGGGCATTCCCAAGGCGGCCAAGAACCCCGAGGGCGCCTGGAAGTTCATCTCGTGGATGACCAGCAAGGACTACATGAAGCTGGTCGGCGAGAAGCTGGGCTGGGCCCGCGTCCCACCGGGTAGCCGGACGTCGACCTACACGGATCTGCCGGAATACGAGGCGATCTCGAAGTCCTACGGACCGTTGACGCTGCAGTCGATCACCAACGCAACGCCGAACAAGCCCACGGTTCAACCGGTGCCGTACACGGGCGTGCAATTCGTCGGGATTCCCGAGTTCCAGGATCTGGGGACCCGGGTGAGCCAGCAGATCAGCGCGGCGATCGCCGGACAGAAGTCCGTCGACGCGGCCATGGAACAGGCACAAAAATACGCCGAGGTCGTCGGCAAGAGCTACCAGGAGAAGTGATGACGCTTACTGCTGAAACCGAGTCAGACGCCAGTCAGGAGGCGGTCGCGGAACGGGTCCGCAAGATCCGCGAAGCGCAGGACGTCGGCGTGAGTCGCGCCGAAGGATGGCGCAGGCGGGGACCGCTACTGCCCGCGCTGATCTTCATGATCGCCGTGACGCAGGTTCCGTTCCTGTTCACGCTGTACTACTCGACGCTGTCCTGGAACCTGGTTCGTCCAGGGTCACGGCAATTCGTCGGACTGAACAACTACATCGCCGTGGTCCAGGACAGCCAGTTCTGGTCGGTGGCAGGCAACACCGTCATCCTGATCGTCGGCGTGGTGCTGATCTCGGCGCTGCTCGGCTTGGGGATCGCGCTGCTGCTCGATCGCGCGTTCCTTGGGCGCGGTGCGGTCCGGACGCTGCTTGATCACCCCGTTCCTGATCACTCCCGTTGCGGGAGCCCTGATCTGGAAGACGACGATCCTCGACCCCAACAACGGCATCCTCAACTGGGTGCTGTCGCTGGTGGGGATCAGTCCGGTGGACTGGATCGGTCAGTTCCCGCTGGCGATGGTGATGGTGGAATTGATCTGGCAGTGGACGCCGTTCATGATGCTGCTGATCCTGGCCGGCCTGACGTCGATGCCTCGCGACCAACTCGAGGCGGGCCGGGTCGATGGTGCCACCGCGATCCAACTCTTCCGCGAGTTGACGTTGCCCCACCTTCGGCGCTTCATCGAGTTGGGCGTCGTGCTCGGCGCGGTCTACCTGGTCAACACGTTCGACGCCATCTTCATGATGACGCAGGGCGGACCCGGCGTCGCCAGCGCGAACCTGCCGTTCTACATCTATCAGCGCGCGTTCCTGGGCTTCGACATGGGCCAGGCCGCAGCCATGGGCGTGGTGGTCGTCATCTTCACGATGATCATCGCCAGCTTCGCGCTTCGGTTGATCTTCAAATCATTCTCCGGCAAGGAAGAGGCGGCCTGACCATGACTACTACTGCCGAAAAGGCAACGGCGACAAGTGATGCCGTTCCGGTGCGCAAGAAGAAGTCCAAGAAGTTCAGCCCGTGGGCGGTGGTGGCGTGGCTCGTCGGGCTCGGGTTCTTCTTCCCGGTGTTCTGGATGGTGCTGACGTCGTTCAAGCAGGAGAGCGACGCGGCGACCAACCCGCCGAAGTTGTTCTTCGTGCCGACACTGGATCAGTACTCCGCGGTCTTCGAGCAGGGCATCGGGCCCGCGATGTTGAACTCGGTGTTCGCCACCGGCATGTCGACGATTCTGGTGCTGCTCCTGGGTGTGCCCGCCGCGTTCGCGTTGTCGCTGCGGCCCGTCCGCAAGACGTCGGATGCGCTGTTCTTCTTCATGAGCACGAAGATGCTGCCCGTCGTCGCGGCGATCCTGCCGCTGTACGTGATCGTGTCCAACCTCGGTCTGCTGGACAACATCTGGGCGCTGGTCGTCCTCTACACGTCGATGAACCTGCCGATCGCAATCTGGATGATGCGGTCCTTCTTCCTCGAAGTGCCAGGCGAACTCCTCGAGGCCGCCAGCCTGGACGGAGCCAGTCTGTGGCGATCGGTGCGAGAAGTGATCCTGCCGTTGGTCTCACCAGGCATCGCGGCCACCGCGCTCATCTGCGTCATCTTCGCCTGGAACGAGTTCTTCCTCGCGGTGAACCTGACCGCGGTGAACGCTCAGACCATGCCGGTGTACCTCGTCGGGTTCATCGCCGGTGAGGGTCAGTACTGGGCCGTGCTGTCGGCGGCCGCAACCATGGCCGCACTGCCCGTGATCCTGTGCGGGTGGTTCGCCCAGAACAAGCTGGTGCGCGGACTTTCGTTCGGCGCGATCAAGTAACCCTCCGACTTCCCTTACCTGACAAGGAGAACCCAGACATGGCATCGATCACCTACAAGAACGCTTCCTGCATCTACGAAGGTTCGGACAAACTCGCCGTCGACAACCTCAACCTCGACATCCAGGACGGCGAATTCGTCGTCCTGGTGGGCCCGTCCGGCTCCGGCAAGAGCACCGCGCTGCGGATGCTGGCCGGCCTCGAGGACATCGACGAGGGCGCCATCGAGATCGGCGGCAAGGACATGACGGGCGTCCCGTCCAAGGACCGCGACATCGCGATGGTCTTCCAGAACTACGCGCTCTACCCCAACAAGACCGTCGCCGAGAACATGGGCTTCGCCCTCAAGCTGCGGGGCGTCTCGGCCGCGGAACGGCGCAAGAAGGTCGAGGAGGCCGCCAAGGTCCTCGACCTGACGGAGCACCTGGATCGCAAGCCCGCCAAGCTGTCCGGCGGCCAGCGTCAGCGCGTCGCGATGGGGCGTGCCATCGTTCGTGAGCCGCAGGTCTTCTGCATGGACGAGCCGCTGTCGAACCTCGACGCCAAGCTGCGCGTACAGACCCGCACCCAGATCGCCGCGTTGCAGCGTCGGCTGGGCACCACCACCGTCTACGTCACCCACGACCAGGTCGAGGCCATGACGATGGGCGACCGGGTGGCCGTGCTGCGGTTCGGGAAGCTGCAGCAGTTCGCCTCGCCCAACGAGCTCTACGACCGTCCGGCCAATGCCTTCGTCGCGGGCTTCATCGGATCGCCCGCGATGAACCTGGTGACCCTGCCGGTCGCCGCCGACGGCGTCAAGATCGGTGACTCGACGCTGGAACTCGAACGCGACAACCTGACCAAGCTGAGCGAGGCAGGCCTGTCGGAGGTCACGTTCGGCATCCGGCCCGAGCAGCTCGAGCTCACCGAATCCGGTGGCGTCGAGGTGGTCGTCGACCTCGTCGAGGACCTCGGCAGTGAGGCCTACGTCTACACGCACGCGAGTTCCGGCGTCGAGTTGGTGGCGCGGTGCAACCCGCGCAAGGCGCCAAGGCTCGCCGACACGGTCCGCCTGCACCGCCACCCGGAGGGCACGGTGCACCTGTTCCACCCGCAGACGGGCGAGCGCCTCAACTGACATGCGCGCGCTCCGGAGGGTCAGGAGCGGAAGCGACCCGGGAAATGACGGAGTTCCGGCTTCGCGCACCGTCTCCGGAGCTGCTGGCCCTGCCGTGGGACAGGCCGCTGTCGGAGTGGCTCGTCCCCGACGTTCCCCTGCGTGACATCGCAGTCGGGCCCAGCCGTCACCTGGTGAAGTTCGTCGAAGCCGACGATGGACTGTGGGCGGTCAAGGACATGCCCGCGCGGATCGCCGTCAAGGAGTACGAGGTCCTGCGCCGGTTGGAGGAGATGGGGTTGCCCGCCGTGCGGCCGGCAGGCCTGGTGCTTCAGCCAGAATTCGACACGGCCATCCTGGTCACCCGCTATCTCGAGGGGTCCTGGCAGTATCGCCGGCTGTTCATGCGCTTACCGCCCGACCAGCCGAAGCACCGGGCCCGGCTGTTCGACGCGATGGCGGGTCTGATGGTGGAGCTTCATCGCCACGGCGTCTTCTGGGGTGACTGCTCGCTGGCCAACACGCTGTTCTCCCGCGACGGCCAGATGTTGCAGGCGTGGCTCGTCGACGCCGAGACGTCTGAGGTGCACCCGTCGCTGAGCCGCGGCCAGCGTAAGCACGATCTCGAGATCTTGGTGGAGAACGTTGCGATGGGCATGCTCGACCTTGCCGAGCGACTCGAGCGGCCGGAGGAGTTGAACGACACGCTGATTCGCGAAGCCGAGTACATCGAAGTCCGGTACGACTCGCTGTGGGAGGTCCTGCACGCCGAGCCGGTCTTCGGTTTCAACGACCGCTACCGCGTCGAGGGCACCATCCGTCGCCTCAACGATCTCGGCTTCGCCGTCGACGAGCTGTCGCTGCAACCGGTCAGCGCCGACCCAGGACAGCTCCGGGTGCACGTCGCGGTCGGTGATCGGCGCTATCACGCGCAGCGTCTGCAGGAGCTCACCGGTCTGGACGTCGGGGAGGGGCAGGCCCGCATCCTCCTCGGCGACATGCACGCCTATCAGGCGCAGCTGTGCCGGGAGGCGGGCCACGACGTCGACGAGTCGACGGCCGCCCGGCTGTGGGTGATGGAGGTGGTGACCCCGATCGAGCACTTGGCGCACACCGCACTGAACTACACCGGCACCGCGATCCAGGCCTACTGCGATCTGCTCGAAGTGCGGTGGTTACTCAGCGAGCAAGCCGGTCAGGACGTCGGCACCGCCAAAGCCCTTGCGGCGCTGGCCCGCAACGGCATTCCCATCGACGCCGCGGCGAAGATGGCCATCGCCGAGGTGCCGACCGCGCCGTTCGCGGTGCTGTCGGCCGACGACGACTTCTAGTCAGACTGCTCGTCCCGTCGTTGGCGTCATTCCGGGTGGAACTGTGTACCCAGGTCGAGCTGATCCATGGTTTCCTGAAATCGCTCAAAGCGCGCGCCGTCCCATGGTGGGGGAGCCATACCGGGTGTCGGGTCATCGCCGCCCTTGGAGAAGCAGGCCTCGAAGCCGCCGGGCATGAACATGATGAGCAACTTCGCGGTGTGCAGACCGAGGTTCCTGAACCGGTGCAAGCTACCCCGGGGCACGAAGATGAAATCGCCAGACTTGGCGGTGAAGGTTTCATCGCCGTCGAGCATGTCGAGTTCACCCGAAACGAGGTAAAACGCTTCGTCTTCGCGATTGTGGACATGCGGCGCCGGTCCACCGCCGGGCGGGACGGAGGCTTCGATGAAACTGAACGCACCGTTGGTGGTCTCGGCGGTGGCCTTGATGGTGTAGACATCACCGGATACCCATTTGGTTTCACCGGTACCCGCGGGCACGTACAGCGACTTACCCTGCGGGTCGTGTGGGCTTTCTGAGGGTGAGACTCGGGTGTCGAACGACATGGAAGACTCCTTAGGCACGGGTGGCAGATCCGGTTGGTTAAACGGTTCAAACCGTCTGCAGGACTACGGCTGTGACGGAAGACATGTCCCACCGTCACGGCGGTTGCGGCCAGGGTGGATCGGCCCCGAACGGCGTGACCCTGCAGTTGCTGCTGCGCACACCAGTAGTGCTGCGGCGACGAGTCTTCCCACGTAGAGAACCCGACTTCGCGTGATACTGGATGGGTGGAGCGTTACGAGCGGGTCCGGTTGACCAACCCGGACAAGGTGCTCTACCCCGCCACGGGCACCACCAAGGCCGAGATCTTCGACTACTACGTGGCGATAGCCGAGGTCATGGTGCCGCACATCGCCGGTCGGCCCGTCACCCGCAAGCGCTGGCCGAATGGCGTCGACGAACCGGCGTTCTTCGAGAAGCAGCTGGCCTCCTCGGCGCCGGACTGGCTGCACCGCGGCTCGATCACGCACAAGTCGGGCACCACGACCTACCCGATCGTCGACACCCGGGAGGGGCTGGCCTGGATCGCGCAGCAGGCCTCGCTCGAGGTGCACGTGCCGCAGTGGCGGTTCGGTGATTCGGGTGGGCGAAGCGGGGCGGGCAATGACTCGGGTGACATGGGGCCGGCCACCCGCATCGTGTTCGACCTCGATCCCGGCGAGGGCGTGACCATGCCCCAACTGTGCGAGGTGGCCGGTGCGGTCAGGGATCTGATGAGCGACATCGGATTGGACACCTACCCCGTCACCAGCGGAAGCAAGGGCGTGCACCTCTACGTGCCGCTGGCCGATCCGATCAGCTCGCACGGCGCATCGAAGCTGGCGCGCACGGTGGCCCAGCAGCTGGAGAAGTCGATGCCCAAACGGGTCACCGCGACCATGACCCGCAGCCTGCGCGCCGGCAAGGTGTTCCTCGACTGGAGCCAGAACAGCTCGGCCAAGACCACCATCGCGCCCTACTCGATGCGTGGGCGCGAGCATCCGACCGTCGCCGCGCCGCGAACCTGGGAAGAGATCGAGGATCCCGGACTGCGCCAGCTGCGCTTCGACGAGGTGCTCGAGCGCGTCGAACGCGACGGCGACCTGATCGCCGCACTCGATGAAGACGCGCCCGTGGCAGACAAGCTCACCACCTACCGCCGCATGCGTGACCCGGGCAAGACCCCCGAGCCGGTGCCACCCGACTCGCCCATCGCGGGCAACAACGACCGCTTCGTCATCCAGGAGCACCACGCGCGGCGGCTGCACTACGACTTCCGCCTCGAACGCGACGGCGTGCTGGTGTCGTGGGCGGTGCCGAAGAACCTGCCGGAGACCACGTCGGTCAATCACCTGGCGGTGCACACCGAGGACCATCCGCTCGAGTACGCCACGTTCGAGGGGTCGATTCCCAAGGGGGAGTACGGCGGCGGCAAGGTGATCGTCTGGGACTCAGGCACTTACGACACGGAGAAGTTCCGCGACAACTCGCCGGACGGCCCGGAGAAGGGCGGCGAGGTGATCGTCACCCTGCACGGTGCCAAGGTCTCCGGTCGCTACGCGCTGATCCAGACCGGCGGCAAGAACTGGCTGGCCCACCGGATGAAGGAGCAGCACCAGCCCACCCCAGCCGATCTCGCTCCGATGCTCGCCACGCACGGATCGGTCGAGAAACTGAATTCGGTGGTGTGGGCGTTCGAGGGCAAGTGGGATGGGTACCGGCTGCTGGTGGACGCAGACCATGGCGGCCTGCAACTGCGTTCGCGCAGTGGCCGTGACGTCACGCACGAGTATCCGCAATTGCGGGCGCTGGCCGCCGATCTGGCCGAACACCACGTGATCCTGGACGGGGAGGTCGTCGCTCTCGACGAATCCGGGGTGCCGAGCTTCGGTGAGATGCAGAACCGCGCCCGCTCGACCCGCGTCGAGTTCTGGGCCTTCGATGTCCTGGCGCTCGATGGGCGATCTCTGTTGCGCGCCAAGTACTCCGATCGCCGGCGCATCTTGGAGGCACTCGCCGATGGCGGTGGGTTGATCGTTCCGGATCAGCTGCCGGGTGACGGCGCCGAGGCGCTCGAGTACGCCAGGAAGCATCGCTGGGAGGGCGTCGTCGCGAAGAAGCGCGACTCCACCTATCAACCGGGGCGGCGATCATCGTCGTGGCTCAAGGACAAGCTGTGGTCGACGCAGGAGGTCGTCATCGGCGGTTGGCGCGCCGGGGAGGGCGGTCGCACCAGCGGTATCGGTGCGCTGCTGGCGGGGATCCCCGAGGACGGCGGCCTGCACTTCGCGGGCCGGGTCGGCACCGGGTTCACCGAGAAGGAGCTGGCGAAGCTCAAGAAGATCCTGGCGCCGCTGCACACCGACGAATCGCCGTTCACGGCAAGGCTTTCCGGCCCCGATGCCAAGGGGGTGACGTTCGTGCAGCCGACGCTGGTGGGGGAGGTGCGCTACAGCGAGCGCACCTCCGACGGCAGGCTGCGCCAGCCCAGTTGGCGCGGCCTACGCCCGGACAAGACGCCCGACGAGGTGGTGTGGGAGTGATTACATCGGACACGGCGCACTGAGAGGCTGAGTTCGTCTCAAGCCTCACTTTAATCCGTTGTGTCACTTGGGTTTCAGTAGTCACACCCCAGCGTGTTTTGTCGGTGGTCGAATGTATGTTCGAAGTATGTCCGGGACGGTGGTGCAGGAAGCGGTCGCGGCGATGCGTGCCGCGCACGACGCGCTGGCCGCCTGCGATCTCGACTCGCTGACCCTGCCCGACCTGCTGGCCGTCGGCGACGAGTTGCAGACCCTGACCTGCCAGCTGCCCACCCAGAGCCACCGCATCCTGGCCCGCTTGCAGGCCGAGGCGACACCGAAGGAGATGGGCGCCAAATCGTGGCGCGACGTGCTCGGCGATCCGGTGGCGGATCTCGAGCACCGAAGCGCACCGCCGGCTGACCGAGGCGGCGCTGCTGGGACCGCGACGATCACTGCTCGGGCAACCGCTGCAACCCGTGCTCGCCGCGACCGCGGCCGCCCAGGCCCGCGGGCGATCAACGCCGAGCACGTCGAGGTCATCCGCAAGGCCATCAACAAACTGCCGGGTTTCGTCGACGCTTCCACCCGGGACCAGTTCGAGGCCGACCTGGTGCGCACCGCGGCCGGCGTCGGACCCAAGGAACTCGGCGACGTCGCCGAGCTGACCCTGTTCCTGCTCGACCAGGACGGTCCCGCCCCCGACGACGCCGAACGCGCCCGCAAGCGCGGTTTCCACAAGGGACGACAGCGGCCCGACGGAACGGTCCCGGCCACGCGCCGACCTCACCCCCGAAGCGTGGGCGGTGTGGGAGGTGATCTTCGCCAAGTACGCCGCCCCCGGGATGTGCAACCCCGATGATCCCGAACCCTGCACCTCCGGCACCCCGTCCCAAGCCCAGATCGACAACGACCACCGCAGCCTGGCCCAACGCCAACACGACGCCCTGGTCGCGGTCGGGCGCATCGCCCTGATGAGCGGGCAACTCGGAGCACTCAACGGGCTACCGGTGTCGATCATCATCCGCACCACCCTGCAAGACCTCGAAAGCCGGGCCGGGGTCGGCGTCACCGGCGGCGGCACCGTCATGCCGATCGCCGAGGTGATCCGGTTGGGCGGGCATGCCAACCACTACCTGGCGGTGTTCGACGGCGCCACCGGATCGGCCCTGGATCTGTTCCGCGCCAAACGGGTGGCCTCCCCGGCGCAGCGGATCATGCTGATCGGCCGCGACGGCGGCTGCACCAAACCGTGCTGCACCGTCGGACCCTACGGCGCCCAAGTCCACCACGCGCGCCAAGGACTGGGTCGACGGCGGCAACACCAACGTCGACGAACTCGGACTGGCCTGCGGACCGGACAACCGCATGGTCGGCGACGGCGGCTGGACCACCACCATCAACGCCCGCGGCGAGGTCGAATGGACACCACCCCCACAGTTGGACACCGGCCAAGCCCGGGTCAACTACTACCACCGACCCGAACGACTACTACGCCCACCAGACGAACCCGAACCCGAGCGCGACAACGACACAGGTGAACCCCCACCGCCCGAAGCGATCGGGGATGGCGGCTGCCGCGAACCGGAACCGTTCGACCCCTTGGGGGACGATGACGCCGATCAGCCCGGTGGACCCGCGCCGCCCGACGACCAAGCGGCTTGAGGGTCGCAGAGTTCGAATACCGCGCCTCCACCAATGGTGGGGAGTAGGGCAGTGACCGACGCCCTTACCTCGGCCGGAACGTCATCGCTTGGGTATGAGGCCGTCGACGCACAGGTCGAGTATGCGTTCGAACGTGGCGGAGGCGTCGGGCGTCTGGCCGATTCCAGCGTGTTCGATGGTGACGGCACCGTGGACTGCGCTCCAGACGACTCTGCGCGGACTCGGCCGAATCATTCTTGCGCACTGAAGGTTTCAGTGCACGGATCAGCTCGACCAGGACGGCGAACACTGCGCGACCGGAACTCGCCACCTCAGACGATTGGTCTTCGAGCGGGCTGCCGGCCCCGAAGATCAACGAGTATCGAGCGGGATGCCGGAGGGCGAAGTCCCGGTAGTTTCGGCACGCCAGGCGAAAGCGCTCGACCGGCTCGACGTCTCCTGGCTACGTCGATGGCCTCGGCAAGCTGGTCCAAGGTGCGCATGGCCAGTGCGACGATCAGGCCGTCCTTGCTCTCGAACCTGTTGTAGACGCTCGTCGGTGACACCCCGGCCTGGTGTCGCGACGGCACGGATGGTCACGCCGCCGGTTCCGTCGCGGTCCAAGCACGGTCTCGGCCGCGTCGAGTAACGCGGCCGAGACCTGATGGCTGGCGGTGCGGCGGCGGACCGGGGTCTTGCTCATGCCTGTGCGGCGACCTCGCGGTGGGCCATCCAGGAGAGAGCTGACGTCGGCGACGTCGCGCCATCCGTGATCGATGGTCAGCGAGTGTCCGCGTCCCTCGAATTCGTGGAAGTCGGTTACGGCGTCGGACTTCTCGTACAGCCCGTGGGCGGCCTTGGCGGTGACGAAGGGCACGGTGTGGTCTGCCGTGCCTCCGGTGATCAGCAGCGGTCCGCGCGTGCCGTTGGCGGTGTCGACCTTGGCCGGCGAATTGCGGGAGAAGTTCGCGATTGCGGCTTCGAACAGCGGCTTGCCCGGTGACGGAATGGACCACTGCTCCCAGAGGGCGTCGGATTCCTCGACGGTCAAGGCGTTGCCGAAACCGTAGCGCCACTGCGCCTCGGTCAGCGCCTTGGCACGTCCGCGGTTGAGGGGGTTGCCCAGGACGGGAAACGCCGAGCGCAGCTGAGCGATCGGCAGCGGCTTGACGCCCTTGATCGGCGCCGGGTCGATGGCGATCGCGGCGGCGGCCTTGTTCTGCCCCAGCAGCTTCTGGGCGATGAGACCGCCGAACGAGTGCCCGATCACCACCGGCGGGGTGTCGAACTGTTCGAGGACGTGGGCGAAGTGCTCGGTCAGTTCGTCGATGCCGAAGCCCGCTTGGTCACTCGGCGTTCAGGCGGGTCTCCTCGGCGGTGGCGTGTTCGCCGGGCCACGCCGGGGCGATGGCGTGATGGCCCTGCGCGGCGAAGTGTTCGATCCACGGTTGCCATGCGGTGTGGGAGATCCAGAGGCCGTGGATGAAGACGACGTTGGTCATGGTGGGTTCCTGTCTCGTTCGTGGTCGATGCGCGCTCCTTATGGAACAATGTTACATAAGCATCGCAGTGCCAGAACGGCGACGGGTCTGAAAATATTTCCGGGCGCAGCGCCGTGGCCTCCATGCCACTACCTGGCTAGGAGGAGGGTGCCCGGCGATCTCTAGAAGCGGAGCGTCAGCAGGACCATGTCGTGGTCGCTGAGGACCGTCGCATCGTCAGCCCCACCCAGCGCGGGTACCACGTCGGGGTCATCGACGGTGACGCCGCGTACGCAGAACCAGTCCAGTTGGTGGACGGCAT
>CAVTKI010000036.1:0-76622 GCA_963735245.1 uncultured Actinomycetota bacterium
TCGCGTCGGCGACGACTGCTCAGCCGGAGGTTATTACCGTTGGCGTCGGATTGTCAGCAGCGGAACGATGAGTTCGCCATGGAGGTAGGAAAGTGGCCGCTTTCGTAGTGAGGCGGAAGTGACGGGTGATTGGTTCCGCCGATCCGCGTGGCATCGCGGACCTGGCCGGAACTGTGGGAATCCATCGAACTTGTCGCCGATGCATACCCGTCTAGCTGAGGGTATTTAGCAGGACGTAGCCGTGACACTCTCATTTACGTGTCGAAATCCTCCGCATAGAGCCGACGGGAGCAGCCCTGCGCCCCGCGGGATTACAGGCGCGGCGGGGACAGGGTGATCGCCGCCGGTGCGCGAAGTTTTGAGTTCGGCACCTCGACCACTAATGCGTGTCAATAATCGAAACAGGTCAGAGGGGTGGTGGATAGCCCGACGTGACAACGACGTTCATCGGCGCCAGCGGCCAGTCGCACCCACAGATCTCGTCCGACCCTGTCGCCGTACTGCGATTTGGACTCCGACGCGAGCTGGCCACCCCGCTCGTGACCGAGGTCGATACATGTTTGGATCGTCGCCGGGCCACCCGCTGATCATGGTGGATCAACACGTGTTCGTCCTGCCGCCCGCTGATCACGCGCCGCCGGTAACCGGCGGTGACATTGCGCGCGGCCGGATTCATCGACTGTCACGGTCGCCGACGATGCCATCGCGACCGGCAAGAACATCCGCGGCATCGTCGAATTCGACGACGATCCCCCTCACATCATTGCGTCGGCCATCGCCATGTGGCCCTCGAAGCCGAGGTCTGCGGCCTTCGTGCGGTAGTGATCCGCCAAGTCCCGGTAGGCAACATCGTCGCCGCGGGCTCGGGCTAGCAGCCCCCGTAGCCGCAGCAGCCAGACGTCGCGCAAAGCCAAATCCTCCTCGGCTGCCGCGGCGGCTAACCGTTCGATTGCCGCCTCGGCTTCGGTCACATCACTGTCGGCCCCGCGATCGAGCAGTGTCTGCACCAGAACACCCATCGCTGCAGGGCCCCACACCCGCACTCGTCCCTCGCGGAAGAGATGGTCGACAGCGGCGCGCATGAGCGGTAGAACCTCATTGCGGTCTCCACGGCGAGCCCTCTCACGCGCCACGAGCACCTCGGCCATCGGTAAGTCGCACTGGAAGTGTCCCTGGCGCGGGAATTCGTCAAGGGCCTCGGCAAGTAGCTTTTGTCCGCTGGAACGCTCCGCGTCCTCACGGCGGTGCAGCAGGGCAACGCCCAGTGTCACCCGGGCGACGACCAACGCCATATCATCGGCGGATCGTTCGGCAATCCGTAGTGCATCTTCGATCTCGCCCATCGCGCGATCATCGGGCCTCAGCGCGCCAAGCGATATCCCCGGGTTGTACACCCAGGTGACGGCCGTAGCGTATGACATCGGGTCGGCGCTGCGGGCCATGGCCAGGCCGTGGCGCAGGTCGTCTGGCCATCCCCGGCGACCCAGGTAATACCGGGCCAAGGCGCGCGTCGTGAAGGCGAGCGCTAGCGGAGACCCGATAGCGAAGTTGCCTTTAAACGGATCGCCGTCGGCCAGGTCTATAACTCTTTGTGACCGCCGCAGCACGTCACCCCATTCGCCGCTTTCAAAGTTGGCGTAGATCACCGGGAAGGACAACCCCACCGTCAAGGTCGGATCGCCGATCGACTCAGCGAGGGCCCAGGCTTCAGAGGCCAGCTGCGACGCCTCGCGCACCCGGTCCTGGAACGCGAGGTCGATCACTAGCCCGGCCATCGCGATGGCCAGCGACGCCTCGTCCCCGGTGGCGGCGCACAACTTCCGCAATTCATCAAACCCGTCCCCGGCAACGGTTCCGTGGACTCGCCAGGCGACCCCGCACAGCATGGTGCGAGGCGCGATGCACATGGCTGCCCGGTTGGGGTCATCGGCGGGTAGGGTGCTCGGCGATCGTTTGGGCGCGTTCCCAACTCAGTCGGGCGGCGTTGATGTCGCGGTTGGTGGCCCAGGTCGCCGCGCGCATGTGCCAGCCGTAGGCGGCATGCAAATCACCGGCGGCTTCCAGGTGTTCGGCAATCAAGGCGGCATTCTCCTCGGCCGCTGCCGGGTCACGTGACTCAATCGCCGCCGCGACGCGCCGGTGCAGCTCGGCGCGATCCGATTTGAGTTGTGATTCGTAGGCCACTGTGAGAATCAGCGGATGGTGAAACACATACTCGCATTGTCGAGTGGAGCTGACCTGATCGATCAGCTCCGCAGCGAGCAGCTCGTCGAACACCGCATCGATGCCCAGCGCGGCGAGCAGCTCTGCTCCGAAGCGTGCGCCGATCACCGCCGCCGCGTTCACCGTGCGCTTGGCCGGGGCGCTCAGCCGGTCGATGCGCGCCTCGATGGCCGCCTGCACAGTGGCCGGCACGCTCACCTCGGCGACATCCGCGCGACAAACGTAGCCACCGCGCTCAGCGGCCAGCACCCCGCGCTGGGCCAACTCGCGCACCATCTCCTCGGCGAAAAACGGGTTCCCGGCGGCTCGCTCGGCGATGACCGCCGCCAGGCCGCGAACTGAGGGATCCGACCCCAGCAGCTCACCCAGCAGTGCCGCGGTGTCCGAATCCCCCAGTGGGGCAAGCGCAATCATCTGCGCCTCAGGCAACCGCGTCAGCGCACCCTGGTACTGGGGGCGGTAGCTGATCAGCACCAGTGTGGGCGTTTGCGGGATCACCGCCAAGAACTCGGCCAGCATCGACTCGCTGATCGCATCCATCCAGTGCGCGTCCTCGAGGATGAACAGCGCCGGTTCGGTGCGCGCCAGCGACACGGCGTTGACCAGCGCGGTCAACCGGCGCCGGCGTGCATCCGGGTCGATCTGGGGCAGCGGCACCTCGGGGTCGGCGACACCCAGCAGATCATCAAGCAGGACCCGATCCTGCGGGTCGGCGTCTGGCACGCGTGCCCGCACCCGCGCCCGGGCAGCTGGTCCATCCAGGTCAGCCACGCCGAGGCCCGCCCGCAGCAACCGAGTCACCGCGTAGAACGGGATGTCCCGGGCATGGGACTCGCAGAACGCCCACACCACCTCCACCCCACTACCCGCCGCCAGCGCCGCGGTCTCCCGGGCCACCCGGGACTTGCCGATGCCCGGCGCACCCACCACACCGACCACACCGCCGCGGCCACCGATCGCGCGGTCCACCATGGCGTCGAGGGCGGCCATCTCCGCGCGCCGACCGACCAGGCTCGATTCCGTGCGGCCGAGCAGAGCATGCCGCGGCTCGATCGCCACCAGTCGGCGCGTGCGCACCGGTTCATCGAACCCTTTGATGCGCACCCACTCGGGTTCCGCCAACACCACGGTGTGCTCGACCAGACGTGCGGTGGACTCCGAGAGCATCACCCCGCCCGGTGGCGCCGCCGCTTCCATCCGCTGCGCCATCCCCACCGACTTGCCGATCGCGGCGTACCCCAGCGACCCCGAACCGATCTCCCCGGCGATCACCTGACCCGAATTCAGGCCCACCCGCAACCGCAGCGACACGCCGTCGCGGCGCTGCACGTCGGCCGCCAACCGGTTCGCCTCCTCCTGGATGGCCAGCGCGGCCAAACATGCCCGAAAAGCGTGATCCTCCAACGCAACCGGGGCGCCGAACAGCGCCATCACGCCGTCACCGGTGTACTCCACCGTCCCGCCGTAGCGGTGCACCACCACCGCCGAACGCTCCACCAACTCGGTCATGACCTCGCGCAACCGCTCCACATCCAAGGCAGCCGCGAGGTCCATCGACCGCACCACATCGGCGAACAGCACCGTCACCTGCTTGTACTCCGCAGCTTCGACCGAAGCCACCAGCGGTGCCCCGCACGCGTCACAGAATCGGGCGCCCTCATGGGGCGCTGCGCCACACGACCGGCACACCGCCGGTGCTGCCGTCACCGCATCCTCCACCGATCCCGCGGTCCGCACTGACTGCCTGATCCGCTCAGGGTATGGCATCTCCGCGTGAGCAGAGGAGATTTCGGTACGCGGGCAGCAGCGGGAGGTGAGATGGCGTCGTTGCCGAACGAGACCGCTCGGCCAGGGTTCGCGGTGATGATGACGCTGCCGCTGCAGCAAACTTCGTCGCCGACGTGATCGCGTTCGCCGAGTCGGTCGAATCTACCTGCGCCGGTCTCGAACCGAACCTGGTGCGGTTGAGTTCGACGACGACCCGATGGCCGAGGCGATGCGGGAGATGGCCGAGCTCTACGACGATGACGCTCAGGAGTAATGATCCAAATGCCTGCCAATTCACGGCCGGACCGCGCGAACATGTCCGTCCACCGCTCGGTCAGACCGCCGAACGTGTGGTGTGCACGCGCGAGGATCCCTACTTCGCGCGAAAGGACGTACGGCCATTCGCGTTCGAGTCCGGTGACGAGGTTTCTGTGTAGGTCGACGATGGCATCGACTTTGATGGCGCGGCATCGCCACGCGGCGTGAATCGTGTCGCTAACCGGCCACGCCGAGATGTCACGCGGGGCTTGGTGGAGGATTGCTGCCTGCCATCGCGGTTCGGTGTCTTGCTCGGGCAGCTTGACGATCGTGAGGGTGACGAGGTCGGCAGGATCGGCTCGCCAGTACGACCATAATCAGCCGCTTCCTGACTTGAATGGCGCATTCAACCCTGGGGCGTGTTCCCACTCGAGGGTGGTGCCACTCATTGGTGTCGGGAACGGGGTCCCGGGAACAAATCCGAAACCCGCCCCGTTGACCACTTCGACAACTTGAGTGAACCAGACTCAACTCTGGCTTGACACGACAGTGTCGGCAGGAGCAAGCTTGAGCGTGGTCCACTCAGACCCACAGTGCCCAATTTTTTAGGCAGTCTATTCAGGAGGCAGTAACTATGGCTCGTGCGGTCGGCATCGACCTCGGGACCACCAACTCCGTCGTCGCAGTACTCGAAGGTGGCGACCCCGTCGTCGTCGCCAACTCGGAGGGCTCACGTACCACCCCGTCCGTCGTCGCGTTCGCGCGCAACGGTGAGGTGCTCGTCGGTCAGCCGGCGAAGAACCAGGCAGTGACCAACGTCGACCGGACCATCCGTTCGGTGAAGCGTGAAATCGGCACCGACTGGTCCGTCGAGATCGACGGCAAGAACTACACCGCGCAGGAGATCAGCGCGCGCGTCTTGATGAAGCTCAAGCGCGACGCCGAGAGCTACCTGGGTGAGGACATCACCGACGCGGTCATCACCGTGCCCGCGTACTTCAACGACGCCCAGCGTCAGTCCACCAAGGAAGCCGGCCAGATCGCCGGCCTCAACGTGCTGCGCATCGTCAACGAACCCACCGCGGCGGCCCTGGCCTACGGCCTGGACAAGGGCGAGAAGGAACAGACCATCCTGGTGTTCGACCTCGGTGGCGGCACCTTCGACGTCTCGCTGCTCGAGATCGGTGAGGGCGTGGTCGAGGTCAGGGCCACCTCCGGTGACAACCACCTCGGTGGCGACGACTGGGATCAGCGCATCGTCGACTGGTTGGTCGAGAAGTTCCGGGCCAGCTCGGGCATCGACCTGACCAAGGACAAGATGGCCATGCAGCGGCTGCGCGAAGCGGCCGAGAAGGCCAAGATCGAGCTCAGCTCGTCGCAGAGCACCTCGATCAACCTGCCCTACATCACGGTGGACGCGGACAAGAACCCGCTGTTCCTCGACGAGCAGCTGACCAGGGCCGAGTTCCAGAAGATCACTCAGGATCTGCTGGACCGCACCCGCAAGCCGTTCCAGTCGGTCATCGCCGACGCAGGCATCTCGGTCGGCCAGATCGACCACGTGGTGTTGGTGGGTGGTTCCACCCGCATGCCCGCGGTCTCCGAGCTGGTCAAGGAAATGACCGGCGGCCAGGAGCCCAACAAGGGCGTCAACCCGGACGAGGTCGTCGCCGTCGGCGCCGCCCTGCAGGCCGGTGTCCTCAAGGGCGAGGTCAAGGACGTGCTGCTGCTCGACGTCACGCCGCTGTCGCTTGGCATCGAGACCAAGGGTGGCGTGATGACGAAGCTCATCGAACGCAACACCACGATCCCGACGAACCGGTCGGAGACCTTCACCACGGCCGACGACAATCAGCCGTCGGTGCAGATCCAGGTCTATCAGGGTGAGCGCGAGATCGCGGCGCACAACAAGCTGCTCGGCTCCTTCGAGCTGACCGGTCTTCCGCCTGCCCCGCGCGGCGTGCCGCAGGTCGAGGTCACCTTCGACATCGACGTCAACGGCATCGTGCACGTCACGGCCAAGGACAAGGGCACCGGCAAGGAGAACACGATCAAGATCCAGGAGGGCTCCGGCCTGTCCCAGGAGGAGATCGACCGGATGATCAAGGACGCCGAGGCGCACGCCGAGGAGGACCGCAAGCGTCGCGAGGAGGCCGACGTCCGCAACCAGGCGGAGTCGCTGGTCTACCAGACGGAGAAGTTCGTCAGCGAGCAGCGTGACGCCGAGGGTGGCTCCAAGGTCCCCGAGGAAACGCTGGCCAAGGTCGACGGCGCCGTCGCCGACGCCAAGAAGGCGCTCGAGGGCAACGACATCAGCGCGATCAAGTCCGCGATGGAGAAGCTGGGCGTCGAGTCCCAGGCGCTCGGTCAGGCCATCTACGAGGCCACCCAGGCCGAGCAGCCCGCTGGCGCCGGAGGTGACTCCGGGGCTGCCGACGACAACGTGGTGGACGCCGAGGTCGTCGACGACGAGCAGGAGAACAAGTGACACAGAGCGATCCGCACGAGCCGGTGACCTTCACCGACAAACGGCGCATCGATCCGGTCACCGGCGAGGTACGTGAAGCCGCCGAGCCGGCCCCCAGTGGGCCGGCCTCGGAGGCTCCCGTCACGGCCGCCGACACCGATGTAACCGATGAAGCCGTAGAGCTGAAGGCCACCCTGCAACGCGTCAAGGCCGAGTACGACAACTACCGGAAGCGTTCCGTCCGTCAGGAGCAGGCCGCGGCCGAACGGGCCAAGGCAGGCGTCGCCGCCCAATTTCTGCCCGTGCTCGACGATCTCGAGCGCGCCCGCAACCACGGCGACCTCGAGACCGGTCCGTTGAAGTCGGTGGCCGACAAGCTGACTGCCGCACTCGAGAGCGTCGGCCTGGTGGCGTTCGGCGCCGAGGGCGACGAGTTCGACCCCTCGCTGCACGAGGCAGTGCAGCACGAGGGCGACGGCTCCAATCCGGTGATCGGGACGGTGATGCGCCAGGGCTACAAGCTCGGCGACCACATCCTGCGGCACGCCCTCGTCGGCGTGATCGACACCGTGCCGGATTCCGACACGACCGACGAAACCGGCGGTAGTGGCGGCGAGAACACCGCAGCGAACGCAGAATCAAACGAATAGTCCATCGATGAGCACAGGTGAGGAGGTGACGCGACATGGCCCAACGCGAATGGGTCGAGAAGGACTTCTACAAGGAACTCGGCGTCTCCTCTGACGCCACGACCGACGAGATCAAGAAGGCCTACCGCAAGCTGGCCTCTCAGCTGCACCCCGACCGGAATCCCGGTGATGCCGCGGCGGAGAAGCGATTCAAGGCGGTATCGGAGGCCAACAGCGTCCTGTCGGATCCGGCCAAGAAGAAGGAATACGACGAAACCCGAAGGCTCTTCGCCAACGGGGATTGGGTCGCCGGTTCAACGCGGGCGACGGAAACTTCGGCGGGTTCGGCGGTTTCGGTGGCGACGGCAACGAGTTCAACCTCGGTGACCTGTTCGGCGCGGCAGGCCAGACCGGCGGCGCCAACATCGGTGACCTGTTCGGCGGCCTGTTCGGTCGTGGCGCGCAACAGCCACGGCCCAGCCGTCCGCGTCGTGGCAACGATCTGGAGACCGAGACCGAGCTGTCGTTCCTCGAGGCCACCAAGGGCGTGGCGATGCCGTTGCGGCTGACCAGCCCGGCACCGTGCACCAACTGCCATGGCAGCGGCGCGCGCCCGGGTACCAGCCCCAAGGTGTGCCCGAACTGCAACGGCGCGGGCGTGATCAGCCGCAACCAGGGCGCGTTCGGCTTCTCCGAACCGTGCACCGAGTGCCGTGGCAGTGGCTCGATCATCGAAGAGCCGTGCGACGAGTGCAAGGGCACCGGCGTGACGACCAGGACCCGCACGATCAACGTGCGGATTCCCCCTGGCGTCGAGGACGGTCAGCGGATCAGGCTGGCCGGCCAGGGCGAGGCCGGTCTGCGGGGCGCCCCGTCGGGTGACCTGTACGTCACCGTGCACGTCCGCCCGGACAAGGTGTTCGGCCGTGACGGCGACGACCTCACCGTCACCGTTCCCGTCAGCTTCCACGAACTGGCTTTGGGGACAACGCTTTCCGTTCCCACCCTGGAGGGCAAGGTCGGAGTGCGGGTGCCGAAGGGCACGTCGGACGGCCGCATCCTTCGGGTGCGTGGCCGCGGTGTGCCGAAGCGATCGGGCGGTCACGGCGACCTGCTGGTCACCGTCAAGGTCGCGGTCCCGCCGAACCTCGAAGGGGAGGCGGCCGAGGCGCTGGAGGCCTACGCCAAGGCGGAACGCGCGAGCGGCTTCGATCCGCGGGCCGGATGGTCTGGTAACAGCTGATGGCCCGCCACAGCGACGACGCTCGCACGTTCCTGATCTCGGTGGCCGCCGAGCTGGCGGGCATGCACGCGCAGACGCTGCGGACCTATGACCGGCTCGGGCTGGTCAGTCCGCAGCGCAGCTCGGGCGGCGGCAGACGCTATTCCCAGCACGACGTCGATCTGCTGCGGGAGGTGCAGCGGCTGTCGCAGGACGAGGGCGTGAACCTCGCCGGGATCAAGCGCATCATCGAGCTGACCAACCAGGTCGACGCCCTGCAGTCGCGACTCGGCGAGATGGCCAACGAGCTGGAACGGCTGCGGGCCAACCAGCGGCGCGACGTGGCGGTGGTGCCGAAGAGCACCGCCCTGGTGGTATGGCAGCCGGTGCCGGGCGGCGCAAGCTACGTCACCTTGATCGAGAACCGGGCCGTTTCCGGCTTGCCGGCAACCGCGAAGCGGTAGTTGCCGCGCCGCAGCGCGTCGGTCGGCGCGGCCATGGGTTCGATGCCGATCACGTCGTCGTTGCGGGGCGCGAAGATCTGAGCCGCCGGGTAGCCCTTCTCGAACTTGATGTCGAGCCGCCGCCCGCCTCCGGCGAGCGTGAACACCGAGTTGTCGGGCACGTTGTCGAAGCCGTCGTCGTACTCGACGGTCTTGAGCGGCTCGGTGGCCCCGTTCCAGTCTTCCTGCTCGCCCGTCGGGATGCCCCAGTTGTCGACGGGCAGGTGGCGCATGTTCGGCGTGGTCAGTAGCCAGTCTGCGCGGGGCACGCCGGGCATCCGCAGATACGGGTGGTAGCCGAAGCACAGCGGTACCGACGCCGCGGTGGTCGGCATCACGGTCGTCTCGATGGTGAGCGTGCGGTCTGCCAGCGTGACGTCCTGGGTCAGCACGTGCGGGAACGGGAACGACGCCAGCAGGCTCGGCATGCCGCCGTAGTCGAGGACCGCGGTCAAGCTGTTCTCCGACTTGGCGGTGACCAGCCAGCCCGGGTAGGCCGCCAGCACGCCGTGAATCGGCACGCCGTGCTCGTCGGTGCGGACCCCGCCGGTGCCCGCGGTCAAGGTGACGACGGCGCCGTTGATGCCGTACTTGCTGGCGCTCAACCGATTTGCCCACGGATAGAGGATCGGGATCCCCATCGTCTTGCCGCTCTTCACGTAGGCGTCCAAGCCGCGACGTTGGCCGAGGAATTCGTCGTCGCCGTCGGCGAGTGAGGTGGCGACCATGCCCGCCACGGGTACGAACGTGGCGGTCACCGACGACGACGGGTCTTTGAGCGTGACGGATTCGAACTCAGGCATCGTAGGATTCTTGCACGGTCAGTTGGCGAGTGGATCGTGCTGTATGCGCTGCGCTTGCGCACCCTTCGCCACCAACGCGGCCTTGGTTGCCTCGACCATCTGGGGGCCGCCGCAGACCAGGATCTGCCGATCGCTCCAGCTGCCGTACCTGGTCACCACGTCGGGCAACAGCCCCGTCTGGCGTACGTGCAGGCCGCGAGGCGGTTCGGTGTCCGGGTAGTCGGCGGCCCACGGCGGGTTGGTGGAGTACTCCGACACCGGCGTGACCGACAGCCACGGATTGGTGGACGCGATCTGCCACAGCGTCCGCAGGTCGTAGAGGTCACACGGGTATCGGCCGCCGAAGAACAGGTGCACCCGTGGGTTGTCCCCGAACCGGGTCAGGTCCATGATCAGCGTGCGCAGCGGGGTCAGCCCCGTGCTGCCCGCCACCATCAGCACGTCGCCGCCGCGCCGGTCGACCTGCAGCGCGCCGTGCGGATTCGACAACCGCCAGCGATCGCCGACCCTGGTCTCGCCGACGATGGCGGTGCTGACCATGCCGCCGCTGACCGATCGAATGTGGAACTCGATGGCGCCATGGCGGTCTGCCGGTATCGACGGGCTGAGATGGCGCCACCGCCGCGGCCACTGCGGGACTTCGACGGTGACGTACTGGCCGGGGTGGTAGAACAGCGGGCGGTCGAGCTGCAGCCGGACGATGGACACGTCACGGGTGGCGCGGATGTGCTCGACGACGGTGGCGTCGCGGAAGGGCGGGCCCTTCTCCGCGTCGGCGGAACCGCGCATCACGCCGATGATCAGGGTCAGCGCGTCGCGCGCCGTCCCCGCCAGCCGATCGTCCCACCGATCGCTGAGGTGTTCCTGCAGGGCTGCGCAGCAGTGCGTCCTGCATGGTGTCGTAATGGTGTTGCGTGACTGCGTACTTGCGGTGGTCACGGCCCAGCTGCGCGAGGAACGCGACGGGCTCCTGTGCGCGCTGCTCGACGAGTTCGCCGAACAACCACGTCAAGGCATGGCCAAGGGCCGCGCGTTGGTGCCCCATGTCGGCGGGAAGAGGTCGCGGGCGGAGATGTCGGTGACGAACCACAGGGTGTAGAACCGGTGGATCAGGTCGTCCGAGCCGCGTTGCGGGTCGACGGCGTCACGCAGAATTGCCAGCGCGTCGCGATCGTCGAGTCCCACGCCATCGGAGTTTAAGTGAGGTGCGCCCGGTGGTCTGCACTGCGGCGGCCAATCGGGCGGGACTGCTCGAGCCCTGGTCGCTACAGACCGTGAATTCCCTTGTACAGCACCAGAACACCGAGAACGACCAGAATGGCGGCGACGAGGGTGGCGTGCTGGCGCTCCATCCAGTCCTTGAGCTTGACCAGCGGCTGGTCCAGCCGGTCACCGGACACGACGTACGCCAGGATGGGCAGCGCGACGGTGGAAGCGGCGATCACGACGTAGTAGAGCTCGCCGAGTAGCGCGCCGCCCCGCCCGAGACCCTCGGTGCCGATGGCCAAACCCGCTGCGGCGCACATGAACAGCACCTTGGGATTGGCGACGACGAGGACCATTGCGGTGATCGCCGCCCTGGCCGGGGTGATGTTGGCGAAGCTGCTCATCCATTTCGGCGAGTGCTCGGAGCGCTTCCTGGTCAGCCACTTGTAGATGCCGAACACGATGAGGGCGGCGCCGACGACGATGCGCACGTACGACGCCCAGCTCGGTGGTTTGTTCAGCCCGCCGCCGAGGAGGCTCGACACCTCGACGAAGATCTGCGTGAGAACGGCCAGCCCGATCAGCCAGCCCGCCAGGAAGGCCAGCCCCGTCGGCCGGGGTTTCGGGGAATGCAGGACCAGCACCGCCGGGATGATCGACAGCGGTGACAGGGCGACCACCAGGGCCAGTGGGATCAGTTCGGCGAGCACTGCCGTCAACCTAGCAAGTTCACCACGGATTGTTGGTGAAGCCGGGATCTTGATCGGTCGTTCCGTGCCGATACTCCGGGCCGGTCGAGGTGCCCCCGTGCTCGGCAGAACGGGGCCTGGATGGCGTTGGCGGCCCACGAGACCAAACTGTAGATCCCGCACTGAACCACCTCGGGTTCTTTGCGCATTCGCAAATTCAGATCGAGTTTGCTGTGTATCGTCATCCCAGCCCGGCGATGTTGCTGGATCACGGCCGCAAGAGGTAAAGACATGCTGCTCCGCCCAGTCAAATCCGTTCTCGCGCTTACGGTCATCGTGGCCATGACCGCGATGCTGACGAGTTGCACGTCGCACCCGAAGGAAGCTGCCAGTCCGCCACCCGGCGTGAACGCCGGGGCCGACGGCAAACCGGCCCCCTTCCGCGAGCCCATCCGGCTGTCCAGCAAGGACGGCGTGCTCGAGGTGCGGCTGTCGGCGCATCAGGGCACCGTCAACCTCGACACCGTCAAGGAGCCGGTCACCAACTTCCTGGTGTTCGGCTACGACCTGATCAAGGGCACCAGCTTCGGACGGCTCGACCAAGGGCGACAACATGTATCCCGCGCCGACACTGCGGGTGGACCCTGGCGAGAAGCTGATCGTGCACTACGACAACGATCTTCAGGGCCTGACGATCAAGGACTTCTACGATCCGGCGATGACTCCCAAGGGCGGTGAGGTGCCCATCTACCCTCCGACGCTCGCCGAGGCGCCGCTCAACCTGCACACCCACGGTCTGCACGTCAGTCCGTCCGGCAACGCCGACAACGTGATGCTGTCGATCCCCGCCGGGATGGGCAACACCTACACCTACGACGTGCCGAAGAACATGCCCAACGGGCTGTACTGGTACCACAGCCACCGCCACACGATGACGGCCCAGCAGACCTATTTCGGCTTGGCGGGGCTGCTCGAGATCGGTCGACCCGACGGCAACCTGCCACTCGTCACGCAGAACAACATTCCGGTGCGCGACATGGCGATTCAGTACAACTACGTGTTCGACCGAAACGGGAAGGGCCATCAGCTGAACAACTACAGCTGGGGTCAGTGGGTGAGCACGGCCAAGCCTCCCGAGGGCAACCAGCTGGCCGACGGCACGTATCAGCCGAGCCTGGCCCCGGTCAACATCGCCGATACCGCCATGGGCGCCAAGTACGTCGCACCGTGGTGGTCCGGCCCGCTGTCGCCGAAGAACAACCGCGGCCAGACCAACTTCATGCCGTCCAACCTGATCGCCTTCGACAGCCCAGGCGAGAAGATCGCCGAGAACCCGGCGCTGCCGGAGAATCAGCGCGATCTGCAGTACACCGTGAACGGCCAGTTCCAGCCCGAGTTGAAGATCAAGCCCGGCCAGACGGAGATCTGGGCGGTGGCCAACATCAGCGACATCTCCTACATGACGCTGAGGTTGACCGAGACCGCGACGGGCAACCACCCGAAGTTCGCCATCGTCGGGCAGGACGGCAACCCGTACACCCAGGTCGGCAGGCCCGTCTACGGTGACGGCACGACGCTCGACATCCCGCCGGGGTCGCGGTACGCGATCGCGGTGACCATGCCCAAGCAAGGCGACCTGGTGCTCGAGTTCCCCCCGGATCCCAAGGCCACGGAGATCACCGATCCCGCTGTGCTGTATACGAACAACGGCACCAAGAACACCGCCGGCGGTGCTCGGCAACTTGAGCGTGGATCCGAAGTACATCAGCTACGCCGACGGATTCTTCGTGTTCCCGACCCAGACCCTGATCCGCGCCACGCCGGACTCCAGCGGGCAGGGGCAGACCACCGCCTTCGAGCCGGGCCAGAACCTCGACGCCTACACGTCCTTCGTGGACACCTCGGTGATGACGCCTGCGGTCACACGCGAGATGACGATCACCGACACCATCGGTGGCGACAAGGCCAGCAACAGCGACCCCAAGGCCGTCATCTACTTGTTCGAACCCGCCGGATTCCCGAACGTCCCGCTGATCCAGCCGCGACTCAACTCGGTCGAGGAGTGGAAGATCACCAATCAGAACAACGACGCGCATCCAATGCACATCCACGTCAACGACTTTCAGGTGACGGCCATCGACGACCCGAATCGCGGCAAGACCGGGGTGCAGCCGTGGGGAGTCGACAACGTCAACGTCCCAGCCCCGATATTCAACGACATGCACGTCGTGAGCACTCCCGCATCGCTGACCCTGCGCCAGGAATTCCTCGAGTACCCGGGTACGTACGTGATCCACTGTCACCGGCTCAACCACGAGGACAACGGCCTGATGGCCACCATCAGCGTCATCCCGGAGGTGTCGACGTACGCGGTGGCGATACCGGGATCCAACGGCAAGCCGGCGTCGGTTCAGGTGCGGGATGGCAACGGCGACAAGGTCTTGCAGACGGTGTTCCCCTTCCCCGACTTCGAGGGCACGCCCGTCGGTCGCGATGTCGGACGTCAACGGCGACGGTATCCTCGACCTGCTCGTCGGCACCGGCAAGGGGGTATCCCCGCAGGTTGTCGCGTACGACGGCAACAACACCAAGGACGGCGTGTTCAAGACGGAGCTCACCCGCTTCGCCCCGTTCGATGCGGACTTCAAGGGTGGGGTGACGGTCGCAGGTGCCGACATCGACGGAAACGCATTGGCCGACAACATCATCGTCGGCTCCGGCCCGGGGATGGAGTCGCAGATCAAGGTGTTCTCGTCGACCGTGCCGAGCGAATCCGGCAAGGCCCCCGACGTGTTCTCCGCGTTCACGCCGTACCCCGGCTCCGAGTCGGGAGTGACGCTGGCGACCGGAATGGTCGAATCGGGCTCCGGACGGGAGAGCATCGTCACGGCGCCCGGCCCGGGGGACGCACCGCTGGTGAAGACGTTCCGGTGGGACCTGTACACGCCCGACGGCCAGAGCACAGGCCAACGGCACCACACCGCAACAACATTCGGGCAAGCCGAGCGACCCGCGGATGACGTCGCAGTTCCTGGCATACGACGAGGACTTTCACGACGGCGTCGCCCTCTCGACGGGATGGGTGGCGGGAGCCGAGGGCGGCGCCAAGAGCATCGTCACCAGCGAGCTCGCCGGTGACGGCACGGTGCGGGTGTGGTCGAGCGGATCGCTGCTGGACGGTCAGCCGGGCATCTACCTGGACAACCCGAACCATCACGAGGAGGACGTCAAGTACGCCCAGATCTCGTCGTTCGCTCCGTTCCCCGGCGCGACACCCGGTGTGACGGTGGCGACGACGAGCACCACCGAAGGCGCCGACCTGCTGGTGGCGGGGTTGACGCCCGCCGGCCAGGAGGTGCGCAAGTACACCCTGGGGCGGTCCGCGCCGGACGCGACGACCCTCGATCCGAAGCTGGTGGCGACGCTGCCGGTGATACCCGGCGTGCCGTCGGCCGCGCCACTCGGCGGAAGGTAGCGGCCGGCGCGGCGCTAGGGCAGATGCCAGAAGACCTTGGTGACCAGGTAGAACACGACCACCCAGAACAGGTTGAACGCGGCGATGATGCCGATGCCGCGCCAGTTCGCCCGCGTCTTGGACGCATCGGGTGGTGGCCGCAGCCAGCGCTTCAGTAGTGGGTTCACGTAGAACGGCATCGCCACGAAGCTCATCGCGAAGCTGGAGCACAGGTTTCCGACCAACATTCCCAGCCACAGCGGCATGTGCAGCGGTGACAGCGCGAGCGTCAGGAACACCACCGTCGGATAGAGACCCATCCACACGGCGAGCGACGTCTTCAAGTCCGACGGCGGCGGTGCCTCGTGACCGTGCTCGTCGAAGGCGAACCAGCTGCCGAATGAGTTGTCGATGGTGCGGGAGTGGAAGTCGGCGAACTGCTCGCCCTCGGCCAGCAGCTCCCGGCGCTCGTCGGAGACCAGCCACTTCTCCAGGTCGACGGCGTTCTCGAACCGGTACAGCGTCGTCCACTCGTCCTGAATGCCCTCGACGGGACGGAAGATCTCCGTTCCGCGGAAACCGTCGAACTTACTCTCCGCCAGGCGAAGTCGCTCCTGCCACGCCAGGAAGTCCTCGACGTGGTCGGGGCTCACCCGGTGTGTCACCACGACGGTCACCAGTGGATCGGTCTGGCGCGCGCCGCCACTGATCACCTGCTGGGTGCCCGGACCCTCGAAGTACTTTCCGCCGTCGGCGAGGCACTCCTGACGGGTGGCGCTGTTGATCCAGGCCTGAACGTGGGCCACCGAGTCGAAGCGGTAGACCACCACCCAGTCGGGCTGCACGGCGGTGGGCGGGTTGATCTCGGCGCCAAGGAATCCCGGGTACGTCGCGGCCTGGGAGTTCATGTCCTGCTGCCACGCCTCGAACGCCCGCTCGGCGCCGGGCCGTACCTTCTGGCCGATGATCACGGTGGCCGCTGTGTCGCTCGACTTCCTGGTGTCCATGGCGAAGAGCTCAGGTCGTCGCGATCACACGGGTGGGCGCGAGCCGGCTGTAGATGCGTTCGGGGGACAGCGGCAGGTCCCGGTAGCGCACGCCCGTCGCATCCTCCAGCGCGTTGGCCAAGGCAGGCGCGATGGGGTTGATGCAGCACTCCGCCATGCCCTTGGCCTTCATCGGCCCCACCGAGTCGTTCGATTTCACGAACAGCAGCTCGGTTCGCGGCACGTCGGCGTAGGTGGGGATGCGGTAGTTGCGCAGGTTCGGGTTGACCATCACGCCCTTCTCGTCGACGTGGAAGTTCTCGGTCAGTGCGAAGCCGAGGCCCATGGCGACGCCGCCGTCGACCTGCCCGCGCACCTGCGCGGGGTTGATGATGACGCCCGCATCGGTGGCGTGCACGCTGTACAGGACGCGGATCTCACCGGTGACCCGGTGCACGGCGATCCGGAAGCCGTGGGTGTTCGACGTGACGCTGCGCGGCGACCCGTAGGCCTTGCGCGACTCGGTGAACCGGACGCCCCGCCGACGGGCCGCCTCGACGAGTTCGACCAGCGTGAGTCGGCTGTCGCCACAGACCACGCCGTCGTCGTCGAGCGCGCAGTCTGCGACGTCGACACCCGTGTGCGAGGCCGCGAATCCCAGGACGCGTTTCCGCAGCGCGGTCGAGGCGTAGTTCACCGCGTTGCCTGCCACGAACATGCCCGCACTCGCGAAGGCGCCGGTGTCGAAGCCGGTGCGGTCGGTGTCGGACTGCACCAGGTGTATCCGCGACAGGCGTGGTGCCCAGGTTCGTCGCCGCGATCTGCACGTGCACGGTCGACGTGCCCTCGCCGAACTCGACTGTGCCGACGGCGATCTCGTAGGTCCCGTCGTCACGCAGCGTCGCCCACGCGTCCGAGATGTGGTCGGTCGGCGGTGCCGTCTCGTGCAGCGAGGTCGCGGCGCCCGCACCGACGAGCCAGTCCTCGCCGAGCTCGGTTCCGCTGTCGTCGAGCCGCAGGGCCTCGTCGACGAGGTCGATGCATGCGATGATGCCGTCCTCGCTGAACTCCACGTCGTCGGCGTGGTCGGCGAGCGCCAGCAGGGCGTCGCCGGGCCGGACGACGTTGCGGCGCCGCAGTTCCGACGGATCGATGCCGAGCTTGACGGCCAGCTCGTGGATCGCACACTCCACGGCGTACCCCGGCTGGGTCATGCCGTAGCCGCGCAGCGCACCGCTGGGCACGGTGTTCGTGTACACCGACCAGGCGTCGAACTTCTTGTTGGGACAACGGTAGAGCGCGATTGCGGCGCCCGCGGCGAACAGCGTCTCACCACCGTGATTGCCGTAGGCGCCGGTGTTGGACACGTTGCGGTAGCCGAACGCGGTCAGCGTCCCGTCGGCCTTGGCGCCGAGTTTCACCGTCACCTTCATCGGGTGCCGTGGGGAGGCGGTGGTGAACTCCTCTTCACGGGTGAACTCCCACGACACGGGGCGTCCGGTGTCGAGCGTGGCGAGCACGGGCAGGTCCTCGGAGATCAACTCCTGCTTGCCACCGAAACCGCCTCCGACGCGCACGCAGAACACGCGCAACTGGTCGGGGCGCAGGCTGAACAGATGGGAGAGCTTGAGCTTGGCGATCGACGGTGACTGCGAGGCGGTGCGGACGTTGAGCCTGCCGTTCTCCATCCAGGCGATCGTCCCGTGCGTTTCCAGGTGCGCGTGCTGCACCCGCGGTGAGAAGTAGGTGGCTTCGTGGATCACGTCGGCCTCGGCGAACCCGGCTTCGACATCGCCGATTTCACCGTGCAACTCGAGCAGGATGTTGTGGTCCTTGTCGTGGGCGAACGGGTCGTCGTAACTGTGCAGCTGCGGCGCACCGTCGGCCATCGCCTCCTCGGGATCGAACACCGCGGGCAGCAGCTCGTACTCGACGACCACCAAGCGGGCGCCCTCCTCGGCGGCGCGGACCGAGTCGGCGAGCACGGCCACCACCCGTTGGCCGGCGAAGCGCACGACGTTGTCGAGCATGTAGGTGTCGTCGGGGTCGACGAGGTGGTCGGTGTGGATCGCGGTGCTGTACCGCTTCCGCGGCACGTCCTCCCACGTGTAGACCCGGTGTACGCCGGGCACGGCGAGCGCGGCGGTCTTGTCGATCGACACGATGCGGGCGTGGGCGTGCGGCGAGTGCACCACCTTGATGTGCAGCATGCCGTCCATGTCGGTGTCCATGGTGAACTCGGCGGTGCCCGTGACGACGCCGATGGCCGCAGGGGCCCCGACGCTGGTGCCGACGGCCTCGCCAGGCGCGGCCTCCTCGATGGCGGCTGACTCCGTTGACGGCGTCCTCGATGGCGCGGTAACCCGTGCAGCGGCAGAGGTTTCCCTTGAGTGCGCGCGGCAGGTCCTTCTTCTGCTCGTCGGTGAAGGTCGCCGAGGTCATGATCATGCCCGCCGTGCAGAAGCCGCACTGAAAGCCGGGTGCGACGCGGAACTGCTCCTGCACCGGATGCAGGTTCTCCGGTGTGCCGAGCCCTTCGATGGTGGTCACCTCGCGTCCGTCGGCGCGGAATGCCGGGGTGATGCAACTGTGCACGGGATTGCCGTCGAGCCACACCGTGCACGCACCGCAATCGCCTGCGTCGCAACCCTTCTTGACGCCATGTGCGCCCAGCGACCGGACGAAGCGTGCGGAGGCACTGGCCGGGATCGGGCTCGGCGTCGAACGTCTCACCGTTCACCGTGTACGTCATGGTCGGGCTCCGATGCTGAGTTCGGTGCGGATCTCTTCGGCGTAGTGCTTGGCGAGATGGCGGCGGTGATCGGGTGAGCCGTTCGGATCGTCGAACCACACGTCGTCGCTGATGGAGTCGATGCGGTGCTGGATGGCGTCGGGATCCGGCATGGAGTCGAACGAGAGCCGCACGGGGTGGGTGGTGCCCGCCGTGATCGTGAGCAGGAGGTCGTCGGTGCCCGGGGTCTGGGTGCCGATCATGAAGATCGTCGACCGCCCCATCTTGGTGAGGGTGAACCGCCGGTGGGCGTGGCGCTTGCGCATGGCGGCCGCCGGGATGTGGATGCTGCGCAACAACTCGCCCGGCTCGAGGATCGTCAGGTGGTTGCCGGTGACGAAATCGCCTGCGTCGACAGTGCGTTCGGCACCGCCGACCGACCACAGGGTGTAGGTCGCCTCGAGGGCGACGGTCATGGTGATCATCGGGCCCGCAGGCAGCGCCATGCAGATGTTTCCGCCGACCGTGGCCGAGTTCCACACCTTGAAGGACGCGAGGAAGGCTTCGCAGCTGATCGGCAGCAGTGGTGCCGCGGTCCAGTCCGCGGGCGCCGCCAGCTCGTACAGCTCGCGGATGGTGCACATCGCACCGATCTCGAGGCCTGCGCCGTCTGCGACCAGAGAGTTCCACCCGAGCGGGACGAGATCGATGAGTCGGCGCACCTCGGGCTGCCGGTCGGAGAACAGCCACGTCCCCCCGGCCAGCCAGGCATCGCCGTCCCGCCAGAGCGACCCCGGCCTGGCGGGCGGTTGTCGGACGACCTCGGTGACGGTGGTGATGTCCACGGAATACCCCTCCTGCGCGACATTCGTGCCGCGTCGAATGACTTTATGGTGTTTGCTGCACGGTCGGAGCCGATTCGGATGATTCAGCTGTTGCGTCAAATGCCCGCGAAGCTGCGATCATGGTGCGATGACCCAGGTTCACTACGGCCACGTCTTCCACGTCGCGGGGCGACCCACCGTCGATGGCGCGGCCGCCGCGCTGGCGGAGATTCCCGACGGAGCCGTGGTGATCGATGATCACGGACGAATCATGTTCTGCGGCAACCGGTCCGATGTTCCCGGTGAGTTCTCCTCCGCGGTGGTGCACGATCACCGTCCCGGGTTCCTGCTTCCCGGGTTCGTCGACACGCACGTCCACTTCCCCCAGACGTACGCCGGCGATTCGTACGGTGGCGGGCAGTTGCTGGAATGGCTCAACCAGTGCATCTTCCCGTCCGAGTCGCGATTCGCCAATCCCGAATTCGCCGCCCGCGCGGCCATCGAGTTCTGCAATCGTCGGATCGCCGCGGGAACCACCGCCGCGATGGTGTTCGGGTCGGCCTTCCCGCACGCGCAGGACGCGCTGTTCACCGAGACGCAACGCCGCGGGCTGCGCATCGTCAGTGGCCGCGGCATCCAGACCGTCGGGCCCGATACCGCGGCGCCGTTGTTGACGTCGGAGGCCGACGCGATCAGGTTGGCGCGCGAAGAGATCGACAAGTGGCACGCCGCCGACACCGGTGTCGTCGACACGGCGCTTCTGCACGTCGCGATCGTGCCGAGGTTCGCGCTGTCGGTGACCAAGCGGGCGTATCAGGTCGGTTCCTACCTGGACACCTACGACGGCCGCTTCCTGCCAGGGTCGGCGGTGGGCGGCGCGATCTCGCAGCTGTTCCTCGGGTCCGGCACGATGCCGTGGAAGCGCACCGTCGCGTCGGGGGTGAACATCGCGGCCGGAACCGATTTCGGCGGCGGCGACGAGTGGTTGATTCCGCGGGTGCTCGGGGACGCGTTCAAGGTGCACATCACCGAGGCGGCGCGGCTGGAGTCTCGCTGCACCCGGCGGATGCTCTTCATGGGCACGCTCGCGGGCGCAAGGGCGCTGGACATGGAGGACCGGTTCGGCAACTTCGACGTCGGGAAGGAGGCCGACTTCGTGGTCATCGACCCGGCGGGCACGCCCGCCCTCGAGGCGAACGTGACGCAGGCGGTGCGGTCGGCCGATCCCGATCTGGCCAGGGATCAAACGCTTTTCGCGTTGTTGATGGGGATCCGCGAGTCGTCGATCTCAGAGGTGTACGTCCAGGGCCGACGGGTGACGACGGGGTAGGTGGGTCAGACCATGAGCGGCAACGGCAGCGCAGCAACGGCGGTCACGATATTTCATCCCGCAGCGGATCCGGAGGGCTTCGACCGGTGGGTGTCCGGCCTGCGGGCTTCGGCGCAGTCGGCCGAGGGATTCGGATCGAGTTCGGCGTCGCTGCACGACGGCGACCTGGACTGGGCCATGGCGGTGACCTTCTCCAGCGAGGACATGCTGCACCGCTGGCTCGACAGCAGCCAGCGGCAGAATCGTGCTCGAAGACGGCCAGTCCCAAGGATATTGGTGCCGAACGACCGATCTGATCCTGGGCGACGGCATCGAGGCAACGCCCGGCACCAGCGCCTTCCGGCACAGCGTGGCCGCGGGCAAGGAGCCGGAGTTCGTACGGATCCAGGACCGTTTGGCGCGGGCGAGTTCGAAGTTTCCCGGCTACGAGGGCACGGTTCTGCTGCCGCCCGACGGCGGCGACGAGTGGCTGTCGATGCTCCGGTTCAGGACGCCGGAGCAGCTCACGGCATGGTTGCGGTCGGCCGAGCGGGACGAGGCGCTGCCCGGCTGCGCTCGAGTCTGACCCATGGCTTCGCCGCCGTATCGAGCACCACGCCGTTCGCCACCACGGTCCGGGTTCAGGACGGCAGGACGCTGATGACGCCGAACTGGAAGTCGGCGATGCTGGTACTGCTGGTGCTGTATCCGACCGTGATGGTGCTGTCGCGGTTCTTCGGGCCCATCCTGGACCGCGTCGGTGCCGAGCCGTGGCTGGCGCTGTGGGTCAGTCAGATCGTCAGCGTCTCGGCGCTGCAGTGGTGGCTGATGCCGACGGTGACGCGGCCGTTCCGCAACTGGTTGGATCCCGTCGACGGGGCAGGACGTTCCGGATCAGTGCGATCGGCGCGGCCGTGGTGGTCGCGGGATACGGCGTCACGCTGGCGGTGTTCGCGTCGGTCAAATGGCTGCAGTTCTGGGACTTCGCCAACTGACGGCTCAGAACTCGCACCACTTCCATTCGCCGTTCTCGCGGGCGAAGTCGATGTCGTCGGGGTCTTCGCCCTGGTTCAGGATGGTGGCCGTCGCCGCGTCGCCGTTGACGTCGAGGTCGGCGACCGTGAGCGTCAATCTTCCTGCAATGGAACGCATCTCACTCATGATGCTCGGGTCGAACTCCGGGTCGTTGCGCATGTCCTCGCAGAGGATCTCGGACATCGCGTCGAAGTCCTCCTCGTTCCAGGACTGCTCGAACCGGTCGACGACGGCGCGCACCTGGTCCTCGTCGGACAGCTCGGTCCCCGCAGGACGCGTCGCGGTGCCCGTCACCGAGTGGCCAGACACGGCCACGACGGCGATCACCGCGCCGACGCAGACGAACAGCGTCGCCGCCAGCGCGCCGATGATCGAGACCCGTCTTCCGGCGCGTAGCGTCGGGCACCCACAGTGGCCAACCGGGTGGCAGGGGCGGCCAGGACGGGTCCGGCGCCCAGCCCGGAGGGGGAGTCCAGCCGGGCGGCGCGGGCGGCCAGTTCGGCGGCGGGTTGAAGCGCATCGTCGCAGTCTGGGGGATGAGTGCGCCGCCTGGGTGGGCCATCGGCGAAAATTGATCAGAGTTGAGCGGAACAGACTCAACCTTGACGACGTTAGACAAGGCGACAAGCATTTTCCCTGGCCATTCATGCTGGCCACCCTTAGACGAATGGAGGTGTTCGTGGACTCGTTCAACCCGACCACGAAGACCCAGGCGGCGCTGACCTCGGCGTTGCAGGCGGCCACCGCCGCAGGCAACCCGGAGATTCGTCCCGCCCACCTACTGATGGCGCTGCTGACGCAGAACGACGGCATCGCCGCACCGCTGTTGGAAGCGGTCGGAGTCGACCCCGCGACCATCCGGAGCGAGGCGCAGAGCCTCGTCGACCGACTGCCCGTCGGCGACCGGAGCCAACTCGACACCGCAACTGTCGCGTGAGTCGCTGGCGGCGATCACCGCAGCCCAGCAGCTCGCCACCGAGATGGACGACGAGTACGTCTCGACCGAGCACCTGCTGGTCGGCCTGGCCACCGGCGAGCTCCGACGTCGCCAAGCTGCTCACCGGCCACGGCGCGTCGCCGCAGGCCCTTCGCGATGCGTTCACCAAGGTGCGCGGCAGTGCGCGCGTCACCAGCGCGGACCCCGAGGCCACCTACCAGGCGTTGGAGAAGTACTCCACCGACCTGACCGCCGCCGCGCGGGAGGGCAAGCTCGACCCGGTCATCGGTCGCGACAACGAGATCCGTCGCGTCGTGCAGGTGCTGAGCCGCCGCACCAAGAACAACCCGGTGCTCATCGGCGAGCCGGGCGTCGGCAAGACCGCGATCGTCGAGGGCCTGGCCCAGCGCATCATCGCCGGCGACGTGCCGGAGAGCCTGCGCGACAAGACCGTCGTCTCGCTCGACCTCGGTTCCATGGTCGCCGGCGCCAAGTACCGCGGCGAGTTCGAGGAGCGGCTCAAGGCCGTCCTCGACGACATCAAGAACTCGGCCGGACAGGTCATCACGTTCATCGACGAGCTGCACACCATCGTGGGTGCGGGCGCGAGCGGTGAGTCGGCGATGGACGCGGGCAACATGATCAAGCCGATGCTGGCCCGCGGCGAGCTGCGGATGGTCGGTGCGACCACGCTCGACGAGTACCGCAAGTACATCGAGAAGGACGCCGCCCTGGAGCGGCGCTTCCAGCAGGTGCTGGTCGGCGAGCCGTCGGTGGAGGACACCGTCGGCATCCTGCGCGGGCTCAAGGACCGTTACGAGGTGCACCACGGCGTGCGGATCACCGACTCCGCGCTGGTGGCCGCGGCCACGCTGTCCGATCGCTACATCACCTCGCGCTTCCTGCCGGACAAGGCCATCGACCTGGTCGACGAGGCCGGATCGCGGCTGCGCATGGAGATCGACTCCCGGCCCGTCGAGATCGACGAGGTCGAACGCCTGGTGCGTCGCCTCGAGATCGAGGAGATGGCGCTGGCCAAGGAGGAGGACGACGCGTCCAAGGACCGGCTGGAGAAGCTGCGCGCCGAACTGGCCGACAAGAAGGAGAAGCTGGCCGAGCTGACCACCCGGTGGCAGAACGAGAAGAACGCCATCGACATCGTCCGCGACCTCAAGGAGCAGCTCGACACCCTGCGCGGTGAGTCCGAGCGGGCCGAGCGCGACGGCGACCTGGCCAAGGCGGCCGAGCTGCGCTACGGGCGCATCCCCGAGATCGAGAAGAAGCTCGACGCGGCGCTGCCTCAGGCGCAGGCCCAGGAGAACGTCATGCTCAAGGAGGAGGTCGGCCCCGACGACATCGCCGACGTGGTGGCGGCGTGGACCGGTATCCCCGCCGGGCGGATGCTCGAGGGCGAGACGGCCAAGCTGCTGCGCATGGAGGACGAGCTCGGCAAGCGCGTCGTCGGTCAGCGCAAGGCCGTGCAGGCGGTCTCGGATGCGGTGCGCCGCAGCCGCGCAGGCGTCGCCGACCCGAACCGGCCGACCGGCTCGTTCCTGTTCCTCGGCCCCACCGGCGTCGGCAAGACCGAACTCGCCAAGGCGCTGGCCGACTTCCTGTTCGACGACGAGCGGGCGATGGTCCGCATCGACATGAGCGAGTACGGCGAGAAGCACTCCGTCGCGCGTCTGGTCGGTGCGCCTCCCGGCTACATCGGCTACGACCAGGGCGGTCAGCTGACCGAGGCGGTGCGCAGGCGGCCGTACACGGTGGTGCTGTTCGACGAGGTCGAGAAGGCTCACCCCGACGTGTTCGACGTGCTGCTGGCGGTGCTCGACGAGGGCAGGCTGACCGACGGGCAGGGCCGCACGGTCGACTTCCGCAACACCATCCTGATCCTGACGTCCAACCTCGGTTCGGGCGGCACCGAGGAACAGGTGATGGCGGCGGTGCGCGCGGCGTTCAAGCCCGAGTTCATCAACCGGCTCGACGACGTGTTGATCTTCGACGCGCTGCAACCCGACGAACTGGTTCAGATCGTCGACATCCAGCTGGCCCAGCTGCAGAAGCGGCTGGCGCAGCGCAGGCTCACCCTCGAGGTGTCGCTGCCCGCCAAGCAGTGGCTGGCCGAGCGCGGGTTCGACCCGCTCTACGGTGCCCGTCCGCTGCGCAGGCTGGTCCAGCAGGCCATCGGTGACCAGCTGGCCAAGCTGCTGCTGGCCGGCGAGGTGCACGACGGCGACGTGGTGTCGGTCAACGTCAGCGCCGACGGCGACGGCCTGATCCTGGGCTGAGTGCGCCGAATGCATCCCGTCGTCGCGACGCCGCTGAACGACAGGGAATGCTGTTCCGCGAGGCACGCTCGGCGTGTCGCGCACTTTTGCGTCTGCTCGCGGGAAGCGAGGGCTGATCGGCAGGCTCATGCGTAACCGTGTTGTGATCTGTTCGAGTTCGGAGTTAATCGCCGTCAGCAGATAGGCTGGGGGCAATGGTCCCGCTCTGGTTCACGTTGTCCGCACTCTGTTTCGTGGGTGCGGCCGTGTTGTTGTACGTCGACATCGACCGTCGACGCGGTCTGGGGCGTCGCCGCAAGTCCTGGGCGAAGTCGCACGGCTTCGACTACGAGCACGAATCGGCCGACATCGTCAAGCGCTGGAAGCGCGGCGTGATGTCCACCGTCGGCGACGTGTCGGCCAAGAACGTGGTGCTCGGCCAGATCCGCGGCGAGGCGGTGTTCATCTTCGATCTCGAGGACGTGGCGACGGTCATCGCGCTGCATCGCAAGGTCGGCACCAACGTCGTCGTCGACGTGCGGCTCAAGGACATCAAGGAGCCGCGCGAGAGCGACATCTGGCTGCTCGGCGCCATCGGCCCGCGGATGGTGTACTCCACCAACCTCGACGCCGCCCGCCGCGCCTGCGACCGCCGCATGGTGACGTTCGCGCACGCCGCGCCCGACTGCGCCGAGATCATGTGGAACGAGCAGAACTGGACGCTGGTCAGCATGCCGGTCGACCAGCACCCGCGCCCAGTGGGACGAGGGCCTGCTCACCGTCCGGCAGTTCAACGATCTGCTGCGCGTGCTGCCGCCGATCCCGCAGCCTGGCCAGAGCGGCGTCGCGGGCCAGGCCGTCGCGCGGCGCGGTGGATCGCCCGGCCGTCCCGTTCGGCCGCACCGCGCGAACTGCCCGCAGGCCGCACCGACCAGCCGCCCGGCCACGCCGACGTCGGCCGCTACACCCAGCAGCGGCCGCCGGTGCGCAACGGCAGCCAGTCGCCCCACTACCAGCGGTAGGCAGACGCCCCAGGGCCGTTGAGTAGCCTGTCCGCATGTCACGCCCCGTCGCATGATCACCGGACCGACGTCCGGTCTGGGCGAGGGATTCGCCCACCGCTACGCCATCGACGGACACGACCTGGTGCTGGTGGCCCGTGACGTCGACCGCCTGGAGCGCCTCGCCGCCGAACTGCACGACGAAGCCGGTGCGCAGCGTCGAGGTGCTGCCCGCCGATCTCGCCGTCGCCGCCGACCGCGCGAAGGTCGCCGACCGGCTCGCCGAAGGCGTCCAAATCCTGGTGAACAACGCGGGATTCGGCACGTCGGGCGAGTTCTGGTCGGCCGACTTCCCGACGCTGCAGGCCCAACTCGACGTCAACGTGACCGCGGTGATGCAACTGACCCACGCCGCCCTGCCCGCCCATGCTCGCGGCCGGGGCGGGCACCGTCATCAACGTCGCCAGCGTCGCGGGGCTGCTGCCCGGGCGCGGGTCGACGTACTCGGCGTCGAAGGCCTGGGTGATCGCGTTCTCGGAGGGCCTGTCCAACGGCTTGACGGGCACCGGCGTCGGCGTGCACGCGCTGTGCCCCGGCTTCGTCCGCACCGAGTTCCACGAGCGCGCGGGCATCGACATGGAGGGCACGCCGTCGTTCCTCTGGCTCGAGGTCGCCGACGTGGTCCGCGACTGTCTGGCCGACGTCGCCAAGGGACACGTCGTCATCGTGCCGGGACTGCAGTACAAGGTGCTCACCACCGGCGGTCGTATGGTGCCGCGAAACGTGGTGCGCGCCATGACGAAAGTGGTGGGTCGCGGCCGTGGCCGGACATAGGGCAGACGCCGTGCGGAGAACCTGAGTCCGAATGCCCCTGGTGCGCGCACTAGTCGCGGTCGTGCTCGCGGCGGTCCTGTTGCGGCCTGCTCGAGCAGTACCGCCGACACCGGCCCGTACGGCGCGCAGACCGCCAAGATCGGCGAATCGCTGGCGGTGCTCGGCTGGAACATGTCGGTGTCCAATCTGCGCTTCGACGGCGACTACGTGCTCGTCGACGTCGACGCCGCCGCATCGACGCCCGGCGGACCGCACGCCAAGCCCGACGCCATCCGCTTCGGCCTCTACGGTGCGCTCGCCCATCCGATCGAGTCCAATGCGCTCGGCGGCTGTTCGGCCGTGACGAGCCTGAACCTGCAACCCGCGGCCGCGCCGAGCCCCGACAAGCTCAGCGGCACAGTGTGTCTGGGCCCGCTGCGCGATCAGACCCAGGTGCGCGGCGTGTACGCCTACTCGCCCCAGGACCAGATCGCGGGCACCACCGTCGCCTACGCCGCGGCCTTCCCCGTCGGGCTGATGCCCACCAACGAGAACGACACCGGCATGGTGCTTCAGACCACCAGCGTGGATGCGTTTCGCGGCGACGGTGCGAAACTCGAACCCACCGCACTCGGCGACGTGGCCGCGTTCACCGGCAACGGCTACATGTTGCTCGGCCTCGAGATCGACGGTCAGTCGTCGCGATACCGCGAGGATTCGGCGCGACGCGGCGGTCCGCTGATGGTCGTGGTGGCACCGACACTGCCCGGCGCGGGGCTGTCCTACGCGTGCTCGACATACGGGGCGTCGCTGCTGGTGCTGCCCGACTCGTCGCTGGACGCGATCTCGGTGCGGGCGTCGCTGTGCACGCAGGGCGAGATCAACTCGGCGTTGCTCTACCCGACGGTGTCGGTGATCGGCACGCACGCCGCACTGTGGACCCGTGACTGAGCACCCGAGCGAGCCCGGCCCCACCGAGTGGGGCACGACCACCGGCGTCGGCCCGTGGGTGGGGCCGCTGCCCGACGACCCCCGATACGACCGGGAGCTGCTCGCCAACGGGGACAGCCGCAACGTCGTCGACGCCTACCGGTACTGGACGCGCGAGGCGATCATCGCCGACATCGACAAGCGCAGGCACCCGTTCCACGTCGCGATCGAGAACTTCGGCAACGACGCCAACATCGGCGGCGTCGTGCGGACGGCCAACGCGTTCGCCGTCGACACCGTGCACATCGTCGGGCGGCGCCGCTGGAACCGGCGCGGCGCCATGGTCACCGACCGCTACCAACGGCTGCGCCATCACGACACCACCGCCGAGTTGCTGACGTTCGCCGCCGACGCGGGTCTCGAGGTGGTCGCCGTCGACAACGTGCCCGGCGCGGTCCGACTCGAGCGGGCGCCGCTGCCGCGCGACTGCCTGTTGATCTTCGGGCAGGAGGGTCCCGGCATCACGGACGAGGCGAGATCGGGCGCCGCGCGCACCGTGTCGATCGCCCAGTTCGGGTCCACCCGCAGCATCAACGCCGCCGTCGCCGCGGGCATCGCGATGCACAGCTGGATCGCGCAACATGGCGACCTGGACACCGGCCTGGTAGGGCAGGATCGTCACCATGGATCAGGTATGGGGCAACCGCGCGGCCAGCGCCGAGGCCGCCATCGCGAAGCGACACCTGCGACGGCTGTGGCAGCTGCCTGGCACTCAACTCGGCGTCGTCGCCTGGCCGGCCGACCAGCAAGCAGCTGATGTACGGCACCTGGCACTACTGGTGGCAGGCGCATCTCCTGGACTGCCTGGTCGACGCGCAGGTGCGCGACCCGCAGCCCGACCGGCGGCAGCGGATCGAACGGCAGATCCGCGCACACCGGCTGCGCAACACCGGTCCTGGGTCAACGACTACTACGACGACATGGCCTGGCTGGCGCTCGCGCTGGAGCGGGCAGGCAGGCTCGCCGGGGTGGAGCAGCCGAAGGCGCTGCGACACGCTGGCCGAGCAGTTCCTCAACGCATGGGTGCCCGAGGACGGCGGCGGCATCCCGTGGCGCAAGCAGGACCAGTTCTTCAACGCGCCTGCCAACGGGCCCGCCGGCATCTTCCTGGCCCGCTACGACGACCGGCTGCGGCGGGCCCAGCAGATGGCCGACTGGATCGACGAGACCCTGATCGACCCGGAGACCCATCTGGTGTTCGACGGCGTCAAGGGCGGATCGCTGGTCCGCGCGCAGTACACCTACTGCCAGGGCGTGGTGCTCGGCCTCGAGGTCGAGCTCGCGGCGCGGACCGAGGATCCCGCATCACGCGCTGCGCGTGCATCGCCTGGTCGCCGCGATCCACGACAACATGGCGCCCGACGGTGTCATCCAGGGTGCGGGCGGCGGTGACGGTGGGCTGTTCAACGGCGTCACCGGCGCGCTACCTCGCGCTCGTCGCCACCACGTTGCCGGAGAACACCCCGGAGGACACCGCGGCCCGCGCCACCGCCAAGGAGTTGGTGCTGTCCTCGGCGCGAGTCGGCGTGGGACTACCGGCAGACCGTCGACGGACTGCCGCTGTTCGGGCCGTTCTGGGACCGCAGCGCCGACCTGCCGAAGGCCGGTGGCCAGGAAGCGCAGTTCGTCGAGGGCGCGGTCAACGCGTCGGAGATGCCCGAACGGGACCTGTCGGTGCAGCTGTCCGGGTGGATGCTGATGGAGGCGGCACATACGCTCAGCGACGACGATGCGCCGGAGCCCTGGACGGCCGCATCGGCGCCAGAACACGAGTCCGCGCGGGAGGAAGAGGCTGAATGACCGAGCCGGGAGGCTGGACGCCCGACCAGAAGACCATCGACGACGCCAACCTCACTCGGTTCATCACGTGGCTGGCAGACACCGGTCGCGGCGACTTCGCCGACTACCAGGAGCTGTGGTCCGCTTCGGTCGCCGACGTGGCGTGGTTCTGGGACGCGGTCTGGAACTTCTTCGACATCCGCGCGACCACTCCTCCCGACGAAGTGCTGGCCAGTTCGGAAATGCCTGGCGCCCAATGGTTTCCGGGCGCCATGCTCAACTACGTCGGCGAGGTCTTCCGGCATGCGACCGCCGAGCGGCCCGCGATGGTGGTGGCGGGCGAGGACGGTGCCGTCGAGTGGTCATGGGCCCGCCTGGTCGGCGAGACGGCGGCGTTCGCCACCTACCTGCGCAGCCTCGGCGTCGTGCCGGGCGATCGGGTGGTCGGCTACCTCCCGAACATCGGTGAGGCCGTCGTCGCCTTCCTCGGCGCGGCCGCCGTCGGCGCCACCTGGGCCGTCTGCAACCAGGACCTCGCGGTCGCAGGCGTCGTCGCGCGACTGGGGCAGCTCGCCCCCTCGGTGCTGGTGGCCAGCGACGGATCGCTGTACAACGGCAAGCGGATCGACCGCAGCGCCGAGCTGGCCGAGATCCGCGCCCAACTGCCCACCCTGAAGGCGACGGTGCTGGTGCCCCGGCTCGGCGACGCGGATCCCCCGAGCGACGTCACGTCGTGGGCGACCGTCCTCGAGCACGACGGGGCGCTGGAGATCACCTCGGTCCCGTTCGCGCATCCGCTGTGGGTGCTGTTCTCGTCGGGTACCACCGGCACGCCCAAGGGCATCGTGCACGGCCACGGCGGTGTGATGCTCGAACACCTCAAGTACCTGAGCCTGCAACTCGACCTCAAGCCATCCGACCGGTTCCTCTGGCAGTCCAGCACCAGCTGGATGATGTGGAACCTGCTGGTGTCGGGGCTTCTCGTCGGCTCGACGATCGTGCTGTACGACGGCAGCCCCACCTATGGGCACACCGACTACCTGTGGCAGGTGGCCGCCGAGAACGGTGTCACGGTGATCGGTGCGGGCGCAGGCTACTGGCTGGCCTGCGCCAAGGAGGAGCTGCATCCGGGAAAGGACTACCCGCTCGAGGCGCTGCGCGCGGTCGGGTCCACCGGTTCGCCGTTGCCCGCGTCGGCATTCCGCTGGATCCAGGACGGCGTCGGCAGGCCCATCCCGGTCATCTCCATGAGCGGTGGCACCGACGTGGTCACCGCGTTCATCGGCGCCTGCCCGTTGGTTCCGATCAGGGCGGGCGAGCTGAACGTGCTGTGCCTCGGCGTGGCGGTGCAGGCCTGGGGCGAGGGTGGTCACGCGGTCACCGAGGAGGCTGGTGAGTTGGTGGTCACCGAGCCGATGCCGTCGATGCCCGTGTTCTTCTGGAACGACGCCGACGGCGCCAAGTACCACGCGGCCTACTTCGACAAGTACGACGGCGTGTGGTGTCACGGTGACTGGATCACCATCACCGATCGGAATTCCGTTGTGGTGCACGGACGCTCGGATGCCACGCTGAACCGGATGGGCGTCCGGATGGGCAGCGCGGAGATCTACAACGCCGTCGAGGGCATGCCCGAGGTGCGCGACTGCCTGGTGGTCGGCATCGAGCAGGACGACGGGGGCTACTGGATGCCCTTGTTCGTTGCGCTGGCCGACGACGTCGAGTTCGACGAGGGGTTGCGCGCCAAGATCGTCAACGCCATCCGGACGGGGGCGTCGCCGCGGCACGTGCCCGACGACGTCATCGCCGTCGCAGGCATCCCACGGACCATGACCGGCAAGCGGCTGGAGATCCCGATCAAGCGGATCCTGCTGGGCGCCAACCCGTCCGACGTACTGACTCCGAGCGCCGTCGACCGGCCCGACCTGCTCGGGGTGTTCGCGGAGCACGCCCGCGCGTGACGGGGCCCGCAGCCGACCAGTCGAGCAGCAACGTTGCTTCGGGGCAGGCCCGCCCGGTGCCGAGCCGTTTCGGTCGCGACCCGACCGCCGCGCGCCGCGGCGAGAACACCGCGGCCGCCCTGCTGCTGGCATTCACGGTCATCGCCGTCGTATGGGCGAATTCGCCATGGGGGCAGAGCTATTCGGACTTCTGGGACACTCCCGTCGGCCTGCACTTCGGCGACTTCCGCGCCGAGCTGACGGTCAAGCACCTGGTCAACGACGGCCTGATGACGTTCTTCTTCTTCATCGTCGGCCTGGAGGTGAAGAGCCAGTTCACCATCGGTGAGCTGACCGACCGTGCCCGCGCCGCGGTACCCGTCATCGCGGCGTTCGCCGGGCTGATCGTGCCCGCGGTCATCTTCCTGCTGTTCAACCCGTCGGGCGACGATGCGCGTGCCTGGGGTGTGGTGATCTCCACGGACACCGCGTTTCTGGTGGGGGCACTGGCGATCATCGGCCCGAAGTACCCCGCCCGACTGCGGACGTTTCTGCTGACGCTCGCCGTCGTCGACGACGTCGGTGCACTGCTCGCGATCGCGCTGTTCTACTCCGACCACGTGCGGATCGTGCCGCTGTTGATCGCCCTGGCGCTGATCGCCGGTATCGCCGCGGTTCGGCTGCTGCCCGTCGGCCGGGGACCCGCCTACTCGGTGCTCGCGCTCGCGCTGTGGCTGGCGCTGTCCGCCGGTGGCGTGCACCCGACGCTGGCCGGTGTGGTGGTGGCACTGCTCATCCCGGTGTTCACCCCGGAGCGGGGGCGGGTCGAAGAGGCCGTCGAGGTGATCCGCGCCTTCCGGCAGTCCCCGAACTCGGAGTACGCCAAGGCGGCCACCCGCAGTCTGCGCGACTCGATCTCGATCAACGAACGGCTGCAGACCAGCTTCGGCCCGTACGTCTCGTATGCCGTGCTGCCACTGTTCGCGCTCGCCAACGCGGGTGTGCGGCTCGACCACGACACGGTGTCGCCGCCATCGGGTCACCGCTGACCTGGGGCGTGATCGTCGGCCTGGTCGTCGGCAAGTTCGTCGGCATCGCAGGCGCCACTGCCGTGGTGCGTGCCACCGGGATCGGGCAGCTCGCACCTGGCCTGACGCTGCGCCGCATCGCAGGCGGCGCAGCCCTGTCCGGTATCGGCTTCACCATCTCGCTGTTCATCATCGATCTGGCCATCGCGGATCCGGCCAAGCAGGCGCAGGCCCGCGTCGGCGTGCTGGCCGCATCGCGTGCTCGCCCTCGTCCTCGGCTGGGCGATCTTCCGGATCACCGACTGGCTGAGTCCGCCCGTTGCGGTGGGCGCGAAGCTGATTCGCGAGGTCGACCCGGACCGCGACCACATGCGGGGCAACCCCAACGGGCCCCTCACCCTGGTCGAGTACGGCGACTTCGAGTGCCCGTTCTGCAGCCGCGCCACGCGGGTCCATCGATGAGGTCCGCGCGTACTTCGGCGACGAATTGCGTTACGTGTGGCGACATCTGCCGCTGGAGCGCGTTCACCCACACGCGATGGACGCCGCACGGGCCAGCGAGGCCGCCGCGCTGCAGGGCCGGTTCTTCGAGATGGCGACCAAGATGTTCCACTTCCAGGACTACCTGGAGTGGGAGCACATCTACCGGTACGCGGACGCGGTCGGCATCGACATCCACAAGTTCGACGAGGACCTGCAGTCGCCGAAGGTGATGCATCGGGTGCTCGACGACGCGCAGGACGCCGAGCTGATGGATCTCAACTCGACGCCGACGTTCTTCGTCAACGGCAGGCGCCACCACGGGCCGTGGGACGCGGCGAGCCTGATCCGGGCGTTGGAGGACGGCGGCGACTGAGTGCGCTCAACTCCAGAGCGTCACATGAACTTTCGGCCGGAACCTGGTGACGCCGACGCCGGAGCCGCGAATCATCGCCTGGGTGCAGCGCGGCGTCGTGATGAACCGCACCAGTTCCGAGACGGCGGGCTGCCTCGACGCGGGCGGCAGGGTGGCGGCCGCCCATTCGCCCGAGGACTGCAGGCCGGGCCCCTTGACGTGCGTCAGCCGTCCGGCGGACAGATCCTTGGCCACCGCGAAGCCGATCGTCAGGGTGACCCCGCCGACCCGCTGGACCTCCTCGCATGCCGCGGCGTCGCTCTGGAAGATGCGCTGCTGCGCCTCCGGGATCGCGAGATTCCGCAGCATGGAGGCGATTTCGCCGTCCACGCTGCCCGCCGACGGGCCGAGCATCCAAAACTGCTCGCGGAGCTGCGCGGGGGTTGGCGTACCGGTGGCCAGCGGGCTGCCCGGCGCGGCCACCGCGATGATCTGGTACTTGAGGAACGGCCGCACGGCGATCGGGCCGTCCGCGGCGAACACACCGGTGCCGATCGGGCCGAGCGCGACGTCGACGGCACGGGACTCGATCAGATAACCGAACCGGCTCGTCGGATGGACGCTGAGCTCCACGGAAAGATCGTCGGCCCGTGACGAGAACAGCTCGATGAGACCGGGTGCCGCGTGCTCGGCGAACGCACTGGACGCCGCAATGCGCAGCAGCCGCCTGCCGTGGGAAGCCTCGGTGACTTCGATCGCGGTCTGCTGCTGCAGGCCGAGGATCTCGATGGCCCTGCTGGCCAGCCGCAGACCCCCTGGGGTGAACGCGAGGCCCGCTCCGGTCCTGCTGAACAGCGGGTCGTCGAGTTCCTTGCGGAGCTGGGCGACGTGCATGGACACGCCGGCGTCGGACATGCCGAGTTCCTCGGCCGCGGAGTGCACGGAACCCAGCCGCACCACTGCCGAGTAGGCCCGAAGCTGCGCCGGTGTCACGAATCGAGCGTACGTCGGCTGCCCCTACCAGGGGGGACAGGGCCAGTTAAGCGATCGCTTAACCCACCATTGACGGCGGCGTCAGCCGGGCCGAGACTGGGTCTCCCATCGATGGATGTGAGGGTCGTCACATGCAGGTACCCGGTCCGTTCGAGTACGAACGCGCGACGAGTGTCGAACACGCCGTCGGCTTGCTGGACCGGCTTGGCGATGGCGCGCTGATCGTCGCAGGCGGGCACAGCCTGCTGCCGATGATGAAGCTGCGGATCGCCAACCCGGAATACCTGGTCGACATCAACGACCTGGCGGCCGAACTCGGCTACGTGGTGACCGACCCGACCTCCGTGCGGATCGGCGCCATGACCCGGCACCGCGAGGTGCTGGCCTCGGCTGAACTGGCAGCGGTGTGTCCGATCTTCGCGGACGCCGAGCGGGTGATCGCCGATCCGGTGGTGCGCAACCGCGGCACCGTCGGCGGGTCACTCTGCCAGGCCGATCCCGCCGAGGATCTGACCACGGTGTGCGCGGTGCTCGACGCCGTCTGCGTGGCCCGCGGCCCGTCCGGGCAGCGCGAGATACCGATCGACGACTTCCACGAAGGCCCCTACGAGACGTCGCTGGCTCACAACGAGATGCTCATCGAAGTCCGGATTCCGCTGCGGCAGAACATGTCCAGCGCCTACGCCAAGGTGGAGCGCCGGGTCGGCGACTGGGCGGTGGCCGCGGCGGGCGCCGCCGTCACCCTCGACGGGGATCACACGACCATCGTCGCCGCGCGGGTGGGGCTCACCGCGGTGAACCCGGACGGTGCGGCCCTGCGCGCGTTGGCCGACTCGCTGGCGGGCAAGCCCGCCACCGAGGACACCTACGCCGAGGCGGGCAGGCTCGCCGCGGAGGCCTGCGAGCCGGTTTCCGACATGCGGGGCAGCGCCGACTACAAGCGCCACCTTGCCTCCGAACTGACCATCCGCACGCTCCGCACGTCGGTCGAGCGGGTGCGCAATACACCACGGCCGCAGGGCAATTAGAGAGATCAGGGGAACACGCTGATGCAGGTGACCATGACCGTCAACGGCGAATCGGTGACCGCCGACGTCGAGCCGCGGATGCTGTTGGTGCACTTCTTGCGCGATGAGCTGCGGCTGACCGGGACGCACTGGGGGTGCGACACCTCCAACTGCGGAACCTGCGTCGTGGCCGTGGACGGCGAGCCGGTGAAGTCGTGCACGATGCTGGCGGCGATGGCGGCAGGCCACAGCGTGCGCACCGTCGAAGGGCTGGCGGTCGACGGGAAGCTGGATCCCGTGCAGGAGGGGTTCATGCAGTGCCACGGGTTGCAGTGCGGGTTCTGCACTCCCGGCATGTTGATCACCGCAAGGGCGCTGCTCGATCGTGAGCCCGACCCCGACGAGGACACCATCCGCGAGGCCATCTCGGGACAGATCTGCCGGTGCACCGGCTACACCACGATCGTGCGCTCCATTCAGTGGGCGGCCCGGGCAGGCCGCGAGGACTTCGCCCCAGGCGCACAGACCGAGGACACCATGGGGGCCGCCGCGGGCGATCACCTGATCGAAACGGGAAGCAACGCATGACCACCCTCGAGACGCGTCCCCCGTCAGAAGACGATCTCGCCGACAACGACAAGAAGCCGTGCGGGCACGGCCGGATGCTGCGCAAGGAGGACCCCCGGTTCATCCGTGGTACGCGGCAACTACGTCGACGACATCAACCTGCCCGGCATGCTGCACCTGGCGATCCTGCGGTCGCCGTATGCGCACGCCCGGATCGCGTCGATCGACGTCACTGCGGCACAGGCGCATCCGAAGGTGAAGGCCGTGGTCACCGGCGCCGACCTTGCGGAGAAGGGGCTGGCGTGGATGCCCACCCTCTCCAACGACGTGCAGGCCGTGCTGGCCACCGACAAGGTGCGCTTCCAGGGGCAGGAGGTGGCGTTCGTCGTCGCCGAGGACCGCTACTCGGCCCGCGACGCGCTCGAGCTCATCGACGTCGACTACGAGCCGCTCGATCCCGTGATCGACGCGCGCACGGCGCTGGATCCGTCGGCCGCGGTGATCCGCACCGATCTCGAAGGCAAGACGGACAATCACTGCTTCGACTGGGAGACCGGCGATGCCGCGGCGACGGACGCGGCGTTCGCGAAGGCCGACGTCGTGGTGACGCAGGAGATCGTCTATCCGCGTGTGCATCCCGCGCCGATGGAGACCTGCGGCGCGGTCGCCGATCTCGACCCGGTGTCCGGCAAGCTCACGCTGTGGTCGACGTCGCAGGCGCCGCACGCGCACCGCACGCTGTACGCACTGGTGGCGGGACTGCCCGAGCACAAGATCCGGGTCATCTCGCCCGATATCGGCGGCGGCTTCGGCAACAAGGTGCCCATCTACCCTGGCTACGTCTGCGCGATCGTCGGTTCCCTGGTGCTCGGCAAGCCGGTCAAGTGGATGGAGGACCGCAGCGAGAACCTGACCTCGACCGGGTTCGCGCGCGACTACATCATGGTCGGCGACATCGCCGCGACCAAGGACGGCAAGATCCTCGCCATCCGCTCCAACGTGCTGGCCGACCACGGCGCCTTCAACGGCGTGGCATCGCCGATCAAATACCCGGCGGGCTTCTTCGGCGTGTTCACCGGCAGCTACGACATCGAGGCCGCCTACTGCCACATGACCGCGGTGTACACCAACAAGGCGCCGGGCGGGGTGGCCTACGCATGCTCGTTCCGGATCACCGAGGCGGTGTACTTCGTCGAGCGGCTGGTGGACTGCCTTGCCCACGAGATGAAGCTCGATCCGGCGGAGCTGCGGTTGCGAAACCTGTTGAAGCCCGAACAGTTTCCGTACAAGTCGAAGACCGGGTGGGTGTACGACTCCGGTGACTACGAGACGACCATGCGGCTGGCGATGGACATGATCGGCTACGACGCGCTGCGGGCCGAACAACGCGAGAAGCGCGAGCGTGGCGAGCTGATGGGCATCGGGATGTCGTTCTTCACCGAGGCCGTCGGCGCGGGACCCCGCAAGGACATGGACATCCTGGGCCTCGGCATGGCCGACGGCTGTGAGTTGCGCGTGCACCCCACCGGGAAAGCCGTTGTCCGACTGTCGGTCCAGACGCAGGGGCAGGGTCACGAGACGACGTTCGCCCAGATCGTCGCCGAGGAGCTCGGGATCCCGCCCGACGACATCGACGTGGTGCACGGCGACACCGACCAGACCCCGTTCGGGCTGGGCACCTACGGCAGCCGGTCCACCCCGGTGTCGGGCGCCGCGGCCGCGCTGGTGGCCCGCAAGGTCAGGGACAAGGCCAAGATCATCGCGTCCGGCATGCTGGAGGCCAGCGTTGCCGACCTGGAGTGGGAGAAGGGTTCGTTCCACGTCAAGGGCGACCCGACCGCCTCGGTGACGATCCAGGACATCGCCATGCGCGCACACGGCGCCGGCGATCTGCCCGAGGGGCTGGAGGGCGGTCTGGACGCCCAGATCTGTTACAACCCGGAGAATCTCACCTATCCCTACGGTGCCTACTTCTGCGTCGTCGACGTCGATCCAGGGACCGCCGTGGTGAAGGTGCGCCGCTTCCTGGCGGTCGACGACTGCGGCACCCGGATCAACCCGATGATCATCGAGGGCCAGGTGCACGGCGGGATCGTCGACGGCATCGGCATGGCGCTGATGGAGATGATCGCGTTCGACGAGGAGGGAAACTGCCTCGGCGGCTCGCTGATGGACTATCTGATCCCGACCGCGGTGGAGGTGCCCCATCTGGAGACCGGGCACACCGTGACCCCGTCCCCGCATCACCCGATCGGGGCCAAGGGCGTCGGTGAGTCCGCCACCGTCGGGTCCCCGCCCGCCGTGGTGAACGCCGTGGTTGATGCGTTGGCGCCGTTCGGAGTTCGGCACGCGGACATGCCGCTGACGCCGTCGCGGGTGTGGGAGGCGATGCAAGGCAATGCCAAACCCCCGATCTAGCGTGGTGTCGGAACGTGCGGCGCAGCTGCTCCGCGCGCGGACGCCGTTCGTGCATGCCACGGTCGTGCGCGCGCAGCCGCCCACCTCCGCACATGCCGGCGACGAGGCGATCCTGTTGTCCGACGGGACCATCGAAGGCTTCGTCGGCGGGCAGTGCGCGCAGAATTCCGTGCGCAAGGCCGCACTCGGTGCGCTGCAGGCAGGCGAGAGCGTGCTGCTGCGGGTGTTGCCCGACGGTGACGTGCACTTCCCGGAGGCCCCTGGGGCGTGCGTCGTGGTGAATCCGTGCCTGTCCGGCGGGGCACTGGAGATCTTCCTGGTACCGCAGGTGCCCGCACCGCTGGTCCGGATCTGTGGCGCCACCCCGATCGCCGACGCTCTCATCGACATCTGCGGGACGCTCGGTTACCTTGCGGCAGGCGACGACTCCGGCGTCGACATGACCGACTCGACCGCCGTGGTGATCGCCAGCCACGGCGGACCCGAGGCCGAGGTGATCCGCGCGGCGCTGGACGCGGGCGTCGGCTACATCGGCCTGGTGGCCAGCCGGATCCGGGGAGCCGCGGTGCTGGCCGAACTGCAGCTCACCGATGCCGAGCGCGCCCGTGTGCACACCCCGGTGGGGTTGCCGATCGGAGCGAAGACGCCTGCCGAGATCGCGGTGTCGATCGTCGCGGAGGTGATCGCGGCCATTCGCGTCGAGGGTCTTTCGATGTCGGCGCTCGACCCGCACCTGCCCGCACAGTCCATCGACCCGGTATGCGGCATGCTGGTGGTCGTCGGCCCGACGGCCCAACATCTTCGGATCGGCGACGAGGATCACTGGTTCTGCAGCGCGGCGTGCCGGGCATCGTTCGCCGCGGCGAGAGCGGACGCATGACCCAGTACTTCGACGACGTCGACGACGTGGTGCGTCGTTTCGACGCCGAGGATCATCTGCTCGACGACGGCACCGCCGCCGCGCTGTATCTGGCCACCACCCTCGGGCGTCCGTTGCTGTTGGAGGGCGAGCCGGGGGTCGGAAAGACCACTGCGGCGAAAACGCTTTCGGTGGTGCTGAACTCGCCGCTGATCCGGTTGCAGTGCTATGAGGGGCTGACGGCTGCCGAGGCGCTCTACGACTGGAACTACCAACGTCAGCTGCTGAGCATCCGCCTTGCCGAGGCCAGGGGAACGGGCATCGAGGAAGCCGATCTCTATTCCGAGGCGTATCTGGTCGACCGGCCCATCCTTCAGTGCGTGCGCCACCGGGGCCCCACTCCACCGGTGTTGTTGATCGACGAGATCGACCGTGCCGACGACGAGTTCGAGGCGCTTCTGCTCGAGTTTCTCGGCGAGGGTGCCGTGACCATCCCAGAACTCGGTACCTTCGTCGCCGAATTCCCGCCCATCACGGTGCTGACCTCCAACCGGAGCCGCGATCTGCACGACGCGTTGCGCAGGCGTTGTCTCTACCACTGGATCGACTACCCGGAACCCGGCCGGGCCGCCGAGATCCTCCGCCGCACCGTGCCGGGCGCCACCACCGCTCTGATCGAACACGCCACCCAGTTCGTGGTCAGCGCAAGGAATCTCGATCTGGACAAACCGCCCGGCGTCGCCGAGACCATCGACTGGGTCGCCGCGCTGTTCGCGCTCGGCCTCACCGATCTGGTTGCGGTCGACACCAAGCAGAGCCTGGCCAGCCTCGGCGCGCTGGCGAAGACACCCGACGACCACGACGTGATCAGAGACGCGTTCGCCGAATACAGTTCGGGATGAGAGGAATCCAATGAAGATCGCCAATGAGTTCACCGTCAGCGCTCCGATCGAGAAGGCGTGGGACGTGCTCATCGATCTCGAGCAGGTGATTCCGTTGATGCCTGGCGCGCAGATGACCGGACACGACGGGGATGACGTCCTCGGCAAGGTCAAGGTCAAGGTCGGCCCGGTCACCAGCGAGTTCAACGGCAAGGTGCACTTCGTCGAACGGGACCGCGAGCAGCGCCGCGCCGTCATCGACGCGAAGGGCAAGGAGTCGCGCGGCACCGGCAACGCGGCGGCGACCGTCACCGCCGTGCTGCACGAGGCAGGCGACCGGACCCGCGTCACCGTGGATACCGACCTGAAGATCGTCGGCAAGCTCGCGCAGTTCGGCAGCGGTATGCTGCAACAGGTTTCGGAGAAGCTGCTCGGCCAGTTCGTCGAGTCGCTGGAGGCCAAGCTGGCCAGCGAGAACAGCACCGAGAACAACCCCGAGAACGCCGCGGCCGACACCACTCCCGGCACCGCCCCGAATGCCGAGACACCTGCGGCGCGGGTGGTTACCGCTCCCGCCGCCGAACCCGCCCCCATCGACCTGCTGGATCTCGCAGGTGGGACGGCGCTGAAGAAGTACGCCCCGATGGTGTTCGCCGCATTCGCGGCGGCCGCCGCGCTGTTCACCATCGGCCGGCTGAGGTTGGCCAGGCGAGTGCGCCGCGATCGCAGATGAGTTCGCCGTGAGCGGCCCGCTTCTGTTCAGGGGAGTCGACCGGGCAGCGCTCGCAGTCGCACTGGTGGCGAAGTTGCGCGCGGCCGGGGTCGTGGTGTCGGCAAGCGGGCCCGCCGGCTTCGTCGCCGCGTTGGGTCGGCTGTCGCCTCGGTCGCGAAGTGAGTTGTATTGGGCGGCAAGGCTTACGCTCGTCAACCGCGCCGAGGACTTGCCGACCTTCGACGCCGTCATCTCTGCCGTGTTCGACGACGCCGTCCTCGGGCTCGACCCGCCCAGTCTGAAGTCCAGCCTCGGCGGGGCGGTGGCGGCGGTGCCCGGCCTGAGTCGCGCGCATGGCACGACGCTCGACGGTGCTGGGCTGCCGTGGACGACACGGCCCATGTCGATCACCGCGGCGGATGCGACGCAGGACGAACCCGGCGTCAACGTGCCCGACGTGCTGCCCAGCCGGTTGGTCGCCCGTGTCGACGACGCGTTCGAAACCTTCGACGACGCCGATCTGCGTCTCATCGGCAGCTGGCTCGAGCAGGCCTCCGCGCACTGGCCGCGTCGGCGCAGCCTGCGGCGGGAGCCGAGCAGGCACGGGACGCGAATCGACATGCGCCACACCATGCGTGCCTCGCGGACCACCGGATGGGAGACGATGCGGCTGGTCCGATCGCACCGCCGTCATCGTCCGCGTCGGGTGGTCCTGCTGTGCGACGTCAGCCGGTCCATGCAGCCCTACGCCACGATCTACCTGCACCTGATGCGTGCCGCGGCGTTGCACCGAAGTACCGTCGCGCCAGAGGTGTTCGCGTTCTCGACGTCGTTGACGAGGCTGACACCGGTGCTGTCACACCGCAGCGCAGACGTCGCGCTGGCGCGCGCCAACGCACGGGTCGTCGATCGCTACGGCGGCACCCATCTGGGGAGCAGCGTGGCCGCCCTGTTGGGCACACCGCAGGGCAGTGCGCTGCGCGGTGCGGTGGTGATCATCGCCTCCGACGGCTGGGACAGTGATCCGCCCGAGGTGCTCGATCACGCGATGGCGCGATTGCGTCGACGCGCCGAACTCATCGCATGGCTCAACCCGCGCGCGGCCGCCGAGGGCTACCTGCCACTGGCGGGCTCGATGGCGTGCGCCCTGCCCTACTGCGATCTGTTCCTGCCCGCACATTCGCTGACAGGACTGCAGGAGTTGTTCGACCGGCTGGCCGCCTAGCATCGGCACGGTGACTTCGACAGACGGACGACCGCACATCGACTTCCCCGGCCAGATCGGGGTCTGGTGGAACAGCGAGACCTGGGCGATGCCCGACGCGCAGGACGTGGCGCGCGAGATCGAAGACCTCGGCTACGGCTCGCTGTTCCTGCCCGAGGTGGCGGCCAAGGAGTGCCTGACGCAGTCGATGGCGTTCCTGTCGGCCACCGATCGGCTCGTCGTCGGCACCGGCATCGCCAACATCCACGTCCGGATCCCGTCCGCGGCCGAGACGGGCGGCCGAACGATCAACGCGCTCTTCCCGCGGCGGTTCATCCTCGGCCTCGGCGTCAGTCACGCCCCGCTCGTCGAACGCGCATCGGCGGCACCTACGCCAAGCCGTTGGCCACCATGCGCTTCCTACCTCGAGCGGATGGCCGCGGTGTCCGACGCCATCGAGCCCGGCGCCGGGCGCCCCGTCCGACTGCTGGCCGCCCTCGGCCCCAAGATGATCGAGCTGTCCGGCACCCACGCCGACGGCGCCCACCCCTATCTGGTGCTGCCCGACCAGACCGCCGCCACGCGCGCCATCCTCGGCGCGGACAAGTGGATCGTGTCCGAGCAGGCCGTCGTCGTCGGCGGTGACGCCGACGACCAGTTGCGCTACGCGCACGGCCATCTCGACGTGTACAGCGGGCTGCCGAATTACCGGAATTCGTGGCTGCGTCAGGGTTTCGACGAGTCCGACCTGGTGCGCGGCGGGTCCGACCGGCTGGCCAGGGCGCTGGTCGGGATGGGATCGGTCGACGACGCCGCGGCGTCGCTGCGCGCCCACCTGGACGCGGGCGCCGACCACGTGGTGGTCCAGGTGCTCGGCGACGACCCGACCGCCGATCCGCGGCCCGCGCTGCGGACGCTGGCGAAGGCGCTCGGAACTCGGTTAGGTCTGCTCGGACACCGGTTCGTCGCCCGCGGCCTTGGCTGCCTTGCGCCGCTTGTAGCCACTCGATGAAGATCGGCGACGACCGACACCAGTGCGATGAGGATGAAGATCGGTTCGAGCAGCTTCTGGATGATCTCGAACTGTCCCAGCCAGTAGCCGAGCAGCATCAGGCCGACGCCCCACACCACCGCGCCGATGACGTTGAAGAGCGTGAACATCCCGTAGCTCATCCGGGCTGCGCCCGCGGTGATCGGCGCCAGCGTGCGCACGATCGGCACGAACCGGGCGAGCACGATGGCGAACGGGCCGCGCTGCTCGAAGAACGCGTGCGCTTCGTCGAGGTACCGCTGCTTGAGCACGCGCGCGTTCGGCTTGAACATCGACGTGCCGATGCTGCGGCCGATCCAGTAGCCGACCTGGCCGCCGAGGATGGCGGCGATGGGGATGAACACCAGCAGCTTCCACAGCGGGAAGTTGCTCTGGTTGACGTTCGTGGCCTGTCTCGCGTGCCCGCGGCCAGCATGCCCGCGACGAAGAGCAGGGTGTCGCCGGGCAGCACCGGGAACAGCACGCCCGACTCGATGAAGACGACGACCAGCAGGCCCACCAGCGCCCATGCGCCGAAGTAGCCGATCAGCGTCACCGGATCCAGGAAGTCCGGCATCAGCGCGAGGGTGGTGGTGGTCATGGCACACCAAGATACCGGGCGCCGACCTGACGGTCCCCGCTGAGATGACATCGGCGCGGCGACGGCGTTCGACTGCGGTGAGCGCATCCCGCGGGCCCTGTCGCCGTCGATAGGGTTGATCGCATGCCAACTCACAGAGCCGTCCACGTCGCCGCAGCCGGTCGGCGCTCTGACGCTCGCCGACGTCGAAACCACGTCGCCGCCGCGGGATCACGTCCGGATCGCCGTCAAGGCCGGCGGGGGTGTGCGGCACCGATCACGCCTTCGTCAACGGTTTCATGCCCGGGCTGTCCTGGCCCCTCACGCCCGGGCACGAGATCGCAGGCACGATCGCGGAGATCGGTGACGGCGTCGAGGACTTCGCCATCGGTGACCGGGTCGAGGTCGGCTGGTTCGGCGGCAACTGCAATCGCTGCGTTCCGTGCCGCAAGGGCTGCTTCATGCAGTGCCAGCGTCTACAGGTGCCGAGTTGGCACTACCCCGGCGGCTACGCCGAGTCGGTGGTCGTGCCCGTGACGGCGCTGGCCCGAATCCCGGACGAATTGACGTTCGGCGAGGCGGCACCGCTCGGGTGCGCGGGCGTGACGACGTTCAACGGGCTGCGCAGGACCAAGGCGAAGGCCGGCGACCTCGTCGCCGTGCTCGGAATCGGCGGACTCGGCCACCTCGGCGTGCAGTTCGCCCGGGCAATGGGCTTCGAGACGGTGGCGATCGCACGCGGGGCCGCGAGGGCAGACGCAGCCCGCGAACTGGGGGCGCACCACTACATCGACTCCACCGAGTCCGACGTCGCGGCGGCACTCAAGGACCTCGGCGGTGCCGCGGTGGTTCTTGCCACCGCCGCGAACGCCGAGGCGATGGCCGCGACCGTCGGCGGGCTCGGACCGCAGGGCGAGCTCGTCACCATTGGCGTCACGCCCGACAACCTCCCCATCAGTCCGGCTCAGTTGATCGACGGTGAGTGGTCGGTGATCGGGCATCCGTCGGGGACGTCTCGCGACGTCGAGGAGACCATGCACTTCGCGGTGCTGAGCGGCGTGAGACCCGTCATCCAGGAGCTTCCGCTCGCACAGGCGGCCGAGGCGTACGAGGCCATGGATACCGGCAAGGCCCACTACCGGATGGTGCTCACCGTCTGACGGTGTCGCCCGGCCCTGCCCTGCCGCGGCGCCGCCGGTTCTTGACATACTGCCGATACGTAAACGTTCGACACAGGAACGCCAGAAGGAGTCCCAAATGCCCATCGCCACGCCCGAGGTCTATGCCGAGATGCTGGGCCGCGCCAAGGAGCACTCGTTCGCGTTCCCCGCCATCAACTGCGTCGGATCGGAGAGCGTCAACGCCGCGATCAAGGGCTTCGCCGACGCGGGCAGCGACGGCATCATCCAGTTCTCAACGGGCGGAGCGGAATTCGCGTCCGGCCTGGGAATCAAGGAGATGGTGACCGGTGCGGTCGCACTGGCCGAGTTCGCCCACGTGATCGCCGCCAAGTACCCGATCACCGTCGCCCTGCACACCGACCACTGCCCGAAGGACAAGCTGGACACCTACGTCCGGCCGCTGCTGGCCATCTCGGCCGAGCGCGTCGCCAAGGGCGCCGATCCGCTGTTCCAGTCGCACATGTGGGACGGCTCGGCGGTGCCGATCGACGAAAACCTCGAGATCGCCAAGGAACTGCTGAAGCTGGCGGCCGAGGCCAAGATCATCCTCGAGGTGGAGATCGGCGTCGTCGGCGGCGAGGAGGACGGTGTCGAGGCCGAGATCAACGACAAGCTCTACACCACGGCAGCGGACTTCGAGAAGACCATCGATGCGCTCGGCGCCGGCGAGCACGGCAAGTACCTGCTGGCCGCGACGTTCGGCAACGTGCACGGCGTGTACAAGCCGGGCAACGTCAAGCTCAAGCCCGAGGTACTCAAGGAGGGCCAGGAGGTGGCCACCGCCAAGCTCGGTCTGGCCGCAGGCAGCAAGCCGTTCGACTTCGTCTTCCACGGCGGCTCGGGTTCGCTGAAGTCGGAGATCGAGGACTCGCTGAAGTACGGCGTGGTGAAGATGAACGTCGACACCGACACGCAGTACGCGTTCACGCGACCGCTCGCCGGGCACATGCTCGCCAACTACGACGGTGTGCTGAAGATCGACGGCGAGGTCGGCAACAAGAAGGTCTACGACCCGCGCAGCTACCTGAAGAAGGCCGAGGCGTCGATGAGCGAGCGCGTCGTCGAGGCCTGCACCGACCTGCACAGCGTGGGCCGCAGCGTCACCGCCAGCTAGCACCCCTGCGATTCGGCGCGCACCCGCGGTGAGCGCGGTCGCGCGTGCACAAATCGCAGGGCTAGCTGGGGCCCTGGCAGATCTTCCACTGCTCGTCGCGGAACTCCAGATCGAAGCTGCGCGTCGAGCGGGTGGACGGATCGAAGGCCATGAACGACGTGACGTTGGCCTCGGCGTGGTTGTCGTTGACCACCACCTGATCGATGCTGGCGACCACCGGGTACTGCCTGGCCGCCGCGACGCGGGCGTGGATGTCCTTCCACCGCGCGTCGTCGTACTTGATGTAGCTGTCGGCGGTCTCGCCGCACGTGATGCTGCGCAGCGTGGCGAGGTCGCCCTTCTGGATCGCGGTGTCGAAGTTCTGGATCGTGCTGCGCACCCGGTCCTCCTGCGACGCCTTCGGTGCGTCGTCGCGCGTGAGCAGCACGGTGCCGAGGATGGCGACGGCCACCAGCGCCGCGATCACCAGCAGCAGCGCGATCACCCAACCCCAGCTGCGCCGCCGGCGCGGTGGCCCCGGTGCGTCCCCGCGCGGCGGAATGAGTTGGGGCCCAGCGATATTCGTCTGAGGCATCGGCTGGGTATGGGCCGACGCCGCTGCGCTGCCCGCAGGGGCCTCCGATGCCGCCATGATCTCCGTGGGCGGTCCGGTGTCGATGATCTGGGTCGAGCCGGCATCCGACGGCGACGGCGCGGTGAATCGGCGCTCGGGTGGTTCAGCGGCCCCGGCCTGCTCCGGCTGCGGTTCTGCCATCGGCTCGTCGGCCGAAGCCGGCTGCACGTTCTCGTCGGGCCCCGATGGGTTCGACATCTGACTCTCAGTCCTCCCTCGACACGCTTGCACTGAGCTTATCCATCCGCGCTGAGCCATGCCTGCGGCTGCCCCACAGGATCCGCACGGCACAATGAGCCCATGACACGGATGGGTGATCTTCTGGGGCCGGATCCTGTGCTGTTGCCTGGCGACAGTGAAGCCGAGGAGGCGCTGAACGCGGGTGAGAACCCGACCGCCGTCGCGGCCGCGCATCCGTCGGCCTCGGTGGCGTGGGCGGCGCTGGCCGAGGAGGCCCTCGACGACGACAGGGTCATCACCGCGTATGCCTACGCCAGGACCGGTTATCACCGCGGTCTGGACCAGCTCCGGCGCAACGGGTGGAAGGGTTACGGCCCGGTGCCCTACGCGCACGTGCCGAATCGCGGCTTCCTGCGCTGCGTGGCAGTACTGGCCAAGGCCGCCGACTCCATCGGCGAGACCGACGAGTTCCAGCGTTGCCTCGACCTGCTCGACGACTGCGATCCGGCGGCGCGCCGGGAGTTGGGCGTCGGCAACTAGCCGGTGTCCTGCCGCGCCGCCTCGGACAGCGCGGTGGCGTGAGCGGTCAGGAAGTCGGGCGCGTCGCGGATCTCGGGCGGCGTCGCACCCTGACGCAGTGCGGTGGCCAGCCGGTGCAGCTGCGCACGGTAGGCCTCGGCATCGTCGGCACCGAGCAGCGGATCCGACGTGTGGTTCTCCATGGCCCAACACGCGGCGATGGTCCGGTAGGCGAGGTGTTCGGCGGCGGTCACCACCGGAGTCAGCCGCAGCGCGGTGGCCCGTTGCTGCACGGAACCGGCCTCGGCGGCGTCGGCGGCGTCGCGCATGGTGACCGCGGCCAGCTGCAGATCTCGACGTGCCGCACGGGCGGGCAGGGTGGCGGTGTCGGGGGCGGCGAGATGGGCCGACGTGGCCGCGACGGCGTCGACGGTGTCGGCGATGGACTCGACCAGCCTGGTGGATTCCTGAAACCGGCTCGTCACCAGGAAGACCGCGATGCCGACCGCGCAACCGACCAGGGTGTCGCTGCCGCTGGCCAGCAGCACCTCTCCGATGTCCACCTGGCGCGTTCCGGTGGCGATCGTCAGGGCCGCCGCGGTGATGAACACCGATGCGAGCCCGTAGTTGCGGACCACCAGCATCTCGATGACGAACTGCAGCACGGCCAGAATCAGCGCCAGCCACAGTCCCTGCGGGTGCAGCCACAGGATGCCTCCGGCGAGGGCCAGCCCGACCCAGGTGCCCACGAGTCGCTCGGCGCCGCGCCGCAGCGTGCGGCTGCGGTCGGCGCCCTGATGGAGAACCAGCACGGCGGCGGCGATCGCCCAGTAGGCGTGGCCGATGCCCAACAGCGTGGCGGCGGCGCCTGCGAGCGGGGTGGCGATTCCGACGCGCACCATGACGTGCCGGACGTGCGAGCCGGGCCGAAGCGCGCGCGCCAGCAGGATGACGGCACTCGGTCTGCCCAGCGGAATCCGGTCGGGATCGCGGGCCGACACCGTCTCGGGCGCCAGCTCGAGGCTGGCGATCCGGCGGGCGGTGTCGGCGTCGTCGGGCGCCGGTGTGCCGCCCGAGCCGGCCGTCGACATGGAGTCGGCGAACAGAACGTGCAGCGCGTGGTTGGCGGCGCGGAGGTCCTGGAGGCCGCGGTCCATGGGCCGATCGACGGGCTGAAAGTTGATCAGCACGTTCCACGACCGGTGCAGTGCGGTCGCCGCGCGGTGCCTGGCGGCTTGTTCCCGCGGTGATCCGACCGCCTCGATGTATTCGGCCACGGCGGCGCCGGCAGCCGCGACGGCGGCGCGCTCCGGCCGTCTCGGGTCGCCGAGGGCGCCTGCCATCTGCGCCAGCCACGCCACGGCGCCCCCGGCCAGCACGAGCGCGCCGACCTGCCACGGCTCGAGGTGGGCCGCGGAGACACCCAACCCGGCCGCGCAGGCCAACACGAAGACGTAGGCACCGGGCGGCCCGACCGCCAGTGCATTGCACAGCCATACCGCGGCGACCGCGACCGCGGAGACCACGGCCACCCCGAACCAGGGCACCTGGGCTGCCCACGAACCGACCGCGACGGCCGCAGCCAGCGCGACCGCGACCACGGCCAGCTGCACCCCGCGGTTCAGGTAGGGCCTGCCGCTGCCGAAGCGGCACGTGAACGCGCCGAGTGTGGCGATCAGGCCGGAACCGACATTGCCCGCCGCCCAGCCGACGGCCACCGGAATCGCGGTGCTGATGGCCGCGCGCAGCGCAATCGGCCACCGCCCGTCACTTGTGGGCGTGCTTCTCGCAATCACCGGCGCCCTCGGGCGGCTCCACCTGGACGGTCGCGTGCTCGAGGCCGCGGGCGGCCATCACGGCACGCGCCTGCTCGAGCACCTGGGCCGAGTCGCCGCAGCACGTCACGTGCACGGTGGCCATGTCCTTGCCCGGCACCAGGGTCCAGACGTGCAGGTCGTGCACGCCGACCACGCCCTCCACCGCGGCAAGTGAGGTCCGCAGCTCCTCGACGTCGATATGGCTCGGCGACGTCTCGGACAGGATCCGCAGGGCCGCCCTGGCGAGGGCGAACGCGCGCGGCAGCACCCACAGTGCGACGAGGACGGCCACCACGACGTCGGCGTAGGGCCAGCTGGTCGTCACGGTGACGATGCCTGCGATCAACACGCCGACGCTGCCAACGGTGTCGGCGACGACCTCCATGTAGGCGCCCTTGACGGCGAGGCTCTGTTCGGAGTGCGACCGCAGGAGCAGCACGACCAGGACGTTGGCCAGCAGGCCCGCGAGTGCGACCACGATCATCGGCACGCCCGGCACGTCGGGGGCGTGCCCGAGCCGTTCGAACGCCTCGAAGAGGATGAACCCGGCCACGCCGATCAGCAGCACCGCGTTGGCGACGGCGGTGAACACCTCGGCCCGGTGCCAGCCGTAGGTCCGCGCCTCCGAGGCGGGGCCGTGTCGGGCCAGCAGCACCGCCGTCAACCCCATGAACATGGCCACCAGGTCGGTCAGCATGTGGCCGGCGTCGGCCAGCAGCGCGATCGAATTGATCCACAGCGCGGTGGTCAGCTCGATGACGAAGAAGACGCTCAGGATCCCGGCGGCGATGAGCATCCGGCTCACCCGGGTATCGCCACCGTGGCCGTGATCGTGCCCCGCTCCCATGCCAGCAATCTATGCGTAAAGACGCATATATGGCAAGGCGGCCGTCAGAACCAGGCGGACCAGAACCGCGTCAACTGGCTGCCGATCGACACCAGGGAGCTCGGCACCCCGGACAGGTCGAAGAACCAGAACACGATCCCGAAGAACCATCGATTCAGCGCCGGCGCGAACAGCAGGAGCAGCAGGATGAGGAAACCCCACTGCTTCACCGGCTGCAGGGACCGCTGCGTGTCGGCGCTGAGGTGCGGCTCCAGCGCGCTGTAGCCGTCCAGCCCCGGGATGGGCAACAGGTTCAGGATCACGGCCGTCACCTGCAGGAAGCCGAGGAACGCCACCCCTCCCCAGAACACCACGCGGTCGGGGTCCCACATCACGCGGGTCAGCACCAGAAGCACGATCGCCAGCACCACGTTGGCGAACGGCCCGGCAAGGGCCACCGTGGTCCGCTGCCGCGGCGTCATCCACGCCGTGCGGACGTACACCGCGCCGCCGGGCAGGCCGATGCCGCCGAGCGCGATGAACAACACCGGGAGCCCGAGCGACAGCAGCGGGTTGGAGTACTTCAGCGGGTTCAGCGTCAGGTAGCCGCGCACCTCGACGTCGCGGTCGCCGAAGCGCCACGCGGTGAAGGCGTGGCCGAATTCGTGCAGGCACAGCGACACCAGCCAGCCGAACACCACGAAGACGAACACCCCGACGTAGGCCAGCGGTCCCGGCCGACCTGCCGACGAAACGGGAGACAACCAGGCGATCACACCGCCTGCGACGGTGATCGCGACGATTGCCCAGAAGATCAGACTCGGCCGCACCGACTGGCGCAGCGGACGGATGCTCACCTCACGAAACTACCTGCACGGACGTCACCGGACGGCCAGCCAGCCGTGCGTGTGCCGGTAGAACGTCGACCGCCGGACCGGGCGCGGCGCCGCAACCCCGTCGCGCACCACCAGCGCGGCCGTCGTGCCGAGCTGCGCGGCGCGGCCGGTGACCCACCTGCGTGGCCGCATCGACCGGGTCAGCACGCTGGCCCGCAGGCCGGGCGGATCGGCGGTCGGCTCGATGCGCACCCCCGTGACCTCCCCGTCGAACAGCGAGATGTCGTCGACCACACACTCGCCCGTGATGGTCTGCGCGTCCTCGTCGGGCGGAAGCCAGAACGCGGCCTCGGTGACGACGGCGCCCGTCTCGTCGCGGATCAAGGGAACGCGCCGGGCCTCGGCGGTGCGCGCCCGACGGGCGTGCCACGGTCGACTGACGAGGCCGACCTCGACGTCCAGCCGATCGGCGCGCAGCAGCCGCGTGAGCACTGTTCCGAGGTCCGCCGTGGCGCCGAGCACGACCATCCGGCGCGCTCCGACGAGGGGATCCACGTCGGCGGGATTGGTGACGTCGTGGACGGGTAGACCCACCAGGGCTCGCGGTACACGCCTCCCGCGAAAGCGCAGCACGACCACATCCGCGGGGGTCAACTCAGCTCCTCGCAAACAGACAGGGATCAGGTCGGATAAGGTACCTCACCGGCTGCACAGAGTACTGAGGCAGATGAGCGGGAGACTATGCCATGCCGGCAATCGTCCTCATCGGCGCCCAATGGGGCGACGAGGGCAAGGGAAAGGCCACCGACCTACTCGGTGGGCGGGTGCAGTGGGTCGTGCGCTACCAGGGCGGCAACAACGCCGGCCACACCGTCGTCCTGCCCACGGGCGAGAACTTCGCGCTGCACCTCATTCCATCGGGCATCCTGACGCCCGGTGTCACCAACGTCATCGGCAACGGTGTCGTCGTCGACCCGGGTGTGCTGCTCGCCGAGCTGGCGGGCCTCGAGGAACGCGGCGTCGACACCTCGCGGCTGCTGATCTCCGCCGACGCGCACCTGTTGATGCCGTACCACGTCGCGATCGACAAGGTCACCGAGCGCTACATGGGCAGCAAGAAGATCGGCACCACCGGCCGCGGTATCGGGCCGTGCTACCAGGACAAGATCGCCCGACTCGGGATCCGCGTCGCCGACGTCCTCGACCCCGACGTGCTGGCCCAGAAGATCGAAGCCGCACTGGAATTCAAGAACCAGGTGCTGGTCAAGATCTACAACCGCAAGGCGCTGGACCCGGACGAGGTGCTGGCCAACCTGCTGACGCAGGCCGAGGGTTTCAAGCACCGCATCGCCGACGCCCGGCTGCTGCTGAACACCGCGCTCGAAGCCGGCGAGACGGTGCTGCTGGAGGGGTCGCAGGGCACGCTGCTCGACGTCGACCACGGCACGTATCCCTATGTGACGTCGTCGAATCCGACGGCGGGCGGCGCGGCGGTCGGCTCCGGCATCGGCCCGACCCGGATCACCACGGTGCTGGGGATCCTGAAGGCCTACACCACGCGCGTCGGCTCCGGTCCGTTCCCCACCGAGTTGTTCGACGAGTACGGCGCCTACCTGTCCAAGACCGGCGGCGAGGTCGGCGTCACCACCGGCCGGCCGACGGCGCTGCGGCTGGTTCGACGCGGTGATCGCCCGCTACGCCACCCGGGTCAACGGCATCACCGACTACTTCCTGACCAAGCTCGACGTGCTGTCCAGCCTGGAGACGGTGCCGGTGTGCGTCGGCTACACCGTGGACGGCAAGCGCACCAACGAGATGCCGATGACGCAGAGCGACATCGCCCGCGCCCAGCCGATCTACGAGGAACTGCCCGGCTGGTGGGAGGACATCTCCGAGCGCCCGCGAGTTCGACGACCTGCCCGCCAAGGCGCGCGACTACGTGCTGCGTCTGGAAGAGCTTGCCGGAGCACATGTTTCGTGCATCGGTGTGGGCCCGGGTCGCGAGCAGACCATCGTGCGCCGCGACATCCTGGCGCCGGTGACGGATCCGTCGGCCGAGGACCCCGAGTACGACCAGCACGGTGGCTTCCCGGTCTTCGAGGCCGCGCGGCCGGGCCCGGGATTCGGCCGGTTCGTGACGTCGATGCGCCGCCTGCAGGATCTGGCGGTGTCGGCCGATCCGGACAGCGACACCTGGGTCGACGCCGCCGACCGCGTCGACGAGCTCGTCACGCTGCTCGACCCGTTCGAGGCGGCCGAGGGCGTCGGCCCGGCCAACCGCGTCCCCGACCTGCCCGGCGCGGGCAGCCTGCTGATGCCGCCGTACCGGCTCGGCAAGTTCGAACCCGACGGCGTCGAGTTGCACGTGCAGTTCAGCCGGTTTCACGTCGGCGGCAACATGGCCGTGCACGGCGGGGTGCTGCCGCTGCTGTTCGACTCGGTCTTCGGCATGGTCATCCACGCCGCGGGCAGGCCGATCAGCCGCACCGGCGTTCCTGCACGTCGACTACCGCAAGATCACCCCGATCGACACGCCGTTGACGGCGCGCGGGTGGATCCGCGCGACCGAGGGCCGCAAGGCGTTCGTCAACGCCGAACTGTGTGACCCCGACGGAGTGCTGCTGGCCGAGGCCAACGGGCTGATGATCCGATTGCTGCCCGGCCAACCGTGAGATTGCGCTGAGGGCTGCGCAAGTCGCGGATGTCACGACCTTGCGCGCAATCTCAACGCCGGGGCCTGCGCTCTGTCACGATGACCCGGTGACCGAACGCCGCGCGCCAAAGCCCAACCGGTTGTCGACACCACGGGCGGCGGGCGTCGCGGGGGTGCTCTTCGCGGTGCTGTTCGGCACGTCGCTGGCCCTCATCAAGACCGCGCTTCCCCCGGCGGTGCACCGGGCTCGCAGTGGGTCGACGGGGCAGAGGGCAAGCTCAAGGTGGCGGCGATACTGATGCCGTTCGCGGGCATCACGTTCCTGTGGTTCATCGGGGTGGTGCGCGACGGTATCGGCAGGTTCGAGGACAGGTTCTTCGCGTCGGTGTTCCTCGGCAGTGGGCTGCTGTTCCTGGCGATGATGTTCGCGTCGTCCGCGGTCGGCGCCGGTCTGGTCGCCAGCCGAAAGTTCAGCCCCGACGTCGCGGTGCACGACGACGTGGCGGCGTTCGGCCAGGCGCTGCTGACGACGCTGAGCAACACCTATGCGCTGCGCATGGCGGCGGTGTTCATGTTCTCCCTGGCCACCATCTGGTTGAAGACGAAGCTGATGCCGCGCTGGCTGGTGTTCGGCACCTACGCGGTCGCCATCGCGATTCTCATCGCCAGCGACGTCAGCATGTGGGTCACCATGCTGTTCCCGGTCTGGGTGTTGGTCGTGAGCGTGCTCGCGCTCGTCCGCGCGGGTGTCATCGACCTGCACTTCGACGACGACCACCCGCGGCCACCCGATGAAGCCGCCCTGAAAAAGGGGGCGATTTTTCAACTCGCGTCAATTAGCATCAGGGCGTCGGGTCTAGACGATGGCCCCGTGAGCGGTTCCGGGGGGAATTGCGATGACAGCTGACGACGTATCGCCCGTGGAGACCTGCGATGTCTGCATCGTGGGAGCGGGGATCGCAGGACTGAATGCGTTGTTCGTGGCGAGCCGCTATCTCGCGCGCGACCAGAAGGTCATCCTGATCGACCGTCGGCAGCGTGTCGGCGGCATGTGGGTGGACACCTATCCCTATGTCCGGCTGCACCAGCCACATCCGGTGTTCACCGCGGGCAACATCAAGTGGACACTCGCTCAGGACCGCGGATACCTGGCGACGAAGCCCGAGGTTCTCGACCACTTCGAGCACTGCCTGAACGTCATCAAGCAGGACGTCGACGTCGAAGAGCTCTTCGGCTGGGAAGTCGAATCCCACGACGAGACAGCCGGATTGGTGCGGGTCAACTGTCGCTCCTCGGATGGCCGGCGACGGACGATCGAGACGAAGCGGCTCATCAACGCCTACGGCCTTCGCATCATCGCCCAACGAACCGCTCGAGATCTCAACCGATCGTGTGCATTCGGTGTCTCCGGACTTCTGCGACGTGCGCTCGGGCGAGATGGCCGACAGCGACACACCCGTGTGGATCGTCGGCGGCGGCAAGACCGCCATGGATACCGCGCATGCGCTCATCACCCGCTATCCGGGCCGTGAGGTGAACCTGGTCGCAGGCTCGGGGACGTTCTTCCTGCGCCGCGCGTGCCCGTTCCCGCCGGGCGCCCGACGGTGGTGGGGCGGCACGCCGATCAGCAGCATTGCCAGGCATACCGCGAACCGCTTCGACGGGACCAACGAGCTCGACGTCGCCGAGTGGTACCGCACCACCTACGGCACCTGGTGCACTCCGACCGCCGCCAGCTACCTGCTGGGAGTGCTTTCCGATGCCGAGAATCAGACGATTGCCGAGGGACTCAACGAGGTGGTGATGGATCACTTCGTCGATGCGGTGGACCGGGACGGGTCCATCGACCTGGTGTTGAGTAGTGGGTCGACCAGGACGGTGCAGCCGGGCAGCTGGATCGTGAACTGTACCGGCTACGTCGTGGGTTTCGAGCACCCCTACGAGCCCTACCTTTCACCGGGCGGGGCGGTGATGTCGATCCAATTACGTTCCACCACACTCCATTTGTCGTCCTACGCGGGCTACTTCCTGACCCACATGTTCTTCATGGACGTGCTGCGGGATGCGGGCCTCTACGAGCTCGACCTGCAGGAGCTGACGAAGAAGTCGAAGGCCGTGCTGCCGTACGCGATGTTCTCGCTCGTCCAGCACAACGTCAGCGTCATCGCGGAGACCGTGCCGACCAAGGTGTTCGCCGACTGCGGTCTCGACTTCGACCTCTGGTACCCGCTGCCCCGCCGGCTGGCGGCCACCGCGCGGTTCATGCTGACGCATCGCCGCGAACGCGAGCACCATCGGCGCACCCTCGACACCCTGCGCGAACGGTTCGACATCCGGTGCGGCCCGCTGCAACGTCAGGCCGCCGGTCCGTCACTCCAGGCGCAGCACTGAGGCCGGACAGATCTTGACGGCCTCGCGGGCGTGATCCTCCTCGGCCTCGGGTACGTCCTCGGTACGAACGATCACGATGCCGTCGTCGTCGGCATCGAACAATTCCTCCGAGACCATCATGCAGTTGCCCGACGCAATGCAGGCGTCGCGATCGGCTATCAACTTCACCTCGGCATCACCACCTAACCAACAACGACCGTAGTCCGTAGATGAAGTGGAAGGAGCGGAACTCGACGTCCTCGAACGCCTCGGCGAGCGCCAGGTCGGGGAAGCGGCGGAACAGTGCGGGCCACGCGATCCGCATCTCCATCCGGGCCAGCGGCGCGCCGAGGCAGTGGTGCACGCCGTGGCCGAACGCGAGGTGTCCGGCCGCACCGCGCCGGATGTCGAAAACGTCCGGGGTCTCGGTGAATTCGGGATCGCGGTTGCCCGCGGGCAGTGAGGCGAAGACGAGCTGACCGGCGGGGATCTGCACGCCGGCGACCTCGACGTCGGCGGTGGTGATCCGCGGGATCGCGGTCTGCACGATGGACAGCCATCGCAGCAGTTCCTCGACGGCCGGGCCGACGGCGTCCGGGTCGTCCCGAACGGCGGCAAGTTGGTCGGGGTGACGCAACAGCGCCAGCGTGCCAAGCCCCAGCATGTTCGACGTGGTCTCGTGCCCGGCGAGCAGCAACAGCCCTGCGACGCCGACCAGTTCGTCGTCGGTCAGCTCGGCGCCGTGTTCGCGGATCAGCATGCCGAGCACGTCCTCGCCGGGGTGGGTGCGGGCACGGGCCACCAGCGAGTGCATGTACTCGCGGCCTGCGCGCTGGAGGTCCATGCGTTCGGCGATGGGGAGCGAGAGGTCGAGTTGACGTCCGGACCGCGCCTGGAAGTCGGCGCGGTCCTCGTACGGCACGCCGAGCAGCTCGCAGATCACCAGCGACGGGATGGGCAGTGCGAAGTGCTCGACCAGGTCGACGGGTGCCCCTGCGGCCTCCATGGCATCGAGGTGCTCGTCGACGATCTGGGTGATGCGGGGCTCCAGCCGCTTGATCCGGCGGAAGTTGAACTCGGGGGTGAGCATGCGGCGCAGCCGCTGGTGTTCGGGTGGGTCGAGGCCGAGCAGGTTGCCCGCCCGCGCGCTGGCCTGCTCCTCTTCCGGCATCTCCGGTGCGCCGGGCAGGACGAATCCCGGCGGTCGGGAGTTGGCGAAGTGCTCGTAATCCGACAGCACCGTCTTGACGTCCTCGTACCGGGTGACGAGATGGACCGTCATGCCGAACGCGTTGACGACCGTGGTGACCCCGGTGCTCTCCCGGATCTCGCCCAGTTCCTTGGTGGGGTCGAACGCGTTGCGCCGCATGTGCACCGGTGGCAGTGTCGGGTCGCCCGCGCGAAGCGCGGCATTCGGTGCGGTCATGTATTCGACCGTACCGGCGGTTTCGGGCCACGGCACGGACCAGAATCGATCAGCATGGCGATGGACGAAGCGGTGGCCAAGGCGTTCGGCCTCACCGGTGACGCATGGCAGCGGCATGCCAACCCGTGGAGCGTCTACACCCGGATCCCATTCCCGCCCTCTGGTGGCGGCGGTGTGGTCGCGACAGTGGATCGGGTGGTGGTCTGGCCGCGGTGGCGGTGGTGGTCGCGTGGACGTTCGTCAACCCGCGGGCCTTTCCGCCGCCCCGGTCCCTCGACCACTGGGCGTCGCGCGCGGTGCTCGGCGAGAAGTACTGGGGGACAAGGAAGGAACGTCCGATCCCGGTGAATCATCGGGTCGCGCCGTGGAGTGCTCGACCGGATGGCGCTGCTGTACGACGACATGACGCTCAGCGCGCCAGGAAGTCCTCCACCACCGCATTGATCAGCGTCGGGTTCTCCAGGCCTGCGAGGTGTGCGACCCCGTCGAGGACCACGAACGACGACCCGGGGATGGCATCGGCCATCGCCTTGGTCTCCTGATTCGGGAACGTCGCGTCCTCGGCCCCCGCGACGACGAGCACCGGTGTCGACACGCGGCCGAGCAGCGCCCGCTGGTCCGGCCGGAGCGGCACCACGCTGCGCACCGCCCACGAGCCCGAGTCCATGTCGACGGCCTCGACGGTCTTGCGCACGTAGGCCACGACGTCGGGCCGCGTCCGGAACGTCGTCGGCCCGAGGAAGCCCTTGAGCACCGAACGGGTCAACGGTGGCCGCACTCCTCCGAGCAGCTTGGCGAGGCGCAGCATGAAGCCGTACTCGAGCTTCTGCCGTGCGCCTGCGGCCGATGCGGTGCAGTTCATCAGCACCGCCTTGCCCACGCGGTCGGGATGGGTGGCGACGAACGTGGCGCCGATCATGCCGCCCCAGGAGTTGCCGACGAAGTGCGCGCGTTCGATGCCGAGGCCGTCGAGCACGTCGACGATGCGTGCGTGCACACTCCTCGAACGTGAACGTCCTGGTGAGCTTTTGACTTTCGCCGTGTCCGGGCGGGTCGATCAACACCACCCGATGGCGCGCGGAGAAGTGCTCGGCCTGCGCCGACCACATGTCGCCGGTCATCAAGAGGCTGGGCCAGAACAGGATCGCGTCTCCGTCGCCCGCGGTGCGCACCCCGATCCGGCCGAGTGCGGTGTCGACCGTGGTTCGGTCCAAGGGTGGGCTCACGTGGATCCACGCTAGCGCGCGGAGCGCAGTGCGGGCCACCAGATGCGTGGTCCGATCAGGGTGAACAGCGCCGGGATGATGACGGTGCGCACCACGAACGTGTCGAGCAGGATGCCGAGGCCGACGATGATGCCGATCTGGGTCAGCACGATCAGCGGCAGCACGCCGAGCACGCAGAACACCGCGGCCAGCACGATGCCCGCGCTGGTGATCACCGGACCCGTCGCCGACACCGCGCGCACGATGCCGTCACGGGTGCCGTGCTCGGGCGTCTCCTCGCGGGCCCTGGTCACCAGGAAGATCGTGTAGTCGACGCCGAGGGCCACCAGGAACAGGATCGCGAAGAGCGGCGTGGTGTTGTCGAGGGCAGGGAAGCCGAACACGTGCACGCTGACCCATCCGCCGAGCCCAAGGGCCGCGAACGCGCTGAGCACGGTGACCGCCACCAGCACCAGCGGTGCCAGCGCCGCCCGCAGCAGCACGTAGAGCACGATCAGCACCACCGCGAGGATCGCAGGGATCACCACCCGCTGATCCCGCTCGGCGGCGGCGCGGGCGTCGCGTGCCGAGGCATCCGACCCACCGACCAATCCGCCGGGATCGGCACCGTGCACCGAATCCCGAAGCGCATCAACGGTTTCGAAGGCTCTCGCCGAACCCGGCTCGGCGTTCAGCACCACCGACCACTGGGTGGTGCCCGCCGGGGAATGCCCGGTCTCCGTGGCCGAGACCACGCCGGGGGTGGCGGTGATCGCGCGCTGGACCTCCGCGGCACGATCGGTGGCCGCGACCACCCGCGTCGGGTCGGTCAACCCGCTGGGGAAGTGCGCGGCGAGCGTCTGGTAGCCCGTCACGGATTCGGCGCGAACCCGGAACTGTTCGGTCTGCGACAGGCCCACCGAGACGCCGAGCAGGCCGGTGCACAGCACCAGGAGCGCGGCCATCGCGACGCCTGCGACGACGGCCGGGTGCCGCGCGACGCCAGCGGCGATGCGGTGCCACACCCCGGTGTCGGTCAGCGATGGGCCGCCTGCCTTCGGGACGAACGGCCAGAACAGCCGCTTGCCGAACAGCGCGAGCAGCGGTGGGAGCACCAGCAGCACGAAGACGGCGGCCACGACCAGACCCGTGGCGGCCTGGATGCCGAGGCTCCTGGTGCTCGGCGACGACGCGAGCAGCAGGGTGAGCAGCGCGAGTACGACGGTCGCATTGCTGGCGATGATCGCCGGACCGGCGTGCCGCAGCGCAATCCGCAGCGCGAGCCGGTGGTCACGACACTCGGCCGAGTTCCTCTCGATAGCGCGAGATCAGCAGCAGCGCGTAGTTGGTGCCCGCCCCGAACACCAGGACGCTGGTGATGCCCGAGGTGGAGCCGTCGGGGCTGGTGCCGACCGCGGTCGCCACCGCACTGCCGAGCACCGCGGCCACCCGGTCGGCGAACGCGATCACGGCCAGCGGGACGAGCCACAGCACCGGCGACCGGTAGGTGACGATCAGCAGCAGTGCCACCACCGCCGCCGTGACCGCGAGAAGCGTGAAGTTGGCTCCCGTAAACGAATTCGCGATATCGGCGCCGAACGCGGGCCCGCCGGTGACCTCGGCCCGCAGCGTCCCCGGCAAACCGTCCGACGCCGCCGCGCGCAGTGACTTGACCGCGTCGTTGAGCGCGAATCCGGACAGCTCGCCGCGCAGCGGAACGGTGGCCACCGCGGCCCGCCCGTCCTCCGACACCACGACCGGCGGTGCGCCGCCCTCGACGGTGGCAGCCGCGAGCATGCGCTGCCGTGCCGCGTCCGCCGCCGCGACGTCCTCGGGTGTCAGCGCGGCCCCGTCGGTCCGCGTCACCACCACGATCGCGGGCACCACGTCACCACCGGGAAACTGCGCCTTGGTCGCATCGGCGCGGGCCGATTCGGAGGCCGCGGGGACCGCGACCGGTGACTTCTCGCCGGAGTCACCGGCGCCGATCAGACCCAACGTTGCGCCGGAGGCGAGCACGACCAGCACGGCGAGGATCCACGACAGGCGATAGGGCATCAGCTGAATATTTCAGTGATTGAAGTATTGATCAAGCGTATTAGCTGGGTTGCTCGGCACTATGCTGCATAGGCACCCCAGCCTAAGGAAACACCGCTGTATGTCCCACGTAAGCCCGCCCACTGATCATCGACTGCAACTCGAACGCCGCATCGGTGCGGATCTGCGGGTGATGACGTCGGAGTCGGATTGGATTGCACGCATCTTCGCCGAGCAGAACAACGTGTCCGCCAACGAATTTCGCGCACTGCTGTTCGTGATGATTGCTGAATCGGAAGGCAGGCGACTGACCGCGGGCGACCTGCGTCGGCAGATGGGCCTCTCGGGTGCGGCCATCACCTACCTGGTGGAGCGAATGGCCGACACCGGTCACCTGCGGCGCGAGACCGACCCGGCCGATCGGCGCAAGGTCATCCTTCGCTACGCCGACCACGGAATGACCGTCGCACGCGCTTTCTTTGCCAAACTCGCGGAGCACAACCACCGTGCCCTCGCCGACCTGTCCGACGATGATCTTGAGATCGCGCACCGCACGTTCGTCGCCCTCGCCGAGGCCATGCGCGCCTACCGCGCGGAGCTTCCGGTCAGTCGCGGTTGAGCGTGGCCTCTTCGAGGTCCAGGCCGTTCAGAACCGACCGCAGCACCTCGTCGTCGATGTGCCCGGCATCGCGTTCGGCGATGAACGCCTCGCGCTCGGCGGCGAGCATCGCCAGCCGCAGCCGCTTGAACGCGGCGGCCGGGCTCTCGCCGATCTCTTCGTCGCTGCGGCCGAGCCGTCGCTCCCATGCGGCGTTCTGCCGTCGCGAGTTCCAACCGCGCAGGATCGTCGCCGCGCGCTGATGAACGTCGGTCTGCGCGCGGTCCTCGGCCAGCAACTCGTCGAGCCGGTCGGAGGCCGCCTTGGCCGCCCTGGTCTGGGCCGCGGCCTCCTCCATGGCGTCCCGCTGTGCGTCGTCGTTCTGGACGTCGAGCACCTTGATCAGCCAGGGCAGCGTAAGTCCGTGCAACAGCAGGGTTCCCACGACCACCACGAACGTCAGGAACACGAGTTGGGCACGCCCTGGGAACGCGGCGCCCGACACCGTCGTCAACGGCACCGCGAACGCCGCGGCGAGCGACACCACGCCGCGCATTCCCGCCCAGGCCACGATGAAGACCTGGGCCGGGGTCGGCCTCGGCTCGTTGGCGCGGATGCGCGCCGAGAGTGCCCTTGGCAGATAAGCGAATACGTACACCCAGACGATCCGGACGGCGATGACGGTCGCCAGCACGGACACCGATGCGATCGCGAGCACCGCCGCCGAGATGCCCTTCAACTCGGCCACCACCGTCGGCAGCTGCAGCCCGATGAGCAGGAACGCGAACGACTCGAGCACGAACTGCACCGCGCGCCACACCGCGTTGTCCTGTAGCCGGGTGGCGTAGCCGGCGCGCGTCGACCGCTGGCCGATGATGAGCGCCGCGACCACCACGGCGATCACGCCGGAGCCGTGCACCTGCTCGGCGAGCAGGTAGATGAAGAACGGCGCAACCAGACCGATCGCGCTCTCCACCAACGGGTCGTCGAACCACGCCCGGATCGCGACGATCAGCGAACCGACCAACCCGCCGACGAGAATTCCGCCTGCGGCGGCCAACGCGAACGTGCCGAGGCCGGAGCCCCAGCTCGCGGCCGTCCCGATCGCCGCCGCCAGCGAGACCTTGTACGCGGTAAGCGCCGTCGCGTCGTTGAGCAGGCTCTCGCCGCCGAGCAGCGTCATGATCTGACGGGGCAGCCCAAGCCTCCGGCCGATCGCCGCGGCGGAAACCGCATCGGGTGGTGCCACGATGGCGCCGAGCACCAGCGCCGCGACGACCGTCAGCTCGGGCACCGTGTGATAGGCCACTACGCCGACCGCGAACGTCGTCGCCAGCGGCAGGCCGACCGCCAGCATCCCGATCCGCCGCCTGTTGCGGCGCAGGTTGACGTAGCTGCTCTCCAGGCCCGCCGACCACAGCAGCGGAGGCAGGATGACGAACAGCACCAACTGCGGCTCGAGCTCGATGCCGTGCAGCCCGGGGATGAGTCCGGCCAGCAGTCCCGCGAGGACGAGCGCGAGCGGCGCCGAGACGTCGTACCGCCGGGCCACCCCGGCCAGCAGTACCGACATCACGAGCACCGCGAGCAGTGGGGGACCCACGTGGCTGACCTCCTCGTCTCGGACCGCCCTATCCTGATCAGCATGCGGAGGAGAACGCGACAGCGCGACTTGAATGCCCCGCCCAAGACCTGCGAGCACTTGTCGGCCGCCGCCGATGCCGCCGAACCCGAACCCCTCACCCCCGGCAGGTGCCAGGAATGCTACGAACTCGGCGAGAGTACCTGGGCGCATCTGCGGATGTGCCTGACGTGTGGGCACGTCGGTTGCTGCGACTCGAGCCCCCACCAGCACGCCAACGTCCACTTCCATCGGACCGACCATCCCGTCATGCGGTCGGTCGAACCGGGGGAGTCCTGGCGCTGGTGCTACGTCGACATCCGGCTGGATTGACTCCTCTGGCAGGGTGGAACAACGATGACTGAATCGACCGACCGCGGACCCGTGGTCATGCTGCTGAGCTCCGGCGGCGCGGGCCGCGATCTGGCCCTTGCGTTCGAGCGGCTGGGTGCCGTCGCGCACACCGTCAACCAGGGCGCCGACGTCGCCGTGCTCAATTCCTGGATCGACGAGGAGAAGCCGGCGTACGTGGTCGCCGATTCCGGGCGACATCTCCACCGACGTCCTCATCGCCGCCGCGGAACACGACGCCGTCGAGGTGTTTCCGAGCCCGCGGGCGGCCCGGCTCAGCCTGGACCGGGAGGGTCTGCGACGGCTGGCGGCCGACGAACTCGGCCTGCCGACGGTGCCGTTCTGGTTCGCGGGCACGGCGGAGGAACTCGCCGCGGTGGCCCAGCATGCGGGCTTCCCGTTGGTGGTCACGCCGGTCGCGGGCACCCCTACGGACGGGCGGTCGGTGCTGACCCGACCCGACGACGTCGAGGCGGCCTGGCAGCGCGCCGTCGCCGCCGGGCAGGCGCCGGGTCGGGTGATGGTCGAGACCGTCGTCGACGTCGACGACGAGGTGACCATGCTCACCGTCCGAAGCGTCGGACCGTCGGGGCCGACGGTCCAGTTCTGCGAACCGATCGGCCACCGGCAGACCGACGGTGGGCCGCTGGAGTCGTGGCAGCCGCATCAGATGTCGCCCGCCGCGCTCGACGCGGCCCGGTCGATCGCCGCACGCATCGTCAACTCCCTCGGCGGCCGCGGCGTGTTCAACGTGGAGCTGCTCGTCCGCGGCGACGAGGTCTACTTCACGTCGGTGCGCCCGAGGCCGGACGACGTCGGCCTGGTGACGCTGCGGTCGCAGCGGCTGTCGCAGTTCGAGCTGCACGCGCGGGCGGTTCTCGGACTGACGATCGACACCATCATGATCTCGCCCGCGGCCGCGGAGGTGTCGCACGACGGGCCTGGCACCGGTGTGCTGGCCGATGCCCTTGCGGTGCCCGAGAGTGACGTGCGCCTCGTCGACGACATGTCGGTGGCCCTGGCCACCGCCCCCGACGTGGTCCGTGCGCGGGACCGCGCGCACCAGGTGTCGGCGGCGCTGCGCAAGCCCGGGTCGTGACCGAACCCGTACCCGACTACGGGCCGGACCGGCCCACGATCGCTCCGTTCGTCGGTGCCCTGGCGGTCATCGTGCTCGTGGTGATCGGAATCGTGCTGTTCAACGTCTTCGGCAGCAGCAGCCCCGCTCCCGGCACGGACGTGGGCCGGGCGATAGTCGGACAGAACGATGCGCTGCAACGTCAGAACTACGCCGACTACCGCGACTTCACCTGCCGTGCGGTGCAGGGAAGTGAAGCGGACTTCCTTGCCCGGCAACGTGATTCGGTGACCAAGAACGGCGAACGCTATGTCGATGACGTGAAGGACGTGCGGATCGACGGCGACAGGGCCACGGCCAGCGTGACTTACCACTTCGACAAGACCGCGGACACCACGTCCGGGTCCGAGTTGACCGTCGTGCGCGAGGACGGAAGCTGGAAGGTGTGTTAACCCGCCCCCAGCCGGATATGGAAGACTCGCGAACGTGAGCTATGCGGGAGACATCACGCCGCAGCGGGCTTGGGACCTGCTGAGCGACGATCCCGAGGCCGTGCTCGTGGACTGCCGGACGGCCGCCGAATGGCGATTCGTCGGTGTGCCCGACCTCTCCAGCCTCGGGCACGACGTCGTGTACGTCGAATGGACCGGTACCGACGGTGTCCACAACGACGGCTTCGTCGAGGACCTGATCGCCGCGGGCGTGACGCCCGGTGAGCGTCAGGTGGTCTTCCTGTGTCGGTCGGGCAATCGCTCGATCGGAGCCGCGGAGGCCGCCACCGAGGCAGGCATCGCCCCTTCGTACAACATCCTCGACGGCTTCGAGGGAAACCTCGACGAGCAGAAACATCGCGGCGCCACGGGTTGGCGGGCGATCGGACTTCCTTGGACACAGTCATGACCGAGCCAGAGGACGGCGTGCCGTCCGTGCCTTCGGTTCGAGTCCCGGCCGCCCTTCCCGACGGGGTCAGCCAGGCCACCATCGGCGTTCGGGGCGGCCTGCTCCGGTCCGGTTTCGAGGAGACCTCCGAGGCGCTGTTCCTCACCTCCGGATACGTCTACCCGACCGCCGCGGATGCCGAGAAGGCGTTCACCGGTGAGATCGACCGCTACGTCTACTCGCGCTACGGCAACCCCACCATCTCGATGTTCGAGGAGCGGCTCCGGCTGATCGAGGGCGCTCCCGCCGCGTTCGCGACCGCCACCGGCATGGCCGCCGTGTTCACCGCGCTTGGCGCGCTGCTCGGCGCGGGCGACAGGTTGGTCGCGGCGCGCAGCCTGTTCGGTTCGTGCTTCGTGGTGTGCAACGAGATCCTGCCCCGCTGGGGCGTCGAGACGGTGTTCGTCGACGGCGAAGACCTCGCGCAGTGGGAAGAGGCGCTGTCGGTGCCGACGACGGCGGTGTTCTTCGAGACGCCGTCCAACCCGATGCAGTCGCTGGTCGACATCTCGGCGGTCTGCGATCTCGCGCATGCCGCCGGCGCAAAGGTGGTGCTGGACAACGTCTTCGCCACCCCGCTGCTGCAGCAGGGGCTGCCGCTCGGCGCCGACGTCGTGGTGTACTCCGGCACCAAGCACATCGACGGCCAGGGCCGCGTGCTCGGCGGCGCGATCCTCGGCGACAAGGAGTACATCGACGGTCCGGTGCAGAAGCTGATGCGTCACACCGGACCGGCGATCAGTGCGTTCAACGCGTGGACGATGCTCAAAGGCCTTGAGACGCTCGCCGTTCGGGTGAACTACTCCAACTCCTCGGCACATCGCATCGCCGAGTTCCTCGAGGCACACCCTGCCGTCAGCTGGGTGCGCTATCCGTTCCTCGAGTCGCACCCGCAGTACGACCTGGCCAAACGACAGATGACCGGTGGCGGCACCGTGGTCACCTTCGAGCTGGCCACCCCCGATGGTGGGGGTAAGCAGCGCGCCTTCGAGGTGCTGGACAAGCTGCAGGTGATCGACATCTCGAACAACCTGGGCGACACGAAGAGCCTGATCACGCACCCGGCCACCACCACGCACCGGGCGATGGGCCCGGAGGGCCGGGCGGCGATCGGCCTCGGCGATGCCGTGGTCCGGGTGTCGGTGGGGCTCGAGGGCACCGACGACCTGATCGCCGATCTCGACCGGGCCCTCGGCTAGCCCGTGTCGCGGGCGAGTGCGGCCAAGAAGGCGCGGCGCAAGAGGCGGCAGGTCGCACGCAACGACAGGTGGCTGCCCGCCGAGGTCCAGGCCGATGTCGAGGGAGTGGCGCGGATCGCCAACGAGATCGTCGGGCGGGGTTGGGAATTCGATGGGGAGTTCTCCACCGAGAACTTCATCACGTGGTTCTACCCGCCGTCCGGGATCGAGTCGGACGACGAGTCGATCGAACCGGTCACCCGGATCTGGCTCAGCGATCCCGAGGCGCCGCACGTGATCCTCGTCGGCTCAGGGGAGTCCGACGGCGTGGACTACCAGTTCACCGTCGAGGAGCTCTTCGGCCACCTCGATGAGATCGAGGCCTACCGCATGGGTGACCCGCTACCCGAAGTTGGTTAGGCGCGCGGGCCGCATTCCGCAGGTCCCGGGCCCCGGATAGCGTTATAGTCGGCGCGTGATCAGCGGTGATGCGCTGACCGGGCGGGACAGTGAACTCGTGACCCTGCGCCGGGCGCTGAGCGGGGTCGGCAATTTCGCGGGTGTGGTGATAGCCGGTGCGGCGGGCGTTGGCAAGACGCGACTCGCGCGAGAACTGCTGGGTCAGGCCGCCGCTTCCGGCACCCGAACGACCTGGGTGGTCGGGACGGCTTCGGCCCGGCCGATTCCGTTGGGCGCCTTCACCGCGTCCCTCGTCGACGATGTCTCCGAGCCCGTGCCGAGCGTGCGGCGGGTGATCAATTCGCTTGTCGCCCAGCAGCGTGGCGGTCGGCTGGTCCTCGGCGTCGACGATGCCCACCTGCTCGACGAGTTCTCGGCGCACGTCGTGCACCAGCTGGCGCAGACTCGCGAGGCCCGCCTCGTGGTGACGGTTCGCACCGGCGGAACGGAGCCGGACGCCGTGAAGGCGTTGTGGAAGGACGGACTGCTGGCCCGCCTCGACCTGGAGCCGTTGTCCCCCGAGGCCGCGCGCACCATGGTCGAGGGGTCCCTGGACGGTCCGGTCGACGCGCGCAGCGCGCGGCGGTTCTGGCGGCTCACCGGCGGCAACGCCCTGTTCCTGCAGCGGCTGGTCAAGGATCAGGTGGCCGCGGGCCGGATCCGCGAGGTGGCCGGGGTGTGGATCTGGGATGGTGACGTCGCGGTCTCCCAGAGCATGAGCGATCTGGTGGGCAACGAGTTGGACCGGCTGGTGCCTGCGGTCGCACTGGTGGTCGACACGCTGTCGCAGTACGAACCGATCGACGTGGACGTGCTCGCCGACCTGGTGGGGCGCGAGCACCTCGCCACCGCCGAGCAGATGCGTCTGATCACCGTCGAGCGAACCACCGGCACGCTGATGGCGCGCCTGGCGCACCCGCTGTACGGCGAGTTGCGGCGAGCCACGGCAGGCGAGATGTACCTGTCGAAGGTGCGGGGCGACCTCGCCACGCGGCTGGCCGGCCGGGAGGACGGGGATCCCCAGACCACGGTGCGCCGTGCGCTGCTGACGCTGGAGTCCGATCTGCCCCCCGACCCCGAGCTGTACCTCGACGCGGCCAGGCACACCATGAAGCTGCTCGACCTCGACCTCGCCGATCGGCTGGCGACGGCGGCCGCGGCGTCGGGCGTCGCGGCGGCCGCCGAACTCCAGGCCGTCAACCGCGTGGTGGCCGGACAGGGTGAGGTGGCCGACGAACTCCTGCGCGGGCTCTCGGCGCGTGCGGACACCGATCGGCACCGGTGGGCGACGCTGCGGGCGGCCAACCTGATCTGGATGCTCGGCAGGCCCGCCGAGGCGGCGATCATCCTGGCCGAGCTCGCCGAAGGGCAGGAGACCGAGGCCGAGCGCGCGTCCCGCCTTGCGGTCGAAGCGTGCGTCGATGCGGTGTTCGCCCGGTGCGTCGACGCCGAGGCGAAGGCAAGTACCGCATTGAAATCCGGGACGCTCGCCGACATCAACGCGATGATGGCGGCGGTGGCGCTGATGATGGCGTCCGGTGCGCTCGGACATGCCGAGGCCATCACCCCGGTGGCACGCGCCGCGCTGGACCGGGCGACCAACTCCTTCGAGACGTCGCACATGCGGTTCTGGTTCGGCGGCGTCTACGCCAGGGCGTGCAGGCTGACCGGCCGCATCGCCGAATGCCACGACGCCGCGACGCTGCTGTTCGGCATGGCCAACGACATGCCGGGCCTGGCGTACGCCAACCTGGTCTTCCTGATGGGCAACGCCGAGTTGATGCGTGGCGAGCTGCGCGCCGCGGAGAAGCTGTTGCACGAGGCGTTGGCCGGGGTCGAGAACCACGGCATCACAACGGGTTTACGGCCGGCATGCATGTTCGCGCTGGCCGAGACGCATGCCAAGCTCGGCGATGCGGAAGCCGCGGCGGCGATGCTGGCCCAGGCGCGCACGAGCGTCAAGAAGGACTTCCTGTACATGCAGACCGGGCTTGCGACCGCAAGCGGCTGGACGCTGGCTTCGGCCGGTTCGCTGACGCTCGCCATCGAGACGGTGCTCACCGAAGCCAAGGTGGCCAGGGATCGGGGGCAGCCGACGCACGAGGTGGCCTGTCTGCAGGCTGCCGTGCAGTGGGGCGCCACCGACGAGCTGCCCGCCATCGCTGCCAGGGCCCGCGAACTGGCAGGCGAACTGTCTCTGCCGCTGGCCAATGCCGTTGCGGCACACGCCGAGTCGCTGCTGGCCCGCAACGGCGATGGGCTGCTGGCCGCCTGCGAGGCCTACCAGGCCATCGGCGACCGGTGCACCGCCGCCGACGCCGCCGCTCAGGCGGCGGTGGCGTTCACCGGCGCGCAGTCGCGTAGCCGCGGGTTGTTCGCCGCGTCGGTGTCGGCCCAGCTGGCCGCCGAATGCGGTGGGCTCTGTACGCCGGCAACGCGCAGTCCGGCGTCGCCGACGCCGCTGACCCCGCGGCAGCGCGAAGTCGCCGAACTGGTGGCAGCGGGGTTGTCCAACAAGGAGATCGCCGACCGGCTGTACATGTCGGTGCGCACCGTGGAGGGCCATCTGCTCCGGGCGTGTCAGCGCGTCGGGGCCACGACCCGTGGTGACCTCGCGAGGATCATGCGGGCCGGCGGCGCGTCGGGGCTCTAGCCCTGCTTGTCGACGACGCCGGTCGCGCTGCGCGCCCTGTCCTCGTAGGTCTGCCGCGCGCGTGCGTCGAAGTCGAGGAAGACGCGGTCGTTGCCCATCTGCTTGGACAGCCACCGCCTGCCGCGCGGACCCAGCATCGAGGTGACCGCGCCGACGAACCGGAGGGGGGCGGGCACGGAGACGTGGGTCTTGGGCTTGTCGAGTGCCTTCACGATGGCCGCGGCGATGTCCTCCGGCTCCACCGGCTTCTGCGCACCGGTGGCCTTGGTGCCGGTGATCAACTCGGTGTTGGTGAAGGTCGGCAGGATCACCGTGACCTCGACGCCCTGCGGCGCGAACTCGTCGGCCATCGCCGTCGACAGGCCGACCACGGCGAACTTCGTGCCCGCGTAGACCACCTGGCCCGGCACGGCGACCATGCCCGCCATCGACGCGATGTTGACGATGTGGCCGCGACGGCGCTTGACCATCTCGGGAAGCACCAGCTGGCATCCGGTGAGCACGCCGTAGAAGTTCACTTCGATGGCCGACCGGATGGTCTGCTCGGTCTGCTCGAGGAACGGGCCGACGGGCATCACGCCCGCGTTGTTGATCAGCACGTCGAGGTGGCCTGCCCCATCGGTGCGGGCCTTGTCGAGGAAGGTCTGGAACGACTCCTTGTTGGTGACGTCGAGCGGGTAGCCCGAGACCTGGCCCAGCGAGCTCAACCCGGCCACCGCCGACTCGAGGACCGCGACGTCGCGGTCACCGATCACCACGCGCGCGCCGCGGGCCAGCAGGGCCTTTGCGGTGGCGTGCCCGATGCCGCGGGCGGCGCCGGTGATCGCGATGGTCTTGCCCCTGATGTTGTCCATGCGGCCAAACTTTACACGTGTCAATTTCGACTGAAAAGTGCCGGCGCCGGCCCGGAGCGATTTCAATCACGATGAGTCGAAGACGGCGGTTCGGAATGCGTTCGACCGCCTCGCGTTGGACATTTACGTGATGCCCGCACCTGCCGTGAACCACCTGCGCTTCGTGGCGGTCCGCCAGGACGACGCGCTGGCCGAGCCGTTGCTCGCCGAGCTCGCCGTGGAGTACGCCACTCGCTACGGCACCACCGAGGAACGGGTCGGTGCGTGGCTGCGCGGTTACCCGGCGGACGAATTCGCGCCGCCGCACGGCGGCATGCTGATCGGCGTGCTCGACGGCAGACCCGTCACCGGCGGCGCGTTCCGTCGGTTCGAGGTCGCCGATGGAGCCGAGACCGCCGAACTCAAGCGCATCTGGACGGACGGTGGGCACCGCAGGAGGGGGTTCGGGCGGGCGCTTCTCACCGAGTTGGAGAACGACGATCGCCGCGGCCGGATACCGTCGCGTCTACCTGACCACCGGCGACCGTCAGCCCGAGGCCGAGGCGCTGTACCTGGCCACCGGCTATCGCAGGCTGCCCGAGCCCCTGCCGGCCGAGGGCGAGGTCTACCCGGTGGCGTTCGCCAAGGATCTGCCATGACCGAACCCCTGCACGTGGCCGTCGCATTCGAGGGCTACGGCTGGCACCCCGAGGCGTGGCGGCACACCCCCGAACGCGCGGTCGGTGCTGTCCGGTCGGTACTGGGCAGAGCTGGCGCGCACGGCCGAGCGCGGCCTGCTGGACTTCATCACGTTCGACGACGGCTTGACGCCGCAGCGCCGCCGCAGGCCCGAGATCGATGCCCGATGGCTGGCCGGGCGGCCCGACGCGGTGCTCGTCGCGGCTCGGGTGGCCCCCGCGACCAGCCACATCGGTCTCGTCCCCGTCGCGACCGTCACGCACACCGAGCCGTTCCACGTCTCCAAGGCGATCGCCACGCTGGACTTCGTCTCCCACGGCAGGGCGGGCTGGCAGCCCAGGGTGAGCGGCACCGACCACGAGGCGGCGCTGTTCGGCAGGCGCGACGATCGCGGGTGCGGACCTGTTCGCCGAGGCGGTCGACGCCGTGGACGTCGTGCGAAGGCTCTGGGACAGCTGGGACGACGCGATCGCCGCCGCCCGCCGCAGGGCCAGCCCGTCGTCGCAGCGCTCGCGCATGCTCGACCGATCTACGAATTCGCTTCCTGCAGTGCGGATCTGGTGTTCATCACCCCCGCCGACGACGACTCGCTGCGCACCATCCTGGCCGAGCTCGCTGACGTCGGCGGAACCGATGTGAAGGTTTTCGCCGATCTGTACGTTTCCTCATCGGGGTTGTCGGACAAGCGGTCGGACGCACTCGTCGCACCGGGCGCGCCGCCGAGCTGGTGGAGCTGGTGCTGCGCTGGCAGAGGATCGGGTTGGACGGTGTTCGGCTGCGCCCCGCGGTCACGCCGTCGACCTGCCGTTCATCGTCGACGAGGTGGTGCCGCTGCTGCGCGACGGCGGCGGCTTCCGAACGGCCTACCGCGAGGGCGAGACCCTGCGCGCTCGGCTCGGCCTCCCGGTCGCCGAGAACCGATACCAGGAGGCGAACCGGCCATGACTGTCCCCTTGTCCATCCTCGACCTTGCGCCCATCAGCGCGGGCAGCGATGCGGCGACTGCGCTGCACAACACCGTTGACCTGGCCCAGCACGCCGAACAGTGGGGCTACCGCCGCTACTGGATCGCCGAACACCACTTCGTCGCCGTGGCCAGCTCGTCGCCTGCCGTGCTGATCGGCCAGATCGCCGCCGCCACCCACCACATCCGGGTCGGCGCGGCCGCGGTGCAGCTGGGTCACACCACCGCGGTCGCCGTCGTGGAGAGCTTCGGCATGCTCGACGCCTTCCACCCCGGCCGCATCGACCTCGGGGTCGGCCGGTCGGGGCAGCGCAGGCGGGAGGAGGTCAAGCGGCCGCCGAGCGACCGGCCGAAGCCGCCGCGGGAATGGCGCGAGATCGACGGCGTGGTGGTGCCGCCGCCGTTCGACATGAGTGCGCTGCTGCGCAATCCGCGGCTGCAGGCGCGGATGGCGGTGCTGCAGCAACCCGAGGCCGTCTCCCCGGACTTCGGCGAACAGGTCGGCGACATCCTGGCGATGCTCGCGGGCACCTACGAAGCCAACGGCGTCGAGTCGCACGTCGTACCCGGCGAGCGAGCCACGTTGTCGCCGTGGGTGTTCGGCAGCAGCAAGGGCCAGAGCGCACAGGTCGCGGGCGCGCGCGGACTTCCGTTCGTGGCGAGCTACCACATCACCCCGGCCACCGCGCTGGAGGCCATCGACGTGTACCGCGAGGCGTTCCGGCCGTCGGAGACGCTGCGCGAACCGTACGTGGTGGTCTCGGCCGACATCGTGGTCGCCGACGACACCGACACCGCACGGCAGCTGGCCTCGAGCTACGGGCAGTGGGTGTACTCGATCCGCGCGGGAGACGGTGCGGTGCCGTATCCGGATCCCGACACCGCCGCGCCGCTTTCCGCCGAGCAGCTCGCGCTCGTCGAGGACCGCACCGCCACGCAGTTCGTCGGCGATCCCGACGAGGTCGCGCACCGCCTGGAGGCCCTGCAACGGCTCACGGATGCCGACGAGCTCGTCGTCACGTCGGTCACGCACCGGCACGCCGACCGGCTGCGCTCGCACGAGCTGATCGCGAAGCGGTGGGGCTTGACGTGACCGGTGCGCCTGACGCGCGAGAGGGCAAGCAGCGAAAGCAGATTCACCTGGGCGCCACTTCCCGGGGGTGAACAGCCAGATCGAGTTCGAATCGTTCGCGCACCTGGCCGAGACCGCCGAGCGTGGGACTGTTCGACTTCCTCTTCCTTGCCGAGGGCTGCTGCCGCACCGGACACCGTTGCACCGTGCTCGCGGCGCTGGCGGCGGTCACCGACCGGCTCGGCCTGATCGGCACCATCGACACCACCTCCAACGAACCCTTCGAGGTGGCAAGGCAATTCGCCACCCTCGACCACCTGTCGGACGGCAGGGCAGGCTGGAACGTCGGGATCGACGTCGGGATCGACGTTGCGACCTCGCACGCCGACCGCTACACGCGGGCCGAGGAGTTCGTCACCGTCGCCCGGCGGTTCTGGGACAGCTGGGCTGCCGACGCGGTGGTGGCCGACGACAGCCGCGGCGTCTACGTCGCAACCCGATCGCATCCACCCCGTCGAATACCACGGCGACCCAGTTCGACGTGCGCGGCGTCGCCACGCTGCCGGCAGGCCCGCAGGGCCACCCGATCGTTCTGCACGCCGGTGACTCGCCGGACGGCAGGGACTTCGGCGCCAGGCACGCCGACGCCGAACTGGGTCCACCCGACGTGCAGCTCCGACCTCGGCCGTCCGGGCAGAACGTACTGACGCCGACGTCAAGGCTCGACGCGCGGTCGCCGAACAAACGGTCGGGCGATGTGCAGGCGCGTACCGGCCCGTCCGAAGGTGTTCCTCGCGACGGCGACGACGTACGTGCTCGCGTCGATACCGCGCAACCCAGGGCGGCGTGACGGGACGCGAGCAGAGTCCGCATCGCGCACCTCGCGCTCGCACCGGTCGGCAGCAGTTCGTCGGCACACCGGAGCAGGTGGCCGCCGAGATCGACCTGCACGTGCAGTCGGATGCCTGCGACGGCTTCATCCTGGCGCCGCACCTGACGCCGCACGGCCTCGACGAATTCGTCGATCGGGTGGTTCCGTTGCTGCAGGAACGAGGAAGTTTCCGTACCGATTACAGCGGGTTCACGTTGCGCGGGCACCTCGGCCTCTAGGCTCGACGGACGGGTATTGCCTAGACCCGGGGGTGCGTGGTGCTGTCGCAGACGGTCGTGGCCTGGTTGCTGTTGCTGGCCGCCGTCCTGATGTTCGTCGGGGGAATCGTGCGTCAGGACCCTGGTCGGCCGCAAGCGCGACGCCAGGTCCGTGCGGCGGGCCGTGCTGGCACTCCGGGGCAACGCCGTCGGACGGATGTTGTTCGGCCAGGTCGGCAACGACGCGCTCGACGACGAGGAACTCGACCAGATGATCCTGATGCCTGCCATCCTGATGTCGTGCGGGCTGTGCCTGACGGCGATCTTTCTGCTCGGCTACGAGCTGGTCACCTAGGGCTTCGGAGCGTCAGGCGAATCACGCTCTCGGCCAACGGAATCGACGTCATCGTGCGGCCTGCTCGGCGGCTTCGCGGACGGACCCCCGCCATACCGGGCCGTGTCCGGGCAGCACCACCTCGGCGTCGAGCAACCCGAGCGCCGCCAGGCTGCGCACACAGCCGTCCTGATCGTGGTTGAACAGGCCGGGCAGCAGTTGCGGTCCGCGGCGGGTCGACACCGGATGCCCCGTGACCAGTGCATCGCCGCTGACCAGTACGCCGTCGACGAGGAACGAGCAGTGCCCGCCGGTGTGGCCGGGGGTGGGAATCGCCATCGGGGTGCCCGGCAGGGCCGCGGCGACCTCTTCGGTGAGCGCGTGTGCGGTCGGGATGCCTTCGTGGCTCATCGCGCCCTTGAGGCCGATCTCGACGGTCCACTTCAGGTAGCGGGGCTGCCACAACTTGGTGGCCAGGTCCGCGAGTGACACCTGCTCGAGGTACTCGCGGTGGGCGTGGCCGACCTCGTCGGCGTGGCAGAAGACCGGCGTGCCATGGGTTTTGGCGAACCAGATCGCCGAGCCGAAGTGGTCGACGTGCGCGTGGGTGAGCAGGAAGGCGTGGATGTCGTCGACGCCGAACCCGAGCTGGCGCACCGAAGCCAGGACTTCGTCGCGGTGGCCGGGGAACCCGGCGTCGATGATGAGGAGGCCGGTGTCGTCGGCGACCAGGGTCCAGTTCACCAGGTCGGTCTGCGCGAAGTGGACGGTGTCGGTGATCGCCGTGATGGCCGCCATGGCATGAGTTTATGCAGCGGTTGTGAGGAGCGAGCGACGCGGGGATGGCCGGGTGGAGTAGAAACGAAGGCGTGGCTGAACTGAAACTCGGATACAAGGCGTCGGCGGAGCAGTTCGCCCCACGCGAGCTCGTCGAGCTGGCCGTGGCGGCCGAAGCGCACGGCATGGACAGCGCGACCGTCAGTGATCACTTCCAACCGTGGCGCCACGAAGGCGGCCACGCCCCGTTCTCGCTGGCCTGGATGACGGCCGTCGGGGAACGCACCGAGCGCCTGATCCTTGGCACGTCGGTGCTGACCCCGACGTTCCGCTACAACCCGGCGGTCATCGCGCAGGCGTTCGCGACGATGGGGTGTCTGTACCCCGATCGGATCTTCCTCGGGGTGGGCACCGGGGAGTCGCTCAACGAGATCGCCACCGGCTATGAGGGCGACTGGCCGGAGTTCAAGGAACGGTATGCGCGGCTGCGCGAAGCCGTGCGCCTGATGCGCGAGCTGTGGCTGGGTGACCGGGTCGACTTCGAGGGCGAGTACTACCACACCAAGGGCGCGTCGATCTACGACGTGCCCGAGGGCGGCATCCCGATCTACATCGCCGCGGGCGGGCCCCAGGTGGCGAAGTACGCCGGGCGTGCGGGTGACGGTTTCATCTGCACCTCGGGCAAGGGTGAGGAGCTGTACAAGGACAAGCTGATCCCGGCGATGATCGAGGGCGCGGAGGCGGCGGGCAAGAACCCCGACGACGTCGACCGGATGATCGAGATCAAGATCTCCTACGACACCGATCCCGAGCTGGCGCTGGAGAACACCCGGTTCTGGGCGCCGCTGTCGCTGACCGCCGAGCAGAAGACCAGCATTCACGACCCGCTCGAGATGGAGAAGGCCGCCGACGAGCTGCCCATCGAGCAGGTGGCCAAGCGGTGGATCGTGGCATCGGATCCCGACGAGGCGGTGGACAAGGTCAAGGTCAGTACGTCGGCTGGGGACTCAACCACCTGGTGTTCCACGCGCCCGGTCACGATCAGCGCCGCTTCCTCGACCTCTTCAAGCGGGATCTGGAGCCACGTCTGCGCAAGCTGGGCTGATACGGCAGGCTTCCAGGAGTGCCCGACACGAGCATCTCCGACATCTCAGCCATCTACATCGCCGCCCCCGAGGGGGACACCGGCAAATCGACCATCGCGCTCGGCATCCTGCACCGGCTGGCGGCCACCGTCGCCAGGGTGGGGG
>CAVTKI010000037.1:0-247135 GCA_963735245.1 uncultured Actinomycetota bacterium
GAGCGACATCTGTCAGTCGCCGAAGAGCGATTCGGGCTGCGGCTCGGCGCTGGGTTGGTCGGCACCCTCGTCGCCGCAGTCACGTTCGCGCTGCTCCTATTGCTCGTCCGCGCCGGCTGGGCTCCGCTGCGCAGGCTCGACACCGGCGCCGCAGAGACGTTCAACCGGATCGACACCGCTCAGCCGGGGCTGACGAGGGCGGCCGAGGTCGTCAGCGACGTCTTCGACCCGAACGTGTTCCGTGTCGCGCTCACGGTAATTGCGTTGGTGTACCTGATCCACGGCGACCGGCACCACGCGACCTGGCTTGTCGTCACGGTCTTCGGCGGCGCCGCGCTCGGCTTTGCGCTGAAGGAGATCGTCGGCCGGGCCCGCCCGGTGCTGCCGGATCCGGTCTCGACGGCGCCCGGGATGTCATTCCCGTCCGGCCATGCGCTTGGGGCGTCAATCGGCTGCTGCCTGCTCCTGCTGATCACTCTCCGCTTCCTACCGCGCGGCGGCAGGGTCGCCGCCGTCATCGCGGCCGCCTTGATCGTCGGCACCGTCGCGCTCGCGCGGGTGGTGCTCGGCGTCCATTTCGTCAGTGATGTCTTGGCCGGCATCACGCTCGGCATCGGCTGGGTGGCCGTGACAACATGGGCTTACGTCGCATGGCGTCGCGAGATTGGCCAGCCGATCGAGCGGCCGGCCGATGTGGGCACCCCCGAGCAGCCCGTCGCACATCGCTGACCTGCCGGTTTCCGCACAAGAAGGTTAATCAACGCCGACGTGGGTATTCCACGGCATGACCTCAGAGGGTTTCGGTCGCATCGCCCGTGACGTCCGGTGGCTGCTGGTGCCGGCCGCTTGCCTTTTGGCGTCGATGGTGGCGTTGGGCTTGTTCCTCACCGATGTCCTCCCGGCGACGGCCCTTGGGAAATGGGATGCGGAAGTGCCCAGACGGCTCGTGGAATACCGCCAGCAAGCGGGCAACTCGGAGAGCAAGATCATCACGACGCTGTCGGAGACGCTGACCATCATCACCCTGACGGCGCTCGCCGCGGCATTGTGCCGTTGGAAGTTCGGCCGCTGGCGCGAGTCCCTGGTCGTCATCTACGCGGTGGTCGGCGAGACGGCCATCTTCACGGCGACGACGTTCTTCATCGACCGCCCGCGGCCGCGCGTCCCGCACCTCGACGAAGCGCCGCCGACCTCGTCGTTCCCCTCCGGCCACACCGCTGCTGCCGTCTGCTTCTACGGCTCGATTGCTGCAATCATCTTCTGGCACAGTCGACATCGGTGGATCGGCGTCGTCGCCGTCGCCGTCGGCGCGGCGGTGCCCCTGCTGATCGGCGCCAGCCGCGTGTACCGCGGCATGCACTACCCGACCGACGTAGTCGCCGGCGCGCTGCTGGGCGCGATCTGGCTGTCCGTCGTCATCTTCTACGTGCGCACCCATGATGCCGGCGGCCGGCGCCACGCGGACGTCGACGCCGACCGACGTTTGATGACCCAGTGAGGAACTTGCGATGAGCACCGCGACACGCGTGCCGGAGACGACCACGATCGCCGGCGACGAGCTCTCCGCAGACGACGCCGTGACGACCCTGCGGCGATACGGGCGCTGGAAACTCGTCAAGAATTCGTTCATCCGCTTCAGGTACGCCGATGGTTTCACCAACGCGCGCGCACTCGCGCTGCAGCTCTGCTTGTCGTTCATCCCGCTCGTCATCGCCGTAGTTGGCCTCTCGAGCGCGTTGCATCAGCAGAAGGTCGGGCAGATCATCATCCAGACCATGGCCGGCGTACTGCCGGGCAAGAACAGCGGCGACATGGTGGAGCAGGCTGCGCAGCGCACCCATGACCAAGGTGTGACCGGCGGCCAGCTCGCGTTGTGGCTGGGTCTGCTCGCCGCGATCGTCGCGCTGACCACGGCGATGGGGCAGATCGAGCGGGGCGCCAACCGCATCTACGGCATCGAACGCGACCGGCCGGCACTGCATAAGTACGGTCGGGCGCTGCTGATGGCACTGACGGCCGGTCTGCTGTTGCAGCTCGGATTCCTCGTCATCATCGCCGGCGATGCTCTCGGCGAGTCACTGGCCGCGGCGTACGGCTGGGGTCACACCTTCGAGACGTGGTGGACGATCAGCTGTTGGCCAGCCGGCGTCGTGCTGGCCTGGATGTCATTCACCGTCATCCTCGAGCGGGCACCGCGGCGGCGGCAGCCGGGGTACTCCTGGCTGGCGTTCGGCTCCGGTGTATCGCTTGCGCTGTGGCTGCTGCTGACCGGCCTGCTCGCGCTCTATGTCGTCAAGAGCGCGTCGTTCGGCACTACCTACGGACCGTTGACCGGGATCTTCGCCCTGCTGCTCTGGGCCAACCTGTCTTCGGTGGCGCTCTTCCTCGGCATCGCGTTCGCCGCGCAGCTCGAGGCTGTCCGCGCGGGCGTCCCGGCCCCGGCTTCAGCTGATCCGCTGATGATGGAGGGACGGGCCGATGCGGCAACGGCGGCCGGCGCGCCGTCGCCGTACCTCCGGCCGGGCCAAGGCGCACCTGTCCTCCGGAGCTGAAGCTGAGCTGGAAACGGTTCCTCGGCAGACGCGAAGGGATCGAAGCCGATGATCCAACGAGAAATGAACCGACCTCCACCTGACCTTTCCTCTGCCCTGGCGGTCGACGCCCGTCTGGCGGAGATCGAGCGCGATCTGAACCTGTTGCTCAATGTCACACCGACGAACGGCGCCAAGGCGTGGACGGATTTCGAACGCTCGGGGTTCGAGTCGGTCCCCACCCTGCAGTCGAGGCCACTCGACTTCGATCCGGACCTGGTCAAGCGCGACCTCTACAACGTCGAGATCGAGCGGATGGAGGATCCGACGCTCAACTCGCTCTTCCGAGCGAAGCGTGACGAGATCGCCCGGCAGATAACGCTTGTCGAGGATCGCGGCACTTCGCGCTTCAGGTACGGCAGCCTCCAGCTTTACGGAGAACCCGGGCAATCGCTGGTCGCGACGGCTCGCTCGCTGCTCGAGCGCATCGATCCGCAAGCGATCACGTCGGGCAGCGTGACCGCGACGGCATTCGCCGAGGCGGCACGAACGGAGCTCGAGTCGTATCGGTCGAGCTATCCGGGGTTCCCCGTAGCGGTCGAGGTGCGCGACGACGTCGAGGATCTGATGGTGTCGTTCGGCAGACTCCTGATCCCTGCGACCGCCGCCTTCCGCGAGGACCGCGTCGAGCCATTGATCCAGCACGAGGTCGGCACCCATGTGCTCACCTATCGCAACGGTGATTCACAACCGTTGAAGCTCTTGGCCGTCGGGCTCCCGTCCGTACGAGGAGACGCAGGAAGGCCTGGCGGTGCTGGCCGAGTACGTCGTAGGAGGGCTCGATCCCCGACGCATGCGCGTGCTCGCCGCGCGGGTCGTGGCTGCATGGATGATGTTGGCCGACGCGGACTTCATCGAGATCTTCAAACACCTGACCGACGATCATGGCTTCGCGCCCCGCACCGCGTGGTCGGTGACGAGCCGCGCGACGTACGGCGGAGGCTCGACGAAGGACATCATCTATCTGCGCGGGATCGAGCGAGTCCTCGGCTACTTCGCCGAAGGACGCAGCATCGATCCCCTACTCGCCGGCAAGCTCTCGCTCGACCATGCGCCGCTCGTCGAGGACCTGATCCAGCAAGGGGTGCTCGAACCTCCGTGGGCGCGGCCACGTTGGCTGTCGGCGCCCGGGGCCGAGGAGCGACTCGAACGCGTGCGTGAAGGCATGAGCGTCACCGACCTACTAGAGATGGACGTGGCCGCATGAGGATTGCATTTCTGGTCAATCGCGTGGAGACCGAGATCGACGAGTACGCGACCACCCGGCTCGCGAAGGCTGCGGCCCTGATGGGCCACGAGGTCTGGTACGTCGGCCTGGGCGACTTGAGGATCGGCGAGCCCGACGGCGCGATCGGGGCGCACGCACGCCCCGGCATCGCCCGCGACGACGACACGCTGACGGCGTTCGTCGATCGCGTGAAGGAGAGCACGGCTGAGCGCATACGCATGGACAAACTCGATGCTGTGTTCCTGCGGAACGACTCGATCGAGGATCTGCAGGATCGACCGTGGGCCAGCAGCTTTGGTGCCGTTTTCGGCCAGCTGCTGATGAAGCGCGGTGTCACCGTGGTCAACGACCCAACGGTGCTCCTGCGTGCGGCGACGAAGGTGTACCTCGACGAATTCCCGGCGGAGATCAGGCCCCGATCCCTGATGACGCGCAACGAGGAGGACGTCCGGGACTTCATCTCCTCGGTGGGGCGCTCGATCATCAAACCGCTGTGCGGCGCAAAGGGCCGCAACGTGTTCATGGTCGACGGAGAGGACGAGCCCAACCTGAACCAGATCATGGAGGCGGTACTGGAGGACGGCTACATCTACGCGCAGGGATACGTCGACGGCGCCGAGGAAGGCGACATGCGGATCTTCCTGCTCGACGGCGAGCTCATCGAGGTCGACGGACACGTCGCCGCGTTCCAGCGGGTGCCGGAGGGGAACGACCCGCGTGCCAACATCAGCACGGGCGGCACGATGCAACCCGGGGAAATCACCGGGCAAAAGCGCGCGGTGGTGGAGGCGTTGCGCGACAAGCTGGTCCAGGACGGGATGTTCTTCGTCGGCATCGACGTGATCGGCGACAAAGTCGTCGAGATCAACGCCGAGAGCCCGGGCGGTCTGCAGGCGATCGAGCGTCTGTACGAGGTCGATATCTGCCCGGTCGTGATCGACGCGCTGGAGCGTCGGACGCGGAAATGACCCCTCCAACGGGTAGGTCGGATTCCATGGACGCCGCTGTTCCAGCACCAGCACGACGGGTCGCCGTCATCGCCCACCGGAAGAAGTCCATCGGGGGCGGTCTCGACGAACTCCGGAGGTTGATCGCCGACGAGGGGTTCGACGACCCCATCTGGCACGAGGTGTCCAAGAGCCGCAAGGCGCTCAAGCGGGCCCGGCGCACGCTCAAGGACGATGTCGATCTGGTACTCGTGTGGGGCGGCGACGGCATGGTTCAGCGGTGTGTGGACGGGCTCGCCGGCTCGGACGCCGCCGTCGCGATCATCCCGGCCGGTACCGCGAACCAGCTCGCCGGCAACCTCGGTATCCCGACCGACCTCCCGGAGGCCGTACGCATAGCCTTCCACGGTTCGCGCCGCCGCCTCGATCTCGGCAAGCTGAACGGCGAACACTTCGCTGTCATGGCCGGGGCCGGATTCGACGCACAGATGGTCAATGACGCAGACCACGGGTTGAAGGACCGGGCCGGGCGGCTCGCGTACGTGTTGACCGGGCTGCGCCACGTGCGGGACGAGCCGGTGCCGACGAAGATCCGCGTCGACGGTCGGAAATGGTTCGACGGGCCGGCAACCTGCGTCCTGTTCGGCAACGTCGGCACCATCACCGGCGGCATCCGCGCTTTCGACGACGCCCGGCCCGACGACGGCTACCTCGACGTCGGGGTCGTCACCGCCCGAGGGCGCCCTGCAGTGGGGCCGTACCCTCGGGCGCGCGGCTGCGGGGCGCACGGAGCGCTCGCCGTTCGTCGAGATGACGCAGGGTCGGGTGATCGACGTCAAGTTCGCCGAGCCGCTCGCGTACGAACTCGACGGTGGGGAGCGGGGTTCCAGCAAGCGGTTGCAGGCGACGATAGTGCCGGCGGCGCTCACCTTTTGTGTGCCCGAGGAGTAAACAGCGCCGTCGACGCAGGAGCTCATATAGGGAGCCTAGCTCTCAGGAAAAACTATGTCTCACCACAACATTCGCCGAATCCCCCGGTCGCGCTCCATCGTCGAGGCGCTCACCGGGGCTCGCTCCGGCCGCCTTAGCGCGGGCGCTGGTCGGTCGGATGCTGGCCGGAGGAGGTCGGGCGGGACGGCCTGTGCGCGACCGGAGAAGTGGGAGTGCCCGTCCGCTGGTCGGTCTCGTGGGACTGCCCCGTGTCGTGGGCCTGCGCCTGGGCCACGCGCTCCTGGTGGGTCTGCGCAGTCGTTGCAGTGTCTGCGTTTGCGCCGGCAGCGAGCCCCAGTGCACCGCCGCCCAGGATGCCCGCGGCTGCGATGGCGCCCGCGAGGACGTTGACGAAGCGCTTCGACTTGTTGGTATTCATGATCTTCTCCTTTGTTGTCCTTCTTGACGTTGTGTAGAGAGACGCTCACTGGCTTTGCAGTGCAACGCCTTTCGTCTCGGGCAGCACGACTGTGCATACCAGGCTGACCAGCGCGACGGCCGCCATCATCAGGCCGATGGCGGGCACGCCCCAGGCGGCCAGCAAGGGTGCGGCGATGATCGTCGGCACCGCGCCGCCCACCAATCCCGCGAGGTTGAGGGACAGGCCCGTACCGCTGTAGCGGTACCGCGTGCCGAAGATCTCCGGGATGAACGCCGCCATCGGGCCGTACGCACTGCCCGCGATCGCATAGGTGCCCGCCATCGCCAGTGCGAAGAGTGCGGCATTGCCGGTGTCGGTCAGTGGGAGCACGACGAAGGACCACGGCACACCGAGCGCGAAGGCGACCATGATGACGCGGCGACGCCCGAAGGTGTCACTCAGCACGGCGCCCAGCACGTTGAACACCACCACCACGACGCCGCCCATGAGTCCGACCGCCAAGATCAGCTTCGGCGAAAAGCCCACGTGGGTATGGGCGTAACTCATGAAGTAGGCATTCGCCATGTAGCCCAAGGTGAAGAATCCGATCATGCTGCCTGCTGCAAGAAACACCTGACGACGCTGGGTCGCGAACAACGCGGCCAGAGGCGTCACCGATGTGGTCTCGCAGGACTTCTGCGCGGCGAAGACCGGAGTCTCGGCGACGTTCAGCCGCACGTACAGGGCGATCGCGATCAGCACGGCGCTGAACAGGAACGGGATCCGCCACCCCCAGTCGAGGAAGGCCCGACTGCTCTCGCCGATCGTCTGGTTCACCACCAGAAACATCAGGCTGCTCATGACAAGCCCACTGCCGACGCCCATTTGGGTGAACATGCAGTGGCGGCCTCGCGCTTGGGCGGGGGCGTATTCGGCGGCCAGCAGCGCGGAGCCGGCCCACTCGCCGCCGACGGCGAAACCCTGCACGAGGCGCAGCGTCAGCAGGATCAGCGGTGCGGCCATGCCGATGGTCGCCGCGCCGGGCACCAGACCCACCGCCAGGGTGGAACTGCCCATGATCATCAAGGTGGCGATCAGGGTTGACTTACGGCCGAGCCGATCGCCGAAGTGGCCGAAGAACGCTGCGCCCACCGGTCGGGACAGGAACGCCGCGGCGAAGGTGGCCATCGAGGCGACGGTCGCCATCGTCGTGCCCAGGTGCGGGAAGAACACCTTGGGAAACACCAATGCTGCCGCGGTGCCATAGATATAGAAGTCGTAGTACTCGATCGCGGATCCGACGAAGCTCGCCAACGCAACCCGCTTCATCGAAGTGTCGTGCCGTTCTGCCAGTTGCATTGCCATCTTCGCTCCTCAGACGTTGCTTGCCTCTGAAGCTATGGAGCGGGCGCGGCAAAGGCGCGCTTGTGCGCGCTACTGGATGTATTCAGCGATCTTCTTGTTGTGCGCATTGCGCTCACGGCGTCAGCAACTGACCGCCATGGGGACCGGTACGGTCGACCGATGGATCCCGACGCACCAAGGCCGGTGACCCGGGAGGAGTCGGCGCTGCTTGGGGCATTGCTTGATCACGACTTCACCGGCGTAGAGGCGTTGCGAGCCCAGACCCGTGGTCTGTTGGCAAAGCGCGGGTGCTCCTGCGGATGCGGTTCGATCGACCTGATTCCTCAGGGCGCAGGTCTACCCAAAGCCGCTGTTGAAGGCGTCGCTCCGGTCTCAGGACATGTACTCGATGCAAACGGCAATGTGGTCGGCGGGGTCGTGCTCTTCGTGGAAGACGGATTCTTGTCAATGCTCGAGGTGCACTGGGACGACAATCCGATTCCACTACCCCAGGTCAACGATGTGGAGTGGCAGATCTGACCTGTCGCGTATCACGCTGGTTGCGCTACCGTGCCCCCAGTCGGACCAACACTGCCACCGTCCGAAGGTGGGCGCTATCGCGGTACTTCGCCGAAATGCGCGAAACGAATCGGATAGCGCTGTCTCCACTTTGCAGCCCGTGAGCTTGCTGAAGACCGCACGCTCATGGCTGAACGTTCGCACGCTGTGCTCGCTGTGTAAGCGCCCATGCCGCTTGGACCGGTGCCGCCGAACGGAAGGCCGGGCACCTCCGGAGGGCCCCAGTCGGCCTCAATCCCGGCCGTGTTGCTGTCACGCTCCGCCTACCGATGGGCTCAGAAGAATGTGGTCGTATCCGTCCGGGTGCCGTTGTCGCACGCTACCGACACCGTCCAGTTCCGCAACTCGGGAATCGCAGGAACGATGTTGAGTTTGAATGTCGAGTTCGCGTTGAGTCCAAAGCTGCGCGTGAAGCCATTGTCTGCCGTATAGGTGCATTGGGAAGTGACACCACTGCGGTCGGCGATCTGGACCTGCATTCCGCCGAGGATGTTACTGAAGGTCACCGTCGGACCTTGCCCGGGCGTTGCGGCGGCGGATGCCGCTTCGACGCAGGTAAACGGAGATGTTGACGTCCACGTGACGCCGGACAGTTCTCTGACACTTCCGCTCGCGATGCCGTTCGGGGCTATCTTGCCCTGGAGGTGTGTAGTGCCTTTGTCGTCGGTGAAGTCGATGTCGACAAACGTCAATCCGATTGAGCCGACGAATGATCCGGGAAAATTAGTGTTGTTGCTCCAGGTGGCTGGCCCGGATGAGTCCTTACCATTCGCGGAGAACGAAAGCTTGTCCCCACTGCTGATATTCAGATTCACACTTCCGGGGAACGCGAAATCGGCACAATTGCCCGGGGCCAAGGGCACGGGCGGGATGGCCTGTGCAGGTGCGGCCGCGACCATGAGGCCCACCGCCGTGATCGCTGCCACCCCCGCCAGCGACGCCGTCTTGAGGAAACGGGCTCCAAACATGTTTGTCCCTTTCACGAGCATTTCTGTCGACCGCACCCTTGTTAGCCCGACCCCGCGGCGAATTTAGATGTGCAATGGCCACGTCCGAGCACGCGACGTAGCGAGCTACCCCTTCCTCACAGCGAGCAGAACTTGATAATGGTTGCTCCGATGCTTAGCGTTCGAGCATATCGCTAGGTTGGCGATCTGTCAGACGGTCGGAAGAATTCGCCCGATTTGCGATATTACTCATATCTGGCAAGTTAGCGAAGTGGTTTTGGCAGGTGCGGAAGATGTCAGCAAATCATCTTTAGCCCGCGAAGTGTTCGCTCGTACGCGCAAGCGCAATCGCCCATGCCACTGAAGTGAGTCCCGGTCCCAGCTGGCGCGCTGCCTAGACATCAACACACCGCAGTGAACAGGAGTCAAAGGCTGCGGAAACACAGTCAAGAGGCAGATACGAACTCCGAGAAGGTATCCGGCACGCCGGAGGATCGCACACTCAGCGGCTGTGGGCTGGGTTTTTCGGTGGCGTAGCTGCCCTGCGTACTAAACCTGCACCCACGCAAGGTGGGAACCGGGACCAGGCGAAGCCGTACTACCAGGACAGTCGCCTGGTAGGGCGTGCACAAGGGGCATTGCACGAGGTTGGCCGCCTACTGTTCCGAACGTGATGACTGCTGCTCGGTTCGGGACCACGGCGTTGTACCGAGTGTCGGCGTGAGGTCGCTCCTCGCCGTGTCGACGCATGCGAAAGCGGCTGGTGTCATCGCTCCCTTCGGGGTCGAAGTCGCGTTCCTGATTGCGAGCATCGCCGCCGCGGTGCTCGGTGCGATCGTCGCGATGGAGACACAACGCAATCCCCTTGTGTGGGCGATCATCTGCTTGTTAGCCACGTTCGGCGTGGCTAGCGCAGTCCACGCAGTGCTCTGAGGACAGGCGTCGCCCACCGCGGTCCGGGGGCCCCGAGGGAGCACAGAGCGGCTTGATCTGCGTCTTTGCCTGGCACTGTCGCGTCAAACCGGTCATGCGATGTCACCTGGAGTTGTCTGCGACTTGACTTAGACTTGACAGAGCTTCATGAGACGCCGTCGACAAGCTCCGACTAGATGGCGCGCCAACCCCACGCTCGCGGGTGGCTCGGAACGACGAAGCGGCCAGCACCAACCGGTGGCGGGCAAGAGCGCCTCTTATGTGGAGGCCCTAGTAAGGGACGGGCAATGACCGACACCACCACGCCGAACGGCGACCGCGACCGTCCCTCCGACCGCGAGGCCGCCAAGAACCCGCGCGGACCCGCCACGGGCCCACCCGAAGGCACAGCGTCGTCGGGAAGCACGTCACCGCAGCTCGACATGGCAGCTGCGAGAGCTGGCCGCCGAGTTCGGCTGCTACCCGGCCAGCGTCAAGCCCGAGGACCTCGAGCGCACCCGTGCCCGATGGCTGAACACGACCGGTGGTGTGCGACTGCGGAGACATCATCACTCACCTGCGATCAGCTTGCCCATAGTTATCCCCAGGCGTCTGGTCAAAACGAGAGGGAGAGCGGTGGGCGTAAGCATCCTCGGGCAATAGCCATCCCCACCTTCACAGCCCGTGCCCTCGGTGCGGGTACGCCACTGGTTTCAAACAATTCGGGCCCATTCGTTGCCTTTGCTCTAAAACACCCGAAGTCAGAAGTGGCCCGCAGAGGAGTCTGGCCCATGAGCACGTTGAGGAGATCTGGGCGGAGCAGGAGGAGAAGAAGAAGAACGCCGCGCTGCCGAACCCTAGCGGACCGCCCTTGCGGATCGCTGATCAGTATGCGGATGGGCGTCCGCGCTGGCGATGACGATCGACGCGCAGAGGCTGCGTGAGTTGGCGGCCGAACTCGGCTACTGGCCCGCCTCCACCGACGAGGACCACGTCGCCCAGCTGCGCGCCCAGGATGCCCGCTATGACGAGCAGGAGGACCAGGACCCCGGCGGCACCAAGTGGCAGAAGATGATGGGCGCCTGGGTCACCCAAGTCAAGAAATCGAGCGTGCAGGAGTGAACGGACCGCCGGTCGGCCAAGTATGACCATCTGAGGGCCGCAGCTGCCGAGCGCACCGAGCAGGACCAGCGCGGCGCCGACGCCAACCGCAGGTCCAAGGAACGGCCGCCGGAATAACCGCCGTCGCCCTAGAGGGCGCCGACGGGGACTCGCAGGTGATCACCGTCGCCGGTCGACGAAGTTCCGCGGGGACGAAGCAATGTGCTGAACGCGGCTGGATCGGTGACCCGCCGCAGCCGCCGGCGAGCGCACTTCAGGATGGATCGAGCAACACCGAGCACTGGGCCACCAGGTGGTGCGCCACGCCTGGTCATTGTCTGGGCCGACGAGACCGCTGATCCGTCAGCCAGCCGTTAGCCCATGCCAGCGCCGAACAGCAGTCCCAGAAGATAGGTGACGGAGGCGGCGCCGTAGCCGATGAGCAACTGACGCAGCGCCCGCCTGAGCGGCGGCCCACCGGACAACAAACCGACGACGACACCGGTCGACAGCAACGCAGCGCCCACCAGCACCGCGGCGACGATCACGGCGGTCAGGCCTTGGAGCCCGAACAGGTACGGCAGCACCGGCACCAGGGCGCCCGAGGCGAAGAAGCAGAAACTGGACGCCGCGGCACCGAGCCCAGTGCCGACCGCGTCTTGGCCCTCGGTGCTGGGCGCCGCGTCGCGGGGGTGCCCGGAGAAGCCCGGAGCGCCGGCGGTGAGGACTTCGGTAGCGCGTGCCTGGGCGTCGGACTCGCTCATGCCGCGCGCCCGGTAGACCAGCGCCAGCTCGTTGGCGTCGACGTCGAGTTGCGGCAGCGCCGATCCGGCCTGCGCATCGGGAGTGGAGGCTTGCAACAGTTCGCGCTGCGAATTCACCGAGACGTACTCGCCGGCACCCATCGACAGTGCCCCGGCGAGCAATCCGGCCATGCCGGTGAGCAGCACCGTGTGGTTGGACACCCCGCTGGCGCTGATTCCCAGGACCAGAGACAGGTTGCTGACCAAGCCGTCGTTGGCCCCGAACACCGCCGCCCGGAAGGTGCCCGACAACCGGTTGCGCCCCCGGGTGGCCAGGGCGCGCACCACCTCGGCGTGCATGTGCTCATCGGCGGCCATCGCGGCGGTGGCGTCAACGTCGGTGTCGTAGGTTGAGCGGTCTTCCGCGCGCTGGGCGAGGGCCAGCACGAACACCGACCCGAAGTGGCGCGCCAGGAAACCCAGGATCCGGGTGCGCAGCGCGGCGCGGCGCGGCTTTCCGATTTGGTCGCCAAGCAGTGTGCGCCAATGCTTTTCGTGGCGGCCCTCAGCGTCGGCGAGCGCGAAGAGAATCTCGCGCTCTTCCCCGGTGCGCCGTCCCGCCAGATCCCGGTACACCGCCGCCTCTGCCTGCTCGTCGGCCAGATACTGGCGCCAGCGGCGCAGTTCGGAAGACGTCGGACTCGGCCTCTCGGCCGGGGCAGACCCCTCATCCGGTGTCTCACGACGAAATTGGCTGCTGTCCATGTCGAGTAATCATTCCCGACGAACAGGCGCACCGTACAGCGCGGAAATGGCGAAAACTTGGCCCCAATCCCGGCACGGGGGATGGGCTTCCGTCGTCACTCGTCGGTCAGTACGCGGTAGACCCTCGCGCGCGAAATGCCGAGCGTGGACGCAATCGTGCTCGCCGATTCACCGCGGGCGTGAATATGCTGCATCAGGGCGACTTCCTACCGGTCAGATGCGTTGGGCCGCATGAGGTTCTCGATGCGAACGAGACAACTGGACGTTTGAAAGCGTTGGTGGGGTTAGCACTACGGCTTAGCAACAGGTCAGGAGGTTGGGCGCGTTGGCTAGCATTTGCGGCGATCGAACCTACTGCGGACACACTGCGGACGCTGGCTTCCCTGCCTCACTCTGGCGCGAAGGACGTTTCGACGAGGAGCAGCGCCGTCGTCGGCCGAAGCTGGGCCAGGGGGTAGCTCACTGCCGCACAGACCGAGGCCGCGCCAACGCCCCGTGCTGTGTCGTGATGGGGCGCCGTGCGGTGCCTCGGGTACTGCACCCGGCTAGAGGTCGATAGATGCCAGTACGGGGCGGTGATCGGATCCGGGGGCTCCGCGTCTGTCGGTGGGGTCGTCATCGATGGAGGGCGTCGGTCCGGCCGCGTCGGTGGCGACGTGGACTTGCGCGATCTTGCCGACCAGGGCGTGGCTGACGAAGATGTGGTCGATCAATTCATTGCGTCCCCGATATGTGCGGCTGAAGCGTTGGGCTTCGGGGATGCGTGGGGCCAGATTCCACAGCCGTTGCACGTCACCTTGATCGGGGTGGTCAAAGCCGGTGGTGGCGATCTCCGAGCCGGGCGGGCCGTTGAGGATCTGGGTGGTGGCCTCGACCTCGTCGCTGAGATCGCCGAGCACCACCAGCGCTGCCTCGTGGTCGCTCGTCAGCAGGTCGGTGGCGGCGGCGCGGACGGTGGCGTCGCGATTGCCGGCACCGGCACAGCACGGCGACGATTACAGAACACGTTCGTGGCCAAGCTACTTCACTGATCATGACATTTGACCTCCCATCTCCCGTTCATGCCTGACCAGTACGTCTCCCCCACGTTGTCGATGAGACAGACGGCTTCGGTCTCAGACATGTTGAACTGCTGCGTTAGCCACGCGACAGCCTCGTCAACCTGGAACGGCATCTCCCCGTTGGAATATTCGAGGTGGCGCTGGTTCTCCGCGCAGAACGCCTCACCTGGCGTCTCCGCCCAGGCGAGCGCGGCACAGAGGCAAGGGCGACGAAACTGCTCAGCGCGGCTGTGCTCACACACGTTCTCATCCAAGTCATGTCAGTTCCCTGTTCTCGAACGTCGGGCGGAAAGCCGTCAGCGTCTCTTCTTGTCGGTCAGATGGCGGCTGCGGACTGGACGTCCACTCAAGGCAGTCCGCTCCGATCAAAATGGCTCTTGAACTGGCATTTCTAGTGTGCCCCCAGTCGGACTCGAACCGACACTGTGCGGATTTTAAGTCCGCTGCCTCTGCCAATTGGGCTATGGGGGCGTTGCAGCTCAGAGCATCATTTAAGCCGATCACCTTCGTTTCGCCGTCCTGGGTCTGCCGTGATACCGCGGTGCTGTTGATCGCCTCACCCAGCGCATCCGCCACACGGTCAATCGTCGGTGAGGAGATGGCCGTATCAGTCCAGCGTCATCGCAGCTGTCGGGTGCCCCAGGAGTGTCTGCACAACCTCGACGTTAGGCCTGCACCGATCGCCAGGACGCCGTGGTGTGCTCCGGCCGTTAGCTACCAGTCCCTTCGATCCCTACGTCGTCGCACGCGTGGTCAGATACCCAGCGGTTATCACCTAGCGGCAGAAACCCGCCCTTAGACTCGCGAACACCGGTGCATTCGCGTCGGCGGGCGGTTCAGCACGGAGCCTCTACGGGGGTTCAGGCACTGGCGCGTGGCGATCCCCGCTTTGTCTTGGTCGTCGACTCAACAATGCCCCTGCCGGTAACCGCCGTGGCGGACGATCTGACAGTCAGCACTCGGTCCCCCACGTGCTTCCGCCTCAATGCAACAGCCTCACCAAAACGTAAGCCGCAGTGACCCAGCACCAACGTCAGCGTTTCAAACCGGTCGGTGGCGCTCAAGCACCTGAGCATCGAGGACCGGACGGTCCTCGCCGATTGCATCTTCTCACGACCGTCGACGACGGTACGCCCATCGCGTAACCATCGATATCGCAAACCGTCCCCACACAGGACGCCTCGGCACTGTGTGCGGGTCGTGGTCGCGCTGGTAGTGACCGCCGTGTAGCTGACTATTCGTGGCTTGCCGACGGGTCGCTACCCATGATCGCCTGGAAACCATGAGCGGCCGAGGGTGACGTACATCGCTCTTGACCGGACTAATCGTGTTGGATACCGTCCGTTACATCACCTCCGTGGTTTTACGGACCGCTGTTGTACTTAAGACGCAGTCACGATGGCGCACGATGGACGTGCGACTCGCAACGTCTTTCGGCTGGTATCTCCGATTGAACGTTGCACAGGATCTGGACGCACCTTTCTCAGAGAGGTGGCGAGGGCGCCCGAACCGTGGCGCGTCCCGAAGTCATCGCTGTGCAGAGGTGGCCGTCGCACACGGTCGGCAGAATAACCCCCTGCCAGTGGGTCGCGGAACTACTTCAAATAGAAATCCGATACATGCGGGAGGTTCATCAGTTGAGTACCAAAGGATTCGAAGCTACAGATACCTCGATTAATCAGCACGGGCCGCATCGCGATTGCCCGCAGGGCCTCGTCAAGCACATCGGTTCGTCGAACGCCACCAGGACCAGTTCAACGCTGAGACACGGATTGTCGATATCAGCGCAGACACCACCGTCTACAACATTGCGGTTCGTGCCAGTTCTGCCCGCATCACCGCGGCCGAAGCTCATGGGGCAGTGTGTTCTCCCGCCTGGCATCCGGTGACCATCTGTGACGCTGGACCCGACGAGTCGGCGCGCTTACGAGCGCCTTGGCGCCCATTTCGGAGAATCACAATGCGACCAGTGCGCAAGTGACCTTGACTCGGCAGCTTCAGCGCTCGCGGCTGGCGTTACCAATCCCCGGTACGACCAGTCTTCATTTCCCGGAGGAGAACGTCCAAGCAGCAGACGTGGACTCAGCGACGATGAAGTCGCCACCATCGCCGGACTGGTAGCCGAGTAGGCCGGCGCCATCCTATCGAGAAGTAGACAACACCACTGATATGTCATCCGCCCCCGACCCCCGCGTGTGTTCGATTGAGGCTGCGTTGAGAGTGATCGGTGAGAAGTGGTCGCTGCTTGTTGTGCGCGAGCTGATGATGGGCTGTACCAGGTATGCGGCGATCATCCGTAATACCGTTGTACTGCATGACATCCTAGCTCGGCGTCTTCGATGCCTCGAGCGGCACGGAGTCATCTACCGGCTACGTTCAACGCGCGGCCGCCGCGATACGACTACCGGCTTACGGCGGCCGGGGAACCGCTCCATGGGCTGCTCGTCATGATGCGCCACTGGGGTGATACGTTCGCACACGTCGACCCCGAACACAGAGTTCCATTCCGGCACGTCTGCGAGGCTCTACTGACACCTGAGACTTCGGTGTGAGGCCTGTGGCGTGATCGTGGAAGCCGATTCAGGGACGTGGGATCGTGATTTGCACCGCTCTGAATTGTCATGTGGCGTGAGTCCAAGAGCGGCTCCCGTCGCCGTCCACCGCGAGCAGCTCCCCTATGCAGACAGGGTTGAACAGTGGGTCCGCGGGGGGCGTACCGGTGCCGGATTCCCTGGAGGAGACCCGGCTGATGGCGAGTGAGACACACCGGAGAGCCGCAGGGACCACAAGGTCTTGCAATCTTCACGTTAGGCAATTGGTGCAGTTCTAACCCTTTGCGGGTAGGCGCCTTGGGTTCACTCGGAAGTCCGACCAGATTGCTCGCCCTGCTACCGCCGCCGACTTGTCATGCCACCGAGAGGGACTGATGACGACGACTGTCTGACTCGGGTTCTTACGACCCGACACTGGCTGACATCGCCCGGCGCCTCGATTCCATTGCAGTCAATCGAATGCACCGTCGCATCGCGTGGGCTGTCGGCCTCGGATTGTTCTTCGACATCTACGAGATCTTCCCTGTCCGGCGCAATCGGGACTGCGCTGAAGGCAGACTTTGCGATCGGTGGAAACGATCTCAAGCTGGTGCTTGCCTCCGCGTTTCTCGGGATGTTCTTTGGCGCCGCCTTCTTCTGCGTCGACTCGCCGATGTCGTCGGCCGTAGGCGCGCCTTCATGTTCAACCTGACGTGGTTCTCTGCGTGGTCACTGATCGCAGCGTTCTCACCCGACCCGTGGTTTCTGGTCTTGGCCCGCTTTCTGGCAGGTGTGGGCGTCGGTGCCGAGTACCCGGTTGCCGATTCCTACCTGTCCGACGTGCTGCCAAAGCGGCATCTTGGTCGTCTGGCCGCCTGGACGTATACGTGTTCGTTTGTCGCCGTGCCCTTCGTCGGCTTCCTGTCGTTGGCCTTGACTGGCCACGAGGTCATCGGCATCGATGGATGGCGCATCCTGTGGCGCTCGGCGCTCTGGGCGCCTTCCTGGTAACGGTGATGCGACGGGCTCTGCCGGTCACCACGCTGGTTGGCCGGCCGCGGGCGCACCGAGGGAGCGTCCGGGCACTTGAACAGATCGAATCCGGTTTCTCCACAACTGATATCGACCGGGACGAGCAGGTCGAACCGATAACGTATACGGGTCGCCCGACAGTACGGCCGCCACCCTGACCAACGCGTACTCACGGCTGTCGACGCCTCCGTACCGGCAGCGACTGGGCATGCTGGTCGTATTCCACATATTCCAAACGTTCGGGTATTACGGCTTTGGCACATTAGCCGCGTTGGTCTTGGTGGCGAGGGGCTACGACGTGACCTCGTCACTGCTCTATACCGCCCTGTCCTTCCTCGGCTACCCGGTGGGATCGGTATTGGCGATCCCCCTGCTCAAACACTTCGAACGCAAGCACCTCGTGATCGCGTCGGTCGCAGCGATGGCGGTGTGCGGGTTGCTGTTTGCCACCGTCAACAGCGTCGCGCTGATCGTCGTCTTCGGCTTCCTGACCACCGCAATAAGCAACGTGTTTTCCAATGTGTATCACGTGTATCAGGCTGAGATCTTCCCGACCGATGTTCGTGCGACTGCGGTCGGATGGACGTACTCGTTGTCACGGTTATCCAGCGGTGCACTGCCATTCATCTTGATCCCGGTGCTCGATGACCACGGTGCCGGCGCGATGTTCAGTGTCGTCTTCATCGCCCTAGCAATGACCATCGCCGTTGTGGCGATCGTCGGCCCCCGGACCACTTGGCGAAGCCTCGAAGAGATCAATCCCGTCTAACGATCGGCGCCCACCGGTCTCGGTCAACGGCCGCTTGAGCTTGCGTTCTACTCGCGCGGTTCCTTGAGTTCCTTGGCGGCGGCGCAACCATCCCACCGTCGATGCGCCGCCAGTCGTACAGGGTTGCGGAACACCATCGGGTGTGCGGGGCCGTTCTCCAGACGGCCGGATACTTTGGGCAGCCTGTCCGATAGCACGTCAATCGATCGTGAACAGTGGTCATCACCTCGGTTCCATTACTCGAGTGATGAGAGAGGTCTCTGAGGAACCACGCGAGAACCTTGGATCAATTTTCGCTACGACACGCCGAATCCAGCCGGCTCGTAGGAAGGCCCGTGTATTGCGACATCCGAAGGCTCCCGGCTCGTGAGTGTCCTGGCGGCCGATGCCCACTCGCTGCTATACGGAGAGAGCTCTGATTCGTCAATCCAGGTGCGCGATTTGCGGGCGTCTGCTTGTCGTTATTGCCTTGGCGCCTTCGGTATGGTCTTTGGACGCCTCGCTCGCTTCGATGGCTCGGGTGGCGTCGCTGGTCTGCGTGGTCGCGAACTGTGGAGATTTACTGCGCGGACCGCTGCTCGCACCCGCTCGGATACGGCCCCGGGGTCCGAGGAATCGAGTTTGCCATCGAGATGCAGGAATGCCAACCCGTGGACGAGCGCCCAAATCGCTGTCGTAGTCGCCTCCACTTCGACGTTGGGAAAGGTGCGCCGCACCCCACCGCTCACGAAGTCCATGATTGCCGCGGTAGCTGCGACTCTTTCACCATTCTCCCGATCGCAGGGCTCTCCAAACATGAGTTGGAACAGCGCTCGCCGGCGCAGCGCAAATTCGACATAGGCCACTCCCACGGCGGCGAGGTCTTCCACCGTGGACGGAGATGGCTGTGCTCCCACCATGCGTCCAGCTAGCTCGCGGTAACCGACCGCGGCGACAGCAGAGATAAGGGCGTCACGGTCGGCGAAGTGGCGGTATGGCGCACCAGGGGAGACGCCGGCGCGGCGCGTCACGGCGCGCAGGGACAACCCTGTGGGAGCATCGCCTTCTTCGAGTAATTCCATAGCAGCGCGCACGCATTCCGCGCGCAAATCGCGGTGATGGTATGAGGTACTCGACATGGCTCAGGTCACACTCGCTCAATGTAGACAGTGTTTATGATGGGCCGTACCGTAGTCATAGTAAACGGCAACCATTCGTTCAGCTCAGCGCCCTAACCGCTGTGGGCGACGAATTGAGATCAGCGCCTATCCGTGGCCTCAGTCCGTCGCCCACAGCCCCTTGCCTAGTGCGCACTGAGAGATCACTCATGATGACGCGCGAAGCGCGCCATCTGGCACGGTACATGGCTTCAGATCAGACTTGACATCGTATCCGCAAGTTGTTGTGCAACAGCGCAATTAAGCATCCGACATCGGCCCCGAGACCTGCCGATGAACCGGTACGACGTCATGCCCAAGCCAATGCCGCCGTAGGTGTCAGTTGACAGAAGATCTTGGAAGGAGTGACATGCTTGAAGTCATCGACAAGGGCCAGATCAGCGAAACGCATTCGTACCCAGTGCTTTTCGTGCACGGAGCGTGGCACGGCGCCTGGTGCTGGGATGAGCATTTCCTTGATTTCTTTGCCACACAGGGATTTCGAGTCCTGGCTCCCAGTTTGCGCGGGCACGGGTCGAGCCCAATAGGCAAATCTATACGGATGTGTTCGATCGCCGACTTTGTCAGCGATATGTCTTCGGTCATCGATTCGTTGCCGTCACCCCCCATCCTGGTGGGTCATTCCTTGGGGGGGTTTGTCATCCAGAAGTATCTGGAGACTCATGATGTTCCTGCTGCGGTGTTGATGGCTTCAGCGCCGCCTCGCGGGCAGCTGTCGGCGTTGATGCGGTCGATAGGTCGGCATCCCTGGCGGTCAACGAAATTCACACTGACCGGCAGGCCTTCGGACCTGTATGGCTCACTGTCCGGTGCACGTAACCTCTTTTTCTCCGAGAATGCCCAGGACGAACTCGTCGACGCGGTCGCCATCACGGCTGCAAGTCGAGCAGCACACGGGCGATGATGTTCGACGCGGTGGTCGGCGACCTGGTCGACACGCAGAAGGTTCGCACGCCGATGCTGGTCATCGGCGGCGAGCAGGATCAGATGTATACGGCCAACGATGTGCGACGAACCGCCGAAGCCTATGACACAGAACCGGTTTTCATTCCGAACATGGGACACGAGTTGATGCTCGAGCCGGATTGGAGGGTTACCGCCGGCCACATCAAATCCTGGCTGGAATCACGAGGTCTCTGAGAAGCCAGCCACTGCAACAGACCGCCCGTGGCCGGCGTAGCGGTTAGAGCCCGATTACAACCACCAACCACTGGTGCTACTCGGCGAGCACCGCCTTCGATCGGAACATCATGACCTTTGCCAGTCCCTTTCCCCATGTCGATGTCCCCGACACCGCGCTGTTCAACTACTTGTTCGACTCTTCACAGGCGGAGGTGGTTGTGCTCGACGGTGAGGGTTTCAGACCGCGCGCCATAGACCGACGCGCATCAGAGATCGGTGTTCAGTCAGGCACCCACCTGGCGGTGCTGCCGTACAGCTCGGGCACCACCGGCCTTCCGAAGGGCGTCATGCTCACCCACCGCAATCTAGTGGCCAACGTCGCTCAAGTTCTGCCCCTGCAGCCGGTCTGCGCCGACGATGTCGCATTGCGTTTCTGCCGTTCTCCCACATCTATGCAATGACGGTGCTGCTCAATGCTTCGCTCGCCGCCCGGGCCCGGCTCGTCATCTTGCCCGCTTCGATCTGGCCGAGTTCCTGCGCTGCATCCAGGACTACCGGTGTACATGCGCGTTCATCGCACCGCCGGTGGCTGTCGCTCTGGCCAAACATCCCGTCGTGACGTCGTATGACCTGTCCTCACTGAAGGTGGTCATCTCCGGTGGCGCACCCCTTGACGCCGAACTCGCCAACGCCGTCGCCGCGCGACTCGGCGTTACTGTAATGCAGGGCTTCGGAATGACTGAGCTGAGCGGGGTCAGCCACTTCATGCCGGTCGACATGGGCCTAGAGGTACTAGGCCGGGTCGCCCCGCTCGACTCATGCGGATGGACTGTCCCCAACTCGGTGAGCAAGCTCGTCGATCCCGAAACCGGTTCGGAGATCACGGTTCCCGACCACGGCCGCAGCGCGGTCGGCGAACTCTGGTTCAAAGGCCCCAACGTGATGGCTGGCTATCTGGGCAATCAACGGGCCACCGCCGGCACCATCGACGCCGACGGCTTCCTGCACACCGGCGATCTAGCCAGCATTGATCCCGACGGCTGCGTGTACATCGCCGGCCGACTCAAGGAACTGATCAAGTACAAGGGTTATCAGGTGCCGCCCGCCGAACTCGAGGCACTGCTGTTGACCCATCCCGCTATCGCCGACGCTGCGGTCGTTGGTGTGATCGACCCAGGCTCCGGCGAGGAAGTACCTAAGGCCTTCGTGGTCCGCCAACCCGCTGTTCAACTCACCACGGCCGAGGTGATGGACTTCGTCGCCAACAACGTCGCTCCATACAAAAAGGTCCGCGCGGTCGAATTCATCCACACCATTCCCAAATCCGCAAGCGGCAAAATCTTACGAAAAGTCCTCAAGAGCAGTTGAATCGATAGACCTGAGCCCTCTGGGTTGCGAAATCTGATGCTGGCTTTCGGCGTCTTTCGCGCGTTGCGCGAGCTACGCCATGAACCGATCACACCGTAGAATACCGTCCTTTATATAAGGATCGCTCTCCCATTGTTGCAACCGCAGAGATGTTCGGCGCCCAGCCACCGCGCCCGGCGTGATGCCCTCCAGGCACGACGATCTTCTCGATTCGGTTATTGGACGGCCTGACGGGCGTGCGGAAGCGTTTGGTGCAATACGATTCGGGCTGCAGACATTCCGCGCGTCAGCCGGATCCCAACTATTTGAGAGGTGAGGAAAGGTGCCGTGTACGGAGGTACTGTTCGACGCCGAGGGTGCTGGTAGGCCAGCCAGCCAACCCCGGATTCGTTTGACCTCTTCATCCGCGCGCGTGCAGAACTCGATCCGGGCTGGCCGAACCAGGTGACTATACGCAGCCTGGACAACTTCTACGGCTATGAACCTGGGCGCTATCTGGCAGACATCACGCCGACCCCGCTGTTGATGGTCGTCGGTGTGAGGATGGGCTACCGGTGGCACACCGACATCGGGTTCACATTGGCATCGCAGGCCGCGAGAGATTGGTTCACAACACATCTTCGAGGGGACCACTCCGACGCCACGTGAGTGCCGACGTCCGTCTTATCGAAGTCGCCCGCCATGCAAGTCGCACGGTGCTCTGGTCATACGATGCCGTTTCTAACAAGTGTTTTCGCTAGCGCCCGCATGGATCATGCCGCGACACAAGTACCTTCGTGAGTTCTGGACCATGGAATGGTTCTCGCCAGCCTTGGATACCATCCACGATGTCCGTAGGCGGCGCGCCCGCGGTAACCGCAAGCAGTCTTGTAAAGGCGTCGCAGGATTGCGGGTGTGAGTCACGCGCCTTCGGGGCCAACATTGAGAGCCGTTACGGTGGTAGTCGCCGACGACGATGTCCTGCTTCGGGAATCCTTCGCGAGCCTGCTCGCACAGTCGGGCTTCGACGTCGTCGGCCAGGCCGCCGACGCAACAGAACTACTCGCGCTCGTGCGCGAGCTAGAGCCTGCGCTGGTCGTAGTGGACATTCGGATGCCCCCGACGTATACCAACGAGGGTCTTGAGGCTGCATCGGCGATCCGGAGGACCTTCCCTCGCACTGGCATCCTCGTGCTCTCCGCTCATGTCGAAGTTGGAGCTGCCATGCAGTTGTTGCTTGGTGAGCGCGCCATCGGCTACTTGCTAAAGTGGCGAATCACCGATGTCCCTGACTTCATCCGTACGCTCGATCGAATTGCGAGAGGCGCCACGGTCATCGACTCCACGCTGGTGACCGAGCTGGTATCCGCCCAGAGGCGAGATGACCCGCTGGCCGCGCTGAGTCGGCGTGAGCAGCAAGTGCTGGCGTTGATGGCAGAGGGCCGTTCGAACGCCGGGATCGCTCGTCGGCTGTCGGTAGCGGAAGGCACCGTCGAAGTGCACGTTCATAGGATCATGGAAAAGCTGAAGCTCCCACCAACCGAGGACGACAACCGTCGGGTTCGGGCTGTCATTGCCTATCTCGATTCCCTCTGAGTTATCAGCCTTTGAATTGCCCCAGGCGCCATAACCCGTCGCCACGTGCAAGGAATCGCGGCAGGGTCCTCGTCACCAGGGCATCAACAGGCGGGGACGGCCTGGGAGCTGCACACCTCGTCGTGGCCTGTACCCAGTCCCCGGAAAGCGGAAGATCTGAGCTTGGTGACCGCAGTTGCCACCATCGCTGAGGAGTCGGGTGGCGAACAACGTCGCCCATTGGCACTACCTGGGAGGCGTTTTGCGTGGTTTGGGAGGCGAGACGAGGCTGTCGGCAGTTCGCCGTGCTGAGCCAATCGCCTCAGCTTGCGTGGCTGCGTCGGACATGGCGCGTGAAATCGAAATTGCCCCCACCATCAGCGCGATAATGCTCCACGCGCGGCGCCGACGGTCTGGTCGTGGGCCGTCGAGCAGGTCTGCGATCTGGTCGGCCAGTGCGGCGATCTTGCGCCCATATGCCTCTCGCGTGGCCGTCCCTGCCCGCGCCACGTCCGCGCTCAGGGCGGGCATTGGGCAACCATCACCAGGGTTTTCCACGTGGTGAGTACTGATGTAGTCCGCAAGAATCTTCTTCAGCTGAGCTCGCCGGTCGGCTTTGGTGCCCGACGTGACCTCGGAGAGGAGCGGCTCCCCGACCGCAGCATCGACGATCGCCTCGAGCATCGCTTCTTTGTTCGCGAAGTTGGAATAGAACGCGCCTGAGGTCACGTTCGCCGCGGCGGCGAGTCCGTCCACCCCTATTCCATTGAAGCCCACGATCTTCATCGCGCGCATTCCGGCACGTAGGAGGGAGGCGCGTGCCTTCGCCTTCTGATCGGGTGGATATCTCATGTCATCCCCACTGCGTATTCTCAGGATCGGTATAGGAATGCTGGTATGGCATAGCTACCGCTATCATATACCAAGATTGGGCGCTAGCTGCAAGACTCGACAGCGCCCATCACCATGCCAGCGGGGCGGTGTCATGGATTCGCGACTCGCTTGCCCCCGGCGCCGCTGCGGGTCGCGGCCAGCGCGATCCGCCCGATGGGTGGGCACAACATTTCCGCCAATTCGATGCACCTGCAGCTGTGCGGGTCGGTAACGCATGGGTGCTGAGCGCAGGACATCTCCCTGTCCAGGGGCGTGCGGGTGCCGAGGACGATATTGGGATACACACCAGCACGCGAAGGCGGCGCCGTGGTGGTACTGCGCGGCTCATCACAACTGGCACTGCCGTTGGCGGGAGGCCGCCCGAGCCGACCGTACGGAGGGCTACCGATTCACTGGGAACCTCTTGAGAGAAGCGCAAGACGGGGACGCGTTCGCTACTGTAAATGCGACACAGGTGACTCTGGATCGCAGGACTGATCCGTCGGTTTCACCATGCGTTCGCAGTTGATCGTCAGTCCGAATCATGTTGTCCCATAGCGTGATTCGGATTCCTCGTTATAGGCGCGGAGATGTCGGGAACCGCGTACCCGAGATGCTTCGCCTAGCAGCAGCGCGCGAATTCCCGACTCGCGCGTCTGCCGGATGGCGGTGGCGTGGTGGCCTTGACCGCACCAGCATCATGAAATACCGTTCGTGACATTACGTACGTGATTCAACAGACGTAACCCACGGATAGAGCGTGTTACCAAGCGTCCGAGGGACAAGGCGAGAGCGCTCGGCCTACGGCAAGGGGCCCGAACGTCGTCGCCACGCCGACATCGATGTCAGCGTGTAGTCAGATTAGAACGGGCGAACGGAGCACTGGCCCAACGAGTTCCGATTCGACAACGATCAGCGCGAAGGAGCGTTTACCAATGAACATCAGCACAAGTGAATTCGCTGATCTCTTCTCATCTACCAGAGGCACACCGCAGTTCGACTTCATCGTCTGTGGGTCGGGTTCGTCGGGATCTGTGGTGGCGGCCCGGCTTGCGGAGCACCCTGACGTCCGCGTGCTGCTACTGGAGGCCGGCGGGGATGACGAGATGCCGCAGGTGCGGATACCCGGTCAATGGCCACTGAACTTGGGCACGGAGCGGGACTGGAACTTCCACGCCGCCCCCGGCAAGGAACTGAATGGTCGCTCGGTGCCAATGTCGATGGGGAAGGTCCTTGGCGGCGGATCAAGCATCAACACGATGATCTGGGCGTGGGGACACCGCAGCGACTGGGACTTCTTTGCCGCTGAGTCCGGGGACCCGGCTTGGGGTTATGCCTCGGTGCTGGACATCTACCGCAGCATCGAGGACTGGCACGGCAGTCCCGACCCGCGCTACCGGGGAACCGGCGGGCCAGTGTTCGTCCAGACCGCACCCGACCCTCACCCGATCGCCTACGCCTTGGTTGACGGCGCAAAATCGCTCGGAATACCAACCTTTGACAGCCACAACGGAGAGATGATGGAGGGCCCCGGCGGCGCGGCGATCATCGACCTACGCGTACACGACGGGATCCGCCAGTCGGCCTACCGATCATATGTCCACCCGTATCGCACGCGACCCAATCTGGCCGTGCTCCCAAACGCATTGGTCACCAGGCTGGTGATGAACGGCTCTACTGTCACCGGTGTCGAGTTCATCCACGGCGGCAAACCCCACCGGGTCGAAGCAGCCAGCGACGTCGTGCTCTCTCTTGGAGCGTTCAACACCCCCAAACTCCTCATGCAATCCGGCATCGGCGACCACGCCCACCTTCAACAGCACGGCATACCGGTCGTTCAGCATCTCCCGGGCGTGGGCCAAAACTTCCAAGACCACGTCGGATTCGACTGCCTCTGGGAGTGCAGACAACCAATCACGCCACGCAACAACGGCGTCGAAGCCACCTACTTCTGGCGAAGTGATCCGAGCTTGGACTCCCCCGATCTACAGACATGCCAAGCCCAGTTCCCCAAGTCGTCCAGCGCTGAGAACACCAAGCGATTCAACCCGCCCGAAGCAAGCTGGAATCTGTTCCCCGGCCTCGTCCAGGCCAAGAGCCGCGGGCAGGTCTTGCTAACCGGTCCAAACCCGCACGATGCGCTCGACATCCACGCAAGATTCCTGTCTCACCCAGACGACGTTAAAGCAGCGATCGCAGCGGTCGAACTGGCCAGAGAAATCGGCAACTCAGCCGAGCTAAGCCCCTTCACCAAACGCGAAGTAATGCCCGGCCCACTCAAAGGCACCGAGCTGGAACGGTTCATCCGCGACGCAGCATCAACCTACTGGCACCAAGCTGGCACCGCCAAAATGGGCAAGGATGCCATGGCCGTCGTCGACGGAAAGCTCAAAGTAAACGGAGTCAACCGGCTGCGCATCGCCGACGCATCCATCATGCCGCGGATCACCACCGGAAACACGCAAGCTCCCTGTGTCATCATCGGCGAACGCGCCGCCGACATCCTACGCACCGATCACAACCTACCCGCGGCGCCCGGCGTGATCGCCGAACACCTCTCCTAGTTCCACCTTGCGCCCATTGCGCGACGCGGATCCGGCATCCCGCCCGTAACTTGTTGTACAACCGCACAATTTAGCGCTCAACATCGGCACCGGCACGTGTCGATGAACCGATGCGACGTCATGCCCAAGCCATCGCCGCCGTAGGTGTCAGTTGACAGAAGATCTTGGAAGGAGTGACATGCTTGAAGTCATCGACAAGGGCCAGATCAGCGAAATGCATTCGTACCCGGTGCTTTTCCTGCACGGAGCGTGGCACGGCGCCTGGTGCTGGGATGAGCATTTCCTCGATTTCTTTGCCACACAGGGATTTCGAGTCCTGGCTCCCAGCTTGCGGGGGCACGGGTCGAGCCCAATAGGCAAATCCATACGGATGTGTTCGATCGCCGATTTTGTCAGCGACCTGTCTTCGGTCATCGATTCGTTGCCGTCACCTCCCATCCTGGTGGGTCATTCCTTGGGGGGGTTTGTCATCCAGAAGTATCTGGAGACTCATGATGTTCCTGCTGCGGTGTTGTTGGCTTCAGCGCCGCCTCGCGGGCAGCTGTCGGCGTTGATGCGGTCGATACGTCGGCATCCCTGGCGGTCAACGAAATTCACGCTGACCGGTAAGCCTTCGGACCTGTACGGGTCACGGTCCGGTGCACGTAGGCTCTTATTCTCCGAAAACGCCCATGACGAACTCGTCGACGCGGTCGCCATCCGGCTGCAGTCGAGCGGCACACGGGCGATCATGTTCGACGCGGTGGTCGGCGACCTGGTCGACACGCAGAAGGTTCGCACGCCGATGCTGGTCATCGGCGGAGAGCAGGATCAGATGTATACGGCCAACGATGTGCGTCGAACCGCCGAAGCCTATGACACAGAACCGGTTTTCATTCCGAACATGGGACACGAGTTGATGCTCGAGCCGGATTGGAGGGTTGCCGCCGGGCACATCAAGTCCTGGCTGGAATCGCGAGGTCTCTGAGAAGCCAACCACTGCAACAGACCGCGCTACCGCGCACTGATCAACGGGATCGAGAGTCTCGCCCCAACCTATCCGCTTGCGCACGAACGGCGTTGGGCACGTGGCACATGCTCGGCGTACGGACGTTTACGTGATCGGCGAGAATGGTTGTGCTCCTTCGGAAATGACTCGGCCAAACGAGAGAGAGCGTGATGGCAGGCTATACCGGTGACATCGTGACAACGGCCGACGCATCTTACGAACAGGCTCGGAAGAGCTGGAACTCTGTGTATCAGAGAACACCTTTTGAGATGCTGTATCCACTCGGCATCCGACAAGTAAGGCAGGCGTTGACTTACGTGCAGGAACGGAACCTGCCCTTTCGGATCCAATCCGGCGGGCATAGTTTCGACGGATACAGCGCGCTGGACGACGGGATTGTCATCAACATGTCTCGAATGACGTCGATCGATATACGTGAAGACGAGACGGTGGTTGTAGGTCCTGCAGCCAGCCTCGGCGACATTTACGAATCCCTTGCTGGCAGGAATCTGGTAATTCCCGGCGGCACCTGTCTGGGAGTTGGTGCGGCCGGTCTAGCTTTGGGTGGTGGGATCGGTGTGCTCGGGCGTTCTCATGGGTGGCTCGCGCAAAGTATTCGGTCCCTCGACGTCGTCGATGCGCACGCCAATTTGCTCACCGTCGATAAAGACAACCACCCTGACCTGTTCTGGGCATTACGCGGAGCAGGGGGTAACAACTTCGGCATCGTCGTTTCGCTCACCCTCCAGACCTACCGGATTCCTGAAGTGCTCGTAGGCGCGATCGAGTGGGATTGGGAGCATTTGGTCGACGTCGCAGACGCTTTCCAACAGTGGCTGCCGACCCTGAACAGCAGGATTAACGTCACCGCGGCGTTGCCACCACGCGACCGCGGGCATGTATCGGTCATGATCGTCTCCCTTGCCTCCCCGAAGCAGACAGATCGCGCCATTTCGGATTTGCTGGCGCTATCGCCACCAGCCCGGCGCCGTACTTTCACGACAAGACGCCATGCCGAGGCCATTGCCGACCCGCTTGACCGCGCAGTTCTCTACTCCGACCAGATCCGTGCGACTGCCGTGATGCCGTGCACGAAGTATCCGCTCAGCCGATCTGTTCTGGCGAGAATCGGCGCCCATCTCGCGGTGGCGAAGGACGAGACCGCGGTCTACCTCTACGGTCTGGGCCCGTCGAGCGTTGCCGCCGAACGACATCGCCAGGATCCCGTCGCCTTGCCCCATACGGAGGCGCTGATGGCGGTGTATTCGAGGGCCTACTGGACCGACCCCACAGAAGATCAGTGGCACTTCGGCTGGATCAGAGGGTTGGCTCGAGATATCCTGCCGCACTGCGAAACCACCTACATCAACAGCCATGACATCCACATCGATGATCGAATCTATCCCCGATACGGCGAGAGTTTCGCCCGCCTCGTCGACGTCAAACACCGCTATGACCCCCACAACGTCTTTACATTCGAGGCTGGAATCCCTCCATCACTCACCCGCGAACGCGCACACAGTCTCGGTCTTCCCCGGGAGCAAATCAACACCATTAAGGGGTACGGGCTGCTAGTGGGCGAATGATCACTCATCGAAGCAGTACGGAGTGGTATGGCCGACAGTATGCGCCACACCTTCGACAGACGTTTGAGACAACCACTGCCGTTGGACATTCCAGCTGTCCACCTGACACCAGACCGTCGGCCCGCAGGGCACTCAATTGATCGCGATGAGCGAAACGACTGACGATGAATGCAATCACTGCTTCCACCGCCATCGGGTTGACACTCGACAGTGCGCGACGGACATCGTGCCATCCCGCGGGACCACGGCCTTCATCGCATTCGGAGTGGGGACGACGCCGTGTTGCAGCACTTCGGGTTTGAAAGCAAGCCAATGCCTCTTGTCGCTCTTTAGAAATCAGCGCGCTCTCGGGCTTCGGCTGCGATCAACGATGTAGACGATGCCTAGTGGCTCCTCAGGTTCTACCGCTATCCCGCCGTGCCAGCAATCACACCGTCGAATCCACCTCAGCATGGCGCCAAGGCACCTCGATCGCCAAAGGATCACATCTCGCAACGTGCGTATCACCCTCGTCTACAAACACATCCACACATCAAAGGGGCTCGCTGGCGTGCGGTCAACGCGCCTGACCGCGTTGTCCTGGTTCATGCCGGCACCCCTTCCGTCAGAGACAGACTTCTCGGACGTGTCATCTGCATCAAATCAACTTGCTTGTCGGAGTGAGTAATACCGGTACAAGTGGGCACGGATGCCACACTGAGGTTCGCACAATTTGTTCTGGGTCACACTCACTCAATGTAGACAGTGTTTATGCCAGACGATAAAGTCGGTGCAAGCGCCGGTCGTGGGTGGCTGAACTTCCCCGCCGAACAGGAATACAAGTCCTACGGGCGCTGGACGCCACCAACGACGAACTACGCTAGTTCCCCGGACCGTGGCCGATCGCCCGGAGATCCGAACGATTTCTTTTCGTCAATTCACCTAGGAGGCATCGTGACCGATTCCCGCCCGCCGTAACTTCCAGCTCGCATGAGGTTCGACCGCCTCACTGCCGAAACATACTCGAGTCGAGGAGAATTCGATAGCCGTCGACAGTCCATGCCCCTAACATCACCGTTGACAACTGCGAACGGGACAGGCGCATCGGGGTCGACATCGGGCGGTGTTTTGAATCCCCCGCTTCCAACGAGTCGCGGGGCGCAACGAACATTGCCGGTGCGTAGAGCCGGATTGGACCATCGTGTGGTAGTCGATCGGTGTACTTCATCGTAATTGTCATCCGACGTTACGGTTCATCAGTTGGAATCAGGAAGTGAGCGAAAGTCCATGCCGTTGTGGAAGATTTATCACCCAGTAGGTGCATACGACGCCGATGACAAGCAGGAGTTCTCGACTGCGATCACCTCGATCTATGAAGTGATTCCGATCCCGAAATTTTACGTTGTGGTCCTGTTCGAAGAGGTCGCTGCCGACAATGTCTTCGTCGGCGGAAACTCGCACGACAAGTTCGTCCGGATCTGCATCGACCAGATGGCTCGCACGTTGCCGGGCGCAGTGGTACGTGAGTGGTGGGTGCATCACCTCGACGACGTAATCAAACCCTGGGTGGGGGCTCGCGGATACGACTGGGAATTCACCATCAACGAACCACCGTTCGACCTGTGGTCGCTACAGGGCTTCGTCCCACCGCCGTTCGAGTCGCACGGTGAGAAACGTTGGGTCGCTGAGAACAAGGCCACTTCCTACACGCAACAGGAGAAGCTCCCGGTCGCCTTGGCGCTCACACCCGGAACCACCGGCGGAACGATCTGATGCATCCATCGTCTCCGCGGTGCGGGACAAGTTGTTCCTCGGCACGCCGCACGCGTTGCCACTTCCGCAAGCTGACACGCCATTCTGACCGCTCAACCGACAGGCGAATTCATGCTCTACAGCACGATTAACCCCTCGACCGGTGAGGAACTCTTCACTGTCGACACGCTTTCCGACAACGAACTCGACCAGAAACTTCACGAAGCCCATGCCAGCTGGCGTAACGATTGGCGTAACCGTCCCGTCCGGGAACGTGCCCAGATTCTCGGGGACGCGGCCAGTGAACTCCGTTCTAACATAACCGAATACGCGACGTACGTTACTTTGGAGATGGGAAAGCTGATCGGCGAAGCTGAGGCCGAGGTAGGACTGGCAGCGGCGATTCTCGACTATTATGCGGACCGAGCTGAGGCGTTCATGGCTGCCCGAGAACTGACCGAGTCGCCCGGCGCCACGGTGGTTACCGAGCCAATCGGCGTGATCTTCGGCATCGAGCCGTCGAACTTCCCCTACTATCAGATCGCCAGGGTGGCGGGGCCGCAGCTCGCAGCAGGCAACGCCCTGATGATCAAGCATGCGGAGAACGTCCCGCAGTGCGCGCTGGCGTTTGCCCGGATCATGGAGCGGGCCGGTGTGCCCGCGGGTGTCTACACCAACCTATTCATCACTCACGGACAGGCCGCGCGAGTAATCGCAGACACCCGAATTGCGGCGATAACGATCACGGGCAGCGAGCGCGCGGGCGCTGCGGTTGCTGAACAGGCCGGCCGCAATCTGAAGAAGGTCGTGATGGAACTCGGGGGAAGTGATCCTCTGATCATCTTGGAGGACGCCGACATCGACCACGCGGTACAGGGATCAATGTTTGGCCGTATGTTGAACACGGGCCAATGCTGTGTCGGGTCCAAGCGCCTTATTGTCGTCGGTGAGGAGCGCGGTGATGCGGTGCTGAGCGCCTTCAGCGGGCAGATGGCCGGATTGCAGGCTGGCGATCCGATGGACCCGGCCACCACGCTGGGACCGGTGTCTTCTCAACGTGCGCTGGATCGGCTACTCGGGCAGATCGATGCGGCGAAGCGGGATGGTGCTCGTGTCATCGTCGGTGGCCGGCGTATCGAGCGACCGGGCTTTTATCTCGAACCCACCGTGCTTGCCGAAATCGATGCGACAAATGCCGCCTACACCACCGAGTTCTTCGGCCCTGTCGCGTCGTTCTACGTAGTCAACACGGAAGCAGAGGCGATCACACTGGCAAACGACACGCCGTTCGGGCTCGGCGCGTCGGTCTTCACCGCTGACACTCGGCGTGGACGAGGTGTTGCCGCGCAGATCAGCAGCGGGATGGTCTTCATCAATCAGCCCGCCTGGACCGCGGCGGAACTGCCGTTCGGCGGCGTCAAACGCTCAGGCTTTGGCCGTGAACTATCCGAACTAGGCTTTGGCGAGTTGGTAAACCGCAAATTGGTCAATGTCGCCGCCGCCGGTTCCCCGGTATGGGGTCCGTTCCCGGAGGTCGAGCCGGTGCCACAAGTACTTGCATGGTGAACACCATTGGCCCGACCGAGCCCGTAGCCACGAGGCAGGACAACCCGAGGCTACTGACCCAGCCGCACGAGATCGCCGTCGCGGTGGCTGCCGCCTACGACGCCGGGGCGGCCGGTTGCCCATATACACTTTCGCGATCCGGACGGCGTTCCTAACGCGAACCTCGATGTCGCGCGCCACACCGTGGATCTGATCCAGGAACGGTGTCCCATCGCTTATTCAGCCCTGAACTGGCGCCGGGGGTCGACGCACCCTTCACCGAAAGAGCTGCGCTTGTAGAGCTGCGGCCGGGAATGGCCACCCTCAGCCTGTGCTCAATGTCTCCCGGCACCGGTGGGTTCCGCAATCCTCCCAAAGACGTTGCGCGACTGCGGAACAAATGCACGAACTCGGGTAAATCCCGAACTGGAGATCTATGACATCGGCCATCTCGAGGTATCCCTTGCGAATGAGGGATGCGGGCCTGCTCGATGACGAACCAATGCAGACAAGGACACCACACAGTCATGTGCATCACTTCTCGCACCTCGCCCGTCGACGACGGTGTCGCTGACAAACCCCGGAGCGGGCGCTCACCCAGGATTCGGCCCAGCTATGACTTCATTGTCTGTGGGGCAGGCTCGTCGGGCTCGGTGGTCGCTCGCCGGCTAGCGGAGAACCCAAGCGCCACAGTGCTGCTGCTCGAAGCCGGCCCCAATGATGATGTGCAAAGCGTGATCGATGCCAGCCAACATGGTACGAACATTGGCGGCCCGCTCGACTGGGGCTTCCGAAGTGAACCCAACACGCGGTTGAACGGTCGTCGGTTGCTTCTGGCGATGGGCAAGGTCCTCGGCGGCGGATCTAGCATCAACGCGATGGTCTGGGCGCGCGGACACCGCAGTGACTGGGACTTCTTCGCAGCTGAAGCGGGAGACTTCCGATGGGGTTACGACTCCGTGTTGGCGATATACAAGCGAATCGAGGATTGGCACGGCCTGCCCGATCCCGAGTACCGCGGCGTCGGGGGGCCGGCGTTCGTTCAACCAGCGCCCGACCCCAGCCCCTTGGCCCTCGCAACACTGGAAGCAGCGGCTACGGTCGGCATACCGCCATTCGAGAATGCGAACGGTCGGTTGATGGAGTCCACCAACGGTGCCGCGATCACCGACGTTCGGGTACGCGGCGGCCAACGCGTATCCGTGTTCGGGTCCTACACCCACCCCATACCTGGATCGGCCGAACCTCACGATACTGACGCAGGCTTTGGTTCGTCGCATCGTCTTTGCCGGGACCCGAGCCACCGGCATCGAGGTCCTCTACGACGGCGCGGTGCGGAAGATCCAGGCTGACACCGAGGTCGTGCTGTCAATGGGTGCCATCAATACCCCCAAGGTCCTGATGCAGTCCGGAATCGGCGACGCATCCGAGTTGGGCGACTTTGACATCCCGGTACTTGCGCACCTACCCGGAGTCGGGCGCAACTATCAAGACCACATCGGGTTCGACTGCGTCTGGGAACACCGCGACCCGGTTCCACTACGCAACAGCGGGACCGAAGCCGTCCTCTTCTGGACCGGTACGCGCCAACCCGGACGGACCCGAGATGTTCGCCTGTCAGGCGGAAGTCCCACGGGCCACCCCCGAGAACATCGCCCGATTCGGTCTTCCCGACAGCGGCTGGGGCTTGTTCGGCGCGAAATCCCATCCTGTAAGCCGCGGTCAGATCAGACTGACCGGTGCCGACCCCAACCGCCCGGTCCGCATCGAGACCAATGCACTCGACGACCCCGAGGCGATGCGCGAGGCCGTCGCCTGTGTGCAGCGCATGCGCGAAGTCGGAAATTCACTGCCGCTTCGTGCATTCGTCAAGCGTGAGGTCATGCCGGGCCCGCTTGAGGGCCAGGAGCTGCGTGCATTCATCCGCGATGCCGCCACCACCTACTGGCACGTTGCCGGCACAGCCAAGATGGGCCGCGACCAGATGTCGGTGGTCGACGGAGATCTCAAGGTGTACGGAGTCGAGGGCCTGCGCATCGCCGACGCGTCGATCATGCCGCGCATCACCACCAGCAACACGATGGCGCCCTGCGTCGTGATAGGTGAACGTGCCGCCGAGCTCATGACCGATCGGCCGACGGGTGACAACGCTCAATGCACGATTGAATTAAGCTGCAGAATAGCCAATTCATCCGCCACTTCAGCGATATGCAGGATGAGCTTGATGCGCCGCAGATCCACTGCAGGACATGCGGGCCCGATTCCGATCGTTGATCAGGCGACCAGATCACGTCTACGAAGCGCAATGAACGCCGTGCACTCATCCACCTGACCTCCTTGCGGACTCCCAGCTGAGGCCTCGCATGTGGTGACTCGCGGATTACCATTCTTGTCATCCCGACAGACGGGCGCGGGCCAGGCATACGAGGCCCCAGTCCTACTGGGATCTCAGGCGACGGCGGACCGTAGTCCGAGGGTGGAGCGCAGCCACTCGCCCATTTCGGAGATGACGCGGTCGACTTCCGGGACGCGGCCGGCGCCCATGATGAAGGAGTGCTGACCCTCGTCGATCTGTCGGACTACCACTTCATTGCCCGCCGCCTTTGCGCGCGCGGCGAATTCGGCGCCATCGGTTGCCAACAGCTCGTGTTCCCCGTAGTACACCGCGATGGGGGGAAGCCCGGAAAGGTCCGCATGCAGGAGACTCACCTGTGGGTCAGTCCATTCCACGCCGGTGCCGTCGAGCCAGCAAGAGCGGAAGAGCTCCATGATTCCACGCGAAAGCAACTTGTCATGATCGGCCTTCGCCTCGATCGCCGCACCGGACAGCGTGACGTCGGCCCAGGGCGAGATCGACAGGATGGCGCCCGGCAGCGCCTCGCCGCGGTCGCGCAGCCTCAGGGCGAGTGCGACGGCGAGATAGCCGCCGATCGAGTGGCCGACGCTGGCGATCCTCTGATGCTGGTAGCCCTGCTCGAGTAGCCAGCGGTAGGCGCTGTCGACGTCGTCGACCTGGGCGGGGTACTTGTTTTCGGGAGACCGTCGAAAGTTGAGCACCAGGGAGCGTGCACCCGCGGCCTTTGCTAGGTGTGCGGCCGCCTTTCGGTCGGAATGCATGGACATGAGTACGCTGCCGCCCATGTGCGTGTGCAACAACACCGTATTCGGGTCACAGTCGGTAGGGATACACCACAATGCCTCGACCCCGCCCGCGTCGACCTCGGCGTATGTGACTCCTTCCGGCTCTTTCGTTGCGAGATGGATGTTTTCGGTGATGTCGCGGATCGTCGACAGCTCGAAGTTCGGATTCGAAGATCGACGGCTGAGCTCTGCGTAGAAGTTCGCGAATGCGATCGCCTGTTCGCTTGCCATGAAACTACCTTTCATCATGTCCTGCGGATGTCGGCCCACCTGTTGCGTACTGCGAGAACTGCGGCCTGAGCTGAGGGAGCCGTAGAATACCGATAGTAATATCACGATCGTTATACTCGAGTCCACTAGGCCCGAATTTCGCAGGCAAGTCACAGGAGCGGTAGTCAGGCATCCGGTAGCGGCGACTTAGCGGAATCCGTTGCAAGGGCGGCACGTGTCCAACCGGGCGCGCCGGAGCCGCGACGCACCGTGAGGTGGCCACTTTGGGCGGTTCAGAACCTGTCGGTTTGTCGCGATAAGCCAGAATCTCTGCGCTCACGCCGATGGACGAGCGATCGTTATATTACGATCGCGATTCTACGACTCGATCAGTTCGGGACGCAGGTCCGTAGGACTCCGAGCGATCTGCAGCACCTTGTTCGCCAACGGACAGTCGTTCTTCAGGAACGGCAGATAGCTTAGAGTAACGACCGTTATGGCAACAGAACGGAGGCACCGACCATGACAGAGTCCGCCGCACTTACCACCGATGATGATCGCCTCGACGGCTCGGCGATCTCGGAAAAAGTCATCAGAAACAGATAACACACCGGTATGACCGATCTAACTGCCAACGACGAATCACGTCGGACGCATTTTAAGTTCAGCGGCGCCTGTCAGCGGACGCTGGCTATACACCTCTGGCAGCCGATGCCGTACTGCGTCGGCCAGACCCGCTAGCACGTTGGCGCCAGCACGGTCTGGTGAGGCCAGAGAGCTGCGCCCTGCGCTCTCCCATCGCGGATTCCGCCGTCGATGCCGCATCATTGACGAGCCGACTGCGGAGATGTAGCGCCGGCGCACGGACTAGACGAGCACACCTCCGCTGTTGACTTTGATGGCTGCACTTGTGGAGAACTTCTGTTCCATGCAGTACAGATAGGCTTGAGCGCACTGCCGACTTCATCGGCCTGGCCGAGCGGAATCTGTCGTGCGGTCTGGGAAACATCTCATCGCGGTCGGCGTCACTCATGCTGTTCCACAATGGAAGCGGATCCGGCCCGGTGGAACGGCGTTGACCCGCGCGGGCGGTTGTGTCACTGTGCTTGGTGGTCACCACAGCGTCGATACGTGAAATGCCATCCGGGGGCTTTCACCGCCTAACGTCTCGTCTTGCCAGCCGAGGTTGAGTTCGTCGACGCCTCGCCGTGTTGGTTCTGAGGCACCCCCAACGCGGTCGTGCTCAAAGCGATTGCGAGCACCAACATCTCTACGACAAACATCGCAGCAGCACCGAGGTGGTCGCGCACTGGATGCAGAATGAAAGGCAAAGCTCCACTCGATAGACTGGGAACAGAGTAGTTGCGACAGACAACCGTCGCGCGGATGTCAGTGGGGAGGACCTCAGGTTGATTGACGTGGTAAACGCTGGAGAAGACGTTGCTTGTCGCCGTTGTCAGAAATCCGGATACGAAATCAGCGCCACGTTGTCGACAGTGGCGAACAGTAGCCCGCAGATCGGCGTCCCGACACCCGACCAGAGCCAACAGCTCTTGCCGCTCAAAGGATTCGAGCAGCGGGATCGCCGCCCGATAGTAATCAGGCCGCGAACGCGAGTCATTCTGCAATAGCGCCGAGCAGCGGGGCGTCCCGTTGACAACACGGTTGATGTCGGGTGAGACATGGAGGTCACTCATGGCCGCCGTCGCATCACCGCGCGGCGCGTCGATCACACACGCCGCTAGTAAGCGAGAGTTGCGTCGGCGAGAGATTTCGCGTGCTGCCCGACTCGGGGTAGAGCGAAGGTCGACTGGCTTCGCCGGGCTCGTCCAGTCGCGCATGTGTGAGGGCATTCGATCGTCCATGGAGTGTGCTGATGAACTTCTGGGAAATTATTGAGCCGGAGGCATTTTCGAAGCCCACGTCATACGATATCGATCGGTATAACATCGAACGAACTGGATCTCGATGGGCGCCCGAATATCTGAACCGATCGACAGCTAGAGAGGTCACCAACGTTACTTCGTCTGCACTGCAATCTATTTCAGAGCCGAAGATTCGCTCGCTTGAGTCACCGGAGCCCGTTCCAGACTCCGACTGGCTCGTCTGCCCTGGCAGGTGGCATCCAGTTTCGGCAGGTCCTGATCAGTCGAGGTGACGCACATTGCTCTTGGCCGCACCTATTGATTGGACAACGTTCGTTACATTACCTCCGTGATTATACGGACCGTTCGACGTAAGGCGCAGACACGATGGCACACGATGGCGCAGCAGGACTCGCAACGTCTTTCGGCTGGTATCTCCGATTGAACGTTGCACCGGAGCTGGACGCACCTTTATCAGAGAGGTGGCGAGGACGCCCGCCCCGTGGCGAGTCCCGAAGTCATCGCTGTGCAGAGGTGGCCGTCGCACACGTAGACAGGGCGTCACGAAATTTAGTCGGGAGAACTTCAATCAGAAATCCGATACATGCGGGAGAATCATCAATTGAGTACCAACGGAATCGACACCCCGTCGGTGAGGATGGCCGGGCATCTGGCGTTGCGCGACAGCGTGCAGTCATTGAATGTGGTGTCAGGTTCATCGACGCGGCAGACGTTTACGGCCCGCACCCGAACGAAACACCGATCCGAGACGCGCCTCTTCCGTACCCGGACGATCCTGTCATTGCGACCAAGGGTGGGTTCGTTCGAAAGGATTCGACTACGCAACTCTTGATGCCATGGGCAATGCACTTGCGCCAAAGCGCCCACATGAGCGCGCGTCGCCTCGGCGCCGAAGCGATCGACTTGTCCTACCTACACAGTGGACGTGCGAAATCTGCACCGTTCCTACACCAGATCGGTGTACTCGCCGAGCTTCGCCAGCAGCACCTCGTCAAGCACATCACTCTGAATCGCGATCAGCTGCAGGCGTGGATCGCCGAATGCCGGGAGGTCGACCGAACAGATGCTTCGGATACTCCTCGGCGCATTGAGCTGATCACCGGTTGCCTCATGGGCATCTTGTTCGTCGATCTTTCGCAACTCGTCGCCAAACGACTGTTGCAGCGGGCGAAGCGAATCGATATACGAGAAGACGATTGGATACGGGTGACCCGCCATCTCACGCTGCGTGAGTTCAGTCAGCTTGCCGGCGCCGATAGGGATGCCGTCTACGCGACTCTTCGGGACTTCATTGATCGTGGCTGGATCCGTGTGGACGACGACAGTGTGATCATCGCAGACCCGAGTTCCCCTCGCCACCACCTCGCGACCGCCCCAACAACCGACGCGCAGCCGAGCCACCCATGCCGGAGCAAACAAGACACATGCTCACACCCGCTGACGCCGGTCGGACGGTACGCGATCCACATCGCGCCGCCATTCGGGATGGGATGCACCGTGCGGATGCGTCTGACGTCAGCTGATGAGCAGCCAGCCTGGCGTGCAACGATTTATACAGCTATTGGGACGCCGCGAACTCCTCGAAGCGTGTCAAACGGTACGGCAAGCAGAATTCTTGACAATGGCTGATCAGGGCGTCGAATGGGACAGCGCATTGGTAGCAGAAACATCGAGGGCATCACCGACACGGCTGAGATCGGATCTGTGCAAGAAGTCTGAAGGATGTCACATGTCGGATGATGAACTCAGACACAATGTGGCGCAGGTTATTCGAGCTCTGCGACGGGGCATGCAGCGCTCGGGAGCTCACCACCCCGCGATGCTCTGCGAGGCCGCTGGGCAGCTCAGCCGAAACAGTCGAGCGATGGAACTGCGTTATGGATGAGCCCCAGCGCCCCGAAGGTCGATCCACCGGCGGACTGCCCATCCTGGTTGGAGAGTCTCTTCGATCTGTCGCCAGACCTGATGTGTCTTGCGGCTGTCGACGGCTACTTCAAGTGGGTGAACCCGGCGTTCGAACGAACCCTCGGATACACCGTCGAAGAGTCCGTGTCGCGGCCGATGATCGACTTCGTCCACCCCGAGGACGTCGAGAGCACGCTGGCGGCGATGGAGGCGCTGGCCGGTGGTGAAGAACTGCGCCAGTTCGAGAACCGATGCATCTGCCGCGATGGTTCGGTTCGCTGGCTGCAGTGGAACTGTCGGCCCGAGCCCAGATCGCGAACGGTCTGATCGCCGCGGCCGCGCGGGACATCACCGACAGCGTGCGGCGCGTGGAGCAGGCGGCGCTGCGTCAGGTGGCCACCGTGGTGGCGCAGGGCGCCGCCCCGGCGGATGTGTTCACCACCGTGGCCGCCGAGATCGCCGACCTGTTGGAGGCCGACCTGACCCTGATCGGCCGCTACGAGCTGGACTCGACGTTCAGCTACCTCGCTGCGGGCGGGCACATCTCGACGTCGTCGGTGGTCGATCGGCTGAAGCTGGGCGGCAACAATCTCGCGTCGAGGATCCTGAGCAACGGTCGACCGGAGTCGATGAGCTACGACAACGCGACCGGGCCGATCGCGGTGTTCGCCCGCCGGATCGGGCTGCGCAGCGCGGTGGGAACGCCGATCGTGGTCGACGGCAGGATGTGGGGCGCGATGTTCGCCTGTTGGACCCGGCCCAGGGAGATCGCGCCGGAGACGATGGACCGGCTGTCCCAGATCACCGAGTTGGTCGCCGCGGCCATCGCGAACGCGGAGAGCCGCAGTGCGCTGGTCGAATCCCGGGCCCGTGTGGTGGCCGCCGGGTGATGAGAGCAGGCGCCGGATCGAGCGTGACCTGCACGACGGCGCCCAGCAGCGGTTGGTCACCCTGGCGCTGAAGGTGCGCTCGCACGAGTCGGAGATCCCGCCGGAGTTGACGGATCTGTTCGGTGAGGTGGTGTCCGGGCTCGAGGAGATCCTCAACGACATCCGCGAACTGTCGCGGGGGATTCATCCTGCGGCGCTGTCGCGGGCCGGGCTGGGCTCGGCGCTCAAGGCGCTCGGGCGCCGCGCTCCGCTGCCGGTCGAGGTCACGGTGCGCATTCCGGCCCGGCCGGTGGCGCGGATCGAGATCGCGGTCTACTACGTGGTGGCCGAGGCGCTGACCAACGTGGCCAAACATGCCCAGGCATCGCAGGCGGTCGTCGAGGTCGTCGAGGCCGACGGAGTCATTCGCGTTTCGGTGTCCGACGACGGCGTCGGTGGCGCCGACTTGACCGAGGGCTCAGGACTTCTCGGCCTGCGGGACCGCGTCGATGCGCTCGGCGGGACGATGACGGTGACCAGCCCGGCCTCGGGGACCACCCTCGTCGTCGAACTTCCCACATGACGTGGCAACCCGAGATTGGTGGGCTCTAGCACATCGTCCGTATCGGATCGCATATCACTAGATCCGGTTCGTCGATCACTTCAGCCGACTTCGCCGACAGTGATCTGCGCCGCGTCATAGTCGGAACAGTCACCGCCGCGGTCCTCGCCTGCAGATCATGAAAGGCCGCCCGAGCCGCATTGGTAATGTGCTCCCCCAGATCGGCCACGTCGAGCACAGCGAGATACGACTCCGAGATATTCGTTCTCAAGACCATTCCGCGCCCATCAACAGTCACCTCAACCGCCCCCTCAGCCGCCCAACCCATTGCCGTCACCACCATTGCCTCCATCCGCCTGCAGACAGCACCGCCGCCACCAATCACATTGGTGACAAGAAATTTGACCTGTCCACGAGCAGGTATCGGCACTCTCTCCCGCGTGAACACTGTTTACCGCAGAGTACACGCCGCGGCTGCACACGCAATCGCAACCGCAGGTGCGCGAAATGCAACAGCGTTGCTCACCAACGTGATTGGCCGATTCAGCCAATGCCCAATACGTGTCGGGCCAGCTCAGTCAGCAGCAAGCTCGGCGGTGCAGTTGGCCACGCCACACAGCCGGACGGCCGCGCCGCCGCTGTGCGCGCGCGATCAGGACAGCGCACCTCAACGCCGCCGCTGGCGTCGGCCAGGTCGCCGCGGTAACGAAGCCGCCATGAATGGCGACCTCGCTACCGTGATCGTCACCCGACATTGATCAAGCCAACGTCCCCGACCATTGCGGGATTCACGCGATGCTCCAGCAGATCGCCAGGTTTGAGGCACTCTCACCGCTCTAACGACCGGCTTGCCAACGTGCCCTCGTTGGGCATCCGGCCGTCGTTAGGTTGGACCCGGCGCGACCGGCGGACAGCCTGCGTGTGGTGGTCTACCTGTCGCCACCCAGCCATATGTCGTCAACGGCCATACGAATCCAAATCGGGCAGCAGCCAAAGTGGACGCCCCACGAGGCACCGGATTACGCGAGCAGGGTGAGCTTTCCGGCCGCATCGAGCACGTTCCGGCCGGGTCAGTCACCACCGCATTGGATGTGCTTTGTCGCACAACGCTTCACGCACCGCCGCCGCGCACCAACCGTCACACACCGCCTCCTGTAAGGCCACTGATCGTGCCCGGGGTTGAACACGCCTTGCCTCATAATCCTTGTCGGCAACAACAGAACGCGGTCAGCCATCGCCCCTTGGACAACGGTTCCCCTCGGTGGTGTGGTGATGCTTGGTGTAGGAAACCGGATCGTCAGCCAGTGAGGCCCCGTCTCAGCTCATCGACGCAACACCCGCTCGCGAGTACCCGCGCCCGCCGATGCACTCTCATTCGCGAGGCGCGAGATGAGCCAGGCGGAAGAAACTAGATTCCGCGGCCCCGCTCGATGATGTTCGGTTAGCACGTCGGCACCCTTATCCGGACAAATGTGCCGTGAACCAATCCCGCGCACCCTGTGATGCCACCGTGAATCCCTCACCGGTGTATGCGGCGAAGTGACCACCGGGCAGGAAGATGATCTTCTTCGGCTCGGCCGCGTTCTTGTAGGCGGTGGCAGCGAGGTTGCCGCCGGTGAGGCCGTCCTCACGGGCAACAATCATCAACAGCGGTGTAGGAGTGATATCGGCCAGATAGCGTGCTGGTTCATAGCCGTAGAAATTGTCCAGGCTGCGTAAGGTGACTTCGTTCGGCCATTCTGGATCGAACTCTGCACGAGCGCGGGTGAAAAATTCATACGAGTCCGGCGTCGGCAGGCCCACCAGCTCGCTCGGATCAGTTCCAATTACCGGCACCACGGCTGGCGCTTCGCCCCGAGCGCGGGCGCGCCGATCGGCGGTAAACCGCTCCGGGCCGACCACCAGATTGTTCACGCGGGCGAGGTTGGCATATGTCACTCGGCCGCTAATGAACGGAGCTTGCGCGCAGACTGCCTTGACACGTCGATCGATCGCAGCGACGACGAAGGCATGCGCTGCCGAGAAACTCGTACCCCAGACTCCGATTCGATCCGGGTCAACTCCGATCCGATTCTGGGCGTGGGTGATTGCATGCTGATAGTCCCGGATCTGTTCCCATGGATCCACCTCGTGCCGAGGTCTGCCAGCCGAGGTGCCAGATTCACCCCAACCACGATGGTCGAATACCAATACCGACAGACCCGCGTGAGCGAAAATCTCGGCGAACTTGTCGAGGTACATCTTCTTCGTTGAGGTCCAGCCGTGTGCCATGACGACGCATGGATTGCCGCCAGCCACCCGGTTCGCCGGGTAAAACCAGGCGTGGAGCAAAGCGCCTTCGGCGTCGAACACCACATTCTCGCGCATGAATTCATCCCCTCGAAAAGGCTGAAATCTAGCTTCGCACAGTAACTCTTAATCATCTCCATACCGCATTAGTAGGCTTCCATAAGCGAAAACGCGTGTCCAATACCCATACCGGGCACACGGCGATACCTCCACAGCATCACCGCGGCATCGTCCCCACAGGCTGGTGACCCTGCTGCGTGCGGTCCGTCGGGCGGTGATCGTCGCCGGGCTTCGGGAGGCACAGCTTGGTGAGAATGCTGCTCACATGCTTCTCGACGGTGGGCTCAGTGATCCACAGCCGGCGGGAAATGCCGACGTTGGAACGTCCCTCGGCCATTAGCGCCAGCACGCCTCGTTCCCGCGCACCAGGCAGCGCAACGGGGTCGTCGCACCGGCGGCCGGAGACCAGTTCCTGCACCAGCGCGGGTCCACGACCGATGCCCCTTGGCGATCCGGTTGAGCTCCCAAGTCTCACGGGCGACGCACAACGAGCATTGATCGCTTCAGGCTGGCAGCTTCGTTGGAATCCCGGCCGGGCGCGCAAGCGGTACGCGGTCGTGTCCTTGCGGGCGGAGAGCGCCGGCGGTCACACAGCCTCTTCGTCGGTGTGGGCGCCAACCCAGGCGTCGACCTGTGTCCACGTTCGTTCCAGCCATGGCTTCAGATGGTCGGGCTCGGGAAGTTGGGCGGCCGGCACGAGAGTCGTGCGGACGAGCAGTCGCCGGTGTACCGGCAGCTGCCACCAGGGCCGTGCCCGCCCGTCGGGACGGAAGCCGTTGTGAGTGAGCACCAGGACATTGGCGTCGGGCGCTCCGCTCACCGCGGCGGCGGCACCTCCAGCCCGCGGCGGCAATGTATAGGAGCGTCGTAATGCGCGTCCTGCCGCGCGGATCTGGCCAGTCTTGCGTAGTTCGGCGATCGCGGCGTGCCATCGGGGCAAGGTGAAGTTCGCTCCTTCGGGAAAGATCAGCAGCGCCTGGCCGCCGATCAGTGACTCGGCCAGATCGCGGATTTGTCGACGGGCGTGATCGCCGCGGTCCAAGAAGTACAGGCAGCCCCGCTGGCCCGCGAAGTCGAGCACCGGTTCATAGCGTAGGACGGCTTTGAGCACGATGCGCACCTGCAACCGGTAGGTGAACGTGAGGAGCCAGGCGACCAGCACGCTGTCGCCCGGCCCGCAATGTCGCGACAACACGATCACGGCCTCGTCGCGCGGAATGCTTTCCGGGCTGGCCGAGGACGGGTCGAGCACCACCTCGACATCGAGCAGCTTGCGCGCTGCGGCATAGGCCGCCGTGAGGAAGTCCTTCACGAGACGATCGCCGTCGACGTCTCCGAGCGCAAGCTTCCCCAGCGTGCGTAGTTCGATGAAGGCGTACGCCATCACGAGACCGACGGTGCGCGCCGGCCGGGTCGAGCGGGCCGCGATGGCAGCCAGCGCGCTCGCGGCAAGAAGCAGCGGGCTAGCGACCAGCAACCACACCGAAATGGCTGTCGCCAAGGGAACGGTCGCGAAGCGCCGCGGGGCGATCATGGCAGGGCCTCGAGGTACTCGCGGGTCGCGTCATAGGCCAGCTGGGCGCGCCGAGCAATGCGGCCGGTGTCGCGGTAGCGCAGATTCGACCAGGTGGCTGCGGGACGCTGCGGCAGGCCGGTGGGAAGCACGTGCACGGTGACCTCGGATCCCACTCGTTGCAGGTCGTTGTGGAAGCGGTGGCGGCGTGAAATCTCGAAGGCCACGAAGGCGACCTGCCACAAGTACCGCGGCGCGACCAGTTCCTCCTCCAAACGGCCGACATGCAGAACCCAGACGGTATCGGCGCCGCGGGCCACTGCCCGCTCCAGGGGAATGCTGTTCACCAGGCCGCCGTCGAAGAAGTGCTCATCGCCGATGCGCACGGGAGGAAACACCCCGGGCAGTGCGCATGACGCGAGGATGGGATCGATCAGGTCTCCAGTGTTGAACCAGTGCTCTTGTGCGCGTTCGATGCTGGCAGCCACGCACTCGAATGGCACGGCGAGGTCTTCGAACCTGTGCACGGGCAATCGGTCGCGTAACAACTGGCGAAGTATGTCGTTGCCGTGCAACGACGTTCGGTGCCGCACGAGTTCGGCGACACGCCGGATCAACGAGCCGTCCAGGATTCCGTCCTCTGCCAGGGTGTCCCAGATCGCCAGCAAACGCTCAACGCCCCCCGGGGTGGGATCAGCGGCAAGGGCTGCGCCGTTGATGGCACCGATCGACGTGCCGCACACCAGATCCGGGCGGATCCCGGCCTCGAGAAGTGCGCGCGCCATGCCGACCTCGGCGGCCCCAAGCACACCTCCGCCGCCGAGCACAAACGCATTGCAGGTCATCGCTTTGCTATACCCGCTGCACAGCCGACCGCCACGGTGGATCTGCTGTGTGTTTCCTGCGCCCACTGGCTTTGCGGGCCGGAGCTAGGTCGGATCCACGTTCCGACGGGTCGGCACCTCGACGGCGGATCACCAGGCATTTGAACCGTGACAGGGCAGTAGGTTCGCTCTTCGTCAACATTCGCCAGCGCAACCAACGCCACACATGTAGCTGGAGTCGACTCGTCAAGCGGGTATCAGCCAGTCTCCTTGGTTTCTGAAGGAATAGCAGGTGGGGCCGCAACCCATACAGTTGATGTGAGGATTGCTTTACAGAAGTCTAGGCGGGGTGCGTGATGCAGTCCGACACCATCGCTAGCGCGTGGCGCCGAGCGTCGATGGCGGGACTCGATCCGGGGTGTCCGCGGACCTTCACGGTGTATCCGATTGACCCCGCCAGTCGGCTGATGACAGCAAGTCGACCTGTCCTCGACCGTGATGGGGTCGATTCTGAAGGGCACGGACGTCTGCATTGTGCTGGCTTACCGCGATGTCCGCATGGTCGATCTGCGCCCGGGCACGACCCGCATCGGTGACACCATGGGTGAAAACGGCGCTGTGCTGGGCCGGGATTTCACCGAGCAGACCTCGGGGACCAACGCCATCGCCACCGTGCACGAGCTGCGCAGGCCGCTCATCGACTGGCCAGCCGAGACATCACCGTCGGCCCGTTGATCGACCCCAACTATCTCAGGCGCGACCGGGACGTCGAAGTCATGGCGGCCGGTCTGGCGATCGCCCGCCAGATCGGGCAGGCGCAGGCGTTGTCAGACTGGCGGGTGGCGGAGGTGCAGCCCGGACCCGATGTTGCCGACACCGCTTCTGTGCGTGAGTATCTCAAGCGGAGCCTGCTGGTCTACTTCCACTACGCAGGCACCTGTCGCGTCGGCACCGATGAGATGGCGGTGGTCGACCTCGATCTCCGAGTGCGTGGCATCGAGAGGCTTCGGGTCGCCGACGCCTCGATCATGCCTTCCCCGGTGTCGGCGAACACGAACGCGACCGTGTACGCCATCGCCGAGCGCGCCGCGGAACTCATCGCGGGCTGACACGAAAGAGGCCGAGGATGCGAAAAGCACCGCCGACCGGTCCCTTTCGCATCCGTTGTCAGTGCGAGCAGTCCAGCGACACGGTGGTCGAGCGCCTGTCGACGACCCGATGAAGCGGTCACGGCCGCGGCCGCCGTTGATCTGCACCGAATCGGGTGGGCGCCGACGTCGACCCGGCGACGTCGAACACCATCAGTCCGTTGCCCTTGGAAGGGCGAGTGCCGATCGGCGATGTGTTTCCCATACCCGAATCACTGATGTGAACACTGAAAACGGTGGCGCCCCCACGTCGGGAATCGTCGTTGGCACCGCAAGCAGGTACGAGGTGGAGGCGATTACGAGCTACACCGCTGAGTACCGCAGTAGGTTCGTTGTTCATCAACCTTGACCAGGTGGATTCCGCGGCGTCCGGCTACCGCGAGGTGGGGCTGCCGTGCTCGTCGCAGGGAGCCGGCAACCCCTGGTCGATCTGCGTAAGCGTCCGGTGCATCTCGGTCGGCTTGATCGTGCCGCCGGTGTCCGCGTACGGGTGGTCGAGGAAGAAGATGACGAGCAGCCCCGCGGTCATGAGTGCGGTGACGAAGCCGATGGGTATCGCCTGGATCAAGAGCCCTTCGCGCCGATCCGCCTGCGCCACCATGTAGGCGATCGTGAGCACGGCCCCGAGGCTCAGCACGAGCCACAGCGGAACGGGCACGAACGGGCTGGCCTCGGCGAGCCTCTCGCGCCGGCCGTCGCGGCGTTGCGCCTGCTCGTCGAACCACTGTGCGTACGCCGTCTCCTCCCGCGCACCTTGCGGGTCGGTGTTGGCGAAGTCTCGGTGCAGCTGGTCTATCCATGACTGCGCCAGATCGCTGGAGCGTCCCTCTCTCATCGCGGGCCACTCGTCGTCGATGACGGCCCGCGCGTAGCAGACCAGTCCGCCCTGGAGGCGATCGCTCACAGGCGGCTTGAAAACTCCTGCGACAGAGTGGAGTTCGCTGACGGCTACGGCTTCGACACTCGCGCCCTCCCGGGCGCGCTGATAGCTCTGGAGCGCAAGGAGGATCACGAAGGCGAGCATTACCGCGAACATGGTGCCGATCACCGACAGCGTGCCTGAGCTCCGAGACGAGTCGGAGAACCAGCCGCCCACGGGCGCTCGACGGCGCAGGAGAAGCTTGGCCGTGACCGCGGCCGTAACCGTCACGACCAGGATGATCGGGGCGAGCCAAGTCAGCACAGGGCATTACTTTAGACGCCGGCACCCGATCTCGACCTGCAATTGGGGCCCAGGAGCGCAACGGTGCCTTCGTTGGTTCGGGCCGTGACACTAGGCCGCGAGACTAGAAGGTGTTGACCAGCATTCGCTGTTCGACCATCTCGCGCGACATCGTGTAGTGGTGGTAGTGCAGCGCGCATTTGAGCACGCAGATGAGCAACAGGTTCGGATCCGGTCGCCGGCGGATCATCGTCGTCATTCGGCGTCGATAGATCCGTCGCAGCTCCGGGTCGGGAACGTTCTTCATCAGCCGAAGGAACAGGCCGAGCGCTCGCACCGCGTCGAGCGACTGCGACCGCCATTTCTGCCACGGATGCTGGCGCCAGTACTCATTGCGAACCCGGCCGGGATCGAATCGGCGTGTGAGAAAGAGATTCTCCAGCCGATCGAAGTAGAACTCGGCGTCGTAGAGGTCGTGCATCAGGCCGATGTACCCGTCGCGCAACTCTTCTCGGCTCATGTTCAGCGGAATCACATTCGTGCCGAACACCTGTTCATCGTCCAGATCGAGGCGGCCTTCGCTCTTCAACCGTGCGTGCAACGGCGTCTTCGGGATGGCTGAGAGCATGCCGACCATGGCGTGCATGATGTCGGTCTGACGCATGAACTCGTGCTGGGCCTTGAAGATCCGGGTGTCATCGTTGTCGAAACCGACGATCATGCCGCACCAGACTTCGAGCCCGGAGTCTTGTACTTTGCGGACGCGATCGACGAGCGTGCCGCCTTTGTGGACGTTCTGATACTTCTTCGTCTCGCGCAGTGATTCTTCGTTCGGGGTCTCGATGCCGATGAAGACGACCATGATGTTGGCCGCGATCATCAACTCCATCAGTTCATCGTCTTCGGACAGATTGAGCGACGCCTCGGTGAAGAACGTGAAGGGGTATCCCTCGGCGGCTTGCCACGCGGCGACGTCGCGCAGCAGTGGCTTCACGGCGACTTTGTTGCCGATCAGGTTGTCGTCGACGATGAACGCCATCGGCAGGTTCTGCTTGCGCATCGCTTCCAACTCGGCGATCACCTGTGCGCTCGTCTTCAGCCGCGGCTTGCGTCCGAATGTGACGATGATGTCGCAGAATTCGCACTGGAACGGGCATCCGCGGCTGAACTGGATGCTGCCGAAGAGGTAGTTCTTGGTCTTCAGCAGGTCGTAACGGGGCACCGGCACACTGGTCATGTCGGTTCGCTCGAGTTGCTCGTAGCGGTGCTGATGTCGCCCGTGGGCCCATTCGTCGAGAAACTGCGGCCACGTCGTTTCCGCTTCGCCGACGAAGATGACGTCGGTGAGGCCGTCGAAGTAGTCCTCCTGCACGCTCACCCACGGTCCGCCGACGACGGTGAAGACGCCACGGGCTTTGAGTTCGCGCAGAATTTCCCGCATCCGGTGGCGCTGGACGATCATGCCGGTGAGCCCGACGATGTCGGCTCGCGCCAACCGGTCGTAGTCGATCGGCTCGACGTTTTCATCGACGATCGTTACGCGATGGTGGTCAGGCGTCAACGCGGCGAGCAGCGGCAGGCAGGCCGTCGGGAGGTTGCATTTCTTGCCGAGCAGCGGCAGGGCGTGTTCGAGGCCCCAGTACGACACTTCGAAGCGAGGATTGATGAGGACGATGTCAGCCATGATCATCAGCTCCGAAAGGGAGGCGTGTAACCGCGGCGCGGGTGCGATGCCGCCGTCGTGTGCGTGGCCGATGCCATCGTCAGCGCTGCCATCTCAGCCCCCTAGGCCCCAAGCTCGCGTCAAACAATGCGACAGCAGGGGCATCCCCAATGATAGGTCAGAACGAAGATTCGCAGAACACTGACGAGATGTGGATCTGCCGCTGGTCAACCGCAATCGCGCGGAGCCAATACTCTTTGCCATAACAAGGATTTGGCGGCACCGAACTGAGAAAACTGATCTTCAGTACCTGCCTGCGTGGAACGATTCGCACGTGGCGAACGAATACGTCTGGGCGAGCTCAGACCAGGAGCGCCAGCGGCTCGCAAGCCAAGGTGACTTGCTTCGTCCGGCGACGGAGAGGCTGTTCCTGGCCGCTGGCATCGGCCCGGGTGCTCGCGTTCTCGATTGCGGGTCAGGGGGAGGCGACGTTTCGGTCATCGTCGCGCAGTTGGTCACGCCGACTGGCCAGGTTCTGGGCATCGACCGCGACGCTGCTCAGGTCGAGGCTGCGACCCGCCGTGTAAACGACCTCGGCTTGACCAATGTCCGATTTGAAACAGCTGACCTTTCCTCCCCGCCGGACGGACCCTTCGACGCGGTTGTCGGACGGTTGGTGTTGATGTATCAGCCCGACCCCGAGGCGGTCTTGCGGACTCTCGCTGATCGCCTTGCGCCCGGCGGTGTGATGGCCTTCATGGAGTACGACTTGAACTCTCCAGATAGTCCGTTGATGTGGCCCCGAAGCGCCCTGGTGGAAAAGCTCGTTCATTGGGTGGACGCTGCTTGGGAGGTACTGGGAAATCAGACGCGTATGGGGACGCGCTTGCCGTCGTTGTTGAGATCGGTTGGCCTTGAACCGCAGCTCCCGTACGAGCTGACCGGAGCCGTGTTGACCGGTGACGAAGCCGTGCTGAAGTTCCTGATGACCATGGTCGTCGGCATCGCGCCAGTGCTGACGGGCCATGGCATCGCCACCGAGGAAGAGGTCGACACCGACAACTTCGCCGAACGTGTCAGGGCTGATCTTGGCCCCGACCCAGTACTAGTGGTGTCGGGCCCAAGCCTTGCGGTGTGGGCCAGAAAGCCCGAGCCTCACTAGCGGCCCCACGTTCGGGACGTAAGCCCCAATAGGCCCGAGACTCGTTGCCGCCCAACGAGTGCCGGGAGCCCCAATGGTTACTTGGCGTCTGCGCCCGACGACGCCTTCGCGGCGGCCCCGCTCTTCTCGGCCCCGGCGCCATTGTCGGCGCCGCTCTTCTCGGCGCCGCTCTTCGCGGCCCCACCGGTCTTCTCGACCCCGGTGACCTTCTTGATGGTGTCCTCGATGTTCTTCAGCGCGTCCTTGATCGGGTGGGCGTGCACCGGCTTCTTCGGCGGGGTGGCCGGTGCCGTCGCATCGTGCGAATCATCTTTCGGCGGTGCGGCATCGGGGTCGGCCGGCGCTTGCGGTGGGTCCTGCGGATCGGCCTCGACGCCAGTGCCCACCGGGTCGGTCGCGGGGGTCGGCTCTTCCTGCGACGCGGGATTCGTTTCGTCGGCGACGACCGGCGTGGTGCCGGACGTGTCCGTGCCGTCGACTGTGGAGGTGTCCGGCTTCTCCTCCGTCGGGGCGGCGGCGTCGAACGTGGCGATCTTCGATGCGCTGCCAAGGGTCAACGTGTTCTCGGAGGAGAGGGTGCTCACCGCCGAGACGTCCGCGAGGAAGGGCGACGGCGGCGGGGGCGTCGCCAGCGCATCGGCGATGCCCTTCTGTGCGGCCTCGATCCCGGCGACGATCGCTCCGGCACCCTCACCGAGGGAGGCGATGAAGTTCTTGGTGCCGTCGAGGGCGGCATTGACGATGTTGCCGAGGTTGAGGGTCAGCACCGCGGCCACGAAGTCCTGCGTGCCCGTGATCAATGAGGTGGTCACGATGTTCCCCGCCTGCAGGAACCCGTTGACCACAGAGATGAACGCCAGGGGCGTCGCGGCATACAGCGCGGTCTGCACTGCGGCGTCCTTCTGGTTGCGCCAGATCACCGAGTCCAGCAGCGGCTGTCCCACGGCGATCACCGAATCGCGGATCGCCGTCGTGACGGTGTCGAAGGCACCCACGAAGTCGAGGGCCAGCACCTGCTGGATGGCCTCAACCGTCACGCCGGGGATCGACGCCAAGGACTGCACGAGGCCGACGCCGGCCTGGCCGAGCCCGGCCAGGTACACCGCCCAGTTCTCGGCCCAGTTGCGGATCTGCTGCCGGACGATCGGCAGGGTCAGGATGTAGGGGAGGTCGAGCGCGGCGAGGTGAACGTCCGACGCGACGGCGGTGGTCGCAGCCCGCACCGCCACCGTCGGCGACGCCGGAGTGATCGGCGTGATGGGAGCCATCACGATCGCGCTGGCGCCGACGAGCGCAATTCCCGTGGTGAACCACGGTCGTATCGAAGTGAGCCTCATCGAAGCATCCATGTGCAACCCCAACCCTGAGAAGTCCGGCAAACAACAGGATGGACGTTAGCGCGCGGCGCGCCCCGGCGTTGAGCTATCCGACTAAATAATTGACGGATACGACATTAAATGCCCGCGCACTCCCAGCGCCGAGACAGCGCACACAGTCGTTCAGCAGCCCTCTCAACAACGGTGAACGCTAGGTCGACGAAGGGCCGCACAGCTCGACGAGTTGCGCGGCGGTCCACGCCTTGGCGACTCCCGACGCACGCAACAGGTAGTCCGCGCACTCCTGCGCGGTCCAGCCGAACGTCTCACCCAGGCCGTCGAGCACGAACCGAAGATAGGGCGCCGAGGGTGGCGTGGGCTCGAGCCGCTTGCACGACGTGATGGTGAACATCGGCAAGCCGTCCCGGTCCCCGACGTGCACCAGGGTGTCGTAGACGTCGTGTTCGGTGGGAACCGGCCAACGGTCGACCCCGCTGTCGAGAACCATGTCGGCGCAGGCCGGGCGCCTGACTTCCTGGGCCACCACGTCGCTGAGCTGTCCGAAGGTGACCACGTATGCCCGCGCGGCCAGCTCGCCGTCGGTGTAGGTGTCGAAGAACGCGATGCCCCCGCCCCACACCAGGGACGCGCCCGCAAAGCTGAGAACACCACCGGCCAACTGGATTCCGGCGTCGCGGCGCGGCGGCGACCGGTCCCGGCAGCCCAGGTAGGTACGAGCGGCCCCCCGCGGTCGTCCACCCGAGAGGTAACAACCGAAACGCGCCGCGTTCATGTTCGATCCGTACGCGACGTACCAGACCGGATCGTCGGTTCCCAGTGGCAGGCTCAACCGATTATGGCTCCCTCCTCGAGTGCCACCTCGGCCTCCCGGAGCAGGACGGCATGCGCCTCGTCGTAGATCCGCCGGGCATCCGCGGGGTCGTCTCCGACCGCGGTCAGGCCGACGCGACCGCGTTCGGTCAGGCAGCTGATCATGTGGAACACCACCCCGGTTCGGCGGGCCTGGTCGAAGTGCAGACCGTGATTGACGACGATGTCGAACAGGTCCTCGACGGTCAGTCCCTTGAGCCGGTCATCCTCGAGATGGTCGGTCGCGACGAGGTACTTGGTGCTGCCGCTTGGCGTCAGGAAGAGCCCGCGGTCGCCGTCGTAGCTCCCGTCGGTGAGGAACTGCAGGGTCAGGAACGGATGCGTGGTGCCGCCCTTGCGCAGGTTCAGCTCGATCGCATACGGCGTCCACGCACCGGACTCGTCCTGAACGACAACGAAATCCACCGCGAATCGGCCGAGCACGCCGAGCCCCGCGAGATACCGCCCGATCACCATCGCGGGCTCGGCGATCGCCGCGGCATATGCCGGATCCGCCGGGAACACGCAGCCGAGATATACCTGACCGCTCTTGCCGCCGAGCAGCTGATCGTGGGTGGACAGCAGTTCGGTCGTGCCGTCGGGCAGCGCGCGCATCTGGACACTGGGACTGGTCAGCACGACCCCGGTGATCCGCTCCTCGACGATGCCGCCGTGCTCCTCGAACGCGGCCAGGTAGACCTCCAGCGTCAGCTTCTCCGACTCCAGCTGCATGCCGAGCAGCCGCTCCTTGATCGCCGCCGCCTCGTCAGGCGAACCGGAGGCGGGCAGCCCGTGCAGATCCACCAGAGCGTTGCCGGAACCCGAGACCCCCTCGTTGAGCTTCACGATCGCCTCGGTCAGCGACGGCCGTCGCACGCGCATGCTCTGCACGCCCGCCACGATCTCGTCCACCGTGTGGAGATCCTCCGCGCCGACCGGGCACGGCACGTCGAGCTCCTCGAACATCCTGCGGCAGCCGGTCTTGCTGCCGAGGTCCGCGAGCCGGGGATCCGCGCCGTACATCGGGATGCCAAGGGACAGCGCGACATCCCTTTCGAGGTGTGTGGTGTTGTACGGGATCAGGTGACTTCTGGCCGCATTGGGGATCATGTCCCGGATCTCCCGCATCAGCCGCGGCCGCGCAAGCAGCTTGGCACTCAACGATTCCGGCGAGGCATCTCCGACCGGGACCAGGGTGAGCCGTGCCCGCGCCTGACTGGGAATCACCCCAGGGAGCAGACCGAGGTAGTACTGCACGATCGCCTCCGACACCGGCTGCGAGGTCACGTAGATCATGCGTAGCCGCGGCTGTCGCAGCAGCAGCAGGAGGAACAGCGCGCGCTCCTCCATCGCCTGCATGATCGTGCCGCTGCGGCCGGACGGACCCTCGATGCTGATCGACGGGACCACGACCACCGATTCGTCGTCGAAGCCGAGCCGCATCGACTCCCACACCGTCGGCATCGTCAGTTGCAGATCATCGAAGTAGCGGTAACGCTCCTCTTCGCTCAGCCCCGACAGAGGCCGACCAGCGGTCTGTACTCGTGTCATTCCCCCACCTACCTGTCGTGTATCTCCATGATGTTGTGAACCCGCACCGAGCGGCTGAATCCCTTGGGCTGCAAGTCGCCAACGATCTCCGATTCCGTCATGTCCTCGACGGGCGCGAGCACGCGATCGGTGACGAGCACCTGCCAGGCCTTGGCGTCGCCGCACAGCCGGGCGGCGAGGTTCGTGACGCTGCCGATGGCCGAGTAGTCGGAGCGGCCCTCGAAGCCGATCCGGCCGAGCGTCGCGAAGCCTTGGGCGATACCGATTCCCAGCCCGAGATCATGACCCTTCCGGAGCCAGCCCGCCGAAAGCTTGCGCACCTCGTTGCGGATGTCGATCGACATTCGGACCGCACGCTCGGCCGCGTCGTCGCACGGGACCGGGTCGTTGAAGAACACCATGACGCCGTCACCGGTGAACCGTTCCAGCGTGCCGTTGTACGAGTGGACCAAGGCCCCGATGGCCCGGTGATGCTCGCCGAGCACGCCCATCACCTCTTCGGGCTCACTGGCCTCCGCGAACGTCGTGAAGTTCCTGAGATCGGTGAACACCACCACGATCTCGCGTCGATGACTGCGGAGCAGATCCTCGTCGCCGACCACCAGATCGGCCAGCTGCGGGGACAGGAAGTGGCGCAGCCTGCTGGCACGCTCCAGCTCCTCGAGCTGTGTGGCGACCCGGGTCTCGAGCTCCGCGTTCCACGCGGCGAGCTCGTCGGCCTGCCGCCGGATGGTGTCGTGGTATCGCTTGATCCGGGCCAGTGACGCCACCCGGGCCAGCAGCTCGCTCTGGTCGAAGGGCTTGGTGACGAAGTCGTCGGCTCCCGATTCGAGCGCGATGAGCCGTTGTTCGCTTCCGCTGGCCGTGATCATCACGACCGGAAGGAATTCCGTCGCAGGCGTGGCCCGGATCCTGCGACAGACTTCGTGGCCGTCCATCCCCGGCATCAGGATGTCGAGCAGGACGACGTCGACGTCCTCGGTCTCGAGCAACGAGAGTGCCTCCGCCCCAGAGGAAGTGGTGATGACCCGATGCCCGCGGGGGGTGAGGACGGCGTCGAGGAGTCGCAGGTTGGTCGGCTGATCGTCGACCGCCAGCACGGTCACGGGTTGGTCCGTCATCGTTCCCCCGCCGCTCTTCAGAAATTCCTCGACCTGCCCCGGCAACGCCCGCACACTGATCGGCTTCTCGACGAAACCGTCGAAGCCGGCCAACGATGCCCGCTGTCGGTCCTCGGCCATGGCGAAGGCCGTGACGGCGACGACCGGCACGTCCCTGCCGAGACCTCCCTGCCGCAACCTGTGCAGCGTTTCGAATCCGTCGATGCCGGGGAGCTGGAGATCCATCAGCACCAGGTCCGGTGGATCGGTCTGCGCGGCGCGCAGCCCATCCTCACCCGACTGCGCCTCGACGACCTCGTATCCGGCGAACTGCAGGACGTCGCGAACAAGCTTGAGGTTCAACGGATTATCCTCGACGACGAGGATCCGGCTCGGCGTCATGACGCCTCCGAGGCAGGCAGGGCACCCACGCTTCGCAACGCGTCGACCAGTTCGTCCCGGCGAACCGGCTTGAGGAGATATGCGGCCGCACCGAGCGCCCGCCCCCTGGGCCGATCGTCAACCGTCGAGGCGATGATGATCGGGATTCCTGCGGTGACGGGGTCATCCTTGAGCGCAGCGATGACCTGCCAGCCGTCCAGCCGCGGGAGCCCGATCTCGAGCACGACGGCGGCGGGACGCACCGTGCGGATGAGCTCGAAGGCCTTGCCGCCGTCCCAGGCCCGCAACACTTCGGTCGGCATGCCATCCAGGTAGGCCTCGACCAGATCCTGCGACGCCCGGTCCTCGTCGAGGAGGACGACGACGGGGAAACCGCCGGGCTTCGGTGCGGCGTCCTCGCGCCTCCTTTCCGGCAGGCCAGGTACGGAGAAGCCGAACGTGCTCCCGACACCCGGGGTGCTGTCGAGCCACATCCGGCCGCCGAACAGCTCGACCATTCGTCGGGACAACGTCAGGCCGAGACCGGTGCCCTCCTCCTTCGGAGCTCCCCTACCGCCCTGCTGAAAGGACTCGAAGATCCGTTGCTGATCCTCTGGCGGCACCCCGATGCCGGTGTCGGTGACGGTGACCACCAGCTCGGTCCCCTCGCGGTTCGCGCGGATGGCGACGCTGCCACCGTCGGGGGTGAACTTGACGGCGTTCGTCACCAGGTTGAGCACCACCTGCTTGAACTTGAGTTCGTCGGCGTCGATGGTGTCGACGTCGTCGGCAACCTGCATCGTGACGGCGATCGCGTGCAGGGTCGCCCGCTCCCGCACCATCGCGAGGGTGTACTCCACGGCACTGCCGACGCTGAAAGTGCTTGGCTCCAGCACCATGTGGCCGGCTTCCACCTTCGAAAGGTCCAGGATGTCGTTGAGCAACGCGAGCAGGTGCTTGCCCGAATTCCGGATGTCGCGCAGATATTCGTCCTGGCGCTCGTTCAGCTCGCCGAACATGCGGTCGAGCAGCACCTCGGAGAACCCGATCACCGCGTTCAGCGGGGTCCGCAGTTCGTGCGACATGCTGGCCAGGAACTCCGACTTGTGGCGGCTGGCGACTTCGAGCTCGCTGGTCTTGGTCTCCAGCTCGCGGAACAGGCCTGCGTTGACGATGGCCAGCGCGGACTGGCCGGCGAAGGCTTCGAGCAGCTTGATCAGCTCGGGCGGGAAGGCGCCCGTCCCCCGGCGCCGGATCACCAGCACGCCCACCATGTCGTCGCCGCGCAGCATGGGAACCGCGAGCACCGAGCGCCAGCCGTCCCGGAACAGGATCTCGAGATGAGGGTCGAGCTCGGCGTGCGCAAGGTCGGGAACCTGCAGAGGCCGGTGGGCGAGCGCGGCTCGACCCACCAGGGTCGAGTCCCGGTGAATGGTGATCGCCCGCAGCCGTTCCAGCAGGTCGCGCCCAATGCCGACGGCATGGACGTGGAATGACTCAGTCGACTCGTCGTACTCCATGATCGAACCGCCGTCGGTGCGCAGCGTGATGTCGCCGAAACCGCGGTTGGTGAGCCGCACGGCATTTCCGACGATCCGATCGAGGACCTCGTCGAGGTTGAGGCTCGAACCGACCGCCTCCCCCACCTCCCGGAGCGCCTCCAACTGCGCCACCTTGCTCGACAGTTCGGTGCCCCTCGACTCGAGCGCGCGCAACAGGTTCACCTGCCGGAGCGCGATCGCACCCTGAGCGGCGAACTCCTCGAGGAGCTCGCGTTCGTGGTCGTTGAACGGCGCGACCTCGGTGCGCCACATGGACAGGACGCCGACGACCTCGCCCTGGAGGATCATCGGCGTGGAGAGAAGGGTGCGGAAACCGGTACGACTCTGAAGGTCCTTGCGTCCGTATTCCGCGTCGTCCAGCACGTCGGCAATCTGATTGGTGCACATGTCTTCGGCCGCGCGCCCGACCGTCGACGAACGGTTCCTGGCGATCGGATGATCCAACAGATGAGCGCGGTACTCATCGGGGGTGTCGCGGGAGACCCGCGAGACGCGGAACACGTCGCCGTCGAGAAGGAACAGCTGGGCGGCGCTAGCTCTCGCACAGTCGCGCGGCGTAGTCGACGACGGTGTCGAGCACCGCTCCGGGATTGGCGACGTCCCGGCCGAGGGCCTCGAGGATCTCGCGGCTGGCCGCCGACTGGTGGCGAGCGTCTCGCAGCTCCTGGTTGAACGAGGCTCTCGTCGTGCGAGCCGTGCGTTCGTTCGGATCGGTCAAAGTCCCCCCAATTACGGACCTTCTGACAGTCTGTGCCTTAGACGCTGGTCAGGGCAATGAAATCAGCGACGGACGGGTAAATTACCCAACTTTGGCAATCTTGATCGTCGTCCACGCCCCCACGTGTATGCGATCGCCGTCGGCGAGCGGGACCTCTTCGCCGTTGCCCAGCAGGTCGTCGCTGCCGTTCAGGCTGGTCCCGTTGGTCGACCCCAGGTCGGTCACGGTCAGACCCGAATCGCGGATCCGCAGCACCGCGTGCTGGGTGGAGACACCGCGGTCGACGGGGTGGATGCCGAGGTCGATCTCGGGTTCCACGCCCTGGTCGCGGTTGTGCCGTCCGATCAGCGTGGTGTCGCGCTGCAGGACGATCCGACGCTCGGCGAAGAACGACGGGAACTCGACCGTGTCGGGGCCGCCGCGGGCCAGCACGCGGTCGTAGAACTCCCGATCGGCGATGACGACGACACTCCACCCGGCCGCCTTCACCGAGGTGGCAGGCGGCGGCGGCGACGCTACCGGTTCGGGCAGCGCCGAGTCGTGTCCGCAGGTCTCGCAGAAGCGCCCACTCACCTCGGCCCCACACGCCGGGCAGGCCTTCGCGGCGGCCGCCGGTGGCGTGGGTGGAGCCGTTGCCGTTCCGATCGGCGACCCGCACACGTCGCAGTAGTCCTCGGCCGCCGAGACGTGTCCTTCGCTGCAGGTCGGCATCAGGTCTCCTCCTTCCGCACGCGCGCGGTCTTGGTCGACCGCGCATCCAGGGCCATCTCGTCTGCGGCTTCCACCTGGCGTCGCAGCTGCACCGTCCCGGTCCGCTCGTCGACCTCCACGACTCCCCTGAGCAGCTTGGCCGTTCCGGTGTTCCCCGACTCCACGGCGAGTTTCATCGCGCGCTGCAGTTTCGCGGTCGCGGTCGCGACGTCCCCGCTCTTTCGCGCGCTCAAGCCCTCTTGAACGGCTTGCGCCAGCTCCTCCTGACCCGTGTAGTGCGCCACCCGCCGACTGATCCTCGCCGACAACGCGGTGTCGGCCGTCCACACGGCCTTCACCAGGCCCTCGCCCAGAACCTCTTCGCCCGCAACGACACTCACCCGCATGGCCAGCTTCTCGCGGCCGGCCGCCGCCGGTTCGACCTCGACCTGCACGTGATAGTCGCGATCCTCGGCACCCCACGACCCGAGCGGGTACTCCCCGAGTTGAGTGCCCGACTCGACGCGCCGGTGCGTCAGGTCCTCGACGGTCGGCGCGACCTGCTTGACGAACTCGATGCGGGCACCCGCCGGAGTCCACAGGCGCAGGGTCAGGTCGGGAATCGACTTGCCCATCGAGGTGCGCATCATCGCCGCGAAGTCGTCGGCCAGGTCGGCGGGATCGGCGACGATGTCCACGGTGCCGAGCAATGCGGACGAGATCGATCGCAACTCCTCGACGTGCCAGCTGGTGCCGACTCCCCGGCAGTCGCAGGTGAAAAGACCCTCGCTGAACGCGATCTCCTGACGCAGGTCCTCTGGCGTCTCGTGTTCGTCCTTGCCGTCGGTGAGCAGGATCGCGTGGATGAGCGCCCCCGGGTGCAGTCCGACGATGCCCCGGACGTGCGCGAGCCAGGTGCCCAGCGCGGTGCCGCCGTTGGGCCGCAGACCGTCGACGGCGCGCTTCGCCTCTGCCCTCGTCGATCGGGCTGGCGCGGGTCGGCCGCCCGTCGGCGGGATAGACGCTGGTGGCCTTCTCCGTGCCTGCGATGATCGCGAAGTAGGTGCCGTCGACCAGTTCGTCGATGGCCGCCGCGGTGGCGCGCTTCGCGGCGTCGAACTTGGCGATCGGCGACTGCATCGAGGTCGAGCAGTCGATGATGATGGCCTCGACGCGATCCCCGGTGTCAGCGGCCACCGCGACCTCGTCGCCTGCGTCGATGCTGACGATCGCGTCGACCGTCCCGCTGCCCTCGGCGAGATAGGGATTGTGGTCGACGTCGACCGAAATGCCCTGCTGTTCAGCTGAACTCATGAAGTACTCCGATCGGGATCACTGCGACGGTGATGTTGTCGTTGCCGCCTGCCTGCAATGCGAATTCGACGAGCGCGTTCGCCGCCGCGGTCGGCTCGGCGCCCGCGCAGAAGCGGGCGATGTCCTCGGCGGCGGGCAGATAGTTCCAGAGTCCGTCGGAGCACAGCAATACCCAACCGGGACCCTCGGCGGTGATCGTCTGCACGCTGGACTCCGCCCACGGCTTCGCGTCGGCGTCGGCGCCGAGCCAGCGGGTCAGCGTGTGGGCGCCGCGTTGCACGGCCTCCGAGTCGGCCGAGGCGCCCGCAAGGATCAGTTCCTGGGCCAGGGAGTCGTCGACCGTCAGCTGTTGCGGCGGCGCAGGCGGTTCGGGAATCCAGTACGCCCTGCTGTCGCCGACGTTGCCGACCGTGATCTGCACCGTCCCTTCGGCAGTGGGGACGAGCGTGGCCGCGGTGTACGTGCACGACGGCGCGACGGACCGCTCGGTTCCCGTCCCCGCTGCGGCCGCCGCCTTCGCCGCGTCGGCCAGCCCCGCCAGCACGACGGTGCGTCCCCCGCCTGCCGCGGAGAGTGCGGCCAGCATCGCGTCGACGCCCGCCTTCGATGCCGCCACCGAGGCGGCCTGCGGATTGCCGGAGGTCGACACGCCGTCGCACACGGCAACGGCGACGGAGTACGGGCGCGCCGGTGTCGCCGTCGACCACCATGCCCGCCGCCGCGGCGTCCTCGTTGCGGGCGTGTTCGATTCCGCGGTCGGTGATCATCACGATCCCGCCGAGATCCGCCTCGTCTCGGTCGGGTTCGGCCCGCCGATGACCACACGAGGTGCAGTACTCGTCGACGAATGTCGCGTTGCCGCAGTCCGAACACGGCCCCTCGACGGTCCGCCCCGACCGCGGGATGGCGACGCGGCGGATCTCCGACAACGCGGCGCCGCAGCTCTCGCAGAACCGGTCGGCGCTACCGCCGATCGTGTCGCACTGCGGGCACGTCACCTGGTGGCCGGTCATACCCGTGTCCTCGGCCGAATCGCATTTGCCTTCTCCACCAGGTCGATCCGCTCCCACATGCCGGGCATCTCGTGCGCCAGTTCGCGGTAGCAGTGTTCCATTCCGGCTCGGATGCCGGGCTCGTCGAAATCGGCACCGAGGAACCGCGGGGTCTTGGCCGTGTGCCCCGCCTGCAGCCACCCCAGCGCGGCGCCGAGCACCCGGAGCCGGATGGTCGCCCGCTTGGCCGTCGACTCGAGGGTCAGCGCCGCCGTGCGCCTGCCCGCGTCGAGCAGCGTCTCCTCGTCGAGGCTCTTGGCGTCCCGGCCTTCGAGGAGGATCTCGATCGCCGCCGTGCCCGCCGCCGTGAAGTACACCGACTCGGGGGGGATCTGGTCCAGCGCGGTGATCGCGCCGGTCCGGTCGCCTGCACGTGCGCGTTGCCGCGCAAGACCGAAGGCGGCGCTGACGTAGTCGTGGTCGGTGCGCCACACCGTCTCGTAGTAGTGCAGGGCGTCAGCGCGCTCGGCGCGCATCTCGGCCGTCGCCGCGATCGCCACCTTCGGAGCCAGCTCGCCGGGCAACAGGGCCATCACATCGTTGAAATCGACTGCCGCCTTGTCGAATTCGCCCTCCAGCAGCGCGCACTGTCCGCTGTACCACGTCAGCCGCCAGTCTTCCGACATCACCGACTCCAGCTCGGCAAGCCGCTTGCGGGCGTCCTTCGGGGCGCCGATCTCCAGCGCTGCGCGGACCAGCCGCAGCGGAACCTCGACCGAGGAACTCCTGCCCTGGTTCGCGCCGCCACGGGCCAGGTTCAGCGCGTGCTCGAGTTGAGCGGGCGGGGTGCCGCTGGTGGTGGCGAGCAACGCGGCACCGGAATCGTTGGGATCGACCACGGGGACCGACAGCGCCGCGATCACGTCCCTGGCTTCCACCGGCGCGTTCCGGCCCGCGCCGTACGCCACGCGCTGCGGGCTGAAGTAGTTCGACAACCGTGGCTGCGCGACGTTCGTGTCGACGGCCGCGATCTCGTGCAGCACCCCGGTGAGCTGATCGGCCATCTCCACCATGGACGAGAAGCGCCGCTCCGGGTCGGGGTCGGTGGCGCGCAGGATCGCGAGGTACAGCGACTCGTACTTGGCCAGCACCGGCACGGTCTCCGGGCCGGGTAGCTGCTCGACGAAGTGTCCCTTCTCCTGCGGAACGTCCATCACCAGAACGGCGAGCGTCCGGCCGACCGTGTAGACGTCGCTGGCGACGGTGGGGCCGGTCCTGGCGATCTCGGGCGCCTGGTATCCGACGGTCCCGAAGATCGCGCTCTCCTCGTCGTCCATGGCGATCACCGCACCGAGGTCGATGAGCTTGAGCTGCTCGTCGGTCTGCATCACGTTGTCCGGCTTGAAGTCGCAGTACGCGAGCCCCTGCGTGTGCAGGTAGTCCAGCGCCGGCGCGATCTCGATGATGTAGGCGACGGCCTGGTCCGGCGGGAGAGGACCGCCCCGCGCCTTGCGGATCTGCTTCAGCGACTTGCCGCCCACGTACTCCATGACGATGTATCCGACGGGGACGCCGGCCTCGTCGGGATGCTCGACGAAGTTGTAGACGTGCACGATGTTCGGGTGATCGACGTTCGAGAGCGTGTTGACCTCGGCGGCGGCGGCGGCCATCGCGTCGGCATCACTGGAGTTCAGCAGGCCCTTGAGCACCACCCAGCGGTTGTCGAGTTTGCGGTCGATCGCCAGGTAGATCCAGCCGAGTCCGCCGTGCGCGATGCATCCCTGCACTTCGTACTGGCCGCCGACGAGGTCACCGCGGGAAAGCTTGGGAACGAAGGAGTATCGCGTACCGCACTGGGTGCAGAAGCCCTTGGTGAGTCCGGGCTGTCCGTCCCGCCCACGCCCGACTGGCTTGTTGCATTCCGGGTTGCCGCAGAACCGGCTGCCCTCCGGCACCTGCGGATCGGTCATTATCGCGGCGGCCGGATCGCCCCTCGGAATGCGCGGGATGGCGACGATCCCTGCGCCGAGCCTGCCACGGGAGCTGGTCGACTTCGACGAGCCGGTGCGGGCCGTCCGCGCAGAGCGCGCAGACCGGGCGGAGCCACTGCGGGCCGTCGCAGCGGGTTCCTGCGCACCCGTTGCGGCCGCGGGCTCCTGCGCACCGGCTGCCGGCGCGGTGCCGCAGACGTCGCAGTAGCCGTCGACGACGGTTCCGTCGCATCCAGGTTCGGCGCACGTCATCTCGTCTTCCCCTGCCTCTGCGCGATCAGCTGCTGGTAGTCCGTGATCGCCCGGGTCACGGCACGGAGGTCACACGGCTTGCGTGACAGCAGGCCGGCAGCGATCCGGCCGGAGGCCAACACATCTGGTTCCTCGCCCAACCCGAGGCGGGCCGCCTTCGCCTGGTACGCGGTGAGCCGGCCCGCGAGCTCGCTGCGACGGTCCAGCAGGCCCTGCGCGAGCTGTTCGTTCTCGCCGACCGCGCGCAACGCCGCCTCGGTCCGGTTGCGCAGCGCCCTGATCGCCGCCGGATCCGGTGCCGTGATGGACGCGAGCGCGGCACGCAGGTCCGGCTCGGCGTCGGTGTGCACGGGCAGCGGGCCGGAGACCACGGTCTGCTCGGCGCTCGCGCGGGCCCGCGCGGCGCGCTGTGTCGCGTCCCGCAACGCGTCGAGTCGTGACGTCAGCGTCGCGAGCACCTCTGGCCAATTCGCTTGCAGCGCAGCCAGCTCGGCGAGTTCGGCCGATCGGCGTTCGACGCCGTCCGCGATGGCACGGATGCGGCGGTCGACGTCCTGAGGGCTCAGCGAGAGCGGATCGGCGGCGGAGTCGGCCAACAGGTCGGCGATGTCCTTCGGGTCGGCCACGCCCGCGGCGTCGAGCCGCTTGCGCGTCGGCCCGAGCCCCTCCGCGACCAGCGAGTTGACCCGGTCCACGGAGTCGAAGAACTCGGCCACCGCCGGGTATTCGGCCCGCATCCGGTCCGCGATGTCGGCGAGCCCGATGGACTCGACGGACTCGGCGGGACCCGTGATCGTGCGCTCGGACAACGGGATCCGCTGCCGCGACACCTCCAGCGGGCGCCCGAACAGCAGCGTCGTCAACTCGGCGCGGTCGTCGTCGGAGACATGGGATCGGCGTGCCCGCACCATGCGCGCGGAGTCCAGGATCGACGTCATGCGACCGAGGTCCTCCCACAGGTCCGCGAGCGACTTCTCGATCACGGCCCATCGTTGTGCGGTGCGCCCCGTCGGCGGATAGCGGTGCACGTGCTCGAGCCCGGGATGACTCTCCAGCTCGATCAGCGTCGCGGACATCGCGGCGACTTCCTTGGTGCGTGACGCGAGTTCGCGGTCGATCGCTTCGGTGCTCACCTCGCTCATGGTCAGTCCTGGTAGTGCGGTGTCGGCGGACCGGGCGACGGTCCGAGGCTTCGCAGATTCTTGTCGTAGAGGCCGCTTCCACGTCCCGTCGGCACGCATCTCGTCGAGCACGCCGTTGACGAATCGAACCAGGTCCTCGTTCTCCTTCTTGATTCCGATGCCGTAGGGCTCCACGGCGATGCTCTCGCCGACCACCTCGACGTTCGGATCCTGGCTGGCAAGGCCGGCCAGCACCACGTCGTCGGTGCTGATCGCGTCGACCTGGCCCTGTTGCAGCATCACCAGGCAATCGGTCCAGCTGGTCACGGCGAACACCGTCGGCTTGGACTCCAGCGCGAGCAACGCCTTCAGCGAGGTCGTGCCCGTCACCGCACACACCCGCTTGCCCGAAAGTGCAGCGGCAGAATCGATTCCCGATCCCTTGACGGCGAGGATCTTCTGGTTGGCGTTGAAGTACGTGGTGGAGAACGCGACGAGCTTCTTGCGGTCGCAGGTGATCGAGTAGGTGCGGACCACCACGTCCACCTCGCCCGACTGCAACGCCTCTTCCCGGTGGCCGGCCTCGACCACCCGCAGATCGATGCGGTCCGGATCGCCGAAGATGGCGCGCGCGATCTCACGTGCGACGTCGATGTCGAAGCCCTCCAGCTGACCCGACGCGGGATCCCGGAAGCCGAACAGATTCGTGTTCTGGTCGACGCCGACGATGAGCCGCCCGCGCTCGGCGATCGCCGCCATCGTCGAGCCGGGCGGCATGGCGCCCGGCCTTGGCTGCGGACCGGGGCGCAGGCTGGCTTCCCGATCGCCGCAATCGGCGCTTGCCGCAGCAGGCGCCGCCGTGGCTTGCTGGGCACCGGAGGGCAGGGCCTCGATCGGCGCGACCGTCACCGGGGCAGGCGGTGCCGGCGGTGATCCACATCCGGAGGCGGTGAGCGCGAGTGCGAACAGCGCCACCATGACGCGCCCCTTCGTGGAAACTCGTTGAGTCATAGGAACTCCTTGAGCCGCGGCCACAACCCGACGACGACCGCCGCCGCTGCGACCACCATCAGCACCAGCGTCCCGGTTGGACTCCACGCCAGCCAGGTGCCCGCCGTGGTCACCCGGTCGCGCAGCGTGGTGCGGGTCTGCTCGATCTCGTCGCGCAGGCTTGATTCGACGATGCTGAACTGCGCGGCCGAGGCGCTGGGATCGGTGCCGATCGCCTGCGTCACCGCGGCAGGGTAGTCACCGCCCTGGTAGGCCTCCATCTGCTTCTGGTGGCTGGCAGTCCATTTCGCGACACCGTCCGCCGCGGCGGACGATCCCGGCCCCAGGAGCGCGGTCAGATCGTCGATGCGGCCCTTGAACGACTTTTCCCCGGCGGTGGCATCGCCACGCGCGATCAGCTGCAGCGATCTCGTCGGTCCTGGCCTGCTGCGCGAGGATGCGGGCCTTCGCGAGCTGTTCGAACCTCGCGGTGCCCTCGGCGCGGCTGTCCTCGATGGAGCTCGCCGCCAATCGGGTGGCCACGACGATCCATCCGATCACCAGCAGCACCACGGCCGCCGCGACGACGAGCCCGATGTTGAACTGCCGGTTGGTGCGGCGGCTGAGCATCACCGAGCCGACGCAGATCGCCACCAGGACGAGCACCAGCAGTACGAGGCTGAGTATCGGCGTCGAGGCGACGACGCGCTGGTCGTCTTCGACGGTGGCCAGGTTGCCGGTGTAGATCCTCTCGGCGCCGGGAAGCAGCGTGCCCTGCATCAGCCACGACGCTTCCCGCAGGTAGGCGGATCCGATGGTGAGCCCCTGCCGATTGTTGGCCCTCGCCGACTCGACCAGCCCCGTGTAGGCGGCCAGTTGCGCCGATATCTCCGCCACCGCCTTGCGGGTGCCTGCATCGGTGGCTCCCGCGGTGGCATCCGCCAGTGCGGATGCGGCGTCCGCCAGCGCTTGTTGATACCGCGCCCGCTGCTGGGGTGTCTCGATCCCGGACAGGTATGCCGTCGCTGCGGCCGCATCGGCGGCCGACAGGTCGGCGTACAGGTTCTGCGCGGCGTACGCGAACGGCTCCGAGCGGTCGAGAATCTGGTTGCGCTCGTCGATCCGGCCGTTGAGTTGGGCCCCCGCTACCAAGCCTGCGATCACGCAGCATGCGGCGACGACGACCGCGATGATGCCGACGACGCCGGGTGTCGTCCTGGCGAAGCGCCGCGACCACGCCACCGAGGCCCGCGCGTCCAGCGTGCGCGGAGTGCCCATCGGTCCACCACCCCCCTCGCCCGGAACAAGATCGTAACCGCAGATGGCGTGCCGGTCGGGGGCATTGATTTGATTCGGGTGGGGACTTCTGGCTGCGTGGTGGACCTGTGCGACGGACTCCTCTGACGGCCCGTCTCATCGCCGCGTTTTCGCGACGGCCGTCGTTACCTGGTTGGGTTGAGTGCCGACCGTGAGATCGGCAGGACGAGCGCAGGCCGCGGGTATCTGAACCGTGCGCAGGCGTCGTCGAGCGCTTCGTCCAGCTCCTCCGAGACGTCACGCAGGTAACCGCGGTCGCAGCAGAGGTCGGCGGCACGGGCAAGGCTGATGCGGGTGAGGATGACGGCGTGCTGGTGGCGAATCCACGACATCTGAGCGATCATCTCGCGCACGATCTCTCCCGTCGGTTCGCGGTCGCCGACCCGACAATGCAGCCCGATGAGGTCAAGGCGTGGGCGCGCCATGATCTCCGCCGCCAAGACGTCTGCGGATTGGGCCGTCACGTCCACCAGCAACCGCTGGGTGCGTTCAGCGCTGCAGGAGAGCACGGCGACCTGCTGACCCGAGTCCACGACGAAGCGACCGGCCCCGGCGTTGACGGCGAGGCGAATCGGGCCCGCGCTTGCGTCGGCGCGGTGCACGACCAGTCGCTGCGGTGAAATTCCCTTCGCGACGGCAAGATTCATCTCTTCGACGGACGAGACGTCGACACACACGCCGTGCCGCGTCACCCAGTTCGCCACCGGGTCCATCCAGAGGACGCCCGCCGGATAGCTGATTGCGGCGGCGCCGCGAAGCGCCTTGCGATACGTCGCGCACCGACGCAGCGTCACGGTGATGTCCAGGCGCGGATCCAGCCGGGGCACCGCGGGCGCGACCACGCCGACCCGGGATCGGGCACCGGATGCCGCGACCAGGGGCCAGGCACTCCACGGGTGATGGGCGGTCATGCGGCCTGCTTTCCGAGGATCGCGAGTCCCGTTGAGAGAGCGACGATCGGACGCGGGAAGTGCAGGGTCGCACAGGCATCGTCGAGTGACCGATCGATCTGGCTCGCGAGTTCCGGTAATTGGACGGCCCAGTCGCCCGAGGGGACGGCGCGGCCGCCGCCAAGGGCCAGGTGCGTGAGCACGTTGCCACGGACTTGCCGGAGCTGCGCCATCTCGGCGATCATCTGACCGATCGCGGCGGGATAGCTGATGAAGTCCCGCTCCTGCGAACCGATTTCGCAGTGCAGACCGATCAGATCGAGCCGATGGTGGTCGAGAATCGCATTGACCGCATTCTCCACTTCGCAGGCGGAGCCGAACCCGGGCACGTTGACGTCGGTCATGCGGACGAGCACCCGTTGCCTGCGCCGAGGGGCGACCGAGGCAAGCAGCCCGACCTGGTCGGTCGAGTTCACGACCACCTGGTGCACTTCGAGGTTCGCCGTGCAGAACAGGATCTCGTTCGCGCTCAAGGCGGCCGCGTGAATCGTCATCCGCTTCGGGTGAACTCCGGCCGCGAGCGAAATGCCAAGGTCCTCGCTCGAGCGCACGTCCACTTCGACGTCCTGGTCTCTGACCCACTTCGCAACGGAGTGGTTCCGCAAGGCGAGCGCCGGAAGGGCCATCTCGGACATCGGGACGGCGCTGCGATACATCACGCAGCGGCGCAGTGCTTCCTGCTCGGGGGACAACGGGTCAGCCGCCGAGAGACTCACCGGAACCTCTTCTATCCAGCCCCGGCCTGCTGCCGATCGGGCACCACTTCAACGGTCCCGCACCCCGGCACCGGTCATCGGATTCCTAGCGGTCTCTTGACGGCCCGGGATCAAACCTTGACGTCGCGTTGACACCGGCCGGGGAGCTACCCGAGCGCGTCGGCGAGAGGGCCGAGGAAGAGCGCGGGCAGATACTCGAGGCCCACCGTGATCAAGGTGACGCTCACGATCAGCACGACGAATGTCGGCCTGTGCGTGCTGAGGGTGCCGACGGTGACCACGCCATGCCCCTGGGCGGCGAAGGCTCCCGCCAGCGCCAGGACCACGATGATCGGGATGAACCTGCCTGCGGCCATCGCAAGGGCCAGCGCGACGTTGTACCAGACGGTGTTGCCGCTGAACCCACCGAACGCGCTGCCGTTGTTCGCGGCGGAACTCGTGAACGCGTACAGCACCTCGGAGAGTCCATGCGGACCCGTGTTCAGCATCGACGCCACCTGCCCTGGCAAGGCCATCGCGATCGCGCAGCCGATCAAGACCGCTGCAGGTAGGACGACGACGTAGAGCCCGATCAGCTTCATGTGGCGGGCATGCAGCCTCTTCTTGAGGAATTCGGGGGTGGTGCCGACCATCAGTCCGCCGAGGAACACCGCCAGCAGCGTCATCACGACGAGGCCGTACAGCCCGCTCCCTGCGCCCCCTGGCGCCACCTCGCCAAGCATCATGTTCATCAGCAGCACGCCACCGGCGAGACTCGCGAAGCTGTCATAGGAGGCATTCGCCGCGCCGTCACCACTCGCGGTCGCGGCCTGACCGAACAGGGCACTGCCCGGAACCCCGAACCGGGCGTCGGTCCCCTCCGCGGCGGCGCCGACGGAACCGATGACGGTGCCATGCCCGGCCATTTGGGCCCAGACGATGGCAACCGCGCCGATGACGAACAGGATTGCGACCGCGGCAAATAGCGCCCAGCCCTGCCTCTTGTCGCCGACCATGACGCCAAAGGTTCGGATGAATGCAACCGGAATCAGCAACATCGCAACGATTTCGACGACATTGGACAGCGGCGTCGGGTTCTCGAACGGATGGGCACTACTCGCGTTGAAGGCACCACCGCCGTCGCCGGACATCAGCTTGATCGACTCCCAGGATGCGACGGGGCCGCCGAGAATCGTCTGGTGGCCGCCGGCCAGCGTCGAAACATCCTGCGGTCCATGGAAATTCGCGATCACACCCAGTGCCAGCAGCACGATGGTGACCGCGACCGACAGCGGTAGCAGAACGCGCACCACCGTCCGCACCAGATCTACCCAGAAGTTGCCGATTTCGTTACGCTGCCTGCGCGCCAAACCACGAATCAAGGCGACGGCGACGCACATCCCGACGGCGCAGCTTGCGAACGCCTGCACCCCGAGGCCTGCGGCCAGTCCGACATGCCCGAGCGTGGACTCGCCGGGGTAATTCTGCCAGCTGGTATTGCTCGTAAATGAAATGGCCGTATTGAACGCTAAGGCCGGCGTCATACCCTTATGCCCCCAGGGTTCCGGCAAATTCGTTTGGGCAAGCAATAGTGCGTAGAGAAGCAAAACGCTCACCAATGAAAACGCAAGTAGCGAAGTTAGGTATTTGGTCCACCGTTGCTCGCCGTCCGGTGCAACCCCGACCAACCGGTAGATCACCCTCTCGATACGCCAGTTCGTCGGGGTCGTGTACACCCTGGCCAGGTAATTTCCAAGCGGTACATGCAAGATCACTACCGTGGCGGCGATCACACCGACCTGCAGCCATGCCGCTCCACCCCAGTGCGACGAACCGTCGATCACCGCGACTCCTTCTACATCCGAATTCTCGTTTGGCAAACGTAAGAGCCATTGCTTTACCGCGACTCGTTGATTACGCAATCACTACGTCGAACGGGCCGCTATTGACGATGTCTTGACGGCACGACCGGGTTGTTCCAGGGCCGTGCCGGAGGAAGACCGTAAAGGACCCGTGCGGCGGCGTAAGGAAAACGTCAAGGAACGTCACCGTCCGTGCACGCGGAGCTAGCTTCGAATCTGGCCCTTGATGCGTAGGGCACGCCAGCGGCTGTCTCGAACCACACCCGAGCGCCCGGAGGTTTTTCAGTGAACGGAGGCGAGACGAGATGTCCGTAGTGGTGTTCATCGTGCTGACGGTGGCGATATTCGCCCTGCTCGGCCTGGTGCAGAAGTTGGTCGAGCGGCTGTGAGCTACGACAACGCAATCGGCCTGGTGCTGGCGATCGTGGTCGCGCTGTTCCTGTTCGCCGCTCTGCTGTTTCCCGAGAGGTTCTAGTGAGTACTACGACGGCGGGAATCCTGTTTCTCGCGCTTCTGATCATCGCACTGGTGGCCGTGCACGCGCCGCTGGGCGACTACATGTACCGGGTGTACACGTCCGAAAAGCACTCGCGTGCAGAGCACCTCATCTACAGGCTGATCGGTGCCGACCCGAAATCGGAACAGACCTGGGGCGGTTACGCCCGCAGCGTGCTGGCCTTCTCGGCCATCAGCGTCGTGTTCCTCTTCATCTTCCAGCTCGTCCAGGGCAAGCTGCCGCTGCACCTCAATGACCCCGCCACACCGATGACCGCGTCGCTGGCCTGGAACACCGCCATCAGCTTCGTGACCAACACCAACTGGCAGGCCTACTCGGGTGAATCCACCCAGGGCCACCTGGTGCAGATGGCGGGTCTGGCCGTGCAGAACTTCGTGTCGGCCGCGGTCGGCATGGCCGTCGCGATCGCATTCGTTCGCGGCTTCGTCCGGCGCCACAGCGGCGACCTCGGAAACTTCTGGGTCGACCTGGTCCGCGGCACGATTCGAATCCTGCTGCCGATCTCGATCGTCGGCGCGATCATCCTCATCGCCGGCGGCGCCATCCAGAACTTCCACCTGCACGACCAGGTCGTCAACACCCTCGCCGGCGGTCAGCAGACCATCACCGGTGGTCCCGTGGCCAGCCAGGAAGTCATCAAGGAACTCGGCACCAACGGCGGTGGCTTCTACAACGCCAACTCCGCGCATCCGTTCGAGAACCCGACCACCTGGACGAACTGGATCGAGATCTTCCTGCTGCTCGTCATCTCGTTCTCGCTGCCGCGCACGTTCGGCCGGATGGTCAGCAGCAAGAAGCAGGGCTACGCAATCGCCGCGGTCATGGGCATCATCGCCACCATCAGCGTCGGGTTCATGATGCTGTTCCAGCTGCAGCACCACGGCACCGTTCCCACCGCGATCGGCGCGGCCACCGAGGGTGTCGACCAGCGCTTCGGCGTCGCCGACTCGGCGGTGTTCGCCGACGCGACGACCCTGACCTCGACCGGTGCGGTGGACTCGTTCCACGACTCGTACACGAGCCTGGGCGGCATGATCACGATGTTCAACATGAAGCTCGGCGAGATCGCGCCAGGTGGTGTCGGTTCGGGTCTCTACGGCATGCTCATTCTCGCGATCATCACGGTGTTCATCGCGGGCCTGATGGTCGGCCGCACACCGGAATACCTCGGCAAGAAGATCACCCCGCGTGAGATCAAGCTCGCCGCAACGTATTTCCTGATCACCCCGCTGATCGTGCTGACCGGCACCGCGGTGGCGATGGCGATGCCGGGCCAACGTGCCGGCATGCTGAACAGCGGTGCACACGGGCTGTCCGAGGTCCTGTACGCATTCACCTCGGCGGCCAACAACAACGGCTCGGCGTTCGCAGGTCTGTCCGTGAACACCGATTGGTACAACACGGCTTTGGGCCTGGCCATGGTGTTCGGCAGGTTCCTGCCGCTCATCCTGGTGCTCGCACTGGCCGGTTCCCTCGCCAAACAGGGCGCCACTCCGGAATCGATCGGAACCCTGCCCACCCACCGACCACAGTTCGTCGGCATGGTTTCCGGCGTCACCTTGATCCTGGTCGCCCTGAGCTTCCTGCCCGTGCTAGCGCTCGGGCCTCTCGCTGAAGGAATTCACTGATGTCCACTCCCACTATCGAATCCGCTCCGTCCAAGTCCCGCACGAGTGGTGGTTCCAACCGCATCCAGGGTGGCTTGCTCGACCCGAAGATGCTGTGGAAGTCACTGCCCGACGCACTGGCCAAGCTCAACCCACGCACGCTGTGGAAGAACCCGGTCATGTTCATCGTCGAGCTCGGCGCCGCGTGGAGCACCATCCTCGCCATCGTCGATCCGTCGTGGTTCGCCTGGCTGATCGTCGTGTGGCTGTGGCTGACGGTGATCTTCGCCAACCTCGCCGAAGCCGTCGCCGAGGGACGCGGCAAGGCGCAGGCCGAGTCGCTGCGCAGGACCAAGACCGCCACGATGGCGCGCCGCCTCACCGGATGGGCACCAGGAGTTCCCGGCCGCGAGGAAGAGGTCGCGGCGCCGCTGCTGCAACAGGGCGACATCGTCGTGGTCGAAGCCGGCCAGCCGGTCCCCGGTGACGGCGACGTCGTGGAAGGCATTGCCTCGGTGGACGAGTCGGCGATCACCGGTGAGTCCGCCCCCGTGATCCGCGAGTCCGGCGGTGACCGTTCGGCGGTCACCGGTGGCACGACCGTGCTGTCGGACCGCATCATCGTCAAGATCACCCAGAAGCAGGGTGACAGCTTCATCGACCGGATGATCGCCCTCGTCGAGGGCGCCAACCGGCAGAAGACGCCCAACGAGATCGCGCTCAACATCCTGCTCGCATCGTTGACGATCATCTTCCTGTTCGCGGTCGCGACGCTGCAGCCGCTGGCGATCTACTCGAAGGTCGGCAACCCCGGCGTCCCGGACACCTTGGCGCTCACCAACAACGGCGTCTCCGGCATCGTGATGGTCGCGCTGCTGGTCTGCCTGATCCCGACGACCATCGGCGCACTGCTGTCGGCCATCGGCATCGCAGGCATGGACCGACTGGTGCAGCGCAACGTGCTGGCGATGTCGGGCCGCGCCGTGGAGGCGGCAGGCGACGTGAACACCCTGCTGCTGGACAAGACCGGGACGATCACGCTCGGCAACCGGCAGGCCGCCGGCTTCACGCCGTTGACGGGAGTATCGCCGGAGGCCCTGGCCGACGCCGCTCAACTGTCGAGCCTCGCCGACGAGACACCTGAGGGCCGTTCCATCGTGGTGTTCGCCAAACAGGAGTACGGCCTACGTGCGCGCACCCCAGGCGAACTCGCGAGCGCCAACTGGGTGGAGTTCACCGCCATGACCAGGATGTCGGGCGTCGACCTGGAGAACGGGCACCAGCTGCGCAAGGGTGCGGCGAACTCCGTCGCCGACTGGGTGCGCGCCGAGGGCGGCGTGGTCCCGACCGAGCTCGGCAGCATCGTCGACGGCATCTCCGCCGCGGGCGGCACGCCGCTGGTGGTCGGCCAGGTCGTCGACGGGAGGGCGTCGGTGCTCGGCGTCATCCACCTCAAGGACGTCGTCAAGCAAGGCATGCGCGAGCGTTTCGACGAGATGCGCCGGATGGGCATCCGAACGGTGATGATCACCGGCGACAACCCGTTGACCGCCAAGGCGATCGCCGACGAGGCCGGTGTCGACGACTTCCTCGCCGAGGCCACCCCCGAAGACAAGATGGCCCTGATCAAGAAGGAGCAGGCGGGCGGAAAGCTGGTCGCGATGACCGGTGACGGCACCAACGACGCACCCGCGCTCGCGCAGGCCGACGTCGGCGTGGCCATGAACACCGGTACCTCGGCGGCGAAAGAGGCCGGGAACATGGTGGATCTGGACTCCGACCCCACCAAGCTCATCGAGATCGTCGAGATCGGCAAGCAACTGTTGATCACGCGTGGCGCGCTGACCACGTTCTCGATCGCCAACGACATCGCGAAGTACTTCGCGATCATCCCGGCGATGTTCGTGGTGCTGTTCCCCGGCCTGGACGTGCTCAACGTGATGCGGCTGCACAGCCCGCAATCGGCGATCCTGTCCGCGGTGATCTTCAACGCGATCGTCATCATCGCCCTGATCCCGCTGTCCCTGCGCGGCGTGCGCTACACGCCGAGCAGTGCCTCGAAGCTGTTGAGCCGCAACCTCTACATCTACGGGCTCGGCGGCATCATCGCGCCGTTCATCGGCATCAAACTGATCGACCTGGTCGTCCAACTCTTCCCAGGAATGTGACAATGAAATTCTCTAGCGTCCTCCGCCAACACTGGGCAGCGCTGCGCGCGCTGCTGCTGTTCACCGTGATCCTTGGCATCGGCTACCCCCTGTTCATCTGGCTGGTTGCGCAGGTGCCGGGGCTCAACGGCAAGGCCAATGGATCGATCATCGAGGTGAACGGAAAACCGGTGGGCAGCAGCCTGATCGGTCAGTCCTTCACCGACAAGGACGGCAACGCGCTGCCGCAGTACTTCCAGAGCAGGCCGTCCGCGGCAGGCGCCGGCTACGACCCGATGGCCACCAGTGCCAGCAACCTCGGGCCGGAGAGCATCGTCGACACGCCCGGTGACCCGACCCTGTCCGCAGACGCCAACGGCTACAAGGCGAGCCTGCTGACGCTCGGTCTGCACGCGCAGCGCCGCCATCGGCAAGCTCGAGGGCGTCGACGGCGCACGGCCGTTCTGCACCGGTGACGGTGTCGGAGCCGTGCTGTCGGTCATCGGGCCGCGCGACGCCCGCGGCATCGTCGTCAATCCGACCCGCGTGGTCAGCGTGAACGAGCCGTGCCAGACCACGAAAACCCCGTTCCTGAACACCTACGAAGGCGTGCGGGTGGAGTGCGCCAAGTTCGGCGAGGACTACTCGGTCGGTGAGATCGTGCCCATTCACGGCGCTTCGACCGATCCGCAGGTCCCGGCCGATGCCGTCACCGCGAGCGGAAGCGGCCTTGACCCGAACATCTCGCCGGCCTATGCCGACATCCAGGTGAATCGGGTGGCCAAGGCGCGTGGCATCAGCGCCGACCAGGTCAGGCAAGCGGTGAGCGCGCACGAGTACGGTCGGGATCTCGGGTTCATGGGTGAGCCCCGGGTCAACGTGCTCCAGCTCAACATCGACCTTGACCGGGTGTATCCGGTCAAGAGTTGATCTGACCGGTGGATGATGAGCATGTGACGCGGCGTGAAGCGAGGCCCGACTACCAGCAGAAACGCGGGGAGCTGCGCATCTACCTTGGCGCAGCTCCCGGCGTCGGCAAGACGTTCGCGATGCTCGGCGAGGCGCACCGCAGGCTGGAACGCGGTACCGATCTGGTCGCCGCGGTCATCGAGACGCACGGACGCAAGAAGACCGCCGAGCTGCTGGACGGCATCGAGGTCATCCCGCCGCGCTTCGTCGACTACCGCGGCGGCCGCTTCCCCGAGCTCGACGTGGAGGCGGTGTTGGCGCGCCACCCACAGGTGGTGCTCGTCGACGAGCTCGCGCACACCAACACCCCTGGCAGCAAGAATCCGAAACGCTGGCAGGACATCGATGAGCTGCTCAACGCCGGAATCACCGTGATATCGACGGTCAACGTCCAGCACCTGGAGAGCCTGAATGACGTCGTCGCACAGATAACGGGCATCGAACAGCAGGAGACGGTGCCGGACGACGTCGTCCGTGCGGCGGCGCAGATCGAGCTCGTCGACATCACGCCGGAAGCATTGCGCCGCAGGCTTTCACACGGAAACGTCTACGCCCCCGAGCGCATCGACGCGGCGCTGACGAACTACTTCCGGCGGGGCAACCTGACCGCACTGCGCGAGATTGCCCTGTTGTGGCTCGCCGATCAGGTGGACGCGGCGCTGGCCAAGTATCGCGCCGACAACAAGATCACCGACACCTGGGAGGCCCGCGAGCGGGTCGTGGTCGCCGTGACCGGCGGCCAGGAGTCGGAGACCCTGGTGCGCAGGGCGTCTCGTATCGCATCGAGGTCGAGTGCCGAGCTGATGGTGGTGCATGTCGTTCGGGGCGACGGACTTTCGGGTCTCTCCGCTCCGCAGATGGGCAAGGTGCGCGAACTGGCCCTCAGCCTGGGCGCGACGTTGCACACGGTGGTCGGGGACGACGTCCCCTCCGCGCTGCTGGAGTTCGCCAGGGAGATGAACGCCACCCAGCTGGTCCTCGGCACGTCACGGCGGTCCCGGTGGGCACGCATCTTCGAGGAGGGCATCGGCGCCGCCACGGTGCAGAACTCCGGGAAGATCGACGTCCACATGGTGACGCACGAGGCGGCCAGCGGAGGGCACGCGCTGTCGTCGTTGTCGACCCGCGATCGACACCTGGTGTCATGGCTGGCGGCCCTGGTGGTGCCGTCCCTCATCTGCACCCTGATCGTGTTCGTGCTCGATCCCTTTCTGGGCACCGGCGGTGAGAGCGCGCTGTTCTTCATCGGGGTGCTGATCGTCGCGCTGCTCGGCGGCGTTGCCCCCGCCGCACTGTCGGCGTTGTTGTCAGGGCTGCTGCTCAACTACTTCCTGGTGACGCCCAAGTACAGCTTCACCATCGCCGAACCCGACAGCGCCGTCACCGTCGTCGTGCTGCTGGCCGTCGCCGTGGCCGTTGCGGCGCTCGTCGACGGCGCGGCGAGCCGGGCGCGCGAGGCCAGGCGCGCGTCGCAGGAGGCCGAACTGCTCGCCCTGTTCGCCGGTTCGGTGCTCCGCGGCGCCGACCTGGACACGCTGCTGGAGCGGGTGCGGGAAACCTACTCCCAGCGGTCGGTCAGCCTGCTGCGCGAAGGCGCCGGTGTGGTCGGAGCCGTCGGCGACGACCCGTGCATGGACGTCGACACGGCCGACACCGCGATCGAGGTCGGTGACGACGAGTTCTGGATGTTGATGTCGGGCAAGAAGCTGACCGCCCGGGATCGCCGGGTCCTCGGCGCGGTCGCCAAACAGGCGGCGGGGCTGGTGAAACAGCGCGAGTTGACCGAGGAGGCAGGCAACGCCGCGGCGATCGCGCAGGCGGACGAATTGCGCCGCGCCCTTCTGTCGGCGGTCAGCCACGACCTGCGCACCCCCCTGGCCGGCGCGAAGGCCGCGGTGTCCAGCCTGCGCGCTCACGACGTCGGCTTCTCCCCCGAAGACGTCGCGGAGCTGTTGGCCACCGTCGAGGAGTCGATCGACCAGCTGACGGCGCTCGTCGGGAACCTGCTCGACTCGTCGCGGTTGGCGGCGGGCGCGGTCCGGCCCGAGCTTCGACGGGTCTACCTGGAGGAAACGGTGCAGCGGGCGCTCCTCGGAATAAGCAAGGGCGCCACTGGGTTTGGTTCGGCAGGCGGCGAGGGGACCTCAGGCATGTCGGCCGGTGGCCTCGACAGGGTCAAGGTGGAGGTCGGCGACGCCATGGTGATGGCCGACAGCGGTCTGCTCGAACGTGTCCTGGCGAATCTGATCGACAACGCATTGCGCTACGCGCCCGACAGCGTGGTGAGGGTCAACGCGGGGCGACTGGGCAATCGGGTGCTGATCGCGGTGATCGACGAGGGTCCGGGTATCCCGCGCGGCACCGAGGAGCAGCTGTTCGAGCCGTTCCAGCGCGGTGGCGACAGCCACAACAGCAGCGGCGTCGGCCTGGGCCTCTCGGTCGCGAAGGGATTCGTGGAGGCGATGGGCGGTACCGTAACCGCGACCGACACCCCGGGAGGCGGGGTAACCATCGAAATCGATTTGGCCGCACCACCAAAGGATGAGCTTTCATGACCAGGGTTCTCGTCATCGATGACGAACCACAGATCTTGCGTGCACTGCGGATCAACCTGTCGGTGCGTGGATATGAGGTCACCACGGCCGCCACCGGCGCCGCGGCGCTGCGGGCGGCCGCCGAGCAGCGTCCCGACGTCATCGTCTTGGACCTTGGCCTGCCCGACATGTCCGGCATCGAGGTACTGGAGGGCCTGCGCGGCTGGCTCACCGCGCCCGTGATCGTGCTGTCCGCCCGCACCGACTCGGCCGACAAGGTCGGCGCGCTCGATGCCGGCGCCGACGACTACGTGACGAAACCGTTCGGCATGGACGAGTTCCTGGCGCGGTTGCGTGCCGCCGTTCGGCGCGGGGCCGCAGCATCCGACACCGATGAGCCGATGATCGAAACATCGTCCTTCACGGTGGATTTGGCTGCCAAGAAGGTGACCAAGAACGGATCAGAGGTACACCTGACACCCACCGAATGGGGCATGTTGGAGATGCTGGTCCGCAACCGCGGCAAGCTGGTCGGTCGCGAGGAACTGCTCAAAGAGGTGTGGGGCCCGGCGTATGCCAAGGAGACGCACTACCTCCGGGTGTATCTCGCCCAGTTGAGACGCAAGCTCGAGGACGACCCGTCGCACCCGGTCCATCTGTTGACCGAGGCGGGCATGGGTTACCGCTTCCAGGAATAGGATTCGCGCGTTCGGGGAGCTGCGGTCGGGGCTCGTCGATCGCGCAGGTCGTCATCTCGCTCGGTTGGTCGATGCGGGGGATGGATTCGAGGTAGTCGTTAGGTGCTTCGGCCGGGGTCTCCAGCTCGGGTTTGGCTCGTCGATTGCGCCAGGGTCGCGGCATCACGCCTCGACGACGACCGTCGTGCAGAAGTCGGTGAGTCGATGCCGCCACCCGATGCCTCAGCCCTTCACCGCCTGCACCGTGTAGCTCAGCGGCATCCGGTCGCGCCCATCGGCGAGGATGAACTCCCCGTCGAAGTCCGGACTGGGAATCATGGCATCGCCCAACGGATTCCACGGCACCTCCCGATGCTCCACCAAGGAGGTGACCATCAGCCCGGCATCGGTGAGCGCGGTGAAGATCTCCCCAAGCCCGTGGTTGAAGCTGACGGACTCGGGTGCGGCGACCACACCCGAACCTGCGTAGGTGTCGTCTTCGACGAACGTGGTGCCGCCGGTCTCGAAGTACGGATACTCGATGACCAGCAGCCCGTCCGGCCGCGGATCGCTCATCGCCCACAGCACCGGGTGACCCTCCCGCATGAAGAGGCGGCCACCGGGCCGCAGCAGGCCGGCGATCACGCCGGCCCAGCGGCGGATGTCGGGCAGCCAGCAGATCGCCCCGACACCGGTGTAGACCACGTCGCAGCATTCGGAGCCGAGCACCCCGACCGCGTCGTAGGCGTCGGCTTCGACGAAACGCACGTCGGCCCCCGCCCGCACGGCCAGGTTTCGCGCCGCCTCCAATGCCGACGGGGAGAAGTCCAATCCGGTCACCGATCGAGCACCGAGCCGCGCCAGCGACACCGTGTCGGAGCCGATGTGGCACTGCAGGTGCACGACGTCGCGGCCGTCGAGCCGCCCGAGCCGGGGCAGGTCGTAGCGCACCACCGCCGACAGATGGTCGGGGTCGTCGAAGGAGGCGAGGTCGTAACCATCGGGCGCGGTGTGCAACGGCACCCGTGATTCCCAGTTCGCCAGGTTGATGTTGCGCCAGTCCTCGGTCATCGATCGATTCTCACAGCTGGGCGTCGGTTCGCGGTCACGTGATCGACTCGCATCGTTCGTCTGCTGATCGCCTGCCCGTCCGTGCGGCGGTGCCACGCTTGATGCCAGCAACGAAACTGGGGCGAAAGGGCCGACGATGGCAGACAATTCGCACGCCTACAACAGTGTGTGGCAACTGCGCGGTGACGCGTGGTGCCGGCTGGAGGAGGCCGCCGACCGGCTGACCCGGACCACCACGACCGGCGAGCTCAAGGAGCAGTACGCCGCGATCTGCCAGGAACTCCTCGCGACGCTCACGCCGCTCGAGCCCTACTGGGCCTATCCCGGCTCACCCCAGTTCGCCAAGGTGCAGCGGCTCTTCACCGCAGGCAACTACGACAAGTTCGCCCACGCGGTGACCCGGATCAACCGGGCGCTTGACCACCGAGTCGTACCGAACCGGCGACGTGGACACCGCCGGGCTCGACGACACCGGACATGTTCCCCGCCGATCCGCGGCACGTTGGAACAGCAACCCGTCAACAGGCGCGAACAGCTCTACTTCGAGGTGCTGGTCGTCGAGAAGATGACCGAGTCCCAGGAACGCGCGTTGCGCAAGGAGGTGCGCAGCTGGCGTCGCCCCGACGACGAGTTCGTCTACGAGCTGGTGGTGGTGGCCAGCGGCGACGAGGCGCTGATCGCCGCGCGGCTCAACGTCAACCTCCAGGCCGTGGTGATCCGGCGCCGGTTCAGTCACCAGTCGACGCGCGATCTGTCCGCGCTGGCCGAGTTCGTCGACACCCGCGTCTCCGAGGAACTCGACGACCACAAGTCACCCGACGAACGCGCGCAGATCCTCGCCGCGTCGCTGCACGAGCTGCGCCCCGAACTCGACATGTATCTGATGACCGAGATCGACGTCGAGCAGATCGCCGGTCGGCTCGGCCCGTCCTTCCGTCGGGTGTTCCACGCCCGCGAAGGCGTTCTCGAACTGCACCTGTCGATCCTGCACGGCGTCGCCGAGCGGTACCGCACACCGTTCTTCAGCGCGCTCAAGCAGTACAGCCACCGCCCCACCGGCGTGTTCCACGCATTGCCGATCTCGCAGGGCAAGTCGATCGTGAACTCGCACTGGATCAAGGACATGGTGGGCTTCTACGGCCTCGACGTGTTCATGGCCGAGACGTCGGCGACGTGCGGCGGGCTCGACTCGCTGCTCGAGCCGACGGGACCGCTGCGCGAGGCCCAGCAGCTGGCCGCACAGGCGTACGGCAGCAGGCACACCTACTTCGTCACCAACGGCACCTCGACGGCCAACAAGATCGTCACGCAGTCGCTGGTGGCCCCCGGTGACATCGTGCTGCTGGACCGCAACTGCCATCAGTCCCACCACTACGGCATGATGATGGCAGGCGCGAACGTCATCTACCTCGAGGCGTATCCCCTCCCCGAGTACACGATGTACGGCGCGGTGCCGCTGCGCGAGATCAAGTCGAAGTTGTTGGCGCTCAAGCGCGCAGGCAAGCTCGACCGCGTCAAGATGATGTCGCTGACCAACTGCACGTTCGACGGCATCGTCTACGACGTCGAGCGGGTGATGGAGGAATGCCTGGCCATCAAGCCGGATCTGGTGTTCCTGTGGGACGAGGCGTGGTTCGCGTTCGCCCGGTTCCACCCCGTCTACCGCGGCCGGACCGCGATGTCCGCGGCGCGCGAGTTGCGGGAACGCCTGCAGGACAAGGCGTATCGGGCAGAGTACGACGAGTACCTGACGACCGAATCGTTGCACCCGCCCACCGACGAAGAACTGCTCAATCGCCGCCTGCGCCCCGACCCGGCCAAGGCGCGCGTGCGGGTGTACGCCACCCAGTCGACGCACAAGACGCTGACGTCGCTGCGGCAGGGCTCGATGATCCACGTGTTCGACCAGGACTTCGAGCAGAAGGTGTCCGAGGCGTTCCACGAGGCCTACATGGCGCACACGTCGACCTCGCCGAACTACCAGATCCTGGCCTCGCTGGACCTGGGCCGGCGCCAGGTGGCGCTCGAGGGCGTCGAGCTGGTGCAGCGCCAGATCGAGAACGCCATGCAGCTGCGCGACGCGATCGACAATCACCCCCTGCTGAACCGCTACATGGCGTGCCTGCGCACGTCGGACCTGATCCCTGACGAGTTCCGGCCGTCGGGCATCGAGCAGCCGCTGCGGTCGGGACTGCGAAACATGATGGCCGCCTGGGACGCCGACGAGTTCGTGCTCGACCCATCGCGGATCACCCTGTCGATCGGCCGCACGGGATACGACGGTGACACGTTCAAGCGCGAACAGCTGATGGACCGGCACGGCGTTCAGATCAACAAGACGTCCCGCAACACCGTGTTGTTCATGACGAACATCGGCACCACCCGCAGCTCGGTGGCATTCCTGGTCGAGGTGTTGGTGAAGATCGCAGGCGAACTCGACGAGAGCATCGGCGAGATGGGGCTTGGTGAACGCGGCCGGTTCGAGCAGAAGGTGCGTCAGCTGACCGCGCACACCGCGTCGCAACCCAACTTCAGCGGCTTCCACCCGGTGTTCCGCGACCTGGCGGGTGACGAGGCGACACCGGAGGGCGACGTGCGGCGGGCGTTCTACCTGTCCTACGACGACACCAACTGCGAGTACCTGACGGGCGAGGAGATCGACGACAAGCTCGATGCCGGCATCGACGTCGTCTCGGCGACGTTCGTGACGCCCTACCCGCCGGGCTTCCCGGTGCTCGTCCCTGGCCAGGTGTTCAGCCGCGAGATCCTGAAGTTCATGCGTGAACTCGACACCCCCGAGATCCACGGCTACAAGCCGGAATTCGGCTACCGGGTGTACACCGAGAAGGCCATCGAGATGTGCCGCCCGGCGCAGGTACTCCCGCCCGCGCCGTCGCAAGCCGCGCAGCCGGTGCCGGTCGCTGCGGCACAGCCCGCGTCGCCGCCAGCCGTCGAAAGCGAAGAAGAGCAACGGGAATCGACCGGCACTCACCGACGCGCCGGAACCCGCGGACATCGTCGACTGAGCCCGCCTCACCGCCGCCGCGAGCAGACACAAAAGCCCCTAAATGCGGCGTATCGAGGGGCCTTTACGTCTGCTCGCGGGGGGAAGTCTCGTCGGCCAGGGCGATCAGCCTGGCGCGCACCAGGTCCGGGCGCTCGTCGATGACGAAGTGGCCGGAGTCGACCGGCTCGAACGTGTAGTCGTCGGCCCGTGCGGTTGCCGGCGACGCGAGCGACGGGTGCACGGCGATGTCGCCGGTACCGAACAGTGCCCGAATCGGCACCGCGATCCGCCGCAACTCGGGATTTCTTGCCCCCGAGGGCATTTCACGAAGCAGGAAGGTGCGGTAGGTGTCCCGGGCCGTGCGCGCGACGACGGGGTCGCGGAACCGTTCGGCATATACCCGGATTGCGGCGGGATCCAGCCGGTGCGACTTGGGGCCGACGCCGAAGATGACGCGTTCGAGATAGGGCGTGCGCCGTTGCAGCGGCACGCCGACGCGTGGCGACGAACGGCTGATACAGCGCGAAGCGCCACAGGTGCGGGGCGACGGTGCGGGCGGACTGCCACGGGTGCGCCATGTTGCACACCAGGTACCCGTCGAACCGCTCCGGCGCCTCGAGCAGCATCCGGTACCCCACGAAGCCACCCCAGTCGTGACCGACGAGCAGGACCTTGTCCAGGCCGAGCGCGTCCATCAGCGCCAGCACGTCGGCGGCGACGTCGTCCTTGGCCCACTTGTGCGGCGCAGCCCCCGACCAGCCGTAGCCGGGCAGGTCCGGGGCGATGATCCGCAGCCCCGGCGGCGGGTCGGCCAGCAGATCCCGGTACACCCAGTGGTGCTGCGGCCACCCGTGCAGCGCGATCACGGGCCTGCCGTCCTCGGGCCCCGCCTCGGTGACGTGGAACCGCACGCCTCGAGCCTCGACGAACGACCTGCGCACGCCGGCGATCGCCGGCGGCTGGTCGCTTGTTGACATCGTGTCAGTAGCCATTACCGAACTATAGAAACCCGTCGAAGGGCCAGACAAGACCGGTCCGCGCGCTACCGTGCCGGTATGGCCGGGTATCGCGAATTGTTCGACGCCAGTATCGAAGACCCATGCGCGTTCTGGGCGGACGCCGCCAGGGCCGTGACGTGGATCCGCGAGCCCCTGCGCATCCTCGACGACTCCAATCCCCCGTTCTACCGGTGGTTTCCCGACGGGCGAGCTCAACACCTGCGCCAACGCGCTGGACCGGCACGTCGCCGACGGACGTGGCGATCAGGCCGCGCTGATCTACGACTCCCCCGTCACCGACACCAAGCGCACCTACACCTACGGCGAGCTCCTCGACGTGACGTCCCGGTTCGCAGGCGTGCTGCGCGGCCTCGGCGTCGGCAAGGGCGACCGCGTGGTGATCTACATGCCGATGGTGCCGGAGGCGGTCATCGCGATGCTGGCCTGCGCACGGTTGGGCGCCGTGCACTCGGTGGTGTTCGGTGGCTTCGCCGCGCACGAGCTCGCGGCGCGCATCGACGACGCGCGCCCCGCCGTCGTCGTCTCGGCGTCATGCGGCATCGAGCCGACCCGCATCATCGACTACAAGCCGATGCTCGACGCGGCGCTGGACATCGCCGAGCACACCACCCCGCACTGCGTCATCGTGCAGCGCGAGCAGCATCCCTGCGAACTGGTGCCCGGCCGCGACGTCGACTGGGCCGAGGCCGTCGCCGCGCGCAGAGCCCGTCGACCCCGTCACGGTCGCCGCGACCGATCCGCTCTACGTGCTGTACACGTCGGGCACCACCGGCAAGCCCAAGGGCATCGTCCGCGACAACGGCGGGCACGCCGTCGCGCTGCTGTGGACGATGCGCCACGTCTACGACACGCATCCGGGCGAAGTGTTCTGGGCCGCTTCGGATGTCGGCTGGGTGGTGGGGCACTCGTACATCGTCTACGGGCCGCTGCTGCTCGGCGCGACGACCGTGCTCTACGAGGGCAAGCCCGTCGGCACGCCCGATGCGGGCGCGTTCTGGCGGGTGGCCGCCGAGCACGGCGTGAAGACCTTGTTCACCGCGCCGACCGCCATGCGCGCCATCAAGAAGGACGACCCCGACGCCACGCACCTGGCCCGCTACGACATGTCCGCGCTGCGGTACCTGTTCCAGGCCGGCGAGCGGCTCGACCCCGGCACCTACCACTGGGCGGCAGAGCAACTCGGCCTCCCCGTGATCGACCACTGGTGGCAGACCGAGACGGGATGGTCGATCGCCGCAGGCCCGATGGGCGTCGAGGCCCTGCCGGTGAAGCCCGGCTCGGCGACCGTGCCGATGCCCGGCTACGACATCCGCATCCTCCGCCCCGACGGCACCGAGTGCGACACCGGCGAGGAGGGCGCGATCTGCGTGAAGTTGCCGCTGCCGCCCGGCACGTTGCCGACGCTGTGGGGCGACGACGACCGCTTCGTGGCGTCGTATCTGTCGGCGTTCCCTGGCTACTACCTGTCGGGCGACGGCGGTTACTTCGACGACGACGGCTACCTGTTCGTCATGGGCCGCACCGACGACGTCATCAACGTCGCGGGCCACCGCCTCTCCACCGGCTCCATCGAAGCCGTGCTGGCCACCCACCCCGCGGTCGCCGAATGCGCGGTGATCGGTGTCGCCGACGAGATCAAGGGTCAGGTGCCGCGGGGATTCGTGGTGCTCAAGGCGGGCGCGTCGGCCGACGACCTGGACGGCGAGCTGGTCGACGCCGTACGGCAGAACATCGGCGCGGTGGCCAGCCTCAAGCGGGTCGACGTCGTTGCCGCGTTGCCGAAGACCCGGTCGGGCAAGATCCTGCGCAAGACCATGCGCGGCATCGCCGACGGTCGCGACGAGCAGCCACCCTCGACCATCGAGGACGTCGCCGTCCTCGACGCACTCAAGGCCGTGCTGCAGTCCTGACCGCATGACCGGTTCCACCGCAAACGTTCCCACTCAGCGTGATCCGAACTATTGTTGAGTAGTCATATGTTGATGTGTGTCTGAGCCAGCAGAGGAACAGCGATGCGCGTTTCAGAGGTAAAGGCAGGGTCGGGTTGCACGTGCCATTGCAATGCATGCGACGGCGGCCATCACTGCGGTAACCCGCCGAACTGCAACGTCAGAAAGTGATTGCCGGACGGCCTCACTGACGCCGTCCAGATTCAGGCGATCGACAGTGCGATGCCGTCGAGGATGTCGTGCTCGCTGACGACGAGCTCATCGATCCCCGCACGGCTTCGTAATTCGCGCGCCAACTCCTCGACGACGATCGCGCCGCCGCCGATCACGTCGACGCGCCCCTCGTGCATCGGACCGAGGGCAGCGCGCTGCTTGCGGGTCATCGCGATCAGGTCCTCGCACACCGGCAGCAGTTCGTCGAAACCGACCCGGGACAGGTGGATCGCCTCGGCGTCGTAGGTGGCCATCCGCTGGGCCAGCGCCGACAGCGTCGTCATCGTGCCCGCGACGCCAACCCAGGTCCGCGCACCCGCGACGGGGACGACGCTGAACGCCTCGGAAAGCCCGTCGCGCACCACGATTCGCGCGGCCTCGATCTCGGCCGCCGTCGGCGGGTCCGAGTGCAGGCATCGTTCGGTCAGCCGCACGCAACCGATGTCGGCGGAGAAACTCGCCTTCACCTCGCGGTCGCCCACCACGACCTCCGTGGAGCCACCACCCAGGTCGACCACGACGAAAGGTGCTGCAGCGTCATCCAATTCACCGACCGCACCGATGAAGGACAGGGCGGCCTCCTCGGTTCCCGTGATCACCTCGGCCACCGCACCCGGCTGCACCGCGCCGAGCAGTTCTGCGGTCATCGCGAAGAACTCGTCGCGGTTGCCCGCATCCCGGGCGGCCGACGTCGCGACCATCCGCACCCGTCTGGACCCCGTGCACGCGCAGCTCGTCGGCGTACTCCGCGAGCGCTGCCCCGGTGCGGGCCAGCGCCGCAGGCGCGAATTGCCCTGTGGCGTCGACACCTTCGCCGAGCCGGACGATGCGCATCTCGCGGTGCACGTCGCGAAGGACGCCGTCGGCCACGTCGGCGATCAGCAGCCGGATCGAATTGGTTCCGCAGTCGATCGCTCCGACCCTCACGTCCAGCTCCCTCGGTCCAGGATCCCCGCCATCGCGGGCTCGGCGGCCAGCACGGCCAGCGCCTCGTCGCCGAAGGGATTGACCCCGCGGCCCTTTGCCAGTGAATGCGCCATCACCACGTGCAGACACTTGACCCGGTCGGGCATGCCGCCGCCGGAGAACGTGGTGCCCAGCGATTCGATGGCGTCGCGCTCGGCCAGATACGACTCGTGGGCGCGGCGGTACGCGCCGGCCAGTTCCTCGTCGCGCTGCAGACGTTCGGTCATGTCCCGCATCAGCCCTTCGGACTCCAGCCTGCTTGCCGCGGCCGTCAACGCCGGGTGGGTGAGGTAGTACAGCGTCGGGAACGGGGTGCCGTCGGGCAGTCGCGGCGCCGTCTTGACCACGCCGGGCTCGCCGTTCGGGCAGCGGTAGGCGATCTCGAGGACACCGCGGGGCTCGCGGCCCAGCTGGCGCGCCACGGCGTCGAGATCGGCTTGGTCAACCACCGGGCGGCGGAACGGGTGGGGGCGGCGGCACACCGGGGTCGACGGGCGGCGGGGCCACGGGGAGCGCAGGGCCGTGCGGCGCGTCGGCGATGGTGTGCCACAGCGACGTGTACCAGGGTTGGCCGCTCGGCACGCGCCGCGGGACCGGCCCCCGGCGGCGCTGCCTGGGCACTGCCCGCGGGCAGCTGCACCTGGTAGGGAATCTCACCGGGCATCACGAACCCGAGCCGCTCGCGGGCCTGCGCGGCGATGTACACCGGATCGCCGAGCTTGACCTTCTGCTGTTCGAGATCGGCGATCTGCGAACGCAGCTGGGTCTGGGCGTCCTCCAGCTGCTTCATCTCGGTCCGCTGCGCGAAGTAGGTGCGGACCGGTCCGGCGATCGTCAGGGTCAGCACGCAGATCACCGCGGCCAGGATCGCCGCGCGCCGTGCGGCAGACCCCAGCCGCTGTTCGGACTGCAGCTCGGCGGCTTCGGCGATCGACTGCCTGATCGGCTCGACGGCCGGCAGGCGCCTCGGGCTTCTCCGCGTCGGCCGCCTGCTCGGAGACGCCCCGCGGCAGCGCGGGGCGCGGCTCCCGTCGCGCCGGCGCCGCACCCCTCGGCCTGCCGCGACCCGACTCGCCCGGCTTGCCCGGCCGCGACGCTGGAGTGCGCCGCTTGGGGTCTGGCCGCTTCGCGTCGGGCATGACTGAAAAGCTACTGGCTCGTCGGCGAGAACCGCGGGAACGCGAGGTCACCGGCGTAGCGCGCGGCGTCGCCGAGGGTCTCCTCGATGCGCAGCAGCTGGTTGTACTTGGCCACCCGCTCGCTGCGGGCCGGCGCGCCGGTCTTGATCTGCCCGCTGCCGACGGCGACCGCGAGGTCGGCGATGGTGGTGTCCTCGGTCTCGCCGGAGCGGTGGCTCATCATCGTCCGGTAGCCGCTGTTGTGGGCCAGCGCGACGGCGTCCAGCGTCTCGGTCAGCGTGCCGATCTGGTTGACCTTGACCAGCAGCGCGTTGGCGGCGCCCTTCTCGATGCCCTCCTCGAGACGCTCCGGGTTGGTGACGAACAGGTCGTCGCCGACGATCTGAACGCGATCGCCGATGGCCGTCGTCAGCGCCACCCAGCCGTCCCAGTCGTCCTCGGACAGCGGATCTTCGATCGACACCAGCGGGTAGGAGTCGAGCAGGTCGGCGTAGAACGCCGTCATCTGCTCGGCGGTCCGCGTCTCCTTCTCGAAGGCGTACCCGGTGCCGTCGGTGTAGAACTCGGTGGCGGCGACGTCGAGCGCCAGCGCCACGTCGGTGCCCAGCTTGAAGCCCGCGCCCTCGATGGCCGAGCTGATCAGGTCGAGCGCGGCCTTGGTCCCGGCGATGTCGGGCGCGAAACCACCCTCGTCACCGAGGCCGGTGGACAGGCCCTGCTTCTTCAGCACGGACTTCAGCGAGTGGTAGACCTCGGCGCCCCAGCGCAGCGCCTCCTTGAAGTTGGGCGCGCCGATCGGGGCGACCATGAACTCCTGGACGTCGACGCCGGTGTCGGCGTGTGCGCCGCCGTTGACGATGTTCATCATCGGCACCGGAAGGATGTGCGCGTTGGGACCGCCGATGTAGCGGAACAGCGGCAGCCCGGCAGAGTCGGCGGCGGCCTTCGCCACGGCCAGCGAGACGCCGAGGATCGCGTTGGCGCCCAGTCGCGACTTGTCGGGCGTGCCGTCGAGGTCGAGCAGCGCCTGGTCGACGAGGCGCTGATCGTCGGCGTTGAGCCCGATGACGGCGGGCGCGATCTCGTCGAGCACGGCCTCGACGGCCTTCTCCACGCCCTTGCCGCCGTAGCGGTCGCCGCCGTCGCGCAGTTCGACGGCCTCGTGCTCACCGGTCGAAGCGCCGGAGGGCACCGCGGCCCTGGCGAAGGTGCCGTCGATCAGGGCCAGCTCGACCTCGACCGTGGGATTGCCGCGGGAATCGAGGATCTCGCGCGCCCCGACCTGCTCGATGATGGGCACTGGCATCTCCTTAAGCGTGGTCCTACGGGATTTCGGTGATGGCGAGCATCAGCCTAGAGGGTGGGTGAACCCCATGCCGATCGCGACTCCGCGGACCTACGGGGGACCTACAGCGGGTGGCCCGCGGCGTAGGCCGTGGCCCAGTCGCGGACCGTGCGGGCGTACTGGTCGGACAGGTTGTAGGCGCGCAGCGCGTCCATCCACCCGCGTGGCGTCGCGAGGTCCTTGCCGCGCCAGCACAGGTAACCCGCCGCGGACAGCGCCGCGTCGTCGATGTTGTCGGGGCTGACGATGCCGTCGTTGTTGGCGTCGACGCCGTACAGCTTCCACGTCTCGGGGATGAACTGCATGGGCCCCATCGCCCGGTCCATGGTGGGGTCGCCGTCGAGCTTGCCGCCGTCGGTGTCGGCGATCTGCATGTTGCCCATCGACCCGTCGAGCCGGACCCCGCGGATGAGCGGGCGCACATCACCGTTCGGCGCGACCACCGCCCCCCGGTAGGTGCCGTGATGGCTCTCCACCATGCCGATGCCCGCCAACGTGGTCCACGCCAGGTGACACTTCGGGTTCTCCACCTCGGCGACCCGCGCCGCGTACGCGTACGCCTCGAGCGCCGTGATCGGCATGTCGAGGGCCGGCGCACGTTGCGCCGCCCAGGCGTGGAGTTGATCGGCAGGCCTGCCCTTGGCGTGCGTGTCGACCTTGGGCACCTCGTCGCCGGTGGGCGGCGGCACCCCCTCGGGGATCGGGATGCCCGGTTGCCAGGAGCAGCTGGATGCCATGAGCAGGGCCGTTGCGCCAATGACCGCGACGACCCGCAGCCAACGCACTGGCGACACCGGACTCCTCGACCCACTCGAATTACCGACATCGTCCCATGCGCCCGGAGTCCTCCACCGCAGCGCCGCGAGCTGTCGCGGAGCTGTACAGTTCCTTCGCTTCCGCTGCTAAGGTCAGCCATACCTAGCCATGGGTAGCCAAAGCTTGGTACGCGAAAGGAACAAGAGGATGACGGCCGTCGGGGATGCTTCGGTGACGGTTCTCGCAGCTGGGGCCAGCGTTTCGTCGCAGCTGTTGGGCAGTGGACTGATCGGCCTGCGCGAAGGCCTCGAGACGGCCATCGTCGTCACCATCCTGGTCGCCTTCCTGGTCAAGTCGAACCGGCGCGACGCACTCAAGTGGGTGTGGTCGGGCGTCGCGGCCGCGATCGTCATGACCGTCGCCGTCTTCCTGGTGATCCAGTTCGGCGAGAGCACCATCTCGGGCCTTGCCGCCGAGGCCATCGCCGGCGTCGCGTCGCTGATCGCCGTCGCGATCGTGACGACCATGGTGCTCTGGATGAAGAAGGCCGCCGCGACCATCTCCGGTGAGCTGCGCGGCGACATGGCGCGCGCACTCGAAACCGGCGGCCTTGCCGTGTTCGTGCTCGCCTTCCTCGCCGTCGGCCGCGAGGGCGTCGAGACGGCGCTGTTCATGGTCGGCTACGCCGAGGCCAAAACCGCCTGGCCCCTGCTCGGCCTCGTCGTCGGCGTGCTGATCGCGGTGGTCATCGCCTACGGCATGTACGTGGGCGCCGTGCGGATCAACCTGGCCAAGTTCTTCACCTACACCGGCGCGTTCCTGATCGTCGTCGCCGCGGGCATCCTGGCCTACGGAATCGGCGCGCTGCAGACGGTCGGCTGGCTGCCCGGCCTCGCGCACAAGGCCTTCGACATCAGCTCCTGGTTCAACTGGTCGTCCTGGTACGGCGAGGTCGTCCAGGGCGTCTTCAACGTCACGCCGACGCCGACCGTGCTGCAGTTCGCGGCGTGGCTGGCGTACCTGGTGATCGTGCTGGCGCTGTTCCTGCGCCCGATGCGCAAGCCGGCCAAGCCGAATGACACCCCAGCCCCCGACTCACCTTCATCGAGCTCCGATTCGATCCGCGAATCGGAGCATGCCACCACATCCGAAAGGTCCACTACGTGAACGTCTCTCCCTTGACCGCGAAGGCCGGTGTGGCCGCGGCCGCCGCGCTTCTCGCGGGCATCTCGCTGACCAGCTGCACCCCCAAGGAGTCGGCGCCGAGCAGCAGCGACAGCGGCGGCAGCAGCAGTGGCAACAGCGCGCCCGCGCAGATCACGGTGAACGCGTCGGACACCGAGTGCGAGCTGTCGGGTACCGAGGCAGGCACCGGGCCGAACACGTTCGTGATCACCAACAACGGCACCAAGGTCACCGAGTTCTACGTCTACGGCGAGGGCGAGCGGGTGATGGGCGAGGTCGAGAACATCTCCCCCGGACTGGAACGCAAGCTGGTCGTCCAACTCGCCGAACCCGGCACCTACCAGACCGCATGCAAGCCCGGCATGATCGGCGACGGCCTGCGCGGTGACTTCAAGGTCACCGGCGACACCGTCCAGATCGACACCGAAGGCAAGTTCAAGGAAGCCGCCGACAGCTACAAGCGCTACGTCAACAGCCAGACCGAGGCGCTGATCCCGGCCGTCGACGTGTTCGTCGCCGCGATCAAGAAGGGCGACATCCCCGCCGCCAAGGCCCAGTTCCCCATCGCGCGCACCTACTACGAACGCATCGAGCCGGTCGCCGAATCCTTCCCCGACGATCTCGACCCGCGCATCGACCTGCGCGAGGCCGACCTCGAGCCCGGGCAGAAGTGGACCGGCTTCCACCGCCTCGAGAAGGACCTGTGGGTCACCGGCCTGCAGCCCGACACCAACGCGATCGCCGACCAGCTCGTCGCCGACGTCAAGGAACTCAACTCTCGGCGTCAAGGCACCCGACTTCACCATCGACTCCACCCAGATCGCCGGTGGCGCACAGGGTCTGCTCGACGAGATCGCGTCGAGCAAGATCAGCGGTGAAGAGGACATCTTCAGCCACACCGACCTGTGGGACTTCAACGCCAACATGCAGGGCAGCCAGACTGCGGTAGCATCGGTCCGGCCGATCCTCGACGAGCGCAACGCCGAGCTCGGCAAGAAGGTCGACCAGCGCTTCTCGGAGTCCGAGGCGCTGCTGGAGAAGTACCGCAGCGGTGACGGATACGTCTTGTACGACACCGTGACAGAGCCTCAGCGCCAAGAGCTTTCGCGCTCGATCGACGCGCTGTCCAAGGAGGTCAGCCAGGTGCAAGGTGTCATCGCCCCCCAGTGATTCGACGCCGGAAGTGACCCCTTCCGAACCGAACACCGAACCGCTTGCGGCGCGCGACGGACTGTCGCGCCGCAAGCTGTTCGGCGCGGCGGGGGTGACTGCCGCGGTGGTCGGCGCGGCCAGCGCAGGTGCGCTGGCCGGCCGGGCATCGGCTTCGAGTTCGGCTCCCGTCGAGCTGCAGAGCCCGGTTCCGTTCCGCGGTGAGCGCCAGGCGGGCATCATCACCGCAGCGCAGGACCGGATGCACTTCTGCTCCTTCGACGTCACCACCGACGACCGTGAAGAGGTCGTCGCGATGCTCAAGCAGTGGACGGACATGGCCGAGCGGATGACGCTCGCCGAAGAGGCCGTCAAGGACGGCGCCGTCGGTCTCAATCCCTATGCACCGCCGGCGGATACCGGTGAGGCACTTGGCCTTCCGGCCTCCCAGCTGACCCTGACCATCGGCTTCGGCCCGAGCTTCTTCACCAAGGACGGCAAGGACCGGTTCGGCATCGCCGACAAACGCCCCGAAGCGCTGGTCGACCTGCCCAAGTTCCCCAACGAGACGATGGACCCGGCCAGGAGCCACGGCGACATCTGCGTCCAGGCCTGCGCCAACGATCCGCAGGTCGCCGTGCACGCCATCCGCAACCTCGCGCGCGTCGCATTCGGCACCGCCGCGGTGCGCTACTCCCAACTCGGCTTCGGCCGCACGTCGTCGACCACGCGCGAACAGTCGACGCCGCGAAATCTGTTCGGGTTCAAGGACGGCACCAAGCAACCTCAAGGCCGAGGACACCGGCGCGCTCGATGCGCACGTGTGGGTGGCCGACGGCGACGGCCCGGCATGGATGTCGGGTGGCACCTACCTGGTGACGCGGCGGATCCGGATGCGCATCGAAAACTGGGACCGCACAACGCTGCTCGAGCAGGAGCGGGTCATCGGACGGCAGAAGGGCACCGGGGCGCCCAACGGGTACGCCGACGAGTTCGACGCGCTCGACTTCGACACCAAGAGCTCGAAGGGCACCCCGCTGATCGACGTCGACGCCCACGTGCGGCTCGCGTCGGCCGAACATCTGGGCGGCATCGAAATCCTGCGCCGCGGCTACAACTTCACCGACGGCTCAGACGGTTTCGGTCATCTCGACGCCGGGTTGTTCTTCATCGCGTTCGTGCGCAACCCGGTCACGCAGTTCATCCCCATGCAGATGGAGCTGTCGCGCCGCGACGCGCTCAACGAGTACATCACCCACACCGGCACCGGATTGTTCGCCTGCCCACCGGGATTGCGCAAGGGCGACTCGTCGGCCTACTGGGGCTCGACGCTGTTCTCCTGATCGACAGGCTCCTCGGGGTCTTCGGGCTCGCCGTGCTGCTCGGGCTCGGCCTCCTCCGCCGCGGGTTCTTCGGGTACCTCGGGCTGCTCGGGCTCGAACGTGGGCCAGTGCGCGCGCCACTCCTCCTCGGTGACCACGCCGAGCTGTGCGATGTCGAGCACCTCGGGCACGTCGTCGGGTCGACGGCTGGCCGCCACGGCCTGCTCGACCTTGCGGACGACGTCCATGAACTCCATGGTCGCCGAGCGCAATGCGTTCTCGGCGTCACCGCCCGAGGCCATCGCGATCGACACCAGCCCGTCCGGAATCAGATCCACCGGCAGACCCGCCGCGGTGACGCGTTCGTACACCTTCTGGGTCAAGGCGAGCGCGGGCTGACCGGTCGGAACGTCGTCCATGGAAGACGTGCGCGACTTCGAAGACTTTTCCGAAGCCTTGCGCTCCTCCCACTGGGCCAGCTGTTCCTCGAGCGAAATCTTTTCTCCGGCAAGGACAGCCGGAACGCGGTGGCTCAGCTTGCGCACCAGCGAGTCGGCGACGTCGTCGATGGTGAACGCCTGCAGCGTCGCATCCTCGGCGATGCGGGCGTGGAAGAGCACCTGCAGCAGCACGTCGCCCAACTCCTCGCGCAGTTCGTCGGCATTACCGCCGCGCACCGCGTCGAACAGCTCGTAGGTCTCCTCCAGCAGGTACCGGCGCAGCGAGTCGTGGGTCTGCTCGCTCTCCCACGGCCCAGCCGTGCGCAGCCGGTCCATCAGCGAGACGGCGTCGACCAGCCGATCACCCCGTTGGGGGCCCGGCGCCGAGATCACCTTCTCGCCCGCCTCGAGGCGCGCCTTCACCATCGGATGGTTGGGGTCCGAGGACAGCAGCACCGGCGCGTTCTCGCCGTCGTACGCAGGCCGCGCCGCAGGCAGCGACCATGGCACCTTGACCGGCATCTCCTCGGTGTACTGCACGTCGCCCGCGAGCAGGGTGATGGCCTCAACGGGAACGAGCGACGGGCGGCGCGGATCGACCAGGACTACGGTCATCGCGCTTGGTGCCGCTGTTTCATCTGGACCCTCTGCTCGTCGCGCAGGCGCTCATGGTCGCCTGCCCTTGGGGTTGGTTATATCAACATCGGCTTGCGGTTTGCCATCCAGCGCCAACAGCAAACCGGCCACGACACCGACCAATTCGAGATCGCGGATGCGGGGCGCGCCGATGCCGGTGCCCGCCCGCGGGATCGGCATCACCACGGTCGACGTGGTCGCCCGGAACGTAGCGCTCGGGTACATGCGCTTGAGCCGGAGTTGCTGAGAGTCCATCAGCGGCAGCGGCGAGATGCGCACGTTCGACTCCGAGACCGCGGTCACCTCGGTGACGCCGTACTGGCGGCACAACAACCGCAACCGGGCCAGCGCGACCAGCCTCTCGGCGGGTTCGGGCAGCGGCCCGTACCGGTCGACGAGTTCCTCGATCACCGACGTGATGCCCGCATCGTCGGACGCGGCGGCCAGCCGCCGGTAGCCCTCCAGCCGCAACCGGTCACTGCCGATGTAGTCGGGCGGCAGATGCGCGTCGACGGGCAGGTCGATGCGCACCTCCTTCGGTTCCTCAACCGCCGCAACGGTTTCGCCGTCGACCACGGCACGGTAGGCCTCGACGGCCTCGCCGACCAACCGCACGTAGAGGTCGAAGCCCACCCCCGCGACATGGCCGGACTGCTCGGCGCCCAACACGTTTCCTGCGCCGCGGATCTCGAGGTCCTTCATCGCGACGGCCATGCCTGCGCCGAGCTCGTTGTTCTGCGCGATGGTGGCCAGCCGGTCGTAGGCGGTCTCGGTCAGCGGCACCTCGGGCGGATACAGCATGTAGGCGTAGCCGCGCTCGCGACTGCGCCCCACCCGGCCACGCAGCTGATGTAGCTGCGACAGGCCGAACGTGTCGGCGCGCTCGACGATCAGCGTGTTCGCATTGGAGATGTCCAGGCCGGTCTCGACGATCGTGGTGCACACCAGGATGTCGAATTCGCGGTTCCAGAACCCCTCGACCGTGCGCTCCAACGCCTCCTCGGGCATCTGCCCGTGCGCGACCACGACGCGCGCCTCCGGAACCAACGCGCGGACCTTGGCCGCGGCGGCGTCGATGCTGCGGACCCGGTTGTGGATGTAGAACACCTGCCCGTCGCGCAACAACTCGCGGCGCAGCGCCGCCGCCACCTGCTTGTCGTCCTGCGGCCCGACGTACGTGAGCACCGGGAAGCGCTCCTCGGGCGGGGTGAGGATCGTCGACATCTCGCGGATGCCCGCCAGGCTCATCTCCAGGGTGCGCGGGATGGGCGTTGCGCTCATGGTCAGCACGTCGACGTGGGTGCGCATCGACTTGATGTGCTCCTTGTGTTCGACACCGAACCGCTGCTCCTCGTCGACCACGACGAGCCCGAGGTCCTTCCACGTCACGCCGGTCTGCAGCAGTCGGTGGGTGCCGATCACGATGTCGACCGAGCCGTCCTTCATGCCCTCGAGCACCTTGCGCGACTCGGCGGGATCGGTGAAGCGCGACAACCCCTTCACGGTGACCGGGAAGCCGGACATCCGCTCGGTGAACGTCTGCAGGTGCTGATCGGCCAGCAGCGTCGTCGGCACCAGGATCGCGACCTGCTTGCCGTCCTGCACGGCCTTGAACGCCGCCCGCACCGCGATCTCGGTCTTGCCGTAGCCGACGTCACCGCAGATCACCCGGTCCATCGGCACCGGCTTCTGCATGTCGGACTTGACGTCGTTGATGGCGGTCAGCTGATCCATGGTCTCGGTGAAGCCGAACGCGTCCTCCATCTCGGCCTGCCACGGGGTGTCCGGCCCGAACGCGTAACCCGGTGCGGCCTGCCGCTTGGCGTACAGCGCCACCAACTCGCTGGCGATCTCGCGGACCGCACGGCGCGCCTTGGTCTTGGTGTTGGTCCAGTCGCTGCCGCCGAGCCTGCTCAACGACGGCTCGGCACCGCCGACGTAGCGGGACAGCTGATCCAGCGAGTCCATCGGCACGTAGAGCTTGTCGGACCCTCCGCCGCGTCGCGCCGAGGCGTACTCGAGCACCAGGTACTCCCGCCGCGCGCCACCGACGATGCGTTCGGTCATCTCCACGAACCGACCGATGCCGTGCTGGTCGTGCACCACCAGGTCGCCCGCCGTCAGCGCCAGCGGGTCGACGACGTTGCGGCGCTTGGCGGCCAACCGCTTGCCCTCGGTGGCGGCGGCGCGGTTGCCGGTCAGATCGGTCTCGGTGATGACCACGAGGTTCGCGCCGGGCAGCACGACGCCGTCGCGCAGCGGTCCCTTGAGCACGCCGACCACACCCTGCTTCGGCGCGGCCCCCGACTCCAAAATCGTTGCGGAGATGTCGGATTCGCCGAGCTGCTCGACGACGCGCTGCGCGGTGCCCGCGCCGGGGGTGACGACGGCGGCCAGCCCGCCCGTCGCCACGTGGGCCCGCAGCATCGCGAACATCTCGTCGAGGTCGTGCTGCTGTCCCCGCGCCGACGGTGCGGGCCGGATGTCGATCTCGAGTGCGGACTCGTTGGCGAGCTGGCTCAGCGTCCACCACGGATGCCCGGACTCGGTGGCGCCGGAGCGGGACTCGTCGAGGTCGCGGAAACCGGAACCGCCGAGGTGCTCGACGTCGATGGGCGCGTCGCCGCCGAGCGCGGCCACCGACCACGACGCCTCGAGGAACTCCCTGCCGGTCTTGATCAGGTCGGCGGCCCGGGTGCGCACCTTCTCCGGGTCGCAGACCAGCACGGGCGTGCCGAGAGGCAGTTGGTCGTGCAGCAGCGCGAGCCGGCCGGGCCGCAGCACGGGCAGCAGCGCCTCCATGCCGTCCACCGGGATGCCCCCGGCCAGCTTGGTCAGCATTTCGGCGATGGTGTCGTTGACCCGGTTCTCCACCACGGGCATCTCGGTCGCCAACTCCGCGGCGCGCTCCCGCACGTCATCGGTGAGCAGCAGTTCCCGGCACGGCACCGCGATCACGGTGTCGACGGCGATCTCGGGGATGGAGCGCTGGTCGGCGACCGAGAACATCCGCATCTCGGACACCTCGTCACCCCAGAACTCGACGCGCACCGGGTGTTCGGCGGTCGGCGGGAAGATGTCCAGAATGCCGCCGCGGACCGCGAATTCGCCGCGCTTGCCGACCATGTCGACGCGGGTGTAGGCCAGCTCGACCAGGCGCTCGATGACACCCTCGAAGCCCCCGGCCTCGGCCTCGGCGCCGACGCGTCAGCGTCACCGGCTCGATCTCGGCCAGATCCGGCGCCATCGGCTGCAGCAGCGAGCGCGCCGCCGTCACCACCACCCGCAGCGGCGGGCCCAGCCGGGCATCGTCGGGATGGGCGAGCCTGCGCAACACCATCATGCGGGCCCCGACGGTCTCGACGCCCGGCGACAGCCGTTCGTGCGGCAGCGTCTCCCACGACGGGAACATCGCGACCGCGTCGCCGAGCACGCCGCGCAGTTCGCCGGTCAGATCGTCGGCCTCCCGCCCGGTGGCGGTGACGACGAGCAGCGCACCCGTGCTGGCCAGCGCGCTCGCGACGAACACCCGCGCCCCCGCGGGCCCGACCATGGCGAGGTCGGCGGGTCGCTCGGCGGCCCGGTCGATGAGTTCGGTGAAGGTGGGAGCGGTCAACGCCAGCTCGACGAGCCCCGCAATCGGGGTTTGGACAGCCGTGTGCCCCGCTGCGGTCATGATGCATCCATTCTACGAGGACGGAAGTCGTCAAAATTCCGGCGCCCGCCACGAGGAGACCGTCAAGATCGTGGCACCCGAGGTGAACGCCCGCGCAACGTTGAAAACGTGACTCTTCTCGATTCAATGCCCTCGCTACACCACGCTGCCGCAATGCGCGTCGACCCGGACATCTGGCCGCTCACGACGCGGGTGGACGACGAGGGCAGGCTGTGCGTCGGGGACGTCCCCCTCAGCGAAGTCGCCGACCAGTTCGGCACCCCGGCCTACGTGCTGGACGAGGCCGACTTCCGCTACCGCATCCGCCGCTACCGCGCCGCGCTGCGCGGGGTGCGGATCGTCTACGCGGGCAAGGCCATGCTGACCAAGCAGGTCGTGCGCTGGCTGACCGAGGAGGGTGTCGGCCTCGACGTGTGCTCGCCGGGTGAACTGGCCGTCGGCCTTGCCGGTGGCATGGACCCGCGGAGCATCGTCGTGCACGGCAACGCCAAGACCACCGCCGAACTGCGCGCGGCCGCCGACGCGGGCGTCGGGCGCATCGTCATCGACTGCGGCACCGAGATCGCCCTGCTGGCCAGCCAGCTGCACCAGCCGCAGGACGTTCTGGTGCGGGTGACCCCGGGCATCGACATCCACGGCCACGCCGCGGTGACCACCGGCATCATCGATCAGAAGTTCGGCTTCGCGATCACCGACGGACAGGCCGCGCTCGCCGTGCGCCGCATCCTCGATCAGCCGTTGCTGCGGTTGGCCGGCCTGCACTGCCACCTCGGCTCACAGGTCACCGACCCCACCCTCTACGGCGAGGCGATCCACCGCATGGTGTCGCTGATGGCCGACGTGCGGGCCAATCACGGCGTGGTGCTCACCGAACTGAACATCGGCGGCGGACACGGCGTCCCCTACGTCGCCGGTGACGTAGAACTCGACCTCGACAAGCTGGCAGGCGTCATCGACGACTCGCTCGACCTGGCCTGCGCCGCGGAACGCTTCCCCCGGCCCAAGGTCGTCGTCGAGCCGGGCCGCGCGGTGAGCGCGCGCGCCGGGGTGACCTGCTATCGGGTGGTCGCGGTGAAGCAGCGGCCGGGTGGCCGCACGTTCGTGGCGGTCGACGGCGGGATGAGCGACAACCCGCGGGTGGCGCTGTACGGGGCGTGCTACACGGTGACCGTCGCCAACCGTCACCCCCTCGGACCGACGCAACCCGTCACCATCGTCGGCAGGTACTGCGAGGCCGGCGACATCATCGCCCACGACGTGGCGATGCCGACCGACCTGCATCCCGGTGATCTGCTGGCCGTGGCCTGCACCGGGGCGTACCACCACAGCATGGCGTCGACGTTCAACACCGTCGGACGACCGCCCGTGGTGGCGGTCCACGACGGGCGCGCCCGCGAACTGGTCCGGCGCGAGACGACCGAGGACCTGCTCGCCAGGGACATGGGATGAGCGCTTGCGCGAAGACCCGATGGCCCGGGTAGGCGCTACTCCTGCAGCCGGGGGTCGGCCTCGAGGTGCGTGAGACCGTTCCACATCAGGTTCACCAGATGCGCGGCGACGACTTCCTTCTTGGGTTCGCGGGTGTCCAGCCACCACTGCGCCGTCATCGACACCGAGCCGACCAGCGCCTGGGCGTACAGCGGGGCGAGCTCGGGGTCGAGGCCGCGGCGGGAGAAGTCGCCTGCCAGGATCGACGCCACCTGGCCGACGGCGTCGTTGAGCAGGCTCGAGTAGGTGCCCGACGCGATGCTGGCCGGGGAGTCCCGGATCAGGATCCGGAAGCCGTCGGTGCGCTCCTCGACGTAGGTCAGCAGCGCGAGCGCCACCCGCTCGACGCGGACCCGGGAGCGGTTGTTGGTCAGCGACGACGTGATGCCGTCCAGCAGTGCCGACATCTCGCGGTCCACGACCACCGCGTAAAGGCCCTCCTTGCCGCCGAAGTGCTCGTAGACGACGGGCTTGGAGACGTTCGCGCGCTGGGCGATCTCCTCGATGGACGTACCGTCGTATCCGCGCTCGGCGAACAGCGACTTGGCAATCTCGACGAGTTGCTGACGGCGCTCGGTACCGGTCATCCGGGCGCGGGGTGCGCGCGGTTCCTTCTCCGGTGCTGCCACGGCACTGAGCCTATTCTCCGGTCGCTCCGCTCCTGCTCTCCGGCCCAGCCTCCGGTCGCCCCGCTCCTGCTCTCCGGCCTCTATGGCTTCGACTAAAGTCACACCGACAGTCCGTCGTGGTGTAATCGGCAGCACCTCTGATTTTGGTTCAGATAGTTCAGGTTCGAGTCCTGGCGACGGAGCGATTTTCGTGCCCGAGTGTGCGTTCAATACGCCATCCACGGCGTGTCGCCGGATGACACCGCACACTCGCGCGACGTGAAAGGCAGGTCGGATGACCACGCGAGGCGAGGCCGCGGTCATCGTCCTGGCCGCCGGAGCCGGCACCCGGATGCGGTCGGACACCCCGAAGGTGCTGCACACGCTGGCCGGCCGCAGCATGCTCTCGCACTGCGCTGCACGCCGTCGCCAAGGTCGCACCGCAGCACCTCGTCGTCGTGGTCGGCCACGACCGCGAACCGCCGTCGCGCCGCGGTCATCGAGAGCTCGCCGACCACCTCGGCCGCCCGATCGACATCGCGGTGCAGGACGAGCAGCTCGGCACCGGGCACGCCGTCGGCTGCGGGCTGGCGGCGCTGCCCGACGACTTCGCCGGCACCGTCGTGGTCACCTGGCGGGCGACGTCCCGCTGCTGGACGCCGACACGCTCGCCGAGCTGATCGACGCGCACGGCGCCGAGTCCGCCGCCGCGACGGTGCTGACCACGACGCTGCCCGACCCGACCGGCTACGGCCGCATCCTGCGCACCCAGGACCGCGAGGTCATCGGCATCGTCGAGCAGGCCGACGCCACCGCCGTCGCAGCAGGCGATCCGCGAGGTCAACGCCGGCGTGTACGCCTTCGACATCGCCGCGCTGCGCTCCGCGCTGAGCCGGCTGCGCTCCGACAACGCCCAGCAGCGAGCTCTACCTGACCGACGTCATCTCGATCGTCCGCCAGCGACGGCGCACGTGGTGCGCGCCCAGCACGTCGACGACAGCGCGCTGGTCGCCGGGCGTCAACGACCGCGTGCAGCTGGCCGACCTGCGCCGCCGAGCTCAACCGCCGCATCGTGGCCGCGCCATCAACGTCGCGGGCGTCACCGTGATCGACCCAGCCACCACGTGGATCGACGTCGACGTCACCGTCGGCCGCGACACCGTCGATCCGGCCGGGCACCCAGCTGCTCGGCGCCACGCACGTCGGCGCGCAGCTGCGAGATCGGGCCCGACACCACGCTGACCGACGTCACCGTCGGCGACGGCGCCTCGGTGGTCCGCACGCACGGCTCGCTCGTCGCGCATCGGCGACGGCGCCACCGTCGGGCCGTTCACCTACCTGCGGCCCGGCACCGACTTGGGCGCCGACGGCAAGCTCGGCGCGTTCGTCGAGACCAAGAACGCGGTCATCGGCGCGGGCACCAAGGTGCCGCACCTGACCTACGTCGGCGACGCCGAGATCGGCGAGCACTCCAACATCGGCGCCTCAAGCGTGTTCGTCAACTACGACGGAGAAACCAAGCGGCGCACCAAGATCGGGTCGCACGTGCGCACCGGCTCCGACACCATGTTCGTCGCACCGGTCACCATCGGCGACGGCGCCTACACCGGGGCGGGCACGGTCGTCCGCGAGGACGTGCCGCCGGGAGCGCTGGCGGTGTCGGCCGGGCCGCAACGGAACATCGAGGGCTGGGTGGTGCAGAAGCGGCCCGACAGCGCCTCCGCAGAGGCCGCCCGCAAGGCCCAGGCCGTCGCCGACGGCGCCGACGACGGCGACTGACTCGAAATCCGTTTGTTGGCAATCTGGTAACCCGGCAACGCGCAGCGCGCAACCGCCCGTACCATTGGCACGTATCGATCCCCGACGGCAAAGGCAGCTCGAAGTGGCCACGGACTGGACCGACAATCGCAAGAACCTGATGCTGTTCTCGGGTCGCGCGCATCCCGAACTGGCCGAACAGGTGGCCAAGGAGCTCGACGTCGCGGTCACCGCGCAGACGGCGCGCGACTTCGCCAACGGCGAGATCTTCGTCCGGTTCGACGAGTCGGTGCGCGGCTGCGACGCGTTCGTGCTGCAGAGCCACCCCGCCCCGCTGAACAAGTGGCTGATGGAACAGCTGATCATGATCGATGCGCTCAAGCGCGGCAGCGCCAAGCGGATCACCGCGATCCTCCCCTTCTATCCGTACGCCAGGCAGGACAAGAAGCACCGCGGCCGCGAACCCATCTCGGCGCGCCTGGTCGCCGACCTCTACAAGACCGCGGGCGCCGACCGGATCGTCTCCGTCGACCTGCACACCGACCAGATCCAGGGCTTCTTCGACGGCCCGGTCGACCACATGCGTGGCCAGTCGCTGCTGTGCGGGTACATCGCCGAGAACTACGCCGACCACGACATGGTGGTCGTGTCCCCCGATTCCGGCCGGGTGCGCGTCGCCGAGAAGTGGGCCGACTCGCTTGGCGGCGTCCCGCTGTCGTTCATCCACAAGACCCGCGACCCGCTGGTGCCCAACCAGGTGAAGTCGAACCGCGTGGTCGGTGACGTGCGGGGCAAGACCTGCATCATCACCGACGACATGATCGACACCGGCGGCACCATCGCCGGCGCGGTCAAGCTGCTCAAGGAGAACGGCGCGAACGACGTCGTCATCGCCGCCACGCACGGCGTGCTGTCGGATCCCGCCCCGCAACGGCTCGCCGAGTGCGGCGCCCGCGAGGTCATCGTCACCAACACGCTGCCGATCACCGAGGACAAGCAGTTCCCCCAGCTGACCGTGCTGTCGATCGCGCCGCTACTGGCCAGCACCATCCGCGCGGTGTTCGACAACGGCTCGGTCACCAGCCTCTTCGACGGGTCTGCCTAGGTGGCCGAGTCGACGCCGTCATCTACCACAACCCCAGGTGCTCGACGTCACGCAAGACGCTGGACCTGTTGCGGGACAACGGCTATGAGCCGAGCATCGTCAGTACCTCAAGACTCCGCCGACGCGCGCCCAGCTGGTCGAGCTGATCGCCGATGCCGGCATCGAGGTGCGCGCCGCCGTGCGCAAGCGCGAGGCCATCTACACCGAACTCGGCCTCGCCGACGCCTCCGACGACGAACTGCTCGACGCCATGGCCGCCCATCCGATCCTCATCGAGCGGCCCTTCGTCACCACCACCAAGGGCACCCGGCTGGCCCGACCGATCGACACCGTCCGCGAGATTCTGTGACGTTTCGGCGTTGGGTGCTACCGGCCGCAGCGGTCGTCATCGCCGCGGCGGGCTGCGCGCCCGAGGCCCCCGACTACCAGTCGATCTGGTCGACGACCCCGACCACGACCACGACGACCAGCACCGAAGCTCCCGTACCGCTGTCGGCCTACCTGGAGAACCTCGGCGTCACCGGGGCGCCCGTGGCCCCCGACAAGCTCACCGACCTGACCGTCTCGCTGCCGACGCCGCCGGGCTGGGCGCCCTACACCAACCCCAACCTCGCCCCCGGCACCCGCGTCATCGCCAAGGGCGACACCTATCCGACGGCGATGCTGCTGGTGTTCCAACTCGAAGGCGACTTCGACGTCAAGGACGCGCTCAAGCACGCCGACGGTGACGCCGAGCTGTCGGAGAACTTCAAGCAACTCAACGGCTCGGAGGACAACTTCCGCGGCTTCCCGTCGTCGATGGTCGAGGGCACCTACGACCTCAACGGCCAGCGGATGCAGAGCTACAACCGGGTGGTCGTCGCGACCGGTACGCCCGTGCGGCAGAACCTGCCCGGCCAGAAGTACCTGATCCAGCTGACGGTCACCGGCTTCGCCGACCAGGCCCAGGCGGAGGGACCCGATGTCGAAGCCATCATCAGGGGATTCCAGGTCAGGGCCAAATAGCCCGTCGGGCAACGGCAACCGCGTGACCGGTGGATCCGTTCGCTCCGGACACTAGGCTGAGCGCCATGAGCAATTGGACCGCCGCAGACCTCCCCTCCTTCGCAGGCCGCACGGTCATCGTCACCGGGGCCAACAGCGGACTCGGTGAGGTCACCGCACGGGAGCTCGCCAGGGTGGGCGCCAAGGTCGTGCTCGCCGTGCGCAACACCGGCAAGGGTGACGCCGCCGCGTCCGCCATGACCGGCGACGTCGAGGTCCGCAGGCTCGATCTGCAGGATCTGGCCTCGGTGCGCGAGTTCGCCGACGGTGTCGATGCGGTCGACGTGCTGGTCAACAACGCGGGCATCATGGCCGTGCCGTACGCGCAGACCGTCGACGGCTTCGAGAGCCAGATCGGCACCAACCACCTCGGCCACTTCGCCCTGACCAACCTGCTGCTGCCCAAGATCACCGACCGCGTGGTGACGGTGTCGTCGTTCATGCACGCTGATGGGCTACGTCAGCCTCAAGGACCTGAACTGGAAGTCGCGGCCCTACTCGGCGTGGCTGGCCTACGGGCAGTCCAAGCTGGCCAACCTGCTGTTCACCAGCGAGTTGCAGCGCAGGCTGGACGCCGCAGGGTCGCCGGTGAAGTCGCTGGCCGCGCACCCCGGGTACTCCGCGACGAACCTGCAGGGCCAGAGCGGCCGCAGGTTGGGCAGATGCGGTGATGGCGATCGGAAACAAGCTGGCGACCAACGCCGACTTCGGCGCCCGCCAGACGCTGTACGCCGTGTCGCAGGATCTGCCCGGCGACAGCTTCGTCGGACCGAGGTTCGCGATGGCGGGCCCCACCGGGCTGTCCCCGCGCAGCCCGCTGGCCAGGTCGACGAAGACCGCGGCGGCGCTGTGGGAGCTGTCCGAGCAGCTCACCGACACCAAGTTCGGTTTGTGATTTCGTGATCGCCGCCGTTTTGCGCTAGCCTTGCTGGCGATCACGGCGAGGGTGGCAACCGGTTACGGGAGCTACCGTTATCGACGGGAATCTCTTCGCAGCCCAGCTGCTTCGAGTCGCCCTTGCCGCGCCACCAGACAGACCGGCACAGGAGCTGACCCCCATGGCCAAGACCAAGGCCCACACCGCGAACAATCTGACCGTCGAGGTCCGGACCGAGACCGGCAAGGGCGCGTCGCGTCGCGCCCGCCGTGAGGGCAAGGTGCCCGCCGTCCTCTACGGCCACGGCACCGAGCCGCAGCACCTGGTGTTGCCTGCCCGCGAGTTCGCCGCCGTGCTGCGCAACTTCGGCACCAACGCGGTTCTGACGCTCGACATCGACGGCACCGAGGCCCTCGCGCTGCCGAAGCAGCTGGAGATCCACCCGATCCGTCGCAACATCCAGCACGTCGACCTGATCATCGTCCGCCGCGGCGAGAAGGTGACCGTCGAGGTCAACGTCGTGGTCGAGGGTGACGCCGGTCCGGACACCCTGGTCAACCAGGAGTCCAACACCATCGAGATCGAGTCCGACGCGATGTCGATCCCCGAGCACCTGACGCTGTCGGTCGAGGGCATCCCCGCCGGCACGCAGTTCCTCGCCTCGCAGGTGCCGCTGCCCGACGGCGTCACGCTGATCTCCGATCCCGAGCTGCTCGTGGTCAACGTCATCCCCGCACCGACCGCCGAGGACCTCGAGTCCGAGGGTGGCGGCGAGACCGCCGAGCCGTCGGCAGCCGAGGAGTCGGAGGAGGCCGCGGAAGGCGATCAGGCCGCAGACTCCGAGTCCGAGTAGATCTCGGGCTAGGCGGACTGCGTCGTGGCCGAACCGCTGCTGGTCGTCGGCCTTGGCAATCCCGGACCGCGCTACGAGACGACGCGACACAACCTGGGGTTCCTCGTCGCCGACATCTTGGCCGATCGCCTCGGGTCGGGATTCAAGGTGCACAAGAAGTCCGGCGCCGAGGTGACCACCGGTCGCCTCGGCGGCCGGTCGATCGTGCTGGCCAAGCCGCGCGTGTACATGAACGAGTCGGGTCGCCAGGTGGGGCCACTGGCCAACTTCTACTCGGTGGCCCCCGCCGACGTGATCGTCCTCCACGACGAGCTCGACATCGACTTCGGCCGCATCCGGCTGAAGTTCGGTGGCGGCGACGGCCGGCCACAACGGACTGCGTTCGGTGTCATCGGCGTTGGGCACCAACGACTTTCAGCGGGTGCGCATCGGCATCGGCCGCCCGCCGGGACGCAAGGACCGGGCGCGACGTTCGTGCTGGAGAACTTCACCGCCGCCGAACGGCCGGAGGTCGGGACGATCTGCGAGCAGGCCGCCGACGCGACCGAGCTGCTGATCGAGCTCGGGCTCGAACCCGCCCAGAACACGGTGCACGCCTGGTAGTTCCGCCGCGAGCAGACGCAAAAGTACCCGAACTGCGGCGTGTCGGGCACTTTGCGTCTGCTCGCGAGAGGAGGTGGCTAGCCGCGGCCCGACATGCCGCCGTCCACGACCTTGACCGGCTTGTGCGGGTACCGCTTCTCGGCGTGCTCCTTGGCCGCCGAGCCGGGTAGCACGTAGAGCGTCTCCCGCTTCTCCTGCAGCGGCCGAAGAACCCTGTCCATGAACTCCTTGCGGTCGTCGAGATACGGCTCGATGACGTCTTCGCCCGCCGGGCACACCGCCAGGCAGTAGGCCGCCTTGTAGTTGGCCTTGAACGTGAGGCTCTGCCACATCGACGCATTCTCGGAATCGCTGACCCTGGACCGGAAGTCGGCGGCGTCGTCGCTGTCGGCGATGGTCTGCGCCCAGTCGGTGAAGCCGCCCATGAACTCGCGGTAGTTGTGCACCGAGCAGGCGACGAAGTCGAATTCGCCGTCCTTCTTGATGGCGCCGACCGGGCACGCCGCCACGCACAGCTTGCATTCCAGGCACGGTGAGTAGTCCAGCGGTTCGCCGTAGCTGCTGATCTCGCTGCCGACCAGGATCGTGGCCAGCAGGATGAAGTTGCCGAACCGCGGGTGAATCACGTTGCGGTGGATGCCCATGACCCCGAGGCCGGATGCGACGGCGACCGGCTTGTGCGCCACCACCCAGATCCGGTCGGGGAACTTGTCCATCTCCATCGGAAAGGTCGCCGACGGATTCAGCGCGCGATGGCCGGCGTCCTCCAGGGTGCGGGTGATCCGGTGCGCGGCCTCGTTGATGATCTCGGCGCTGCGATGGAACTCCTGATTGGCGACGCTTCGCGCAGGTGAGCGGACGTTGTCGCGGTTCATCTTGACGACGAGCGAGATGTAGCTGCGCGTGCCCGGCAGCGCGCTCTCGACGTGCTCGACCTCCGAGGCCAGGGCGGGGTCGTCGACGCGGGCGAACGCGACGTCGTCGGCGCCGGCCTCCAGGCACACCCGACGCAGCCAGTCGGCGTCGAGCATCCCCGGCGGTTCCGTCTTGCGCGCCAGCACCTTCTGCACTGTCGGATGTTCGGCAAGGCGCGGCGAGATCTTGCGGGGCGAGGTCATGTCAGCTGAGTATAGTCAGCCATACTCAGCTCCGTAAAGACCGTCTCCGGTTCCGTCAGGATTGCGTATGGATGGTGGGCACCGCGCTGAGCCGGGCGTAGACCTGAAGACATGAACGACACGATGCACGCACCCCGTTGGCGACGACTGCTCGACGGCGGCCGCACCTGGGGTTCGCTCGACGTCTCGCCCAGCCGTTACGGCGTCACCCGCCACCGGCTGGTGGTGTTCCCGCCCGGCATCTCCTCCGATGACCGCATGCTGCTGCGAGTCTGGCGCACCTGGCCGATCTGGGCGACGCTGAGCTGGCTGGTCATGGAGATGTTCCTGGTGCCCACCATCGGGTCGGGCCCCGCGGTGGCGATCTCGACGACCGTCTGCGTGGGCGCAGTCGTGGCGATCATGGCGACCACCGGGGCGAACCGCAGCAAGGTGCGGACGATGTCGGTGGTGCGGATGGCGGGGTTCGACGACCAAGCGATCGCCGACCTGTACAACGAGATGTACGAGATGGCCATCGAACTGGCCGAGGCCGACAACGCGCTCGCAGCCGGTGAGCTGAGCACCGTCGAGCACGAGGCCGTGGTGTGGCGGATCTACGACCGCATGGCCACCCCGCTGATCGCCTCCTAGTCCGAGGTGCGCCGCGCGTAGGCGCGCAGGGCGAACGGCGCCAGCACGGCGGTCATCGCCACCGACCACAGGATGGTGGCCAGGATCGGGTGGTGCAGCGGCAGTTGGGCCTCCGGCGGGGCGGCGGGGCCATTGCCCCACAGCTCGCGCATGGCCTGCGCCAACGACGACACCGGATTCCATTCGGCCATCACCCGCAGCCACCTCGGCATCGGCTCGGTGGGGGCAAATGTGTTGGCCAGGAACGTGATCGGGAACAGCACCGTGAACATCACCCCGTTCACCGCCTCCACCGAGCGCATGAGCGACCCGACGAGGATGCCGAACCAGATCATGCCGAACCCGAACACCAGGATCAGCGCGAACGCCAGCACCGCCTCGACGACGCCGCCCCGGATCCGCCAGCCGATGCACAGCCCGGTGACCGCCATCACCACGATGCCGATCGAGGAGTGAATGAGGCTGGCCACGCTGCGACCGATGAGCACCGACGACCGCCGGATCGGCAGCGACCTGAACCGGTCGATCACGCCCTTCTCGACATCGGCGGTGATCCCGGACGCCACGACGAACGCGGTGAAGACGATGGTCTGCGCCTGGATGCCGGGCAACAGGAACTCGCGGTACGACGCCCCGCCGGTGTTGGCGATCGACGCGCCGAACACGAACGCGAACAGCAAGACGAACATGATCGGCTGCACCGTGACGTCGCTCAGCATCTCCGGCATGCGTTTGGTGTGGATCATGTTGCGCTTCACCATGATCCAGGACTGCTCCACGATGGTGGTGCGGCGCGTGGCCGGCCGCGACGCGTCCACTGCGGGCTTGGGCGCGACGGCGGTCATGCTCGAGCCTCCTCGATCTCGTCGTCTTCGGCGCGATGCCCGGTGAGCGAGAGGAACACGTCGTCGAGGCTGGGCCGGGACAGGCCGATGTCGTCGACCTCGATCCGGCTGTCCTGAAGCCAGCCGGCCACCCTGGTCAGGTCGGCGATGCCCTCGGCCGTCGCGGTCAGCTGCCGCGCGCCGGTGTCGACGTGTACGTCGACGCCGGTCCTGGCAGATCAGCTCGCGGGCGGCGGGCAGATCGGCGGCGTGGGACACCGTGACCACCAGACTCGCGTTGCCCGCCTGCTGCTTGAGTTGCAGCGGTGTGCCCTCGGCGATGATGCGGCCGCGGTCGACGACGACGATGTGGTCCGCGAGCTGGTCGGCCTCTTCGAGGTACTGCGTGGTGAGCAGCAGCGTGGTGCCCTGCGCGACCAATCCACGCAGCACGTCCCACAGATCGATGCGGCTGCGCGGATCCAGCCCGGTGGTGGGCTCGTCGAGGAAGAGCACCGGCGGTGAGGCGATCAGGCTGACCGCCAGATCGATGCGCCTGCGCATGCCGCCGGAGTAGGACCTCACCGGCCGGTCGGCCGCGTCGGCGATCGCGAACTGCTCGAGCAGTTGGTCGCCGAGCCGCGCGACGTCGCGCCGCCCGATGCCGTACAGCGCACCGATCATCCGGATGTTCTCCCGGCCGGTGAGCAGCTCGTCGACCGTCGCGGCCTGGCCGGTGAGCCCCATGTTGCTGCGGACCATGGCCGGTTCGGTGCGGACGTCGTAACCCGCCACCCGGGCGGTGCCGCTGGTGGGCACGGTGAGGGTCGTCATCATCCGGACGGTGGTGGTCTTGCCTGCGCCGTTGGGCCCGAGCAAGCCCATCACCGTGCCCTCGCGGCACGGCGAAGCTCACGCCGTCGACGGCCGGTCTCTCGTCGGGGGCCCCACCGAACTTCTTGACCAGATCGATCGCCTCGATGGCCGGTCTGTCGGTCATGGCCGCCACGCTATCGACGTCGACCGACACACGGCCACTGGTTTACGCACACTCGCCCGCGAACAGCGAAGGTGTGACGATCGCCCCGGCGCCGAGCAGGGCGGCTTCGAGCCCGGCGCGGTCGTGTCGGTGGCGTCGATGACGTCGGTGGCCCAGGCGACCACCCCGTCCGGACGGACCAACACCCCGGCCGGGGCGCGCAACGGAATGGTCCCGCACGCTGTGCACCGGCCCGGCCCAGGCCGCGGCACGACGGGCGAACGCTCCGTCCGGCGTGCGGTCGAGCAGCAGGAACCCACCCCCGTGACCGTGGTCGACCAGGCGGGAGCCGTCGCCGCACCACAGGTCGGGGACGAACCGGCCGACCAGCGGGTGAGCGCCGGGCAGGTCGATGCGCTGCGTGACACCGGAGATCTTCTTGACCGCGTAGGTCGTGCCATCCGTGGTGCTCAGCAGATCGCCGACGACCTTCCGCAGCGCGGCCGACTTGGCGTCCCCGCGCAGCACCCCGATCTGGGCCCGCGTCCAGTCCAGCACCCAGGCGCCGACGGGACGGCGCTCGGCGTCGTAGGTGTCGAGCAGCCCGGCGGGAGCCCACCCGGCGAGCACGGCACCGAGCTTCCAACCGAGGTTCATCGCGTCGCCGACCCCGAGATTGAGCCCCTGGCCGCCGAACGGCGGATGCACGTGCGCGGCGTCGCCTGCCAGAAGCACCCGCCCCGATTTGTACGTCGCGGCCTGGCGGGTGTTGTCGGTCCAGCGGGTCGGGGTGGCGCGCAGTGCGGTCAGCGTGACGTCGGTGCCCGAGACCCGGCGCAGGCTGGTCTGCAACTCCTCGAGGGTGATCGGGCGCGGAGCGATCGGCCGGCGGGTCGTCGAACTCCACGGTGGCCACCCGCCCGGGCTGTGGCCCGTAGCGGTAGGCGCCCTCGGTCGACCACGTCCATCCGTCCGCGAGCTTCTCCGGGTCGGCGATGTCGACGACCGCCTGGTAGCCGGTGAGTTCGGGGTCGGTGCCGGGGAAGTCGATGCCCGCGAGGCGACGCACGGCGCTGTGCCCGCCGTCGCATCCGACCAGCCATCCCGTGCGCACCGCGCCTGGCCGTCGTGCCGACGAGCACGCCGTCGCCGGTGTCGTCCAGCGCGGTGACCTCGACGCCGCGGCGCACCGGCACGCCGAGCCGCGCGACGTGCTCGGCGAGCAGCGCCTCCAGCTCGTGCTGCGGCAGCATCCTCGCGCCGTCGGCCGCGGTGTGCGCGGCGAGGTCGGGATCGGACCAGTCCACCAGGTCGGCGTCGAGGACCATGCCCGCGAAGTGTCCGGTGAACCGCGAGTCGGGCGCGCGCCGTCCGGCGGGCAGCAGGCCGCGGCGGTCGAGTGCCTCGGCCGTCGGCACGTTGATCGACTGCGCCTTCATCGCGTCGTCCGGCTCGGCCAGCCGCTCGAGCACCTGCACCGACGCTCCCGCGAGCGCCAGCTCCGCGGCGAGCACCAAGCCCACCGGCCCGGCACCGACCACGGTCACGTCCGCGTCCTGTTTCACATCCGTCGACACGAACACTGTTCTATATGCGAACAGTGTTCGTGTCAAGCTATGGTGGTTCCGTGAACCCGAGAGAGCGACGCGCGGCGCGCCACCAGCCGCCGAACCCAGATCTCGTAGCCGACGCGCGCCCGCGCCGCAGGGCCGCGATCACGCCCGCGCAGGTCATCGACACCGCGCTGGACGTCATCGCCACGGAGGGCTACGAGGCACTGACCATGCGCCGGCTGGCAGGCGCGCTCGAAACCGGACCCGCCTCGCTCTACGCCCACGTGGTCAACAAGGCCGACCTCGACGAGCTGCTCATCGGGCGGCTGTGCGCGGAGCTGGTGCTACCCGAGCCCGACCCCGCGGCGTGGCGGGAGCAGATCCGCGGCGTGTGCACCCAGATCCGCGACCAGTACCTGCGATACCCCGGAATCTCCCGCGCCGCGCTCGCGATGGTGCCCACCGATCTGGAGACCGTGCGCGTCAGCGAAGGAATGCTGGCGATCCTGCTCGCCGGTGGCGTCGCCCCGCAGGCCGCCGCCTGGGCCATCGACGCGCTCTTGCTCTACGTGTCCGCCTACTGCCTCGAGGCATCGATCGTGCGTCAGCGCGCAGCAGATGCCGAGGCTGCCTGGGTCGTCGACCGCGACGAACTGATCCGTCGGTTCACCGCTCTGCCCGCCGAGGCCTTCCCCAACACCACCCGCTACGCGGCCGAGCTCACCGCAGGCGCCGGCCACGACCGGTTCGACTTCACCCTCGCGTTGATGATCGACGGCCTGGCCACCGGCCCGTCTAGGTGACGAGCGCGACCGAGTTGGCCCGGCGCAGCTTGCCCGACGGCGTCTTCGGGATGGTGCCGGGGCCGAGCACCACGACGTTGCGCGGCCGCACGTCCACCTCGGTCACCACCTCGTGGGCGACCTGGTGTTCGATGCGACGCACCTGGATCGGGTCCTGCCAGGCGTTGGACTCCACCGCGACGGCGAACGTCTCACGCGAGTGGCCCGCATCGAGGCGGACGGCGACGGCACAGCCCGGGCCGCACTCCCTCGACGCGGCCCGCGGCGCGCTCGATGTCGGTCGGGATAGATGTTGCGGCCCGCCATGATGATGACGTCCTTGACGCGGCCGCAGACGACGATGTGGCCGTTGTCCATCTGGTAGCCCAGGTCACCGGTGTCGTACCAACCGTGCTCGTCCTGTGCGGGCAGGAAGCCGCCCATCGTGAGGTAGCCGGGGGTCAGCGACTCGCCGCGCAGTTCGATGACTCCGACGCCGCGGGCAGGCATCATCTCGCCGGTGTCGTCGACGACACGGGCCTCGAGGTCCTTCAACAGCGGGCCGAGCGACGCCAGGCGACGGGTGTTGCCCTTGGTCGAGGGCACCGCACGGCGAAGTGCGGCAAGCAGATCGGCGTCGACCTCGTCGACGACCAGGCCCGCGCCGCACTCGGAGAACGACACCGCGAGCGTCGTCTCGGCCATGCCGTAGGCGGGCAGGATGGCCTCTGGCTTCAGCCCGAACGGCTTGCCCGCGTCGAGCAGGTCCTCGACGTCGGCTGGCTCGACGGGCTCGGCGCCGGACAGCGCGAATCGCAGCGTGGACAGATCGAACTGGCCGGGCTGGGCCTGCTTGCGCAGCCGCTTGGCGAACAGCGCGTAGGCGAAGTTGGGCGCCGCGGTCATGGTGCCCTTGTACTTGTCGATCAGCTTGGCCCACAGCAGGGTGTCGCGCAGGAAGTCCATCGGCGTGACCTTGACCAGCTCGGCGCCGAAGTACATCGGGATCGTGAGGAAGCCGACCATGCCCATGTCGTGAAAGCAGGGCAGCCAGCTGACCATGACGTCCTTGTCGACGTCGTACTGGGCGCCGATGAACATCGCCTCGGCGTTGGAGTGGATGTTGCGGTGCGTGATCTGGACGGCCTTGGGCGAGCCCGTCGAGCCGGACGTCAGCTGCATGAGGGCGAGGTCGTCCTCGCTGGTCTCGACGGGGTCGATCGGATCGGCGGCGAGCAGATCGCCGACGGTGAGGACCGTGATGCCCTTCTCCTCCAGCACCGGGATGGCGACCAGGAACGGTTCGGAGACGACGACGGCCTTGGCCTCGATCATCCCGATCACGTTCATGGTGTCCTCGGCCCAGACCACCAGGTCGGTGCGCGGGGTGGGCTGGTGCAGCATCGTCAGGCTCGCGCCACGCATCCAGAGGCCCTGCGCGGTCGGGGCGATCTCCACCGGGAAACCGGCCAGCACGCCGACCGCGTCGCCGTGGCCGACGCCCGCGGCGGCGAGACCGCCTGCGATGCGACGGGCCCGCTCGTGCACCTCGCCCCAGGTCTGGCGGAGGGGTTCGTGTGGCTCACCGGTGACCATGCCCGTCGTCACCGTCCGGGCGTTGCGGTACATCTTCTCGGTGAATCTGCTCACGACGACCTCCTGGGTTCAGGCGCCACTGCCCGATTATCCATGCTCCACCTGCTGGTATGCGCTTTCCAGAAGGCGCGCACACACGATTCGGGAGCGGTTTTGTTTCGAAACGGTGATGCCTGCGTCAGCCCAGCCAACCAGGAAGTGGTTGCCCAGGGGAAATCCTGCCGACCGGTGCCAGCGCCGCCGATCCGCCCATCGAAGAACACGATGGGAGAAGTCGGCGCGTGGGACGCGTGACCGGTAGTTTTCACCGTCGATCATCTTAAGAGACTCTTAAGTAACTACCAAACCAATACGCGAATTGAGGCGTGGGTCACACTTCAGATGTGCGCCGACGGCGTCGGCACGATGCGTGCGCCGTGCACGGGCCCGCTGGCCGCCCGCACCGTGCGGCAGACGCCCGCGCCTGCCAACTCCACGCCGACGTCGATCGCCGAGGACGCCGACGAGCACAGGAACGCGCACGTGGGCCCCGAGCCCGACACGATCCCGGCCAGCGCACCCGCGTCCTGGCCCGCGCGCAGCGTGCGGCGCAGTCCCGGGTCCAGGCTCAACGCCGCCGGCTGCAGGTCGTTGCCGAGCAACGGCGCCAGCTGCGCGGCGTCCCCGGAGGCGAGCGCCGCCAGCAGGGGCTCGGGCTCGTCGAGCCGGGACGGCGACTGGCCGCGGCTGGAGTCCGCGCGCAGGCGGTCCATCTCTGCGAACACCTTCGGCGTCGACAGGCCGCCCTTGGCGAAGGCCAGCACCCAGTGGAACGTGTTGCGGGCCAACACGGTAGCCAGCTGTTCCCCGCGGCCCGTGCCGAGGGCGGTGCCTCCGTGCAACGCGAAGGGCACGTCGCTGCCCAGCTCAGCGGCTAATGCGTGAAGATCCCGCCGCGGTACGCCGAGCTCCCACAGCGCGTTGACGGCCACCAGGACCGCGGCGGCGTCGGCGCTGCCCCCTGCCATCCCGCCTGCCACGGGGATCGACTTCTCGACCGAGATCGCGACGTCGGGCCCGCGACCGACGTGCTCGGCCAGCAGCTCCGCCGCGCGCCACGCCAGATTGCGGTGATCGTTGGGCAGCGATTCGACGCCCTCGCCGGACAGTTCCAACGACAGCAGGTCGGCATTGCGGACGGTGATCTCGTCGAACAGCGATACGGCGTGGAAGACGGTGGTCAGTTCGTGATAGCCGTCGTCACGCAGATCCCCGACGCCCAGGAAGAGATTGACCTTGCCGGGCACGCGCACGGTGACGGAACCCGTCGGCACCCACTCGGACGCCGTATTTCCATCGGAGGAGGGCACGCCACGACATTATCGCCGCGACGACGCGGGCAAGTACGAAGTGGTGAGATACCCCTCGTTGGATCCCGCCGCTCGGCACCAAACTTTCCGACACCGGAGGATCACCACGCTAGTGTTTGCTCGGAAGGTGTGTCAAGGATCACGCCGCAGCCGCGGCCGCCGCTTGCGGAAGCCTGCCAAACCCTACGCTGAGAGTGTGCTGGTGCCCGACGACCGCTTCGAGGATTACGTGGTCGACGGTGTCGTTGGCCAAGGTGGATCCGCCACGGTGTACCGGGCCCACCATGCTGCCGAACCGGACCGCACCGTCGCGCTCAAGGTGCTCGACGAGCACCATCGCGATGCCATCCACATGGACCGCCTCCAGCGCGAATTCGCATTTGCCAACCGTCTCGATCACCCACACGTCGTCTCGATGTATCAGAGCGGCCCGGGCTGGCTGGCCATGGCGCTCATCGACGGAGGCACGGTGAGCAACCTGGCCACCATGCGCGACCGGCTCACCGCGCTCGCCGACGTGGCGTCCGCACTGGACTTCGCCCACTCGAACGGGATCGTGCACTGCGATGTGAAGCCGACGAACATCCTTGTGTTCGAAGACTTCTCGCGCGGCGGCGCCGTGCTGATCGACTTCGGCGTGGCACGCTCAGTTGCCGAGGACGCCCGCCACCGGCCGACACACATCGAGGCCTCGCTGCCCTATACCGCCCCCGAACTCCTGCACGGCCGTACCCCTTCGGCGGCCGTCGACGAGTATGCGTTGGCGTGTACGGCAGTCGAACTACTCACCGGTGCACCACCTTTCAGGTCGACATCGACGATCGCCCTGATGGACGATCATCTGAACCGCCCGGTCCCCCGCTACTCCCGCCAAATCGATTGGATTCCACACGCATTCGACTCGATCCTGGCCAAGGCGATGGCCAAGGACCCGGACAAGCGCTACGGTACCTGCGCCGAGTTCATCGCGCTCATCACCCGGGCGCTGAAATGACCCCGCAGATAGTTACTTGACTCAACGTTTACTGTCTCCGAGTTTCCCCCTCGGTAACCCGCGGTTAGCGTCGAACGATGACCTCGACCGGGTACGACACCTCAGCGCTGGCACACGAAGAGGAGTCGGCTGACGACAAGGTCGTCGCTCGGCACCTCGACGGCCGGCGATCGTCTGCCATCGGCACGGGCTGGTTCATGCGGTCGAGGGGCAGCCCACCGGCGTATCGGTCATCGCCGACAACGGCGGCATCCTGCCCACCGGGATACTGCAGCTGGTGATCATCACGTCCGGTGTCATCTTCGCCTACGCCGCAGTCGAATTGGTGGGCACCGCGGCGGGCGAAACCGCGGACCCGGCAAAGGTCATGCCGAAGGCCATCAACTCGGTGGTCTTCCGGATCGCGGTGTTCTACGTCGGGTCGCTGATTCTGCTCGCTCTTTTGCTGCCGTACACCGCGTACAAACAGGGCACCAGTCCGTTCGTGACGTTCTTCTCCAGCATCGGCGTGCCCGCCGCGGGCGACATCATGAACTTCGTCGTGTTGACGGCCGCACTGTCCAGCCTGAACGCCGGTCTGTACTCCACCGGCCGCATCCTTCGGTCGATGTCTTTGAACGGTAGTGCGCCAAAATTCACCGCCAGGATGACGAAACGTGGTGTGCCGTTTGCGGGTATCGCGCTCACCGCGTGTTTCACGGTGGTGGGCGTCTTCCTGAATCTGGTGGTGCCGTCGGAGGCGTTCAACATCGCGCTCGACCTGTCGGCACTGGGCATCATCGCGTCGTGGGCCACCATCGTGATCTGTCAGATCCAGCTGTACCGCTGGTCGAAGAAGGGCATTCTCGAGCGCCCGAGTTTCCGGCTGTTCGGCACTGGAACCTCATCGCGCTCGTCGTGATCGTGCCCGCGCTGATCGGCGGCTGGTACGCCGTGCGCCCACGCGTCCTGGCGATGGCCCGCGAACGCGTCGGGTACACCGGCAGTTACCCCGTGGTCGCCGAGACGCCACTGATGGACGAGCTCATCGACAAGGACGCACGCCAAGCCGCCAACCTCCGGAAGGAGGAAGGCGACTAGGCGTGGGTCAGTAGGTACGGAGCTGGTTGGCCTGCTGCGGCACTCTGCTCGCCTCGCGCGCCGCGGGATTCCACTGCCCGGAACGCTGCAGGAGACGGACGAAGTCGGCGATGCCGAGAGTCTCACCGCGACGTGACGGGTCGATGCTCGCGGACAGCAGACGCTCGGCCGACTCGTTGCCGGATCCGGCCCACTCTGCGAACGCGTTGCGCGAGGTCTTGCGCCGTTGCGCGAACGCGATGTCGATGAGTGAGAACACCTTGTCGCGGAAGTCGGACTCGGTGGGCCACGGTGAGGTTTCGTGCCGGTCGATGCGGACCAGTCCCGAATAGACCCGCGGGATCGGCCAGAAGACCGTCGGCGAGACCATTCCGTAGCGCCGGACGTTGCCGTAGAAGCGCACCTTCGCGCTTGGCACGCCGTAGTCCTTGCCGCCGGGCTCGGCGGCGAGGCGTTCGGCGACCTCGGCCTGCACCATCACCATGACGGTGCGGATCGTGGGGAACTCGGCCATCAGATGCAGAAGCGCAGGTACGGCCACGTTGTACGGCAGATTGGCCACCAGCGCGGTCGGCTGATCCTCCAGGTCGGTCTGCTTGAACGTGAGGATGTCGCGGTGCAGCACCGTAAGTCGACCGATCTCGCTGTGCGAGTGCTCGGCGACGGTCTGCGGAAGTTGCCGAGCCAAGACCGGATCGATCTCGACGGCGGTCACTCGCGACCCGCGGTCCAGCAGCGCCAGCGTCAGCGATCCCAGTCCGGGACCCACCTCGAAGACGTGGTCGTTGCGATTGACCCCGGACGCCGACACGATGCGGCGCACCGTGTTCGCGTCATGGACGAAATTCTGGCCGAACGACTTCCGTGGCCGGAAGTCAAGTTCTTTGGCCAGATGCCTGATCTCGGTGCGACCGAGCAGCCGAATCGTCAGTTTGCACCCACTCTCCCACTACAGACTGGCCAAGCGCCCCAGCCTTGACGCGCCCGTGTTACCTCAGCAATCGCGATCTGCTCTTCCCGTGTAGCCAGATCGGCTCTAGGAGCATAGCGCAAACCACCCTGTCGCTCCCATGTGTTCTGATCAAATTGGACGCCGCCATAAAAACCGTTACCCGTATTAATGGCCCAATTACCTCCCGCTTCGCAGCGCGACAGCGCGTCCCAGGTAGCTGGATTGGCCACTGGGGGCACTTCGGTGCCGGGTTTGGCGCCCACTCGGAGCACCGCATCACGGGCCGGATTGATCACGACATTGGCTACTGGCAACCTGCTGGCCTCGACTCCGTTGACGTAGGCGATGGCAAAGGTGACGTCTTGCGTGCCCGGGTTTCCTGGGTCGTCGACCACCCGACGGCTCATGTTCATGGTCGGGTCGGGGACCTCCCGGTTGACCGGCAGCAGCGGTATCCGCTGGGTCGTCTTCTCGACGCGCACCCGCGTGACCTGGATCTGCATGCCGTCGATGACGGGCGACGACGCGGCAGGCACCACGGTGTCGCTCTGCAGCAGAGGCGCGCCCGCCGCCTCAAGCAAACCCGCGACGTTAGCCGCGGCCAATCGAACGGTCCGAACCACGCCGCCGTCGTTGATCTGCACCGTTCGTGGACTCACTACCGGCAGTGACATGCCCTCGAGCGGCACTCGACTGCCACGGGAGGCCGCCGCGGGCGCGGTGTCCGACATCGACAACTGCGCGAGCGCCTCGGAGACGGTGGACGCGGTGGTCCAGACCTGCCTGCTGTTGTGGCCGTCCAGCGAAATCTGCAGCGGCCGACTGCGCCGCAGCACGATGGTGTCGGACTGGTGCACGACGGCGTCGCCGGCCGGGTACAGGTCGTCCCGCTCGCCGACGTCGAAGCCGTATTCCTTCACCACGTCGATGACGTGCGACTTCATCGTGGGCACCGTCATCGACGCCCCGTCGACGGTCAGCGTGACGGTCTTGTGCGCCGAAACGGCGTAGCCGCCGGCGAAGACGAGCGTTGCCAGCAACGCTCCGACGAGTAGCCGCAACATGGGCGAGCGCGAGTGATGAAGTCTGTCCAAGGCGTTCAAGGGTGTCTATCTCCGACTATGAGGTCGACGCGCTGAGCATCCCCGACGACCATTCGATTACAGAACGGTAACGAAAGCGCATCCAGGGGGCAACTCACGTCACCGACGCATTCCGTAGATTCTGATGGCGTTCCTCGACGTGTCGTGGGCTACGTCGATCGCCGGACGGTCGACGACCTCGGCCAATGCCCGCACCGTATAGGGCAGGCAGTACGACTCATTCGGTGCCCCACGATACGGATGCGGGGTCAGGAACGGCGCGTCGGTTTCGACGAGCAACTGCCCGGACGGAATCAACCGCGCCGCGTCGCGCAGCGCCGACGCGTTCTTGAAGCTCACCGTGCCGGACAGGCTGAGCAACCAGCCGGCGTCGACGCACGCCATGGCCATCTCCGGCCCCGACGAGAAACAGTGGAAGATCACCGCGTCGGGCGCGCCCTCGGCACGCAGCACGTCGAGAACCTCGGCGTCGGCGTCGCGGTTGTGGATCATCAGCGGCTTGCCCGTCCGCTTGGCCAGGTCGATGTGCCATGCGAACGCCTCGCGCTGCTGGGCCGGGTCCGCGCAGCCGTCCAGTTTCCCCGGCCAGTACATGTCCATCCCGGTCTCCCCGATCGCGACGACCCTGGGGTGGGCGGCGAGCCGTTCGATCTCGGCCCTGGCGTCGTCGGTGAGCGCGTTGGCGCGCGTCGGGTGCAATGCCACCGCGGCGTACACCCTCGGGTCCCAGTCGGCCGCATGGGTGACCCACCGCGCCGAGTCGAGGTCGTCGGCGATCGTCACGACCGCCTCGACGCCCACCGCCTCGGCGCGGTCGAGGATTGCGTGGACGTCGTCGGCGTCGGACGCACCGCAGGCGTCGAGGTGAGTGTGCGCGTCGACGAGCGGCGCCAATGGCTCTGGCGCGGGTGGGGGTGGGCGGTTATCCCTTTTCCCGGACACAAGCCAAGACAATAGGGTGAAGCGCGATGAGTACCCAGAGCCAGCCGTACTACGTCACGACGGCCATTGCGTATCCCAACGGTGCGCCGCACATCGGGCACGCCTACGAATACATCGCCACCGACGCGATCGCGCGGTTCAAGCGGCTCGACGGCTTCGACGTCCGGTTCCTCACCGGCACCGACGAGCACGGCCTCAAGATGGCGCAGACCGCCGCTGCCGAGGGCATCCCGACCGCCGACCTCGCACGGCGCAACTCCGACGCGTTCCAGGCGATGCAGGAGAAGCTCGGCATCTCCTTCGACCGCTTCATCCGGACCACCGACGCCGACCACATCGAGGCGTCCATCGCGATCTGGAACCGCATGTACGAGTCGGGTGACATCTACCTCGACTCGTACTCGGGCTGGTACTCGGTGCGCGACGAGCGCTTCTTCACCGAGGACGAACTCGAGGAGCGCCCCGACGGATCGCGGATCGCGACCGAGACGGGCACCGAGGTGACGTGGACCGAGGAGCAGACGTACTTCTTCCGGCTGTCGGCCTACGCCGAACGGTTGCTGGCGCACTACGAGGCGCACCCCGAGTTCATCGGACCCGACGTGCGCCGCAACGAGGTCGTCAGCTTCGTCTCGGGTGGCCTGCGCGACCTGTCGATCTCGCGCACGACATTCGACTGGGGCGTGCAGGTTCCCGGCCACCCCGACCACGTCATGTACGTCTGGGTCGACGCGCTGACCAACTATCTGACGGGCGCCGGCTACCCCGACACCGACTCCGCCGACTTCCGCCGCTTCTGGCCCGCCGATCTGCACATGATCGGCAAGGACATCATCCGGTTCCACACGGTGTACTGGCCCGCGTTCCTGATGTCGGCCGGCATCGAGCTGCCGCGGCGGGTCTTCGCACACGGCTTCATCTTCAGCCGCGGCGAGAAGATGAGCAAGTCGGTCGGCAACGTCGTCGACCCAGTCGCGCTCGTCGACGCCTTCGGGCTCGACCAGGTGCGCTACTTCCTGTTGCGGGAGGTGCCGTTCGGCCAGGACGGCAGCTACAGCGAGGACGCGATCATCAGCCGGATCAACACCGATCTGGCCAACGAACTGGGCAATCTCGCCCAGCGGTCGCTGTCGATGGTGAACAAGAATCTCGACGGCGTCGTGCCGCAGCCTGGCGAGTTCACCGGCGACGACCGCGATCTGCTGGCGATCGCCGACGGTCTGTTGGCGAAGGTGCGCGAGCACTTCGACGTTCCCGCCATGCACCTCGCGCTGGAAGCCATCTGGCTGATGCTCGGCGCGGCCAACCGGTACTTCTCCGCGCAGGAACCGTGGGTGCTGCGCAAGAGTGACGCCGCCGTCGGATCAGGAGCGGTTCGGCACGGTGCTCTACACCACGCTCGAAGTGGTGCGCATCGCCGCACTGCTGGTCCAGCCGGTGATGCCGGATTCCGCGGCCAAGCTGCTCGACCTGCTCGGGCAGCCCGCCGACCAGCGCACATTCGCCGCCGTGGCGGCGCGGCTGGCGCCTGGCACGGCGCTGCCGAAGCCCGAGGGCGTGTTTCCCCGCTACCAGGTGGAGTGAGCTGCACCACATTCGGCGCAGCCGTGTCACACTTCGTCGGTCAGCGGTGTCTTGAGGTCAGACCGGTTCCCGATCACAGGGGGCCACGACTTCAAAGGAGTAGTCATGACCAAGAAGACCGACGTCGTCGTGATCGGTGGCGGATACGCAGGCGTCATCGCGGCCAACCACCTTCGCCTCAATCGCCGACGTCGCGATCACGCTGATCAACCCGCGGCCGAAGTTCGTCGAGCGGATCCGGTTGCATCAGCTCGTCACCGGCTCCGACGACGCCGTCGTCGACTACCCCGACGTGCTCGGCGCCGACGTTCGGCTGCTGGTCGACACGGCCGAACGCATCGACGCGCCTGCCCGCACCGTGACGCTGGGATCCGGTGACACCATCGGATACGACTACCTCATCTACGCGGTCGGGAGCACGGGCGCCGCGCCGACCGTTCCCGGCGCCGCCGAATTCGCCTACCCCATCTCGGAGTTGGAGCACGCCGAGCCCTTGCGCGACGGCAGTGGCCGAGGTTCATCCGGGCGCACCGGTGACGGTGGTCGGCGCGGGCCCGACGGGTATCGAGACCGCCGCCGAACTGGCCGAGCAGGGCCACGCGGTGACGCTGGTGTGCGGCGGCGTGCTCGGCCCCTACCTGAGCGGGCCCGGCCGCAAGTCGGTCGCCAAGCGGATGAAGAAGCTGGGCGTGACCGTCCTCGACGGGCCAGGCACCAAGGTGACCGAGGTGCGCCAGGATGCGGTGGTGCTGGCCGACGGTCGCGAACTGCGCAGCGCGCTGACCATCTGGACGGCCGGGTTCGGCGTGCCCGACCTGGCCACCCGCAGCGGTCTCGCCACCGACGCGATCGGCCGGCTGCTCACCGACGAGACGCTGACCAGTGTCGACAACCCGTACGTCATCGCCGCGGGAGATGCTGCCGCACCGTCGGATTCACCTCTGCGGATGAGCTGCCAGGCGGCGATCCCGCTCGGCGCGCAGGCCGCGAACACCGTGCTGAGCCGAATCGCAGGCACCCAACCCGCGGCGGTGAACCAGGCGTTCACGGGCCAGTGCGTCAGCCTGGGCCGCACCGGCGGCATCGTGCAGCTCGCCCATCTGGACGACCGCGTGATGCCGTTGTACGTCGGCGGTCGCGCCGCGGCCTCGATCAAGGAGGCCGTCTGCAAGGGGACGATCTCGTTCCTGGCGAAGGAGGCCCGCAAGCCGGGCTCGTACTTCTGGATCAAGGGCGGCAAGCGCGCCGAGCACCTGGCGGAGAGCGAAGGCGGCGACCCTCCGATGAACGCCGCGCCGGGTGACGAGCACGCCGAACGGTTCACGCACCTGCGCCCGCTGCTGTTCACGATCGCCTACGAGATCCTCGGAACGGCAACCGAATCCGATGACGTGCTGCAGGAGAGCTACCTGCGGTGGGCCGACGGTGGATCTGGACGGCGTGCAGGACACCAAGGCCTACCTCGCCCAGCTCGTCACCCGGCAGGCACTCAACGCGCTGCGGGCCCAGGCCCGCAGGCGTGAGGAGTACGTCGGACCGTGGCTACCCGAACCGCTGCTGTCGACGCGGGCGACGCGTCGTCGGACGTCGTGCTCGCCGAGTCGGTGTCGATGGCGATGATGGTGGTGCTGGAGACGTTGAGCCCCGACGAGCGGGCGGTGTTCGTGCTGCGCGAGGTGTTCGGCTTCGGCCACGACGAAATCGCCACGACGATCGGCAAGTCCACGGCGGCGGTGCGTCAGATGGCACACCGCGCCCGCGAGCACGTGCAGTCCCGGCGCAAGCGCTTCGAGCCGGTCGATCCCAAGCAGTCGCTCGAACTCACCGCGCAGTTCTTCGCGACCGCGGCGACGGGCGACATCGACGCGCTGATCACGATGCTGGCGCCCGACGTGGTGTGGACCGCCGACAGCGACGGCAAGGCCAGCGCCGCGCGCAAGCCGGTCGCCGGGGCGCAACGCGTCGCCCGGCTCATCCTCGGCCTGCTGCGCTTCGCAGGCGACGACGGCCGCGTCGAGCCCGCGTTCTACAACGGCGCGCCCGCCCTGGTGCTGTACCTCGGCGACAACCTGGAGGGCGTGATCTCGGTCGAGATCACCGGCGGCGTGATCACGCCACTTCTACGCCATGCGCAATCCGGAGAAGCTCGGCGGCGTAAAGGTCGCCCGGGAGCTGTCGCGTTGAGCGTCTGACAAGCTAGGGCGATGCGCGTCGAGCGGATCGCCGAGCTGGGCCAGGCACCCGTCGGTGCTGCGCGCCCTGGCCTCGGCGACCTCGCACCACGGGCTGCCTCCCCCTGCCGCGCTGACCGGCGAATGGTTCGGATCGCGCGCGGTGATCGTGCCGAGTGTCGCGATCGAGCCGGTCGGCGTCGGCGACGTGTTCGACACCGCACCGGGATCACCCGGCGATGCGGTCGGCGGCGGCTGGATCGGGTACCTGTCCTATCCCGACGCGGGGGCCGACGGGCACGGGCCACGCATCCCCGAGGCCGCAGGCGGCTGGACGGATGACGTCCTGCGTCAGGACGGTGACGGAACCTGGTGGTACGAAAGCCTTTCCGGCGCGGCGGCGCCGGCCTGGCTGACCGAGGCGCTGACCGCGGACGTGCCGAGGCCGCCCTGCCACGTCGCCTGGGGCCACGCCGACCGGGACGCCCATCAGGCGGGAGTGCTGGCCTGCCTCGACGCGATCGCAGCGGGCGAGGTGTACCAGGCGTGTGTGTGCACGCAGTTCGTCGGTGCAGGTCAGCGGTGCGCCCGTCGACTTCTTCGCCGAGGCCGTCGCGCGCACCGCGCCTGCCCGTGCGGCGTTCGTCGCGGGAGCCTGGGGCGCGGTCGCCTCGCTCTCACCCGAACTGTTCCTGCGGCGCGTCGGCGACGCGGTCGACTCGAGCCCCATCAAGGGCACGCTGCCGATCGACGAGGCACCGTCGGCGCTGCGCGCGTCGGTCAAGGACGTCGCCGAGAACATCATGATCGTCGACCTGGTCCGCAACGACCTCGGCCGCGTCGCGGTCACCGGAAGCGTCACCGTGCCCGAACTGCTGGCGGTGCGTCCCGCGCCAGGCGTGTGGCACCTGGTGTCGACCGTCTCCGCGCGCGTCGACACCGCCGTCCCCATCTCCGCCGTGCTCGACGCGATGTTCCCCCCGGCGTCGGTCACCGGCACGCCGAAGCGCAGGGCCCGCGAACTGCTGGCCGGATGGGAGCCGGTGCGACGCGGAATCTATTGCGGGACAGTCGGTTTGGCCTCTCCCGTCGCGGGCACCGAGCTGAACGTGGCGATCCGCACCGTCGAGTTCGACGGCACCGGCCGCGCGGTGCTCGGCGTCGGCGGCGGCATCACCGCCGATTCCGATCCGGACGCCGAGTGGCGGGAGTGCCTGCACAAGGCGGCGCCGACGATCGGCCTCGGACCGGTCAGCGCCGGATCCCCGCACACAGCCGCGCCCAGTTGCCCGACGCGATCTTCTCGCGATCGTCGTCGCTGAGCGCCGCGTCCTCGAGGAACTTCCTGGCGAGCCCGCCGTCGGTCGGCACGTACGGGTAATCGGCCGCGAACATGATCCGGTCGATGCCGACGACCTCGAGAGCCCACGACAGGTACCTCTGGCTGAAAACGCCTCCGGGCGTGAGGAACACGTTGTTCTGGACGTACTCGGACACGGTGCGCTGCAGGCCGGCGATCGGCGCCAGTCGGTCGATCCGGTCGAGGTAGAACGGCACCATCTCGCCCCAGTGGCCCAGGATCACCTGCAGGCCGGGGAAGCGGTCGAACACCCCGGCGAGGATCAGCCGGAGCAGCTGCACTCCGGCGTCGTAGTGCCAGCCGACTCCGTGGGTGGCGAAGGCGGAGTCGACGACGTCGCCGAAGCCGGCGTAGTAGGCGGTCCGCACCGATGCGGGCGGCGGCTGGGGGTGCAGGTAGAGCGGCGCGCCGAGCGCTTCGGCCGCCTCGAACACCGGCCAGAAGTCGCTGTGGTCGATGGACCTGTCGCGGGTACGGCTGAAGATCAGTGAACCGTGGAAGCCGAGCGAGCTGACCGCACGCCCCAGTTCGGATGCGGCGGCTTCGGGATTCTGCACGGCCAGTGTGGCGAAACCCTGGAACCGGTCCGGGTTTTCGGCGCACCGCCGCGGCAAGACGGTCGTTGCACGCGGTCTGCAACGCGACGGCGTCGGCGGTGTTCAGATTCCACAGCCCCGGCGTGGTGAGCGAGAGCACCTGGGTGTCGACCCCTGCGTCGTCCATGACCGCCAGCCGTTCGCTGCCCAGCGACAGCAGCCCGCGTTCGATCTCGCCGTCGTCCGAGGGCCTGGTGATGGGGTCCTGCCACTGCGGGTCGAGCCCCTGCCACGCGGTGATGACCTCCGGCGTGACGTAGTGTTCTTCCAGTCCAACGATTTTCATGATTCCTCCTAGGTGCGCAGTGGCTTGCGAAGACCTCGCCGCACGTCACGCGACGCCCCGACGGTCCCTGGCGCCAACGCAGGAATGCGTCGACGGTGATCGCCGAGTGGCGGAACGGGGCGGGCCGGGAACACCAGGATCGGGCGGTGTGGACAGGTGCGCTCCACGCCGTCGATCTTGACCGTGCCGTCGCTCAGGGCACGGACGTGTTCGTAGTCGTGAAAGCCGATGTCCAACTTGATATCACTCGTTGCTGAGAGCCTCCTTCGAGGTTCGTGGACTCCCCTCGGATCTTCCGGCCTCAACCGATAGTAAACACCTTTAGCATATGCTTGGGCTGTGAGTTGTCTACGCTCTGCGTTCGTGAGCAACGATGCGGCGGCGATCGCAGACCTCTTCGCGACCGCCACGCTGGGTTCCCCGGAGCGCGCGGTCGGCTTCGTGTTGTGGCGCGTCATGCATCGCTACGTGCGGGAGGCGGACCGCGTGCTGGCCTACTTCGACCTCACCCACCTCCAGTTTCAGACGCTTGCGCTGGCCGCGTGGCTGGGACGGTCCGGGGAGCCCGTCACCCAGGTCGACCTCGCGCGAGCGGGAGACATTGGCACCATGCAGGTCTCGCAGATGATGAAGGCACTGGAATCGAAGGGCTGGGTGAAACGGGTGCGCAGCGCATCCGACTTCCGCGCCAAGAACGTCGTGCTGAGCCCGGAGGGGATCGCGGTGCTGCACCGCGCCTTTCCGCCGATGATCGAGCTTCAGCGCAAGCTGTTCGGGGAGGACGGGGCGCCCGGCGGACGGCTGCTCGACGCGCTGCACCGGACCGAGTCGTCGGCACCCGACGCGTAGTCGACCGCGCTCACTGCCACCGCAGGCAGCGCTCGACCAGGAGCTCCGCCAGCCGTTCCGGCTCGCTGACCATGAGGCCGTGACAGGTGTCCATCTCGATCACCTCCTGCACGCCGCCGAGCGCCTCGATGCTCGCCCGCTGCTCACCGACCGGATGAGTGCGGTCCCGAAGGGTCAGGATCCACGTGCGCGGCACCTCGTCGGGCATGTCCCTGCGGGATACCGCCTCGACCGGAATCTGTGAGGACTCGGGATACAGGCGGCCCGCCATGAAGCGGCGGCGCGCCCGGGGCACGCCGTTGAGGAATGCGAACCGCGCCAGGATGGGGCCCGCCTCGTACGGCCCGCGCTTGCGCGCATTGCGGCGGGCGATCATGGCGACCGGCCGCGCAATCACGTCCACCATGGTCTTGCCCTCGGGTGGGACGCAGGCCCCCGCGAGGATCATCTCGCGCACCCGGGCCGCGCCGAGCTTGGTGACCACGCCGGGGACCGTCAGCCCTGCCATCGAATGACCGACGATCACGACGTCGTCCAGCCCGGCATCCTCGACGTCGGCGACGACGGAGGCCACCCAGTCGGCGGTGGTCAGCGTCCACAGATCGCCCGGCTTGTCCCGCCGACCCGGCAGATCCACCGCGAGCACCGTCAAATCCGGTGCCAGCCTGCGGATCTCGTCGATGGTGAGATCCCAGCAGTCAGCGGCATGCGCGCCACCGTGGACGAGGACGAGTGCGGGCAATGCCATGGCGACCTTTATAGCCGCGGGACCGAACGGCTCTAGCCGCGGGACCTGAGAACGGCGTCGTAGAGCGCGTTGCGGGACGGGGCGCCGGGGTTCTCGGCGATGATCTCGGCGCAGGCGTCCTTGACCCGGGCGCCCGCCTCGACCCTGGCCAGCACCTCGGCGACCAGTGTCGCGACGTCGGCGCGGGGTTGGGCCCCGGCGAGCACCACGGTGATCTCACCGAGCACGCCGTCGGCGGCCCACTCGGCGAGCTCCGCCAACGATCCCCGCCTGACCTCCTCGTGCGTCTTGGTCAGCTCGCGGCACACCACTGCGCGCCGGTCGGGGCCGAGCGCGTCGACGGCGTCGCGCAGGCACTCGGCCAGGCGACGCGGCGACTCGAAGAACACACACGTCCGCTGCTCACCGGACAGCGCGGCCAGCCACGACGTCCGCGCGGCGTGCTTGCGCGGCGCGAAGCCCTCGAAGCAGAACCGGTCCGACGGCAGGCCCGACACGGCCAGCGCCGTCGTCACCGCCGACGGGCCCGGCAGGCAGCTGACCTGCAGCCCGGCCTCGGCGCACGCCACGACGAGGCGATACCCCGGATCGCTGATCAGCGGCATGCCCGCATCGCTGACCACCAGCACCGTCGCACCCGCCGCGATGTCGTCGACCAGCGCGGGCACCCGGGATGCCTCGTTCTGGTCGAAGAAGCTGACCACCCGGCCCGCCGGCTTGACGCCGAGCGCCTGCGCCAGGATCCGGATCCGGCGGGTGTCCTCGGCGGCGATCACGTCGGCGCTGCCCAGCGCCTCGACCAGACGCGCCGAAGCGTCCCCGACCTGCCCCAACGGCGTGGCCGCGAGCAGCAGTCGACCATCCGTCACACTGCACAGCCTACGATCGCTCGTGTGACCGCCTCGCCCGCCGACTCGGACGTCATGGATGTCCCGGACGTCCTCGACGCCCCGCGCGCGGTCCCGGTGATCAGTCCGGACCCGTTGGTGCCCGCCCCCGACTTCGGGCCCGTCGACCGTTTGCAGGGCTGGGCCATGACGGCGGTGATCACCGCCATCGCGGCGCTGACACGGTTCCTCAACCTCGGTTCGCCCACCGACGGGTCGACGCCGATCTTCGACGAGAAGCACTACGCGCCGCAGGCCTGGCAGATGCTCGGCAACCACGGTGTCGAGGACAACCCTGGTTACGGGCTGGTGGTACACCCACCGGTCGGCAAGCAGCTGATGGCCATCGGCGAGGCGATATTCGGCTACAACGGGCTGGGCTGGCGGTTCAGCGGCGCGGTGTGCGGCGTGATCATCGTCCTGCTCACGGCCAGGATCGTCCGCCGCATCGCCCGCTCGACGCTGATCGGCGGGATCGCCGGGCTGCTGATCATCGCCGACGGCGTCAGCTTCGTCTCGGCGCGCACCGCCCTGCTGGACGTCTACCTGGTGGTGTTCGTGGTGGCGGCGTTCGGCGCGCTGATCGTCGACCGCGACCAGATGCGCGAGCGGATGCACGTCGCGCTGCTCGAGGGCCGCATCGGCGAGACGCCGTGGGGCCCGCGCCTCGGGGTGCGTTGGTGGCGCTTCGGCGCAGGCGTGTTGCTCGGTCTGGCGTTCGCGACCAAGTGGTCGGGTCTGTACTTCGTTCTGTTCTTCGGGCTGATGACGTTGGCGTTCGACGTCGCGGCGCGGCGCCAGTACCGGGTGCCGAGGCCGTGGCTTGGCACGCTGCGGCGTGACTTCGGGCCGACGGTGTACGTGATTGGCCTGATTCCCTTCGGGGTCTACCTCGCGTCGTATGGGGCGTGGTTCGCCTCGGAGACGGCGACCAACCGGCACGAGGAAGGGCAGACGATCGGCGAGGGCGGGTTGATGCCCGACGCGATCCGCTCGCTGTGGCACTACACCTACACGGTCTACAAGTTCCACTCGGAGCTGACCAACGCCGCAGGCAATCACCATCCGTGGGAATCGAAGCCGTGGACGTGGCCGATGTCGTTGCGGCCCGTGCTGTACGCGATCGACCAGGAGAACGTCGCCGGGTGCGGCGCGCAGTCGTGCGTCAAGGCGGTCATGCTGGTCGGCACGCCCGCGATGTGGTTCCTCGCGGTGCCGATATTGGGCTGGGCCCTGTGGCGGGCGTTCGTCAAGCGCGACTGGCGGTACGCCGTGGTGTTGGTCGGCTACTGCGCCGGATACCTGCCCTGGTTCGCCGACATCGACCGGCAGATGTACTTCTTCTACGCCGCGCCCATGGCCCCGTTCCTGGTGATGGCGATCGCGTTGATCCTCGGCGACATCCTCTATGCGCCAAGGCAGAACGCCGAACGGCACACACTCGGCCTGCTCGTCGTGTGTCTGTATGTGGCCGTTGTCATTACGAACTTCGCGTGGATGTTCCCGATCCTCACGGGGCTGCCGATTTCACAGTCCACCTGGAACATGGAGATCTGGCTGCCCAGCTGGCGCTAACTCGGTGTGGCGCCGCTGCCGCGCCGGCGTGCCGCTGCCGAGACAGCATTCACTGTCGTCAAGATGCCCTGTGCACAACCATGGCTACTGGCTCGTCGCGTGTCGGAGCACCGAATCACGCTCGACCCATGGGAACCATCTTCTTGGGCAGCGAAGCCATCGACCGCAATGAAGTCACGTGGGGTCAACTGCGGTGGAAATATCGCGCCATCTACCCAGACGTGTACACGCCGAGGATCGCCGAACCGTCGCTGTACACCAATACGGTCGGCGCATGGTTGTGGTCGGGCCGTAAAGCGCCGGTCACCGGTCGTGCCGCATCTGCACTTCATGGGTCGCTCTGGGTCGACGAGAAGGCTGCGATAGAACTGCTCTGGCCGAACAATCGACCACCCAGCGGCATCATCACGCGCAACGATCACTTCGCATCGGACGACGTCATGGAGTTGCACGGCATGGCGGTGGCCACGCCGCAGCGCGCGGCCTACGACCTCGGGCGACACCTGTCCGCGGGATGTGGCGGTCGCTCATCTCGACGCACTGTCACGCGCAACGGGTCTCGCGGCCGAAGACGTGGCGTCGCTGATCGCGCGATATCAAGGGGGCACGCGGTCTCAGGCAGCTGCGGATCGCCATCGACCTGATGGACGGCGGTGCGCAATCACCGAAGGAGACGTGGCTGCGGCTGTTGCTGATCGACGCCGGATACCCGCGGCCGATGACCCAGATACCGGTGATCGACGACTGGGGCCACACGTTCGCGTATCTCGACATGGGCTGGGACGACGTGATGATCGCTGTCGAGTACGACGGTGATCAGCATCGGACGGACCGAATTCGGTATGCCTGGGACGTCAAACGCCTGCGGCGCGTGCGACAGATCGGCTGGCATCACGTCAAGGTGATCGCCGAGGATCGGCCTCGCGACATCCTGGCCCGCGTAGCAGCGGCGTGGGCGTCGCGCCGAGACAGCAGTGGTGGTCGTTGACGGGCGACCGCAACGACCACTGAGCGCTATCTCGGCGAGCGCCAGCCGAACTAGAGCGGGTCGCGGGCGACGGGGCACGACATGCAGCGCGGTCCACCACGACCGGTGCCCAACTCCGAGGCCGCGATCCGCAGCACCTCGATACCCGAATTGCTCGAGGCGCGCGTTGGTCTCCGCATTGCGTTCGTAGGCCACCACCACGCCGGGGGCCAGCGCCAGCGTGTTGTTGCCGTCATCCCACTGCTCGCGCTCGGCCGTGACGGGGTCGGTCCCGGTGTCGATCACACGCAACTTCTCGATCCCCATCGCGTCGGCCGCGGCGTCCACGAACGGTGCGGCGCGGTCGATCTGCACGCCCTCGTCGGTTCGCCGAATCGTGAACGCCGACAACGAATCAACGATGTTCGGGTACATCACGACGGCGTCGACGTCGACCATCGTGCACACCGTGTCCAGGTGCATCTGCGCCCGCTCCTGGGCGATCGGCACGGCCAGCACGGTATGCGCCAGGTCGTCGTCGAACAGGCTGCGCGCCAACGCCTCCGCACCCGCAGGCGTGGTGCGCTCCCCCACCCCGACGGCCACGACGCCCGGCGCCAGAAGCAGCACGTCACCGCCTTCGACGGGGGCCGAGCGCGATTCGTAGGCGCGCCGCACTCCGAGGAACCGCGGGTGATGGGCATAGATCAGGTCGGTCAGCGACGTCTCGCGCACGCGGGCAGGCAACGCCAGCGACGTGATCGCCGCCCGCGGCCCGATCCAGAACGAAGAATCCCGGGTGAACAGCAGATTCGGCAGCGGGTCGATCACGAAGTCCGCGCCGTGGTGCATGCGCCGCACCAACGACAGCTCGCTCTCGCCGAACGGCAACTCGTTGAACGTCATGCCCGCCATCAGCACGTGAGCCAGCGGCGCGGCTGCGAGGCTGCGCAGGTAGGCCGAAAGTTCTTGCGCCAGCGGCAAGCCCAGCCGTCGAGAGTCGACCGCCGCCGCGATGCCGTGCATGCGCGCCGCCCCACTGGCCAACGCCTCGGTCAAGAGCTCGCCCAGCAGCAGTACCTCGACGCCGCGGGAGCGCAGCAGGTCGGCGAACGCATCGTGCTCCTGTTGCGCCCTTGCCACCCACGGCAGCCCGTCGAACAGCAACTTGTCGCTGTTGCGTGGCGTCAGCCGCTGCAGCTCGGCGCCAGGACGGTGCAGGATGACGACCCGCAGCGCGCCCACTTCGGAATTGGAGCCCAGCACGGTGCCTGTCACATCTAGCACCGTAACGCCAATTGCCACCTCAACTATGGTTGAGGTCATGGAGATGACCGAATTGACGCCCGGTGAGATGGCTCATCGCAGCGGCGTGGCGGTGTCTGCACTGCACTTCTACGAACGCGAAGGCCTCATCCACAGCAGACGCACGTCGGGCAATCAGCGCCGCTACGCTCGGGAAACGCTGCGCCGCGTGGCATTCATCCGGATGTCGCAGCGGCTCGGGATACCGCTGTCGCGGATCCGCGAGGCGTTGGCTTCGCTGCCGACACACCGGGTTCCGACGAGCAAGGACTGGGCGCGGCTCTCGGCCGGCTGGCGCGACGACCTCGACGAGCGGATCTTGCACCTGGAGCGGTTGCGCGACAACCTTGCCGGCTGCATCGGCTGCGGCTGCCTCAGCTTGAAGACGTGCGCGCTGACGAATCCCGGCGACGTGCTCTCGCAACGTGGACCCGGCGCAGTCAACCTGTGAAATCGAACGTCTGTGCGATAAACTGCGAGGCGTGTCCTTGACGGTTCAAGGGTCGCTGTTCGACCACGTCGAACGGCGGTCGCTGGGTGACGACGCCTGGATCGATCTGCGCTCTGGCTGGCTGACCGGTGACGACGGTCTGTTCGACGAGCTCGTGTCGTCGGTCCCGTGGCGGGCCGAGCGCAGGCGGATGTACGACCGCACGCTCGACGTGCCCCGGCTCGTCAGCTTCCACGACCTCGGCGCGGAGCAGGCGCCGCACCCCGTCATCGCGAAGCTGCGCGTCCGCCTCAACGACATCTACGCGGGCGAAATGGGCGAGCCGTTCACCTCGGCGGGCCTCTGCCTGTATCGCGACGGCTCCGACAGCGTCGCCTGGCATGGTGACACCATCGGCCGCAGCAGGACCGAGGACACCATGGTGGCCATCGTAAGCCTCGGCGCGACAAGGGTTTTCGCGATGCGGCCGCGGGGTGGAGGTCGCTCGCTGCGGCTGCCCCAGGGCCACGGCGACCTCTTGGTGATGGGCGGCTCTTGCCAGCGCACCTGGGAACACGCGGTGCCGAAGACGGCAAGGCCCACCGGCCCGCGGATCAGCATCCAGTACCGCCCGCGCGACGTGCGCTGAGCTCAGCCGCGGACCGCGGCCACCGCGGCGGTCAGCAGGTCGCGCGCCCGCTGCGTGTTGACCGGGGCCACCGGCTGATTGGGCTGCACCAACGGGTTGGCCGTGACGATCACCAGGAAGCTGCCGAAGCTCGCGACGTAGTTGTAGAGCTCACCGCTGGCGGGCTTTCCGTTGACCACCGTCTGCACGACGCGGTGCGTGCCCAGCGTGCGGACGCCGTCGATCGTCGGCGACTCGGCGACCTCGACGACACCGCGCTCGCCGGGAGCGGCGAAGCCCACCTTCTGACAGCCCTGGCCGGGGTCGGTGAAGGGCACCGGCTCGGACGTCTCGACCGCGATCGCGATGAACCGATTGCCCTGCCCCTCCGCCGTGGTGGCGGCCATGTTGCCCTTCGCCCCGGCCGGAACGGCCAGTCCCGTCGCGAACTTGGCGCAGTCCGGCGGCTCGAACTTCACGCCGGGCGGAAGGCTCTGCGGCGCAAGGATGCGCGGGTCGATCCCGGTCGGCGCGACGGTGGTGACCTTGAAGTCCGGCCCGAAGCTCGACTTCACGTCGAGGACGCCGGAAATGTCGGAGTGCGCGTTTTCGGCAGGCGGAGCGCCGCTCGAACACGCGGCGACGAGTGCGGCGCACGCAAGCGCGAACAGCGTCCTGAGCATCGCCGCCAATCTACTGCAACCGCCCATTCAGCCGCGCAACGCCGACACCGTCTTGACCAGTAGCGCCGCGGCGAAGTCGGCATCGAGGGCCTGCGCCGACGAACCCGGGTCGGTCACCACCGTCACGTAGGCGACGTACCCGTCGAGGTACGCGGTGAACGTGTCTGCGTGGGAATGGGTTTCGGTGCCGCCCTCGACCACGGTGGTGGTGTCGGTGCGGATGCCCACCGTGGTCGCGCCGTCGATGGCAGGCGCCTCGACCGTCGCCACCGTGCCGCTGGTGTGTCCTGCGGTCAAGGTCGTGGAGTCGCACTCGCCGAGAACCGCGGGGACACTCCCGCCGGTGACATCTCCCGAGTCGCTTCGCTCCTGCCCGCCGGTGACATCTCCCGAGTCGCTTCGCTCCTGCCCGCCGGCTGCCGCCACCACGTACACGATGCCGCCGGGCCCCGACGCCGACCAACCGCGGACGGTGGCCGCATCGACCGCCGGATCGGCGAGCACTCCGCACTGCGGCGGGTCGGCCACCCACTGCGGGCCAAAACCCCAGAACGCCAACGGCGCGACACGCCCGACGAGATCGCCGACCTCGTAACCTGCGGGCAGGTCGCCACGCACCCGGGCCACGCCTGCGAGGTCGACGCCCACCGCCTGCGACGACGGCGCTAGCGATCCGGCCGCCGGGTGAGGCGCGTCGGACGGGCCGCAGGCCGCACACAGCGCCACCGCCGCACCGGCCGCGAAGACGCGCACGCCGCCTTGATACCACAGCTAGTCTGACCTCCGGCGACGCCAGCGAGAGGACACGCCCATGTGCACCCGAGTCCTGTGGAATACCAACCAGATCGCCGTACTCACCGGCCGAAGCATGGATTGGCCCGAGTCCACCCAGCCCCTCGTGGTGTCGTTCCCGCGGGGCCGGCAGCGCGACGGCGGCCTGCTGTTGACCGAGGTCGTGGTGCCGGACAACCCGCTGCGCTGGACCAGCACCTACGGCAGCCTGGTGACGACGGTCTACGGCCTCGGCACCGTCGACGGGCTCAACGAGCGCGGGTTGGGCGTGCACGCGCTGTATCTGCAGTCGACCGACGTGGGCACCCGCAACGTCGAGGTCCCCGGTCTCCACACCGGCCTGTGGGCGCAGTACCTGCTCGACCAGGCGGCGACCGTCGACGAGGCGTTGGCGCTCATGGACGGCATCCAGTTGGTCATGATCGCCGCGCACGGCTTCGATGCCACGCTGCATCTGGCCATCGAGGACGAGGGCGGGGACTCGGCGATCATCGAATTGACGGCGGACGGCCCGGTGATCCACCACGGCCGGGAGTTCACGCTGATGACGAACGACCCGACCTACGACGAGCAGCTCCAACTGCTGGCGTCGAAGGACTTCTCGCACCCGAGCCGCGACCTGGCGCTGCCGGGCAACGTCAACGCCGTCGACCGGTTCCAGCGCGCCGCGTACTACTCGGCATTGTTGCCCGAACCCGCCGACCAACGACAGGCGGTGGCGGGCGTGCTGGCCATCATGCGCAACGTCTCGGTGCCGTTCGGCGCGCCCTACGGTGAATTCGGGGTGTACAACACCGAGTACCGCACGGTGTGTGACCTCACCCATCGGATGTACTTCTTCGAGCTCACGACCAGCCCGAGCACGATCTGGGTGCGGATGGACGGGCTCGATCTGTCCGACGGCGCGAAGCCGCGCGCCGTCGACCCGTATGACACGTCGCTGACCGGCGACGTCACCGACCGGTTCGCGCCGAGCGACATCGGTTTCTGACAGCCACCGGCATTTCACGTGCGTATTTCGTTTGCTGACCGTAGGCTCATGCTGCTTCCGACGACAGGAGACTCCATGACATCGGCCATGAAAGCCGGCGCGACCGCGATTGCCGTTGCCGCATTGGGCCTTGCCCTTGCGGGTTGCGGATCGGACAGCAAGGCCGCGCCGAGCAGTTCGTCGGCGTCGAGTAGCAGCGAGTCGAGTACCACCAAGGCGAGCAGCAGCAGCAGCGCCGCGCCTGCGACGCCCGCCGCCGGCAAGAACGAGACGATCGCCGACTACATCAAGGAGAACGGGATCACCGAAACTCCGGTCAAGAAGGGCGATCCGGGGTCCCCGACCATCGACCTGCCGGTCCCGGCCGGCTGGCAGGAGGCCGGGGACAAGACGCCCGCATACGCCTGGGGCGCCATCGTCTTCACCGATCCGGCCATGGCCGCCGATCCGCCGTCGATCGTTGCGCTGATGTCGAAGCTGACCGGGAACGTCGATCCGGCGAAGGTCATGGAGTTCGCGCCAGGTGAGCTGAAGAACCTGCCCGGCTTCGACGGCGGCGACGGCAACACCAGCACGCTCGGCGGTTTCGACGCCTACCAGATCGGTGGCAGCTACGTGAAGGACGGCACCAAGCGGATGATCGCCCAGAAGACGGTCGTCATCCCCGGTCAGGACGGCGTCTTCGTGCTGCAGCTCAACGCCGACGGTCTCGAGGATCAGATGGGCCCGTTGATGGACGCCACCTCCGAGATCGACGAGAAGACGACGATCACGCCATGACCACGATTCCACCGGCCCACCCAGGCGAGCCGCTGCCGCCCCAGCGCGGACTCACCCGCGAGGAGCGGGGACGCGACATCAGCGAGGCCCAGGCGGAGGCCGAAGCGCAGACGTCGAAGTGGAAGCAGTTCACCCACGCGATGAGCCCCCGCCTGGTGTGGTCGATGGCCGAGGGCTATCCGGTGGTGCTCAAGCAGTTCATCCAGTTCTGCCTGATCATCATCTACCCCGCATGGGTGTTCGCCGTGCTCGTCGGCGGCGCCGTGACCCTGCTGTTCTACGTGACCGTCTATCCGCTGCTGTGGCTGCTCTTCTGGCCGGTGCGGGCGTACCAGAAGGCGCACCATCCCGAGGAGTACGCCGCGAACAGGGCGAAGTACAAGAAGAAATAGAAGAAGTAGTGGGCCTCTTCAACCGCTCGGGTGGCGCCACCGTCGTCGTGTCGCCGACGACTGTGATGCCACGACAGACCGTGCAGGCGACGGTCACCACCGACAAGCCGATCGACAAGGTCTCGTCGGCCCGCCTGGACTGGGGTTACACGAACTTCTATCAGTACCACTGGGCCGGTCGGGTGGACTCCGCGGCGGCGGCGGGCAACGACACCATCTGGACGGCCGATCAGGTCGGCACCAATTACGGCGGTGACCGCGACACCGACGACTGGGTGAGCGTCATCGCCGAGGACGTTCCCATCGCCACCGGTGAGTTCACCGGCGTGTCGTCGACGTTTCGCATCCCGTCCTGGGCGCCCGCGTCGTCACCGGCGATCGCCCGCTGGGAATGCCGCCTGACCATCGACCGCGGCAGGCCGCGACGTCGACACCCGCGGCGAGTTCACCGTGCTCATCGGCACCGCCGACGTCGAGGCCTACACCGAACCCATGGAGGTGGTCAGCGGCGCGGCCGAGACCGTCTTGGACATCGCGCTGTCGTCGCCGGTGTGGCGGGCCGGCCAGACCATCACCGGCCAGGTGACCCTGATGCCGACGATGGACCTGCCCGACGGCGACCTCGCCGTGTCGTGGCAGCGCGACCGCGAGTCCCATCCGTTGACCAGGACGCCGGGTCCTGGCGGGCAGTTGGACGGTCGAATAGTGACGTTGGGCAAGCGGATTCCGCTGCGCACCGGGGTACCGGTGGTGCTTCCGTTCGAGATCCCACTTCCGGCGGACGCACCACCGACGGCGGCCGCCGTGCACTCGTCGATCAACTGGTTCGTGCAGGCCAGGATGATGTACGCGGGGTTCACCGGCCACATGCTCGAGCGCGTGCGGCGCCCCATCGTGGTGGTCAACGCGCCCTGACGACGCGCCGGGCGTCTGCTGTAACGGCGCGGCTGCAGAACCCGAACCAAGCAGTAGCCGATATCACGGTTTTGCCGTATCCGGGCCGGGGTATCAAGCTGGAGCAGGCCGCGTCCTGGTGCGGTGATTTGTGCATGCATGAACACATCTGAATCCGCATGTCTTTGCGGGAATGTCCCTGAAGGGATGGCGTGACCAATGAAGAAAGATCACGAGTTGGGCGCGGCGGGTCTCCGTCGCAGGCGTGGTAGCGCTGGTGCTGCCCGGGTTGATCGGCGTCACCGGCGGTGCTGCGACGGCGCAGGCGTACTCGCGGGCAGGCTTGCCGGTCGAAGATCTGCAGGTCCCGTCCGCGGCGATGGGGCGCAACGTCCTGGTGCGCTTCCAGCCCGGCGGCAAGCACGCGGTGTACCTGCTCGACGGGCTGCGTGCCCGCGACGACAACAGCGGCTGGGACATCGAGACCAATGCGTTCGAGAAGTTCTACCAGTCGGGCGTGTCGGTGGTGATGCCCGTCGGCGGCATGTCCAGCTTCTACACCAACTGGGAACAGCCCGCCGTCGGCAACGGCACCACCCAGACCTACCAGTGGGAGACGTTCCTGACCTCGGAACTGCCCGCGTACCTGTCGGCGAACAAGGGCATCTCACCGTCCGGCAACGCGGTCGTGGGCCTGTCGATGTCGGGCAGCGCGTCCTGATCCTGGCGGCGTATCACCCGGGCAACTTCGCCTACGCGGGGTCGATGTCGGGCTTCGAGCACCTCTCCGACGGCGTCTGGCCGACGCTGGTCGGACTCTCGATGAACGACGCGGGCGGCTTCGAGCGCCGATGCCATGTGGGGTCCCGGCGGCGGGCCGGACTGGCAGCGCAACGACCCGACGCTGCAGGCGGGCAAGATCGCTGCCAACGGCACGCGGATCTGGGTCTACACCGGCAATGGCACGCCGAACGAGCTGGGCGGTGGAGATCTTCCCGCGACGTTCCTGGAGGGGCTGACGAAGGACAGCAACGTCGCCTTCCAGAACGCCTACACCGACGCGGGCGGGCAGAACGCGACGTTCAACTTCCCGCCGAACGGCACCCACAGCTGGGGGTACTGGGGCGCGCAGTTGGATCAGATGAAGCCCGACATCGTGCGGACGCTGGGCTGATCGACCGTCAGGCCCTGGAGATCGCCGACGCCTCGGCGATCTGCTCGGCCGTCGGCCGTACGCCGGTGTAGCGCTCGAACTGCTCGGCGGCCTGCAACGCGATGACCTCGGCGCCGGTGACGACGTCGACGCCCGCAGCGCGTGCCGCCTGGATCAGCGGCGTCTCCGACGGCAGCGCCACCACGTCGAAGACGGTGCGCGCGTTGGTGATCGCGCGTTCCTCGAACGCCTGCTCGGTGGCCTCGGCCGCGCCGGCCATCCCGAGGGGCGTGACGTTGACGATGACCGACGCCGTGTGCGAGCCCACCTCGGGGGCGTAGTCGTAGCCGAGCCGGTTCGCGAGCGCACGGCCCGCGTCCTCGTTGCGCGCGACGAGGATGCCGGATCCGAAACCGTGGTCGCGGAACGCCGCGCCGACCGCACTCGCCATTCCGCCGCTGCCGCGGATCAGCACCGTCCCTGCGGGATCCAGCCCGTGTTCGTCGATCAGCCGTTGCACCGCGAGATAGTCGGTGTTCGACGCGGTGAGTCGGCCGCCGGGGACCGACACGTCGTTGACGATGGTGTTGACGGAGTGGATGGCGCGCGCCGAGGGCTCGACCTCGTCGACGAGCGCGATGACGTCCTCCTTGAACGGCATCGACACCGAACAGCCGCGGATGCCCAGCGCGCGCACCCCACCGATCGCCGCGGCGATGTCGGTGGTGGTGAACGCCTTGTAGATGAAGTCGAGGCCGAGCACGTCGTACAGGTGGTTGTGGAACCGGGTGCCGATGTTGGACGGCCTGGCCGCCAGCGATATGCACAGCCGGGTGTCCTTGCTCAGCGGCGGCCTCCCGCCCGCTGGTTGCTGCATCATCCGACCGCCCGGATCGCCTGGTGCGCGACGGAGCTGATCTCGCGGAAGAGTTTCGGGGAGATCGACAGCGCGCGCAGCGGCGGCACCTCGATCTCGGTGGTCACGACACCTTGCTCGTCGCGTTGCCAGTGGGCTCCGTACCGGTCGAGGATTGCGCGCATCGAGTAATTCTCCGCCAACACGCGCGCCGTGAACCGTTTCACGCCGTTCCCGCGCGCCGCGACGGCCAACGCATCCATCAGGAACGTCCCGACGCCACGGCCCTGGTAGTCGTCGCCGACGATGAAGGCGATCTCCGCGGTGGTCGGGTCCGCGACGTCGCGGACGAAGCGCGCGTCGGCGACCACGGGCCCGTCGACGGCATCGGTCATGACCCACACGAAGTGGTCGACGTAGTCGACCTCGAACAGATAGGCCATGAGCGAGGCGGTGGGCGTCCGAGTGGTCTGAAACCTGCGGTACAGCGTCTCCTCGGAGAACAGCACCGGTCCGTGCACGGTGCGCTCGTTGTCGCCGGGCAGCACCGGCCGCAGATACAACTCGGTGTCGTCGCGCAGGCGTACCGGAACCGGCACCAGGTACGTGACGAGTCGCTGCCGCGCCGTGCGCAGCAATCTGTCGAGCATGCACGGCACGTCGAGCAGGGCGGCGAAAGCCTCGTGCCCGCCTACCCAGCCCGAAAGTTCTTCTGTGGCAGTCACGGTCGCGTTGCGCGGCGCGTCGCGCAGCAGCGCGATCTCGCCTACGATCATCCCGGGTCCGACCTCGACGACGCTGACGTCACCGTCCGGCCCGACGTGCTCGACCTTCGCGTGGCCGGAGCCGATCAACACGAACGAGACGGGCTGCTCGCCCTGGCGCAGCAAGACCTGGCCCGGTGTCGCGGTGAGCGTACGCAGATGCGACGCAAGCGGACCCAGGGATTCGACGTGGCACCCCGCGAAGAACTCCAGGGCTGCCAGTTCGTCGGCGCTGACGGCAGTGGATCCCACCACGCCCCGAGGCTACGGTGTAGCCCCGGGGCAGGCAACGACCTGCGCTTAGCCGGGGAGTCCCTGCTCCTCGAGCGGCAGCGGCGCGGGGCCCTTGATGCTCGGCACCGCGGCGGGAATCTCTTGGGCACTGACGGGCGTGGCCGCCGTGATGGTCACGCCGGTGCTCATGCCCGAACCGGCCATCGTGCCCGAGTCCGGGGTGCCCTGCAGAACCGCAGCGGCCAGTGCTGCCGCCGTGACGGCAACGCCTGCACCGATGACGGCCAACGGCTTCATGGTCTTCGTATTCATCTTTATTCCTCCTCGCAACAACAACTACTTCCCCTAGAAAACATCGTTAGCTCGTGTAAATTCATTCCCGAAATCGGGAATCCCGTGCTAGGGATCACACAGAAGATACGAGTGTGATGCCGCGAGAGTTCAAAGCCGTCAAGGGTTCTGCTGCGTTGGTTCTGCTGTGTTCGGCTGCAGCGCCTCACGGAGTCGCGGTGACGCTGTCCATGGGCGGACCGTTGAGATCGGATACCGCCAGACCCGCGACCGTCGTCGCGATCGCCTTGCCGTCGCGGACCACCGCGACGATCGAGACCTGATCGTTCACGTCGAACGCCGAACCCGCGCTGCCGATCCGGCTTCCGTGGTCGGTGATCGCGGTGGTCTCGTCGTTCAGCTGATAGGTCCGCGCGAACCCGTTCGCGCTACGCGCCGTGACGGAATCCGGGGACACGGCCACCAGGGTGCCCTGCTGACTGACCGGTTGCGGCGCAGGCGCAGCAGCGGGCGGGCCGGAATGATGGGGCGCGGACGACCCGACGAAGTACACCACCGCCGCCGATATGAGCGCGGCGAATACGACGGCCGCGGTGAGCGCTGCGAAGACGCGCTGGAAACGCTCGTCGTCGCGGTTCGGCATCCGATGCCTGGAGGCCATGGCCGGCTCTCGCTTTCCGCGATCACCCTTCCCGATCACCACTGTCCTGGCGTCGATGCCGATGACCGCTGTGTTCCGATCCGCAGTGCATACCCTGGTTCAACGTCCAGAAACCCGCATCCATGCCGGCAGCACCACCCAGAAGGCGGTGAACGCCGCCAAGGCAATCGCGCCCGCGACCACGCCCGCCGTCGGTCCGGACACGGCGTCGAAGACGATCACCGTGGTACCGGTCATCGCCAGGCCCAACAGCAGCAGTCCCGCGAAGGCCATTCGGTGTGCGGCAGACACCAGCGACTTGAGCCGACGCTGCCGGAACAGCACGCGATGCATCCCGACGGGCGCGATCAGGAGCACGGTCGCGCCCACCGCAGAGCCCACCGCAAATAGGTAGACCTTCCGCATGTCGTCGTCCAGGGTGTCGAACCGCTGCTGAAAGGGGATGGTGAGAAGAAAGCCCGTCAGCAATTGCACGCCGGTCTGCACTACCCGTAATTCCTGCAGCAGACTCGACCAATTACGGTCCAGCCGTTCGGTTTCGGTTTCCGAACGCGCGGATTGATCCCAGCTCTTGTCGTCCTCTGGGTGGTCGACGTCCACGACCACGATCGTCTCACTCCGAAGCGCACGATTGGCGGCGACGGACGAGAATTCCTCGGAATTCTGCCCGGCGGCATCGAGAAGGCTGTAAACCGCCCGAATCAATGGGCTGACCAGCAACTATTACTCCCAGTTAAATGACATTGTCCGACCAGGGACTTCGTACTAGGGTTTTGCTGAGGTTGAGTTCACAGCTGCACGAGACCTCATTAGGCGCCCCGCGAAGACTCGGACATCGGCTTTCAGGGAACAGAGCCCATCACCTTGACGTGAGGCCGTAGTACCACTGATGGAGTTTGACCGTGTCAATCGTTCACAAATCAGCTCCGAAGGCGACACCGGACGGCCCACGGAAGCGGGCCGAGTTCACCAGCTGCCCGATCAGCACCACGACGCTGGTGGTGACGGCAGAGGGCGAACTGGACGCCTGCAACGCCCGTGCTCTCGCCGATTACGTCGAGCGCAGCCTCGGCTCCTGTACCCGATTGATCGTCGACCTGCGTGACCTGCAGTTCTTCGGTACGTCGGGCTTTTCCGTGCTGCACAACGTGAACGTCGCATGCTCGCGCCGCGGCACCAACTGGGTCGTCATACCCGGCGGCGAGGTGGACAGGCTGTTGCGCATCTGCGACCCGGGCGGCGGCCTGCCCGTCGCGAAGTCGCTGGAGACTGCGATCGCGGCCGTCGTGCGGGGGCCACGCCGTCATCTGAGGATGCTCCCGCGGGCGTAGGTCAGCTCCGCACGCCGGGCACCCCGGTGCGCGCGGCGACCGATTGTGCCCCGCCGTTGGCGAACACGTCGATCACGACGTCGTCGTCCGAATAGTGCGCGAGCGTCTGCAGACCGACGGTGTCCCGCACGATGAAGTTCGCCTCGTCGCCGGTCAGCGGGTAGTCCTGGACGGGATGGCGCCAATGCGCGGCGACCACCGTCGCACCGGTGGCGAGCAGCGGGCATTCCCGATCCAGCACCGCGCGCAGGCTCTTCGCATTGAGGTAGTACGCCACCTCGGAGAGCACGATCAGGTCGAAATCCGTTGTCGGCCAGGCCTCGTCGAGCGAGCCCCGCTCGAGCGTCACCCGTGCCGCGCACCCACCGAGTTCGAGCCGCTCGGCGGTCGCCGCGAGCGCAGCCTCCGCGACGTCGGTGGCGGTGACGTGGTCGCACCTGGCGGCGAGCAGTTCGGTCAGCACGCCCACCGAACACCCCGGCTCGTAGGCGTGGCGGTAGCGCGGAAGCGGCAACATCGCCATGGTGATCGCGTACTTGCGTCGTTCGTACCAGCGGTCCGCGAGCTGCCACGGATCCGGCGACCTGGCATACATGGCGTCGAAGTATTCGTCGGGAACGCGCTTCATCAGCGGAACACCACCTCTCCAACGGCGAGCAGCCGGCGCATCACGAACGGCGGAAGGACGGCATCGGCTCCGGGTTCGTGCGGCGTCAGCTGAGTGTGAAAGACGGTGGCGGCGCGTTGCTTTCGCGCCGTCGCGGCACGGTCCAGCCGCACTCTCGACATCCGCTGCCACGGCACTGCGTCGTCGTCCGGGTCGGCCCAGTGCCACATCCAGATCGGATACTCCAGCAGCGCCGCTCCGGTACGTTCGGTGGCCGCGGCGGCCGCGCGGCCGACCGATTCGTGGTCGGGATGCCCGTCGCCGCGCCAGGTCGCCGCACACCACGTACCCTTCGGCCCTGCCTCGAGCAGCTCGGCGAGTTGGTCGGCCAACTCGGGCTCTCGGTCGCCGAGGTCACCGTCGGGCAGACCGAGGTGGATGGGCGCGCCAAGGCCCAATATCTCGATGGCGCGGTGCAATTCGGCACGGCGGTCACTCGCCAGCCATTCCCGCTCCCGTCGCGACAGCTCCGGAAACGCACCGCCGCCGTCGGTCACCGACACCACCTGTACGTCGATGCCCCGCGACCGGAGAGTGGACGCCGTGGCGCCGAAGCCAAGTGTCTCGTCGTCGGGGTGCGGCGCCACCAGAACCAGGGCGGGGCAGTCGTCGAGGTTCAACTCCGGGAACTCGCGCCGCCAACCCGTCCACTCCGTGGTCGACGTGCCTCCGGTAGCGATCGGCCGGGCGACGAATCGGGATCCGTTGCCGGAGGGCACCGAACTCACCTCGCCGCGATCCGCCCCAGGGCGGCGAGGTCGCGCTCGGCGTGACTCTGGCGGACATAGAGCGTGAGGTCGGCGACGCGGTCGGCGTGCTGGCCGTCGAGGGCGAGCGGTTTGGGTCCCAGCGCGCGCCCGGTGCGCGTGATGGCCTCGTCGACGGCGTGCTCGACCACGGCGCGGACCCGGCGGGCGATCAGCTCGGCGCGGTCGCCGTGCGGTTCGGCGTCGACGTAGCAGGCGGCCGAGATGAGCACGGCTTCGCCCGCCGCGAGCGCGGCGTCGACGGCGCCGAGGTGGGCATGGGCGTGCACGTCGCCCGACGCGCTGCTGTGTTCGTCGGCGACGGCCCGGTACAGCGGACCGGCCACGCCACGCGCGCCGCCCAGCCAGCAGGCCGCCACGGCCATGGCGCCGTGCCAGAAGCCGGGCCGGTCCAGGTATTCGTTGGGGCGGCCGACGGGCACCGCGGACGCGCCGCACAGCTGAACCGAGCGGGTGTCGCTGCCGCGCATGCCTGCGTTGCGCCAGCTGTGGGTCAGCGGAATCACCTGCGGCTGACTGAGATCGACGGCGTACAGGCCGCGCGCCTTGTCGTCGCGGCGCGCGGTGATCAACGCGTGCGTGCACAGTCCCGCACCGGAGCACCACGCCTTCGTGCCGTCGAGGACGACGGTATCGCCGTCACCCTCTTCGGTCACGGTGACGACGGCCTCCGGCGACTCGGCCGCCCACACGCCCCACAGTTCGCCCGGTTTCGGGGTGGGGCCGTCGAGTTCGTCGAGGATTGCCACCGCGTCCGTGTGAGCCTCGGCCAGTCGGCCCGCGACCACGTCGCGCTCGGTCAGCGCGGCCAACTTCCACCATCTCCGCGCCGTCTGCCCGGATCCGGGCGCGGGCAGGTCCAACTCGCCGGCTTCGAGCCAGCGCCACACCAGTTCGGGGGTCACGCCGGCTCCCGATCTGCGCGCGGACCGATCCCGCGCAGGTGGGCCGCGAAACCCCGTGGCGCCCGGCCCTTCTGGCGGGCCGAGGTGGTGACGGACAGCCGTTCATCACGATCGATCACGAGATGGTGCTCCTCGAAGCGCCGGACCAGGTCGACGTCCTCACCGGTGGCCAGGTCGGCGAATCCGCCGACCCGCCAATAGGCATCGGCCCGAAACCCCATGTTGGCGCCGTGCACGTGGCCGTGCCCGTCCGGACGGCGCTTGGCCCGGTACGCGTTCAGATAGCGGCGCACCGCTGCGGCGGGAAGATGGCGCCAGTTGGCGATGCGGACCACACCAAGCACCACGTCGGCGCCGGAGGCGGCCTGTCGGATCAGCCAGTCCGGGTCCACCCTGCTGTCGGCGTCCGTCGTGGCGTACCAGACGCGCGACTCGTCGCCGCACATCGCGGCCGACGACCTGGCGTAGCTGAAACCGGCAGCACGCGACGCCCCGACGTTGCGGACGTCGACCTCGATGAAGTGGACGTCGGAGCCGAACCGGCCGGTGAGGTCGACGCTGCCGTCGTCACACGCGTCGAGCACCACCACGGTGAGGACCGGCATGGACGAGCAGGCCGCCGCCGTCACCACGGCCTTCAGGCAGTCGGGGAGGTTGGCCGCCTCGTTGTGCGCAGGGATCACCACGACGGCCCGCTCGAACGCCGTCATGAACGGGCCCGTGCGTTTCCAACCGGGCGATCACAGCTGTCTCCCACCGATACTCCGTTCCTCGGACCGATCCGTCACCGACATGACGAACACTCGTCCTACCCCGCGCGAAGTGTGGGGAAACGGCGACGTGGGATGAGTTTCACGGTGTCTGGGCCGATTGGGGCGGTCCCGTTCGGGGTAACGCTGTCTCACCGAACACAGGAGGTGCACCCATGGCCGGTCGCCACGCCGACAAGGGCGAAGCGGACGTCGACGACGACCCCCACGTCGCGGGCTCACGCGCCGACTCGGATGAGAACGGCTCCTACGTGGGTCGTACCGCGTCCGACGACGACTTCGACGCAGGCGAAACCGGCGCCGAGGCGCGCGGTCGGCACCGCCGCTAGTCGTCCTCCCATGGCGGGGTGTCGTCCATCTTGCGGTAGTACTTGGCCAGGTGGCTCTTGATCCGGTCGATGTCGGCCTTGGGCACGTCGACCCCGCCACGCGAGCCCTGCATGACCGCGCCAGCGGCCATCACCCCGCGCGGCACGGCCACCAACTTTCCGTTGACGACGTCGGCGATCAGCAGCTTGTAGGCCGTGTAGTTGTCCTTCTTCTCGGCGTCGTACCAGACGTGCGCGTCGCGGTAGTCCTGATTGGGCTCGTCGGTCGCCTTGGCCCACTCGCGGACGCGCTTCTCGGCCGCGCCGCCGTCCCACTCGCGATCCCGGTCGGCCAACGGAAGATCCTGGAATGCGGTCACTGACATGGTGTGCCTCCTAACTCGTTGCGAACTGGCCGACGATGGCCCGGCAGAACGCCGGCAGGTCTTCGGGTGACCGACTGGAGATGAGGTTGCCGTCGACGGCGACCTCCTCGTCGACGGGGATGGCGCCGGCATTGCTCAGATCCGTGCGGATGCTGGGGTACGACGTGAGCGTCCTGCCCTTGGCGACACCCGCCTCGATGAGCGTCCACGGCCCGTGGCAGATGACGCCGACGGGCTTGCCCGACTCGACGAAGTCGTGCACGAATGCGATGGCCGACCGGTCCAGCCGCAACTTGTCCGCGTTGACCGTGCCGCCGGGAATCACCAGCGCGTCGAATTCGTCGACGGCCGCGTCGGCGACCTTGCGGTCGACGCGAAACTCCCCCGCCGGTTCCAGGTCGTGATTCCGTGCGTCGATGGTGCCCGACTCGAGCGACAACAGTTCGGTGTCGCCGCCCGCCTCCTGTAGTGCCGCGCGGGGTTCTTCGAGCTCGCGTCGCTCGACGCCGTTGGTCGCGAGTATGGCGATCCGCTTGCCTTCCAATACGTTGCTCACTTGTATCCCTTCTTGGCCAGTTTGGTTGCCTTCGAACGTGTTTCGTCCGCGATTCGCTGCTCGTGGGCATGTAGCAGGCCGTACGTGAATCCGTTCTGGTCCAGTGCCGGGCTGGTCCCTGCCGCCATCCGGCGCAACATGTCCCTCGCCACCACCGTGTCTTGATGGTCGCCGAGAACGCTTTGTATCTTCTTGTACCCCTTGGCTTTCCGAAGCGCCTCGGGTTGCACGGCGCCGAGCAGCTCCCCCGCATAACGGGCCCGCTTGGCCGCCTTCCTTGCCGAGTGCAGCGCCGTCTCGTCGTCGCTCCGGACCGCGGCCAGCAGCCGTCGGTCGGCCTTGCGCTGGGCCTTCCTGCAGCGCTTGCGCAGTTCGTCCTCGCCGGACGCGTTGCTCGTCGGCGGTTCGGTCCGCCATTGACGCAGCACCGCCATCAGCGCCAGATACCGCTCCGAATCCATCGCGTCGGACACGCGTCTGCGGGCAGGCCGTTCGATGCCGAGCAGCGTGTTGCGGATGCCCGACCGGACCGGGCCGAGGATCAGTTCATCGGGAAGTCCGTTGAGCGCCTTGCTGAACCGCTCGCGCTGCACCTGGCAGTCCCGAACCTCGCCGAGCAGCGCCGCGAACCACTTCAGCTCGGATTCCAGCTCGGCCGCCGCCGCGCCTTCGAACAGCTTCGCGAACACCCGCAGCGTGCTGCGTATGCGGCGGATCGCCACCCTGGTGTCGTGGATCGGGTCGAAGCCTCTGCGCAGTCCGATGTCACCGGAGACGACGGCGTCGATCTGGTCGTTCAGATATCTGGCCATGGCCTGCCGCGCGGGTGGTGCGTGTGTCATGCGGAGTGCGGGCAGCACGTGCTCGAGTTCGGAGCGCCGACGCGCGGGGCGGGCGCCCGCCGCTTCGAGGCGGCGGGCCAACCGCTCCGGAATCGTCCCGATCCCCGGGCCCACCCCGACCTCGACCTCGCGCCACACGGCCAATCGATCTGCGGTGGAGGCGAACACCCGATCATCGACCAGGACCGCGTAGGAATCCTCGTCCTCGCGCCTGCTGATCCGGTACAGCTGCCGCGCGGTACGAACCGACACGACATCACCGAGCTCCTTGCCCGACGTCACCGCCATCAGGAGTCTGGTGAGTTCGGCAGGCGGAAGCCCCGACGACTTCGACGTCAGTTCGATGCTCGGCGCACCGGTGGGCATCGCCAACCGCCATCGGCACCTGTCGCCATCGTCGTGACGGCGCAACGTGATTCCGTGTGCGACGAGGTCGAGGTCGGCGGTGTCGTAGTAGGCGCCAACCGACTCGGTCGACTCGCGGTGCAGTTCGGCGTCCACCACGACGCCCTCGATGTTCGGCAAGACGAATGCGTCGCTGACCTCCCACGTGCCTTCGCGTTGAAGTGTCTCAGCCATGAAGATCGCATTTCCCGACGCCAAACGGGCCAAACATGCGTTTGGCCGACCCCGCACCGGGTACGCATCAGACAGGTCTCTATCGATTCGGGAGGTGGTCGCCATGTCCGCAGCAGACGTCAAACACGACGAGCGTGACGGGATGGCCGACGGATCGACGCACCACGGCAGCCGCACGACGCTCAATTGGGTTCTCGCGTTGCTCACCATTCCCGGGGCCATCGCCGTCGTCGTCTACTCCTACCTCCAGGTGCTGAGCACGGCCTCCTGCGCACAGGGCACGTGCACGCGGGTTGGGCCGGGTGAGGACGTGTTCGGCCTGATCATGTACGGCACACCGGTCGTGGCCGCAGCGGCGGTCGCACTGTCGTTCTTCACCGCCCGCCGCGCACGGGGTTTCCTGGTACCCCTGATCGCATGGGCGATCCTGGTGATCGCCGCCGCAATCCTGGCCCTGACCTTCATCAAGTAGACGGACGGACAACTCACGCAAATGGCGCCCGCCCCAGCCGTTCTCTTCGACATCGACGGCACCCTGGTCGACTCCAACTATCTCCACGTGCACGCCTGGCAACGCGCCTTCACCGAACTCGGACTGGAGGTCCAGTCGTGGCGCATTCACCGTTGCATCGGCATGGACGGGTCTGCGCTGATCGAGGAGCTCGGATCGGGTGACGTGGAGGACCCGGAGCGGGCGAAGGATCTTCACTCCGGGTTCTACGCCGAAACCGCCGGTCTGCTCAGGCCGCTACCCGGGGCCCGCGCCCTGCTCGACGCCGTCGCCGACATGGGTCTGCAGGTGGTGCTGGCGACCTCGGCTCCCGAAGATGAACTGTCGATCCTGCGCAAGGTGCTCGAACGGGACGACGTCGTCTCTGCGCTGACGTCTTCCGGCGACGTCGATACGGCGAAGCCGGAACCCGACATCGTGCGCGTCGCACTCGACCGCGCCGGGGTCGGTCCCGATCAGGCGGTGTTCGTCGGCGACAGCACCTGGGACGTCGCGGCCGCCGCCCGCGCCGGCGTGGAGTGCGTGTGCCTGCGCAGCGGCGGGATCTCCAGGGACGAGCTCTTGTACGCGGGTGCGACCGCCGTCTTCGAGGATCCGCGCGACCTTCTCGAGCATGTGGGTGACACGCGGATCGACCGCCTGGCGATGTCGCGCACGTAGACGTCCGTCATCCCGCGTCGACTGTCGCTGGCCCACTGGCGATTCCGGCGCGTCTCAACGCAGCGATCACCAGCTCACGAAGCCGCCTGCCGACCTCGAACTGCTTGCCAGGCAGGGTGCGTGCCACCATCTGAAGCTTGACGGTGTCCACCCCGATGCTCTCGACCCCCATCACCGACGGCTCGTCGAGCAGCAGGTCCGGCAGGGTGTCGTCGTCCATCGCGCTCGCCGAGACACCGCGCAGCACCTCGTTCACCCGGTTCATGTCGGCAGACGTGGGCACCGGGATGTCGACCACCGCGCGCGCCCAATCCTTGGACAGGTTCAGTGATTTCACGATCTGGCCATTGGGCACGGTGTACACCTCACCATCGCTGGTGCGGAGTTTGGTGACCCGCAGCGTGACGTCCTCTACCGTGCCACGCGCATCGTTCGAGGATCCGGTGATCGTCAGCTGTACCAGATCGCCGAAGCCGTACTGCTTCTCGGTGATGATGAAGAAGCCGCTCAGCAGATCCTGAACGATGCGCTGGGCGCCGAAGCCGAGAGCCGCACCCAGCACGGCGGCCGGCGCCACCAGCGATCCGACGGGCAGGCCGAGTGTGTTGATGATGTCGACGGAGACCACGACGTACAGCACGGCGACCGCGACGGACGAGATGACCGAGGCCACGGCCTGACGGTGCTTGACCGACTCCGACCGCACCTCGGACGCGATGTCGACGTTCTGGTCGAGGCGGCGGCTGATCCGGTCCGCGACGCCGCGGATCACCCGCGTCGCGATCCATGCGCCGACCAGGACCAACACGATGTGCAGACCCTTGGTGGAGATCCAATGACCGAACTGAGAGGTCCAGAGGTTGTTCCAGGTTTCGCTGACTTGTACCGCAAAGATTTTGTTCACCATGAGTTTTCACGCAGCGGGACGCCCGGCTCCCGATCGAGCCGGGCGTCCTCGACCGCCCTACTGCTCGGCCGCCTCGCGGGCCTCATTCGCCTTGGCGGCGCCTCGAGCGCTCTCCGCCTCGGCCTCCTTCTTCGCCGCCGTGCGCTGCGCATCGGCCTTGTCCTGCTGGGCCTGGCCCTCACGATGAAGATCATCGCGGTCGGTCACCTTGCCGACGACCTCCTTGGCCTTGCCCTTGACGCCCTCGACGACGCCAGAGACGGCTTCTTCGATTCCATTGCGCTGAGCCATGTATCGCTCCCCTCGTCTGGTCAGAACCCGTTTGCCGGGCACGTCGCCATGCGTTCCCGACACCCGTCGGCGTGAAACATCGCCCGGTCCGCATCGGCCGGACGGGGCAACCCGGCGACCAATCCGTGATCAGCTCTTGGCAACTCGTTGAATGAGCGTTCGAGTGGCCTTGTCCAGGATCGCCTGCTTATCCCGGATGTCCCGGCAACGAGCCGCACGCTTCGACGCGGCGGCAATCGTGACCTCGCTCTCATAGCCGGCGACCACGCGCGGATCCACGTAGGACCCCCGCGCCACGGCGGGGGTGTTGCCGAGAGCTTCGGCGACCTCCTTCATCACCGCTGACTCGACCCGCTTGACCACCGCCTTCGACACCGGTGGATCGGCATCGACGAACGATTCGGCGGCCAGGACGGTGCCGTGCCAGGTGCGGAGGTCCTTGACGCTGTAGTCGTCGCCCATCAACTCCTTGAACCGCGCGTTGAGGGCATCGGCGTGCACGTCTGCCCAGCCACTTCCGTCGCGGCACACCAGGAATCGCTCGGTGCGATCGGGCCTGCGCAGCAGCGCACGCGTCGCCCGCAGGACTTCGGGGTCTTCGACTTCCAGCGTCCGGCGCACCCCACTCTTGGCGGGATAGTCGAATGCCACGACGTCGCCCCGCACCGTGACGTGGTCGCACCACAGCGTCGCCAGGCCGTGGGATTCGTTCTCCTCGGCGTACTGCTCGCCGCCCGCCCGGAAGTACCCGAGGTCGATCAGATGAAGGGCCAAGGCCAGCACGCGTTCCCGTTGCAGGCCCTTGCCCGCCAGATCGGCGGCCACCCGGGCGCGCCATTCGGGCAGCTGCTTGGACATCTCGAGCACGCGGTCGAACTTCTCCTCGGCGCGCTCCTCCTGCCACCGCTGGTGATAGAGGTACTGGCGACGGCCCGCGACGTCGGTGCCGACGGCCTGGATGTGCCCGTTGGGGTGCGGGCTGATCCACACCTTCTTCCACGCCGGCGGGATCACCAGCTCCTTGATGCGTTGCAGCGCAGCGTCATCGTCGAGCGGGGCACCGTCGGGCGCGTAGTACGAGAAGCCCTTGCCACGCCGTTTCCTGGCGATGCCGGGGCCGGTGAGGACGCTCTGACGCAGGCGCATGTCAGCCCTGGATCACTCGTGGCGACGCAGCGCGTCGGGTCGGTGCACCGCGTCGTTGCCGCTCTTCTCGCTGCGCACCCGGTACTGCGGATCCTCGGGTGATGCCCGCACGGTCCGCTTGGCCGCCTCGGTGTCGTGGGTGATCTTCTCCTCGACCTTGCCGACCGCGGTACCGCCGTGGCTGTCCCACTCGACCTTGTCGCCCGTCGTGAATTCCTTGTCAGTCATGGGCCACTAGTACCCACGAAACGCCGTTTCTCACAGCCGTTTCCCCAGCCCGGATGAACGTCGACACCACTGATGAGCTGGATGTGGGAGTAGATTGGCCATGGGTTGAGATTCCAGCCTGCGGTGTCCCCTGCGCTGATGCAGTTCTTGCTCGCGACCGCCGACACCTTCGAAACTGTCGCTCTTCGATGATTCTGACGACGCACGGTACGAATGAGTCCGCCCGGATCGGGCGAGGAAGTCTGGTGGAATGTCCGCCAAACAGACCGCAGCGGAGGCGGTCGAACACGTCGCAATCGGTTCCCTCACGTCCGCACGGACCCGCGACCAGCTGGTCGAAGAGGTGGCCGTCGGACTGACGGGCTCGCTCAACCTGCGCCGGACGGCCCTACGACTACTCACGATGATTCAACCGCGGCTGGCCGACTGGGCCATGGTCGTCGTTCCGGACGGCCGGCCGGGCGTGTTGATGGTCGTCGGCGGTGACGATGCCGGCTTCCACGACGTCGTCTCCAGGATGTCCGTGGAAGACCTCGGGCTGGGCCGGTTGCTTCGAACCGGCCGAACCGAACTCGTGCACGTCGCCATGGACGGCAGTGCCGCCGAGGCGGACCTGGCCACGATGATTCCCCATTCGAGGCTGGTGGCAGAGGCAGCCACGTTGTGTCCCGCCGAGCTGCTCGGCGCGGGCCTCACCGCACGGGGGACGACGCTCGGCGCGCTGCTGCTGATCCGCGGGCAGGGCAGGGGCTTCGATGACGAGGACGTCGCCGTCGCCGAACGCATCGCGACGTGCGCGGCGATGGCGCTGGATTCCGCGCGGCTCTACGAGGAACGGGGCCGGATCGCGGCGGTACTGCAGAGCAGCCTGCGCCCACCCTCACTGCCCGAGATCGACGGCGTTCGGCTGGCCGCCCGCTACCGGCCCGCCGCCGAACATCTCGACATCGGCGGGGACTTCTACGACGTGCACGGTACTGATGGCGACTGGCTGGTCGCCCTCGGCGATGTCTGCGGCAAGGGCATCGAGGCGGCCGCACTGACCGGCCGGACCCGCCAAAGCATCCGCACTGCTGCGTATTTCGACCGGCGGCCCGACGCGCTGCTTGGTGCGCTGAACACGGTGGTGTACGACGAGGGCACCGACCAGTTCGTCACCGTGGTGTGCGCCCGGATGCGTCACACCGAAGGCGGACGCCTCGAGATCGACCTCGCCGCGGCAGGTCACCCGCCGCCGATCGTCCTGCGCGCGGGGGGCCGAGTCGAGCAGGTGGACGTGTACGGCACCGCAGTGGGGATGGTTGCCGACGTGGAATACCGCCCGGCGACCATCTACCTCGATCCGGGCGACACCATGCTGATGTTCACCGATGGCATCGACGAAGCATTCGGCGCCGACGGCATGTACGGCGTCGAACGGCTCATCGCGTTGCTCCCCGCCTACGCCGGCGCCGGGCCCGAGATCATCTGTGAGGCGATCGAGCAGAACGTCATCGAATACCTCGACGGCCGTCCGCACGACGACATGGCCCTGTTCGCGGTGACATGCGGGAACTAGACGTCCCGACGGATCCGCTGCAGATCTACGACGCCGCACTCTCACGGGGTGACACCGCGGCGGTCACCGGCCTCGTCGCGCACATGCTGGCATCGGGCTCGGAACCCGTCTCGGTGCTCACCGACGTCGTCGCCGCAGCGCAGCGCGAGGTCGGCAAGCGGTGGCAGCGCGGCGAGTGGTCGGTCGCCGAGGAACACGCGGCGACCGCCATGGCGATCTCGGCCACGAAGGTCGTCGCCGAGCACGTTCGGCGCCTCCCGGTCACGCGGGGAATCGTGATCGTCGCGTGCGCCGAACGGGAATGGCACGCGTTGCCCGCGATGATCATCGACTGCGCACTTCGCGCGCGACGGCTGGGACACCGCGCTGCTCGGCGCGTCGACCAGCCCGATGCGTCTCAATCAGTATCTGCAGGATCTGGGTCCCGAGGCCGTCGCGGTGAGTTGCTCCGTGCTCGGGTCGCTGCCGACCTGCCGCCGGTTCATCGAGGCGAGCACCGCCTCGGGAGTGCCGATCCTCGTCGGTGGTCCGGCGTTCGGCCCCGACGACGTGCGCGCCCGCGCGCTCGGCGCCACGGCGTGGGCGCGCGACGCGCAGGGGGCGATCGCCGCCATGACCGACCTGCCCGCCGTGGTGGCACCCGCCGCGCCGCTGCCCGGCGCATCCGGCCGCCGAGCAGGCCGCACTCGAGGAGGACCACCGCCGACTGGTCGCGCAGCTGCGGGAGAGTTGGTCGCTCGTCGCGTCCGTGACCACGACCGAGGTGGACTGCCTGCACAGCGTCATGGACGTCGCCGACGATGCGTTGCACCAGATCCTGCACGCGCTCTCAGCGGCCCTGCTGACGGGCGATCACCGCCCCGTCGAGGAGACCGCGGCATGGGTCGCGGACGTGCTGCGGACCCGCGGCGCCGACGAGATGATGCTGCACGAGCTGGTGGCCGTGCTCGCCGTCGCGATGCGCGACTATCCGCTGGCCGGTGGGCTGGTGGAGAGCCACTTCGCGGTGCCGCCTGGCTAGATCCGCCGCATCACCGGGTGCGACTCGGATCTGCTCGTCGTCGAGATGAAGTCGTCGATCAGGTCGACCACCTCGCTGGGCGCCTCGACGTGCGCGAAGTGTCCGACGTTCGGGAGCACCTCGACGCGGCAGTCCGGCCGCGCCTCGAGAGCGGAGTAGGCGTGGTCGACGGGGATGATGGCGTCCTCCTCACCCCAGATGGCCAGCGTTGGCATGTCGGCGCGGAGATTCAACCGGTTCAGCGCGCTCACCGACTGTCCCCGGTAGTCGACCACCGAGCGCAGGGTGCGCAGGAACGCGTCCCTGGTCTCTCGGTCCGCGAAGGACGAGTAGGCGTTCCAGATCTCCGCGCCACGGGGTGAACGCAGACCGAGCGAACTCAGCCAGCCCTTGACCGAGTTCCCCGCGCGCAGGACGGGCGTCGGCGCGATGACCGGCATGACGAGTTCGGCGCCCGGCGCGGCGAGCAGCCGCAGGATCCAGCCGACGTCAGGACCGAGCCCGCCACTGCTGATCAGCACGAGACGGCGGCAGTAGTCGGGGTGCTGGTAGAGGAACTGCATCGCGATGCCGCCGCCCAACGAGTGGCCGACGACCGTCGCGGAATCGACCCCCAGTTCGTCGAGCAGGTCGCGCAGGCCCACGGCGAAGGCGCCCAGCGAGTAGTCGGTCCGCGGCTTCGACGACTGCCCGTGACCCAGAAGGTCGGGCGCGATGACGCGGTATTTCTTGGCCAGCTGCGGCAGGATCGCCCGCCAGGTCTGCGAACTGCCCGCCATCCCGTGGATCAGCAACAGCGCCTCGCCCTGACCCTCGTCGAGGACTGCGAACTGCTCGCCGTGAATGTCGATGAACTTGGGTGCGGTCACGAGAACCTCCCTTTCCCACCCCAGCTTACCGGCGGGTAACTTTTCTGGCCCACATTGTGGTTGGACTGAGTGAGCGGGGCGTGAGGTGGGTAACGTCACATTCATGAAGCTGATTTCGCCGACGGATTCGATGTTCCTCATCGGCGAGTCCCGGGAGCACCCGATGCACGTCGCAAGTCTGCAGCTGTTCGAGCCACCAGAGGGTGCCGGTCCCGACTTCATCCGCGACATGTTCGACACGATCGCCAAGAACGACGACTTCCAGCCGACGTTCCGCAAACATCCCGGCCAGAATGCTCGGCGGCATCTCCAACGTTGCGTGGGCGTTCGACGACGACGTCGACATCGACTACCACCTGCGCCGGTCGGGGCTGCCGCGTCCGGGCCGGGTCCGCGATCTCCTGGAGCTGACGTCGCGGATGCACGGCACCCTGCTCGACCGGCACCGGCCACTGTGGGAGTCAAGCGTCGTCGAGGGCCTCGAGCGACGGCCGCTTCGCCGTCTACACCAAGATCCACCACTCGTTGCTCGACGGGGTGTCCGCGCAGCGCCTCACCATCCGGTCGATGACGACGGACCCCGACGACCGCGAGATCCGGGTGCCGTGGACGTTGGGGCCGAAGCAGAAGAAGAGGGACGACGGCCAGTCCCGGTCGGCACTGCAGTCGATCACCGGCACGGTCGGCTCACTTGCCGCCCTGGCGCCATCGACGCTTTCGGTGGCCAGGGCCGCGCTGATCGAACAACAGCTCACGCTGCCGTTCCGGGCTCCCAAGACGATGTTCAACGTGCCGATCGGCGGGGCCCGGCGCGTGGCCGCACAGTCGTGGCCGCTGGCCCGCATCAAGGGCTGTCAAGACCGCCAGCGGAACGACCGTCAACGACGTCATCCTGGCCATGTGCGCAGGCGCGCTGCGCGCCTATCTCAGCGAGCAGGAGGCGCTGCCCGATACGCCACTGGTCGCGATGGTGCCCGTCAGCCTGCGCGCCGAGAACGAGCAGGACGCCGGCGGCAACATGGTCGGGACCATCCTGTGCAACCTGGCCACCGACATCGAGGACCCGGCCAAGCGACTCGACGCGATCGGTACGTCGATGCGCGACAACAAGAAGGTGTTCGCCGAGCTGCCGCGCACGCAGGCGTTGGCGCTGTCGGCGTTCCTGATGTCCGGGATCGCCCTCGGGCTGGTGCCCGGGTTCGTCTCCTCGGCGCCGCCGCCGTTCAACATCGTCATCTCCAATGTCCCCGGCGCACGAGAACCGCTGTACTGGAACGGCGCCCGTCTCGACGGCAACTACCCACTGTCGATCGCACTGGATGGCCAGGCGCTCAACATCACGATGACCAACAACGCAGGCAACCTCGACTTCGGTCTCGTCGGCTGCCGACGCAGCGTGCCGCACCTGCAGCGGCTGCTCATGCACCTCGAGGACTCGCTTGCCGATCTGGAACGTGCCTGCGGGATCTGAGTTCCCTTGCCGCCGTGGGCAGCTCGGGTAGCCCTTCTAGGGCAGGCAGTTGAAGTCGACGAGCAGAGTGCCCGCCGCGTTCCGACGGCCTGCTGATTCGATCACCGGCAGGTCATTCGTGTTGGCGATCGCGCATCGCGGCAGCGGACTGTCGGCCCTGCCGTCGGGGGCGGTGTTCAAACCCTCTGGGCGTGGGATCGACACGGTGTCCGCCGCCGTTGCGCCGCCGAACGCGACGGCGGCTGCGGCACCTGCGGCTCCGAGTCCTGCGAAGGACAGGGCGCCGACGACGGCGGCGGTGACGAGGAAGTTCCTCATGTCGGACTCCTTGGTGGCTGGCGCAGCTTGATCGCTGCTGCTACCAGCATCCGCCGACCGACCTGCCGTTACATGAAGGAAGTGTGGAGATTGCGTGGAGATCTGGGGCGGCCGAACGTGATTCGTCTCTAGCGTCGACGCCTTGGTGATGGCCGTCTCGTGACCGGCCGCACCACCCGAACCAGGAGTGGTTCAGACGACGCGAAATCATCGAAATGTGATGCAGCCGGCCCGTTTCCACCGCTTTCGAGGTATCCAGCGCCAATCCTGGTTACGCTGACGCTCAGTTGCTGTTCGTCTTCCGTGGGGGGACCAGCCTGTCTCATGACCCGTTGGGTCTCCGCGCCAGGACGGGCATCCGTAGCGTCGAACGCATCGTGCTGGCGTGTCAGCTACCGAGTCAGTACTTGCCGAAGGCCAGGACGACGTTGTGACCGCCGAACGCGAACGTGTTGCTCAGCGCGTACCGGTAGTCGGCCTTCCTCGGCTCCCCGGTGACGACGTCGAGGTCGATTCGCTCGTCGAGTGATCTCAGGTTCAGCGTCGGAGGCACGACCCCGTCCCGCAGGGCCTGCACCGTCAGCACCGCCTCGATGGCGCCGGCGGCTCCGAAGGTGTTGCCCAACGCGGCCTTTGGCGCGTACACCGCGGGACGGTGAGCGCCGAAGACCTTCCCCAGTGCGGTCGCCTCGACGAGATCGCCTGCGACGGTGCCCGCGGCGTGGGCGTTGATGAGGTCGATGTCACCGGGCGCCAGACCCGCACGCTCCAACGCGCGGGTCAGGGCGTAGCTCTCCTGCTCGGCGTCGGGGTCGGAGAACATCGCGTCGTACCCGTCGGAGGTGGTCGCCGCACCCAACACCCGGGCCAGGATGCGGGCGCCGCGCGCCTTGGCATGCGCCTCGGTCTCCATGATCACCAGGGCGCCACCCTCGCCGAAGACCATGCCGGTCCGGTCCCGGTCGAACGGGCGGCACGCGCCGGTGGGGTCGTCGTTGTCGGTTGCCATCACGCCGGCGTTCTGCGCATACGCCGTGATGGGCACGGCCTCGATCGGGGACTCGACCGCGCCACAGATCACGATGTCGGCGTCACCGAAGACGATCTGCTGCCAGGCCTGCGCGATGGCACCGGCCCCGGAGGCGTCGGCCATCATCGGCGCCGTCACCCCCGCTCGAGCCGACCGATCCAACCCCACCGCGGCAGCGGGACCGTTGGGCATGAACATCTGGACAGCCAGGGGCGATACCGCCTTCAGGCCCCGTTTGCGCATGTCGATGTACGCGAGGATGACCTCCTCTGCGCTGCCGAAGCCGGTGCCGATCGACACCGCGAGGCGAGCCGGGTCGACGTCGGGCGACCCGCCGTCGGCCCACGCCCGCCGGCCCAACACCAGGGCCATCTTCTGCGGATAGGACAGCCGACGCAGCTCCACCCGGCTCAGTTCGTCGTCGAAGTCTTCGAGCAGCTGACCCCCGATCCGTACCGGGAGGTCCAGTTCCTCGACGAACGGGGCGGACAGCGAGCGGATGCCGCTGCTGCCGTCGAGCAGAGCCGCCCAGGTGGCCTCTGCGTTCCGTGGCCAGCGCGTTGGTCGTCGCGACGCCGGTGATGACTACGTCAGGGAGTTCCTGCATCAAATCGCCTGTTCAATGTGTGGGACATGGGACCGCGCCGACCAGCGCTTGGTCCCAAAATACCGAGTAGCACAACGCGGCGCCGCACCCCGGGGTGGGCACGGCAAACACGAAGCCGTCTTCGGCTACCCGTCTCATTGCCCCCGCAATCAGATTGCACTCCCTGCCGGAAAGCTATCCGTCACCGCCGGGCCCACCCCCAGTCGGAGGTGCGGGCGACTTCTCGACCGGCGGCGGGCTGGCACTCGGGCCGTTGCTCACCGTTTCGCTCGGGCCACTGCTGGGCGTAGCGCCGGATCCACCGCCGGTTACTCCAGTGCTCGGGGCCGGCGTCTCCGCCGGCGCCTGCTCGGTCGTCGTCACTGGCGGCGCGGTCATCGCCGGAGCACTCGTCGACGACGACGTCGTCGGCGCTTCACTGCTACTGGGTTGGTCACCGGTGTCACTACTGCTGCACGCGGCTGCCAGGGCGACGGCGGCGGCGCAGGAGAATGACAATCCCAGCGTTCGGATCGGTCGACGGTTACGCGGCATCGTGTTCGCCTTCGGTCGTGGTGTGGACTTCACCGCACCGGACTTACCGCAGCGCAACGACATTCAAACGGCACGGTGCAACGCGTAACAAATACGTCATCAAGCCGACCTGGGCGCAGTTCCCGGCAAGTGAACTCCCCCACGGGATCGCGGGGAGGGTGCCACACTGACGCGATGACATCCAACGACGTCTACGAACGGCTCGGCCAGCTGGAACAGCTCGTCCAATACCTCTACGAGAAGACGGGGGTGCCGATGCCCGATCCTCAGACGCTGGCCCGGACCCAGGTGTCGGACCGCGTGCGGCAGCTGCTCGCCGCAGGCAACAAGATGGGCGCCATCAAGGCCTACCGCGACGAGACCAACGTGGACCTCGCCACCGCGAGCCGGACCATCGAGTCGCTCTGACGCCGGCGGCGTCACCCAGCTAGATGGCCATCCGTTGGTCGTCTGTCCCACGCCAGGCATCGACGGCATTCTGCAGGGGCATGCCGAGCGCGTTGCAGAGTCCGATCACCGTGCCGAAGCTCGGGCTGGGGATTCTTCCGACCTCGATCTTGCGCAGCGTCTCGGGTGAGATCCCGGCGTCACGCGCGATCGTCTCGGGATCGCGGCCGGCTCGAGCCTCCCTGATCAGCGCCCCGAGGCGTTGACCGGCCTTCACCTGCTCCGGACTCAGGGGTACGCGCACCATGCCGGTCAGCATAGCCGGTATTCATATACCGGTCATGGTACTGTCCAAACGGTATAAGAATACCGATTCCAGAAGAGGGCCTACGTGATCGAACTCAAGACTGCCAACGAGATCGACAGGATGGCAGTGACGGGTGCATTCGTCGCGGACACGCTGGCCACCCTGGCGGACGAGGCGCAGCCAGGCGTGAACCTGATGGACCTCGAGCACCACGCCCGAACGCTCGTCGCCGACCGCGGTGCGGAGTCGTGCTACTGGGACTACGCGCCGTCATTCGGTCGCGGTCCATTCCGGAACGTCATCTGTCTGTCGGTCAATGATGCTGTGCTGCATGGCATGCCACGCGACTACGTGCTGCGCGATGGCGACGTGTTGAGTCTGGACTTCGCGGTGTCGATCGACGGCTGGGTGGCCGATTCCGCGGTCACGGTCATCGTCGGCGACAGCGAAGACGCCGCTGACCGAGCGCTCATCGACTCGACGCGACGAGCCCTTGCCGCAGGTATCGCGGCAGCCGTGCCCGGCGGCCGACTCGGTGACATCTCCTCTGCCATCGGCGAAGTCGCGACCGAAGCCGGCTATCGGGTCAACGTCGAGTTCGGTGGCCACGGCCTGGGTCGGACCATGCACGAGGATCCCCACATCCCCAACCGCGGACGGCCCGGGCGCGGATTGCTGCTGCGCTCCGGGATGACCTTCGCGCTCGAACCGTGGTGGGCCCGAGGCAGTGATCGCCTGACCATCGACGCAGACGGCTGGACCCTACGCTCGGCAGACGGGTCGAACACGGCGCACTCCGAGCACACCATCGCGATCACCGACGACGGCCCCCGCATACTCACCCAGTCGGGCCCACCCACACCGTCTTGATGTTGCAGAACTCCCGGATGCCGTAGTACGACAGCTCGCGGCCGGTTCCGGAGCGGCGCACGCCGCCGAAGGGCAGCTCCGGATACGACACGGTCATCCCGTTGATGAAGACCTGCCCCGAGTCGATGTCGTCGATGAAGCGCTCCTGCTCGGCCGCGTCGTCGGTCCAGGCATTGGAGCCGAGGCCGAACGTCGTGCCGTTCGCGATCTCGATCGCCTCGTCGATGTCGGCCGCACGGAACAGCGAGGCGACCGGCCCGAAGACCTCCTCCGCGTAGATCGGCATGTCCGCCGTGATGTCCGCGATGACCGTCGGCGGGTAGAACCAGCCGGGTCCGTCCAATCTCTTGCCGCCGCACAGGATCTTGGCGCCGTCGGCGGCGGCCTGATCGACCAGCTCCTCGACGTCCGTGCGGCCTTGTTCGGTGGCCAGCGGCCCGACGTCGGTGGCCGGATCGGTCGGGTCGCCGACCACGAGCGCGTTCATCTGGTCGACGAACATTTCGGCGAACTCGTCATAGATGTCGGTGTGCACGATGAACCGCTTTGCGGCGATGCAGGACTGGCCGTTGTTCTGGGTGCGCGCCGTGACGGCCGTCTTGACGGCCTTGGCCAAGTCGGCAGACGGCATCACGATGAACGGGTCGCTGCCGCCGAGCTCCAGCACGGTGTGCTTCACCTCGTCGCCCGCGATGGCGGCGACCGACCGCCCTGCGGGCTCGCTACCGGTCAGTGTCGCCGCGACCACCCGAGGATCCCGCAGGATTCCCTCCACCTTCCCCGAGCCGATCAGCAGGGTCTGGAAGCAGCCGTCGGGAAATCCACCGCGGGCGAGCACGTCGGCGAGATAGAGCGCGGACTGCGGCACGTTGGACGCGTGCTTGAGGATGCCGACATTGCCCGCCATCAGTGCCGGCGCGGCGAACCGGACGGCCTGCCACAGCGGGAAGTTCCAGGGCATCACCGCGAGCACGATGCCGAGCGGTTGGTGGCGGACGTAGGCCCGGGAGGCGCCGACGGCGTCGGCGTTCGCGGGTTCGTCGGCGAGCATCGCCTCGGCGTGCTCGGCGTAATAGCGGAAGCCCTTGACGCACTTCAATGCCTCGGCCTTGGCGGAGGCCAGGGTCTTACCCATTTCCAGGGTCATCATGGCCGCAACGTCGTCGGCCTCGGCCTCCAGCAGGTCCGCGGTGGCACGCATCCAGTCGGCGCGCTCGGCGAAACTGGTCTTGCGGTAGCTACCGAACCGCTCGTCAGCCTTGGCCAGTGCGGCTTCGATCTGATCGTCGGTTGCCGGGGTGAAGGTCTGCACCGTCTCCCCGGTGGTTGGGTTGATTGTCGCGATGGCCATGGACGTCCTTCCGTCGAGCATGCGGGTGCGCCTCTTCGGCGGACGCGGCCGCCGTCGGGGCCTACCCGTCCATGTTGGTACTGCGAGCCGCTCGGCGCCATCACCCTCAGCGCACGCGTTCGACGTCGGGCAGGCGCCACGTCTTGTCGAAGAACGGCTTCTGCGGACCGTAGAAGCGGCACAGGACTTCGAACCCCTCGTCCTTGCGAGTCGGAACCCAGTTGGTGACCTGCCCGTCGGGCGGCTCGGGGGCGAAGTGCAGAACCACCGATCCGTCGTCTTCGGCGAGCAGACCGGGCGTGTTCGAGGACCGGCTGGCCCAGGGCATGTCCCTGATGAGGGTGTGGCTGGCGCGGCTGTAGGCAGTCGCCGACCAGTACAGGCTGACCGGCACGTCCGGCGGGACCGCGAGGCGGTAGGTCGCGGCCCCGTCGAAGGCTTCGCCGTCTCGATCCGTGATCGTCATCAGGTAGAACTGCCCCGTGCCCAGCTGCTTGGCGCTGAAGAACGCCCACGAGTACGCGGCGCCCCGCTCGTCGATCGGGTAGGAATCGGGGTGTGCGAAGCCGCTCGTCATCGCCTCGACGAGTTCCGGGGGCGCAGGCAGGGCCCATCGGGCGTCGTCGTAGAACCGCCCGGCGAAGACGTCCTGGAAACTCAGGTCGAGCCACGCGTGTACCTCTTGCATGGCGTCGGTCAGGACGGCCGTGGTGGCGTCGTCGGGCGCGAACGGCCTGCCCTTCTCGATGCCGATGGTCTTGAGGGTGTCGATCATCGCCCTGTCACGGGTGAGCCAGGGCTCGGCCTGGACCCTGCGGTCGAGTGCCTCGAAGAAGGAGGCGTCGTAGGGGATGGTGGCGTCGAACAAGACGTCGGAGGCGTCGACGTACGTGGTACCAACACCTTTGGCGATCTGATCCAGCGGTCGGAACTCGACCCTCCTGCCGTACGCAACGGCCGCGGCGATGTCGGAGTCGCTGCCGCTCTTGAGGTTGGACCGCAGCAGCGCGAATCCGCAGTAGGTCGGCGACGGCATCGGCAGATATCCGTCGGGCACGGGTCCCCGATGATCGGGCGGCAGAATCAGATACCTCCCGCCCTTGCCCGCGTCCGTACCCGCCGGACCGACGTCGGCGATCGCGCCCTGCCAGGCGTCGTCGATGGAGCCCGTGATGGAACCTTGGTCGGCAGGCGGGATTTCGAGGACCACGGGTCCGCCGGTCGTGTCGTAGAACGGCATCAGGTAGATCGCGTCCGGGTTCGGCGTCAGCGTCTGGTTCTTCCAGTCCAGCAGACGCGACCAGTACACGATCTGGTTGGACCCGCCGTGGGCGTCGCGGACCAGGGCCTGGTACATCGCGTCGAAGTTCACCGCGGGCATGCCCCAGACGGCGGCTTCGACGGCGCGGCGATGCAGGGCGCGCTGCCGTAACTGCGCGGGTGTGAACGTCATGTGGATGACCTCCTTCCCGCCATCCTTGCCCGTATCGGCTGTCGTACCCAATGTTTTGGGCCAGCCACGGCGTTTGGCTTCGACGATGTCGCGATTGGCTCGGGTTAGCCTGGCAGTGTGCACGGCGACAACGGGCGTCCGAAGATGCCGTGGCGCATCCGAATTGCCTGGATGGCGCTGACGGTGTTCCTCTTCGCCGGCGTCACCGGACTCGTCGCGATGCTGCACCCACAGGGCAAAGAGGACCCAAAGGAATTCCCGTCGCGCTGTTCGCCCTCACCACGGTTTTCGTCGGCAGCGCCCTGATCTCGCGCATGGAGCGCCCGCCGCGCTGACAGCGGGCACTCGCGTCAATGCCCCGCGCCGAGCATCCCGGAGAGTCGGTCGTGCCGGTCGGCAGAATCGGTGTTGAGGCCGATGATCTCGACGTGCTTGCCCTTCGCGTGATACTTCGTGGTGACTGCGTCCAGGGCCGCGACGGTGGAGGCATCCCAGATGTGCGAGCGGGACATGTCGATGACGACGTGGTGCGGATCGTCGGTGTAGTCGAACTGGTACACCAGGTCATTGCTGGACGCGAAGAACAACTCGCCGGTCACCCGATAGGTCACCGTGTCGAACGCCTCGTCGGCAGGCTGGACCTTCTCGACGGTGACCAGATGCGCGACGCGCCGGGCGAAGAGCACCATCGCCGTCAGCGCCCCAACGATGACGCCGTAGGCGAGGTTGTTACTGGCGACGGTGACGGCCACGGTGGCGACCATGACCAGCGTCTCGCTACGCGGCATCCTTCGCAGCGTGGAAGGCGCGATGCTGTGCCAGTCCAACGTGCCGACCGACACCATGATCATCACGGCGACCAGTGCCGCCATCGGGATCAACCCGACGATGTCGCCGAGTCCGACGACCAGACCCAACAGGAACAACCCGGCAAGGAAGGTCGAGATGCGGGTGCGGGCACCGGAGACCTTCACGTTGATCATGGTCTGGCCGATCATGGCGCAGCCGCCCATGCCGCCGAACAGGCCGGTGACCACGTTGGCGACGCCCTGTCCCCAACTCTCCCGGGTCTTGTCGCTGTGGGTGTCGGTGATGTCGTCGACCAACTTGGCCGTCAGCAGTGATTCCAGCAGTCCGACCAGGGCCATCGCCAGGGCGTAGGGGGCGATGATCGACAGGGTGTGCAGATTCAGCGGCACCTGGGGAAGGACCAGTGTCGGCAGGCTCGTCGGCAGTTCTCCTTCGTCGCCGACGTTGGGGATGTGCACTTTCAGGGCAAGGACGGCAGCGGTGAGGATCACGATGGCGATCAGCGGGGCCGGGATCACGGTCGTGAGCTTCGGAAAGAACACCATGATCAGCAGACCGACCGCCACGAAGGGGTAGACCAAGGCGGGCACGCCGATCAGGTAGGGCATCTGCGAGAGGAAGATCAGGATCGCCAGTGCGTTGACGAATCCGACCATGACGCTGCGCGGCACGAACCGCATCAAGCGGGCGACACCCAGCAGGCCGAGGATGATCTGGAGTGCGCCGCCCAAGAGCACCGTCGCGATGAGGTACTGGAGGCCGTGTTCGCGCACCAGCGGGGCGATGACCAGGGCGACGGAACCCGTTGCCGCCGAGATCATCGCGGGCCTGCCACCGACGATGGCGATGGTCACCGCCATGGTGAAGGAGGCGAACAGGCCGACTCGGGGATCGACTCCGGCGATGATGGAGAACGAGATCGCCTCGGGGATCAGCGCAAGCGCGACCACCAGGCCGGCCAGCACTTCGGTCCTGAGTCGCTTGGGAGACCTCAGTGCGGCCATGACCGAGGCACTGGGACCGCCTGCCTCGCGCCCACGTGGAGCGGGCGACATTTCCTGAGGTGACAAGGCATTCCGTTCAATCAAGGGCGCACGCTTCGCGCACCGATACGTCCATCCGGAGATTTCGGGCAGTCGCGTCGATGCGAACCCACTGGGCCTGCGCCCGGCGATTGAATCTACTCTTGACGGCTTCGAAGGCCTGATCCGGGCGATGCGCCCTGACCTGCTGAAATCTGGTGGAGCTAGGGAGAATCGAACTCCCGACCTACTCGATGCGAACGAGTCGCGCTACCAACTGCGCCATAGCCCCTTGTGCCGGTAGCACAGGCTACCAGTCGCAACGCCGAGGTTGAAACCAGCGACTACTCGCCCGCCGCGCGCAGCAGATGGTAGTCACTGGAGTACGGCGCGTAGTCGAGGTGCTCGAAGATCGGATCCTCGTCGTCGATCTCCAACACCACCGCGCCTGGCCGACGCAACCGCGACGGCACCACGTCGAACTCGCTGTCCTGCGTGCTCTCCACGCCGAGCCGCGCCCGCATCATCCGCTGCGCGCGACGACGCCGCACCCGCTCCTCGATGCGGGTCTGGCGGCGCAGGTAGCCGAGGTAGAGGACGGTGATCCCGCCGATCGAGCCGCACGCGTACCAGAACGTCGGCGACACCAGGAACGCCGCCGCGGCCGAGGCCACCAGCAGCACTCCCATGATGAACAGCACTCGCTTGCGGAACTTGAACTTGCGCGCGCTGACCGCCGCGGACGTCTTCGACTCGTAGCGCTGAGCCCGGGCCTGCGTCATGGAGTCGGCGAGACGGAGGTCGGCCTCGGACGGCGCTTCCAGGCCCGAGGAATCGTCGATGTATTCGTAGTCGTGTTGGGTGCCGTCGTCGAGTGGCTCGAAGATGTCCGTGGCCTCTTCGGACGCGAACTCGGGGTCCGCCTCGAACGCGGCCTTGAACGCGGGCTCGGCCTCTTCGTTCTTCGACGGCGACGTCGTCCTCGACGTCGACCTCCGACAGATCGTCGACCGAGAACGTCTGCGTGCTGTCGTCGAATTCGAGTGGCAGCTGGGGTTCGACGACTTCTTCGACGGGCGCCGCGGCGGACGACCCGACCGGCAGCGCACCCGAGTCCATCTCGACGATGTCGACGTCGAGGTAGTCGGGTTCGGTCTGCACTGCGGCCGCCGCGAGCACGACGGGCCGCCGCGACGGCGCTTCCTCTTGCTCGTCTCTCTTCCTCGTCGAGGCCCTCGTCGTGGTCGGCCTCGGTCGGCCGCCAGTCGGGATCGCTGAAGTGGCCGGCGGCGGGGCCGGTGCGACGCAGCAGCCTCGACGCGCGGCCGGTGTTGAGCACCCGGGTCGCGAGGGCGACGTCACTGGTGCGACGCACGGTGTCCCGCTTGCTGATCAACATCGGGACGAGTACGAAGAGCCAGAGCACGACGAGTGAAATCCACAAGAGGGATTGGGGGATGCTTGGCATTACGCCGGCTCCTTTCCCCTTCAGGCTAGGTCTGTGACCAGCGCACCCGGGGGCGACGCGCCGAGGTCAATTACACACCTGTAATTCACCAGTGACAAGCACATTAGCCCCATATGTCACATCTGCAACACGATCAGGACCAGCTGGCGCGTCCCGCCCGGACCAGGCTCGACGTTGCCGAGCCCTCGAGTTCCTCGGCCGTGAGCGCCACCAGAAGATGGTCGCGCCAGGCTCCGTCGACCTCCAGATAACGCTTCAGCAATCCCTCTTCGCGGAAGCCGACCTTGGCCAGCACCGCCCGGCTGGCGGCGTTCTCGGGCCGCACGGTCGCCTCGATCCGGTGCAGCATAACCGGCCCGAGACCGTGGTCGAGCCCGAGCGCGAGCGCGGCCGTCGCCACCCCCCCGCCGTTCACCGCCTTGGCCACCCAGTACCCGATCCAGGCCGACCGGAGCGCGCCGTGCGTGATGTTCCCGATCGTGAGTTGTCCGCAGAACTCGCCGTCGAGTTCGATCGCATACGGAAGCATACGACCCTTGCGCGCCTCGCCCCGCAGCCCGGAACATATCGACGGCCACGACGAAATCGCATGGCGCACTTCCCAGTTCATTTCCGCGACCGGCTCCCACGGTTCGAGGTGCGCCCGGTCACCCAGCCGCAGGCGGCTCCACTGCGCGGCGTCGCGCAACCGGATCGGGCGCAGCCGCACCAGCCCGGCACGCACCCGCAACGGTCCCACCGGTTTCGGCCATCCCGGATGGATGGAGGTGGAGCGCAGGAAGCTCACGCCGGCCAGCTTCGCCGGTCAGCCACGCTGGGCCAGGAAGGCCACGTCGACGATCTCGCCGGTACGCACCTGCTCGGCGTCGCTGGGCACGGTCACCAGACAGTTCGCCTCGGCGAGCGTGGCGAGCAGGTGCGACGACGCACCCGGCGCCCCGCCGAGGGCCTGCACCAGATACTCGCCGGTGTCCTGGTCGCGCATCAGCTGGCCGCGGAGGTAACCCTTGCGCCCCGCCACCGAGGAGATGGGAGACAAGGTTCGGGCCTGCACGACACGCCGCAGCGGCTGCCGCTTGCCAAGGGACATCCGGATGAGGGGCCGCACCATCACCTCGAACACCACCAGCGCGCTCACCGGATTGGCCGGCAGCAGGAACACGGGCACGCCGTCGCGACCGAGCTGCCCGAAGCCCTGCACCGAACCGGGGTGCATCGCGATGCGCGACACCTCCATCTCCCCCATCTCGGAGAGCACGGCACGCACGCTCTCGGCGGCCGCCCCACCGACGCCGCCGGCGATCACCACCACCTCGGCGCGATTGAGCTGACCCTCGACGACGTCGCGCAGTTCCTTGGATTCGGTGTCGACGATCCCGACCCGGTTCACCTCGGCACCCGCATCGCGGCCCGCCGCGGCGAGCGCGTACGAGTTCACGTCGTACACCTGGCCGTTGCCTGGCGTCCTGGAGATGTCGACCAATTCGCCGCCGACGCACATCACCGACAGCCGCGGCCGAGGATGCACCAGCACGCGTTCCCTGCCGACCGCCGCGAGCAGCCCCACCTGGGCCGCGCCGATGATCGTCCCGGCCCGCACCGCGACGTCACCCGGTTGGACGTCGTCACCCGTGCGCCGGACGTAGGCTCCCGACCGCACGCTGCGCAGCACGCGCACCCGCGACTCGCCGCCATCGGTCCATCGCAGCGGCAACACCGCATCGGCCAGCGTCGGCATCGGGGCGCCCGTCTGAACGCGCGCCGCCTGGCGCGGCTGCAGGCGACTGGGCGTGCGCGTGCCCGCCTCGATCACGCCCATCACGGGGAGGCTGACCTCGCGTTCGCCCGCGTCGTCGGCGTCGTCACCCGGGTCGACGCCGAGCACGTCGACGCTGCGGACGGCGTATCCGTCGATGGCGGCCTGGTCGAAACCCGGCAGCGGCCGTTCGGTGACGACCTCTTCTGCGCACATCAGACCCTGCGCCTCGGCGATGGCCACCCGCACCGGTCGGGGCGCGACCGCGGCAGCGGCTACCCGCGCCTGCTGCTCCTCCACCGAACGCACATTGCGCCTTTCTGCAGTGCTCTGGCCCGCCGCGCGCTCGTCAGTGCCTGCTCAGCGTGCGTCTAGCCCTAATCGTTCGACCAGCCAGCGCCGCAGCTCCGGTCCGTAGTCGTCACGTTCCAACGCAAAGTCAACCGCAGCCTTGAGGTAGCCGCCGGGATTTCCCAGGTCGTGTCGGCGATCCGCGATGGATGACGACGTGGACGGGATGCCCATCTTCGATGAGCAGGGCGATGGCGTCGGTCAGCTGGATCTCGCCCCCGACACCCGGGGTGACCCGCCGCAGGGCGTCGAATATCGCCCGGTCCAGCACGTAACGACCGGCAGCGGCATACAGCGACGGGGCGTCCTCGGCCCGTGGCTTCTCCACCATGCCCTTGACGCGCAGGACATTCGGATTGGCCGCGTCCGGCAACTCCTCGACGTCGAAGACGCCGTAGGCACTGATCTCGTCGGCAGGCACCTCGATGGCGCACAGCACCGAACCGCCGCGCTTGGCCCGCACCTTCGACATGATCTCCAGCACGCCCGTCGGAAGGACGAGGTCGTCGGGAAGCAACACCGCGATCGCATCCTCGTCGGGCAGCAGCTTCTCCTCGACACACCCGATCGCATGGCCGAGGCCGAGCGGCTCCGTCTGCACGACGGACTCGACCTTGATCAGCGCGGGCGCGCGGCGCACCTTCTCCAACATCACGTGCTTGCCGCGGGCTTCCAGCGTGCCCTCGAGGATGAGGTCCTGGACGAAGTGCGCGACCACGCCGTCCTTGCCCTCGGAGGTGACGATGATGAGGCGCTCGCCGCCGGCCTGAGCGGCCTCGGCGGCGACCAGCTCGATGCCGGGAGTGTCGACGACCGGCAGCAATTCCTTGGGCACCGTCTTGGTGGCAGGCAGGAACCGCGTCCCCAGGCCAGCGGCGGGGACGACCGCCGTGCGCGGGATCGGTACCTCGGCCCGTGTCGTCATCGTTCACACCATAACGTCATCACCTGTTGGGAATCGCCCGAGGCTGCCATGTCGTCGAGGGTTCTTCGTCGGATGACATGGTGGTTCAGTGGAACGGATGTCGAAGCCCGAATTGCGGGCGGAGGTGCTGCGGGCGCGTCGCGCGGCGTCGCCCGAGCAACACCGTGCGGAGGCCGACGCGCTCGTCGGGCATCTCCACGAGGTGGTGCGGGCCGGCGAGACGGTATGCGCCTATGTGCCAGTGGGTTTCGAGCCGGGTTCACCCGCGATGCTCGATGCGCTCTCGGCGCTCTGCGGCCGGGTCCTGCTGCCGATCGCCCGCGAGGACGAGACGGGGCTGCCCCAACCGCTGCAGTGGGGCGAGTACCGGGCCGGTGGCCTGGTCGACGCCCGCTACGGGTTGCGCGAGCCCGCTCCCCCGTGGCTCGACGTCGGGGCGATCGCCGCGGCGGCCGTGGTCCTGGTTCCGGCTCTGGCGGTGGACCTCGACGGCGTTCGGCTGGGCCGCGGCGCCGGCTTCTACGACCGGTCGCTGGGCTGGGCGGACCCGACGGCGCGACTGGTCGCCGTGGTCCGTGACGACGAGTTGGTCGAGTGGCTGCCCGGTGAGGAACACGACGTGCCGATGACGCACGCCCTGACGCCCGGCCGCGGCCTGGTCACGCTGCGAACGGCGGATCGTTGAGACTGCGCTCACGGCTGTGATCCGGCCGGCGGAACGACCCTCACCGCAGTCTCGACGAAGGCTCGGCTAGCAGCCGGCGAGCACGTTCGGCCATGGCGCGCTTCTCCTTGTCCGAGACCCACAGCCCGTAGGCGGTCTTCACCTCCACCTGGCGGGCGACGAAGGCGCAGCGGAAGCCCACGTTGGGCGGCAGCCAACTGGCTGCGTCGCGAAAAGCCTTGTCGAAGTTGCCCTTCGCGCTGACGGCCAACAGGTTTCTGGGGTCGTTGGCGAAGTCGCGGCGGCGCTGGTCGTCCCAATCGCGGGCACCCTTGTACCAGGCGTCGGCCAGCGACACGACGTGGTCGATCTGCACGGCGTCGGACGTCGCGGGCCCGCGGACGAAGGCGATCGTCTCGCCGCGATACGGGTCGTGCAACGTGCCGCTCTGCGCGAAGCAGGTGCCGGGCCGCACCGCCAGGTCGGCGAGGTCGCGGCGGAGCACGTCGTCGCGCGTGTTGCAGCCGTTGTGGCCGAACTCGACGTTGACGTCATCGCTCCATGCCTCGCCGAAGCGGTATCTGGCGAAGTCGCTGCGCCGGTCCCACCCCTTGACGGGTAGTCGCCGCAGGTCAGCCCTGACCTGGTCGTATCCGGGCGAGCCCTGAGCCGACGGCGCCGCGGGCGCCTCCCACGGCAGCGGCTCGGTGCGGACGTGGAGCCAGACGGCCACCACGACGCCGACCGCCACGATCACCAGCGAAACGGGAATGACGCGGCCCACGTAGCGGTTCTAGCACTTGCGCCGGTAGAGTGCTAACAAGTTCATCATCTCGGAGGTTTTCGTGCCGACCTATTCCTATGCGTGTACCGAATGCGACAACCGCTTCGACGCGGTTCAGGCGTTCAGTGACGATGCGCTGACGGCGTGCCCACAGTGCTCCGGCCGGCTGCGCAAGCTCTTCGGCTCGGTTGGGGTGGTGTTCAAGGGCAGCGGCTTCTACCGCAACGACAGCCGCGAGGCGTCGAAGGCCGCGGCGAGCAGCAGCTCGTCCAACGGGTCGGCCAAGACCGGTGAGTCCAACGGCTCCTCGTCGTCGTCCTCGTCCTCCGACTCGTCGAGCAGCTCGAGCACGTCCAGCTCGTCGAGCTCCGATTCCTCGGCCAAGTCGAGCTCGAAGTCGAGCAGTAGCTCCGCGGCACCCGCGGCCGCCAGCTCGTAGCGGAAGTTATCCACAGGCCCGGCGCTCGCCGGGAGTGCAACGGCGCCCCGCCGACCTAGCGTGGGCGCATGGGGGAATCACTCAATCCGTCGCCGGCGACGCGACTGGCACAGGCACTGCGTCCGGACTGGACCCGTTCCACGGCCGCCCGCCGGGTGACCGCCGGCGCGCTCGTCGTGTTGGCCGGGGTGGCCGCATTGCGTCCCGATCCTGCCGACGGCCGCACCGACGTCGTCGTCTTCGCCCACGATCTGGCTCCAGGGGTGGAGCTCGTGGCGGCCGACGTCCGGATCGAATCACGTTCGACGACAACCATTCCCGACGGATCTCAAGCCGATCCCGGCGACGGTGGTCGGGTCGACCCTCGCCGGACCCGCCCGCCGCGGCGAGGTGCTCACCGATGTCAGACTGCTCAGTCCGCGCCTCGCGGAGGCCACCGCAGGGCCCGACGCCAGGGTGGTGCCGCTGCGGCTGTCCGACGCCGCGCTGCTCGACCTGATCCGTCCTGGAGACGTCGTGGACGTCCTGGCGGGCGACTCCTCCGTGGCGCCCGGCGGCACCGTCGATCAGCAGCCGCGCGTGGTCGCGACGGACGCCGTCGTCGTACTGGTCTCGAAGGAGCTCGCGGCACCGGGCAGGGGTGACGACAGGGTGGTGCTGGTCGCGCTACCGGCTCACACGGCCAACGACGTGGCGGGCGCGTCGCTGACGCAGGCCGTCACGCTCGTGCTGCATTGAGGCCCTCAGTGCGGGGGCGCCGGAACCGGGGTGGTGGTCGGCGCGGCGGGTCCGTGTTCGATCGCATCCATCACCATGTCGGCGAGTTCGTCGTCCGTCGACGTCGCGGGTGGGGCGGGCGCCGGGGTCGACGGCTCGGCGGCGGCGACGCCTCCCGCGAGTCCCGCGAGGCCGATCAACACCAGTACTGCGGACACCAGCAACCGCATCGTCACTCGCTCGCTCCAGATCCTCTACGCGTGAAAATCGATACCCGAAGCTAACACCGTAGTCGGGTCGCCGCAGGTCCAGCGGTACTAACGTGGCACGTCTGGACATCCACACGTCATGCAACGAAGGGATCCGCACGTGTTGAAGGGCTTCAAGGAGTTTCTCTCTCGCGGCAACATCGTCGACCTCTCGGTCGCGGTCGTCATCGGCACCGCGTTCACCGCGCTCGTCACCAAGTTCACCGACAGCATCATCCAGCCGCTGATCGACCGCATCGGCGCGGGCGGCGACTCCGACTACGGCATCCTCAAGATCGGCATCGGCGGTGGCCAGACCATCGACCTCAACGTCCTGCTCTCGGCGGCCATCAACTTCGTCCTCGTCGCCGCGGTGGTGTACTTCCTGGTCGTCGCGCCCTACAACCGGTTGCGCAAGAAGGGCGAGGTGGAGCAGGCCCAGGACACCGAGTTGAGCCTGCTGACCGAGATCCGCGACCTGCTGACCGACGGCGGCAACGGCGGCGGCAAGCACGTCACCGGCCCTGGCACCGGCCCCAGCCCGGACACGGCCGAATACACCAGCGCCGACAAGGGCGACAAGCCCACGACAGTCCGTTCCAAACGAAACAGCCCCCGGCCGAAGCCGGGGGCTGTTTACGTCTGACCTAGGGAGTCAGTTCATGTTCCAGGGCTCGCCGTAGGTGGTGACGCTGTCACCATCCTTGGAGATCAGGCGAGCGAACGGACGCAGCAGCACACCGCCGGCGGCACCGGTAACCGTGCCGTGCGCGTTGGAGACTGCGACCTTGCCGTTGGGACCCGTGACGTCGACCGAGAAGGTGGCGACTTCCTGGATGCCCGGGCCGTTGCCCAGGTCGGCACTGATCGACACACCCGGGAACAGGTTCGGGGTGATGACCGAGTTCAAGGCCGAACCGGCGGCGCGGTGATGTTGCCGTCGTCGATCAGGATGTTCGGAGTGGTGTAGCTGAAGTTGATGCCGACGCCGAGCGACCAGGGGAAGCCGATCTGGTAGCCCAGTTCCAGCGTGCCCTCGAACTCATCGGCACCGGGGCCGACCACCGAGTACACGGCGCTGCCCGAGTGGAACCACTCGCGGGTCAGCCGGTTGCGGTCCAGGGGGAACACACCGTTGAGGAAGGTGTCCCACTGCTGGATCGTCAGGGTCCGGTCCTTGCCGTCGACCAGACTCAGCTCGTTGTCCAGACCTGCGTGAGAGGTGCCCGTGGTCGCGAACAGCGCCGCGACGGCCGCGACCAGTGCGACCAGCACCCGACTGAATGCCTTCATGTTCTCCCTAGCTGTGTAGTACGGCCGGCCCTTGGGCCGACCGTGTTTCCATGGCACGTGGTTGTGTCGCTAAACCAGACACCTCGCAAGACGTCCATGTGAGTGGAATTAGAAATCCCACATGTTGTTCTTACGTTTTGCTCATCGTTGACAGCAGAAACATAACGGGGAGGCATCCGCCCGGCAACGCATACGCGTTGTCACTCGGCGCGGTGTCGGTTGTTGAGCCAAGTTTGCTGCCGCGGCGGCACACCGTTCCGGGGCTGCGCACGGGAGTTACTACGACCAGGGCGACGGGCCCGGGTCCCGCACACCGCGGTCAACGGCGAATTGTGCGGTGGGACCTGGCATTTCCCACGTCAAATGGGAAATCACTGCTCAGGCGTGGTGCGGCGGCACGTTGTCCCGCAACCAACGCTCTCGCTCGGCTTCGTCGGCGGATGCGGCGTCGTCTCGTTCGTCGCCAGTGGTGTCTGGAATTGCATCGCCGAAAATTTCGTTAACTACATGTCTAGATCGCGGCGTTCGACCGTTCATAACCCACCTCCAGTGTGACGAACATCACACTCGCGCCCCGATTGCCTCATTCGACTCATTAATGCAACACGATCCGCCGTGTCAAGGGCTTTGCGGCAGCACTCATTGCCGCGCGGACCTGCCGGTTGGGCGGTCGCACAGCCTCGGTGAATGCGAAGGGTCAGATCTCGAGGCTGGATAGCTGGCCGATGATGAGGGTGGCCAACGGGCCGAGTGTGGCCATGCCGTCGCGCACCGCAGCCCTGGAGCCGGCGATGTTGACTACCAGCGTGCTGCCAGAAACTCCGGCTAGTCCGCGGGACACTCCCGCTTCGACGATGCCTGCGGACAGGCCCGACGAGCGCAGCGCCTCGGAGATGCCGAGCAGTTCACGATCCAGGATGGTTCTGGTGGCCTCGGGAGTGACGTCACGCGGCGTCACACCCGTGCCGCCGACCGAGATCACCAGGTCGACGCCGCCGATGACGGCCGTGTTGAGCGCGTTGCGGATCTCGATCTCGTCGGCGGACACCACGACGACGCCGTCGACGACGAACCCGGCCTCGCCGAGCAGTTCGGTGACCAGCGGCCCGCTGTGATCTTCCTCGTCGCCGTGCGCCGTGCGGTCGTCGACGACGACCACGAGTGCGCGGCCAACCAGTTCCCCAGGCTGTTCCATGAATGCAACCGTATATCCCGCCGCCGACGCCGGCGCAGCCATTATCAGCGTGGGGCGGCCAGGTGCGATGGTCACTGCGCCGCCTTGCCCAGCGTGACCTGCACCGTCTGCGGCTTGCCCGACTGATCGAGATAGGTCAGCGTCACCTGATCACCGGGTGCCTTGGACCTGACCGCGGCCACCAGGGCGTCGGCGCTACCGATCACCCTGTCGTCGACCTTGGTCACGACGACGCCGCTGGGCAGCCCCGCCGCCGAAGCCGCGCCACCGCTGGTGACGTCGACGATCTTGGCGCCGTCGGTGGTCGCGTCGTTCGCCGACCTGCACGCCGAGCGAGGCGTGCGACGCGGTGCCGCTCTGGATCAGTTCGTCGGCGATCCGCTTGGCCTGGTCGACCGGGATGGCGAAGCCGAGACCGATGGAGCCGCTCTGCGCGTCGGCCGAATCACCGCCCAGCGTCGCGATGGCCGAGTTCACGCCGACCAGCTCGCCGTTCATGTTGACCAGCGCGCCACCGGAGTTACCCGGGTTGATCGCGGCGTCGGTCTGGATGGCGTCGAGCACGGTGTTCTGGTTCTGCGCGTCTCCGCCTGCGGCAACCGGCCGGTTGAGGGCGCTGACGATGCCGGTGGTGACGGTGCCCTCGAGACCGAGTGGTGAACCGACGGCGACGACGTCCTGCCCGACCCGCAGATTGGCCGACGAACCGAGGGTGATGGGGGTCAGCCCGGAAGCGCCTGCCGCCCGCACGACGGCGATGTCACTGCTCGGGTCGGTGCCCACGACCGTGAACGACGTGGTGTTGCCGTTGGCGAACGTGACCTTGGTCTGGGTGTCACCGGGCGCGCCGGGACCTCCCGGGCCACCCTTGGCGGCGGCCACCACGTGGTTGTTGGTCAGGATGAGGCCGTCGGACGACAGGATGATGCCCGAGCCCTCCTCGGACTGCCGACCCATGTCGGTCTCGAGCTTGACCACGCTTGGCACGACCTTGGCGGCCACCTGCTCGACCGATCCGGCGGGCAGGCTGGCCGCGGGCTCGCTGGGCGCCGCACCCAACGCGTTGGTGCTGATCGCGGGACGGTCCGGCTTCACCAACGTCGCGACACCGCCGCCGACACCGGCGGACACCAATGCGATCGCCAGCGCGCCGATCGTCAAAACCCCTGCGCGAGAACGCTTCCGGGGCGCAGGCGGAACCTGCTGGGCCCGGCATGGCATGCTGCTGGGGTGCACCGCGGTACGGGTCGTGCGGGCCGCGGTAGGCCTGCTGCTGGGTGGCGTAGCGCCAGTCGTAGGGCTGCTGAGGAGCACCGGGACGCTGGGCACCTGGGTAACCCGGCGCGACGCGGTCGTAAGGCCCCGGCCGCTGCCCTGGGGGCGGCGGCGGCGAATACCTTGGCTGGTTCGTCATTGCTGGTGGGTGCTCTTCCTACGAGTAGTTCAGAGTCGGTTCACTACGAGTTACAACGATGGGCGTAATCCGAGCGTGCCCCTCTGGTCTGAGAATCCACTTAGAGAACGTTCGGCACATCCCCAGACTTCCATCGATTTCCCCCCGGATCTCACGACCCAGTTCACTCATTCTCGGTGCTGGCATCGGCCCCGTCCACCGCACTCGGCCCGCGAGTCGCGGCGGGTCTGCCGGGCAGCACCAGGTGGATGGTCGCCCCCGGCGGATCCCCGCCGGGCACGGTGTCCTCGATTCGAAGCGCCCCACCGTGTTTCACCACCACCTGCTTGACGATCGCCAGACCGAGGCCCGATCCCGGCATTCCGCGTGCGGAGGTGGATCGGTAGAACCGCTCGAACACCAGTCGACGTTCCTGCAGCGGAATGCCCGGCCCGCGATCGGACACGACGAATTCGGCGGTGACCGGGTCGAGCTGGTGCAGCCACACCCCCACCCGACCACCTGGCGGGCTCCACTTCGCGGCGTTGTCGAGCAGGTTGAGCACGGCCCGCGACAACCCGGCGGCATCGCCGTACACCTGCCAGCCCTCGATGTGGGCGTCGAACTCGAATGTCGTTGCGGCGCCGCCGAACTCGCTCCAGGCTGCGGTCCACCACCTCGGACATGTCGACGGGCTCGTGGATCGTGATGCCTGCGTCGTCGCGGGTCAGATCGACCAGATCGCCGACCAATGTGGACAGTTCCTCGATCTGGGCGATCACGTCCGTCTGCAGGCCCGCCATCTCCTCGTCGGGCAGGCGCGGTGCGCCGGGGGCCATCGACGCCATCAACAACTCCACGTTGGTGCGCAGCGACGTCAACGGCGTGCGCAGCTCGTGCCCGGCGTCGGTCACCAGTCGCGCCTGGCGTTCCCGCGACTCGGCGAGCGCCCGCAACATCATGTTGAACGCCTCGGTGAGGCGGGCCAACTCGTCGCTGCCGTGTACCGGGATGGGCCGTAGATCCTCGGTGCGCGCCACCCGCTCGGCGGCCTGGGTGAGCCTCGCCACCGGCCGCAGGCCGGTGCGCGCAACCGTTCCACCCGCGATCGCCGCGACCGCCATGCCGAGACCGCCGACGATGAGCAGGATGCTGCCGAGCCGTTTGAGTACCTTGCCGGTGGGGGTCAGGCTCTTCGAGATCAGCAGTGAGCTGCCGTTGGACAGGTGGACGGCCAGCACGCGTTGATAGTTCGCGGTGCGCAACGACATCCACAGCTTGCCTTGCACGACGTCCTTCTCGGGGTCGCCGATCGGCAGGGTCTCCCCCTCCTGGTTCGCGGTGTAGATCGTCCGGCCGGGGATCACCAGCATGGCGTTGACGTCGGAGTACGCGGTGCCCTCGATGGCCTTGCCCGGATCGGCGGCGAGCGACCCGCTCTCGATCAGCAGGCGAGCCCTGCTCTGCAGCTGGCTGTCGATGTCGTCGTAGAGCGCACGGGACACCACCGCATAGACCGCGACGGCCATGAGCACCACGACCATGGCCACCATCGACATGGCCAGCAGCATCACCCGCCAACGCAGCGACACCGAGCTGGCGTCGTGCAGCGAGACCTGCGGCGCGACCGCGCGGCGGAACGGCGCCTTCCAGGACTTCACCCCCGACATCAGGGCGGTGTCTCGCGCAGCACGTAACCCACACCTCGAACGGTGTGGATCAGTCGCAGCTCTCCCTCGGCCTCGGTCTTGCGGCGCAGGTATCCGACGTACACCTCGAGTGCATTGCCGGAGGTCGGGAAGTCGAATCCCCACACCTCTTCGAGAATGCGGCTGCGGGTCAGCACCCGGCGAGGGTTCGCGATCAGCATCTCGAGCAACGCGAACTCGGTTCGGGTGAGGCTGATCTGACGGTCCCCGCGGGTGACCTCCCGGGTCACCGGGTCCAGGCTCAGATCGGAGAACGTCATGGCGGCCGACTCGGTGCCGTCGTCGATGGTGCGGCGGCGCAGCAGGGCCCGCATCCGGGCGAGCAATTCCTCCAGCGCGAACGGCTTGGGCAGGTAGTCGTCGGCGCCCGCATCGAGACCCGCCACCCGCTCGGACACCGAATCGCGCGCGGTCAGCACCAGAATGGGCAGATCGTCGCCGGTGCTGCGGAGCTGACGGCAGACTTCGAGGCCGTCCAGCCTCGGCATCATCACGTCGAGAACCAGGGCGTCCGGCCGATCGCTGGCGATCAGCGCGAGAGCTTCGAGACCGTCCTGGGCCAACTCGACGGAGTAGCCGTTGAAGGCAAGCGACCGGCGCAGGGATTCGCGCACCGCGCGATCGTCGTCGACGACAAGTATGCGCACAGCCACAGTGTCAACCCAATGTCTGAGAGTGGCCTGAGAGGCGCGCCGCCGATTCGGGTGGTTTTCCGAGTCGCTTCGCTAACGCATGCGAGCGACGACCGTCGCGCTAGCGGCGGTCGAGGTCGATCAGGCCGAGACGTGCGGCCTTGAGCAGTCGACGCGGCACCTTGTGCTGCTGACCGGCAACGTTGACGTTGACCAGGCCGGTGGCCTCGGTCTTCCACTGCGAGCGCCGGCTACGGGTGTTCGACCGCGACATTCTCCGCTTGGGCACAGCCATGGGGGTACTTCTCCTCTTGAGGTTCTTGCTTTGGGACTGCCGCGCACACCCCGGACACGCAGGGGCGTCGACAATTGCCCTTCAGGATAGCTGGTGAGCTGCGTAGCCTCCAAAATGCGTCGTTTCGGCGCGAAAAACCGCGCTCACCGCGACGCAGCGCGCCGACCGCCGCGCCCTCTCGGACGAAGGACCGAGCGCGACGGCCGCCACCCGGCCGTTCCCTTCCTTCCTTCATCCGGCGCCATCGGGCGGCCGCCCCTTGACCTCTGCGTTTCGGGCCGTCGCGGCCTCGCACGCCGCGCGGATCTCGTCGCCGGCTGACGGCGTTGTACCGGTCGGCGGCCGACATGGCGGTGTGGCAGAGCGCTTCCTGGACGTCGACGAGGTTGCCGGTGCCTGCGTGCCCGATGGTGGCGAAGCGGTACCTCAGCCTGTGCATCGTCCAGCCCGGCGGCATCAGCTGACTGATGACGGTGCCGACCCACCCGGCGCTGATGTGCCCGCCGATCTGGCCGGGAAAGAGATAGCCGCTGTCGCAGTGCATGCGGATCGCGTGGGCCAGGTCGTCGCCGACGGGGACCACCCGGTGTTTGTGGCCCTTGCCCTTCACGACGAGCGACCAGCCGCCGGAATCCTGGACGAGGTCGCCGCGGCAGCACTCGGCGATCTCGGCGCGGCGCATGCCTGCTTCGCCTGCGAGCCGCGCCATCAGTCGCTCGCGTGGCGGTGCGGCCTCGATGAGCTGGTGCCAGACGTGATCGGGCGCGGGGCGCGGGTTCGGCTGGTCGCCGCGGCCGCTCGGCAGGAGGACGGCGGGGTTATCGTCCATTAATCCAACCAACACGCACCATTCACTAAATGAAATAAGTGAGGTGCGGACACCCCTTCGATGCTCATCGCTCCAGTTCTGCTCTTTGCACAATTCGACCAGCATCGAGAGTGTCATTTGTCGCGGGTGCAGAGTTTTCGACCTTCGAGCCATTGTTCGCACGTGATCACGCCGCAAGCTGCGCGTTTTGTCTGACATCCCGCCGGTCTTGAGCCATGTCTGCCAACCGGAAATTGCTCCCTCCCAATGGCTGGAGAGGGTATAACCGCGTAGTCCCACAAGGGATGTTCTTACCAGAACTAACAACCGCGAGTTCATTGTTTTAGAAATTATTTGCCACGTCGTAAATTCAATTTTCGACGGTTCGTCGGACATATCCCGTCATGGCGCGCAGCCGGGACGGGTAACCTAACCGGTTGGTTGGGCCGCCATAGATGCCATAGGTGATGGGAGCACGGGTGACGGGTGCGAGTAGTGGTGTGGTCCGGATCGGCAACTGCTCGGGCTTCTACGGCGACCGGCATTCCGCGATGCGGGAGATGATCACCGGCGGCGACCTCGACTACGTGACCGGCGACTACCTCGCCGAACTGACCATGCTGATCCTGGCCCGCGACCGCGCCAAGTCACCCGAACGTGGCTACGCCAAGACGTTCCTGACCCAGCTCGAGGAGTGCCTCGGCACCGCGCTCGACAAGGGCGTGCGGATCGTCGCCAACGCCGGTGGACTCAATCCCGCGGGGCTGGCCGCCGCCGTGCGCGCGCTCGCCGACCGGCTGGGCCTCGACGCGAAGGTCGCCCACGTCGAAGGCGACGACCTGGTGGGGCGCGCCGCCGAACTCGGGTTCGGCACCCCCACTCCGCTGGCCGCCAACGCCTACCTCGGCGCATGGGGCATCGTCGACTGCCTGAATGCGGGCGCCGACGTCGTCGTCACCGGCCGGGTCACCGACGCGTCGGTGATCGTCGGGCCCGCCGCCGCGCACTTCGGCTGGAAGTCCGATGACTACGACGCCATCGCGGGGGCGATCGCGGCGGGACACGTCATCGAATGCGGCGTCCAGGCCACCGGAGGCAACTTCGCGTTCTTCACCGAGGTGCCCGACCTCAGCCACGCCGGCTTCCCGATCGCCGAGATCGAGGCCGACGGGTCGTCGGTGATCACCAAGCATCCCGGCACCGGCGGCCTGGTCAGCGTCGACACCGTGACGGCGCAGCTGCTCTACGAGATCGGCGGCGCGCGCTACGCCAACCCCGACGCGACGCTGCGGGTCGACAGCCTGACGCTGAGCGACGACGGACCCGACCGGGTGCGCATCAGCGGCGTCCGGGGCGAGCCGCCACCACCCACGCTCAAGGTGTCGCTGAACTCCGTCGGCGGCTTCCGCAACGCGATGACGTTCGTGCTGACCGGCCTGGAGATCGACGCCAAGGCCGACCTGGTGCGACGCCAGCTGGAGGCGGCCCTGACGGTGAAGCCCGCGGAGCTGGAGTGGACGCTGGCCCGCACCGACCACCCCGACGCGGACACCGAGGAAGCGGCGAGCGCGCTGCTGCGGTGTGTCGTCCGCGACCCCGATCCCGCCAACGTCGGACGCCACTTCTCTTCCGCCGCAGTCGAATTGGCGTTGGCGAGCTATCCGGGTTTCACCACCACCGCACCCCCTGGCGATGGGCAGGTGTACGGCGTGTTCACCGCCGGCTACGTCGATGCCGGCCAGGTGCCGCACGTCGCGGTGCACGCCGACGGCACGCGCACCGACATTCCGGCCGCCACGCAGACGAAGGTGCTCGAGCCCGTCGGGCCGTTCGCGCTGCCCGAACCGATGCCGTTCGGCGAGACCCGGCGTGCGCCGTTGGGCCTCATCGCGGGCGCACGCAGCGGCGACAAGGGCGGCAACGCCAACGTCGGGGTGTGGGTGCGGACCGGCGACCAGTGGCGCTGGCTGGCGCACGCGCTGACCGTCGAGAGGCTGCGCGCGCTCCTGCCCGAGACCGCCGACCTGGTCGTCACCCGCCACCTTCTGCCCAACCTGCGCGCCGTGAACTTCGTCATCGAGGGCATCCTCGGGAAGGGCGTGGCCCACCAGGCCCGGTTCGACCCACAGGCCAAGGGCCTCGGCGAGTGGCTGCGCAGCCGACACATCGACATCCCCGAGGAGTTCGTTTCGTGAGTACAGACGTCTGGACCACGCCCGAACGCGAGCAGCTCCGAAAGACGGTGCGCGCGTTCGCCGAACGCGAAGTGCTGCCCAACGTCGACGAATGGGAACGGACCGGCGAACTGCCCCGCGAGCTGCATCGCAAGGCGGGCGACGCCGGGCTGCTCGGCGCTGGTCTGCCCGAAGCCGTCGGCGGCGGAGGCGGCGACGGCGCCGACGCGGTCATCATCTGCGAGGAGATGCACTACGCGGGTTCGCCGGGCGGAGTGTTCGCGTCGCTGTTCACCTGCGGCATCACGGTGCCGCACATGATCGCCTCCGGCGACGAGCGCCTGATCGACACCTACGTGCGGCCCACTCTGCGCGGCGACATGATCGGCTCGCTGGCCATCACCGAACCCGGCGGCGGGTCCGACGTCGGGCACCTGACCACCAGGGCGGTTCGAGACGGCGACCACTACGTGCTCAACGGCGCCAAGACCTACATCACCTCCGGCGTGCGGGCCGACTACGTCGTGACCGCCGCGCGCACCGGTGGGCCTGGCGCCGCGGGTGTTTCGTTGATCGTGGTCGACAAGGGCACGCCTGGCTTCGAGGTCACCAGGAAGCTGGCGAAGATGGGGTGGCGCTCGTCGGACACCGCCGAGTTGTCCTACACCGACGTGCGGGTGCCGGCCGAGAACCTGATCGGCGCGGAGCACAGCGGTTTCCTGCAGATCGCGGCGGCGTTCGTGAGCGAGCGGGTGGGGCTGGCCGCGCAGGCGTACTCCAGCGCGCAACGCTGTCTCGACCTGACCGTGCAGTGGTGCCGTGACCGCGAAACGTTCGGCAGGCCATTGATTTCGCGGCAGTCGGTGCAGAACACGCTTGCCGAGATGGCGCGGCGCGTCGACGTCGCCCGGGTGTACACCCGCCACCTGGTCGAACGCCAGCTGGCGGGCGACGACAACCTGATCACCGAGGTCTGCTTCGCGAAGAACACCGCCGTCGAGTCCGGCGAATGGGTGGCGAACGCAGCCGTGCAGTTGTTCGGCGGCATGGGCTACATGGCCGAATCGGAGGTCGAACGCCAGTACCGCGACATGCGCATCCTCGGCATCGGCGGCGGCACCACCGAGATCCTGACGTCGTTGGCCGCCAAGACGCTTGGCTTCCAATCATGACGCTGAAGCCTTGCGAAGGCATCGAACCGCGATCGACCCGCGCTCGGCCGGCTACACCGACGCCGCCGAGGCCATGGCCGCGAAGCTCGCCGAACTCGACACCGAGCACGCCAAGGCGCTGGCCGGCGGCGGCGAGAAGTACGTCAAGCGCCACCACGACCGCGGCAAGATGACCGCCCGCGAACGCGTCGAGGCGCTCGTCGACCCCGACTCCCCGTTCCTCGAACTCAGCCCGCTGGCGGCGTGGGGCAGCGACTTCACCGTCGGCGCCAGCGTGGTCGCGGGCATCGGCGTCGTCGAGGGCGTCGAGTGCATGCATCGTGGCCAACGACCCGACGGTGAAGGGCGGCACCAGCAATCCGTGGACGCTGAAGAAGATGTTGCGCGCCAACCAGATCGCCTTCCAGAACCGGTTGCCGGTGATCTCGCTGGTGGAGTCGGGCGGCGCCGACCTGCCCACCCAGAAGGAGATCTTCATCCCCGGCGGGCAGGATGTTCCGCGACCTGACCCGGCTGTCGGCGGCAGGCATCCCGACCATCGCGCTGGTGTTCGGCAACTCGACCGCCGGTGGCGCCTACATCCCCGGCATGTCCGACCACGTCGTGATGATCAAGGAGCGCTCCAAGGTGTTCCTGGCCGGGCCCGCCGCTGGTGAAGATGGCCACGGGCGAGGAGTCCGACGACGAATCCCTCGGCGGGGCCGAGATGCACGCCCGCACTTCGGGTTTGGCCGACTACTTCGCGGTCGACGAACTCGACGCCATCCGGATCGGACGGCGCATCGTGGCGCGGCTGAACTGGCGCAAGCAGGGCCCCACGCCCGGGCCCGGTGTCCGAGCCGCTGTTCGACGCCGAGGAGCTCATCGGCATCGTGCCCGCCGATCTGCGCATCCCCTTCGACCCGCGCGACGTCATCGCCCGCATCGTCGACGGCTCGGAGTTCGACGAGTTCAAGGCGCTCTACGGCGGGTCGCTGGTGACCGGGTGGGCGACGCTGCACGGCTACCCCATCGGCATCCTGGCCAACGCCCGCGGCGTGCTGTTCAGCGAGGAGTCGCAGAAGGCCACCCAGTTCATCCAGCTGGCCAACCGCTCCGACACGCCACTTCTGTTCCTGCACAACACCACCGGCTACATGGTCGGCAAGAAGTACGAGGAGGGCGGGATGATCAAGCACGGCTCGATGATGATCAACGCCGTGTCCAACTCGACCGTCCCGCACCTCTCGCTGCTGATCGGCGCGTCCTACGGCGCGGGCCACTACGGCATGTGCGGGCGCGCCTACGACCCGCGGTTCCTGTTCGCCTGGCCAAGCGCCAAGTCCGCCGTGATGGGTGGCGCGCAGCTGGCCGGGGTGCTGTCGATCGTCAGCCGCGCCGCCGCCGAGGCCCGCGGCCAGCAGGTCGACGAGGCGGCCGACGCCGCGCTGCGGGCCGCGGTCGAGGGGCAGATCGAGGCCGAGTCGCTGCCGATGGTGCTGTCCGGGATGCTCTACGACGACGGCGTCATCGACCCGCGCGACACCCGCACGGTGCTGGGAATGTGCTTGTCCGCCATCGCCAATGGCCCGATCGAGGGGACGTCGAACTTCGGCGTCTTCCGGATGTGAGCGCCCCCATGCCACGCGATTCGGCGCGATTTGTGCGCAGTCGACCGCGCGGTGAGCGCCGCCAAATCGCAAGGAAGGCGAGATGATCACCAGAGTCCTGGTCGCCAACCGCGGTGAGATCGCCCGCCGCGTGTTCGCCACCTGCCGCAGGCTCGGCGTCGGCACGGTCGCCGTGTACACCGACCCCGACGCCGCGAGCCCGCACGTCGCCGAGGCCGACGTCCGGGTTCGGCTGGAGGGCCGCAACGGCTATCTCGACGTGGAGCAGCTCCTCGCCGCGGCCCTCGCGTCGGGTGCCGACGCGATCCACCCCGGCTACGGGTTCCTCTCGGAGAACGCCGAATTCGCCGATGCCGTGCAGAACGCCGGGCTGATCTGGATCGGGCCACCCGTCGCCGCCGTGCGGGCGATGGGCTCCAAGATCGAGGCCAAGAAGATGATGGCCGCGGCGGGCGTCCCGGTGCTCGAGCAGCTCGATCCCGACACGGTCACCGCCGCGCAGCTGCCGGTGCTGATCAAGGCGTCGGCCGGTGGCGGCGGACGTGGCATGCGCGTCGTCCACGACCTGGCCGAGCTGCCGAAGGAAGTGGAGGCCGCGCAGCGCGAGGCGCAGTCGGCGTTCGGCGACGCGACGGTGTTCTGCGAGCGCTATCTGGCCACCGGGCATCACGTCGAGGTCCAGGTGATGGCCGACGCACACGGCACCGTCTGGTCGGTCGGCGAACGCGAGTGCTCGATTCAGCGACGGCACCAGAAGATCATCGAGGAGGCGCCGTCGCCGCTCGTCGAACGCACCCCCGGCATGCGCGCCAAGCTGTTCGAGGCGGCGCGGCTGGCTGCCGGGGCCATCGGGTACACCGGCGCGGGCACCGTCGAGTTCATGGCCGACGAGGTCAGGCGACTTCTTCTTCCTCGAGATGAACACCCGGCTGCAGGTCGAACACCCGGTCACCGAGGAGACCACGGGCCTCGACCTCGTCGAGCTGCAACTCGACGTGGCCGCGGGCGGCCGACTGGCGGCGGAACCGCCTGCCGCACGCGGACATTCGATCGAGGCGCGGCTGTACGCCGAGGACCCGGCCAAGAGCTGGCAACCGCAGGCCGGCGCGATCCACCGGTTCGACGTGCCCACCGCGAGCGCCGAATTCGGCACGCTCGCCCACGCGGGTGTGCGGGTCGACTCGGGCATCGTCGACGGGTCGGTGGTGTCGGTGTTCTACGACCCGATGCTGGCCAAGGTCATCTCGTACGCCCCGACGCGGCGGCAGGCGGCGGCCATCCTCGCCGACGCCCTGGCGCGGACCCGGCTGCACGGCATCCGGACCAACCGCGATCTGCTGGTCAACGTGCTGCGCCACGGCGCGTTCCTCGACGGCGCCACCGACACCGCGTTCTTCGACACCCACGGACTGGCCACGCTCGCGGCGCCGCTGGCGGACCCGTCCACGTTGCCGCTCGCCGCGCTCGCCGCCGCACTGGCCGACGCGGCCGAGAACCGCAGCAGCGCAACGGCGTTCGGCGACGTGCCCAGCGGCTGGCGCAATCTGCCGTCCGGGTATCAGACCAAGCGTTACGCCGACGCGGCAGACGGCGAGCACGACGTCAGATACCGGTTCGTCCGCGGCCGCCTCGACCTCCCGGACACCGACGGCGTGACGCTGGTGTCGGCGACGCCCGGCCGGGTGGTGCTGGCCGCGGCGGGCGTCGAGCACCCGTTCGACGTGGCCCGATACGGCGCCGAGGTGTTCGTCGACGGCCCGCTCGGACCGGTCCGGCTCACCGCGCTGCCCCGCTTCCCCGACCCGGATTCGGCGGTCGCCCAGGGTTCACTGCTCGCCCCGATGCCGGGGTCGGTGACCAGGGTCGGCGCAGCGGTCGGTGACCGGGTCACGGCCGGGCAGCCGCTGATCTGGCTGGAGGCCATGAAGATGGAGCACACCATCACCGCACCCGGTGGTGGCGTGCTCACCGAACTCAACGTCGCGGCGGGCCAGCAGGTCGACGTCGGCGCCGTACTCGCCCGGGTAGAAGACGCGTGAACGAGAAGGAGAGAACGATGAGCTTCGTCGAGACCACCGAACAGCAGGCGCTGCGCAAGGCGGTCGCCGCGATGGCCGCCAACTACGGTGAGAAGTACTACCTGGAGAAGGCCCGCGCCGGCGAGCACACCACCGAGTTGTGGAGTGAGGCAGGCAAACTCGGCTTCATCGGCGTCAACCTTCCGGAGGAGTACGGCGGCGGCGGCGCGGGCATGTACGAGCTGTCGCTCGTCATGGAGGAGATGGCCACCAACGGCTGCGCCCTGCTGCTCATGGTGGTCTCCCCCGCCATCAACGGCACCATCATCAGCAAGTTCGGCACCGACGAACAGAAGAAGCGCTGGATCCCCGGGATCGCCGACGGCAGCATCACCATGGCGTTCGCCATCACCGAACCCGACGCGGGCTCCAACTCGCATCGGATCACCACGACCGCACGCCGCGACGGCAGCGACTGGATCCTGTCGGGGCAGAAGGTGTACATCTCCGGCGTCGACCAGTCGCAGGCGATCCTGGTCGTCGGCCGCACCTCGAGGAGGCGAAGATCGGCAATCCTTCGAAGCCCGCGCTGTTCGTGGTGCCCACCGACACGCCCGGACTGTCCTGGACGAAGATCGAGATGGAGATCGTCAGCCCGGAGAACCAGTTCCAGCTGTTCCTCGACGACGTCCGGCTGCCGGCCGACGCGCTCGTCGGATCCGAGGACGCGGCCATCGCTCAGCTGTTCGCGGGCCTGAACCCCGAACGCATCATGGGCGCGGCCAGCGCCGTCGGCATGGGCCGCTTCGCGATCAACAAGGCCACCGAGTACGTCAAGACCCGCCAGGTGTGGAAGACGCCGATCGGCGCGCACCAGGGCATCTCACATCCGTTGGCGCAGAACCACATCGAGGTCGAGCTGGCCAAGCTGATGATGCAGAAGGCAGCCACGCTCTACGACCTCGGCGACGACGGCGGCGCCGCGGAGGCCGCGAACATGGCCAAGTACGCCGCGGGCGAGGCATCGGTGCGCGCGGTCGACCAGGCGGTGCAGTCGCTCGGCGGCAACGGGCTGACCAAGGAGTACGGCATCGCGTCGGTGCTGACCGCCTCGCGGTTGGCGCGGATCGCGCCCGTCAGCCGGGAGATGATCCTCAACTTCGTCGCCCAGACCTCGCTGGGGCTCCCCCGGTCGTACTGATCATGACCGACCATGCTGCGTCCGACTACTCCGTCGAAGGCGCCGTCGCGCGCTGCGCTGGACTCGCCGCACAATCACAACGCGCTGTCCACCGCGCTGGTGCAGCAACTCCGGCAGGGTCTGCGCGACGCCGCCGGCGGAGCACGGCGTGCGGGCCGTCGTGCTCGGCCACACCGGCAAGACGTTCTGCGCGGGCGCCGATCTCGCCGAGGCGGCCGGCCGCGATCCCGGCGGACGTGGCCGTCGACCGGGCCCGCGAGATGACCGAGGTGCTGCGGGCGATCCTGGAACTCCCGATCCCCGTCATCGCGGCGTCGACGGTCACGTGCGGGCCGGTGGCCTCGGCCTGATCGGCGCGTGCGACCTCGTCGTGGCCGGGCCTGCGAGCACGTTCGCGCTCACCGAGGCCCGCATCGGCGTGGCGCCGTCGATCATCTCGCTGACGCTGTTGCCGAAGATGAGTCCGCGCGCGGCGGGCCGCTACTTCGTCACCGGGGAGAAGTTCGACGCCGCGGAGGCCGCCGCCATCGGCCTGATCACGGTCGCCGCCGACGACGTCGAAGCGGCAGTCGCGGCGCTCACCGCCGACATCGCGAAGGGCTCGCCGCAGGGCCTGGCCGCGTCGAAGGCGCTCACCACGGCGTCGATCCTCGCGGGCTTCGACCTGCACGCCGAGGAGCTGACCGAGCAGTCGGCCGGGCTGTTCGTCTCCGACGAGGCACGCGAGGGCATGCTCGCATTCCTGCAGAAACGGCCACCGAGCTGGCTGCCGAATTCGGGCCAGTCGTGAGCCGGCCGTCGTTCCCGCCCAATGGGCCCGAAGTCATCCGCGGCACAGTTTGTGCAACAGCCTTGCGCGACTCGGCGATAGTCGTAGGCTCGTCTCTGATGAGCACTCCAGTGTCGCGCAACGGTTCCATGCGCGCCGCAGACAACGACCGCATTCAGGTTGCTCAAATGCTCACCGATGCCGCAGCTCAGGGCCGTCTTCCGATGTCCGAATACGAGTCCCGGCTGACCAAGGCGTACGCCGCCCAGACCTACGACGAACTGGCCCGGCTGAGCGCCGATCTGCCCGGCTCGGCAACCTCCGCGCCAGGGCCGTGCCGGCCCGCGCCGTCGACGGTGCTGCTGGCGATCATGAGCGGCTTCGAACGCCGCGGGCGCTGGAACGTCCCGAAGCGGTTGACGTCGTTCGCCCTCTTCGGCGGCGGCGTGATCGATCTTCGCTACGCCGACTTCACCTCACCGGAGGTGGAGATCCACTCGTATTCGATCTTCGGCGGCCAGACCATCCTGCTGCCGCCGGAGGTGAACGTCGACGTGCACGGCGTCGGCGTGATGGGGGCGTTCGACCACGTCGGCGAGCTCGGCTCGCCCGGCGCACCGCACATCACCATCCGTGGCTTCTCGCTCTGGGGCAGAGTCGGCATCAAGCGCAAGAAGCGCAAGGGCCCCGGCTGACGCCGGATAAAGACCTGACCGAAACGCATCGGCCCCTTCCTGACGGAAGGGGCCGATGTGTTGATCGACGTGCCTGCGGTGGCTAGCTGCCGTCGGCGCGCACCGGTGCTCGCCGGTGCTCTTCTTCGGGGCGCCGGCACCGGCGATGGTCTTGCCGATGGCATTGGCGACCTGGCCGAAGACGCCCCAGCTGCCCTCACCGGGCTTCGGGCCTCGGCCGTTCGCACCCATGAGGAGGATCGGGTCGACGTCGACCTTGTTGCCGTTCTTCATGGCGTCGGTGACGTCGTTCGAGTCCTTGGTGTCGTCCTCGTCGACCGTCTTGACGACGACCGGGGCCGCGTCCTTGACGACCACCGGGCGCAGGCGGCCGCAGCCGGCGGGATGCCGCCGGTGCGCGAGGCGGCGCTGCACGGCCTGGACGGGGTCGGTCGCGATCTTGGCCTTCTTCTCGAGACGGGCCGGTCCGAGTCGACGGGCTTCAGATCCGCCGTTCAGCTCCGTGCCTCCGGGCGTCAGATCGACCGGTGCCGGCCTCCTGCACGGCGGCGACCTTGAACGTCCGCGCGAGGTCGCCCGGCGGCGTCGTCGGCGGCGGCGCGTCCGGCCCGACCAGGATCTGCCGGATGACCTCCGAGATGCCGATGGCGAAGAAGCCGTTGATCAGCGACTGCGTCGCGTTGTCGGGCGCGAGCGCGAGCAACTGATTCTGCACCACCAGGGGGACCCCGCCGGAGAAGAAGTCGTCCACCTCCGGTCGAATTCACGCCGCCATCGTGCAGCCCCTGGAGGACCACCCCCGACGCGCCGCTCAGCCCCGGGCTGTCGCTGCCGTCCGGGTCGAGGATGTTGTTGTTGATGCCGAAGAACGCGCTGAGGTAGGGAGTGGACGTCGGAGCCAGCGTCGTCCGGATCGGCGGGGTGACGGGAGTGCCGATGTCGCCACCCAGCACGCGGAAGGCCACCAGGGGCGTGCCGCCGTCGAAGAAGTCGTTGACGAGCTGCTGCGCCTGCGGCGCGCCTGCCAGGAGGGCCGACAGCCGAGTCTGCACGACCTGATCGACGCCACCCGCGAAGAAGTCATTGATGAGCGTCCGCTTGGCCCGGGGCGAGAGCCAGCAGCAGAGCCTGGGTTACCACAGTGGCCCCACCCTGGAAGAATTCATTGACCAGCGGCACCTGGGGGATGACGCCTGCGGCCGACAAGCGCCAGAATAGACGAGTCCGGAGGCGCCGAACAGCGCCGGGTTCTCGGACACCCCGTCTTCGTCTGGGGCGAGCGGGTTGTTTTCGTTGAAGAAGGTGTTGATCACGTCCGCGGGGCGTGCCACTCTGTCGGACCGACGACATGTCGATCAACAGCTGCTGCACCACGGCGGCGGCACCGCTGTTGAAGTAGTCGTTGATGAGCTCTTGCAGGGCCGGATCGGTGACCAGCGCGTTGAGGGACACCTCGGTGCTCTTGGCGACCTGAATGTCGCGCGGCGACATCGGCGGCGCGAGCGCCACCGTGGCGGCGACGGCGCCTGCGGCAACGAATGCCACCCCAGAAGTGACAAACGTGCGAACTGCCATGTGGATCCCCCTTGGATCTCGTGACGGGAACGATGCAGTCACCGTACCGCCACACTTAGAAGAAGCTGAGAAGAACATGATAAGCGCTCTGAAGTATTTTGCCACGGCTCCATCAGAATCTTTGCGCAGAGTGCAGCGATCATGATCATCCGCACCATCCGTCACATGGTCTTCGCTGCCGCGACCGCGACGATCGAAACACCACGTCAGCGTTGGAATAAGCGCGACAAGCGCGCTCGGAACTGCGCCGTGGTTTGCCAGCGCGTTCGGTCGATCAAGATCGACCACGGCAAATGATGCGGAACGTCGCCAGCCGGTAGCTTGCTCGGCAAGCGATGGTTAACCAAAACTCTCAGGCTCGGGTCGGTTAGCGCCGCCGCCGCGCCTTCAGATAGTCGCCGACCACCGCGGCGCCGAGGCCGTCGAGTTCGGGCACCACGACGCGTCCCTCGACCCGCCTGGCGACCTGATCGATGAACCGGGCAAGGCCGGGATCGCTGCCCAGCCGGAAGATCGTCACCTGGGCGCCGAGCCGGGCGACGTCGTCGAATCCGCGCACCGTGTGCGCGATGGTGCGCGGATGCGGCGGGTAGTCGAAGAACACCGACGTGCCGTCCCCGTCGCCGTAGTCCTCGAGGTGCGCGGTCGGCTCACCGTCGGTGACGACGAGCACGACGGGCTGGGCGTTGGGGTGTCTGCGCAGGTGCCTGCCCGCCAACGCCAGCGCATGGTGCAGGTTGGTGCCCTGCTCGTAGACGCCCTCCAGGCCGGCCAGCTCGCCTGCCGTCACCGTCCGCGCGTACCTACCGAACGCGATGATCTGCAGCGAATCGGAGCGGAACCGCGTGCCGACCAGATGGTTGAGCGCCAGCGCCGTCCGCTTCATCGGCAGCCAGCGGTTCTCCATCACCATCGAGAACGACGTGTCGACCAGCAGTGCCACCGCGGCCTGGGTGCGCGTCTCGGTCTCGGAGATCTCGACGTCGTCGACGGCGATCCGCAGCGGCAGCTCCGCGACGCCCGTGCCCGCCTGGCGCAACACCGCGTTGGTGAGCGTCCTGGTCACGTTCCACGGCTCGGTGTCGCCGAACTGCCACGGCCGCGTCGCCCCGGTGAGCTCACCGGCCGCCCCCGCCCGGCGGGTGTCACGTTCGCCGTGGCGGCCCGACAGTCGCTGCGCCACGTCGCGCAGCGCGGCCTGGCCGAGCTGCCGCATGGCCTTGGGCGACAGCCGCCACTGGCCGTCCGAGCCGCGGTCGAGGAAGCCCTGGTTCATCAGCGTGCGTTCGAGTTCGGCCAGCGTCCGCGCATCCACCGCGGCGTCCTCGCCGAGTTGGCGGGCCAGCATGTCCAGGTCGACGTCGTCCATCGTGGCGCCGGAGTAACTCTGCGACAGCTGCTCGGCCAGTTGCTCGAGCTCGCCGATGTCGGCCAGCGCCTGGGCGCCCTCCCCCATGCCGAGCGGGTCGTCGCCCGAAAACCGTTCCGAGCCAGACCAATTCTCGCCGGGCCGGGCGGCCTGCAGATGCGAGTCGAGGCGGTCGAGCGCGTTCATCAGCGACGGCGATCCGAAGGCCTGCTGCGCCAACGCGTCCAGCTCGGCACGCTGGTCGGCGGACAGGCTGTTGCGGAACCGCTGCGCCGCGGCGGCGCGCTTGGCCAGCGAGTCGAGCAGCTCGTCGATGTTCTGCGGGTTCTCCGGGAAGAACTCGCCGTGCTTGTTCATGAAGTCCTGAGAAGTCCTGCTGGGTGTCTTCACCGCGAGAGTGCTTGTCCAACAAGTCGTTCAGGTCGTCCAGCATCTCGTTGACCTGTTGACGGTCCTCGTCGGTGGCGTTCTCCAGCGCCTGCTTCATGCCCGCGAACCGCTGGTCGAGCATCTCCCGACCCATGAGGTCCTTGATCTGCTCGTACTTCTGCCGGGCCTCGTCGCTGCGCCAGTCGTACTCCGAGAGCTCCTGGACGGCCTTGGCGGGCGACGGCGACAGCGACTCCAACTGCAGCTCGCCGAAGCGGGCGTCGTCGTCGAGCGCGCGGGCCAGCTCCTTGCGCTCGGCGAGCACGGCCTCGTCGAGCAGCTTCTTGATCTCGGCAAGGGTGCCGTCGAGATTGTTGCGCTGCAACAGTTCCCGACGCTTGCGGTTGGCCTCTGCGGCCAGCCGGTCCGCGCCGGTCATGTTCTGGGTACCGCGCCGCATCAGCTCGGACAGCGCCCGCCGCGGCGAGCTGCCCTCCATGACGTCCTGGCCGATCTGTTCGAGCGCCTCGCTCAGATCGACGGGCGGAGCCAGCGGATCGGGTCCGCCGCTGTATCGCGAGTACCGCGAAGTGCGTTTAGCCATATACGGTTTCACCTTCGCCGGACACCTTGTCGATGCGCTTCGCCAGGTACAGCGCCTCCAGTGCCAACTCGACGGCGGCGGCGCGTTCACCGTCGGTCTGCGCGCCGAGACGCTCGGCGATGGCATCGATCACCGGCAGGTCCGGAAGCGCGGCCAGCACGTCCTTGGCCGAGACCCGCTCGCCCGTGGTGACCGGTGAGCCCTCCTCGACGGCGGAGACCAGCGACCCCACGTCGATGCCGCCGAGAAGGCGCTGCGCGGTGTCGGCGGTGGCCCTGCGCAACAGATGTTCGAGCACGGCCTGCTCGCGTCCCTCCTCGCCGGACTCGAACTCCAGCTTGCCGCGCAGCACGTCGATCACGGTGGCGAGGTCGACCACGCGGGCCACCGGCTCGCCCTCCCCGAGGATCGTCGAGCGGTGCCTCGCCGCCGCGGCGACGGTCTCGGCCGCCGCGATCGCGAACCGGGCGGACACGCCCGAGCGCTGATCGACCGACTGCGATTCGCGCAGGTTCCTGGCGAACCGCGCCAGGATCTGCAGCAGGTAGTCGGGCACGGCCGCGGCAAGGTGCGCTTCCTGCGTGATGACGGAGACCTCGGCCGCGAGCGCCAACGGGTAGTGGGTGCGGATCTCGGCGCCGAAGCGGTCCTTGAGCGGGGTGATGATCCGGCCGCGGTTGGTGTAGTCCTCGGGGTTGGCGCTCGCCACGACGAGCACGTCGAGCGGCAGGCGCAGCGTGTACCCGCGCACCTGGATGTCGCGCTCCTCCATCACGTTGAGCATCGACACCTGGATGCGCTCGGCGAGGTCGGGCAGCTCGTTGACGGCGACGATGCCGCGGTGCGCGCGGGGAATCAGGCCGTAGGCGATGGTCTCGGGGTCACCGAGGCTGCGGCCCTCGGCCACCTTGATCGGGTCGATGTCACCGACGAGGTCGGCGACGCTGGTGTCCGGCGTCGCGAGCTTCTCGGTGTAGCGCTCGCTGCGGTGCCGCCACGCCGACCGGCAGGTCGTCACCGGAATCGGCCGCGCGGCGGATCGACTCCGGGGTGATGGGCGTGTACGGGTGCTCGTTGAGCTCGGAGCCCGCGATCACCGGTGTCCACTCGTCCAGCAGCCCGGTCAGTGCGCGCAGCAGTCGGGTCTTGCCCTGCCCGCGCTCGCCGAGCAGAACCAGGTCGTGCCCGGCGATCAGCGCGCGCTCCAGCTGCGGCAGAACGGTGTCCTCGAAGCCGAAGATGCCGGGCCAGACGTCGCGGCCATCGGCCAGCGCGGCGAGGAGGTTCTCCCGGATTTCGACCTTCACGCCGCGCTCTCGATGACCGGAGGCACGGAGCTCGCCGAGCGTGCGCGGGAGATTGTTAGGTGATGTCACCACTCCACGCTACGACGGTAGCCACCATAGGGCATGCCCTCCATGCCGACAGCGGAAATCCACATTGGCAGGCAGGATTCGGGAATACGGGCGTAGCCGCTGGTCGAGGGGATTTCTCGGCCTCGACGGCGACGAGCCATGGCGCATTGTCCGCGGATCGTCACGACCCGACCTTGATGGCCACCGTCGCCGTCTGGGTGCGGGCAGGCAACTTGGTGGTGTCGACGACGAGGAACTCGCCGGTGTCCTGCCTGCCGTTGGCGAGGATCTTCGCCTTCAAGGTGAAGGGCGGCGTCTTGGACGCCAGGCCGACCAGACCGAAGTCGCTGTCGTTGGAGATCATCAGCGTCCGTCCGCCGTCCGGTGTGGCCAGACCCTCGACCTTGTCGTGGCCGAAGAACTCGCCCTTGCCGTTGAGCTGGGTCAGCATGCCACCCAGATCGAGCTTCAGCGTCTTCGACGCCATCGTGATGCCCTTGGCCTTCAGCGCGGCGATGGCGTCGGCGTCGGTGGTGACCCCGACGGCGGTCTCGATGGGCTTGCCGTCCACCTGCAGACCACCCGCGTCGCCCCGATAGGTCGTGCCGGGCACGGTCGCGTGGGGGCCGACGTCGGTGGCTCCGGCGATGTCGGCGACGTAGATCTGCTTGTCGGCGCCGGGCTCCAGCTCGCCGTCGCGCTCGTCGACCAGGAACGTGGTCTTGGTGAGCGCGGTGATCTCGGAAACCGCAACCTTGGACTTCTGCGGATTGGCGAGTGGGTAGAGGTACTCGGCCACGGCCTTGGTCGCCAGATCGACCGTGACGATGCGGGTGAACGCCACCGATTTCGCCGAGCCTTCCAGCCCGGGGGTCTTCAGCGCCGACTGCATGATCCCGACCAGGGTCGAGCCGTCGGGGGTGATGGTCAGGCCCTCCATCCCCTGGTTCGGCGTGCGGAATGCCAACTCGCGTGGCAGCGAGCCGTCGAACGGCGACAGTCGTTCCAGCTCCTTGCCTGCCGCGTCGAAGTGGACCAGGAACGGGCCGTACTCGTCGGAGATCCAGAAGGTGCCGTCGGGCAGGGCGACCAGGCCCTCGGTGTCGAGTCCGTGATCGGAGGTGGGCAGCGGCGCGCCGTTCATGTCCACCAGCGTCTCGCCGGTGTCCGCCCGCGGGTCGACGAGCCCGTTCAGGGGCTTGCCGTCGGGACCCGTCAGCCCGATGGTCTTCTCCACCGTTCGCCGCCCCGTCGGTGAGCCGGTATCGGTTGATTCGCGGTTGGAAGTCGGGGACCGGCAACACCTTTTCGTTGTCGGTGCGGCCGTCGACGTTGGGTCCGCGGTCGCTGAGGCCGTAGATCTCGTCGGTGCTGCCGGGGACCGCGGCGATCGCCGAACCGTCGGCGCTGCCCTCGATGACCACCCCGCCGACCGTCGCGATCGGTGGCACGTCGGCGGCGTAGAGCTTGACGGCGTCGGAGGTGGTCACCTGCACTTCGTCGGTCCCGGAGAAACCCTTCTCCGGGGTGTAGACCATCGCGCCGTTCGCGCCGTAGCTCAGCTGTCCGTGCGCGGGCTGAGCGAACGCCACCGGCGTCGCCCCACCGGTGGCCGCCAGCAGCTGGGCCGGCGTGAACGTGCCCGGTTGATCGACTCCGGTGCTCAGTTGGGCAGGCGCGGACGCCGGTGAAGGCTTGTCACCGCTCGACGGTGACGACGCATTCGAATCGGAGGAACAGGAGGTCGCGGCGACCGCGACGACGACAATCCCCGCAACTACCAATGACTTTCGGCCGATGATCACGAGCTAACTCATAGCATCGGGGATCGTCTGTGAAGTGTCGGCAAGGTGAACGACGGCGGGTTCGCCTAGTGGGCGAAGTGCCGGGCGCCCGTCAGGTACAGCGCGATGCCGGCGGCCTCGGCGGCTTCCGTCACCACGTCGTCGCGCATCGACCCACCGGGATGGACGATCGCCGTGACGCCCGCGGCGGCCAACGTCTCCAGCCCATCGGGGAACGGGAAGAACGCGTCGGACGACGCGACCGCGCCGCGCACCCGGTCACCCGCCCGCTCGACGGCCAGCTTGGCCGCGTCGACGCGGTTGACCTGCCCCATGCCGACGCCGACCGTCGCACCGTCCTTGGCGATGACGATGGCGTTGGACTTCACCGCCCGGCATGCGCGCCACGCGAACACCAGATCGTCGAGGGTGGCGGGATCGGCGGGCGAGCCGGTGGCCAGCGTCCAGGTGGCCGGGTCGTCGCCGTCGGCGTCGATCGCGTCGCGCTCCTGCACCAGCAGGCCACCGCTGACCTGACGGAACTCGGTGCCGCCCACCAACGGCTCGGAGGCCAGCAGCACGCGAATGTTCTTCTTGCGGGCCAGGATCTCGACGGCGCCGGGCTCGTAGGCCGGCGCGATGACCACCTCGGTGAAGATGTCGGCCACGGTCTCGGCCATCTCGACGCTGACCGTCGTGTTGGCCGCGATGACGCCGCCGAACGCGCTCAGCGGGTCGCATTCGTGGGCCTTGCGGTGCGCGTCGGCCACCGACACCGACGAGACGGCGATACCGCACGGGTTGGCGTGCTTGATGATCGCCACGCAGATGCCCTCGTGGTCGAAGGCCGCCCGCCATGCCGCGTCGGCGTCGGTGAAGTTGTTGTAGGACATCTCCTTACCGTGCAGCTGCTCGGCCTGCGCGAGCCCCGGCCATGCGGTGTCGTCGGTGTACAACGCGGCCGCCTGGTGCGGGTTCTCGCCGTAGCGCAGGACCGAGGCACGGCGCCAGGTGCCGGCGAACCACTGCGGCAGCGACGCGGACACGTCGGACTGCTCCGGGGCCACGGTCGAGCCCATCCAGCTCGCCACCGCGACGTCGTACTCGGCGGTGTGCCGGAAGGCCAACGACGCCAACCGCTTTCGTTCAGCGAGCGTGAAGCCGCCCGAGCGGACCGCGGCCAGCACGCCGTCGTACCCGAGCGGGTCGACGACCACCGCGACGCTGGGATGGTTCTTGGCGGCGGCGCGCACCATCGACGGGCCGCCGATGTCGATCTGCTCGACGCACTCGTCCTCGCTCGCACCGGATTCGACGGTCTCGGTGAACGGGTAGAGGTTGACCACCACCAGCTCGAAGGCGGCGACGCCGAGCTCCTCCAGCGCGGCGAGGTGCTCCGGCTTGCGGGTGTCGGCCAGCAGACCCGCGTGCACCCGCGGATGCAGGGTCTTGACGCGGCCGTCGAGCACCTCGGGGAAACCGGTGAGCTCTTCCACCGGGGTCACCGGAACACCGCTCGCCGCAATGGTCTTCGCCGTCGAGCCGGTCGACACGATGGCCACGCCTGCGTCGTGCAATCCACGCGCCAGTTCCGCGAGACCGGTCTTGTCGTAGACGCTGATCAGCGCCCGCCGGATGGGACGTTGTCCAATGGGCGCTGCCCAGCCCCTCGCTGTCCGTCATCCCATGGCCGCCTTTCGTCCCGTCCAGGTCACACCGCGTGTTGCCATCGCGGCGAGCACATCCACCAACAACCGTCGTTCGACGACCTTGATCCGTTCGTGCAGGCTCGCTTCGTCGTCGCCGTCGAGCACGGGCACCGCCTCCTGCGCCAGGATCGGCCCGGTGTCCACGCCCTCGTCCACCAGGTGCACGGTGCAGCCGGTCACCCGGACCCCGTAGGCCAGGGCCTCGGGCACCGCGTGCGCGCCGGGGAAGGCGGGCAGCAGCGCCGGATGCGTGTTGACCACCCGGCCGACGAAACGCGAAAGGAACTGCGAGCCAAGGATCTTCATGAATCCTGCCGATACCACCAGATCGGGCCGGTGCTCGGCGGTGGCGTCGGTGATCGCACCGTCCCATGCCGCCCGGTCGGGGTAGTCGCCGAGTCGCACGGTGTAGCCGGGCACCGAAGCCTCCGCCGCGACGTCGAGGGCCCGACACTGGCGATCGGCGCCCACCGCGACCACGCGGGCCGGATAGTCGCCGCGTCGCGGCGTCGAGGAGCGATTCCAGCAGCGAACCGGTGCCCGACGCCAGCACCACCAACCGTGCCGGCGCACTCGGGAGCACATGAAGCGGCGGCTGCACGGATGCAGCCTAATCGGCCGGTCGGCGCACGTCGTCGCTGGTGGCCCCTGGCGAGGCGTCGTCATCGGTGACGAAATGCTCCTCGGGGTCGTCGTCGTCCAGATCGGGGTGGCGCACGATCCGCGTCACCTCGGGCGGGGCAGGAACCGGCTCGAGTTCGACGATCTCGGCCTCCACGACCTCCTCGGCCTCGAGGTCGTAGTCGTACTCGATTCGGGGCTCGTCGGCGCCTTCGTACTCGTCGTCGGGCGGCTCGTCGACCGGGGGCGACCGGTGGCTCGCCGACCGGCTCCTCGACTTCCACGACAGGGCCGGGGGCGGGTGCGGGTGCGGCCACGCGCTTGGGCCTGCGCGCGATGCCGCCGGTCATCGCGACCGTCAGGCCGCCGATCGCCACGAACCACAGGAAGACGGCAGGACCGAACGTGGTCTGGTCCACGCCGACGACGCCGAAGTTCCCCAGCTTGCCTCCGCCCGCGTAGCCGAGCAGGGCCATCACGACGGCTGCCAGCGCCGCCGCGACCAGCAGCTTGGCCGCGGCCGTCGTGCACCGGCAGGGGACGGCGCGCGCACTGCTGGCCGACCGCGACGGCCGATGCGGCGGCCACGATGAGCAAGGCCACCCAGACGGGCCCCAGCGGCGGAGAGGGCACGGCGGCCAGCACCGGCACCGCGGGCACGTCACCGCCGAGCACCGTGAAGGAACTGAACGTGGCCAGCCCGACGTGCGCGCTGGAACCGACCGCGACCGCCGCCGTGCCGACGATCACGTTGGGGATGTACAGCATCGACAGCAGCGTGAGGCTGAACTGGCCGACCACCGAATCGGTGATGGCATAGAGGTCGTGCATGGTCGCCCAGTGCACGACCATCGAACCGGCCGCGACGACCCCGGACAGCCCGAACAGCGCCAGCACCCCGGCGGCCGCAGCCCGGACTGCCTCCGGCAGCCAGGCAGGCACGTGCGCCGCCATCGAGGGCCGTCGCACCACGCGGGAACCGACGCCGATCGCGGAACCGATGAGGTGCACGGCCAGCACGCCGCCGAAGGCGCGTGACGCGTTCGGCGTCTGAAGTTCGGTCAGGACGGACGACGCGTCGTGGATCACGGCCAACGCGATCGCCGCGATGAGCATCGGCCCGCCCACCGCCGACGCGACGACCCAGCGCACGACGAACCACGAGCTGCCCGGCCGGATGGCCGCGGCGGTGGTGCGCGCGGTGCCCCACACCATCGCCAGCACCGGCAGCAGCGGCATCACGCCGAGTTCACTGCCGCCGATCGAGACCGGAACCTGGTGAACGCCGAGCCAGATCGTGGCGATCGCACCGAAGGCGCCCGTCATGTCGCTGTTGGCGATCACCAGCTGCAGCAAAACCACGGCCGCGATCACGACCAGCGCGATCACCGAAGGACCGAACGCAACCCTGAGCAGGTCGCGGGCCTGACGCGTGCCGACTGGCCGGTTGTCCACTAGACGGGTCGCTCCTCGCACAAGCCGTTGCGCGCGAAGACGGGGTGCGCGCCGCTAGTGATTATGACGGGGGCGGACTCGATTGCTGTGTAGCCGACTGCTGTGGCTGTGCTGTTTGTTGCGTGGGCTGTTGACTGGGCGCCTGGGACCCGGCGCTACGGGGTTCGCCCGACGACTGCGGGTGGCCGTAGGCCGGGAAGCCGGTCGGCGGCGTTGGAGGCCCCTGCTGCGGGTTGACGGCGGGGAAGCCGCCGGTGTGCGGGCCGCCGCCCGGGTATCCGCCCTGGCCGTACTGCTGCGGGTAACCCTGACGCTGCTGCTCCGGCCGCTGCTGATGCTGTCCGTGCCGAGGATCGCCCTGCGGCTGCTGCTGACCGTAGTAGCCGCCTTGGCTGCCTTGCGAGCTGTACGGGTTGTACTGCTGCGGTGGTTGCTCGTACTTGGGCTTCGGCGCCGGCGCGGTGATGATGCCCGAATCCAGCAACAACCACCCCACGGCGGCGATCGCCTGCAACAGGCTGAACGCGATGATCAGGTACAGCGCCCAGTCGATCTTGGCGCCGCTCGGCGCGTTGATCACCTCACCGATGACCAACAGGAACGCCAACACGGAGGTGGCGGCCACCACCGCGCCGAAGCTCTTCTGCTTCGGCAGCAGCGTCACGCCTGCCAGCAGGCCGGACAGGACCGACGCCACCACGGCGATGCCGAGTCCCAGCGTGCTGCCGCTCGCGGAGCCCAGCTGAGGGAACTCCGAATTGCTGATGGTGAACTGCGGGCCGAAGCTCGACAGGTAGACAGCGAGACCGAGCACCGCGACCGCGGCGGCGAGGTACACCGGCAGCTTGCTGGAGCCCTCGGCAGCGGGTTCGGGAAGCTTGGACAACTGCTGAGTTGGTACAGAGAACTGCGTCGTCGGCGGTGTGGGTGAATAGCCGGGGCTACCGGGCGGGTAGGTCATGACCTCTCCTGTGCTCGATTCGACCATCCACGCTAGCGCAAGGTCGCATGGATCCGTCGACCCTCGGCGCGTCAGCCCGCGACCGGGCGCCGCGAGCAAACAGTCTTGGCGTCAGGCCGGGACCAGAAGCGGAGCGTCGCGCGAATTCTCTTCGGACTCCTCGATTTCCCGCACCAGAGGCAGCACCTTGGCGCCGAAGTACTCGATCTCCTCCTGGAAGTGAAGGAAGCCGCCGAGGATCAGATCGACACCGCGTTTGCGGTATGCGGCGATCCGCTCGGCGATCTGCTCGGGCGTGCCGATCAGCTGGGTGCGGAAGCCGTCGTTGTACTGCACCAGGTCCTCGAACGAGGAGTCCGCCCACATGCCCTTTTTGTCGCCGGTGGAGTTACCCGCCTGCTGGACCGCACCCCGGAACCCCTCGACCGCGGGGCGGTTGGCCTTCGCGATGATCTCTCGCAGGACTTCCCTTGCTTCTCTTTCCGAGTCCCTGGCGATGATGAAGCCGTTGAGCCCGACCCGCACCTCGCGGTCGACGGTGCGGGCGTGATCGCGCACCTCGACCACCTGCTCGGTGATGCCGTCGAAGTCCTTGCCGTTGGAGAAGTACCAGTCCGAGTACAGGCCGCCGTTGCGACGCGCGGCCGTCGAGTTACCGCCCTGAAAGATTTCCGGGTTCGGCCGCTCGGGCGTGTTGAGCGGCTTGGGCTTCAGCGTGAAGTCGTGGATGCGGTAGAAGTCGCCGCGGAAGTCAACGTCGTCCTCGGTCCAGATCTTGCGCAGCACCTGGAGGAACTCGGCGCTGCGCCGGTAGCGCTCGTCGTGTTCCAGCCATGGCTCGCCGAGGTGGGTGAACTCGTCCTTGAACCAGCCGGAGACCACGTTGACGGCGAACCGGCCGCCCGACAGGTGATCGGCGGTGGCGCCGAGCTTGGCCAGCACGGCGGGCTGCCACAGCCCCGGGTGCACCGCCGCGATGACCTTGAGCCGCTCGGTGGCCAGCAGTAGGGCCAGGCTGAAGCTCGTCGACTCGTGCTGGTACTCGGCGCCGTAGCTCGCCTCGTAGCGGACCTGCGACAGCGCGTACTCGAAGCCGTTGTTCTCCGCGGTCTGCGCCAGCTTCTTGTTGTAGTCGTAGTTCCAGTCCGTGCGCTGCTCGATGTCGCTGGTCACCAGGCCGCCGCTGACGTTGGGCACCCAGTAGGCGAACTTGACGTGGTCGGCGATGCGTTCGGTCGTCATGGTCTGCCATCCCAGCAACCGGGCGCATTTATGTCACGGGTAACGATCTGGGTGAATGGAACCGCGACCGGTCGACACCACGATGGGCGTTGCGGCGATGCCGTTGAAGCGCGACGACGTCACCGACGTGTAGGCGCCCATCATCGGGCTGACCACGCACGTCGCCGGCGTTCAGCGCGGGCATCGGGTAGTCGCGCGCCACCACGTCGACGCTGTCGCAGGTGGGTCCGGCCAACGTGACGGGGTCGAGCGGTAGCTGCCCTGCCCGCTCGTCGTCGAGTTCTGCCAGCGCGAGGATCGGCGGATGGACGTCCTCGGTCATCACGTTGGAGTAGCTGCCGTAGAGGCCGTCGTCGAGGTAGTGCCATGACCGGCCGGAGCGGGTGGCGCTGCCGACGACGCTGGTCAGCAGCGTCATGCAGTCCGCGACCATGAACCGGCCCGGCTCGGCGAGCAAGGTGAAGTCGCGCCGATCCGCACCGAGGACCTCGTCGACGACGTCCGCGATCGCCCCGATGGGCGGCATGTCCTCGCGGTAGGACACCGGGAAGCCGCCGCCGATGTCGATGGTCGACACGTGCAGCCCGAGGGTCCGCTCGACGTGCCGGGTGAGCTCGAGCGTGGCGCGCAGCGCGTCGCGGTACGGCTGAACCGACGAGCCCTGGCTGCCGACGTGGAAGCTGAACCCGGCGAACCGGACCCCGGCGGCGACGACGTGCTTGACCAACAGTTCCGCCTCGGCCGGGTCGGCGCCGAACTTCGTCGACAGGTCCGACTTGGCCGTCGGATTCGGAAACGCCAGCCGCACCAGGACCTCGATGTCGGATTCCCGGCCGACGAACTTCTGCGCCTCGACCGGGTTGTCCACGACGAAGGTCCGGATTCCTCGCTGGTAGGCGTGGTCGATGTCGGCCGGCTTCTTCATCGGATGGGTGTGGATGCAGCGGGCCATCGGGATGCCGAGTGCGTGCAGGTGGTCGACTTCGGCGGTGGTCGCGACGTCGAAGCTGCTGCCGCATGCCGCCAGCACGGTCAACACGGCGGGGTGCGGCAGGGCCTTCACCGCGTAGTGCAACCGGAATCCGTGCAGCTGCTCCTTGAGCAGCGAGTACTGCGCTGCCACCCGGTAGGGGTCGAGAACCAGAAGCGGGGTTCCGTGCTCGGCGACGAGTTCGCGAAACTGCCCGCTCCGAGCCCGCAGCTGATCACGCAGCTGCAACCTGCGCTGCAGATCCATGTCGCACCTCCTCGGCCGTCGGGCCTGCGCACGGCAAGCAGGGACTTGAACCGCTCGTAGCTGAAGATCGCCAGGACGTAGAAGGCCGACGTCGGCGGCGAGACTGCCGAGCGCCCAGCCCAGCGCCACGTTGCCCACCAGGTACGGGCCCGCGTACAGCGCCACCGGCCGGATGAGGACGCTGTCGATGACCTCGGCGGGCCCGAATTCGATTGCGATGCTGCGCAGGGCGCGGAAGTTGGCGACGAGCACCCGCATCGGCCAGGCCCGGCCGTGCAGGGTCCGCGACACCCAGCGCACCCCGTTGACGTAGGCCGTTGCGTAGTAGCCGACGGAGGCGCCGATCGTGCCTGCCACCACGGCCGCGGCGTAGGACCCCGTCAGCCAGTAGATGCCTGCCGCGCCGCCGAGCTCACCCACCCAGCCCGCGATCTCGCACGGCAGATAACGCCGCGTCCACTCGACGATCTTCTTGCGTGTGGTCCCCCCGGTACCCATGACTACAACTGTTCCGCCGCCACCGCCCCACGTCGTGAGTAGAGGACTACCCGATGTCTTCGCGGGGAGGAGCTCAGGCCACTGCGACTGCCGCTGCGGAGTCATGCTCTACCTCCTCGGATGCGGGACGACGCACTGCCAACAGGGCCTTGAACCGCTCGTAGCTGAAGATCGCGAGGACGTAGAAGCCGACGTCGGCGACCAGCTTGGCGAAGATCCAGCCGGCCACCATGCCGCCGAACAGGATGGGGCCGAGATAGAACGCCAACGGCCGGATCAGCAGGCTGTCGACGATCTCGGCGGGTCCGAACTCGATCGCGATGCTGCGGAGCGCGAGCCCGTTCGCGGTCAGCGCCCGCTGCGCCCTCGGCAGGTGCGGGTGCTCGCGGTAGGTGGTGCGCACCGCGGCGCCGTAGGCCGCCGCGTAGTAGCCGAGCGATGCACCGATGGTGGCGACGATCGCGGCAGCGGCGAATGAGCCGGTGACCAGGTACGCGATTGCCGCTCCCCCGAATTCACATGTCGTTCCGGCGATTTCGCACGGAAGGTAGCGCCGCACCCATTCGAGGACTTTCTTTCCTGTCGACCGTTCGGTAACCATGGGCCGAACTCTTCAGGCGGTTGCCCCGCCGGGTCGTGAGTAGCGGGCTACCCGAAGTCGGCGACCCCCCGAAGCGCGTAGTGGGCCCCGCCTTGCGCCAACGGACTGGAACACGTTCTAATTCTGGGCATGGACTATGGGCTCGTTCTCTTCACCAGCGATCGCGGGATCGCCCCCGCGGCCGCCGCCAAGCTCGCCGACGATCACGGCTTCCACACCTTCTACGTGCCCGAACACACGCACATCCCGGTCAAGCGCGAGGCCGCGCACCCGACCACCGGCGACGAGTCGCTGCCCGACGACCGCTACATGCGCACGCTCGACCCGTGGGTCAGCCTGGGCACCGCGGCCGCGGTGACCTCGCGGGTGCGGCTGTCGACGGCGGTGGCGCTGCCGGTCGAACACGACCCCATCACGCTGGCCAAGTCGATCGCCACGCTCGACCACCTGTCCGGCGGCCGGGTCAGCCTCGGCGTCGGATTCGGTTGGAACACAGACGAACTCGCCGATCACAACGTGCCGCCGGCCCGCCGTCGCACCATGCTGCGCGAGTACCTCGAGGCCATGCGCGCGCTGTGGACCCAGGAGGAGGCGGAGTTCGACGGCGAGTTCGTCAAGTTCGGCCCCAGCTGGGCCTGGCCCAAGCCCGTCCAGTCGCACATCCCCGTGCTGGTCGGTGCGGCGGGCACCGAGAAGAACTTCAAGTGGATCGCGAAGTCCGCCGACGGCTGGATCACCACGCCGCGGGACTTCGACATCGACGCGCCGGTGAAGTCGCTGCAGGACACCTGGGCCGCGGCCGACCGCGATGGCGCACCGCAGATCGTCGCGCTCGACTTCAAGCCCGATCCCGACAAGCTGGCCCGCTGGGCCGAGCTCGGCGTCACCGAGGTGCTGTTCGGCCTTCCCGACAAATCGGAGTCCGACGTCGCGGCCTACGTGGAGCGGCTCGCGGGCAAGCTCGCCGCGATGGTCTAGCGCACGTCGAGATTGCGCTCGTGGCTGTGACGGCGAACGGATCACGACCGTGTGCGCAGTCTCGACGCGGCCTACCCGACCGCTCGCGCGACATAGTCGCGTCGTTGGAGGACCATGCCTTTCGCGCCTGCCTTGCGGCACTGGACATCCAACACGAGCTCGCTGCGCTGGCGGACGAGGCACGCAGCCGTGACGGCGTCGACCTTCGGCTACGGATCGGATTGAACTCCGGTCAGGTCATCGTTGGCGACATCGATTCGGGCCCGGGGAGTTACACCGCCATCGGGGTGCACGTCGGGATGGCGCAGCGGATGGAATCGGCAGCTCCGCCCGGCGGAGTGATGCTCAGCGAGACCACCGCACATCTGGTCAGTCACGTCGCGGTGCTCGGCGAGCCGGAGCTGGTGCACATCAAGGGCTCCGATTCGCCCGTCACCGCGTATCGACTGCTCGGCACCGGCGATCCAGGGCGCCATCGTCGACACGACACCACGCTGGTCGGGCGGACGTGGGAACTGACGGCGTTGACCGGAATCCTCGATCAGACCATCACGGGCGCAGGCGCCATCGTCGGCATCGTCGGGCCACCGGGAATCGGCAAGAGGAACTCAAGACCCGGCAGCGGCAGACGAGAACGCCGCCTGATCGCCAACCACCTGCAGGCCGCCGGAGACCTGACCGTTCCGCCTACGGCTGGCACATGCGTGCAGCCGACTGGGCGCGCTTCCGCGACATCGCAGCGGCGCCAGACCAGCTGGCGAAATGCGCCAGGATGACGGCCGACCAGCTACCGGCCGACGATCCCAACCGGCTCGCCATGCGCATCGCCCCTCGCACCATGCTGTGCGCCAATGCGTGGCGCATCGGCGGCACCGTCGCCGACGCCGGTTTCGACGAACTGCGCGAACTCACCGCCGCCGCCGGCGACAAGGTATCGCTCGCGATCGGCATGGCGGGTTTCCTAGCGGCGCTGACCTTCAACGATCGGATCGCGCGAAGCAGCGTCACTGGCCGTCGGAATGTCGCTGACACTCGTCGAGTCGATCGGCGATCCGGCGCTGATGGTCAGCATGCTGCCGGGAGCCGATGAGGCGCACTGTCCAGGCGGGCGACGATGCACGAATGAGACTCAACATCAGTGGCCCATGCCATCGGGGTGCGTATCGCCGACATCCACCTCGCCATGCCAACCTGAAGACCGGCGACCTCGACGGCTGCGTCGACATCATAGCCGACTACTCACGCGCGCATGGCATCTGGGGACGACAGTTCAAGGCACAACGACTGAACCTCAGCCGTTCCACCTGAAGGGACATGTCATGCCCAGCATCAGCCCACTCATCGCCCACGTCTTCCCCGACCAGCACCGGCAACCGTCGCGTCAAGCGTCACGGCGACGGAAACCGCGAGCGTTCCGAGTCCAAGGGACGCGTGCTGCGACGTCGGTCGAAGCAAGTCGACTAGGCCAGCGTGGCCCGATTGGTGCCGTCGTCCGTCGACTTCACCTCGATGCGGGCGCCCATGGGATCGCCGTCGCTCATCAACGCCACCAGGTCTTCGTCGGTGGTGACGGCCATGAACCGGCTGTCGTCGGCGTCGAGCCGTCCGATGATGATGCCGGTGCGCTCCGGCCAGTCGTAGCGCACCGAGTAGGTCTCGATGGTGGCGGGCCCGTCGGCGTTGCGGGTGACGGCCACCTTCGGCAGCGCGGCGATATCGGCCTGCAGCGCCTTGCTTCTGTCGGTCGCCCAGTCGGCGGGTTCGGTCGAGTACACCCCGACCGAGTACTTGCTCATGACACCACCGTTGGCGCCGACGAGGCCGAACGCGCCTGGCTTGTCCCGCATTTCGGCCACCGTCTCGGCGATACCGTGCAGGGAGTAGCTGTTGCCGGGGCCGCCGAAGTACGGCAGCCCGCCGGTGAGCGTGAACCCGCGCGGGTCATCGACCGCCAGGCCGACCGCGTCGCACACCGCGAAGACGGGGAACGGGAAGCAGCTGTACAGGTCGAAGGTCGCGACCTCGTCGATGCCGATTCCGGCGACCCGAAGCGCTTCTGTCACAGCCTGTTTCGCCGAATAGCTGATGCTGACGTCGACCCGGTCCAACAGGTCCTGCTCGGTCTGGTCGGCGTGCCCACGCAGGTACACCCACTTCTCCTCGGGAACCCCGAGCCGTCGGGCGGCCTCGACCGACATCAGCACCGCCGCCGCACCCTGGTTGACCGTGTCACGGGCCACCAGCAGGCGGGGGTACGGATCGCAGATCATCCGGTTCTCGTCGGTGACGGTGGCGATCTCCTCGACCGACCGCTCCACCGGCGACGACGAAAACGGGTTCTTGGCAGCGACTTTCGAGAACGGCGCGAACAGCTCGGCCATCCGCTGGCGGTAGTCGTCGACGCTCAGGCCCAGTCGGGCGCGGCGCGCGTTGTCCAGCAGCCCGTACTGCACGGGTGCGCCGGTCAGACCATGCGACGCGGTGTACTCGCTCATGTACTGCTCGAAGCCGTAGCCGCGGTCCTCGAGCTGGCCGCCGACGTGCTCGGTGAAGTCCGGCTTGTCGTCCCGATCAGCGAAGTACTTGGCCGTGGAACCCGGCTCGGAGCCGAGGATCAACGCCACCTCGATGTCGCCGGCGGCGATCGCCCCGGCGAACTCCGTCACCACCTTCTGCGGGCCGTTGCCACCGATCGGCTCGAGCACCGCGCGGGCGGGATCGGCGCCGACGCGCTGCGCCACCGACCGCACGTAGTTGTCGGACGCACCGAGCGGGGGGTCGGCGTAGGGCGTGCAGATCTCGAACTGCCGCAGCCCGACGAACACCTCGATCGCCCGCGCCACGGCGTCCACGTCCGCGCCGGTGTCGGCCAACGCGGCCCGTGTCGCCGCGGTCGCCAGGTCCACGGCCGACAGCCCCCGGTAGCCGGGGTCGTCGATGCGCTCGGTGAACTGCCCGACGCCGACGATGACGGGGGTACGCGGATCGACCTGCATTACAGACCTCCTGCGGTAGTTCGTCAGGCTAACCGAAAACTGGAACGTGTTCCAATCCGCGGCCCGCCACCCCGTCTCCGCGAACAGACGCAAACGCCCCTGATTTAGCGTGCAATCAGGGGCGTTTGCGTCTGCTCGCGCGAGAAGTTGCGCGAGAGGAGTTACAGGCTTTCGAGGATCTCGCGCGCCAGGGCAGCGGTCGCGGACGGCGTCTTGCCGACCTTCACACCCGCGGCCTCCAGCGCTTCCTTCTTGCCCTCGGCGGTGCCCGCACCGTCGGACACGATGGCGCCCGCGTGGCCCATCGTCTTGCCCTCGGGAGCGGTGAAGCCGGCGACGTAGCCGACGACCGGCTTGGAGACGTTGGCCTTGATGAAGTCCGCGGCCTTCTCCTCGGCGTCGCCACCGATCTCGCCGATCATCACGATGATCTTGGTCTCGGGGTCCTTCTCGAACGCCGCGATGGCGTCGATGTGGGTGGTGCCGATGACCGGGTCGCCGCCGATGCCGATGGCCGTCGAGAAGCCGAGATCGCGCAGCTCGTACATCATCTGGTAGGTCAGCGTGCCGGACTTCGAGACCAGACCGATCGGGCCCTTGCCGGTGATGTTGTTCGGCGTGATGCCGACCAGCGACTCGCCTGGCGTGATGATGCCGGGGCAGTTCGGCCCGATGATGCGGGTCTTCTCGCCCTTGTCGACGTTGTAGGCCCACGCATATGCGCTGTCCTGCACCGGGATTCCCTCGGTGATGACGACGAGCAGCGGGATCTCGGCGTCGATGGCCTCGATGATGGCGTCCTTGGAGAAGGCAGGCGGCACGAAGGCGATCGACACGTCGGCGCCGGTCTCCTTCATGGCCTCGGCGACGCTGGCGAACACCGGAAGCTCGACGTCGTTGCCGTCTTTGTCCTTGTGCGACACCTTGGTGCCGGCCTTGCGCGCGTTGACGCCGCCGACCACCTGGGTGCCCGCCTTGAGCATCAGCGCGGTGTGCTTGGTGCCCTCGCCGCCGGTGATGCCCTGGACGATGACCTTGCTGTCCTTGTTGAGAAAAATCGACATATCAAGCGCCCCTTACTTGTTGGCCAGCTCGGCGGCCTTGTCGGCACCGGCGTCCATCGTGTCGGCCTGGATCACCAGCGGATGGTTGGCCTCGGCCAGGATGCGACGGCCCTCTTCGACGTTGTTGCCGTCGAGCCGGACGATGAGCGGCTTGTTGGCGTCGGCGCCGAGCTTCTTCAGCGCGCCGACGATGCCGTTGGCCACCGCGTCACACGCCGTGATGCCGCCGAACACGTTGACGAACACGCTCTTGACCTGACTGTCGCCGAGGATGACGTCCAGCCCCGCGGCCATCACCTCGGCCGAGGCGCCGCCACCGATGTCGAGGAAGTTGGCCGGCTTCACGCCGCCGTGCTTCTCGCCGGCGTAGGCGACGACGTCCAGCGTCGACATGACCAGGCCGGCGCCGTTGCCGATGATGCCGACCGCGCCGTCGAGCTTGACGTAGTTGAGGTCGTTCTCCTTGGCCTTGAGCTCGAGCGGATCGGTGGCGTCCTTGTCCTCGAACTCGACGTGGCCGGGCTGCCGGAAGTCGGCGTTGCCGTCGAGGGTGACCTTGCCGTCCAGCGCGAGGATCTGATCGTCGGGGGTGCGCACCAACGGGTTGACCTCGACCAGGGTGGCGTCCTCGCCGATGAAGACCTCCCACAGCTTCTGGATGGTCACGGCTGCGGCGTCGAGCACCTCGGCGGGCAGGTGGCCCTGCTCGGCGATCGACCGGGCAAACGCGAGGTCGACACCCTTGACGGCGTCGACGGGCACCTTGGCGAGGCGCTCGGGCTTGGTGGCGGCGACCTCTTCGATCTCCATGCCGCCCTCGACCGAGCACATCGCCAGGTAGGTGCGATTCGAACGGTCGAGCAGGAACGAGATGTAGTACTCCTCGGCGATGTCGCTGGCCTCGGCGACCAGCAGCTTCTTCACGACGTGGCCCTTGATGTCGAGGCCGAGGATGTTCTGCGCGTGGGTGAACGCGTCGTCGGGGGTGGCCGCGTACTTCACGCCGCCGGCCTTGCCGCGTCCGCCGACCTTGACCTGTGCCTTGACCATCACCGGCTTGCCGATCTCCTCGGCGATCGCCTTGGCGTCCTCGGCCGTGTCGGTGACCCGCCCGGGCGTGGTGGGCACGTTGTGCTTGGCGAACAGCTCCTTCGCCTGGTACTCGAATAGATCCATGCGCTTCCCGGACTTCCCTGTCTGTCTGCGTTGACGATTGAGTTGATTTCGACGTTGGCGCCTGAAAGGCTCGTGCCGAACTTTATCCACACGGGCGAGACGCATCAGCACCGCCTACCGCTCTTGTGGCAGATCTCACCGGCGCTCCATGGTGATAGAGATCACAATCTCGGCCGGAATCAACCTTCGGGTTGCCACCAACATTGGAATTTGGTTAACGTGCCTACGGTCTAGGTAACGTTAAGGTCACGACGAGAAGGACTTTTCGGTTGGCAGAGCACGGTTCGACCAGATCTCCGCAAGGAGGATCGGCGAACGGCCATCCCGCCCGACACGACAACACCGTCACGGACATCATCCCCTTCAATGAGTTCGGCGATCTCGCCGATTTGGGTGATGACCTGGACTTCTGCAACAGCTCCGCGTTCGATCGCGAGTCCCGCGTCATGCACGCGCCCGAGCTGGACGACCTACATGACACCGATGACTTGGTGCCGCTGAGGCTCGTCGTGCCCGCACGGTTCCAGCCCGAACTCAGCGGGGACCGCCAGCCGGCGCGGGCGTACCGCTCCAGCCACACCGATGTGAGCGACGGCGTCGCGGCCACCGACGTGATCGACATGACGAACCGTCGGGGCGTGCACCGCAAGGCCGACACCGGTGCCGTGAAGGCCCGCCTGGTCGCCGCGGCGATGGCCGCAGGTGCCACCGCGGCAGCCGCCTACTCGGTCGTCAACAACACCGACACACCGCCGGAAGAGACCATGCTGGCCGCGGGCCAGTCCGCGTTCGTCGACGGCGGCGCGATCTCCGGGTCGGTCGACGGCATGCAGATCGTCACGGTCGCCCCGGTCGCCAGCGCCGCGATCCACAGCGAGGAGTTGGCCAACGGTGCCGCGTTCGCCCAGGAGCGCGCGGACCGCGAGGCGCGGCTGGCACGGCCGCTGTTCGTCTTTCCGACCAAGGGCGTGTGGACGTCGGGCTTCGGCTACCGGTGGGGCGTGCTGCACGCCGGCATCGACATCGCCAACTCGATCGGCACGCCGATCTACGCCGTCGCCGACGGTGTCGTGACCGACGCGGGTCCCACCGCCGGCTACGGCGCCTGGGTCAAGATCCGGCATGCCGACGGCACCGTGTCGCTGTACGGCCACGTGAACACCTGGCTCGTCAGCCCCGGCCAGCGGGTGATGGCGGGCGATCAGATCGCTACCATCGGTAACCGTGGCAATTCCACCGGACCGCACTGCCATTTCTCGATCCTGCGCAACGGCACCGACTTCATCGACCCGGTGCCGTGGTTGGCTCAGCGGGGGCTGTCCCCCGGCAACTATGTCGGCTGACCGTTGACCTTCGGATCACCCGAAGACCCCCAGATCCGTCGTCAGCCCGACGACCAGGACCCGCAGACCAGCATCATCCGCCGCGCCCCAACCGGCGCGTTCCCGCGCATCCAGCAACCGCCGCGGGTGCCTCCGTCGTCGGACGATCCGCAGACCAGCTTCATCCCTCCCTCCGCGCCGCGCCCCGACGAAGCGCAGACGGGCTACATCCCGCGGCCGAGGCCGGTGGCAGTCGGACGGACCATGGCGCGGCCCAGCCCGGTGGCGGCGTCGGTCACCGCGGCGGTCAGCATCATCAGCGGATGGGCTACCGCGGTCATCGCCACGTCGTTGATCGCCGGCTGGTGGCGGACGGATCAATTGTTCTGCGTGGCAATCGGTTTCCTCACCGCCGTATCGGCGGGAGCAACGATCTCGGGCCTGATCGCGCTGCTGCTGCGCCGCAAGTTGGGGCGGTTGTTGATCGTGGTGGGTTCGGTGGTGGCGTTGATGATCTTCGCCGGCCTGTTCGTGGCGGGGGCCAGGCTGCCACCCGTCGTGTACGTCATCCCGGTGTTCCCGGTGGCCAGCGTCGTGCTGGCGCTCCTACCCGCCACCGGGCGGTGGGCCCGGTAGGCCTGCCGCCGTCAGAGCTTCTGGATGGGCGCGTGGTTGTGCATGAGCTTGACCCGGCCCGCGCTGCCGAAGTCGATGAGCGACATCGCCGACTCGCCGACGCCCGACACCTCCTCGACGCGGCCGAGGCCGTACTTGTCGTGCGTGACGCGGTCGCCCGTTTCGAGTGTCACCAGCGGGCGCTTGCCCGCCCCGCTCCGCCCCGGAGCCGGACGGGGAGTGCCGAACCGACCCGCTCCGCTGGTGGGTGCGCTGAACGACGACTGCGGCGCCTCCACGCGTCGCCAGTCGATGAGCTCCTGCGGGATCTCGCGCAGGAACCGCGATTCGGGATTGAGCATCGGCTGGCCCCACGACGAGCGCACCTTGGCGCGGCTCAGGTAGAGCCGCTGGCGCGCCCTGGTGATGCCGACGTAGGCCAGCCGCCGTTCCTCGCACAGCTCGGCGGGGTCGCCCAGCGCCCGCATGTGCGGGAACATGCCGTCCTCCCAGCCGGTGACGAAGACGACGGGGAACTCGAGGCCCTTGGCGGTGTGCAGCGTCATCATGGTCACGACGCCTGCGCCGTGTTCGGGAAGTTCGTCGGCGTCGGCCACCAGCGACACCCGCTCCAGGAACTGGGCGAGCACACCGGTGTCGGGGATGTCCTCGTCGAGCACCTCGTCCGACTCTTCCCGCAGCGCAGCGGCATTGGCCAGGTCGATGCTGAATTCGTGTGCGACGCTGACCAATTCGTTGAGGTTGTCGAGACGGGCCAGATCCTGTGGATCACTGGAGGATTCGAGCTCACGGCGGTAGCCCGAGCCGTCGAGCACGGCCTCGACCAGCTCCCCCAGCTCGTCGCCCAACCGGCCCCGCAGGCCGTCGAGCAACTCCACGAACGCGGCGATGGCCTTCTCCGAGCGGGTGTTCAGCATCGGAACCTTGCCCGCCGCAGCGGCCTGGAGGGCGTCGTTGAAGCTGGCGCCGGTGTTCTCGGCGTACACCGCGACGCACGCCTCGGCCCGGTCGCCGATGCCGCGCCGCGGGGTGTTGAGGATGCGCCGCATGCTCACCGCGTCGCCGGGATTGTCGAGCACCCGCAGGTAGGCCACGATGTCGCGGATCTCCCTGCGCTCGTAGAACCGAACGCCGCCAACGACTTTGTACGGTATGCCCGCGCGGATGAAGACCTCTTCCAGCGCGCGCGACGAGTTGTTGGTGCGGTAGAACACCGCGACGTCGTTGTACGTGATGTCGCCGCGGTCGGCCAGCGCGTCGATCTCCTGGGCGACGAAGCGGGCCTCGTCGTGCTCGTTGTCGGCGACGTAGCCGACGATGAGTTCGCCCTCGCCCGCGTCGGTCCACAGCCGCTTCTCACGGCGCCCGGTGTTGCGCGAGATGACCGAGTTGGCCGCCGACAGGATGTTCTGCGTCGACCGGTAATTCTGTTCCAGCAGAATCGTCGTCGCGTTCGGGTAGTCGCGCTCGAAGTCCTCGATGTTGCGGATGGTCGCGCCGCGGAACGCGTAGATGGACTGGTCGGCATCACCGACGACGCACAGTTCGGCGGGCGCGACGTCACCGTCCTGCAGATCGTGTCCGACGAGTTCACGCACCAGCATGTACTGGGCGTGGTTGGTGTCCTGGTACTCGTCGACCAGGATGTGCCGGAACCGCCGACGGTAGTACTGGGCGATCTGCGGAAAGGCCTGCAGCACGGCCACCGTCTCGCCGATCAGGTCGTCGAAGTCCAGCGCGTTGGCGCCCCGCAGCCTGCGCTGGTACTCGGAGTACGCCTCGGCGACGATGCGCGGCAGTTCCTCACCGGCCTCCGACGCCTCGGCGGCAGCGGTGTCCGGGGGGATCAACTCGTTCTTCAGGTTGGAGATCCCGTTGGCCAGGAACCGCGGCGAGTACCGCTTGGTGTCCAGGCCCATGTCCTTGGCGATCATCATCAGGAGCCGCCGGGAGTCGTCGGCGTCATAGATCGAGAAGTTGGAGTTCAGGCCGGGCAGCAACGAGGCCTGGTTGCGCAGGATCCGCACGCAGGTGGAGTGGAACGTCGACACCCACATGGACCTGGCCCGTGGCCCGATCAGCTGCGCCACCCGCTCGCGCATCTCGGCGGCGGCCTTGTTGGTGAACGTGATGGCCAGCACCTGCCCGACGCCGACGTCGCGGGCGGCCAACAGGTAGGCGATGCGGCGGGTCAGCACCGCCGTCTTGCCGGAACCCGCGCCCGCGACGATCAGCAGCGGTGAACCCTCGTGCAGCACTGCCTGGCGCTGTTGCGGGTTGAGCCCGTCGAGGAGCTGATCTGTCTCGGTTGCGATCGTCATATCGGACTTCAACTTACCGCTGACCAGAGACACTTTGCGCCGACGCGGCCCTTGGTGGCACACTCGATCTCGTGCTCAATCAGCATGGACGATTTTTTTACGGGTACCGGCCTGCGGTGCCCGTGGTCTAGCTGCTTCCCAGAGCCCCGCGGTCCGCTTCCGGATCCGGGGCTCGTTTCTTGTGTGAGGCCCGAATACGGATGAGACCAGATCAGCCACACAACGAGAATTCGGAGACATCCATGACGATCGAGACAGAATCCGTTCCCAACATCGACGAGCTTCGTCTGGAGATCGATCGGCTCGACGCCGAGATCCTCGCCGCCGTTCAACGACGTGCCGAGGTCTCGCAGATCATCGGCAAGGTCCGGATGGCCAGCGGCGGCACCCGCCTGGTGCACAGCCGCGAGATGAAGGTCATCGAGCGCTACAGCGCGCTCGGCCCCGAGGGCAAGGACCTGGCGATGCTGCTGCTGCGCCTGGGCCGCGGCCGCCTCGGCCACTAAGTCCCCGGGTCCGTCCGCGACCAGTCGCCAGCTCGCGCGAGCAGACGCAAAAGCCCGTAATACGGCCCGATTGAGGGGCTTTTACGTCTGCTCGCGGGGCGCGCGACCTAGTTGGTCAGCGCGATGTACTTGGTGTCGAGGTACTCCTCGATGCCCTCCGACCCACCTTCGCGACCGAAGCCGGACTGCTTGACGCCGCCGAACGGCGCGGCCGGGTCGGAGATGACGCCGCGGTTGACGCCGACCATGCCCGCCTCGATGGCCTCGGCGACCCGCAGCGCACGGTCCAGACCCTGGGTATAGATGTAGGCCGCCAAGCCGTACTCGGTGTCGTTGGCCGCGGCGATGCCCTCTTCCTCGGTGTCGAAGCCGATCACCGGAGCGACGGGGCCGAACACCTCCTCCTTGAAGATGCGCGCCGTCGCGGGCACGTCGGCCAGCACGGTCGCCGGGTAGAAGTGGCCCTGGCCCGCCAGGTGCGACGCCGCCGACGGCGACCGTCGCGCCCTTGGACACCGCATCGGACACCAGATCCTCGACGGTCGCGACCTGCTTGGCGTTGACCAGCGGGCCGAGCGTCGACGACTCGTCCAGCCCGTTGCCGAGCGTGAACTCGCTCATCTTCTTGACCAGTTTCTCGGTGAACTCCTCGCGCACCGCGTTGGCCACGTGGAAGCGGTTCGACGCCGTGCAGGCCTCGCCGCCGTTGCGCATCTTGGCCAGCAGCGCGCCCTCGACGGCCGCGTCGACGTCGGCGTCGTCGAACACGATGAACGGCGCGTTGCCGCCCAACTCGAGCGACAGCCGCAGCAGCTGATCGGAGCTCTGCTTGGCAAGGGCCTTGCCGACGCCGGTGGACCCGGTGAACGTCAGCTTGCGCAGCCGGCCGTCGTCGATCAGCGCCGTGGTGAGGTCACCGGGCTTGATCGTCGGCAGGATCGACAGCACGCCCTTGGGCAGACCGGCCTCGTCCATCAGCTTGGCCAGCAGCAGCATGGTCAGCGGCGTCTCCTGGGCCGGCTTGATGATCATCGTGCAGCCCGCGGCCATCGCGGGGCCGATCTTGCGGGTGCCCATCGCCAGCGGGAAGTTCCACGGCGTGATCGCCAGGCACGGGCCGACCGCCGACTTCGTCACGATGATGCGGCCCGCTCCCGCAGGGCTGCGGGTGTAGCGGCCACCGATGCGGACGGCCTCCTCGGCGAACCACCGGAAGAACTCGGCGCCGTACTTGACCTCGCCCATGCTCTCGGCGAACACCTTGCCCATCTCGAGGGTCATCAAGGTGGCGAATTCCTCGGCGCGGTCGGTGATCGCCTCGAACACCGAGCGCAGGATCTCGCCGCGCTCGCGGGGCGGCGTCGCAGCCCATTCCCCCTGCACGGCGGCGGCCGCGTCGAGCGCGGTGATGCCGTCCTCGGGGGTGGCGTTGGCGATGGAGATCAGCACTTCGTCGGTGGCGGGGTTCAGCACGTCGAACGTCGACGACCCGGCGCGCTCTTCACCTCCGATCCACAGACCGGTCGGAACGGATGACAGGAGCTTGGCGGTGTCCATACATCCATCATTTACTCCTTCGAAAGAGCGGCCGCACTAGGGTCGGGGTATGTCTTCCGATGAGGTTTCGAGTCCTGACATCTCCGCTTCGCCGGCGTGGAACGCCCTGGTTCGACATCACGACGAGATCGGCAAACGCCACCTTCGCGAGTTCTTCGACGAGGACCCCGACCGTGGCCGGGAGTTGGCGCTGACCGTCGGCGATCTCTACGTCGACTACAGCAAGCACCGCGTCACCCGCGAGACGCTGAAGCTGCTCGTCGACCTGGCAAAGGCGGCCGACCTGGAGGCCAAACGCGACGCGATGTTCGCCGGTGTGCACATCAACACCTCGGAGGATCGCGCCGTGTTGCACACCGCCCTGCGGCTGCCGAAGGGCGCCGAGCTGACGGTCGACGGGCAGGACGTCGTGGCCGACGTGCACGCAGGTGCTCGACGCGATGGGCGACTTCACCGACCGGCTGCGCAACGGCGAGTGGACGGGCGCGACGGGTGAGCGCATCAAGACCGTCGTCAACATCGGCATCGGCGGCTCGGATCTCGGGCCCGTGATGGTGTACCAGGCGTTGCGGCACTACGCCGATGCGGGCATCTCGGCACGGTTCGTGTCCAACGTCGACCCGGCCGACCTGGTCGCCAAGCTCGACGGACTAGACCCTGCCACAACGCTTTTCATCGTCGCCTCCAAGACGTTCTCGACGCTGGAGACGCTGACGAACGCCACGGCGGCTCGGCGCTGGCTCACCGACGTGCTCGGCGACGCCGCGGTGTCCAAGCACTTCGTCGCGGTGTCGACGAACAAGAAGCTGGTCGACGACTTCGGCATCAACACCGACAACATGTTCGGCTTCTGGGACTGGGTCGGCGGCCGGTACTCGGTGGACTCGGCGATCGGGCTGTCGGTCATGGCGGTGGTCGGCAAGGAGCGGTTCGCCGAGTTCCTGGCCGGCTTCCACGTGGTCGACGAGCACTTCAGGACCACGCCCCTTGAGGCCAATGTCCCTGTGCTGCTTGGTCTCATCGGGCTCTGGTACAACGAATTCTTCGACGCGCAGGCGCGGGCGGTGCTGCCCTACTCCAACGACCTGACCCGGTTCGCCGCCTACCTGCAACAGCTGACCATGGAATCCAACGGCAAGTCGGTACGGGCCGACGGCTCACCGGTGACCACCGAGACCGGCGAAATCTTCTGGGGCGAAGCGGGAACCAACGGCCAGCACGCCTTCTACCAACTGCTGCATCAGGGCACCCGGTTGGTCCCGGCCGACTTCATCGGGTTCAGCCAGCCCACCGACGACCTGCCGACGGCCGACGGCACCGGCAGCATGCACGACCTGCTGATGAGCAACTTCTTCGCCCAGACGCAGGTGCTGGCGTTCGGCAAGACGGCAGCCGAGATCGCCGCGGAGGGCACCCCCGCCGACGTCGTCCCGCACAAGGTGATGCCCGGAAACCGGCCGACCACTTCGATTCTCGCCACCAAGCTGACACCGTCGGTGGTGGGCCAGCTGATCGCGCTCTACGAGCATCAGGTGTTCACCGAGGGCGTCGTCTGGGGCATCGACTCGTTCGACCAGTGGGGCGTCGAGCTGGGCAAGACCCAGGCCAAGGCGCTGCTCCCGGTGATCATCAACGACGACTCCCCCGCCGAGCAGTCCGACAGTTCGACCGACGCGCTGGTGCGCCACTACCGGGTGGAACGCGGCCGCGCGGGCTAGCGATTCGCGCACGCGCGACCCGCGCTCACCGCGGGTCAACGTGCACGAATCACCGCGCGCGTGGAGCAACGAATTACCCGCCCGGAAGCGAGATGGTCCGGCACGGCCCGCCTGGGACGCACGCCACGCCACCGCCGGGTCCGGCCACGGCCCACGGGCCACCGGGAACACCGGCCGAGACCTGGCCGTTCGAACCAGCCTGAGCGCCGGGCCCACCAGGAACCTCCGCACCGGCACCCTGGGGACCGGCAGCAGGCGCGCACGGCGTGCCGTCCGGGTTGAAGCACGGCGGCGGTGGCGGCGGGTCAGCCATGGCGATGGGGGCGGCCATGATCCCAACCGCAGCAGCACCGGCGAACAGAACGGGAGTCAGCTTCAGTTTCTTCAAAATCGCGTTCATGACATTCGGCTACCCACGCTCCACCGACCGTTAAACCTGTGAGGCGAAGCCCTAAACGACCTAGCGATTTGTGTGCGTTCAGCCGCGCTCAGCGCCGGTCAACGCGCACAAATCGCTCAGGCGAAGCGCTTGGTGAAGCGCGGCGGCAGCACCTTGAGCAACTCGACGAGCGGCCACCACGGCCAGGCGGGCACGACGGCGCGGCCCTTCTCGCGCTCGATGGCGTCGACCATCGCCTTGACGCCGGTCTCGTTGTCGACCAGGAGCATCGTGGAGGCCGACTTCTTCGTCATCTCGGACTCGATGTAGCCGGGCTCGAGCACGGTGATCTTGATCGGCCCGGACGGGTACTCGGCGCGCAGCGACTCCCCCAGCGACGTCACGCCGGCCTTGCTCGCGGCGTAGGCGGCCTTGATGCCGGGCACGCCCTTGTTGCCGAGCACCGACGACACCAGGACGAGGTGGCCCGCGCCCGACTTCTTGAACATCTCCAGCGCGGTCTCGATCTGCACCAGCGCGGCCACCAGGTTGGTCTCGATGGTCGCCTTGTTGGCCCACAGCTTGCCGCCGCCGAGCGGGTAGCCCTTGCCGATGCCCGCGTTGACGATGACGCAGTCGATGCCACCGAGTTCGTCGCTCAGCTCGGCGAACACCTTCGGCACGGCCTCGTGGTCGGTGACGTCGAGCGCGGCCACGGCCACCGTGATGCCGGGATACCGGGCGGTCAGCTCGGCCTTCAGCTCCTCGAGATTGTCCGTGCGGCGGGCACACAGCGCGAGGTCACGTCCCTTGCCGGCAAACTGGCGGGCCATGCCGGCGCCGAGGCCGGAGCTGGCGCCTGTGATGAGGATCTTCTGCCGGGTCACTGGGACAGAGTAACCAGATGGACCATGATGGACGCCCGTGAGACATACCGTCCTCCTCCCCATCGGGATAGTCCTGACCGCGCTCTTCGGCGTGGTCCCCATCGCCAACGCGGACGACCCAAGCCCGCTGTACCGCTTGGTCGACACCGCAGCCCTGCGACTGAAGACCGCGGACCCCGTCTCCGCGTACAAATGGGTCAAGGGCGGCCCGATCGAAGATGCGCCCCGGTCCCAGCAGGTCGTGGACTCGGTCGGCGCCGACGCGAAGCGCCAAGGGGTGGACCCGCAGCCCGTGCAGGCGGTCTTCACCGACCAGGTGCACGCCACGGAGGGCATCGAGTACACCCGGTTCGGCCAGTGGAAACTCGACCCCGCCGCCGCGCCGACGTCGGCCCCCGACCTGTCCGCGTCGCGCGACGCCATCGACGGCTACAACCATCAGATGGTGACCGAGATGGCGCAGCACTGGGATTCGTTGCGTGGCCCCGCATGTCGCCAACAACGCGACGACGCCGTGCGTGCCGTGGTGGCAGACCGCCAACTCGATCCGCTGTATCAGCAGGCGCTGACGTTCGCCACCCACTCGTACTGCACGTAGCCGCTACGACGCGGTGGTGAACTGCGGGATGCGGGCCATGATCTGCTGCATCTCCGCGTCGTCCGGAGATGCCCTGGAAGTCGTAGCGCGGGGTGTAGTGCTGCTCGAGTTGCCAGATCTCGTCGCCGGTGAGGTCGATGCCGAGCGAGGCGACCGCGTCGTCGATCTGCGCGGTGCTGCTCGCGCCGACCAGCGGCGCCGCCACGACGGGGTTCCTCCGCAGCCACGCGAGTGCGATCTGCGCCCGCGTGACGCCGCGCGCATCGGCGACGGCGCCGACCGCGTCGATGATCGCGTGGTCGCTGTCTTCGGTTGCGGCGTAGAGCATGTCGGCGAAGCCGTCGTTCGACGACCGGGCGGTGGCGGCCGCTCGTCGAGCCGCGCGCGAGCCTGCCCCTGGCCAGCGGGCTCCACACGATCGTGCCGACGCCCTCGTCGGCGCACAGCGGGAGCATCTCGCGCTCCTCCTCGCGGGCCAGCAGGTTGTAGTGGTCCTGCATCGACACGAACCGCGCCCAGCCGTGCTCGCGCTGAAGGTGCAGTGCCTTGGCGAACTCCCACGCCCGCATCGACGAGGCGCCCAGATACCTGACCTTGCCCGCCTTGACGAGGTCGTGCAGCGCCTCCAGCGTCTCCTCGATCGGCGTGGTCGGGTCGAGTCGGTGGATCTGATACAGGTCGACGTAGTCGGTGCCGAGCCGGCGCAGGCTGTGTTCGATCTCGGTCATGATCGCCTTGCGGGACAACCCCTTTCCGTTGGGTCCGGGGCGCATGGGGTGGCGCAACTTGGTGGCGATGACGACGTCGTCGCGGTCGGCGAAGTCGCGCAGGGCACGGCCGAGGATCTCCTCGCTCGACCCCTGCGAGTACATGTTCGCCGTGTCGAAGACGTTGATCCCCGCCTCGAGCGCATGCCTGATGAGTGGCCTGCTGTCGTCCTCGCCGAGTGACCAGACCGGGTGGCCGCGCTTCGGGATCGCCGTACGTCATGGCGCCGATCGCGATGGGTGAGATGTCCAGGCCCGTCGTTTCCGAGCTTGATGTAATCCATGGCCGTCCCTAGAGTGAGGATGTATCGGAGAGCTCTCCGCTTCGTCGTCGAACGTATCGGAGAGTTCTCCGTTTAGCAAGGGAGGCCGATGGCCGTCGGCAAGGAAGTGCAGCGCTCGGACGCCGTGCGCAATCGCGAGCACATCCTGCAGGTCGCGCATGACGCCTTCGCCGAGTCGAGCGAGACGTCACTCAATGCGATCGCCAAGCGCGCCGGTGTCGGGCCTGGCACGTTGTACCGGCACTATCCGACGCGCGAGGCGCTCATCCTCGCCGTCTATCAGCACGACGTGCGACGCCTGGTCGACTCCGTGCCCGACGCGCTCGCCGCGCACGCCCCACTCGACGCCTTCCAGGTCTGGTTCCACACCCTGGCCGACTACGTCCGGGTCAAGCACGGCCTCGGCGAGGCGCTGCACACGGCGGCGGCCAGGGACGCGATCAACGCCACCTATGCACCGGTCGTCGGCGCCGTTTCCACGCTCCTCGACGCCTGTGTCGCCGACGGCAGCATGCGCGACGGCCTCGACCCCGGCGACGTGCTCCTGCTCATGGGATTCCTGTGGCGGGTGCCCGACGGACCGACCGGGCGTCAGCAGGCCGACCGGATGATGGCCATCGTGGTCGACGGGCTGCGCCCCGCCGAAATCACTTGAGCAGCTTGGACATCCGCCGATCGGCCAACACCTTGCCGCCCGTCTGACACGTCGGGCAGTACTGGAACGACTTGTCCGCGAAGGACACCTCGCGCACGGTGTCGCCGCAGACCGGGCACGGCAGGCCGGTTCGGGCGTGCACCCGCAGCCCCGACCGCTTCTCGCCCTTGAGGGTGGCGGCCCCCTGGCCGACCGATCGCGACACCGCATCGGTGAGCACGGAGATCATCGCGTCGTGCAGCGCGGCGAGTTGGGCGTCGGTCAGCTTGCCCGCGGTCGCGAACGGCGACAGCTTGGCGACGTGCAGGATCTCGTCGCTGTAGGCGTTGCCGATGCCGGCGATCACCTTCTGGTCGGTGATGACGGTCTTGATCCGGCCGCTGTTGCCCCGCAGCGCCGCCGCCAGCTCGTCGGGGCCGAGCGCCAGGGCGTCGGGCCCCAGCGTCGCGATGCCAGGCACCTTCATCGGGTCGTCGACCAGCCAGACCGCAAGCCGCTTCTGGGTGCCGGCCTCGGTGAGGTCGAATCCCACCGGAGCCGCTCCGGCGGCGACATCGGACCCTGCGTCACCCGGTTTTCCGAGGTGTACGCGCAGGGCGATCGGGCCCTTGCCCGGTTTCAGCGGCGCGGGCGAGAGCTTCTCCGACCAGCGCAGCCAACCGGCCCGCGACAGGTGGGTGATGAGGTGCAGGTCGCCGCATTGCAGCCCGAGGTACTTGGCCCACCGGTTGGCGCCGGTGACGGTCTGGCCGTACAGCGCAGAGATCGGCGGGTCGAACGTCTTGAGCACCGACAGCGCTGCCACGTCGACGCGCTCGACGGTCAGGCCGACGGCGTGACGGCGGAGGTGGTCGGCCAGTGCTTCGACCTCGGGCAGTTCGGGCACGCTTCCCAGGCTAGAGGAGATTCTCCAGGCGGATGGGCAGGTCGGTGACCCGCTTGCCGGTCGCATTGAACACGGCGTTGGCGATCGCGGCCGGAACCGCGACGATCACGATCTCGCCGAGGCCCTTCACCCCGATGGGGTCGGCGACGGTGTCCTCGGCAGGCAGGAAGGCCGCGTCCAACGCCGGCACGTCCGCGTTGACCGGCACCAGGTAGTCGGACATGTTGGCGTTGACGATGCGGCCGTCGCGATCGTCGAGGTCGGTGCCCTCCAGAAGCGCCATGCCGATCCCGCCGACCATGCCGCCGATCGCCTGGCTGTGCGCCAGTCTCGGGTTCACCACGCGACCCGCGTCGTAGCAGGCGTAGATGCGCCGGACCCGGACGAACCCCAGCGCCTCGTCGACCGCGACCTCGGCGAACACCGCACCGTAGGCGTACATGGAGAACCGCTTGTCGGCATCGTCTGGCGACCAGGTCTGCGTGGAGTCCAGACTCGGCCAGCCGCGCCTGCGCAGCAGATCCTGGTACGTCTCGCCGCGGCCCGGGTCCTGCGCCACCGACATCCGCCCGTCGACGACCGTCACGTCCTTCGGCGCCACCGCGTTGAGCGGCGATCCCGGATCGGTGACCGACAACCGGATCATCCTGTCGCGCAACATGTTCCCGACGGTGAACACCGCCGACCCGACGCTGGCCATGGTGCGCGAACCGGAATGCGACGGGGCGTTCGGGTACCGGCTGTCGCCGAGCGCGAACCGGATGCGTTCGACCGGCAGCCCGAGTGCGTCGGCGGCCACCTGGCTCATCGACGTGTAGGTGCCCGGCCCCATGTCGCTGGTGGCGGACTGCACGTCGACGGTGCCGTCGGCGTTCACCCTGGCCAGCGCGTCCGAGGCGCTGCGCGACGTGTGATAGCCGGCGGCGGCCATGCCGATGCCGACGAGGCGGTCACCGTCGCGCACCGCCCGCGGCGCCGGGTTGCGCCGCGACCAGCCGAACGTCGTCCGCCCCCTGGTTGAGGCACTCGGTGAGCCGTCGCGTGGAGAACGGCAGGCCGTCGGTCTGGTCGCGGTCGGGCTCGTTGCGGAGCCGCAGTTCGATGGGATCCATGGCCAGCCGGTGGGCCAGATCGTCCATCGCCGACTCGAGCGCGAACGTCCCCGTGACCGCACCGGGCCCACGCATGTAGGTCGGCAGATTGACGTCGAGCGGCACCACCCGGTAGGTGGAGCGCATGTTCGGGCTGGTGTACATGAACTTCGGCGACGCGGTGAGGCCGTCCTCGTAGGTGGCGTAGCGCGCGGTCTCGGTCCTGCCGTCGTGCACGATCACGGAGATGCGGCCCGACCGGTCGGCACCGATGGCCAGCCGCTGCCTGCTGGTCGGCCGGTAACCGATGCCGGCGTACATCTGCTTGCGGGTCAGCACCAGCTTCACCGGGCGCCGCATCTGGCGGGCGGCGAATGACGCCAACAGTTGATGCGGCCAGATCTGGCCTGCGCTGCCGAACGCCCCGCCGACGAACGGCGAGATGACCCGCACGTTGTCGGTGGGCACGCCATGGGCCTTGGCGTGCGCCTGCTGGGCGCCGACGATGGCCTGCACCTTGTCCCACACCGTGAGCCGGTCGCCGTCCCACTGCGCGACGGTCGACGGCAGCTCCATCGGGTTGTGGTTGTTGCGCGCGATGCCGTACCGGCCGTCGCTGACGACGGCGGCGGCGCGCAACGCGGCGTCGGGGTCGCCGCGGGAGTAGTCCGGGCTGCGGCCGGGACGCGGAACCGCCTGCGGCGCATCGATGTTCACCACCTGGACACCCGGCGTGTAGTGCACCTCGACCAGCGAGGCGCCGTGCGTGGCGGCCTCCAGGGTGTCGGCGACCACCACGGCGACGGGCTGACCGAAGAACGCCACCCGGCGGATGTCGTACGGCAGCTTCACGGCGCTGAAGTCGGTGAGGACCCGCAGCACACCGGGTGCTCGCGCGGCGGCCTTGGAGTCGATGCGGTCGACGGTGCCGGAGGCGACGGTGCTGCACACCAGGGCGGCGTGGACGAAGTCGGGCACCGGGTTGTCGGCGGCGTAGTGGGCTCCGCCGGTGACCTTGAGCGGACCGTCGACGCGTGCCATGGGTACGCCGACGGCCGCGGTGGGCAGCCGCAGCGGGTACGTCATGGCAGGGCTGCCACCGTGGCGAGTTGGCGTTCGACGACACGTCGCACCAATTCGGCCTTGAAGGCGTTGTCGGACAGCGGCTTCGCGCCGTCGGCCGCGTGGGCCGCGGCCGACTGCCACAGCTCGGGGCCCACCGGCTTCCCGACCACGGCCTGCTCGACGGCGGGCAGCCGCCAGGGCACCGTGGCCACCCCACCGACGGCCACCCGTGCCGCACGGACCGTTCCGCCCTCGATGTCGAGCGCCACCGCCGCCGACGCGAGGGCGAACTCGAAGGACTGCCTGTCCCTGACCTTCAGATAGCCCGACCGACGCATCTCCGGCCCGGTCGGCACCTCGACGCCGACGATCAGTTCACCGGGCCGCAGGTCGTGCTCCTGGTCCGGGGTGGTCCCCGGCTCGCGGAAGAACTGGGCGATGGGGATCCTCCGGTCGCCTGCGCTGTCGCGGGTGAGGACCACGGCGTCGAGCGCGACCATGGCGACCGCAAGATCGGAGGGATGGGTCGCCACGCACTGGTCGCTGGTGCCGAGAATGGCGTGGGTGCGGTTGAGTCCGCCCACCGCCGAGCATCCCGTGCCCGGCGCGCGCCGGTTGCAGTTCGCGGTCACGTCCCGGAAGTACAGGCACCGCGGACGCTGCATCAGGTTGCCACCGATCGACGCCATGTTGCGCACCTGAGCCGAGGCGCTGAGCTCCAATGCCTGTGCGATGACCGGATATTCGCGGCGGACCCGGCCGTCGGCGGCCAGGTCCGTCATCCGCACCAGGGAGCCGACCCTCAGCGCACGCCCGTCGAGGTCGACGTTGCGGTACGGCAGGGCATTGATGTCGACCACCGCGCCGGGGCGCTCGACGGTCTCGCGCATGAGGTCGACGAGGGTGGTGCCACCCGCGATGTACCGGCCCCCCGAACGACCCGCGGCGAGCGCCGACTTCTCGTCGGAGGCACGAGTGAACGTGAACGGGAACACGGGTCCTAGGTCTCCTTCGCCGTCGACGAGATCGCGGCCACGATGTTGGTGTACGCACCGCACCGACAGATGTTGCCGCTCATCCACTCCCGGATCTCCTCGGCGGATCCGGTGTGCCCTTCGGCGATGCAGCCGAGGCCCGACATGATCTGGCCCGACGTGCAGTAGCCGCACTGGAAGGCGTCGGTGTCGATGAAGGCCTGCTGCATCGGGTGCAGCCTGCCCTTCTCGGCGACCCCTTCGATGGTGCGGATCTCGGCGCCCTCGTGCATCACCGCGAGCGTCAGGCAGGAGTTCACCCGCCTGCCGTCCAGCAGGATGGTGCAGGCGCCGCAGGCGCCCTGATCGCAGCCCTTCTTCGTGCCGGTGAGGCCGACGCGTTCGCGCAACATGTCGAGCAGCGACGTTCGGTTGTCGACGGCTACTTCCTTGTCCTCGCCGTTGATGCGCAGGTGCACCACCGAGGTTTCACCTTGCGCGGGTGGAGATTCGGACTCACAGCCCGACAGGAGCGAACCGGCTGCCACGGCGCCGCCAGCCGTGATGGACGCACCCACGACGAACGTGCGGCGATTGATCTCGGGAGGCACGGCAGCGAGGTTACGCCGGCTACCTGAAAAAGAAGCAAGACTAAGAACTGCGGGCGCGCTTGCTGTCGCGCACCAGCAGCGACAGCACCCAGCTCACGATCGACAACACGATCGCGGCCCAGATCGCCGTCCACCAGAAGTCCTCGATGTAGAGGCCCCAGTGCGTGGTGTTCTCGGTGATCCGCGCGGTGATCCACAACATCAGGGCATTGATGACGACGTGGATCAGCCCGAGGGTGAGGATGTACAGCGGTATCGAGATGAGCTGGACGATCGGCTTGATGATGGCGTTGACCAGTCCGAAGATCACGGCCACGACGATGATGATCCCGACCCTCTGCAGGGTGGAGTCGCCGCCGACGAACTCGATGCCGGGAACGACGCGGGTGACCACCCACAACGCGAACCCGGTGAGCCCGGCGCGAACGAGAAACCGGCCCATGGGGGTGATCCTGCCACGGGCGCCGAGGCCTCAGGGACGCAACAGATACGTGTCCATGATCCAGCCGTGCCGCTCGCGGGCCTCGGCGCGGGCCGTCGCGATGCGCTCGCCCACGTCGCCAACCGTGCCCGCGATCAGCAGCTCGTTCGGCGTGCCGAGGTAGGCGCCCCACCAGATCTTCGTCGCAGGCGGGCAGCCGAGGAATGCGCAGTCGCCGTCGAGCATCACCACCGCGGCGCCGGCCAACCCGTCGGCGCGCAGCCGCCTGCCGGTGGTGATGAGCACGGGTTCGCCGACGTCGTTGAGCGGGATGCGGTGTCGTGCGGTCAGCGCCTGGATGGCCGTGATGCCGGGCACGACGTCGAAGCGCAGGTCGATGCGGTGCGCGACGAGCTCGAGGATGCGCAACGTGCTGTCGTAGAGCGACGGGTCGCCCCACGCCAGGAACGCACCGACGCCGTCGTCGGGCAGCTCGTCGTGCAGTGCCCGCGCCCACACGTCGGCACGGGCGGCGTGCCAATCGGTCACGGCCTGCAGGTAGCCGGCGCCGTCCGACGGGGTCCTGACCCGCGGCGGGTCGGCCAACTCGACGAACCGGTAGCCGGGTTCGCGGATGAAGCGCTCGCACACCTCGCGGCGCAGCGCCACCAGGTCGTCCTTGGCCCCGTCCGTGCCGAGGCCCTTGTCCATCGCGAAGAAGACCTGCGTGTCGTTGAGCGCGGCGACCGCCTGCGCCGTCACGTAGTCGGGGTCGCCCGCCCCGATTCCGATGACATGGATCCGCCGTGTCACGACACCCATTTCTTCCTGCGGAAACGCCGGCGAACCGCAAGTACCCGATACCCTGGGTATTGACAGCATGCGCGCGACGAAATTACGTTTTGGAGCATAACGTCAGCGAAGGGACGTCAACGATGACCGTTTCCGTCAAGACAGCCAACCCTGTCACGCGGGAAGAGTTCTCCGAGCGTTTGCTGAAGGGTTCGGTCAAGAAGTCGTACGCGCCCATCGTCGACATCGACTGGGACGCGCCACTCGACCCCGACAAGTTCTTCCTTCCGCCCGAGACCGTGTCGCTGTACGGAACGCCGCTCTGGGATGCCATGACGCGCGAGCAGCAGATCGAACTGTCCAAGCAGGAACTCGTCAACACGCTGTCGGCAGGCATCTGGTTCGAGAACATCCTCAATCAGGCGCTGCTGCGCGACCTGATGCACGCCGACCCCACCTCCAACGCGACGCACTATGCGCTGACCGAGATGGGCGACGAGACCCGCCACATGGTGATGTTCGGCAAGGCCATCTCGAAGGTGGGCGCCAAGCCGGTGCGCCCGCGGATGTACCAGCGGATGATCATCAACGGATTGCCGTTGACGTTCAAGGGATCCCTGCTCTGGATCGCCGCCCTGGTCGGCGAGGAGATCTTCGACTCCCTGCAGCGCAACATGATGGACGACCCCGACTTGCAGCCGATGGTGCAGCGCCTCATGCGGATTCACGTCACCGAGGAGGCCCGCCACATCCAGTTCGCCCGCGACGGCCTGCGCAAGCACGTGGGTGACATGCCGCGGCTGAACCGGATGTGGGCGGCCAACCTCAACGGTGCCGGCGGCCTCTTCTTCCGGTATCTGTTCACCAATCCGGTGCCGTATCACCGCGTCGGCCTGGACGCCCGCGAGGCGCGCCGCATCGCCCGCCGCAGCCCGCACCGGCGCAACGTTCAGGTGCTCGGGTTCGCGCCGCTGGCGGCCTTCCTCGACGAGGTCGGGTTGATGGGACCGATCGCCCGGCGGATGTGGCGGCGCACGGGCTTCCTGCCGGGTCCCGTCGTCGACGTGGCGGCCGGGCCTTCCGTGGACGGCGGCGCCGACGAGGTATACGACGGCCCCGCGGTGCTGCGCATCGGCGAGACCGACTACGCCTCGAGAGTCCGGCTGGCCGGGCACCTCGATCCGATCGACGGTCGATACCACTGGCAGGGAACGGTTTTCGAGTCGCTACCCGACGACGTGCTCAAGCAGCCCAGCGTGACGCTCACCGTGAACGGGCGCACCGCGCAGGCGCGCATCACCGAACGGACACCGCAGGGCGGCTACGCGGTGACCGGCGTGGGCACCCCGCCCTTCGTGTAACCGCTTGACCGTTCACCGTCCCAGAATTAGAACGTGTTCTAGTATTGCGGTCATGCGGTTCACCTATGCGGAGTCGATGACCGACCCGGCCTACTACATTCCCCTGGCCCAAGCCGCGGACGCTGCGGGCTATCACGCGATGACCATTGCCGACAGCATCGCGTACCCGTTTGAGTCGGACTCGAAGTATCCGTACACCGACGACGGCAACCGCGAGTTCCTGGACGGCAAGGCGTTCATCGAGACGTTCGCGCTGATCGGCGCCCTGTCCGCAGTGACGACGCAAGCTGCACTTCAACATCTTCGTGCTGAAGCTGCCGATCCGGCCGCCCGCACTGGTGGCCAAGCAGGCCGGCTCGCTGGCCGCCCTGTTCGGCAACCGGCTCGGCCTCGGCGTCGGCACCAGCCCCTGGCCGGAGGACTACGAGATCATGGGCGTGCCGTTCGCCAAGCGCGGCAAGCGGATGGACGAGTGCATCGACATCATCAAGGGCCTCACCACTGGCGACTACTTCGAGTACCACGGCGAGTTCTATGACATCCCCAAGATCAAGATGACACCGGCGCCGACCAAACCGGTGCCCATCCTCATCGGCGGACACGCCGACGTCGCGCTGCGGCGTGCCGCCCGCAACGACGGCTGGATGCACGGCGGAGGGGACCTCGGCGATCCCGAAGCGCTCGACCGACTCATCAACCGACTCAAGAAGTTTCGGGAAGAAGAGGATCGGACGGGCCCGTTCGAGATCCACGTGATGTCGCTCGACGCGTACACGCCGGACGGTATCAAGCGCCTCGAGGACAAGGGCGTCACCGACGTCATGGTCGGTTTCCGGATCCCCTACGTCGTCGGGCCGGACACGCAGCCGCTGGACAGCAAGATCCGCAAGCTCGAGCGGTTCGCGGAGAACGTCATCGCGAAGGTGTGAACTCCTCGACGGGCAGCGCCGTGCCGGTCAGGTCCTCGGCCACCGACCACAGCGACGCCGCCAGGTCGACACCGCGGCTGAGGACCGCGGCAGCTCCGCCTTCTTGGTCGTGCCGACCAAACCGCCGAAGCCACTTGGTCCGTAGTACGCACCCTGCCTGACATCCGGGTCGGTCGCGGCGAACAGCAATGGCTCGGTGCCCGACACGACGTCCTGGGACGGCAGCAAGGGAAGGTCGAGCATCGGGTTGAAGCGCTCTCTTCGCCCGACCGAGGTTCGGTCCCGAGGACTGCAGGTTGGTCCGGGTGTAGCCGGGATGGGCGATGGTGCTCACCAGGTTCCACCCGCGATCCTGCGCGATGCGCGCCAGGTGCAGGCCCATCAGCAGGTCGGCCAGCTTCGACTGCGAGTAGGCCTTGACGGCGCTGTAGGACTCGGCGAACTGCAGATCGCGGAAGTGGATGCTGCCGAAGTTGGCGGCTCCGCTGGCCATCGTCGTCACGCGCGGCGATTCGGACGAGAGCAGCAGCGGCAGAAGCAGATTGGTCAACGCGAACGGGCCGAGGAAGTTGCTGCCGAGTTGAAGTTCGAACCCGTCGGCAGTCGTCATGCGCTGCGGCACCGCCATCACGCCCGCGTTGTTGATCAGCACGTCGACCGACTGGCCGTCGGACCGCAGCCCATCGGCGAAGGCATGCACACTCGCGAGATCCGCCAGGTCGATGCGGCGCACCTCGAGCGACGCGTCGGGGACGTCCCGCCGAATCTCCTCGACGGCCGCGTGGCCCTTCTCCTCGGTGCGCACGGCCAACACGACGTGACCGCCCGCCGCGGCGATCCGACGCGCGGCCTCCTTGCCGGTGCCGCTGTTGGCGCCCGTGATGACGAAGCGCCGACCGGTTTGATCGCTGACCTGATACATGGTTTTCCTCCTGAATTGGGCCGCTTAGCGACCGCTGGTCTCTAGTACGTCCGAAGCTAACAGACCGCCGGTCGCTAGGCAAGAGACCGGCGGTACCTTATGCTGGTCATGTGATGTCCTTCGTCCGTGCGCACAGTCCTGAACAGCGCGAAGTGCGTCGCACCACGATCCTGAACACGGCGAGATCGATGCTCGAGGAGATGTGCGTCGCGGACGTCACGCTCAACGGGCTGAGCCGCAAGTCGTGCATGGCCAAGTCGAACGTGCTGCGCTACTTCGAGTCGCGCGAGTCCGTGCTGCTCGAGTTGTGCACCGAGGCGCTGACCGAATGGGTGAGCGACCTGGAACCGAGGCTCGCCGAAGCCGTCGATCCGGCCGACCCCGCCTCCGCGCGAGCCGACCGCATCGCCGCCGTCATCGCCGCATCACTGGCCGAGCGGCCGGTTCTGTGCGATCTGATGAGCGCCCAAGCCTCCGTGCTGGAGCACAACATCTCGACGGACACGGTGCTGCGATACAAGCGCAACGCCATCGCGAACGTAGACCGACTCGCCGGGTTGGTGGCCGGTCACCTGCCCGAGCTCGGCGCCGAGAACGCCGCCAAGTTCACGGCTCTGGCCGCGCTGCTGGCCACCTCGACGTGGACGCACGCCCAAGCCCCGCCCGCGGTGATCGCGGCGTACGAGTCGGACGCCACGTTGGCGCCCTACCGACTCGAATTCGAGAGCACGCTCCGGGAATCGCTCGAGATCGTTCTGGCGGGTCTGCTCAACCGATGAGCGCGTCGACGGCGCGCGGACCGAGCACCTCGTCGAGCACCATGACGGCGCTGCCGACTATCGCCGACGCGGTCCCCGTTCGAGGCGGGCACGACGGACAGTGTCCGGGTCGCCTGGGCAGTCGCGTTGCCGTACAACGTCTCCCGCAGCCCGGCGACGAAGATCTCGTAGGCGCCCGCCAGGTCGCCCGACACGACGAGGACGGCCGGGTTGAGCAGGTTCACCGCCGCCGCGACGACCTCGCCGACGTACCTGCCGCTGTCGCGGATCATCCGCCGCGCCTCGGCGTCACCGCCGTTGGCGAGTTCGACGACGTCGCGCATGTGCCGAACGGGTCGACCCTGCTGCTGCAGATGCGTGCACCACGGCCCAGCCGCCTGCGATGGCCTCCAGGCAACCGGTGTCACCGCACCGACACGGAATCCCTTGGGCCGCAGCGATCTTGTTGTGCCCGAACTCCCCCGCGGCCTGGGCCGCACCGCGCTGCAATACCCCACCGGCGATGATTCCCGCGCCAAGCCCGGTCGACACCTTCAGCACCAGGACGTCGTCCCGATCCCCGCGTTCCGCCAGTGCGATCGCATTGGCATCGTTGTCCATCACCACCCGCACACCCGAAAGCCGCTCGGGCTCAGCGAAATACGGGCGAAGATCCACGCCGTCCCAGCCGCGCAGGATCGGCGAGTCCCGGCTGCACCCGCGCTCACGGTCGACCGTGCCGGGAAGGCTCAGCCCGATGCCGTAGACCGGAACGTCGCGGTGGTCGTCGAGCAGGAGGTCGAGCCGCTTCACCACGTCGGGCATCAGATCGTCGGGCCCAAGCGCCATCTCCTGGTCGATGTCGCCGATGGACAACACCTCGCCTGCGAGATTGCACACCGCCAGCCGGGTCCGACTGATACCCACGGCCACCGTCAGCACCACCCCCGCGGCAGCGTCGAACGACAGCAGCGTGGGCGGCCGACCGCCGGTCGACGGCGCCTGTTCCTGCTCGACCACCAGACCCAGGGCCTCCAACGCCGAGATCCGCGCGGCGACCGCAGTGCGCGACAAGCCGGTGAGGTGGGCGATCTCCGTGCGAGTGGTGTCACGACGCGCCCTGATCAGGGCGAAGACATCGCCGACGGTGGCCATCCCTCGATTGAACACCGAAAACGTAAGCTACGCCACTTTCGCCGCTCAAATACGTAAGTCGATTTGAGAGACGGCATAAGTACGCCTAGTCTTTGACCCGTGACCCGTTCCCTCGAAGCGCCCTTCCGGCCACAGTCCGTCGTTGCCCCGGATCCCACCATCCGGTGGCTTGCGGTGTTCGCGCTCGCCGTCGGCGGTTTCGGGATCGGCACCACCGAGTTCGTCGCCATGGGCCTGCTGCCCGACATCGCGGCCAGCCTGCACGTCAGCGAGCCCACCGCGGGCCACGTCATCTCCGCGTACGCGCTCGGCGTGGTGATCGGAGCACCGCTCATCGCGTCGTTGACCGCGCGCATGCCGCGCAAGACACTGCTTCTCGGTTTGATCACGCTCTTCACGCTGGGCAACCTCGCGAGCGTGTTGGCGCCGACGTACGGCACGCTGATGGCCGCCCGCTTCGTCTCCGGCGTGCCGCACGGAGCGTTCTTCGGCATCGCCGCCCTGGTGGCCGCCCACCTGATGGGGCCGCAGAACCGGGCCAAGGCCGTCGCTCACGTGATGACCGGCCTGACCGTGGCGACGGTTCTCGGCGTGCCGGTCGCGTCATTCCTCGGCCAGCATCTCGGCTGGCGCAGCGCCTTCGGACTCGTCGTCGTCGTCGGCCTCGTCACGTTGACCGCCATCTGGTTCTTCCTGCCCGACCTTCGCTCGATGCCCGTGACGAGTCCGCTGACGGAACTCGGCGCCCTCAAGCGCGTGCAGGTGTGGCTGGCGTTGCTGGTCGGCATGGTCGGGTTCGGCGGCATGTTCGCCGTGTACACCTACGTCAGCACCACGCTGACCGACGTCGCGGGCCTGCCGCGCGCGTTGGTTCCGGTGGCGCTCATGGTCTTCGGCCTCGGGATGGTGGTCGGCAACCTGGTCGGCGGCCGGATGGCCGACGTCTCGGTGGTGCGCGGTCTGTACGTCTCGATCTTCGCCCTGGCCGTCGTGCTTGCCCTGTTCGTGGCTGCCGCGCACAACCCATGGACGGCGATGGCCGGACTCTTCCTGATCGGCGCGGCGGGCTCGGCGATCGCGCCCGCCCTGCAGACGCGGCTGATGGACGTCGCGCACGATGCCCAGACCCTGGCCGCGGCACTGAACCACTCGGCGCTCAACATCGCCAATGCCGCAGGCGCTTTCATCGGCGGCCTGGTGATCGCCGCCGGTTACGGCTACACCGCGCCTGCGGTCGCGGGAACGGTGCTGGCCGTCGCGGGCATCGTCGTGCTCACCTTCTCGGTGCTGCTGCAACGGTGGAAGCGGGCCTAGCCAGCGTAGTCACCCCGCTCTGCGGTGATCCCCGGCCTGACGTCGGCGACCTGTGCCAGCATGGGGCGATGACAGCACGCCACCTCGTCCGGCTGGCCGGTGCAGCAGTGGCCTCCGCATGGACCCTTCTCATCACGCCGCTGGGTCTTCCGTCAGCGAGTGCCGCCCCATGCCCCGACGTCGAGGCGATCTTCGCGCGCGGCACGTTCGCGCCACAGGGCCTCGGCGGAACCGGCGAGGACTTCGTCAACGCACTGCGTTCCAAGCTCGGCGGCAAGTCGCTCGGCGTGTACGCCGTCGTGTATCCGGCGAGCACCGACTTCCCCACCGCGGTCGACGGCATCAGGGACGCCAGCAATCACATCGAGGACATGGCGGCCAACTGCCCGAACACCAAACTGGTACTTGCCGGTTACTCGCAGGGCGCGGCCGTGATGGGCTTCGTCACGGCCAATGCCGTCCCGGGTGGGGTCGATCCGTCCGACGTGCCACAGCCGATGCCCGCCGACGTCGCGAACCACGTCGCCGCGGTCGCGCTGCTCGGCAAGCCGGACCAGCAGTTCATGCAGGCCATCGACTCACCGCCGGTCACCGTCGGCCCGCTCTACGCCGCCAAGACCATCGAGCTGTGCGCACCCGGCGACCCGATCTGCTCCGACGGCGACGACGGCGCCGCCCACACCAGCTACACCACGATCGGCATGGTCGACCAAGCGGCGACGTACGCGGCCGGCCGGGTCTGACGCGTCCTGCGGCGCCGAGCCTGACTCATCTCCCGGCCGGCAGATAGATGGACTTCAGGTTCTGATACGACGCCAGGCCCTCCGGACCCAACTCACGGCCGATGCCGCTGGCCTTCACCCCGCCAAAGGGCGCTCCGATGTCCATGCTGTACCCGTTGATCCCAATTGATCCGGTGTGCACCGAGCGCGCGATGTCCATCGCACGATCAGGATCCGACGACCACACGGAGCCACCGAGACCGTAGATCGAATCATTCGCGATATCCACTGCGTGACTTTCGGTCTCATACGGGGTGATCGTGACGACGGGCCCGAAGATCTCCTCCTGGGCGATTCGCCAAGAATTGTCGACATCGGCGAAGACGGTGGGTGAGACGAACCAGCCACCGGGATGATCGGCAGGCACTCCGCCCCCCGCCACGACCTTGGCGCCCTCAGCCCGCCCGAGATCGAGGTAGTTCAAGACCCTGTCACGCTGCCGCGCGCTCACCAGTGGACCGATGTCGGTGGACGTGCTCAACGGATCTCCGACGACCAATCCACTCGCGAGCGCTGCGACCGCGTCGACGATCTCGTCGTAACGTGACCGTGGCGCCAGGATGCGTGAATTCAGAAAACAGGTCTGACCGTTGTTGAGGAAGCACAGCGTCTTGAACCCGTCCATCGTCGAGTCCAGGTCCGCATCGTCGACGATGATCGCCGCCGACTTTCCGCCCAGCTCGAGGAGCACGGGCCGCACCAACCGACCGCAGATCTCACCGATGGCCCGGCCGGTTGCCGTCGACCCGGTGAAGGCCACTTTGTCGACGCCGGGATGGGCGACCAGGTACGCACCGGCGGCCGCCCCGCCTGCGACGACGTTCAGCACGCCGGCAGGCAGCCCGGAATCTTGGGCCGCCTCCGCCAGAATGACGGCGTCCAAGGCGGTTTCGGGGGCAGCCTTGAGCACCATCGTGCAGCCCGCGGCGAGCGCGGGGGCGATCTTCATCACTGCGAGCGACTGCGGGAAGTTCCACGGCGTGATCGCGCCGACGACGCCCACCGGTTCACGGCGCACGCTCGTCGATCCGAGCCGGCCCGGCCGGATCTCCTCACCGTCCAACTCGGTGATCATCTCGGCGTAGAAACGGATGTACCCCGCCGGGCAGAAAGCCATTGGCGTAGCTCGACATCGTGATCGGCATGCCGTTCTCCCGGGTGCACAACTCCGCGACTCGAGCCGACTGAGACTCCAGTGCCTCGGCGAAGCGAACCAGCGCGGCCGCTCGCTCCGCTACCGGGGTCGAGCGCCACGTGGCCAAGGCTCTTCGGGCGGCGTCGACGGCCGCGTCGATCTCGACGACGGTGGCGGCCGAGCCGACACCGAGCGGCTCACCGGTGGCCGCCTCGAAGACCGGCTCGGCCTTGGCCGCCGCGCGAAAGCGGCCATCGATGAACACCTTTGCCCCATCAACGGTCTCAGTACTCGGCATCAGATTCTCCTTGAATATTGCAGTAGCAGAACGGGTTCAGACCTACCAACGTCGAGAAGAGACGGATACTTCACGACTAGCATCGCAAATCACTCCTCGCACGTCGGGCAGTGAGGTAGGTGACGAGTGGCGTCTCGGTACACCGGGGGTCGAGGATGGCCTCGTCGAGGCCTGCACCGTTGAACAGATCCGTCAAACCCGTCGCACAGGTGGTCCAGTTGCGCGACTGCAGGTACTCGTCGACACGGTTTCGCCGTCCCTGGAAGAACAGGTTCGTGAGGTCGACCGAGAGGCCATGGCTTCGCCAAAGGCGGGCGACCTCGCGCATGTCCGACCCGAGGTGACGCTCCATCTCTGCTCCTCCACGCTTCTTCGCCGATCCATGGGCTTCAGTAGGAACGGACATTCGTCGGCGGGACTTCACGGCGGTAGTCCCTCGAGTCGTGACGTACGACACGCACGGGCTGTGATGAATGCCCGCTTGCGAGACCGTTGTCAATCTCGTGCACGAAAACTCAGACGAAGACGTGACGGCGGCGCTTGCCATCGTCCGCGGTTATCGGACATGCGAGTTCACGACGGTGTCCCGCGACGGCATGCCGCAGACGTGGCCGGTCAGTGCCCTCCTGCTCAACGACGCGCGCATCCTCGTGTCGACCAGCATCGGCTTCCCGCAGAAGGCATTCAACATCCGGCGAAATCCCAAGGTGAGCCATCAAACCGCTAAGTGGCTCAACAGATTTCCCGAGGCAGTGGTCACCGCGATGAGTCCGGACGTCGACACCCTCCAGCGCCGCGCGCGTCTGTCACGATGAGCTCCGTTGCCGCTGACGGTATCTGCGCATCGAGACCTGGGCGCTGCACGCCGTGCTGCAGTACCGCCACCTTGACCCCCAGGAACCTCGCGATCTGACGTCGTACGTCGCGTTCGCGTTCTCCCGTCACCGCTCGCCTTCCGGGGCTATCAGCCTGCGCGCCGCTTCGATCGCGGCGGCACGACGGAACGCACGGGAGTTGGCCTGCCGGTTCCCCTTCAGAAGGGGCCGCCAGGAATCCCGGGGATGGGCCATGGATTTCGCAATTTCGGTCAGCATGATCAGCAGCTGGGCCGGATCCCATGTGCTGTCGATGCGGCCTGCTTGCTGACCCTCGCGGATGTCGTCGATCTTGCGTTTGAAGACCAGGAATTGCGGGCCACGTTCTGGTTGGTCCGCTCCCACGAAGCTCAGCCAGTCGTGCAAGCGGGCGTTCTCCGGGTTACGAGCAAGGTTGTCGAAGAGGAGTCCGACGTACGCGGCCATGTCGCCGCGCGCCGCCACGGTCTCGGCGGCGACATCGACGACCAGACGCTCGGTGACAGCCGCAAACAGGGCCTCCTTGTTTGGGAAGTAGGCGTACAACCGCTCCTTGCTGGCGTTGGCCACGGTGGCGATGCTGTTGATCCGCGCGCCCGCAAGGCCGCGTTCGGCGAACTCCGTCTTGGCCGCGGCAAGGATCCGCTCGCGAGTCGCTTCGCCGGCTGAACGCATACGCGAGAGCGTAACAAGGGTCACGTTGCCAAACCAAACGGTTCGATCTAGCGTCAGGCATGCCAAACCATCTGGTTCGGGAAATACGGGCACGTTCGGGGTGCCCGATAGCGAGAACGGGCGGCAGAATGACCGACTTCGATTACCTCGTCGTTGGCGGGGGAACTTCTGGATGTGTACTAGCCGAACGCCTTTCGAGGGATCCGCGAACACGCGTACTGCTGCTCGAGGCTGGGCCGAGTGAGGGTCCGGCATTGATGGCCAATCCCGCGGCGTGGCCCGCCCTGTGGGGATCCGCCGTCGATTGGGCAGACAAGACCGTGCCGCAAGACGGATCGGGTGGCGCAGTTCACGCCTGGCCGCGAGGCAAGGTGCTTGGCGGATCGAGCGGAATCAACGGAATGATTCACCTGCGCGCCCATCGGTCGAGCTACGACCGCTGGGAAGCGTTGGGCGCCCCCGGGTGGGACTATCAAGCGCTGCTTCCGTTTCTGCGTCGAAGCGAGACCGCGGTGGGGCGTGACAAACGGGTGCGCGGGTCGGACGGGCCGATGTTGATCGCTCCTCCCGTCGAACCAGACCCACTGTCGCGCGCTTGGTTCGAGGCCGCGGTGGAAGCCGGCTATCCGATCACCGACGATGGCAACGGCTCGGTCACCGAAGGAGTCTCCTGGACCGAGATGAACGTGGTCGACGGACGGCGGCAGAGCGCCGCGGACGCCTATCTGCGCCCCAACCTCGGACGAGAAAATCTCACGATCGTGACCGATGCCCACGTCACCAGGCTGGTGTTCGACGATCTCCGGTGCCGCGGCGCCGACTACACCGTCGGGGACGTCGTTCATCGGGTCGAAGTGGATCGCGAGGTGGTGGTGTGCGCGGGCGCCGTCGGCACTCCGCATCTGCTCATGCTGTCCGGCATCGGGCCTGCCGGCCATCTGCGCGAGGTCGGCATCGACGTTCTCGTCGACGCTCCGGGCGTTGGACAGAATCTGCACGACCACCTGATGTGCTGGATCGGTTACCGGGCGGCCGCTCCCCTGCCGCCGACGAACGGCGTGCCGCACGTGCTGCTGCGCAGCAGCCCAACCTGCCAACCCGATCTTCAGATCGGGTTCGCTCCTACGGTGTTCGGCCCACAGTGGGCGGTCAGGCCCGAGCCCGGCTTCTCGGTGGTGTTCTCCGTGATGAGTCCGGCGAGCCGCGGCTCGGTTCAGCTCGGTGGTCCCGAGCCGTGTGACCCGTTGCTCATCGACCCCGCCTACCTCGCACGAGCGGAAGACCTGGACCGGATGGTGATCGCCTTCAGACGGGCACGTGAGATTGCCAACGCCGACGCGTTGACACCATGGCGGGGAGAAGCGCTCGAACCCGCCTTCGACACTTCTGACGACGACGCCTGCCGCGCATACATCCGCGCGAGTGCAGGGCCCTACTTCCACCCGGTCGGCACGTGCCGCATCGGTACCGACGGACTGGCCGTCGTCGATCCGTGGTTGCGCGTCAGGGGAATCGACGGCCTGCGGATCGCGGATGCCTCCGTGATGCCGACCATCGTCTCCGCCAACACCAACGCCACGGTGCTGGCGATCGCCGAGAAGGCCGCGACGCTCATCTCCCCCGACGAGAGGGGTTAGCGGTCGATGCGTGCGCAGTCCACGGCCCGAACGGAGGCCGGCGACCAATCGCGCGAAAGCGACCTCGAGCTGGAAACGCGATTCCTCAGAGACGGATTGCCCGCCCTGAATATGCTTTTCGGGTACGCCTTGCAATTGCGCCGCAACCGCAGCGATGCCGAGGATCTACTTCAGGAAGCCACGATAAAGGCCTACGCGGGTTTCCGGTCGTTTCGCCAGGGAACGAACCTCACGGCCTGGCTGGCGCGAATCATCGCCAATACAGTCATCGACGACTACCGGCGGAGCCAGCGGCGCCCGCCGGAACACCTCGTCGACGATTTCTTCGATTGGTACTGCCCGACCGATCAGCCCTTCAGGGTAAGCGGCCGTTCGGCTGAGGCCGAGGTGATGAGCAAACTACCGGAAAAACGGATCGTGGACGCCCTGAACTCGCTGAGCGACGGCGAGCGAACCGTTCTGTATTACGCCTACGTCGAGGGCTACCAATACAGTGAGATCGCCGAAGCCCTAAGAATTCCCGCGGGTACGGTCGCGTCTCGCATCTACAACGGGCGCCGCCGGCTACGGGAGGTGTTGGCGCCGGCATCGGCCAGCCGGGAGGGCCGGTCGTGTCCGTGGACGTTAGCCGCTAGCCGGCGGGTGTGGCCCAATCGCACGGTAGGGCGTCGATATGAGGCTCACCGTCCATAGCCCAACGGGTCTCGTGGCGATTGCCGAACAAGAATCAAGTCAAAGTGTTGGGCATCTCATTTTTCGCGTAAGTGCGTGATCTTCACCGGTGCAATGAACTTCGTCCGCGGCGGCGTCGTTCTCGAAGGTGTCGGGGACAACCAAGAAACCAAGGAGTACTTAATGACTAGTGTGTCGGCGCGTTCGTACGTAGCGGCCGGATTGGCCACGGCGATCGCCGGGGTGGCGGTGGCGAGCCCGGTGCTCGCGCAGTCGCAGATTCACCTCCCTGCGGTGTCGGGGAACGTAGCGCTGGCGAGCGAGGTGTCCTCAGTGGCGCAGCGTGCTGTGACTGACGGTGCGGTCGAGGTCAAGCAGATCGGCGATGCCGTTCGGCACGTCATGGCGTCGGCTCCGCATGAAGCGGCGACGGCAGCCACCGCTCTCCCAGGTGGACCCCTGATAAGGAAGGCAGCGGCCACCGCGGTGACAAGAGCCGTCACCGCCGTCGTTGCTGCGAACCCGGCGGGTTCGGTTACAGTGCACCGTGATTCCGCATCGTCGCCTGCGGTGACGGCCGTACTGCATAGCCTGCCCAACCTGCAAGGCATTCTCGGCATCCCGGCGTTGGCTCTCGCCATTCCTGTGGATGCCGCCGAGGGTGTTTTCTTAGGCGCCGACGAAGCGACTCTTGGCCTGGGTGACGTCCTCTTCGGACTGGGCACAGGGGACAGGGACACAGTCCAGTTCGGCATCAACGAGATCGCATCGGCCATTCCGGACGGCATCAACAAAGCGGTCAACCGGGTGACAGACGATGTGCAGGCAATTGCGAGGGCTTTGGGTTTCAATACTGATGCCGTCGATAGCTCCGCGGTGGCACGTGTCGCGAAGGTGGCCGATGCGAAGAACCACGGCGCCGTTGCAGTGGCTCCGAAGTCGCTAAGCCAGCCGACGCCCCACGACGCCACCAAGCCCGACGCCACCAAGGGAACTCACGCCACGAAGGGAACTGACAGCACCAAGGGCGACGCCACGGCCGACGCCACCAAGGCTGACGCCACCAAGGGAACTGACACCACGACAGGCGGCGGTACGAAGCCGAGCAGTCATTCATCGACTGCTGGGCACAACGTCGGCGCCACGTCGGTCAAGGATGCGGGCGACAAGGGTGCCACAAAGGCCGGCGCGTCTACGCACAATGGCCACACCCCCGGGGCGGCATCGCATCCCGGCGGTTCGGGTGCCAAGCACTCGGTGGGTGCCGGTGCGAAGAAGGGCGGAGCGAAGGGCGGCAAATAGCAACTAACCCACAAGACACAACAGCCCCCGCGGGGGTCTGTTGTGTCTTGTTTGAGCATCTGCGGTATGCCCGAAAGCGTTTGAGGACCCACAGGGAAGTCGCGCCGGTGACGGCGACCGTCAGGATCTGAGACCGGCGTCACGCTGGTCGCAGCGCGTCAGCCGTCACCTCACGGGGTATCCACACGGCGAGGATGGGTCCAACGCCGGCCATCCCACCGAAGGAGCCAGCTCTTATGACGGTTAAACATTACGACCACACAATCATTGACCACACCGATGTCCCCACGAATCCGCTCCCGCAGCATGTCCGGATCGCCACATCAGATCCGAAGACAACGCCCGGTCCGATTCAGCTGTCGGGCATCGCTACCACCGACGCCTCCTGCAACGCAGGATGTAGGTGAAATCGGCCGGGAAGTTCTTCAGGAACGTCTCTGCGGTCGATCCGTTCGCCGAACATCGTCGTCATTCCCAACGGGCACAGCAGGTCGTAGGTTGCGCTGTGCACCGTTTTGTCGGCCACCTGGCGTCACCTCCGGGCCAATCCAAGCCGCGGTCGAGCGCGCTACGGACCCAGGGAACTCCCGGTCTACTGGAGGGGGAAGGTCAGGCCGTATTCCGAGGTGGGCCGCGTGCCGTGAATCCGGCGTTCGGACTCCTCGATCTTCAGGTCGTTGATGCTGGCCTCTCTGCGGGTCATCAAACCGTCGGAATTGAACTCCCACAACTCATTTCCGTAGCTGCGCCACCACTGTCCGCTGGCGTCGTGGCACTCGTATTGGAACCGGACCGCGATATGGTTGCCGTCGAATGCCCACAATTCCTTCCGCAGCGCATAGTCCAGCTCACGTTCCCACTTGCGGGTGAGAAACTCGACGATAGCCGGACGCCCGGTCACGAAGGTATCCCTGTTACGCCAGGCCGAGTCGACGGTGTACACCTGCGAGACGTGTTCGGGATCGGTCGTGTTCCAGGCATCCTCGCCAGCCTGAACCTTCTGCAGTGCGGTCTCAAGCGTGAACGGCGGCACCGGGGGTTTGGTTGTCATCGTTGCTTCCTTCTGGGGTGTCGGTTAGGCGGGCATATCAGCGTTCGAAATCGCGGCGCAGTGCTGCGGTCCGTAGTCGATGGTGGCTGAATTCGGTGCGAATCGGCGATGCAGGTCAGCGGCACGTGTCCACTGGATGCGGCGATGCCGGCACCGATCGCGCGACCGTGTCGATCGGCAATCCCCCATGCGCGACAACGGCTCTCCAAAACCGATCTCCTGGTCCGTTCCGCGTTCACCACCACCGCAGATCGCCTCATCGCGCCCCTCTCCCAAACGACTAGTGCACTAATTAATAGCACACGATTCGAGTTTAGGATAGACTTGCCCATGGGCAGCGCACTGATCGACCCCATATGCACGCCGATCGCGTCCGTAGCGCTCCGCGTCGAGGTTCGGCCAGTTGACTGGGATCGACTGTGCCGTCTGATATTCGACATGCGGCCAGCGATCTCGGACGCTTCCAGTCTCGCCCACCGCAGACGGCGACGGGTTGGTCACACGATCGGACATATTCTTGATTCATTCCAGAAAAGGGCGTAATGATTGCGGCATGGGTCTGATGTCAGATACCGACTACACGGCGCAGTTGCGTGCAGCCAAGCTTCGCGTGACCCGTCCCCGCGCGGCGGCTCTACATGCCCTGCACGCTCATCCGCACGCCGATACTGAGACCGTGCTCGGAGCGGTGCGCCAGACGCTGCCCGAGGTATCCCGGCAAACGGTGTACGACGTCCTCAATGCGCTGACTGCAGTCGGTTTGGTGCGACGCATTCAACCATCGGGGTCGGTCGCCCGCTACGAGACGCGCGTCGGTGATAACCACCACCACGTCGTGTGCCGATCGTGCGGAGTCATCGCGGATGTCGACAGTGCGGTGGGTGGGTCACCATGCCTGACACCGCCGTCTGATGAGATTCCCCTGCTCGACGGGTTCGTCCTCGGCGAGACCGAAGTCATCTTTTGGGGCGTGTGCCCTGGATGTTCGGCTGTTCAATTTTCGTGATCACAACCGCGATCACGGCCCGATTCACCACTCACGGAAGGAAGAACTGTGCCCGACGACCCCCGATTGAAGACAGCCCGCCCATTGGAGAGGCCCAGACGGACCAGACACAAGGCGGTTGCCCCGCGGGGTTCGGCCGCGTCAGGCCACCAGTCGAGGGGGGCGCCACCCGCGACTGGTGGCCGAATCAGCTCAATCTGAAGGTCCTCCAGCAGAACCCCGATGTCATCAGTCCGCTAGACGAGGGATTCGACTACGCCGCAGCCGTGCAAACTCTCGATGTCGATGCTCTCAAGCGTGACCTCGACGAGGCAATGACCACCTCGCAGGACTCGGTGGCCCGCCGACTTCGGGCACTACGGCCCATTTTTCGTCAGGATGTCCTGGCACTCCGCGGGCACCTATCGCGTCAGCGACGGTCGTGGGGGAGCCGGTGCTGGCATGCAGCGATTCGCCCCACTGAACAGCTGGCCCGACAACGCGGGCCTAGATAAGGCGCGCCGCCTGCTGTGGCCTATCAAGAAGAAATACGGCAAAAAACTGTC
>CAVTKI010000038.1:0-43254 GCA_963735245.1 uncultured Actinomycetota bacterium
GTGGTGAAGCCCATGTGGACGTCGTTGACGCCGCGCCACTCGTCGAAGTCGCCGGCGAGGTCCTGGCCGGCGGCGGTGCGGTAGCGCACCACCTGGAACTGCGGGTGCCCGGCGAACAACGGCATGCCAGGCCAGCGGCCGGCGTCCAGGTCATAGACCTCGCCGCGGCGGACCAGACGGACCGCCTCCAGCACGCCGGCCACGTCGGCTCCGGCGATTCGGCCCAGTTCCTCGGGGAGGTATTCGACGCCGGGCAGGGAACGGTACCGCCGCGCGGTCCACGCGGCGCGGTCAGGAGGTGTGGTCATCGCTTGCTTCCAGGTGAGGGCGTGGGGAGCCGATCGCCGGCTCCTGGGAGAGGGTGGAGCGCAGTCGCGTCTCCGCGCGGTTCAGGTGCTGCTTCATCGCGGCGGTGGCATTGCGTTGGTCGCCGGCGAGGATCGCTTCGTAGATGAGTTCGTGTTCGTGCGTGGAGGTGTCGAGCCGTTGTGCCGCGCGCAGAGAGCGGGTAGTCCAGACGCGTACGAGGCCGGTGATGCTGCGCAGGATGTCGGCCAGCGCGCCGTTGCCTGCCGCCGCCGCAATGGACAGGTGAAAGGCCACATCGAGTTCGACGTACTCCGAAACGGCTAGGTCGGCCTGGCGCATCTGCTCCAGGAGCGCGCGGATGTCCTCGACCTGTGCTGGGGTGCCGCGCCGGGCGGCCAGGCCCGCCAGCTCCGGGTCGATCAGCTGGCGGGCCTCGACCAGGTCCATCAGCCGCTGGTCGCCGAGGAACAGCCCCCACTCGATGACGGTCGGCAGCAGTTCGTTGGAGCGGCTGATGAAGGTGCCGTCGCCCCGGCGGATGTCCAGGACGCCGAGCAGGCCCAGCGACTGGATCGCGTCCCGGACCGCGGACCGGCTCACCCCGAGCGACTCGCTGAGCTGCCGCTCGGACGGCAGCCGGCGCCCCGGTTCGAAGCCGCCGGCGAAGAACGACGTGGTCAGTGCCTTGATCACCTCAGCGGACACTGAGTGGTCGACGTTCTCGATGCGCGCGATCCGCGGTTGTTCGCGGGGCGCTTTCGGGGGACGGCCCATCGGTACTCCTGATCCTTCAATGACGCCGTGAGTGCTGCGCTGGTGGGCTCACCAGCAACTACTGTGGCACAGGTGCCTCCTCCGCCTGGGCCGCCGGAGCGGCCGGGGGGCCGGAGGGCCGGGGCGGCCGGAGCGGCCGGAGCGGCCGGAGCGGCCGGAGCGGCCGGAGCGCCGGAGCGGCCGGGGCGGCCGAGAGCGGCCGGAGCGGCCGGAGCGGCCGAGGTGAGCTGTGTGCGCAGGCTGCTCAGGGCGACATACGAACGGTCCCGGAGCCGGGCCATTCCCTCGGCGTCCTCCGGGCTGAGACCCAGGTATCCGCCGCCGGTCTTGGTGCCGAAGTCGCCCGCTTCGACCCGGGCGCGCAGCGACGGCGGGCAGGTGAACCGATCACCGAGCTGCGAGGCCAGCGTGGCGTAGGAGTTGGCGTACACGTCGAGGCCGGCCATGTCGGCGATGGCGAACGGGCCGAAGAACGGTAGCCGGAACCCGAACGAGGACCGCACCACTGCATCGATCTGCTCGGGCGTTGCGCTTCCCTCCTCCACCATCCGTGCTGCCTCGGCGAACATCGCGAACTGGATCCGGTTGCAGATGAAGCCCGGCGTGTCGGCGACCTTCACCGGCGCCTTGCCGGATGCCTCCAGCAGCGCGGTGAACGGGCCGAGCAGCGACGCGTCCGAACGCGCGCCGATGATGACCTCCACGCTCGGCAGGTACGGCGCCGGGTTGAACCAGTGCACCCCGAAGAATCGCTCCGGCTTGTCCAGCACTTCGGCCAGGTCGTCGACGGGGATCGCCGAGGTGTTGGTCGCGATCACCGCAGTTCCCGGCGCGGCCGCCTCGATCTCCCGCAGCACGCCGTGCTTGACGGCGATGTCCTCGAAGACCGCCTCGACCACCACGTCCGCGTCGACCACCGCGTGCGCGAGGTCCGGAGCGGCCGAGCTGATGGCCGCCACCTTCTCCACCGAACCCGGGGCGACCAGCCCGTCCCGCTCGGCCTGCGCGACCTCGGCGAGCATCTGCTCCAGCGCCGCTGTCGACTGCTCCGCGCTCTGGTCGGCCAGGATCACGGCGCCGGCACCTCCGCGGGCGACCGTGTTGGCGATGCCCCTGCCCATGTACCCCGATCCCACGACCGCGATGCGCAGTGCGGGTGCGGGGGTCTCTACAAAGCTGTTCATGTCAGGATCGAGCCCTTTCACGGTGCCGCTTCGCGGCGAAGATGGACAGGCCGACGGCGCAGATCAAGATGCCGCCGTTGAAGAAGTACTGCACGTAGAAGGGTGCCCCGACCTGCTGCACGCCGGAGAACAGGAACGCGAGCGTCAGCGTGGCCAGCAGGGTCCCGATGACGTTGACCCGGCCGGGTTTGATCGAGGTCGCGCCGAGCATCGCGCCGGCGAACGCGGGCAGCTGGTACTCGGGTCCGACCGAGGCGGTACCGGTGAGCAGGATCGCGCCGAGCAGCACCCCGGCCACGGCGGTGAGTACCCCGGAGACCACGAACGCCAGGATCACCGTCCGCCGTACGCTGATCCCGGTCAGCTCCGCGGCCCGGCGCGACGAGCCCACGAAGAACAGCGACCGGCCGGCGACCGTACGCTCGAAGTACACATACAGGGCGATCGCCAGGACGACGGCGACCAGCGCCGGGATCGGGACGCCGAACACCGGCGAGGAGATGTTGGTGAACACGTCGGGCAGGTTCGAACGCAACGATCTGCTGACCGCCGGTGAACCAGTTGGTGACGCCGAACAGCACCATGCCGGAGCCGAGCGTGGCGATGAACGAGCTGATCCCGAACCTCGCCACGAGAATCCCGTTGACCAGCCCGATCACCGCGCCGAGCACGATGATGAGCGCTGCGGCGAGGATCCAGTTGACGTGGCCGTTCTGCTGCAGGCCGATGATCAGCACCTGGGCGAGGCCGACGTGGTACCCGACCGACATGTCGAACTCGCCGGTGGCCAGGGGCACCATCACCGCGAACGCGAGCAGCAGGGTCACCGACTGGTTGGTCAGCAGGTTCTGTACGTTGCCGGTGCTCAGGAAGCTGTCCGGCCGAAGCGCGGTGAACACCGCGAGCACGACGACGAACGCCAGCAGGAGACCCAGCCGCTGAACCAGCTGACCGCCGAGCCCGCCGCGTTCGCGCTTCGATGCGTCCGGCGGTGCTGGCGCCGTGTCCGATTGGCTTGTGGCGACCATCATTGTCCTTCCGGAGCGGGGTTTGGGGGGACGGCGAGCGCGGACGAGGCGGCGAGCACGGTCAGCCGCTCCTCGGTCAGGTCGTCTCCGGTCGCCTCGGCGACGACCGCTCCGGCCCGTACGATCAGCGCCCGGGTGCACAACGCAGCGACCTCTTCGAGGTCGCTGGAGACGACCAGTACCGCGACTCCGGACGCGGCGGCGTCGCGTACCAGGTCGTGGATGTCGGCCTTCGCGCCGACGTCGACGCCGGCGGTGGGTTCTTCGAGCACGACCAGCTTCTGCGGGCGGAAGCAGCCGGGCCACGCAGACCTTCTGCTGGTTGCCGCCGGACAGCTGATCGATCGGCATCTCCGGTCGGCGGGGCCGCACGTCGTACCGGTTCAGCAGGGCCGTCGCGGCGGTCCGCTCGGCGGAGGAGTTGATCAGCGAGCCGGACCGGTTGCGCGGCCCGGGGAACAGGTTCTCCTGCACGCTCATGCCCGGTCCGGTGGACTCACGCTGCCGGTCTGCGGGGAGCAGCACGACGCCCTTGGCCATGCGGGTGCGCAGGTCGTCGGACCCGCGGAACCCGGTGCCGTCGACATGCAGCGTGCCGGCCAGGGTGGGTACCGCGCCGGTCATGGCCCGGCCGATCAGGTCCTGGCCGGCGCCACGCAGGCCGACCAGCCCGAGGATTTCGCCGTGCCGGATCTCGAAGTCGACCGGCGCCGCCCGCAGGCCGGAGTCCCTCGACCGTGACGACGACCCGACCCGGCGCTGGCGGCGTACCCGCCGAGATCCGTTCTCTGGCACGCCGGCCAAGCATGTGCTCGACCAGCGAGTCCACGTCGTAGTCCGACATCGGCCCGTCGGCGACCCGCCGGCCGCTGCGCAGGATGGTCACCGAGTCGGCGACCGCGAACAATTCGGGCAGCCGGTGGGTGACGTAGAGGATCGCGGTACCCGACTCGCGCAACTTGCGCAGCGCGGCCAGCAGGTACGCGACCTCGGGCGCCGGCAGGGACGCGGTCGGCTCGTCCAGTACGGCCAGCCGGGCGTCGCGGCTGATCGCCCGCACGATGCCCAGCAGCGCCTTGTCCGCCGCGGACAGCCGGCCCGCAGGCAGCTTCGGCGGCGGCGGGTCCAGCTCCATCTTCGCGTACGTGCGGGAGGCGAGCTTCCACACCTGGGACCAGTCGATGAGCCCGCCGCGGCGAGGGAATCCGACGGTGAACGCGATGTTCTCTGCGACCGTCAACTCGTCGGCGATGCCCAGGTCCTGGTGCACGAACGCTAGCTGCGGCGAGGGGCCGGTCCGGGTCAGCGGGGTGCCGTCCACGCTGATCCGGCCGGCGTCGGGGCGGTACACCCCGGCGAGCACCTTGATGAGGGTGGACTTGCCGGCGCCGTTCTCGCCGACAAGCCCGCGGATCTCACCGGCTTGGATCCGGATGGACACCTCGTCGAGTGCGAGCTGCCCTCCGAACCGCTTGGTCAGCCCCTCCGCCTCGAGTACCGGTGGCCGCACCGAGGTCACTTGGCGCCGCCGCAGTCGTCGTTCTTGCCGAGCCAGGTATTGGCATAGTGGCAGGCGAACCCGTTGCTCGGAATGTACTGGTTCTTGTCGCCGCCCTCCTTGTCGACGTCGTCCTTGGTGACGAGGAAGGCGGGCGGGGAGTAGTCGGCCGGGGCGACGCCGTTCATCGCGTGGACGATCGAGTCGACCGCCATGTACCCGAACAGCGTGCTCGGCTCGGGCACGGTGGCGACCTCGTAGTCGCCCTTGCGGATCATGTCGTATGCCGACGGCGGGCCGTCGCTGCCGACCAGCTTGACCTGGTCCGGGGTGGCACCCGAGGAACGCAGCGCGGACGCGACGTAGGGGTAGAAGTTGTCGCAGCACGTGGTCACCCAGATCGGGCCGTCACCGCGGTACTGGGACAACATGCCGGACACCGCGGTCGGGATGCGCGAGGTCTGCTCCGCGACCGGAATGTTGATCTGCGCGAGGAACTTCGCGGTGCTCAGGTGTTTGATCGGATCGGTGGCGGCCTGTGCCTTGAACCGGGCGATCGCGTAGGAGTTGTCCAGCATGTGCACCTGACGTGCGGTGCCGTTGGACGAGGCGATCAGGTACGCGGCCTGGGCCTCGCCGATCGAGGCGGGGTTGGTCGCGATGTTGTCGAACAGGTTCAGCGACGGGTCCGGGCCGGGGAACGCGGTGGCGTGAATGCCGATCACCGGGATGTACGCGTTGACCGCCTGCTTGATGCCGCCGCGCAGCGCGGACGCGTCGGCCGAGGTGACGATGGCGTCAGGGTTGGAGGCGACCGCCTGCTGCATGGCCGCGAGGTTGCCGCTGACGGTGCCCTTGCCGTCGTAGGTGACGACCTTCCAGCCGAGCTTGGCGGCTGCGTCCTGCACGCCGTTGCCCCAGTTGACGTACGAGACGTACGACTGATCCGAGGACACATAGGCGATGGTCTTGTGCCCGGAGGGCGCCTTCGGGCCGCTGGTCGGGCCGGTCCAGTCGGTGGACGGGCTGGTCGCCTTGGCCACCAGGGCCTTCGCCTGGTCAAGCGTGATGTTGGCGTTGATGGTCGGCTGGGGGCGTGCGGCGAACGGCTTGGCAACAGTCGTGCCCGACTGGCCGCCACCGTGCCCACCGCATGCCGCCACAGTCACCAGCAGCGCGGCGCCCAGCAGCGCGGCGGCGGCTCTCGAAGGCTTCATCTGCGTCTCCTTTGGTCCATGAACCGCAAGGGTCGTGCCCGGTGACGCTAACTGGTTGACCAATATGAGTCAATGGTTACTGGTTGACCAATTCATGGTGATCGTGGCACCGTCGGTGCCGCGCAACTCCAGCAGCAATTCCTCGTGGACGCCTGCGACAGAGCGTTGAGATTGGCGGGCAGGGTGCGGCGACGCATCGTCGCCCCCGGAGCAGACGCCACGACACCTGGGACGACTGGGACGGCGGCCTCGACCCGCGCGGCGAATGGCCCGGACAGAGCTGACAGCACCCCTGCCTAACCCTTAGGACATGCCCAACCCCTGAGTGCCTAACTCCCGCTCGTCGAGATCCCGAAGGACGTCGGTCTGCGAGTGAGGGTTTGAACGCCGCATGTGGCCATTTCGCGAAAGATCGAGTCACCCTTGGGTTTGGCTGGTACTCCGGGCGGGCGGCCGACAACCTGAGGGGCGGAAACAATGAACGACGAGCCGACGGAGATGGCGGGAGTCGCCGAAGCCGACATCCGGTACGCCCATGCGCTGGGCACTGAACCGCGACGACCCCGACGACTTCCCCACCGTCTCGGCCGGGCGTCTGACGCCACGACGCATCACGGCACTGGGGCTCGCGGCCAGTCTGGTCCTGATCGCGGTGGCCGGTGCGGTTGCACTCTTCATGGTCCGTGACACCAATACGACTGCGGCACAACCGCCTTCGTCGTCGCCCACCAGTATGGTCGTGGCGTCCCCGGTGCCAACGGTCACGATGATCCTGCCACCGCCCGTGACGCCGATCCCCACACCCACGCCGACGCCGGTATCGCCGGCGACCAACCCCGCCGCCGAGCAGAGCTTCCTGGCGGCGCTGGACGGGGCGGCGGGGCTCACCGGCCCGAACCACGTCTCCTATGCCACGATTCCTGGCAGCCACGGCGCGTACATGGGCGACGTCTCGGCGTGGACGATCGGCGACTAGACACAGGCGCGCTGCACATCCGTCGGGCCCGCGTCGACGTCAACGGCCGCGACATCATCGTGCCCACCAAGACCGAGCGCAGTACCCGTGGACTCCCGGTGCCGCCGCGAGAGCTGGCGATAATCAAGGCGATGCACTCGGTACACCTGCGCGAGCACTTGGCGGTGGGCCGACCTCTCACCGACGCTGACCTGTTGCTGTCACGGGTCGATGGGACGTGGCTGCCGGTGCGCGAATATTCGCGTGAGTTTGCGGCCCAACGCACCGCCGCCGGGCTCGAGGCGATCACGCTCGGCAAGCTGCGGCACAGCAACATCTCGCGGATGCGTGCGGCGGGCATCGCCGCCGATGTAGTTGCCGCCTGGCACGGCCACACCGAACGCATGACCCAGGCCGTCTATGGGCGGGTAACCGACAACCGCCTGACCGCCGCCGCAGACATCTTCTCCTCAGGAGTAGGACAGAGTTAGGACACAAGGTGTCATGCGACTCGATCGAACGAAAAAAACCCGCTCCGACGCAGGTCAGAGCGGGTTTTCGACGTGGAGCTAAGGGGATTCGAACCCCTGACCCCCACACTGCCAGTGTGGTGCGCTACCAACTGCGCCATAGCCCCTTAAGTCGTGCTGGTCGACGGTACACCAGCGCAGTACTGCGACTCAAAACCGCAGGTCACGGCACCTCGCCGCCGGCCTCCGGACCGAGCGGACGGGCCGGTGTGTGCTCGGTGCTGGACCGCGGTCGCGTCTCGGGCGCGAAGACCCAGATGACGGCGGCCACCGCGAGGATCACTCCGCTGATCACGAACGCCGAGCCGTACGTCAGGTGCTCGGCGATCTGCCCGACGGCCAGCGAGCCCAGGATCGCCCCGAAGTCCGACATCATCTGGAACGTCGCCACCGCGGTGCCGCCGCGGGACTTGCCGCCGATGATGTCGGCGACGGCGGCCTGCTGGGGCGAGATGAACATGCCCGTCGCGGCACCGGTGACGAGGGCCGCCGCCAGGAACAGCGTCAACGAGTCCGTGAACCCGACCAGCGCTGTCGTCACCGCAGACACCGACAGCCCGCAGATCATCAGCTTGCGTCTGCCGATGCGGTCGGACAGGTAGCCGCTCGGGATCACCGCGGAGACGTTGCCGATCGCGAACGTCGCCAGCGCGACCCCAGCCATTCGCGGGCCGCGGTCGAGCACCTCGACGACGAACAGCGGCACCAGCGCGACGCGCAGGCCCAATGCCGACCACCCCGTCGAGAAGTTCGAGAACAGCGCCGCCACGTAGGCGCGGTTGCGCAGGGCGGTCCGCACCGAGATGGCCGGCTCGGTCTCTACGTCCGCCGCCGCGAGCGACGAGTGCCGCAACCGAACGAACACCACCGCGGCCGCGATCAGCAGCGCGACGCCGTAGATGACGAACGGCGCGGACAACCCGAGCCCTACGGTGAGGCTGCCGAGGATCGGGCCGCCCACCGAACCGACCAGGAACGCACTCGAGAACAGGCCCGCCACGCGGCCACGCGCATCCGATGGCGAAATGCGGATCATCAGGCCCAGCGACGACACCGAGAACATCGCCGAACCGAAGCCGCCGAGCGAGCGGAACAGCAGCAGCTGCCAGTACGTCTGCGCGAACGCGCAGGCACCCGTCGACAACGCCACGATCAACAGGCCGGTCAGGTAGATGCGGCGCTCCCCCAGCCGCTGCACCAGCACACCGCTGGCCGGCGCCGCGCACAACCGCATCAGCGCGAAGGCCGTGATGACGAACGTCGCAGCGGCGATGCTGACGCCGAAGTTGCGCGCGTACTGCGGCAGGACGGGCGCGACGACGCCGTAGCCGAGGGCGATCACGGCATTGGCGGTGACGAGAACCCAGACCTCGCTGGGCAGCTTGGGTTTGCGCTGTGCCATTTCCCGGGTCGCTTCGCTCCTGCCCTCCGAAGCCGAACAGTCACCCTCCGCGACGGAACTCACCCTATGACTGTATTCACAAGCTCCTTGGCCGCTTCCTGGACCTCCGCAAGGTGCTCGGGGCCCTTGAAGGACTCGGCGTAGATCTTGTATACGTCCTCGGTGCCGGACGGACGCGCGGCGAACCAGGCGTTCTCGGTGGTCACCTTGAGCCCGCCGAGCGGAGCGCCGTTGCCCGGCGCGGTCGTCAGCTTCGCGGTGATCGGCTCCCCCGCCAACTCCGTCGCGGTCACCTGCTCGGCCGACAGCTTCGCCAGCCGCGCCTTCTGCTCCCGGTCCGCGGGTGCGTCGATGCGTGCATACGTTGGCGCGCCGTACTTCTCGGCCAGCGCCTCGTAGCGCTGCGACGGCGTGGTCCCCGTCACCGCGAGGATCTCCGAGGCCAGCAGGGCCAGGATGATGCCGTCCTTGTCCGTGGTCCACACCGAGCCGTCGGTGCGCAGGAACGACGCGCCCGCACTCTCCTCGCCACCGAAACCGATTGTGCCGCTGATCAACCCGTCGACGAACCACTTGAAGCCGACGGGCACCTCGATCAGCTTGCGGCCCAGTCCGCCCACCACCCTGTCGATGATCGACGAGCTCACGGCCGTCTTGCCGACCGCCGTCGAGCCGGGCCATTCCGGCCGGTGGGTGTACAGGTAGTCGATCGCCACCGCCAGGTAGTGGTTGGGGTTGAGCAGCCCGCCGTCGGGCGTGACGATGCCGTGCCGGTCGGAGTCGGCGTCGTTGCCCGTGGCGATCTGATAGGAGTCGCGATCTTGGCGATCAGCGACGCCATCGCGTTGGGCGAACTGCAGTCCATCCGGATCTTGCCGTCGGTGTCCAGCGTCATGAACCGCCAGGTGGCGTCGACCAGCGGGTTCACCACGGTCAGGTCCAGGCCGTGCTTCTCGGCGATCGCACCCCAGTAGTCGACGCTCGCGCCGCCGAGCGGGTCGGCGCCGATCCGGATGCCCTCGGCGCGGATCGCGTGCACGTCGACCACGTTCGGCAGGTCCTCGATGTAGGCGTTGAGGTAGTCGTGCCGCTCGGCCGTCTGCAGCGCCCGGGCCAGCGGTATCCGCTTCACGTCGGCCAGGCCGCCGCGCAGAATCTCGTTGGCGCGCTTGGCGATCACCCCCGTGGCATCGGTGTCGGCCGGACCGCCGTTGGGCGGGTTGTACTTGAAGCCGCCGTCCCGGGGCGGGTTGTGCGACGGGGTGACGACGATGCCGTCGGCCAGGTCGGTGTCGCGGCCGCGGTTGAAGGCGAGGATGGCGTGGCTGACCGCCGGGGTCGGGGTGTAGCGGTCGGCGCGCGTCGATCATCGCCACCACGTCGTTGGCCGCCAGCACCTCCAGCGCCGACACCCACGCGGGCTCGGACAACGCGTGGGTGTCGCGGCCGATGAACAGCGGGCCCGTCGTCCCCTGCGCGGCGCGGTACTCGACGATCGCCTGCGTCGTGGCCAGGATGTGCGCTTCGTTGAACGCCGCGTCGAGGCTCGATCCACGATGCCCGGACGTGCCGAAGGCCACCTGCTGCGCGATGTCCTCCGGGTCGGGCACCACCGTGTAGTAGGCGGTGACCACCTGGGCCACGTCGATGAGGTCGTCTGGTTGCGCCAACTGTCCGGCGCGGGGATTGGCCGCCATGTAGGTGATTCTGCCCCTCGGGCAATCCCGGCGTACGGCGCTCGGCGACTTGCCACCATACTTTCGTCTTGTGTTCGGCCACGACAACCGGGAGTTGGTCGCCGTGTTCATCGGCGGCGCAGTCGGCACGCTCGCGCGCGCCGGCCTCGAATTGCTTGCTGCGGGCGACCCTGGACGATGGCCGTGGCCGACGTTCGTGGTCAACATCGTGGGCGCCTTCCTCCTCGGGTACTTCACCACCCGCCTGCTGGAGAGGTTGCCGGTGTCGAGCTATCGCAGGCCGCTGCTGGGCACCGGGCTGTGCGGCGGGCTGACGACGTTCTCCACGATGCAGGTCGAGACCGTCCGCATGCTGGAACACCAGCACTACGGTCTGGCCCTCGGCTACACCGCGGCCAGCATCGCCGCGGGCCTGCTCGCGGTGTACGTCGCGACCGCGTTGGTGCGCCGGGTTCGGATCCGGCGATGACGGCGGCGCTCTGGGCGGGCGTCCTGCTCATCGGTGGCGTCGGGGCGGTTCTGCGCTTTCTGGTCGACCGCGCGGTGTCGGCACGGGTGGGCGGCCGGTTCCCGTTCGGCACGCTGGCGGTGAACCTCAGCGGCGCCTTCCTGCTCGGGCTGTTCGGCGGGCTGGCGTTCAGCCCGCACGTCGCACTGTTGGCGGGCACGGCGTTCGTCGGGTCCTATACGACGTTCTCGACCTGGATGCTGGAGACGCAGCGCCTCGCCGAGGAGCGCCAGGTGGTCGGCGCGTTCGCCAACATCGCGGTCAGCGTGGTGCTCGGGCTGGCCATGGCGTGGCTCGGGATCCTGGTCGGGGGTGCGCTGTGACCGACGACCTGCTCAAGCTCACCGCCTACTTCGGTGAGCGACAGCGGCACGACGGCCACTTCCTCTCCGACGAGTTGTTGGACCTGTACGCCCACCACTCGGTGGCCACCAGCGTCGTGCTGCGTGGCATCGCCGGCTTCGGACCGCGACACCAGTTGCGCACCGACCGCTCGTTGAGCGCGTCCGAGGACCTGCCGGTGGCCGTGACGGCGTTCGACTCCGCGGACAAGATCGCCGCGCTGGCCGACCGGGTGGTCGAGCTGACGACGCGGGGACTGGTCACGCTCGAACGCGCCGGCTCGGCCGGCGCCGAGGCGACCGGCGACCGTGAAGCTGACGGTCCACGTCGGCCGCGGCGCGCGGACGTCGGGGCGGCCCACCATCCGAGCCTTGTGCGACCTCTTCCATCGGCACGGATTCGATTGCGCGGCAGCCTTTCTCGGTGTCGACGGCACCGTCGGTGGCGATCGGCGCAGAGCGGCGTTCTTCGGCCGCAACGTCGACGTACCCGTGTTGGTCATCGCCGTCGGCCCCGGCGAACGCGTCGCCGAGGTACTGCCCGAGATCGAGCGGATGACGGGCGATCCGCGACTGATCCATCGAGCGCGCACAGGTGTGCAAGCGCGACGGCCAACTGCTCGAAAGACCCACGGCGGCACCGGCTGCCGACGGATTCGGCAGGCCCCTCTGGCAGAAGCTGACGGTGCACACCTCCGAGTCCGACCTTCACGACGGCGAACCGATCCATCGCGCGATCGTCGGCCGACTGCGGCACCTTCCCGGAGGTCGCGGCGCGACCGTGCTGCGCGGGGTCTGGGGCTTCCACGGCGACCAGAAACCGCACGGCGACAAGCTGTTCGAGCTCGGCAGGCAGGTGCCGGTGGCCACGATCGTCGTGGACGGTCCCGAGCGCATCGCGGCGAGCTTCGACGTCGTCGACGAGCTGACCACCCGGCACGGCGTCGTCACCACCGAGCTCGTCCCCGCACTGGTGTCGATCGACGGCGGCGAACGACGCGGCGGCACCGCACTCGGGTCCTTCGACCTGTGACCTGGCGGCACCCAAGGCCAGCCCTACGTCAGAAGGTCTCGGGCGACCACTCCGCAGCGAGTTCGGCCACCCATTCCGCGGCCGCTCCCGGGTCGTCCGGCGGACCGGCCACCACGACGAATTCGTCCACGCCGAGTTCGACCAGGGCGGCGACGTCGGATCGATGCGGCTCGCGCAGCGCGACCGCGAGGTGCAGTTCGCCTGGGTCCCTGCCCAGTTCGTCGCACATCGACCGCAACGTCGCGATCCGTTCGGACACCGCCTCCACCCCGTCGACGTTGAAGCCGTACCAACCGTCACCCCATTCGGCCACCCGGCGCAGGGCGGCGTCGCTGTTGCCGCCCAGCACGATCGGCAGTCGCCCGTCGCGCGCCGGTTTGGGGTTGACCCGCACCGAGTCGAACCGGACGAACTCGCCGTCGAACGTGGCGACCTCGTCACGCCACAACGTCCTGATCGCCGCGACGTACTCGGCGGTGCGGGCGCCCCGCCGTTCGAACGCAACGCCAAGCGCGTCGAACTCCTCGCGCGACCATCCGATGCCGATGCCGAGGGTGAACCGCCCGCCCGACAGCGAGTCCAAGGTCGCGGCCTGCTTGGCCACCAGAACCGGATTGTGTTCGGGCAGCAGCAGCACTCCGGTGGCGATGCCGATGGTCGACGTGGCCGCGGCGGCGAAGCTCAGCCCGATCAACGGATCCAGCCAATCCGCTTCGGCGGGAACGGCTATCCGGCCGTCATCGCTGTAGGGGTAGCGCGAATCGGGCCGGTCGACCATCACGACGTGCTCACCCGACCAGAGCGTGGCGAACCCGCACCGCTCCGCGGCGACGGCTACCTCGTCGATGACGTCGCGCCTGGCGCCGGCGCCGATGCCGAGGGCATGCAGTCCGAGTCTCATGTTCGCGATCGTCTCACGCGCCGGTGAGCTGGACCCCGGCGATGATCAGCGCGATGACCTTGACGACCTCGAGCGCGATGTAGACGAGGTGGGCGGTGGACCGGGGCCCGTTCTCGCCGGCCGAGCACCGCCGCCGTCCGGCGGGCGAGCTGCGGGCGCACCAGCACGTTCTGGATGAGCAGGGCGGCGATCGCCGTGGCCATCGCGACGTCGAGCCCAACGGGGGTCTCGTGGGTGAAGAGTGACACCGATATGACGACGGCGAGCACGAACTCGCAGACGTTGAGTGCCCGGGACACCAGTCGCCCGATGCCAAGCCCGAGAGCGAGGGTGACGCCGGGGGCGCGGAACTTCAGCGGGGCTTCGAGGAACGAGATCGCGAGCACCATGCCCAGCCAGATGAAGGTCGCAGCCATGGCGACGCGCAAGCTAGCGTCCACCGCCGCAGCCTACGACAGGGGCCGTGCGATCCTGGGAGCGTGGACCGCGATCGCGTCGCAGAGCTCGTCCGGTGGGAAGAGGCAGGAGCCACCTGGCAGGTGATCGGGCGGACGGCCCGGGGAGTGACGGTCGCCTTGCTGCGGTGCGACGGCGGCGAGGAGGTCGACCGGTTCACCTCCGACGATCCCGCGCTACTGGACTTCGTTGCGCAACGACCGGCTGACTGACGCGCGCTACGGTTGATCGGTGCCCGTCGCATCGCTCGGATTTCGCACCGATCTCATGCTGCTCGCGCTCGGCGGCTCGTCGATCACCGAGCGCGATGGATTCGTCGTCGCCGCGACACCGGGCGTACCCGACTTCTGGTGGGGCAACTTCGTGTTGGCTCCGGAGGCCGGTGCGCTCGATGCCGCCGTTGCCTTGCACGCCAAGGCATTTCCGGCTGCCGAACACGTTGCGATCGGCGTCGACGGAACCGACGGCGCACCCGGTATCGAAGCGGCCGCGGCCGCCCACGGGCTGACCGTCGAGCGGATCACGGCGCTCAGCACGACGAAGATGCGTCCGCCGCCCCACCCCAACGCCGACGCCGAGGTCCGCCGGCTCGACGGCGACGAGGATTTCGAGGCGGCCGTGGACCTGCAGTGTGCGAACTACCCGGAGAGCACACGCGAGTTCACCGCCGGTCGCTTCGCGAGCTGGCGCAGGCTTGCAGACGAGGGCCACGGGGCGTGGTTCGGCGCGTTCCTCGGCGGCCGCATGTGCGCGGGTCTCGGCCTCTACACCGACGGCGACGGCGTGGCGCGCTACCAGGCGGTCGACACGCATCCCGACCATCGCAGGCGCGGACTGGCGGGGACGCTCGTCCATCATGCGGGCGCGGAGGGGCTGACCTGGCCAGGCGTGCGGACGCTGGTGATCCTGGCCGACCCGGGCGACGACGCGATCCGCGTGTATCGCTCGGTGGGCTTCGACGGCACCGAGACGCAGGTTCAGTTGCTGCGCAGACCACCCGGTGAGGCCGAGGAACTCAGCCGAGTGTCGTGATGACCTGCGGCAGGTCCACCGTCGGCTCCCGACTGAACGGCCTGGCGCCAACGACGATCAGGTCCCCTCCTTCAGACTGAAGGAGGGGACCCGATCGTATGTTTCAGCGGTGACGCGAGTTACTTGTCGCCGCCGTGCTTTGCAGCGTGCTTCGCGCCGTCGTGCTTCTCGCCCGCACCCTCGGACTTGGTGGCTGCGCCACCGGCATTGTCGGAGGACTTGCCCGCCGCGCTGCCGTCGCCCGACTTGCCGGCGTCGTTGCCGGCCTTCGTCGAGGGCTTGGCCTCATTGCCCGACTTCGTGTCGGTCGATCCCGCCGGCGTCGTGCCGGTGGTCTCGCCCTTGTCCGTTGCCGGGGTGGTCGAGGACGGTGTGCTGTGGACCGGCTTCGTCGTCTTCACCGGAGTGGTAGACGTCGTGTCGTCGGACTTCGCCGGCGTCGTGGTCGTGCCGGTGCCCTCGTCACCCTTCGCCGCGGTGGGATCCGTGGCCGCCGGAGCGGTCGCGGTCGCGTCGTCGGCCTTGGCAGGCGCGGTGTCGTCCGCGGGAGCCGTCGCCGGAGCCGTCCGGCGGCCGGAGCCGTCGGGTCGGCCGGCGTGGTGCCCGCAGTCGGCGTCGTTGCCGGCTTGGTGTCGGTCGGTGCCTCGCCTGCGGGCAGCGCGATCGTCGGCGCGGAGGCCGAAGGCAGGGCGGCCGGGTCGGTCTTGGCCTTGGCCGCTGCCGTCTCCGGGGTCGCCGGCGGCTGCAAATGCAAGGCATTCGCGATCGTGCTGGCGAAGGAACAGCAGCGCGCCCAACGGACCGGCGGTCTTGATGAAGAACCCGGTCGGGTCCACCGAGGACCAGATCGTTCATGCTCAGCAACCCGCCGGCGAAGACGCTGAACGGCTGGCCAACCAGCGGGCCAGGTCGGGACCGTAGCCACCGTTGAGCAAGTCCGTCCGCGATCGTGGCGGGCGCAGTGAGCACGGCGTTGGCGACCTTCTGGACGTCGCCCGTGCCCAGGGCGTCGACGACGTTCTGGACGGCGACGCCCGTGGCTCCGGTGACGCTGATCAGCGGAGCGACGAAGCCCACGATGCTCCAGTGGTGCGTTGATCGGATCGGTCACCGCCTTGATCACGTTGACCAGGTTGGTGATCGGCTGGGTGATGATCTGCTGCAGCGCGGGCAGGAGGCCGAGCGCGGGAGCGGCGATCGCCAGCGGGATCTCCAGCAGGGTGTTCACCGCGCCCGTGACGTTGCTCGCCGACAGCTGGCCGAGTGCGGTCTGCAGGAGTGCAGGCACCTGGGTGGTCAGCGTGGTGGCTGCTGCGCTGCCGGTGGTCTGCAGCGCCGCGGCCAGCGTGCTCAGGCTGGCGGCCTGGTTGGCGACCATCTGCGACTGAGGATCGGCGTCGGATCGTCGACCACGTTCTGGATCAGGCCCTGAATGTTGGCGATCGCAGCCTGCAGCACCTGGTTGTAGGCGTCACCGAGCTGCAGTGGGCTGGTCAGCGCAACCAGGTTGTTGGCGGCCGTGGAGATCGACGGCAGGTGGATGTCCGGTACTGGTGGCGCCATCGGTGAGACAGCGATGACACCCGCCCCCAGCAGCGCCACGCCTGCGGCGATGTGGGGACGAACAGCTATTTCCATGCGAAACCTCTCAAGGGGGGTGGGGTCCGATACAAATGGACTTACTTGTGAGTAAGTTCACAAGTAACAGAACAGTAAGACCTTTCGATCTTCGAAGGCAAGCCAGCCATTTCGCGAATACGGGCCGCAGTCCGGTTCGGCAAACAATTGTTCGATAACCGAAATTGACACCGCCGGTCATAAGTGGCTGACCACCGTCGTTTTCCGGACTGAGCTGTGCCTTTGCCGCAAGGGTGGTGTGACGTACGCCACCGTCGGTTGGCGCTTTGGGTCGCACGCGGCACGCCACGAGGTCGTGCCCGTGACCGACGATGGCATAGCTCCAGATGGTCGTCGGTGGCAGCACTTCTGCACCTGAGACGACCGAGATGATTCAGTGAACAGGCGTGTTCCGACTCTCATCTCGACGAGCCGCCACAGTCGCTCCAGCTAATTGTTCGAGCTCCGAATTAACTAGCCGACCTGCTCATCCGTTACAAACGCGTTACAAACTGGCGGAGGCTGCCCTGTTACCGACGGGCCGTAACGGCGGTACGGCTTGATGCCGCGTGATTCGGTCGAGCCGAATCCGGCCGTCGAGACCCGGCGATTGCTGGACGCCATTCGCGAGCGTTCCGTGGCGGACGGCGTGGTGTGACGTGCGTCGCAGCGACGTCACACCACCCAGACATGCGGAAGATGGCGTCGACGAGCACGTAGCTAACCCAAGAAGTTTTACGGCGGGAGCGGTGCGTCGTTGGGTTCGACGACCCACGCCCCCCTGCGCAGCACGCCCGCGACCTTCAGCGCTGAGTCCAACACCACGAGGTCGGCGGAAGCGCCGGGGACGAGCCCCGCGGCCGGCATACCCAACGCCCTCGCCGGGTTGATCGACGCCTGGCGCACGGCCAGCATCAGTGCCTCGTCGAGCGGAAGCCCGCTGTGGGTAACGGCGAATCTGAATACCCGGTCCATCGTCGCGGTGCTGCCCGCGATGGTGTCGGTTCCCGCGACCCGCGCCACCCCGTCCACGACGTCGACCGCCAACGGACCCAGGTGGTAGACCCCGTCGGCCATCCCGGTCGCCGCCATGGCGTCCGTCACCAACGACACCCGGTCCGGTCCCGCGCTGCGCGTGACGTGTCGGTAGATGGCGGGATCGACGTGCACGCCGTCGGTGATCAGCTCGACCGTCACCCCCGGGTCGTCGAGGAGCGCGATGATCGGACCGGGCTCGCGGCGATCGATCGGGCGCATCGCGTTGAACAGGTGCGTGGCCACCGTCGCGCCCGCGTCGATCGCGGCCCGCGTCTGCTCGTAGGTCGCCTCGGTGTGACCGACGGCAGCCACCACGCCCGCGTCGACGAGCTGCCCGATCGCCGCGAGGGCGCCGTCGCGTTCCGGCGCAAGGGTCACCATGCGGACGGTTCCTCCGCCGGTGTCGAGGACGCGGGCGATCTCGGCGGGGTCCGGGTCACGCATCAGGGACGGCTGGTGCGCGCCGCACCGCTTGACCGAGAGCCACGGACCCTCGAGGTGGATTCCGTCGATCAGGCCCGCTCGTACGTCTTCGGCCAATTCCGCCTACCTGGCGCAGTAATTCGACCGGGTCCGCGGTGACCAGGGAGGCGATCAGCGCCGTGGTGCCGTGCTTGCGGTGCAATGCCACGGCCGTGGACGTGTCCGCACGCGCGGCGGTGGAGAAGTTCGCCCCTCCCCCGCCGTGCAAATGGGTGTCGACGAAGCCCGGCACCACGGTCACCGCGCCGAGGTCGCGGTCCGCGGGCCGGGGTGCGACGCCCGCGCCGACCGCATGCACCACGCCCTGCGACACGTCGATCCACCCGGGCCGCAACAGTTCTCGACCCGTCAGCAGGGTGTCGGCCGTCAACAGCACTCAGATGCCCTGCCAGTCGGGCTTGGAGCGGTACGTCTCGCGGTAGTAGTCGACGAGCTGAAGCCGTCGCGCCGCGCCGTCGTCGAGCAGCACCGTCACGTGCGGGTGATGCTGCAGGATGGTCGCAGGCCACATGGCGCTCACCGCACCCTCGACGAGGTGGTGCACGGCTTCGGCCTTGCTGCGACCGGTCGCGACCAGGATCAGGTGCCGGGCCTCCATGATCGACGCCAGGCCCTGAGTCAGGCAGTGCGTGGGCACCGATTCGACGTCTCCGCCGAAGAATCGCGCGTTGTCGACGCGCGTCTGCCTGGTCAGCGTCTTGATGCGGGTTCTGGAGGCCAGCGAGGACCCGGGCTCGTTGAACCCGATGTGCCCGTCGGTGCCGATGCCGAGGATCTGCAGATCGACGCCGCCCGCCGCGCGGATCGCGTTCTCGTACGCCGCGCAGGCGGCCGGGATGTCGGAGGCCGAACCGTCGGGGCCCTGCACGGCACCCGGCGGGAAGTCGACCCGTGACACGAAGACGGAGTCGATGACGGTCCGGTACCGCTCGGGGTGGTCGGCGGGCAGACCGACGTACTCGTCGAGGGTGAACCCGCGGGCCTTGGCGAATGAGATCAGCCCGGCATCGCAGCGCGCGGCCAGTTCGTCGTAGATCGCCAGCGGCGACGATCCGGTCGCGAGGCCGAGGACCGCGTCCGGCTTGCGGTCGAGCAGGGCGCTGATCGCGTCTGCCGCGACGCTGCCGATCTCCTTGGCGTCGGCGAGGATGACGACTTCCATCTATTTGTTCGCGGTGAAGAGGTCTGCCCCGGATTCGACGTCCGCACCGGTGTTGACCGCCTCGGACGGAATGACGTTGTCGGATTCGCGTTCGTCCATGACGACAACGGCGACAATGGGATTGAGCCCCTTGGCCTCGACTGCCGGGACGTCGTAGCTGATCATCACCTGACCCGCGGAGACGTCGTCGCCCTGGCTGACGTGCGTCGTGAACCCCTCGCCGTTCAGTGCGACGGTGTCCAGCCCCAGGTGGACGAGGACGCCCACGTTGTCGGCCGTCATGACGATGTAGGCATGCGGCATCAACTTCAGCAGCTTGCCGCTGACCGGAGCGACCGCTTCGACCACCCCGCGCGGCGGGTCGATCGCTGCGCCGTAGCCAACCATGCCCTGGGAGAACACGGGGTCGGGCACGTCGCGAAGCGGAACGGCACGCCCTGCGACAGGGGCGAGGACCTGTGTCTTGCTCACTGTCGTGACTCCTTCGTCCGGTCGCACCAACAATACGAGCGTGCCGGCAAGACGGTCTCGTGTTCGCGGCGTTCTCGTCTAAGCTTCCGCACAGCTTCGACACCGGCGGCGTCTGGTCGCAGAGGAGGTCAGGAACATTGAGCACCACGACGAAACCTGAAGAGACACCAGAAGAAGTCGGGCCTGCGCATACCCGGCTTCGCGCAATTGCAGCGGCTCGGCAAGAGCCTGATGCTCCCGATCGCGGTGCTGCCCGCGGCGGGCATCCTGCTCCGGCTGGGCCAACCCGACCTGCTCGGCAGCATCAAGGCTCCGGTGATCGGGCCGTTCTTCCAGGCCATGAGCGCGGCCGGCGGCGCCATCTTCGACAACCTTCCGCTGCTGTTCGCCGTCGGCGTCGCGATCGGATTCGCCAAGAAGGCAGACGGTTCGACCGCACTGGCGGCAGTCGTGGGCTACCTGGTGGTGCAGGCGGTGTTCAAGACCATGTCGCCGATCGTGCTCGCCGGCGAGGTCGACAAGAGTGGCGACCAGGCGATGATCAACTACAGCGTGCTCGCCGGAATCTTCGTCGGCCTGCTCACCGCGTGGCTGTTCGACCGCTATCACACCATCCAATTGCCTTCGTACCTCGGATTCTTCGGAGGCAGGCGCTTCGTCCCGATCGTGGTGTCGGTGACCTGTCTGTTCCTCGGGTTCGCCATGAGCTACTTCTATCCGATCTTCGATGCCGGACTGACCGGCCTCGGCAAGTTCATCGGCGGCTCGGGCGCCCTTGGCGCCTTCGTCTACGGGTTCGCCAACCGGATGCTGATCCCGCTCGGCCTGCACCACATCCCGAACTCCTACATCTGGTTCCTCTACGGCGACTACCAGCCCCCCGGCGGCGGAAAGGCCGTCACCGGCGAGCTCACCCGATTCGCCGCAGGCGACCCGTCCGCAGGCCTGCTCACGTCCGGGTTCTACCCGATCCTGATGTTCGGCCTGCCCGCCGCCGCGCTGGCCATGATCCACGTGGCGAACAAGAAGCAGCGCAAGGTCGCGGTCGGCATCCTGTCGGCGGCGGCGCTGACCGCGTTCCTGACCGGCGTGACCGAGCCACTCGAATTCGCCTTCATGTTCGTCGCTTTCCCGCTGTACGTCATCCACGCGGTGCTGACGGGACTCTCGCTGGCCATCGCCTACCTGCTCGACATCCACCTGGGCTTCTCGTTCTCCGCGGGGCTGATCGACCTCATCCTGTGGGGCAACGCGCCGGCCGCGAAGAACATCCCGCTGCTCATCGGCATGGGCGTCGTGTTCTTCGCCGTCTACTACCTGTTGTTCCGCTTCGCGATCACGAAGTGGAACATGCGCACTCCCGGGCCGGGAGCCGGAGGACGAATTCGAGGCCGAGGAGGCGGCGAACCTCGGCGACCGGTGCCGACGCCGCCACTGCCGTGACGGTCGGCGGATCGGGCACCGCGACCGACGTGTTGACCGCACCCGCCTCCGTCGCGACCGACAGCAAGGCCGAACAGATCATCGCGGCGTTCGGCGGCCGGGAGAACCTGGTGAACGTCGACGCCTGCATCACTCGCCTGCGCATGGAGGTCGCCGACAAGACCAAGGTGGATCAGGCCCGGCTGAAGAGTCTCGGGGCCGCGGGTGTCATCGAGGTCGGCAACAGCGTCCAGGCGGTCTTCGGCACGCAGGCCGAAGCGCTGAAGAACGACATCATCGACGTGCTGTAGGAGAGCTGACCCCAGGCTTCAATCGCGCGCGCTGCCAAGCACATTCCGCACGATCGCGTGACGAAGTCGTCGCTGATCGCCTCCCTGGAGAACCAGCGGCGGTAGTACAGCGGTCCCACCAACGCCGAGATCATGGCTGACACGTCGGCGGTCGCCGGCAGGTCGTCCCGCGCCGCCGCTCGCTCGAGCACTTCCCGCAGCGGGGCGGCATGGCCGCGCTGGATCTCGCCGTGCACGTCGGCGAACTCCGGATCGCGCTCGGCGACATCGACTATCGACGGCACGACCGACGACCACCTGGCGGTGCCGAGCAGGTGACCGAGGTTCAGCAGGATCGCGGTGACGTCATCGTCGAGCGAACCGCTGTCGGGGACCTCCTGCTCGGCGCTGATCCGGGACGCGGCGTCGAGAACGAGCGCCTCTCGGGACGGCCAATGGCGGTAGATGGTGGTCTTGGCGACGCCCGATCGGCGCGCCACCTCGTCGACGCTGAATCCTCCGATGCCACTTTGACTCAAGAGATCGAAGGCGGTGGTGAGTACGCGATCCCGCGACTTCCTGATCCGGCCATCGAGCTCATCGGATCCGGCCTTCGGCATCGTCCGATTGTGCCATACCGCTACGCTACGGTAGCGTAGCGTTACTTGCATTCTCGACACCGAAGGGAGGGTGACGCCATGGACCTCGTCTCCATCCGCATGATCACCGACGACCTCGAGCGCACGGTTCGGTTCTACGAGCGAATCACCGGCGTGACGGCAACCCGCTACACACCCGTGTTCGCCGAGCTGGTCATGCCGTCGTTCACGCTCGCGGTCGGCCACACGGACACCGTCGGGTTGTTCGGCGAGGGTGCCGCCCGACCGGCCGACAACCACAGCGTCATCATCGAGTTCAAGGTCGACGACGTCGACGCCGAATACGAACGACTCAAGCCACTGGTCGGCGACTGGGTGCAGGAGCCGACCACCATGCCGTGGGGCAACCGCTCGCTGCTGTTCCGCGATCCCGACGGCAACCTCGTCAACTACTTCACCCCGGTCACCGCGGACGCGATCAGGAAGTTCACGGCCTGGACGTGCGGTGAGCACTCAGCGATAGGCGTCTTCCTCGACGACTTGCCTTACCTTGCACAGCGTTTCGCGCAGCGTGTGCACGTCCGTCGAGCCCAGCGCCAGTCGAATTGCCTGGGGCACGTGGGCGGACGTCGCGAAGGGCTCCGCCGTCGATATCGAGATGTGCTCACGCATCAGCGATGCCGCTATCCGGTCGGCGCGCGCGTCTTCGGCCAGTGGGAGCCAGACGAAGTACGACGCCGGATGTCCAATCACCGGCAGGCCCGCCAACACGTCGCGGGCGATCGACTGTCTGATTCTCGCGTCCCTGCGCTTGTCGGACTCGAGCCGACTCACGGTTCCGTCGTCGAGCCAGCGGCAGGCGATCGCGGTCGTCACGGCTGGGGTGTTCCAGGTGGTGGCGCGGATCGCGCGCTCGATCGCGGGGACCAAAGACTCAGGGGCCGAGACGAACCCGACCCGCAGACCCGTCGCCACACTCTTGGACAGTCCGGACACGTACACGGTGATCTCCGGAGCGAGTGCCGCGAGCGGCGGCGGTGGCTCTTCGACGAGATAGGCGTAGGCGGCGTCTTCGATGATGAGAAGGCGGTGGCGGTGTGCGATCTCGACCAGCTTCGCGCGGTCAGCACCACTCATGACCCAGCCCAGCGGATTGTGCATCGTCGGCATCGCGTAGACGGCGCGGACCCGCCGTTCGCATGCACAACCGGTCCAGGGCGTCGAGATCGGGGCCGCTCTGCGTCACGGGCAGCGGTGCGACTTCCAACCGAAGCGTCTCGGCCACCACCTTGAAACCCGGGTATGTGAGCGCGTCGGCCGCGACGACGTCTCCCGGCTGCAGTGTCGCCATGACCGTCGTCGCCAGCCCGTGCTGGCCGCCGTTGACGATCAGGATTCGGTCGGCACCCACGGCCAGCCCACGTTGCTCCAAATGCCGCGCCACGGTGGCCCGCTCGCCCGGGCGACCGCGATGCGGCTGGTAGCGCAACAGCGATTCGACGTCACCCGAGGACGCGAGCTGCCGCAGGGCGTGACGCAACATGTCGGCCTGCCCCGGTAGCGACGGGTAGTTGAAGCTGAGGTCGACCGCGTCCGCGGCCACTGACTTCTGGTCGATGCCGTGACCGGGAGGAAGGGCGATCTCGCGGACGAACGTCCCCCGGCCGGGCTCGCCGCTCACCAGGCCCATGGCTTCCAGTTCGGCGTACACGCGTGACGCGGTCACCAGCGCCATGCCGTCCCGGGCCGCCAGCTGACGATGGGTGAGCAGCCGGGTGCCCGGGGCCAGGCGGCCCGCACGGATATCCGACGCGAGCGCGTCCACCACCACCTTGTATCGCGACACCGCCACGTCCCGGATTGTAGGCATGACAATTTCTTGAACGTATTGAATGCCGGGTTCTACGATCGGTCGACGACAAGGAACGGAGCTCCCCGTGCACATCGTTATCCTCACCTTCGAGGGCTACAACGAACTCGATTCCCTCATCGCGCTGGGTGTCCTCAACAGGGTCAAGGCCGCCGACTGGCGCGTGTCGATCGCCAGCCCCTCCCCCAGGGTCCGATCGATGAACGGCGTGGTGATCGAGTCGATGGCGAGCCTCGAAGAGGCCAGTGCCGCGGATGCGGTCATCGTCGGCAGCGGCATGCAGACCCGCGAGGTGATCTCGAACCCGACACTCATGGCGGCATTGCGGCTCGATCCCTCCCGGCAGCTGCTCGCCGCCCAGTGCTCCGGGACACTGATCCTGGCCAAGCTCGGACTGCTCGATGGCATCCCCGCCTGCACCGACCTCGTGACCAAGCCCTGGGTCGTCGAGGCCGGCGTCGAGGTCCTGAACCAACCCATCTTCGCCAAGGGAAACATCGCGACGGCGGGCGGTTGCCTTGCGTCGCATTACCTTGCCGCATGGCTGATCGCTCGGCTCGAAGGCGTCGATGCCGCGGAAAGCGCCCTGCACTACGTCGCCCCGGTCGGCGAGAAGGAGGAGTACGTCGCGCGCGCGATGCGCCACATCGCTCCCTATCTCGACGACATCGTGGCCGTTGCCTAGGCACGACCCGCGGGCAAAGAGGCCGTGCATGCCAGTGGCAAAGGCGGCACCCCGTGGTCGAACCCGTGGGGCGCGAGGTAGTGTCCGCACGGAGAAAGGGTGACCTAACACCCGATACGAGCCATCGAAAGCGGGTCAATCGAGACATGCTCTGCGTCGACGACCGAGCGGGATCGCCGATCATCCGTCGGGATGGCCTGCAGTGACCGGCGAACGCGTCGACGTCGCCGGGCTACGCCTCCTCGTCGTCGGAGCATCCTCGGGAATCGGCCATGCCGTCGCCACCAGTGCCGCCGAACGCGGCGCGAAGGTAGCCGTCGCGGCGCGGCGCATGGACCTGCTGACCGAGCTGGCCAAGACGGTCGGTGGCTCGGCGTTCGAACTCGACGTCGAGGACACCGGCGCCATCAAAAGCGTCGTCGACGCCGCGTCCGAGGCATTGGGCGGCCTCGACGCGGTGGTGTTCACCAGCACCGTCGTGCCGTTCGCCCACATCGAGGACACCGATCTCACCACGTGGATGCACGCGTTCAACGTCAACGCCGTTGGCGCCAACAACGTTCTGCGCGCGGCGCTGCCACACCTGTCCGAGAACGGCGTGGTGCTGGTCGCCTCGAGCAACGACGTCGGCCGCCCACGCGCCGGCGTCGCTGCCTACGGAGCGAGCAAAGCCGCGCTCGACGAGATCCTGCACTCGTGGCGCGGTGAGCATCCCGAGCTGTCCATCGTGCGGGTCGGCATCGGCCCCACCCAGGACACCGAGATTCTGCGCGGCGCCGATCGCGACCTTCTCGCCCAACTCTTCAAGTCGTGGGTGGAACACGGGCAACTCCCCGCGCAGATGTCGACACTTCGCGACGTCGCCAACACCTTGGTGTCGCTCGTCATCACGGCGCATGACAATCCGAGCGTGGTGCCCGAAATCGTGCAACTGGCACCCCGAATCCGGCGCACCGCCATCGGCTCTCCTGCAACTCCGTGAGCGCAGGCGTTCGATAACGTCACCTGCATGACCTCCGGCCCTTCGATACCGCTGGTGGACTAGGTCCGAACCGCCATATTCGCAGGTCACAGCCCCTGTGGCAGCATGTCCCAGCCGGCCGTACTACAGTCACGGCTGCTGCGGGGGGCTTTGGGAATAATTCGGAGGAATACTGGTGACACCATCACCCGGGCAACGCCCAACCTGGGGCGGGGTTCCGCTGACACGCCGTCGGGTTCTGCTGGGCATTGGCGCGATCGGCGGCTTTCTGGCAGTCGATCTCGGCGCGGTCGCCTACGCGGGCGGTTGGATCGGCACTGCGCATCGACTGACACCGGAAATCTTCATGAGGGCCTTCGAGAAGGTCAACGGCCCCCAAGCGGGCTTCCGCAAGAACCACGCGAAGGGCGTCTCCGTCACCGGCTACTTCGACGGAAACGGCAACGGCAGTGAAGTTTCCAGCGCCGTCGTCTTCCGGTCGGGGCGCACGCCCGTGATGGGCCGCTTCTCGTTGTCGGGTGGCAACGCCCACGTCGCCGACAACGACATGGCGGCGCGCGGCTTCGGCCTGGCGTTCGGGTTTCCCGGCGCGACGCAGTGGCGCACCGCCATGCTGAATCTCCCCGTCTTCCCCGACAATTCACCGCAGGGGTTCTACGACCGGCTACTCGCGTCCAAGCCGTCACCCGACACCGGCAAGCCCGACCCCAAGGCCATGGCGGCATTCCTTGCCGCGCACCCGGAGACCGCGAAGGCCATGAAGATCATCGGCGCGAATCCGGCCTCCCCTGGCTTTGCCGACAGCACGTTCAGCAGCCTCAACACGTTCTACTTCATCAACGACGCTGGCACCCGAACTCCGGTCCGCTGGTCGCTGGTTCCGCTCACCCCCCCGCCGCCGCAGAAGGGGTCGGGGCCCAACGCGCTGTTCGACACCCTCATCCGCCAGATGCGTTCGGGCCCACTGCAATGGCGGATGATGCTGGCGATCGGCACACCGTCGGATCCGCTCAACGACGCCACGCTCCCGTGGCCCGTCGAACGACGGGCCATCGACGCAGGCACCCTGACCTTGACGTCCATCGAGACCGACCGCAAGGGCAACGCCCGCGACATCAACTTCGATCCGCTGATCCTGCCACCGGGGATCGAACGATCCGATGATCCACTGCTCAGCCCCCGGTCTGCGGTCTACGCGGCCTCCTACCGGATCCGGGCTCGCGGCCCCGAGAGCACACCTGCAGTCAACGTCGATGGAGTGGCGAAGTGAGCACTGAGATCGAAGGCGCCGCAGTCGTGGCGAGCCCGCCGAAGAAGTTCACCGCGGCGAGCCGAATGTTCCACTGGCTCACCGCGATCCTGATATTCACCATGCTCCTCATCGGGTTCACCATGGTCAACTGGACCGCCGGTTACGCGACCCTGCGGGTGATCCACATATCGATCGGGGTGGTCGTCCTCGTCGTGGTCATTCTCCGAATCATCAACCGGTTCAGGCATCACCCGCCCGCGTGGCCACCGACGATCGGACGCATCGAAGGCAAGACCGTGATCTGGTCGGAGCGCGCCCTGTATACGCTGCTGCTCGCGCAGCCGCTCGCGGGATGGGCGATGGTGTCGGCAACCGGGAAGCCGGTACTGGCCTTCGGCGGGCTGCGTCTGCCGCCCATCGCGCCGGTCGACATCAACGTCTACTCCGTTCTGCGCGAATCGCATTCGGTGATGGCCTACCTGCTGGTCGTGGTGGTCGCGGCGCACGTGTCCGCCGTACTGGCGCATTCCATCGTGCTGAGCGACGGAATGCTCCGGAGAATGACGTTTCACATCGGTCGATCTCAGCGGTCGGAGACCTAGTCGACGGTCAGCTGCGACTGCGAGCGGACTGACGGGCGCCGCGCCGTAGACTCGGCAGCCGTGGCAGCCATCCCCGTCATCGCGTTGACCGGGTACCTCGGCGCAGGCAAGACCAGCCTGCTCAACCACGTCCTTCGCGCACCGGGAGCCCGGATCGGCGTGGTGATCAACGACTTCGGCGAACTCAACGTCGACGCCGCGCTGGTGACCGGGCAGATCGACGAGCCCGCGTCGATCACCGGCGGCTGCATCTGCTGCCTGCCCGACGAGGGTGGGCTGGACGACGCGCTGGAGAAGCTCACCGACCCCCGACTGGGCCTGGACGCCATCATCGTCGAAGCCAGCGGCCTGGCCGACCCGGTCGCGCTCGCCCGGCTGATCCGCTTCAGCGGGGTCGAACGGATCCGACCGGGTGGCGTCATCGACGTCATCGACGCCCTCACGCACTTCGACACCGTCGACCGAGACGGCGCCCCACCCGCGCGCTACGGCGCGGCATCGCTGATCGTGGTCAACAAACTCGACCAGATCCCCGAGGCCAGCCGTGATGCCGCGGTAGAACGCATCGAAATGCGGGTGCGCGAACGCAATCCGGATGTCCACGTCGTCGGGGCGATCGGCGCGAGAATCGACCCCGCCCTCCTGTACGACGTGTCCGACGCGGGCGACGAGTCGGGGCAGATGTCGTTCCGGGAACTGCTCATCGACGCCGATTCGGACCCGCACGCACCACACTCCGATGACCACGACCACGTGCACGCGGTCTCGGTCACCGCGACCAGCGACGGATGCATCGACCCGGGTGTCCTCATCGACCTGCTCGAGCAACCTCCCGCCGGCGTATACCGGCTCAAGGGCACCGTGGCCGTCCGCTACCGCGCGCGGGTGCGCACGTACACCGTCAACGTGGTCGGCAGCTCGGTCCACGTCGCGACCGCGCCCAAGACCGCAACCGCCAATTGTCTGGTGGCGATCGGCACTCGCTTCGACGTCGACGACGTTCGCGCCCGCGCGGATGCCGCTCTGCGACCGCACGACGGGTCGGTGCCCACCGCGGGCATCCGACGCCTGCAGCGGTATCGACGGCTCAGCATCTAGACACTTCCTGCGGATAGGCTGGGAGCCATGGAGGGGATGCGATGAGCGGGGGTCTGTTCGGACTTCTCGACGACGTCGCGGCGCTGGCTCGGCTCGCGGCGGCGTCGGTGGACGACATCGGCGCCGCGGCAGGCCGGGCCACCGCCAAGGCCGCCGGGGTGGTCATCGACGACACCGCGGTGACACCGCAGTACGTGCACGGAATCGCCGCCGAGCGTGAGCTGCCGATCATCAAGAAGATCGCGATCGGCTCGCTGCGCAACAAGCTGTTGTTCATCCTGCCCGCGGCACTGCTGCTCAGTCAGTTCGTGCCGTGGCTGCTGACGCCGATCCTGATGCTCGGCGCGACCTATCTCTGCTACGAGGGCGCCGAGAAGGTGTGGGGTCGGATCTCCGGGCACGACAGCCATGCCGCTCCCACCGCGACAGTCGGCGAGGACGCCGAGCGCCAGATGACGGCCGGGGCCATCCGCACCGACTTCATCCTCTCCGCCGAGATCATGGTGATCGCCCTCAACGAGGTGGCCGACCAGCCGTTCGTGCCGCGGCTCATCATCCTGATCGTGGTGGCGCTGGTCATCACCGTCGCGGTGTACGGGGTGGTCGCCGCCATCGTCAAGATGGACGACGTCGGTCTGCTCCTCACCCAGCGCACGTCACGATTCGCACAGCGGATCGGACATGGACTGGTCGCCGGAATGCCCAAACTGCTGGCGGCACTGTCGGCCATCGGCACGGTGGCGATGCTGTGGGTCGGCGGCCACATCCTGCTCGTCGGGACCGACACCCTCGGCTGGCACGCGCCCTACGGCCTGGTCCACCACGGCGAGGAGTACGTGCACGACGTGGAGGCCGTCGGGGGTCTGCTGGCCTGGCTGGTCAACACCGCGGCGTCCGCGGTGATCGGGTTGGTGGTCGGCGCCGTGGTGGTCGCCGTCGTGCACGTGCTGCCGTTCGGCAAGAAGAAGGCGCACTAACCCCGGGCGTGTCAGATGTCGGAGGTCGTGTACCGCGTCTTCACCGGCGGCGCGGCGAGCAGCGGAGGAAGGTCGACGATCTTGCCGTCGCCCGCCCGAAAGGCCCGGTACGCCTCGTCGTGGGCGACGGACTCCCACAGCTCGTAGACGATCCAGTGCGCCTCATCGTCCTCGTCGACGAGCACGTCGATGGCGAGGTTGCCGTCGAAGTCGCGGGTCTTCTGGAGTTCGCGGCCCATCAGTTCGCGGGCGGTCGGCACGGACTCGGGCTTGAACTTGAATTCGAGCAACACGGTGACCGACATGGTCATCTCCTCCTGTTGGGTGGTCGTGGATCTGGGGGGCGAGCGTGCTTCGAACTACGCAGGACTCAGGGCGCCATCACGGCTCGATCGTACGCAGCGTCGATCGACGTCGGCGCAGGCCTCGGGACACGCGGCCCATCCGGCGGCGCAGGCCTCAGATCGTCGACGGCACCGCCCGCACGAATCGCGCAATGGATTCGATCGCGGTCGGGTCCAGAAGAACGGTGTAGTGATCGGAGTCGAGGTCGACCACGGTGGCGCCGGTGAACTCGGCGGCAAAGCGCTCGGCGTCTTGACTCGAGACCACCAGGCCCCCGCCCGGCCCCAGCGGCGTGGTTGCGCGGACCAGCAGGATCGGACAGCGAATGCGTGGCCACAGTGCGTAGAGGTCATGTTTGGCGGCATCGGCGCTGTCCTCGCGGACCGCGGCCAGGTCGGTCCGAATCCGGACCGTCGAGTCCGCAGCTGGTTCAAGCTCCCACTGAAAGTAGTTGTCCCAGAATTCGTTCCACGGGGCGATGGTGCCGGAGTCCCGCACGTATGACAGTGCCGCCGCCGCCGACGGGTAGGTGCGGCCCAGCCGGCTGACGGACTTCGCGATGGGCACCAGTGCGCTGGGTTCGGGTACGCCGAGCGCATCGATGAGGACCAGGCTGCGGCAGCGTTGCCCGTACTGCGCGGCGAGCGTCATGCCGATGAATCCGCCCATCGAATGCCCGATCACGTCGAACGTTTCGGCGCGAAGGTAATCGGCGATCTCCAACAGATCGCGAACATGGCTGTCCCAGCCGTAGGTGCCTTCCGGGGTGATCTCGCTGTGGCCGCGACCGCGCAGATCCACGGTGACGATGTGATGATCCGGCGCAGCCAGGGCGGGCACGAGTTTGTCGAATGATCGGCAGTTGGCCGACAGGCCGTGCACGCACAGGATGAGGCGCCCGAGCGGATCGCCATGCGACTCGGCGTGGACGGCGCCGGACGCCAACGGAATCCGTGTGACGGAACGGGTCAGATCGTCGACGGGAGTGAATCCTCGTACATGACGACGCCCATCCCGTTGATCCACTCGTAGATCGGCTCATAGGACAACGTGGTGCCGGGGTGTCCGTGCATCGCGCCTGCCACCGCCACCCAGGCGCGGACCTCGCCGGTGCCGTTGCCCGCCTGGCTCAGTTCGTCGTTGGGCGTGTCGAGCAGCTCACCAAGGTCCGTCTTCTCGAGTTGGCCGACGAACCAGCGGTCGAACTCCTCGTCGATGTCGCCGACGCGGGGCTCACCGACGAAATGCGACAGTCCGCCGGCAGCGCACAGCGCGACCCGCTGCAGGTCCGGATAGCTCCGTATCGCGTCGCCGAGGGCTCTGCCGAAGTCATAGCATTGCCTCAGGGTCATCAAAGGCTTTGTGGTGCAGTTCAACACGATCGGAACCATCGGAAGTCGCATCAACGGGTCGAGCTCGTAGTACACCGTCATGAAGCCGTGGTCGGCCTTCATCTTGTAGGACAGCGCGGGCTGGTAGCCGGCGCTGACCGTCTGCTCCATGATGTGACTCGCCAGACCCGGCTCGCCGGGGACGATCACCTTCGGAATCTTCAACCACTTCTCCAGCGGTCCTTGATGACCTTCGCCGAGCCCGATCGCGATCTGCGGCAGGTTGTCGAGGAAGAAGTTGGTGAAGTGTTCCCCCGAGATCATCACGACCGCCTCGACCTCGGAGTTCGTTGCGCGGTCGCGGACCTGCCGCAGCGCGCCGAAGAAGCTGGCGGCCTGTTCCCGGGGTGCCGACTCGCGGTCGGCGGCCATCATGGGCGCATGGGAGGCGGAGTAGGCCATTACGATTTCTGCCATCGAGCCTTCCCTTCGACGTCGGGCTTCACTGATTGGAGCAGCGACCGGTAGTCGGCACGCTTGTAGCCCATCGCCCGGCAGTAGCCGTTGACGATCACCGGATGGGTACCTGCCGCGTAGATCGCTGCGATGTCGCCGTTGACCAAGGCCGCGCGCTCGTCGTCGGTCAGGTCGAAGCCCTCAACCGAGAGATCAGGACGCGGGGTGCCCTCGACCGCGTTCTCCATGGAGCGCAGGTAGTCGAAGAGGCACCTCTGCATTTCATAAAGGCTCACACCGAGTACCTCCACCGACGTTGACGGGTCAATTCAGCTTGCAGTACCTGGCGCCCGCGACAAAGGCCGTTGCCCAAGCTTTCCGCTCGGTGAAATGCCTAGTCCGCCGAGAATCGTGCGGTGACCGATCCGATTCCGGCGAAGTCGGCGCGAAAGGAGTCTCCCGGCGCCACGTCGACCATCTTGTGGACCGCACCCGGCAGCACGATGTCACCGGCGCGCAGACCGGCGCCGAACGATGCCAGTTTGTTGGCCAGCCACGCCACACAGCGAGCGGGGTTGCCGAGCGCCGCTGCTCCGGCACCGGTGTCGATGACCTCTCCGTTGCGGCTGACCGCCACGCCGACGAGAGGTAGGTCCAATTCGGTGACGCTGCGCAAGCTTCCGCCGATGACGAACAGCCCTGAGGACGCGTTGTCGGCGACGGTGTCCACCAGCTTGATCTTCCAGTCCGCGACACGGCTGTCCACCACCTCGATGGAGGGCAACACCCCGGCGATCGCCGCCAGCGCCTTCGCCGTGGTGACACCCGGTCCGGTCAGATCCGTTTCCATCAGGAACGCCATCTCGGCCTCGACGCGGGGTTGCACCAGCGATGACAGCGCGATCAGGTCCCCGTCCTCGACCACCATGTCGTCGAGCAGCACCCCGTAGTCGGGTTCGTCGACCCCCAGCAGCTGCTGCATCGGTTTCGACGTCAGTCCGACCTTGCGCCCGATCACGTGGGCACCCATGCCGATGCGTCGCTCGATGTTGTGCGACTGGATCGCGTACGCGTCCTCGATGACCAGGTCGGGGTATCGGGCCGTCAGCGGCTCGATCGGCGCAGCCTTCCGATCCGCATCCCATAGTTCGTCGGCGAGTTCCACGACCGTGGCGTCAGTAATCACGTCTTGAGCATCGTGGGTCGTCATGGCGCCCACAACAGAGCTTCCATTGAGCGAAATCCGCCAAGCCCTAGGTGCTGATGTAAGTCCCCGGTGCGTCGCACACCGCCGGGTAGGTGTCGCTACCCATCCGGGGCGGCTCGACGAGGTCGCCCGCGATCGCCGCCGACCAGTTCGACCAGTCTTCCCACCACGAACCTTGATGGCGTGTCGCGCACCGCCGCCATTCATCCGGGTCCGCGGGCACCTCATCGGCGGCCAGGTACCAGTTCTTCGGGCCGGGCGGGTTCACGATTCCGGCGATGTGCCCACCGCTGCTCAGGACGAAACGCGCAGGGCCTGCGACCAGTTGGGTCGTCGCATAGCCCGACCGCCACGGCACGATGTGATCGTTTTCGGCGCTGACCACGTAGACGTTGTGTTTGATGTCGCCGAGCTCGATGTGACGTCCCGCCAGTTCCAATTGGCCGAGCGCAACGCTGTTCTCCACGTAGAACTTCCGCAGATAGAAACCGTGCATCGCCGCAGGCATCCTGGTGCTGTCGGCGTTCCAGGCCAAGATGTCGAACGCAGGCGGGCTCTGTCCGAGCAACCAGTTCGACACCACGTAGTTGAAGATCAGATCGTTGGCTCGCAGCACGTCGAAGGTGCCCGACATCGAGACGCCGTCCAGGTAGCCACTCTGAGACATCTTGTGCTCCAGGCGTTCTACCGCCTTGGCGTCCGTGAAGAGCGACAGTGCACCTGGGTCGGAGTAATCGAGCATCGTGTTGAGCAGCGTCAGGCTGCCCACCCGCTCGTCACCTGAGGACGCGAGATACGCGGCGGTGATCGCCGTGAGGGCACCACCAAGGCACAGGCCCACGATGTCGACCGTGTCGGCACCGGTGATGTCGGTGATGACGTCCAGCGCCTGTTTCGGCCCCTCGAGGAGGTAGTCGTCCATCTTGACGCCCGACATCTCTGCCGTGGCGTTGCGATAGCTGATGGCGAAGACGGTCCGGTTGTGCTGCACCGCCCACTCGATGAAGCTGCGCTTCGGCGCGAGATCCATGACGTAGTACTTGTTGATCCAGGGTGGACTGCACAGCAGGGGTGCGGCGTGGACCTGCGAAGTCTGCGGCTCGTACTGGATCAACTCGATGAGGTCGTTGCGGTACACGACCTTGCCCGGCGTCGCTGCGGTGTTCTTGCCGTAGACGAACGACGAACTGTCGACCTGTCGCGGACGACCGCCGTTGGTGCGTACGTCGTCGAGGAAGTTGCGAGCACCCTTCAACAGACTGCGCCCACCGGTTTCGAAGGCACGTTTGAGGGCTGCGGGATTGGTCGGCAAGAAGTTCGTCGGAGCCAGTGCGTCCAATGTCAGGCTCGCCAGCATGTGGGCCTTCTTGGCCGTCAGCGGGTCGGCGCCCGGCGGGTCGATGAGCTCGAGCACCGAGCGGCAGGCCGCCGCGTGGGCCAACCGCAGCGCGACGAAGAACGGATTGCCGTTCCAGGCGGGATCGCTGAACCGCCGGTCCTTCGGGTCCAGTCCCGGCGGCACCTTGTCGCCGTCGCCGAGCCACTGGGTCAGCGTTCTGGGTGGCACCTGTGCCAATGCCGTCGCCAGATGCAGCCCCACGTTGGCGACGTGCATCGGGTTTCCCGCGGCTTGGCGGATGACCCTGGCCAGCGCGTCGCCCAGTTGGGCGACGTCGTCGGGATTGGACAGAGCATTTGATTCAGGCGCCAGCACGTCGGCAGCGCGCATGGCGACGTCCCATGGAGTCTCCGTCATTCGCCCATCATGAGTGCTGGGCTCCGTGAACGGTCAAAACTTCCACTGCTCGGAAAGCCCCATCCGGCCGTCGTCCCGACCAGCGGGATCGCGCCGGCGCCACCCGCAGCCGCCCTACGATCGACGGGACGGGCAGCACACCGGCAGGGGCGAATCTTGAGCTTCCACACAGTCACATCAGCTGATGGCACCCGCCTGCGGTCATGGAGCAACGAAGGCCACGGCGTGCCCGTGGTGATCTCCAACGGACTGGGCACGCCACACGATGCCTGGCCGAAGATCAACGATCAAACCGAGAGCTACCGGGTCGTCACCTGGGACCATCGTGGGCTCGGCGGATCAGAACGCCCCACCGACGAGTCGCGAATCACCGTTTCCGATCACACCGACGACTTCATGGCGGTGATGGACTTCTACGGTGTCGAGCGGGCGGTTGTCATCGGCTGGTCCGTCGGCGTCAACATCGCCTTCGAGGCGGCCCTGCGCGACCAGCGACGAGTCGCTGGAGTGCTTGCCGTGGCCGGGGTTCCAGGTGGGACGTTCGAGGCCCTGCTGCACCCTCTCCCACGCGCTCTTCGCCCGCGCGCGGGCAAGGTGGGCTCTCACCTGATGCGGTATCTCGGTCCAGTCCTCAATCGTCTGGGCAACGGTTTGCCCGGTTCACCCGACGGGGGGTTCGATCCGCGCGGTCTGAGCACTCTGGGCCTCGACCTCGTTCACGCGAATACCCTTCTGCGCGTGCTGAAATCGTTCGCCGACCACGACTGGCCCTGGTACTCCCGCCTTGCCCGCGCCGTCGGGGATCACCCCACGATGGATCTGCGCGAGATCGACATGCCCGTGACCTATCTGGCAGGCACGTGGGATGCGGTCACCTCGGCCGAACGGATGCGGGCCGCCAGCGCGCAGACACCAGGGCAGTCAGTACGTCGAATTGCCGGCCAGTCACTTTGTGCCACTGCAATTTCCGGACCGTGTGGTGGCAGAACTGAACAGCCTCATCGAACGCTGTGAGCTCTAGCGAGGGTCCAAGCCGGTGACCGGGTCCACCGTCACCGGGCGGTCCAGCCACCGTCGATCGACAGCGAGGCGCCATTGATGTAGCCGGCCGCCGAAGAACACAGGAACGCGACCATCTCGGCGACCTCGTCGACCGTGGCCAATCGCTTGACCGAGCTCATCGCCAGGAAGACCGTGTCCAGCACTTCGGCTTCGGTGATGTGGTGCGCGCGTGCCTGATCGGCGATCTGCTTCTCGACGAGGGGCGTTCGCACGTAGCCAGGATTGACGCAGTTCGACGTCACGCCGTGCGCACCCCCTTCCAGTGCGACGACCTTCGACAGCCCTTCCAGCGCGTGCTTGGCACACACATAACCCGCCTTGAACGGAGAGGCCACCAAGCCGTGGGCCGACGATATGTTCACCACCCTGCCCCAGCCCCGTTCATACATTCGCGGGAGGGAAGAACGGATCAGCCGAAACGGCGCCTCGACCATGACACGTTGCATGGCGACGAACCGATCCGGCGGGAACTCCTGCAGGGGCGAGACCACCTGGAAGCCGGCGTTGTTGACGATGACGTCGGCGGACACGCTCAGCTCGTCGAGCGCGGACGGGTCGGACAGATCCGACACGATCGCTCGCCCACCGATCTCGGCGGCCACCGCGATGGCCGACTCGGCGTTGAGATCGAGCACCGTCACGTCGGCCCCCGCCTCGGAAAGCCTGCGGGCACACGCCAGTCCGATGCCGCTGGCACCTCCTGTCACTATGGCGGTTCGGCCCGCCAGGTCGAGGCGCACCACGCGCTCGGCAGGCACGGCGACCACCTCCGCCGTCGCTACCGAATCGGTTGGGTCACTCAGCGCCATTCCTCCACTCGCCTGGTCCGGGGTGTGATGCGAAGTATCACCGCCGGGCATCCATCCCGCGACCCTTCTTCCGATCAGCGGGAAACAACCGTCGTCTGCGGCAACCGCAATACACCATGGACCCCACGAGCGACTCGTTGTCAGCCCCCGAGGAGGATTCGATGATGGTGCGAAAGTCGATCAATATCGCCGCATCAGGCCCAACGATCGAAGCGTCGGTGCACGAGGCGATAGACCGGGCGAGCACGACGCTGGAGGGCATCACCCGCTTCGAGGTGACCAAGATCGGCGGCGAACTGACCGACACGGGACCAGTTTTCGACATCGAACTGACCGTATGGTTCACCCTTCTCGAACGGATGCACGAGTGAGTCGCACTCCGTGACCCTCTCGCACGAACTGCGTAGCCAGGTGCAGCCCGACGGCATCGGGTTGGCCACGATGCCGATCGGCATCAACCACATCGAGAGCGTCAACGTCTACCTCGTCGAGGACGGCGACTCGGTGACGCTGGTGGACTGCGGAATGTGGCACCCCGGGGAACCCGACGACGGCCTGACCACGCTGCGTCATGCACTCAACGCCCGGGGCTATGCGCTGGGTGACGTGTCGCGGATCTTCATCACCCATGCCCACATCGACCACTACGGCATGGCCGGGCGGCTGATGGAACTCACCGGTGCCGAGTTGCTCATGCACGCCATGACAGACCTGGACTGCGAGAAGTACCGGCATCCCGAGACGGCCCAAGCACGCAAGCGCGACACCTACAGCGATCACGGCGTGCCCCAGGCCGACCTGCCCGACTTCGCCGACACGCTCGCCGCGTGGATGCCATACCTGCACTCCGTCGTGGAGGCCTCCACCCGCCTGCAGGGCGGTGAGTTCATCGCGATCGGCGATCGGCAGTGGGAAGTCCTGCACACTCCCGGCCATTCACTCGGCCACATCTGCCTGTGGTCAGAGGCCGACGGTCTGCTCTTCTCCGGCGATCATCTTCTGCCCGCCGTCACTCCCCCGGTGACGTTCGAGCGCGGATTCGACAGGGATCCGCTGCGCAGCTATCTCGCGTCCCTCAAGCTCGTCGCCGAGCGCGACCCGACGCTGGTGATGCCGGGACACGGCCGCGCATTCGCGGACGGTCGGCGCCGTGTCGATGCGATCACACGGAACAAGCAACGCAGGCTCGACGCCATCCACGCCATGATCCTCAATCACCCCTGCACGGTGCTCGAGATCGCGGAAGTGCAGGTCGCCAAGGCACTTCTGCGGTTCCAACGAAACCTGGCGATGGCTGAGACGTTGGCACATCTGGCCTACCTGCGGTGGCAGGGGTTGATCGAACGACGAACCCGCAGCGATGGGGTCTACGAGTGGTACTCGACCGATGCCGCCGCCCATTAGGTGGACCGGTCAGATCTTCCGCCAGCTCTTCGTCTTGAACGACGCGCAAAGTCGGTGGGCCTTCGCGCTCCGGGCCGCCTTCTGCACCGCGGTGCCCGTTCTGATCGGTTGGGCCGCAGGCGATGTCACGTCGGGCCTGGTCGCAACGATAGGGGCGTTCACCTCGTTGTACGGCAGTGGGCGCCCCTACATCAATCGTGGGGCTCACCTCGGTGTGATCGCAATGTGCTTCAGTCTCGCCGTCGCACTGGGTAACTGGACCGCTGAAATCTCTTGGCTGGGCGTACTGACCGTGTCCCTGATCGCCATGGCGGCGGTCCTCGTCTGCAACGCGCTGACGGTGGGCCCACCGGGTGCCTACATGTTCGTGCTCGCCTGCGCGGCGGGCGTCGGCGTCGCTGCCGAGCATCTGCCCTCCTGGCACATCGGACTTCTCGTGGCCGCAGGCGGTGCATTCGCCTGGATCGTGCACATGTCCGGCGCGTTGATCAACTTCCGTGGGCCCGAGAAGTCCGCGGTAGCCGCAGCGGCCGAGGGGGTTGCGCGGTTCCTCGACGCGATCGGCTCCCCCGACGAGGACTCCGCCAGGCGCAAGGCAGCGGCCTCGTTGCATCAATCGTGGAACGTGCTGGTGACGTTCCAGCCCGTCAACCCGAGACCGAACAGCACGCTGAGGCAGCTACGCGTCAACAACCACGAGCTCCATCTGCTGTTCGCGCGGGCGATGAGCGCGGCCGCGGACCACCAACCGCTACCCACGGATGCCGCCAGGCGTGCCCGCCGGCTCGTCTTTCTGGCCGGTCGGCCAGTCATCTTCGACAGGACGACCGACGGTGACGAAACGCCACTGGGCCGCCCCAGCACCTGGGAACTGCTCCGCGACGCACTCACCCCTGGATCGCCCACTCTGTACGTCGTCGCCCGTGCCGGGATCGCGGTCGCGCTCGCGGGATTCGTCGCTTCGGCGCTGGGCATCGAGCATGCCTACTGGGCGATGTCCGCCGCCGTGTTGGTCCTGCACCAGGGGTTTGACTGGGTCCGCACCTTGCAACGCGGCGTGGAACGGATGATCGGCACGTGGGTCGGACTCCTGCTGGCGGGACTGGTTCTGACCCTGCACCCTCAGGGGCTGTGGCTGGTCCTGGTCATCGCGGCGTTGCAGTTCACGATCGAGATGTTGATCGTGCGCAACTATGCGCTCGCAGCGGTGTTCATCACCCCAACCGCACTGACCATCGTTTCCGGTGGCAGGCCGGTGTCCGATGTCGCCGGACTGCTGTTCGCCCGCGGAACGGACACCCTCATCGGCTGCGGGCTGGCGCTCGCCGTCTACCTGATGGTCGCGCGGCGCCGCAAGCCCTTGCACCTTCCGGAGGCGGTCGCCCGCGTGGTGGACGCCGTAGCCGCAACGTCGCACCACCTCGCTCTCGGAGCCGTGACCACGGTAGCGGCCAGAGCCGCCCGCCGTGATCTCCAGATCCGAGCCATCGCGATGATGGCCGCCTACGAAGCCGGCATCGCAGGCACGGCGCGGGAGTGTCGATCCGCCGAACAGCTCTGGCCTGCGGTCGCGGCCACTGAAGAACTTGCCTATCGGACCCTCGAGTCATGCTGGGCCACAGAGCGGATCGGCAGCGCAGAGGCGGCACGCAGCGTCGGCTCGACGCTGTTCGGGCCCGACGGTGCGGACCGCTTTGCCGAGGCCCTCGGCGAATTGGCGGCAGTGATCCGCGGCGGACCGACACCACCCGAGCTCGACCATCTGCCCCGCTTCGCCGCCGCCGAACTGGCCACACTGCGCGACTCACTGGTGCGCGAAACCGATTGACTGCCAGAGATATTCAGCTGTCGACGGTGTTGCGTTCCCAGATCACCACCAGCTCGCGTCGTGCCCCGAACCGCTCCAGGTGACGAGCCAACACGTCTTCGACGTGGGCCAGCGAGTCGGCGTCCGGCGCGGCAGCCTCGAGCACCAGTCGACTGCCCTCTGGCCGGACCGTACCGGTGCCGTAGGCGAATACCAGCCGACCGCCATTGGACCCGTCATCGATGGGTTCGACGGTGTTCTTGCGGCCGAGATGGGCAAGGAGTTGCTTGGCGTAGCGTTCGGGGGCTTCGGTAGCCACCACCGCGGTTGATTGGAGCACGGGCACACTTCCTCTACTCGTCAGACGCCGGCCACCTCGATGGATCCCAGACCCGCGAACTCGAAGGTGACACTGCCGCCGGCCACGACGGGCACCGGCGCAGTCACTCCGCCGGAGAACACCAGCTGCCCGGCCTTCAACCGCTCGCCCTGTGCGGCAAGCTGATTGGCCAGCCACGCCACCGAGGCCGCGGGGTGGCCCATCACCGCGGCACTGGCCGCCGTCATCACGACCTCACCGCCGACCCGCACGACGCAGCCGATCAGCCGCAGATCCTCCACCTCGCCGGGCTTACGGGTGATCGGGCCCAGGTAGAACCCGCCCGCGCTCGCGTTGTCGGCCACGACGTCGGTGAGGGTGAATTTGAAGGCCTCGTAACGCGAGTCGAGGATGTCCACCGCGCCGAACACGACGTCGGTGGCGGCCAGCACCGAGATCACCGTGGCAGGCGGCTCGACATCGCGGGCGAGCAGGAAGGCGATCTCGGACTCCACCCGCGGGTGGATGAAGCGGTCCAGCCGGACCGGTTCCCCGTATTCGCAGATCATGCCGCTGGTCACCCGGCCGTACAGCGGGGCGTCGACGCCCATCGCCTGCTGCTTGTTGCGGCTGGTCAAGCCGAGTTTGTAGCCGACCAGACGCTCGCCTGCGTCGAGCTTGGACTGCACGAAGGCCTGCTGCGCCCGGTAGGCGGTGTCGAGATCGAAGTCGGCATCGCTGGCGCTGAATTGAGGAATCGTCTTGCGTTCGCGCTCAGCGACGATCAATGCGTCGGCTATGTCTTGAGGATTGGTCACCGCACGCCTCTCACCAATGCCCCGCCGGGCGCGGGTCGCATCCTCGAAGAGTCGCCGCAAGGTGCGGGCCAACGCAATGCCTGGACGGTGGCATTCCGTTGAGCGGGAGGAGGTGGGGTCAGTCAGTGCGTGATCAGTTTGCGTAACTGAGCTGGAACCGCTGCGACCACGGCGACGGCAAGGCCGCGATTGCCTCGAGGACCTCGACCGGGGGCTCCGTGCGCTGCAGGTCGCGTTCGTCTTGAGGCAGTTCCGCCAGGTGCGCATCCCACTTGGTCAACACATCCTTGGCCACCACGACGTCGAAGCGGTGCAGCGACAATTTGAACCAGCCGTACAAAAGCACGCTCAATCCGGCAACCACGGCAATCGACGCAGATGCAGCCAAGGCGTAAATCATCAGGACCTTCCGGATCGACCAGCAAACAAGTCATACCTAAGCATTACCAACCGGTAGGGGCCCAGTTTTATTGCAGTCGGTTCCATCACGTCGAAGGGCGCGGTGTGCTCCACATCATGTCGATTCGCCCTACGGCAGGGATGTCAGAGCATCACGCCGGCCGAGCGGAGTACGCCGTTTGCGGCGTCTGCTGCACGTCGAGCGGCTTCGGCGACCGGCAGGTTGCGGAGTTCCGGCGTGTTGGACTCCACGCAATACGGTCCGGTGAATCCGGCGCGAACCGCCGCCTGGATCAGTCCGACGACGTCCAGTTCGCCCTCCCCGGGTAGTTGGCGCTGTGCGCGAGCATGCCGCTGGAAATCGTCGTGCACGAGCGGGCCGTCGTTGAGTTGGACGGCGGTGATGCCTGCCGTCGGCAAGTCGACCAGTTGGCCCGGCTGACCGCCGCCGTTGTAGAAATGCCACACGTCGATCAGCAAGCCCGCATTCGGTGCATCGGCACGGCGGAGCAGGTCGATCGCTATTCCGGTGTTGGTGATCGCCGACCACGGGAACGACTCCAGGGCGACGAGCAACCCGCGCTCAGCGAGCCGATCGGCGTTGGCGCGCAACGCCTTCGCCGCGCCGTCACGTGCGTCCTCGCTGTCCAGCAGCGCGTCGCCGCTGAACTCGCCTGCACTGACGTGACGACCCCCGAGCGCGTCGGAGACCGCCTCGATGCCGGCCAAGGCAGGCGAGAGCCCGCCGTGGCCGCCGTCGTTCACGGCCCACCCGGCAAGGAATTCGATCTCGACGACTGCCAGTCCGTTGGTCTGCAGTACCGACCGCATTTCGGAGACGTCGAGGCCGGCAGCGATCGTGCGGGGCAGATCGTCGACGTGCATGCCGATTCCGGTGAATCCGGCCGCCGCCGCCGCTTCGCACCGCTCGATGAACGAGTTCCGAGGGGGCTCGACGAAACCTGCGCCCGAAAGGGTGAAGAAACTCGCGACCAGCCCCGGAGGACCATCGGAATGTTGTTTCCCCGCAATGGTTGTCATGATTCGCTCGACACGGGTCCGGTCGATTCCCGAACCACGAGTTGGGCGGGAATCACGATCGGGGTGTCCGGTCGGCTGACGATCCGGCCGAGCACCAGGTCGACGAGCGTTCGGCCTGCGTGCTCGGCGTCGGTGCGGACCGTCGTCAACGACGGCTGGCAGAAGTCAGCCCCGAAGATGTCGTCATGGCCGACGACGCTGATCGTTGCCGGCACGTCCACGTTGCGGCGGCGCAGCCGCTGCAGGATGCCGATCGCCAGAAGGTCGTTGAACGCGACCAGCGCGGTGGCGCCGCTGCCAAGCCCCACGTCAGCGGCGGCGGTTCCTTGGTCGAGCGTCGGCGTGAACGGGCCAAGCCGGACGATGTCCACGCCCAGCCGCGCGGAGTTCTCGGCCAGGCCGCTCCACCGTTCGTTGTCGGTCCACAACGCCGGCCCGGACAGGTAGGCGATGGATCGATGCCCCAACGCGACGAGATGCTCGACGATCTGCCGACTGCCGTCGCGGGAATCGGTGACGACGCTGGCGAACCCGTCCACCTCACGGTTGAACAACACCACGTCGGCCCGACTGCCCACCGCCCGTAGTTCGTCGTCCGGCAGGAGGCTCGAAGCCAGGACGATTCCGTCGACGCCCCTGTCGGTCAGCCGCTCGACGTGAGCCAACTCCGTCTCCGGTCCATCGGCGATGTCGCCGACGATCAACGACGAGCCTGCCGCGCGGGCCTGGGACTCGACGCCCCTGATCAGCGCGGCGTTGTAGGGATTGGCGACACCGCTGACCATGAGCGCCAACAAGGGGTCGTGAACGAGTGCCCGACCCGACGTGTAGCCGAGGCGTTTCGCGACGTCCTGGACGCGCTCGCGCATCGCCCGGCTGACCCGGTCGGGGTTCGACAGCGCACGCGACACGGTGGAAACGGCGACGTCCGCTTCCCGCGCCACGTCCTGGAGCGTCACCGCCCGTGCGCCGGACCCAGGGTCAGGACTGTTCATCGCGGCCCGTATCCCTCATTCGCACCACACTACTTTTGCCATACCTTGGCAACTATGGCAAGATTTTGCCATAGTTGCCACTACTGTCCTCG
>CAVTKI010000039.1:0-61890 GCA_963735245.1 uncultured Actinomycetota bacterium
CAGATCAGCTTCGGCAAGTTACGCCTTTACCCGCGCAATGGTGGTATGCCATCGTGGCCCTAGGCCGCACACCATACGGCAGCGCAAAATGCCCCAGATCGCACATGACGCAAGCATCCTTAACGCAGCGCGTGGTGCCATCGATATTCTGTTGCGGTTCAAGGGACGAACGGTCACCCTATTCTGCGCGGCACTGCGGTGTTGAAGCCGAGTGTGGCCATGATTTCCTTGACGCGGGCAACTTGCTCAGTTATGCGACGACTCATGACCGCCACGAGAGTTGTCACTCAGCGTGAAGGCGAGGCGGACCAACAGCAGTACGACCTCGGCAACTACGCGCTTTCCGGCTGTTGGAACATGGCGATTCACGTTTGGGCGATACGTGGGAAGACGTTGAGATCAACTGGGGGCGTGGGTACGCAAACCCCGCTCACCAGGCGTGCGACATAACAAGCCAAAGCTCATGCCGCACTAGAACACGCGGGCGGGTATTGGGTCACAGGCGCAAACCCCATCACGGCACATTGGTGGTGTGTACTTGCCGTCGTTCGACACCGGCGGCCCAAAGGCCATCGTTATCGCTAACAGTGCGGCTCCTATTATCTCAATCATGTTCTCCCCTTATCCACCCCTCGAAGATCGCTGCGGCGTAGACATGCGCGTGCGTCACGTGGGCTGCCCGATGTCAATCTTGTGTCCTGACACCACTTCTGGGTTATTCGCCCAGAGGTGCAACTGATCTGCCGCGATTTGGGGGTCGGGGTGACCGAGTGCGGCGCTCAGATGATCGGCTTCCACAGCCACCAACGCGTCGTCGTAGTACACGCGCCCTAGCAGTCGATCTATCTGTTCCTTGTCTTTGTCGTCGACCCCGGCCAACGCGTCCAAGTCGGCTATTTCGGCGGCATCGAGTTGACCGATCTTGTCGATGATCGGTTGTGCCGCAGGGGGAACGGCGATACTTCCCAGGTCGTCGTCCCATGTCGTCATCACGCCGCGGTACTCGTGGACGCGGAGCCTCATTGCGTCGATGTTGCCGGCGTGAGCCATATCGCCCATGTCGGAGTACGCGTCCGAGCACCAGAAGGGTTTGACGGCTTCCTTGACTTGCGCGAACGCGGCCTCAACATCCACCGGTGGGCTCGACGGGCCCGGGGCCGCCACACTCGACGGGCTCGACGCGTGTGGAGCGTCGCTGCCGCCGCAGCCTGCAACGCTCGTCGCGACGGCGATACCGACCACCGATATCCAGAACTTGCAGAATGCACTGTGCATCGATTTCGCCATCAGTCGAAGTTGTCCACGGAGAGGAGTGTGAACTCGTTATGAAGTTGTCAGCAAATTAATTGGCTGGTGCTGACACTACCCTGTAGGTGTAATCGATACTTGCGTTCACTTGGATGAACGGCTTAGTCGTTCCAATATCAATCACTTATTTAACGTTGCCAGGTCCATTTTTGGCAAACGCACCGGTCAAGCGGTTGGAGCGGCCACGGCGTCCATCGGCGCGCTTGAGATTGGCCGGTCATTATCGACTCGAAACACCGAGCCGCAACCACCCCGGCTGCCACATGGTCAACCGCAACCAGCGATTCGCCACAGTGACGGCGTTCTTCCAGCGTGACCGTCAGATCTCATTGCGACGACGGTGGGGTCGGCTCAGCGGTGAGCGTCGTGCGGCGCTAACACTGCAGCGGGGGCACCGACTCGGAGGCGAGCTTCAGCAGACCGTTCTGGAGTGAAGACCTCGCGTCCTCGGCGGCTTGCGACGCGGGTGCGTCTCGGAGTCTCGAACGATTTGCGCAGTGGTGACCAAATCGACCTGATGACGGTCGAACTCGATCACCTTGCGGAGACCATCGCGCAGGGCGTCCACCTGGTCTTCGAAGCCTCCGGGCCAGTCGATGGCGTCGAGCCGGGCGATATAGCGCTGAGCAGCATCTCCTGGACGGCGTTGGCGGCCTTCGCCCCGTTAAGGTCATTGCGCGACAGTGCCACTTCGAACATCTTCGTGACGGAGCCTGTTCGGTGTAGTACAAGGTCTGGTTCGCCAACTCCAACTGGTCCGCAGCGATTTGGCCCTGGGACTCGGGGTGACCGAGTGCGGCGCTCAGATGATCGGCTTGCACAGCCACCAACGCGTCGTCGTAGTACACGCGCCCTAGCAGTCGATTTATCTGTTCCTTGTCTTTGTCGTCGACCCCGGCCAACGCGTCCAAGTCGGCTATTTCGGCGGCATTGAGTTCACCGATCTTGTCGATGATCGGTTGTGCCGCAGGGGGAACGGCGATTCTTCCCAGGTCGTCGTCCCATGTCGTCATCACGCCGCGGTACTCGTGGACGCGGAGCCTCATTGCGTCGATGTTGCCGGCGTGAGCCATATCGCCCATGTCGGAGTACGCGTTCGAGCACAAAAGGGTTTGACGGCTTCCTTGACTTGCGCGAACGCGGCCTCAACATCCACCGGTGGGCTCGACGGGCTCGGGGATGCCACACTCGACGGGCTCGACGCGTGTGGAGCGTCGTTGCCGCCGCAGCCTGCAACGGTCGTCGCGACGGCGATACCGACCACCGATATCCAGAACTTGCAGAATGCACTGTGCATCGATTTCGGCGTCCACGAAGGAGTGTGTACTCCATATCAAGCTGTCAGCAAAGTGTTGATCTGGTGCTGACGCTAGCCTGCGGGGAGAATCTGACAGCCGGTTTAACGTGACAAAGGTGTGTAATCGTTCGGATTTCAACCACTTATTGAACGTTGCCAATGGAGCGAGTGGCAAACGTAGTGGTCACGCGGTTGCGGCGGCCACGCGCCGATCGGCGCGCTTGAAATTTTGCCGGTCATCACCGACTCGAAACACCGACTACAACCACCCCGGCAGGCACTTCACCCTCGGCAACCAACTTGCCCGCCCGCTAGGTTGCCACCTGTAGCCACCAACAGCTGACGCTTGTTTCGCGTGGACCAGTTCACGGGGGTCCAGTCTGGATGCCAAAAGGCACAGGCCCAGGTATCGGCTGGCAGCACCAGGAACAGCCCGCGTACTGAGGTTTCCATCCTGTGTTGCCTGTGAACGTGTTCAAAACGACAGGAAATGCGCATTCCAATAAGAAGGAATTGCCAATACCCAGTGTGGCAAACCACCTTTCGCCGGCCGGGAGACCCCGTAGTAGGGTGCTCCCCCTATGCCACACTTGCGAATCCGTAGTCGGTAATCCGGCAGCCGGGGAATATGACGGAATCGACTATGGAGCGTTACCAGTAAACTACTGCGTATTGCTCTGCCACCCAACGGTTCTCGCCTATCGGGCCAAGCCGAGGAATGCCATTCTCGCTCGCTCGACCCCGACGACTTGCTCTCGCGTCCAGTTTTGCGACAACTATAGGCCACGAAGTTTTAGTCTCTCCCGACGAAGACGACACGGTGGACTGCCACAGTACACACGGGAACGTGCGCGTGCCGGGCGGGCATCGCACACTAGGACACGCATCCGACGCCAGGGAGGAACGATGCCGGAAATGAGCCCCGTCGCCGAATTCGACTTCATCATCGTGGGAGCAGGCAGTGCGGGCTGCCTGCTCGCCAACCGGCTCAGCGCCAACCCTGATCACCGTGTGCTCTTGGTTGAGGCCGGCGGCAAAGACAACTGGTTCTGGATCAAGGTGCCGGTGGGCTACCTGTACACAATTGCCAACCCCCGCACCGACTGGTGCTTCACGACCGAGGCTGACCCAGGTCTGGCCGGCCGCAGCATTCACTACGCGCGGGGCCGCGTGATCGGCGGCTCCTCGTCGATCAACGCCATGATCCATATGCGCGGACAGGCCTCCGATTACGACCTGTGGGCCCAGGCCACCGGTGATGAGCGATGGCTTTGGGGTGGCCCGGACGGTACCGGCGAGACACTGGCGATCTACAAAAAGTTGGAAGACTACTTCGGCGGAGCCGACGACTGGCACGGCGTCGGTGGTGAGATCCCCGTCGAGCGGCCGCGGGTGCGCTGGAAGATCTTGGACGCCTGGCAGGCCGCCGCTGCCCAGGTGGGCATTGCCCCGATCGACGAGTTCAACCGAGGAGACAACGCCGGCAGTGCGTACTTTCATGTCAACCAACGGCGTGGCCGTCGCTGGTCGATGGCCGATGCTTTCCTGCATCCCGTCGCCCACCGACCAAATCTCACCGTCTACACCCACACCCAGGCCTTGCGGCTGCTGATGGACGACCAGGTCCACGAGGATCAGCGTCGCGGTGCCTGGATCACAGCTCAGCGCCGCGCCACCGGTGTGCGGCTGCTCAAAGATGGCCAAATCATCGACGTCCAAGCCCGCAGCGAGGTGATCCTGAGTGCCGGTGCGATTGGGTCACCGCATCTCATGCAGGCCTCGGGTCTGGGCCCGGGCGGGCTGCTTACCCAGCATCAAGTTCCGGTGGCCGTCGATCTGCCGGGAGTGGGTGAAAACCTCCAGGACCACCTGCAGCTGCGAACGGTCTACCGGGTGCGGGGCGCCCGGACCGTCAACACGCTGTACCGCAATTGGATCACCCGTGCAGGCATGGGACTTCAGTACCTGTTGCTGCGCTCAGGACCCATGACCATGCCGCCCTCCACGCTGGGAGCTTTCGCCAAGAGCGATCCCGCGCTGGCCAGTCCAGATTTGGAGTGGCATGTGCAGCCCTTGTCGTTGGCCAAGTTCGGCGAACCGCTGCACCCTTTCGGAGCGATCACTCCCTCAGTCTGCAATCTGCGACCCAGCTCCCGTGGCCATGTGCGCATGGCCAGTGCAGATCCGCTGACCTACCCGAAGATCTCCTGCAACTACCTGTCCACTGACGCCGATCGTCAAGCCGCCGTGCGCGGCCTCCGGATGACCCGGCAAATCATGGCGGCGCCGTCCCTGGCCCGCTACTGCCCAGAAGAATTGCTTCCCGGCCCGCAACTGGTGAGCGACGAAGACCTACAGCAGGCGGCCCGTGAACTCGGTACAACCATCTTTCATCCGGTGGGCACCTGCGCGATGGGAGCCTTCGACACCCACGGTCTTCCGCGGTCGGCCGCCACGGTGCTCGACACCGACTGTCGCGTGTACCGCGTCGCCGGCCTTCGAGTGGTTGATGCTTCGGCGATGCCCACCATCACTTCCGGGAACACCAACGCGCCGGTCATGCTGATCGCAGAGCGCGCAGCGCGGGCGATCCTGGAATGAGTCCGTCAACACCGAGTGGTCCCCCGGTTTGGCTGATTTTGACTTGCCAAGTGCCCTAGCGACTTTCGCCAAGCTGCATGCCCGACAGCGGTTGCGAGTAAACCTGCGCCGTGTTCATCAGAGCCCGGAAGGTACGACCTTGCCGTTGACCGTCACCTCGACCTGGTCCGTCTTCGCGTCGTACTCGATCTTGCCGTGTTCAAAGGTCGTAACGAGGAGATCGCCGACGGTGTTCTCGTCGCTGGTGGGCGCGCCCAGCGGACCCACTGAGCCGTTGTCGCCGGTGACCGCAGGCACGCCCTCTGGGTCGCGCTGGACATTCCAGGCCTCCCGGATCTTGCCCCAGGTGATATATCCAGGCGTGCCCGCTTCGTCGTTCTTGGCGGTGATCACGCCGCCCTGGAACTGCTGGAACACCACACCGCTCTCCCGTGCTCCCGCATTGCGGTCACCCGTCAGTGGCTTGCCGAGAGCCTGCCGCTGATTCTCGGTTGCCGACGCGTACTTGGCCGCAATCGGACCGGTCAGCGTCACCTCGACGTCTCTCTCCCCGGTGAGCTTCACTTCGGTGGGCGGGGCTGCAGTCTCGGAGGTGGCGATCAACCCGACCTGCGGCGGCGCCGACGCGTCGACGCTCTTGCCATTGCTGCAGCCCACGGTGATCAATGCGATGACGGCCAGGCCGACGACTGCCGTGTGGCGGTATGCGATCGTCCTCATGGGCTCACTCTCGCGTCTTCCTTCGGTGTGGGTCAAATTTCGGCTGAACCGCTCGCCCGGCCGGGACCATGACCGAATCGCTCAAGCGGCACGCAGTCGGCGGGCATCGGAGTGGTCGAACCCCGGCGCACAAAGGCCTCTAGGTGCAGGGGTATTGCCCGTTGAGCACACAATTCGACGGTGGCGTGTAGAAGCCGGTCAGCACGCCTCTCAGACCACCTGTGGCCGAACCGCCCGGCGCAATGATGCGATTCCAATTCGCGGGGGTGAGAACATAGTGCGTGCCGTATTGCACGAGGGTGCTACTCCACGTATGCGAGACGGATTCACCCGCCGGCAAGTCGAATTCGAGCCGCCAATCCGTCATCGGCGCCGTGCTCGCGTTGACGATGGTGAAGTGAGCGATGAAACCGGTCTGCCACGTCGATGACACCGACAGCCTCGCCGCGGCGGCAGCCGCATGAGCCAGCGGGGTGATCGCCAGTCCGGAGGTGACAACTATCAACAACGCAACTATTACGTGCAGCGCCACCCTCCAGCGCGTCACACAACTGTCCAGTCCGGCCACAGCAGCCAACACTAAAGCCACGCAGTCGATATCGGCCCTCGCATCGCGGGTCGGCTGCGGTTCCTTTGCTCAATTGAAACCGCCACGACATTTCGGCGCCGAACGACGTGATTCACCGGCCTCCCCCATCAGCGCCGCTCGACGGTTCCACAGCGACCGCACGCGCAGGAATACGGCGGTATCGAATAGGGCGAGTTACCAGTAAACCACGGCCTAGTGCATCAGATGAATCGCTACTAGCGCTCGAGCCGGCCCCGCCAAACGACCCCAGAATCCCAGAACGGCCCTAAGGACATCCGCCGACGGCCGATGTCGTCGGCATCTTCCCCGACTGGAACGCCTGATCCGCCTCGTCGGTGCTGCACTCGATGCGCCGAGTACCTGCGCAGCCGACGGTGGACGCTCTACTGTAAGCGACATGGAAGGGGGCTGCGGCTGCGGAAGCGCACACGGAGCCGGAGCGATCTCGCGAAGGGCCGCCCTGGCGGCGGCAGGATCGACGGTCCTGGGGGCCGGTCTGTTGGGCGCATCAGCGGGAACCAGTGCCGCCCAGCTGCCCGAGGCGCCGGCGCCAACGTTGCCTGACGTCGCACTGATCACACTAGGAGTTCAAGCCGGGCCGCCACCCGTTCCGGGCAGATTCGGGATCTCGTCGGCGCTCAAGATCGGCAACGACCTGTATGTGATCGACTGTGGCTTGGGCTCGTTGAATGCCTTCACGAATGCCGGGCTTCTATTCGGCAATGTCAAATCGATGTTCATCACGCATCTGCACACCGACCACATCGTCGACTACTTCAGTTTCTTCGTCTCTGGTGGTGCCAACTCGGCGTTGGATCGACCGCCGGTACAGGTATACGGTCCCGGTCCCGCCGACGGATTGCCCCCAAGCGAGGTGGGCGACCCCAATCCCCCCACGGTCGATCCCGCCAATCCCGCGCCCGGGCTGGCCGCAACGACCGCGGCGCTGACGCAAGCGTTCGCCTACACCAGCAACATCTTCATCCGCGACCTTGGCAGAAACGACATACAGACACTGGTCGACCCGGTCGAGATCACGGTTCCACCGGGGTCTGATTTCCAGAACAGGTCACCGAGTATGGATCCGTTTCCGGTGATGTCCGATGACAACGTCGCCGTCACAGCGATATTGGTTCCGCATTACGACGTGTATCCGGCATTCGCGTTTCGTTTCGATCTGAAGAGACCCGTCGTCTCGGTCACGTTCTCCGGTGATACGACCAAGTCCGACAACGTGATCGCCCTTGCCCGAGGTACTGACATCCTGGTGCACGAGGCGATGTTCAGTCTCGATACGGCCTACTACGACAACAAGTTCCAGCCAAACTACCTGCCGAGCTCACACACATCCGCATTGCAAGTCGGCGAGGTGGCTGCCGCCGCTAAGCCCGGTCATCTGATCCTGAGCCATTACGCCCCGCCGGACCTCCCGGACTCGGAATGGCTGGGCGAGATCAGGAAGAACTTCTCCGGGACCACCACCATCGCCAGAGATGGCCAGGTATTCCCGCTGTAAAGGCCTGCAGCGCCACGAGGATGACAATCGATACACCATGCGTCGAACATCGACTGGTCCGAGCCGAGCGAAGAACTGCACCAGTACCGGAACGACTTCGAGCGGGAGACCGCCCTATCGTCAAGCTTTCCCATGATTACTACTCCCCCTCTGTACGAAGTTCCCAGGGCTGCATGCCGATTACATGCGCAAGGTTGCGCTGCAGCGCGACGCCGGTCGGCAGCGTGCGGTAGAAGATGCTCACCTCGGCGATCTTGCCGTCCGCGTCGAGCAGGACGAAGAAGATGCCGTTGACCGCGGCGTCTCCGACTTGCAGCCGGAAGTGTGCAGCGTGGTGGGTCTCGCCGCTGAGGACCTCCAGATAGGTGTCGTCGGACGACAGTCCGTTGACCGTCTTTATGGTTTCCACGGCGACCTCGCGGCCGGTGATTGGCTCATCGCCGAACGGTCCGTACAGCACCACGTCCTCGGCGAGCAAACGGGTGAGGGTGTCTTTGTCTGCGCCGCCGTTGATGCAGTCGACGAAGGACTCCAAGGTGTCGCGGTGCGGGGCGAACGTGGTCATGCCGTCAGGCCTTCCGGAGAAGTAATGGCCGTTGTCCAGATCGGCGAACAGGTTGGGCTGAGTGGGTTCCCAGCCCAGGGTCTGGCGCGTGATGAGGTTGGACGCCGGAAGGTCCAACGTGACCAGATTCGTGAACATCCCGAAGTATCCGGGCAGCATCAGCACGTCCACGGGAACGCTCACGGCGGGCAGATCCAGACGGCTGCCAATGGCCTCGGCGATCTCGCGGAACGGGATGCCCCCATCCTGAACCGCGTGCCAATACCTACCCGCCGGACCCTTCTCCAACGCCAAGCGGAACACCGACGCGACATCGCGGATATGTACGGCGTTCCACGAATTCATGCCGTCTCCGGGGTAGCCGGCGAAGCCCTTCTGCTGCGCGAGCGCGATCAGCCCCGGAAGGAAGCCGGCACTGTCGGTCGTGCTGTGCGCGATGAGCGGAAGCCGCACGATCGACGACCGCACTCCCCGCTCGGCGAGGCCAACTACAGCCCGTTCCACGACGTTGCGAACACGCAGGGTGCCCTTGTACTCCTCGCCCGCTGGGAAGGGCCGGGTCCTCCTCGGTGGCCGGCCGGCCCAGGTTGCCAGGCGAGCCGATGCTGCCCGCTGCGACCAGCGGCTTTCCGGTTCCCTTCCAGTGCCTCGCCGTAGGCAAGCATGATCGGGAGCTCCGCGGCGGCAACGGCGTCCATCCCGCCGGTCGGAAGCAGGTCTTGCCTGTGCGCGACGTGGATGACGCCGTCGGAGTCCGCGGCCGCCTCCTTGAGCCCGTCGAGATCCTCGAGGCTGCCGCGACGCACCGTCGCACCGAGCGCGGACAGGGCCGTCGCGGCCGTGTCCGACCGGGCCAGGCCGGTGACCTCGTGCCCGGCGGCGATGAGCTCGGGGATGATGTACGAACCGGCGTGGCCGGTCCCGCCAGTGACGAAAACGCGCATGTGACTGTCCTTTTGGTGGTGGTGCGCTCAGCTGATGATGTTGACGCCGAGGGCGAAGTTGGTGTGCTTGACGGAGTTGGCGACGAGGCCCAGCTGCATGAGGGCGACGTTCTCCAGTGCCCGTGCCATGGGCAGCTCACCGGCGTCCATCGGGCGCAGGCCCAGGCTCTCGATGAAGGCCGACACCTGTGCCTTTGCCTGAGCGTCGTCGCCGGCGATGAACACATCCAACGGATGGCCCTCGGCTGAGCCGGCCGCCAGCACACCGGAGAACAGGGTGTTGAAGGCCTTCACGACATGTGCGCCGGCGGGGGCGGCCTTGGCGATCTCCTGCGCGCCGGAACTGCCCTCGGGGGTGACAAAGCCCTTCGCATCGGGAGTGATGGGGTTGGTGATGTCGACGATCACCTTGCCGTCCAGTGCGTCCCCGTACTCGCTGACCACCGCCCGCCGCGCTGGCGTACGGCACGGCGACGACAACGATGTCCCCCGCTGGGGCGCTGCCGGTCGTCCCGACAGTGGCGCCGCCCAGCGCCGCGGCCACTTCGTTGGCTTTGGCTGGGTCGCGGCCGATGATCTCGACTGCGTTGCCGCTTGCGAGCGCCCGTTCGGCCAGAGCGCTGGCCATGTTCCCGAGGCCGATGATGCTGATGCTGCTCATGAACTATCCCGTCTTCGTTGGTGACCAAAAGGTTGATGCATCAACCATAAGCAGAAAGTTGGTGACGCGTCAACCAATCGAGGTAGCATCGACGACGATGGAACCGAAATGGCTGAACGCTCGTGAAGACCGCGCCTGGGCGGCCTTCATCCACGCGCATCAGCAGATCGAAGCCCACCTGAACCGACGACTGCAGGAATCAGGCCTGTCCGGGGCCGACTACGAGGTCCTTGCGGTGCTCTCGGCTCTCGACGGAGACCGGATGCCCGCTCATGCCCTCTGCAACGCACTGAGCTGGGAGAAGAGTCGTCTCTCCCACCATGTGCGGCGCATGGAGAAGGACGGGTTGATCAGCCGCGAGCCCAACCCCGACGACGCCCGCAGCACCCTGGTCTGCCTACTGCCGGCTGGCCGCGCCGCTATCGAGAAGGCGGCACCCGGGCACGTGGCGGACGTCCGCCGCAACTTCGTTGACTTGTTCACCCCGGCCGAGCTCGACATGCTCGCCACCCTCAACGAACGAGTCCTGCACCACCTGGCCAAGGGCGACGACTCCCCCGCCAGAGACGAGCCTTCGTAACATTCATCAGCCGTGAGCATTTCGGCCCATCCAGACTTCTACACCAGCGGAATTCTTCAGCCCACACAGCCGGTAATGCTCAACTACGGAGGTCGAAGTTGCTATGTCTTGTTGCCACATAACGCGATTCGGCCGAATATCTGTGCGCGGCCCGTCACGCCACGCAACGCTCCCTCGCCTCATTACCGACTGGGAACACGGCGGAATCGAATACGGCGGGTTACCTGTACACCACTCCGTTATTGCGATGCACTCCAACATCTTTGGCGTTCGCATATGTCCAGATTCATCAGTCCTCTGCCCCTATGGGCTGTCCCAAATGGTAGCCGAGTCGCATCTCATAGTCCCCAGGCTGATTGCGTCCAGCGGCCAGTGCGGCCGCGAGTCGGCGTTTGGAGCCCGGCCACTCAAACGAGGTCAAGTAGATCTCAAGGGAGGACATCATGTCCTCCGGCGAAGGCAACGTGTATCGGTTGATCTGCTGCTTGACTGCCGCGATGGACTCCTTGTCGTATGAGGCGATCCGGCGAGCCAGTGTGTCGACCAGAGCGTCGAGGTCTTTATCGTCGACAGTACGGTTGACCCACCCGTACCGCTCAGCCAGTTCGCCCGAGTAGTCGTCGCTGGACAGCGCGACTTCCAACGCCCGGGCCCGGCCCATCAAACGGGGAAGGTGTTCCAAGCCACCCCCACCGGGCAGGTTTCCGCTAGCGGTTTCGGGCTGGCCGAAGAGCGCCCGTTCGCTGGCGAAACGCATGTCCATCGCCTGGGTGAACTCGCTGCCGATTCCGCGCACCCGTCCCCGGACCTTGGCGATCGACACCACAGGCAAGCGCGAGAGGCGCGTGCTGGTGTCGATCACCAGCGGATACCCCGTCACGCCTAGGCCTTTGGGCGTCTCCGCCACGCGAGACGTGTCGTAGTGGTTCAAGAAGTAGTCCGGATTGGCCGACTCGAACACCACCACCCGCAGCTCACTCGCCGCTTCCATCTGGTCGATCAGCTCGGGCAGCTCGACGAGAATCTCCGGCGTCACCAGATTGATCGGCGGGTTGTTGAATGTGACCCGCCAGAGACACTCGTTTTCGACGACGACTGAAAAATGAGTCCACTGTTTCATCTTCATCCCGATTGCTCGTTTCTTTCAGATTGTCTGTTCTCCGCAGCCTGTGCAGGTAATCACCATTGGACGCGCCCAGGTTGTGCTTCGGTGTGTTTGGCGGCCCCGCAGAGCCGACGCGTGCGGCACCGCCATGGGATTCGCGCCCGCAGTCAGGCCTCCCCCGCCGCTTTCACTGATTCGTTGCCCCAGGCCGGGGAATACGACGCAATCGAATACGGCGGATTACCAGCACCGAGTGTGTCCTGACCCCGCACCCCGGTCTGGAACGGCTTCGGCGAGTTCGAGGTCAGCACAATGCGCAGAAGCCGAGAATCGCGCATTGTGCGGCTTGTGCGCACAAGCGAGCCACGACCGGCACGACTGGGTGATAGTTGCTGCGCAAGCCGAAAAGATCGGCTCCAATCGCAACACAACCTGCCAAGGGAGCATCAAAATGAACGGACAAACATTCTTCTCGCGGATCGTCGGGTTCTTTCGCGCCGGATACTCGGCCGATGCACCACAGCTGGGCCATGTGGCATTGATTGCCATGTGCCCTGCGGCTGCTCGCGTCGTACGGCCGTCTGCGGCGAACCGAAACGTGTTGGTCACGCCTCGAACGTGAGTACGTGCTTTCGGCAGATACCGCGACCGACGTCGTTGCCATCGCAGCCCAGCCGTCGGCTCTTGCTGTGGCCACACCGAAGGCACGCTGTTCGAATCGCATTAGCTGTTAAGTGTTACCCGTGGCCTCGTGTACGAGATATCGACCGCGGGCATACCCGGCACCATTTGGGTGATCACATTCGGCTCGGCGGTCTTTGTTCAGGGGCTGGTACGACGTTGTGGTTGATGCCTGCCAATCACATTGTCGAGTTAGTCTGAGACACGTTAATATTCTACCGGCTTCGCAGCCCGTGGCATCCTCGGCGATCGTCGGCCATGTCCACATAAGTGGGGGCATGACGGTCTTCTCCCCCACTCTGTCCAGCCGCCTCGTAGTTCGCCCATGTCTGCAGTGACGTAGTCCGACCACAGTGGTGACACGTACTCGATTCCCACCGCTAAAGTGCTGGCGCGAAATAGATTAAATCGTGAATGCTCCCGCAACTCGCGGTTTCCATCACGATCATCGTCGGCGAACGCCTGCGCAGCAGTCTGTGGTCGATATCCGCTATGAGGTGTCGTGCCGTCGCTCAACATATCGGCACTTGTCGAAAGATTAACGGATGCAGCGAGTTTCGCTCCGCAGCCTGCTGGGTCGTCGGTGGATGGTGCTGGTGGCGGTGGTTGTCGTCGCGGTGGCGGGGTTCGCGGTGTACCGGCTGAACGGAATCTTCGGCTCCCATGACGTCGTGTCCACCCCCAGCGGCGGCGCCAATGAGATCGTGCCGTTCAACCCGAAGCACGTCGTGATGGAGGTGTTCGGCACCCCGGGCGCAGTTGCGACCATCACCTACCTGGACGTGAACGCCCAACCGCAGCGGGTCGAGGCCGCGACGCTGCCGTGGGCCTACGACACGACCACCACCCAGCCGGCGGTGTTCGTCAACGTCTCGGCGCAGGGCGATGGTGACTCGATCGGCTGCCGCATCAAGATCGACGACGCCGTGAAGGACGAGAGAACGGCCAGCACCCTGAACGCCTTCATCTATTGCCTGGACAAGTCCGGATGAGCAACCACCTCGCCGAGCGCCAGAGTTTCACCGACCGGGTCGCCACGTCGGTTCGGTGGGTCTGCGTGCCGATCGTCATCGTGTGGGTCGTCGTCGCCGGCCTGACGAACGCGCTGGTGCCCCAGCTGGAGGCGGTCGGGGAAGAGCACAACGTGGCGTTGAGCTCTCCGGATTCGCCGTCGCTGCAGGCGTTTCAGCGCATCGGCAAGGTGTTCGGAGAGTTCGACTCCGACAGTGCTGCGATGGTGGTGCTCGAAGGCGATCAGCCGCTGGGCGCCGATGCTCACCGTTACTACGACGAGTTGGTCAAGCGGTTCGAGGCCGACCCCAAGCGAGCTCCCCGCCGACCTCGACGACATCGATGCGGTCCGGACGCCACTGGCGACTCACTCGCACCATCACCTCGGCGATGCGCTCACCGCCATGTATGAGTTTGCGAGCCGCCGAGACCTTGCCGTCGCCGTCGGTGACATAGACGGCACCCGGGTGCAGAAGGCTAACCAGGCCAGCCATATCACCGGACTCGTAGGCGGCGCGGAAGGTGAGAAGCACCCGTGCGCGCTCTTGAGGATGTCGTAAGACCGCCGCGCGGCCACCGTGACCAACCAGGCCCGGAGATCATCGACCTTTTCCAGATCCGCTCCGGCCGCCCGCAGCCACGCGTCCTGGGCCACGTCCTCGGCGTCGGCCACGCTCCCCAACAGCCGGTAGGCCACACCGAATACCGCAGGTCGATGGATCGCCCACTCGGCACCGAGCGTGTCCCGCTGCTCAGACATGCCCGCTCCCTTGCTGATCGCGACCTCGTCCGACGTACTTTGGCAGCGTAGCCGGGCTTTTTGAAGACCGGTGTTTCGGTCCGACACGGTGCGCTGCAAAGCGCAACATCTCGAGGGGCCTGCCGGGGAGTCGGTCGATGCGGTGCGGTGCGTGACATCATCGCCACGATGACGTCGTTCATCCACAGCGACCGGCGCGCGCCGGCCAGATCGGAACGACGATCGCGCTGGGCCTGCTGTTCGACACGCTGATCGTTCGATCATTCATGACACCGTCCATCGCCGAACTGATCCGACGATGATTCTGGTGGCTGTGCGGGTACGCCGACGGCCGGTACCGCAGAAGGTTGGCGACGAGCTTTCGCTGTTCTAAACGAGCCCCCGCACGCGGTTCTTCGCGACGTCCAGCGCGTTCAGGTTGTCGCCCAACCGTGTTCGGCAGCTCCGAGAGTGTGCAATTTGCATTCGCGCTGATTCAAACAAAGGGGCTTAGCCAGGATATTGAGTACGACAACATCGAACATGCAGTGTACCAACGGAGTTCACTGCACCTTTCGGATGAACCATCACCCATCGGGTCTCGTTGTCTGGCCTCGGTGTCCAGTGTCGGCCCGGCTCCTGAGCGAACCCACGGTGGGCCAAGCCCGTCTCTTGGCTGCTTTGGGTGCAAGCTCATAAAGGGCGAGTGGATGCTCTAGGCGAGCCCGGCGCGGATGTTCTCGAACAGGGTGCGCACCGCCACAGGAGGCGTCTCCCTGGTGAACTAGTTTTTGCCGCGCGGATCAGTCCCGTTGTAGGCAGGACCGCCTGGCCCAATATTCACGCACTCGCCGGGGCTTGGACTTGGTATCGCATCGATTCCGCTTTGTGCGCCCTGGGTGGGGCTGGGGTTGGACCCACTGCCTGTCTGGCTGCCGTCAGTGGCGCAATCGGCAGGCGCTGTCACGAATGATGGAGAGCGGGCCGGTACGACGGATGGCTCCGCTGCAGCGGGGACAGCCACAGCGAGCATCATCGATGCGGCGCCGGCAGTGATGACGGAAGTCGCAGTAGCCCTGACGTTCATGTGTCCTTGTTGAGCCATGCATCTGGGATGTGCCGTAATGCGAGACGGTAAACATCGTCGTGCGCAACATATTTGGTCACAGGCTGCACCATCACCAGAGGGTGGCTTTCATGAACTTGCTGGTGAGAGCGGACGGACACTGCCTGGCGTGCAGAAGCATCGACCCGTCGTGATGGATTTATCACATATCGCAGATCCGGGAATAGCTGGGTTTCGTCGCCTTTCAGGTGAGTATGGCGCGCGTACGACTTGCTCGTCAGGTACTTCAGCTCGCCGTCCACTTGGACGGTGACGACTCGCCGGTCGGGTCCCAGCCGGTTTCTTCGTTCGGACTCTCGAATTATGTTGTCCAGCAGCAATGTTCGTGCCGGGCGGAGGTCCGGACGACCTGCTTGGCAATGCGACCACACCGCTTCTCCACCGGGAGTGCGTCAGCACCCTTCCAGTGGGCGCTGGATACCGCTCGGAGGTCTCCGTACGACCCGACCGACCACGTTCCGACGAGATCGCAACCACTCTGTCGTGACGTAGGGTCGGCTCATGCCTGACCGCACCGCCGGCCTCCGCGCTGCCATCCAGCACGCTGAGGCATTTCTTGCCACCGTCGACGACCGCCCCGTAGCCGCCCGCTCCGATGCGACGGCCGTCCGCGACGCCCTCGGCGGGCCGCTGCCTGAACACGGCGAAGACCCGGCGACGGTGGTCGATGCGCTGGCCACAGGCGCCGAACCCGGCCTGGTCGGGACCGCCGGGCCGCGCCACTTCGGCTTCGTCATCGGCGGCGCACTACCCGCCGCGCTGGCGGCGGACTGGCTGGTGTCGGCGTGGGACCAAAACGCCGCCTTCCATTCCCTGTCCCCTGCTGCGGCCGCCATCGAAGAGATCACATCGGCCTGGACGCTCGAGTTGCTCGGATTGCCGGCAACCGCAAGCGTCGGCTTCGTCACCGGTGGCCAGGGCGCCAACACCACGTGCCTGGCTGCGGCGCGGAATGCCGTCCTCGCCCGCGCGGGTTGGGATGTCGAGCGCGACGGGCTGATTGGCGCACCTGCGGTCCGCGTCCTGTGCGGCGAGCAGGCCCACGCGACGGTCTACACGTCGTTGCGGCTGCTGGGCCTCGGCTCGGAAACGGCTGTCCGCATACCAGCCGACGCGCAAGGCCGGATGGCTCCCGACGCCCTCGCAAAGGCCTTGGCCAGTGGTCCAGCCGACAACGGCGGACCGACGATCGTGTGTGCGCAGGCCGGCAACGTGGCCACCGGTGCGTTCGACGCCTTCGGGCCGATCGCCGACGTGTGCGCGGAGCATGGCGCCTGGTTGCACGTCGACGGTGCGTTCGGGCTGTGGGCCGCCGCCGCACCGGCCACCCGGCCCCTCACCGCCGACGTCGAGCGAGCGGACTCGTGGGCCGTCGACGCCCACAAATGGCTCAACGTGCCCTACGACGCAGCGATGGCGATCGTCGCCGACCCCGGTGCTCACACGGCCGCGATGAGCTTGGCCGGTCCCTATCTGGTCGCTGATCCGGGCCAGCGCGACAACACGAACTACGTTCCGGAGAGCTCCCGGCGTGCCCGCGCGGTCCCGATCTACGCGGCGATTCGTTCGCTGGGGCGCGCGGGCGTCGCCGCGATGATCGAACGCAATTGTGCGCAGGCACAGCGAATGGCCAAACGGCTGGTCGCCATTCCCGGCGCCGAGGTGCTCAACGACGTCGTTCTCAACCAGGTGCTGGTCCGACTGCCCGGCGGCGACGATGCCAACCGCGCTGCCGTTGCCACGATCCAGGCTGACGGGACGTGCTGGCTCGGTGGGACGACATGGAACGGTGAATACGTGTTGCGGGTGTCGATCTCGAACTGGGCGACGACGGATGAGGACATCGACCGCTCCGCCGCGGCGATCGCCGCCGCGGTTACCGCATAACCGTCTCTGCACATCGGAAACCGGCCTCCAAGCGCACGCTAATGCCCTGAACGCAACGCACTCGCGCGGTCCGACGCGCGGCCGAAATGCGCCACGGCTACGCTTGATCGGGAACGCGTCGAGAGGAGCAGGCCATGAGCACGCCAACACGTGCCACCTACCGCACGATGGCCGAGGGCACCGCGGAAGACTATGCCCTCATCGTCGCGCGGAGGAGGCAAATAACGCTGGGCTGGTGCCCCGCGTACTCGCCCTGGTGGAAGCTCTCGCCGACGGGCAGCAGGCATATCCGATCAGCCGGCTGGACCACTCACTGCAGTCGGCAACGCGGGCGTTCGACGACGGACGATCGGTCGAGTACGTCGTCGCGGCGCTCCTGCATGACATCGGTGACACCTACGCGCCGCACGCGCATGGCGCGTTCGCTGCAGCAGTCATCGCGCCCTACGTGTCGGAACGGGTGGCCTGGATCGTCAAGGTCCACCCCGAATTCCAGCAGTACTACTACGCCCCTCACATGGGTGGTATCCGGGACGCCCGGGAAAAGTATCGCAACCACCCGTGGTTCGACGATTGTGTGGAGTTCTGCGAGAAGTACGACCAGAACTGTTTCGATACGCAATTCGAGCACCGTCCGCTCGAGTTCTTCCGTCCGATGGTCGAGCAGATCTTCGCCCGCGAACCGTGGACCGTCACGCACTGACCCACCTCAGCCAAACAGGCGGCATCCGGGCGGCTCATCGCTCGGAGGTCACGTGCGCTCACCCATTGCTCGTGATTGCACCACGAATCCCGCACCCACTCGTTACGGTCGGCTCAGTGTCAGAGAGATGGACGAGCCGATACCTGCATCTGTAGCCGCAGTCCCGCGCGCGCGAACGTTTCACGTCGCATGGCCACTCGCGGCAGTGGTCGTGGTCGGCGTGGCGCTCCGCACATTGGTGTGGTGGCCGTCACACAACCTGTTCGGCGTGCTCGAGTACGACGACGGCGTCTACTACGCGGCCGCGCGACTGCTGCTCGATGGCTACCTGCCCTACTCCGACTTCTCGATCGTCCACCCGCCAGGGGTGTCGCTTGTCCTGCTGCCCGCGGCCGCCTTCGGGTACCTCCTCGGCGACCCGATCGGAATGGTCGCCGGCCGGGTCGAGATGCAGCTGGTCGTAGCGCTCAACATCGTGCTCGTGTATCGGCTCGCCGCGCTCCTCCCCGGCGACCCGGTGACTCGTCGCCGACGTGCGCTCGTCGCGGCCGCCCTGTACGCCGTCATGCCGAACGCGATCGTGGCCGGGCAGACGATCCTGCTCGAGCCGCTCGCTACCTGTGCGTGTCTCACCGCGGTCTGGTTCCTGCTACGCCACGACCAACCCACACGCTTCGACCTCGTTACGTGCGGCATGTTCCTCGTCGTCGGTGTCTCGCTGAAGCTATTCGCGCTCGCGTATGTCGTCGTGGTCGTCGGGTACCTCCTGTGGACACGACGGCCCGGATGGCTGCTACCGCTGGCTGGCGGCGGACTCCTGTGCCATGGCTGTGGTCATCGCGCCATTCGTCGTCTCAGCTCCCGCCCGTGCCTGGCACGACGTCGTCGTCACTCAGCTCAGCCGCGCGCACAACTCGTTCGTGCCCGTCGGCCTCGACCGTGTCGTCGACATGGTGGGGCTCGCAGACATCACGATCCCACTCGCCCTGGTGCTGATCGCGCTGCTCGTGGTCATCAGTTTCCGGCGTTTCGACCCGCAAGTCGGGCTGTGGGCGTCAGTGCTCGTGATCACCGCGCTGGCGTTCGCAACGTCACCGACGTACTTCACGCACTACGGCGAATTCCTCGGTCCCGCAGTCGCTCTCCTGGTCAGCCGCGCCCTCGACATACGAAGAGGCGCTCTGATCGCCATGGCATTCGCCGTCGCTTTCGTGATCGGCACCGGCGTTGCAACTCAGCGATCTTCGGGGCCAAGAGGACCTGCGCGCCGCGACTTCCGCCATTCCCAGCGGCAGTTGCGTCTACTCCGACGCGATCAGCCTGCCCCTGATGGCTGGCGTCTACACCGCGCCAAGCCCCCGCTGCCCGTCATACGTCGACGGACGCGGCGTCGCACTGACCCAAAACACCACTTGGGACAACCGCGTGAACTTCTACCCGGACGGGTTCGTCGCCGACAAATGTTGGCAGGAAGCCAATGTCGAACAAATGGAGACACGCCGATTACCTGCTCCTACGGTATTCCCCACCGACGTTTCCGGAGTGGGACGGGTCGACGCGTGCTTACGTTCTGAGCCACTTCACGTTGGCCGTGAGGCATCCAAACGGCCGGAAGCCGTTCGAGTTGTGGAAGCGCACGACACCTCGGGCACATCGTGGCGCCGCCTCGTGCAACGCCCTCGACGATTAGCCGCACGGCCTAGAAGAGTTGCGGCGTCTTCGGCGTCACGTCATCGAGAAACGCACCGACGAGGGGTGCCAGTAGTTCGCACTCCCCCGAGATGCCGATGTGCGACGTCGCCGGAAGCACCACCAGGCGCGCGGCCGGAACCTCTTGCAGCGTTCCCGACGAAGCCGCCCCCTCATCGCCTCCACCGCGCAGCCTGAACATCTCCACCGCATGTTCTGGCGTCACGCCGTCCGCATCGCCGACGATCACCATCGTCTTCGCGGAGATCGAACGCATCTCTGCCTCGCTGATGTCCTGATCGTTGACGTTCAAGGTCTTCATCTTCTCGATGTAGGCGTCGAATGCCTTGACGTCCGGCGTGTGGTCCTTGAACGCCCTCTCGACGGTTGTACCGGCGAAGGCTTCGGCGCTGAGGCGCTCCATGGCCTCGAACGCCGACGGGTACCAGCCGTCCTTCCGGAAGGTGGCCGATATCGAGACCAACTTGCTCACCAGCGACGGGTGACGGATCGCGAGCTGCAATGCAACCCCGCCACCTTGCGAGTAGCCGATCACATCCGCGCGCTCCACTTCCAGGGCGCGTAGCAACGCCGCGGCATCATCGGCGAACTGTTCGTACGACATCTCCCGCGAGGTATCCGGAGTGCGGCCGTGTCCTTGTTGATCGAACACGATCACCGTGCGACTGCCTGCGAAGGCCATCGCCCACGCGGTCATCGAATCAACGGCCATGAACGCTCCGGGGATCAACAGCAACGGAGGTTTCGACGTGCCGAGCTCGCCGTGGACCTCGTGATAGAGGTTCAGCCCGTTGATCGGTAGGTGACCACTACGGGATCGCTTGGTGCCCATCACTTCTCCTTACGACTGGTTCCGCTCAGGCAGACTTCCACGTCTGGCGAAACTCATCGACGGGCACTGTCGCCGCGTCAGACGCAGACGTAGAAATACTTACCAAATCAAATATGCAGGGTTACAAGGAATTTACGTGATTTATCATCAGATGGATCACCGTCGCGATAGGAAGAAACTGACCAGGCACGAGATTGGCGATTAAGTCCGCGCCTACAACTTTCGTGCTGCAATTGCAATCAGGGGGACTGCAATTTTCTGCGATTCTTTGAGACCGGGGTCTTCCCTGTGCCGTGCGACACAGGGCAATTGCGTCAAACGACACGTAGCAACGGTAACGCTGATCTGTTAGCTTCCATGGTCAGCGGTGCCACCGTTTTCTCGTATCAGTGACAAGGGACGATGAGTCGTTGAGAGGATTTACCATGACGCGCATCCGGTCGCACCTCGGCGCGACGCGATTTGGTGCGCGACACCCGATGCCCGTTCGCGCACCTGGGGATGGCGGAATGACCAAACCGGTTCACGAGTCGAGCGCGGCGATGACGCAATCCCCAATGCGACCTTCGGCATTCTCGGCCACGCCGCGAGGAACTCCAAAGCGTTTCACCGCGAGCCGAATTGCCCGAGCGACGGCGAGTTGAACCGTTCGGGTCGCGCAGCAGGGCTCTCTCGGGCAGTGGCGCGGGTTCCGCAAGGTGATCGCCATCGGACCGCAGGAAAGGATTCAAACGTCGAAAGTGGTTCGCCGGGCTAGCAAGATTCTGGCCGATCCGCGCACTCCGGGCTCGGCAGCAAAGGGATTTCGCCCCGACATCGAGGGCTTGCGCGCCGTCGCGGTGTTGGCCGTTGTCCTGTTTCACGCTGACGTGCCCGGTGTGGGGGGTGGGTTCGTCGGCGTGGACGTGTTCTTCGTCATCTCGGGCTTCCTGATCACCGGGCTGCTGTGGCGCGAGGCCAGCACCGCCGGCACCGTCCGGCTGCGCCGCTTCTACGGGGCGCGGGCCCGCCGACTGCTGCCGGCATCGGCCACGGTCGGCGTCGTCACCATGATCGGCTCGGCTGTCCTGCTACCCCCGTTGCAGGTCCAGTCCGTCACTCTCGACGGCATCACCAGCGCTCTGTACGTCAGCAATTACCGGTTCATCAGCTCAGGGCGTCAACTACTTCGGCAAACAGAACATGCTGTCGCCGTCGCCGTTCCAGCACTACTGGTCGTTGGGCGTCGAGGAGCAGTTCTACCTGGTGTGGCCGATCTTGATCATCGGCACGGCGTGGCTCATCCGGCGCGCGCGCCGGCCGCCACCAAGGCCGAGGCCACCTCCTCGGACGCCCGTATCTGGTGGTCCTTGCGCTGGTCGCCGCCGTGTCGTTCGCGCTGTCGCTGGTGCTCACCTACCTGGTGCCCCCGGTGGCGTTCTTTTCGCTGCCCACCCGGGCCTGGCAGTTGGCCGTCGGCGGCTTGGTGGCTCTCACGGCCGTCCAGTGGCGCCGGCTGCCGCCACGACCTGCCGCGATCGCCGGATGGGCGGGGCTGGCCCTGATCCTGCTGGCCTGCACCCAGTTGAGCGCGGACCACGCCCTATCCGGGGATCGCCGCGCTGTTGCCCACGCTGGGCGCGGTGCTGGTGATCGGCGCCGGCTGTGCCGGACCGTCGCAGGGATGTGGCCGCGTCCTGGGATTGTCGCCGATGCGGGCGATCGGCCGGGTGTCGTACTCGTGGTATCTGTGGCACTGGCCGGTGCTGGTGCTCACACCGGCGTTGCTGGGCCACCCACTGGGGCTGGCCGGCAGGCTGGCAGCGGTCCTGGTCTCTGCCGGGCTGGCGGTGCTCACCCTGCGTTTCATCGAGAACCCGTTGCGATTCGCCGACTCGCCTGCGCCGCTCTGCCCTGGCCAGTCTGGCGCTGGGCGGTGCCGCCACCGCGGTCGCGGTCTGTGTGGGCCTGGTTCTGCTGATAGGGGTACCCAACCCGGTCGGCCGCGGCCCTGCGGCCAAGCCGCTGATCATCACTGCGGCGTCTGTCCCTCCGGGCTCCAACATGGAGGCATACGACGCGGCGGTGCAGCAACGTGTTCGCTCAGGTGCAGGCCGCGGTCGCGGCATCGGTCGACCTGAAAGCCGTCCCGTCGAACCTGAACCCGCCACTCACCGACCAGACGGCCCAACAATGGCGCATATTGACTCACGGCTGCCTGCGCGTGCTGCCTTTCGACTCCGGACAGCCTGAGTGCGCGACGGGCGATACCGCCTCGACGACGACGGTGGCCCTGATCGGCGACTCACATGCCGCGATGTTGAATCCGGCGTTCCAGCAGGTCGCCGAGCAGCGGCACTGGCGGCTGGAAATGATGGCCAAGGCGGGCTGCCCAATAATGGACTTGCCCATCGACCAACCGCTTCAATGGCTTGGCTGAAGAGATTCAACAGTGCGAGCAGTGGCGCGCTCAGATCATGGCCCGGTTACGCGCCGAGCACCCCCAGCTGATCGTGGTGAGCTCCGCGCGGCGTACGATGCCAACGGCGCCGACACGCTGGTGCCTGGCCTCAAGATGTACGACCCGGCGTGGATCGACAGCCTGACCCGCCTCGTGCAGCAGCTGCGCGACACCGGCGCGAAGGTGCTGGTGCTCGGTCCGACCGCTGATCCGCCCGCGCCGGTGCCGATCTGCCTGTCCGGGCACCTCGATGACGCGACGGCATGCTCGGCGCGATCCGGAGCGCGGAGCACGAACCCGGCATCGCGGCCGAGTCGGCCGCCACCAAAGCCGGCGGCGGGCAATACGCCGACCTCACCGAACTGTTCTGCACCGCCAACCGCTGCCCGGTCATCGTCGGCAACACCCTGGTGTACTTCGACGCAGGTCACCTGACGCTCGAGTACTCCCGAGCTGTTGGCACCGGCAATCGGGGCGCTGGCCGACCGCGCGCTCGCCCACGGCTGACAACACCACGCCACGGCGGCGCCGGAAGTCATCGAACTGAGAGCACCGGAAGCATATCGTCGATCCCTCAGCCACGCCTGGGCCCGCCGATCCTGATCGTTCTGAACTCGTCGACGACCAGGCAGCGCTCGGTCGGAGCGCGGGGCTACGGTGGAATGCATGGCTGGCCCCGACGGTTTTCATCCCGACTTCTCCCCCGATGCCGCGAAGGGTGCGCCCCGCAATCGTGTGCGCCACATAAAGTCATCCGAACTCGATGCGAGCACGGCTCAGACCGAAGGCATGCAGCGGTTCGCCGCGCTGAGCGGAGCCACCGTGGGCAGCGAGAAGTTGTGGATGGGAGAGACATTGGCCGCGCCGGGCAGCGTTTCGGCCAACCATCACCATGGTGACTCGGAGACCATGATCTACATCCGCAGCGGGCACCCTGAATTCGTGTTCTTCGACGGAGTGAGCGAGGTTCGCGTCCGGACCGAGCCCGGTGATTACATCTTCGTCCCCCCGCACCTGCCGCACAGGGAGGAAAACCCCGACCCGAGCACACCGGCGGAACTGGTGATTGCCCGAAGCAGCCAGGAAGCGATCGTCGTCAATCTGCCGGCTTTGTACGCACTGTAGACATGTCTGGCACCACCGTGCCGTCGTCATCGCGAGTCTTTATGCATCGCTAGTCGAGAGGGCCCGACCCGGCGGCACTTGAAAACCCTTGCACTGGTGGAGGTTGCGCGCTGGATTTCGACCATGCACCTTGAGCAGAGTGCTGCGCCCGTGCATCGTCTGCGCCCCGGCCGCAGTGTCACAAAACGCGGCACTGATCGGTCTTACCGGTAGACGGATCTCACCGTCCATTTTTCGCAACGTCTCAAGGCCCTCACGAGGAGAAGAACATGAGCTTGGACACCACCTCACAGATCATCAAGCCGAGGCTCGACGAATTGGTCCCGTCGCGCTACGCGCTGCGGGTCGGCGACATCGACGTGATGGTGATCAGCGACGGAGTGCTGCCGATAACCACCGTCACGATGGCCACCAACGCCGCCTCTGCCGACCTGTCGGCTTGGCTCAAGGACATGTACCTGCCGCAGGAGATGATCGACTGGCCGTTGAACGTGGCCGTGGTGCGTAGCGGTGGCAAGACCATACTCATCGATTCCGGGCTGGGGACGGAGTTCCCGGACTTCCCGCGGGCCGGGCAGTTGGCCATGCGACTGGACGCCGCCGGGATCGATCCCGCATCCGTGACCGACGTGGTGCTCACCCACCTGCACATGGATCACATCGGCGGGCTGCTGGTCGACGGGCTGAGGAATCAGCTGCGGCAGGACCTCCGGGTGCACCTGGCGTCGGCCGAGGCCGAGTTCTGGGAAGCGCCCGACTTCTCCCGCACGGTCATGCCTGCGCCGATTCCGGACGTGCTTCGGCGGACTGCCGCGCAGTTCCTGGACGTGTACCGCAGCCAGTTGCGGCCGTTCGAGACCGAGTACGAGGTGGCGCCTGGAGTGCTGATCGTCCGCACCGGCGGTCACACCCCCGGCCACAGCATCGTCCGCCTGGAGTCCGGCGGCGAGCGGCTGACGTTCGCCGGCGACGCGGTGTTCCAGCCCGGGTTCGACAACCCCGAGTGGTACAACGGCTTCGAACACGACCCCGAGGAATCGGCCCGCGTGCGGGTCCGTCTCTTGAAGGAACTCGCGGCGAGCGGCGAGCAACTGGTGGCCACTCACCTGCCGTTCCCGTCCGTCTGCCACGTGGCGGTCGCCGGCGACGGCTTCCGGATGGTGCCGGCCGTCTGGGACTACTGACCGCTTGCACTGACAAGGGCGTGGTCGAGGTCTTCGTGTCCCGCCGGAGTGCCACTCTTTAACATCTACCGGTGACCCGGATACTGCTGCGCGGTGCGCAGGTGATCACCATGGCGCCCGGCCGCCCCGACAGCGAGCGCATCGACGTGCTGATCGAGGACGACCTCATCACGCAAACGGGCACCGACCTCGAGTCGGCAGGCGCTGACGTCGTCGACCTGAACGGCCGGATCGTCATTCCCGGCCTGATCAACGCGCATCTGCACACCTGGCAGACAGCGTTGCGGTTGATCGGGGCCGACTGGACGTTGCCGCAGTACTTCGCCCACGTGCGCGGCCGCGTCGCGCCTCACTATCGCCCCGACGACGTCCACATCAGCAACCTGGTGGGTGCGCTCAACCAAATCAACTGCGGCACAACGACTCTTGGCGACTGGTGTCACAACAATCCCACACCCGAACATAGCGACGCTGCGGTGGCGGCGCTGCAGACCGCGGGCATCCGCGCCGTCTTCCTGCACGGCTCACCGGACCGCGCCGCCGACGTCGGCCACCCGCTCGAGGAAGTCGACCGGCTCATCGGCGTCACCGGGAGCGCGTCGCTGGTGACCGTGGGAATGGCCATCCTCGGTCCACAACTGTCGACCCCGGAGGTTGCGGTGGCGGACTTCCGCGCCGCCGCGCAGCGCGGCATCGTGGCGTCGATGCACCATAGCGGTGGCGAGCCTGCCCCCGCGTGGGACGCCGTCCGCCGGGCCGGCCTCTTCGGACCGACCACCAACGTCGTGCATGGCGAAGGACTGACCGAGGACTGGTTCAAGCTGCTGGTCGATGCGGGTGTCTCGTTCACCATCACACCCGAGAACGAACTCGGGCACGGCCACGGCCAACCGATCACCGCACCGCTCTTGCGCTATGGAGCGGCGCCGTCGCTGGGCATCGACACCGAAACAGCCATCGGCGGAGAACTTCTCACGGCGGCGCGGGTGGCGCTCGCGCACCAGCGGGGAGTCGACCACGAGCACAGTCGTCGAATCACCGGCGAGATGGCCGCCACACCGACGGTGACGTGCAAGCAGGCGCTGTCCTGGGCGACGGTCGAAGGGGCCCGCGCGCTCGGAGTTGCCGACCGGGTCGGCCGGATCGAACCCGGGATGCAGGCCGACGTGGTGGCCATCGACGCCCGCGCACTGAACCTCTGGCCCGTGCACGATCCGGTAGCGACGGCACTGCACGCCGGCGTGGGCAACATCGAGGCGGTCATCGTCGCCGGACAGTGGCGCAAACGCGAGCACCACCTCATCGGTGTGAACCTCGACGAACTCAAGAACCGACTTCTCGACTCGGGAGACCGGCTTGGCCACCTACTCAGTGATGACGATCCTGCTATCACGAGCTAGTGAGTACTCGGGTGCGCGGCGAACCTGAAGTCCGCACGACGGGCGGCATCGTGCGCGGCGGGTGGGAGGACGCCGTCGCGGTTTTCCGAGGGATTCCGTATGCCGCCCCGCCGTTCGGCCCACGACGGTTCGCGGCGCCCGATGCGGCGCAACCGTGGCACGGTGTCCGCGACGCACTGGAGTTCGGTCCGCCTGTCCCCCAAGCGGACTTCGCGGGTGCGGTGATGTCGTCGGTGTCCGGCGTTGCCGCCGACGGCTCCGCGGACTGTCTGACGCTCAATGTCTTGGCTCCGGACCTCGGTGCCACCGGACGACCGGTGATGATGTGGATTCACGGGGGCAGGTACCTGCAGGGCCGCTCCGGCAACCCACACTACGACGGTAGGACGCTCGCCCAGTCCGGTGTGGTGGTGGTCAGCGTCAACTATCGCGTCGGTGTCGAAGGATTCGCCCATATCGCCGATGCCCCGGACAACCGCGGCATTCTCGACCAGATCGCCGCGCTGCGGTGGGTGCAGGACAACATCGCCGCATTCGGCGGCGATCCCGGCAACGTGACGGTGTTCGGCCAGTCCGCCGGAGCCGGGTGTATCGCTGCGCTGCTTGTCATGCCGATGGCCGCCGGGCTGTTTCGCCGTGCGATAGCGCAGAGCGTGCCGGGTACCTACCTCTCCCCCAGGCTCGCCGCCGCGGTCTCGGCAACGATCGCCGCCGAACTCGGTGCGCGGGCCACCGTCGATGACCTGGTCCGCCTGTCGCCGCGCAGCCTGATCGACGCGACGGACGCGGTGATTCAGAAGATGCCGCAATTCCTCGAGTCGTGGGGATCCGTGGCGTTGACGCCGACACCGTTCTCCCCCGTCGTCGATGGCGCCATACTTCCGCACGCGCCGTGGCGCGCGCTCGCCGCCGGTTCCGGCCGCGACGTCGACCTGCTCGTCGGCCATACCCATGACGAATACAGCTTGTTCACCGCCCGGCCCGGCAGCGAAGTGACCGATGAGCAGCTCAGCGCCACCCTGGACCGTCTCGCTCCTGTCGCCAACGGCCCCGGTGGCTACCGCGACGCGTACCCCGAGGCCACACCCGGCGAGCTGGATGAACTCGTCAACTCCGACTGGCTGTTCCGCATGTCCAGTCTGCATCTCGCGCACGCCCAGCACGCCGGGGGTGGAGCAGCATGGACCTACGAATTGTGTTGGGGTTTCGACCGTGAGCACGGCGCCTCGCACAGTCTCGACGTCCTCCTGGTGTTCGGCACGCTCGGCGTCGAGGATGTGCGCAGCGACCGCTCTGCCCGTCCGAATGCCGCGGACGAGGTCGCCCGCGTCTCTCACCAGATGCGTGCCGACTGGGCGAGATTCGCGGCCACCGGAAACCCGGGCTGGGCGCCGTACGATGCGACCACACGAACCACGCGCATCTACGACGCAGACCCCGTCACCGCGCCCTACCCCGAAGAACGCTCGCGCCGAATCTGGTCCAACCACCGGTTCGACACCCTTGACCTGATGGACTGAACACACCGGCGCCACTCAACGATCGGCTCTGCTCGGGCTCGAGGTTACCGGCGACTACGGCCGTACCCCTTCCACTTTCAACATATAGCGCACCGGGGGGCTTGCGGCAAGACCCGGGTCGTACCGCAGAATCGCTGGCCGAAGCCCAGAACCTGCGGATATGAGAGGGGCGACATGGCCGAACATGCGGTGGTGGTCGTTGGAGGAGGCCCGACTGGGCTGATGTTGGGAGGTGAGTTGGCGTTGGCGGGGGTCGACGTCGCCATTGTCGAGCGGCGTGCCGACCAGGACCTGATCGGCGCGCGTGCACTCGGTTTTCATTCCCGCACCATCGAGGTTCTCGACCAGCGTGGTATCGCTGATCGGTTCCTTTCGCAGGGGTACACGGCGCAAGTCGCGGGGTTTGCCGACGTTCGTTTTGACATCAGTGACTTTCCCACCCGGCACCCCTACGGGCTTGCGTTGCCGCAGAAGCACATTGAGCGCCTCTTGGCCGACTGGGTCGGCGAGTTGGCGGTACCGATCCATCGCGGACGCGAGGTGACGGGTATCGCGCAGGACGACACCGGTGTCGACGTCCAGATGTCCGACGGCCCGCCGCTGCGGGCGGGATATCTCGTCGGATGCGACGGAGGAGGCAGTCTGATCCGTAAGGCGGCCGGCATCGACTTCCCCGGATGGGATCCGACGACCAGCAGCCTGATCGCCGAGGTCGAGATGGTCGAGGAGCCGGACTGGGGCATCCGCCACGACGCTCTGGGTATCCATGGCATCGGCAGGTTGGAGGATGGCGGGCCGATCCGGGTCATGGTCACCGAAGCACGCGTCGGACCCACGACCGTGCCTGCCCTGCGCGATCTCAGCGCAGGCGCTCATCGCCGTATACGGGACCGACTACGGGATCCACAGTCCCACCTCGATCTCCAGGTTCACCGATATGGCTCGGCAGGCGGCGGCCTACCGCGATCGACGGGTGCTGCTGGCCGGCGACGCCGCACACGTGCATCCCCCGGTGGGTGGACAGGGCCTCGGCATCGGTGTTCAGGACGCCGTGAATCTGGGCTGGAAGCTGGCCCAGGTCGTCGACCGGACATCGCCGGAAAGCCTTCTCGACACCTATCATGCCGAGCGACATCCGGTCGCTGCCCGCGTGTTGCGCAACACGATGGCGCAAACCGCGCTTCGCCGCGACGACGACCGCATCAAGGCCTTGAGCGACATCATCTCCGAGCTTCTCGGCATGGACGAGCCTCGCACGCGATTCGCGGCGATGATGACGGGTCTGGACATCCATTACGACCTCGGTGACGGGCACCCCGCTGGTCGGGCGCCGCATGCCCGACCTCGACCTGGTCACCGCCAACGGGCCGCTGCGGGTCTTCAACCTCCTCCACGACGCCCGGCCAGTGCTGCTCAACCTCGGTGAGCCCGGCGTCTTCGATGCCACTCCAAGGCCGGGTCGGGTTCAGTTGATCGACGCGGAATATGTTGGCAGGTGGGAGCTTCCGGTCCTCGGCGTGGTCACAGCTCCCACTGCGGTGTTGATCCGACCCGACGGCTACGTGGCTTGGGCGGGAGACCCAACCGACCCGCGACTCCCCGACGCGCTCACCACCTGGTTCGGGCGGAATCCGGATTAGGCGAACACTGCGAACAACGCCGCCGCCACGGCGAAGCTCACCACCGACAGCACCGTTTCCAGCACCGTCCAGGTTTGCAGGGTCTGCTTCACGGTCATGTTGAAGAACTTCGAGATGATCCAGAAGCCGCCGTCATTGACGTGGCTGAGGATGATGGAGCCCGCCGCGATGGCCATCGCGATCAGGGCCACCGCCATCTGGGAGTAGTCGCCCCCGGTGACCAGCGGAGCCACGATGCCACCGGTGGTGACGATCGCGACGGTCGCCGAGCCCTGCGCGATGCGCAGCCCACAGCTGATGATGTAGGCCAACACGATCACCGGCAGCCCCGCCGCGGACATCGTGTCGGCCAGGGCGGTGCCAATTCCCGTGGCGGAGATGACCTTGCCGAAGAACGCGCCGGCACCGACGACCAGCAACAGCATGCCGACGGGACGCAGCGATTCGCCGGTGAGGACGCTGAGTTCCTGGACGCTCGATCCGCGACGGACACCGAGCACGTAGAAGGCGACCAGCACGGCGATGAGCAGGGCGACTGCGGGCGTACCGAGGAAGGTGAGCACCGACAGCAACGGTCCCGCATCGAGGAGCTGGGTGCCGAACGTCGCCCCGAGAATCAGAACCAGGGGTATGGCGATGATCGCCGCGATGAGACCAACCGACGGTGGACTGGTCTTGACGGCACGGTCCGTCTTGGCGTCCGTCTCCTTGACGGTGCCGACGCCCCCGCCGGTGGGCGCCCCACCCGGGCCGTCGGAGTCGTGGTCCTCCTCGACGATGAACTCGGGCGGCACCTCGACCATCATCCGCTTGCCGATGTAGGTGCCCCACAGAATTCCCGCAGCAATGAAACCCGGTATACCGCAGACGAATCCCATCAGAATCAGCCAGCCCAGACTGATCTCCAGCAGGCCACCGAGGGCGACCGGTCCCGGGTGCGGCGGCAGGAACGCGTGGGTCATCGACAGGCCGGCGACCATGGGCATCGCGTACAGCACCAGCGACTTCCCGCCGCGCTTGGCGGCCACGTAAACCAGCGGCGCCAGCACGAAGATTCCGATGTCGAAGAAGACCGGGATGCCGAAGATCAGACCGAGCAGGCCCATCGCGACCGGCGCGCCGCGTTCGCCGAATATCCCGAGCAGCTTGGTCATCAAGACGTCGGCGCCGCCCGACCGTTCGAGGATTGCGCCCAAGACGGTGCCGAGCCCGATGATCACCGCGATGTGTCCGAGGATGGACCCGAAACCCGTCTCCAATATCGAATCGCCGCTCTTGATCGCGGTGCCGACGATGTCCTTCACGGGTAGCCCGGCGGCCAGCGCAAGTCCGAGGCCGACGAGGAGCAGTGCGATGAACGGCTCCAGCTTGACCTTGATGATGGCGAACAGCAGGATCGCGATCGCGAGTCCGCAGAGAATCAGCAGTCCTGGCGTCGACGTTCTGAGCCAGTCGATCATGGAACTCATGGCAGGGCCTTTCCTGGACGGTGGTGTGGACTAGTTCAGTGATTGCACGAACGCGGCAGCGCGAGAGGCGATGTCGGACCAATCGCCAGATGCGACGGCCTGCGGTGAAACGACGTCGGTTCCCGCCGTGACCGCGACGGCACCGTGCGCGAGGAATTCGGCGGCATTGCCCGCATTGACCCCGCCGGACGGGATCAGCGCGACTTCGGGAAACGGCCCGCGTAGATCCTTGAAGTACCGGGGACCGAAGGCGCCGGCCGGAAAGATCTTCACCGCAGCGGCGCCGAGATCGAGTGCGACGAGGATCTCGGTCGGTGTGAGGGCGCCCATGATCACCGGAATATCGCTGTCCGAACCCGCTTTCGCGACTTCTGACCGGACCCCCGGAGTGACGAGGAATCGAGCGCCCGCACCGATGGCCGCCTTGGCCTGATCCGCGGTGCAGACGGTGCCCATCCCCAACACCGCATCCGAGGACGCGGCGGCGCTCAGGTAGTCGAGAACGCCCGGCGTGGTGAACGTCAGCTCGACAGCGCGAATGCCGGAGTGCGCGAGGGCATTCGCGAGCGCCACGGGATCGGGGATCTCGGGAGCGCGAACGACGGCCAGTGCCCGGTCCTGCAGGATGGTCGCCATGGCGGCCGAGGCAGATGTAGTCATATGGTCTGCTTCCTCGAGGAGTCCATCCGCAGTGCGCGGCCCGCGAGTCGTCCGGTTGGCTCGCCGTTGTCGATCGCGCACTCGCCGTTGACGAGGACATGGCTGATTCCGCGCGCCTGCTGCTTCGGGTTCTCGAACGTGGCGGTGTCGGAGACGACCGCGGGGTCGAAGAGTACGAGATCCGCGGCGTAGCCGACCCGAACGACCCCGCGGTCGGCGAGCCGAAGCCGTTCGCGGCACGACCGGTCAGATGGTTGACGCACTCCTCCAAGCTCAACAGGCCGATCTCGCGGACGTAGTGACCGAGGTACCGCGGAAAGGTGCCCCATGCCCTCGGATGCGGTCTGGCTCCGACCAGGATGGCGTCGCTGCCACCCATGTGCTTGGGGTGCACCATGATCGCGCGGACGTTCTCTTCGTGGCCGACGTGCTGCAGGATGGTGGTGGCCAACTGGTCACGCGTCAGCAGGTCGAAGAAGACCTCGACCGGGGGAATTCCACGATCCGCGGCGATCGCCTGGATCGTGCTTCCGACGTAGGAGTCGAGTTCGCCGTTGGCCACCCCGCTGATCTGGATGGTGTCCCACTCGACGGTGACGCCGTGGCACCCGTCGGAGCCGTTTACGTTGACGTCCTCGGTGATTCGCGTGCGGACGTCGGGATCCTGCATGCGCTCCAGTGCCGCATCCGGTCCCCCGGACATCGCCCAGCTCGGCAGCAGGGCTGACAGGGTGGTGGACCCGGGAAGATAGGGGTAGGTATCGAGCGTGATGTCGCACCCGTCGGCGATACCGGCGTCGACCATGTCCAGAAACTCCTGTGCCCGTCCGCGATTGACGTTGAAGTTCATCGTCGCGTGCGTCAGATGCAGCGGGCAGCCGGTGTTGCGCGCGAGTTCGATCATCTCCGCGTACGCCTCCAGCGCGCCCGCTCCGTACGACCGGGTGTGCGGGGCGTAGAAGCCGCCGATCTCGGCGACCACCTCGCACAGCGCCGCAAGTTCTCCGGTGTCCGCGTACATGCCGGGGGTGTAGGTCAATCCGCTGGACATGCCGACCGCACCCTCGCGGAGGCCCTGCGCGAGAAGTTCTTGCATGTGCTGGATCTCGGCGGGCGTGGCCGGGCGTTGATCGGCACCGACCGCGAGAAGCCGCAGTGTGCCCTGTGGCACCAGGTAGGCGGCGTTGGGGGTGATCCCCTCATCGAGCCGGTCGAGATACTGCGCGACGCTGCGCCAGGAGAAGTCCAGGTCCGTCGGATTGCCGTTCCAGCCGGCGATCTGGCGGCGGATCACGGCCAGCGCGGCATCGTCGATCGGCGCGTAGGCGATTCCGTCCTGGCCGATGACCTCGGTGGTCACGCCTTGACTGATCTTCGGGAAGTGGCCGGGGTCGGTGAGCAGCCGCAAATCGGAATGGGCGTGCAGATCGATGAATCCCGGCGATAACACCACGCCCGGACTCGGTTCGATGACCCGGTCCGCGCCCGGGATCGATCGGGGACCGGCGATGTCCGCGATCCGGCCGTCGTGTACCGCCACGTCGGCTCGGTATCTGTCCGCGCCGGTGCCGTCGACTACGTCGACGTCTCGGATGAGCAAGTCGGTCATGAGTTTTCGCGCCGCCTAGAACCTAGAAGAAAGTGTGAATGAGGTCGACGATGCGGGGTTGCGCCGCATCGGCGTCGTCGATGACCGGGATCAACCGCCACTTGTCGAATGCCGTGCACGGATGCGACAGCCCCAACCGCACGACGGCGCCGACGGGGACGTCATCCGGCATCGCCCGCGGGTAGTCGAAGAAACGCGTGCTGGTCGTTGAGCGCGGTGATCTCGGCGGAGTGATCGAGCGTTCCGGTGTCTGCACTCGCCATGCGCTGCGGTGTCGGCAGCCCTTCGTCGAACGGTAGGTCGCGCTTGCCCGCGTCGAGCAGCGCCAGTTCCGCCTCGGGTCGAGATACGGCGCGTGCCCACCCGTGCATCGCCGACCGCAGCGGGCGCTCGGTCCGGCTGGGGATCAGCGGCGAGATTCCGGCGTAGAACCCGTCGTCATGAATCACGTACGCGCCCGACCGAAGCACGACCGAGGTGGGCACGCCGTGCTCGCCCCGTTCGTCGGCCAGGTGCGCCAACTGCTCGACCACGAGGTCCGGGTATGCGCTGCCACCCGCGGTGATCAAAGCCGCAGTGCCGTAACGCCCGTCGTCGGCGAGTTGGCGGTGCAGCCGGCCGAGTTGGTCGAGATACCCGCGGACGGTGTCGAGGCCGGCGGGCTCGCGATCGTGGCTGAGCGCCCCCTCGTAACCGCCGACGCCCGCCAGCACGAGCCGCGCCGAGTGGTGCACCGCCTCTGCGATGGCCCGTGCCGACTCGAGCGTGCGCGCCCCGGTGCGTCCGTGTGGGGCACCGAGTTCCACCAGCACGTTGACGGGCCGTTCACCCGGCCACGAGCCGAGCAGGTGATCCATCAGCTCGACGGTCTGGACGCTGTCCACCCAGCTGAAGAACTCGAACGAGGGATCGCGGTCCAACTCCGCGGCCAGCCACGCCAGCGCCGAGGGGTCCACGATCGTATTGGCGAGCATGATCCGGGCGACGCCGAAGGACCGGGCCAGCTGCACCTGCCATGGCGTGGCCAACGTGATGCCCCAGGCGCCGGCGGTCAGTTGCCGTGCCCAGATCTGCGGAGCCATCGTCGTCTTGCCGTGCGGGGCCAGCAGTACGCCGGCCGACGCCGCCCAGTCGGCCATCACCGCGACGTTCGATTCCATCGCGCCGCGATCCACCGTCAACACGGGCGTGGACATCTGATCCAGGGACGGCGCCGTGCGCAGGAACTCGCGAACGGTACTCCCCCACGCCGCCGCGGGGAGCCCCTTGTACTGCGGCCCAAGGATGCGATCGTCGAGCGCGGCTACGGCTGCGTTGTCGATCACGGCGGGCCCCTTCAAGGTCGTTGCGTATTTTGCAACGCACGTTGCGCTGTATGTGCGATGGGAGCTATTCTGCACCAGAGGGTTAGTGACTGCAAGCACTTGAGGAGATCGATGTGATTTCGCCGACAGCGCCACGCCCGCGCGCGGTCACGATTGGCGAAGGCCTCGCGGTGCTGGTGGCGCAGCCGGGACCTCTGGAGGATTCCGAGTCCTTCGAGCGCACCGCCGGCGGCGCGGAGGCCAACGTCGCGACGGTTCTCGCCCAGCTGGACGTCGCGGCAGGATGGATCTCCAGAATCGGGGATGACGGATTCGGCCGTTACCTGGTCCAGCATCTCGTCGAGCGGGGCGTCGACGTCTCGGCGGTGGTGACCGACCCCGTGCGACCCACCGGCCTCTACGTCAAGGAACGCGGCGGCGGCACCGGTGCGGCCGGCGACTTGGCCGTTGGCGAGAGTCGCATGCTGTACTTCCGCAGTGGCTCCGCGGCGAGCGCATTTTCTCCGGCCGACCTCGCAACGCCGATGGCCGTGCGGTGGCTCGACGAATCGGCCCTCGCACACGTCACCGGAATCACTCCCGCACTTTCACCATCGGCAACGCAGTTGACCGATTCGCTGGTTTCGATGCCACGGCGTGGTCGCCTGGTCAGCTTCGATCTGAACTACCGCCCGGCGCTATGGCTCGGCCGAGCGGCGGAGGCAACGGAGGTGCTCGGGCGGGTGACCCGTCGCAGTGACATCGTCTTCATGGGCGCCGACGAGTCACTCGCGGTGTTCGGTACCGACGACCCCGCGGAACTACGGGCGCTGTTCCCCCAACCCGAACATCTGATCGTCAAGAACGACGCCCACACCGTGACCGGTTTCCACGGACGGGAAAGGGTCGATGTGCCTGCGCTACGTCTAGCGGTCGTCGAGAAGATCGGCGCAGGTGACGCCTTTGCGGGCGGCTTCCTCGCCGGACTTCTGCGCGGACTCGGGCACGAGCAACGGATTCGGCTCGGTCATCTCTGCGCCGCAGCGGCTTTGACGGGCCATGGCGACATCGCGCGGCTGCCTCCGCTGCACCGGCTCGAGGAACTACTCGAGGTCGATGCGGCCGAGTGGACACGACTGCAGGTCGCGAGCGAGCTCGCGAAGCGAATCGCGTGAGCCAGTCACTGTCCCGCGCGCTCACCATCCTGGGATCTCTCGGTGAGGGTCCGAAGTCGTTGGAGCAGCTCGCCGCACAACTCGACGTGCACAAGTCGACGGTGCTGCGGTTGCTTCGCACGATGGAGTCCGAGCGCTTCGTCCGGCATGACGCCGACCACCGTTATCTGCTGGCTTCGCGGCTCTTCGAGCTGTCGAGCCGCGCGCTCGAGCAGCGTGATGTGCGGTCCCTGGCGCGCCCGCACCTGATCGCACTGAACGCCAGCACCGGCCAAACCATCCACCTCGCGGTCTACGAGTCGTTCGAGGCCGTCTACATCGACAAGTTGGACGCGACCCAGAGCGTGCGGATGTACTCGCGGGTGGGCCGTCCCGCTCCCCTGCACTGCACCGCCGTCGGCAAGGTTCTGGTAGCAGGCCGGCCCCGATCGGAGTGGCGCCAGATCGCCGAACGGATCGAGTACGCCAAGTTCACCGAGCGCACCATCGACTCGCCCGAACGTTATCTCGCAGAGGTGGAACTCGTTGCCGCGCAAGGCTACGCCGAGGACCACGAGGAACACGAGAGCTTCGTGAACTGTATTGCGGTACCGATCCGCGACGGCACCGGCACCGTGGCCGCCGCGGTGTCGATGTCGGTGCCCGACATGCTCCTCAACCACGAACAGGTACTGGCCACCCTGCCGCAGGTTCGCACCGCGGCGGAGGCGATTTCCGACGAGCTCGGCTGGGATCCCCGCCGGGAAAATCCGTGAAAGGTATGACATGACCGACAAGACCGCCGTGCGCTCCTCCGATGCACCCGCTCCCGCGCACACCTTCTCCCAGGGCGTCCGGAAGGGCCCATTCGTGCAGATCTCGGGCCAGGGACCGGTTGATCCGGCCACCAACGAGTACCTCCATCCCGACGATGTCGGGGCTCAGACCACGCGCACACTGCAGAACGTCAAGGCCATCCTCGACGCCAGTGGCGCCACGTTCGACGATGTGGTGATGCTGCGCGTCTACCTCACCAAGCGTGAGGACTTCGCGGCCATGAACGACGCCTACGGAGAATTCGTGCTGGCCAACACTCCCAGTGACGTGCTGCCCTGCCGCACAACGGTGTTCACCGGATTGCCGCGCGCGGAGATGCTCGTTGAAATCGACGCGTTCGCGATCACGGATTAGGGGCGCGCCCCAGGGGTGAAACGCAATTCCCTCTCCGCTCCGATCTCGCTGAGGATGCCGGTGACCAGGTGCGGGATCTCGGCACGCCGGTGCCGGAGTGGTTGCAACGTGACCTCGTTGTCGCAGTACGCGGTCAGCTCGGCGGTACGCGAGGCCGTGTCCGCCGACGATGACGTCGTCATCACCACAGGCGCTGGCGACGATCGCAGCAGGTCAGACACACGGTGGACCAACGCGGGGCCGAGCAGATCGATGTGTTCGAGGACGACTGCCTGCGGATCGGCGAGCGCATCCCGGACGCGGCTCAGCCAGATCTCCTCGGAGCTTCCGATATCGGCGGTGTCCAACCAGTGCGCGGCATCCCCCACCAGGCTGCGAGCGGCCGCGGTCCGGCCTGTTCCCGGCTCGCCGGACACCAACGTCCTGCTTCGCGGGCGACCGCCGTCTGCAGCGACCCCCTGGTCCGCGTCGGCGTCCACGTCGAAGATGAACACCGCCGCGTCGGCGTGGGGCACTATCCGGGAAGCCACCATCACACGGCGCCCTGACGTCAACCACAGGTGCTTGGCGTGTGCACGGGTTGTTGCAGCAGCGCGGAAGACAGCTTCGTCGGCGGCATCCATCACCTGCAGGGCGGCGGAGTTGGCAAGGAAGATGTCGGAGCCGACGGCCACCACAGGGCTTCTGCGCGACTGTGCCGTTGCGACCTGAAAACACTGCAAGATTTGCGCCTGTGCCGGCCGACTCTGGACGAGCAGTCGTTCGCTGATCTGTCGCGCCAATCGGGTGACGAACGGCGCGATCAGCGGTGTGTCATCCTCGCGCAGGCAGCTGATGTCGAGAACGCCCTCGACACGTCGGGTGACCGGATTGAAGACAGGTAGGCCGTAACAGCTGAATCTTCTCAAGGATTCGACGTAGTGCTCTTCACCCCGCACCACGACTGCGTGCCGCAATTCGAATGCGGTCGCGATCGAGTTCGTCCCAGTTACGTCTTCGTTGAAGGTGATTCCCTCGACGCCACCGCTCTTTTCGACCTCGCGGCGAAACTGACCCCCCGCGCAGCGCACGTCGGCTAGTCGTTGGCCCCGGTCGGCCAGCATCACCGCATACCTCGTATCGGCGAGCTCGTCTGCCACCTCGTCGAGAATCGGTGCGGCCGCGACCATCAGCCGGCTCCGGCGGTCGACGTCGTCGAAGACGGACACTATCGAGACGATACCGATGGGCGCAGGCCGCTCAGTGCTACCCGGCGCCACGAGTCGACGATAATCGGACGCGCACCGTCTGCGATCGCGCCCGTACCTCCATTCACAGCCGTCGCACCGCCACCTGACAGCATATTGTCAGAGTTCTTGTGCGAGTGAATGTTTGCGACGGCGATAGTGGTCTTTCGAGGATACGGCATGACGATGTCAAATGCGCGACGCTGGGTTAGCTGGAACTACCAGCGGCGAGCAAGGTACGCACGGCTCGTTTGTCCAGCTTCCCGGACGCATTGCGGGGTACCTCATCGACCACGTGGATCCGTTTGGGCAGTTTGTACCGAGCGAGCTTCCCTGCGCCGTGGCTGTGCAGACTCTCCAGCATGACTGTGGCGCCGGGCAGGACGGACACCACAGCGACCACCGCCTCGCCCCACACGTCGTCCGCGGCGCCGACCACGGCGATGTCCGCCAAGCCGGGCGTATCGGCCAAGGCCCGTTCGACCTCGGCGGGATAGACGTTTTCCCCTCCGGTGATCACCATGTCCTTCAACCGATCAACGATGAACAGGTAACCGTCGCTGTCGAGGTAACCGATATCGCCGGAGCGGAACCAGCCGTCCTGATCGAACGCGTTGCGAGTGGCTTCCGGATCCTGCCAGTACCCAGGTGTGACGTTCGGGCCGCGGACCACCACTTCACCTGCGGCGCCGAGCCGCGAGGGGTTTCCTGGTGGCGATGTCGACGACGCGGACTTCGGTGTGCGGCATGGCGATTCCGGCCGAGCCGATCTTGTCGAGGGTGCGTTCGACGGGCAGATGCGTGGCGAAAGGCGACGTCTCGGTCAGCCCCCATGCCTGCTGCAGCAAGACGCCGTGCTCCGCGAACTGCCGAATCAACGACGGCGGAACAGGTGCGCCCGCAACCACGATCGAACGCAACCCGGGCAGCTCGGCGTCGAACGCGTCGGGCAGTCGATGGAATGCACTGAGCATCGACGGGACGGCGAACAGCGAATTCACCTGGTGGTCAACCAGATCGGTCAAGAACTGCCGCGGTTCGAAGGTGCGTCGGATCAGCACGGTGCCACCCCTGACCATGGCGCGAATCACGAAGCTGTTGAGCGCACCGACATGGAACAGCGGCGCCACCGCGTAGGTGGTATCCCAACGCCTGGTGTCGATGCGGGTGTCGACGTTGACGGAGTTCCACCAGATGTTCCCGTGCGTGAGGACCACACCTTTCGGCAGCCCGGTGGTGCCGGAGGTGAACATCAGGACGGCCGGGTCGTCGAAACCCGCTCGAATCCACTGCCTGACCGAGATGGACTGTCCCGCGATTTATTTGCGACCACGGCTGCCAGCCAGGGTGGTGACTCCCGACGGGCGCCGCCGGATCGTCATCAACCAGCAGGCAGCGGGTGATCGGTGTTGCCCTTCGCACCAGGTCGACGGAAGGACGCTGACCCTCCTCGCAGACGATCACCGATACCCCACTGCGTTCGAGCACGGTCTGCAGCTCCTGGCCCACCAGCCGAAAGTTCACCGGGACGAACACCGCCCCGATGCGGAAGCAGGCCAGCATGGTGATCAGGAACGCGGGACTGTTGAGGCCGAGATAGGCGACTCGGTCACCGTGGGCGACGCCCCCGTCGGACAGGGTGGCGCTCAGGCGGGCGGCGCGGCGATCGAGCTCTGCGTAGGTGAGATCGCCTCCCTCGTAACGGATGACGACTCTATCGCCATTGGTTCGGGCATGGTCTGCGATGGCCTTGGCCGGATTTACGTCGATGACAGTGCATGAGCTGGTCAGGTGTCCCAAAGTCACAGTGGTCCGTTCTGGTCACTCGACCGCGATGAATTCGAGCTGAATGTTGTCGGGATCGCGGAACACGACCGTGGAGTACCGGAACGGATCATCGAGGTCCCTGATGCCGGTGTGAGCGATCGCGAGGTGGTCGAGCCACTGGGTCCAGGCTTCCAGGTCGGTGCGTTGGGCGACCCGGAACGACACGTGATCCAGACCGGTTGGTGCTTCGTCGAATCGTTCGTGCTGATTGGCGGTATTGGTGTGCAGCCCAATCCACACGGTCGAGCCGGGGACGGGCAAGAGCATCCCGTAGCCGGTGTCCTCGCACTCGTGGTGCATGAACTTCACCGGGAGCGCACTCGTGCCGAACACTGTCGAGTACCAGTCCAGACTGGCGTCCAGATCCGTGACGGTCAATGAGAGATGGTGGACTTCGGATACTGCAGGGGCCGTCAACTCGGTCATGACGCCGGGCTCTGGCGTTGGCGCATCGGTGATGGTCATGGTCTTCCTCTCATTGCAGCTGACCTGTGCAACTGGTCATTGCGGCTAGGCGACGAACGTGGTCAGTCGACATAGATCGACTTCAGTTGCCGGTACGGGGTAAGACCTTCGGGTCCCAGTTCGGAGCCGATGCCGCTGGCCTTGACGCCGCCGAAGGGCCCGACAGGATCAGGCAGGTATTTGTTGACGCCGATGGTGCCGGTATGGATACGTCTGGCCAGCTCGAGTCCGCGTTGCGCGTCGCTGGTCCAGATCGTGCCTGCGAGGCCGAAGTCGGAGTCGTTGGCGATGTCGACGGCCTCCTGGTCGTCGCTGTATCGGATGATCGACAACACCGGACCGAAGATCTCCTGCTGGGCGATCGTGTGACCGTTGTCGACATCGGCGAAAATGGTGGGTTCGACGAACCATCCGCGGTCGCGGCTCGACGGTCGGCCGCCGCCGGTCGTGATCCGCGCACCTTCGCCGACTCCCTTGGCGATGAAGCTCTCCACCCTTTCGCGTTGGGCGGCGGTGGCCATCGGTCCGATCTGGGTGGCGTCGTCCAGGGCGTCGCCGATCCTCAGCGTTTTGGCGAAATCGGTTAGCAGGTCGACGATTTCGGCGTAGCGACGGCCGGAGGCCAACACGCGGGTGCTCAGGAAGCACCCCTGCCCGTTGTTCAGCAGGGTAGCGGCGAACAGCTGTGTGCCGACGGCCTCCAGATCGAGGTTCGCGTCGTCGAGGATGATGGCCGCCGACTTACCGCCGAGTTCCAACGAGGCCGGCCGCAGCAGCTTGGCGCACTGTTCGCCGATGCGACTTCCCGGCCGCCGTCGATCCGGTGAAGCTGACCTTGTCGATGCCTGGGTGGGAGACGAGATAGGCGCCGACGCCGCGTCCGGCGGGAACGATGTTGATCACCCCATCGGGGATGCCTGCTTCGACGACACACTCGGCGAGGACATAGGAGTCCAAAACCGTCTCGGGCGCTGGTTTGAGCACCACTGCGCATCCCGAAGCCAGTGCCGGTGCGTACTTGAGGGCGGCCAAGATCTGCGGAAAGTTCCACGGCACGATCGCCGCGACGACGCCGATCGGTTCACGACGCACCACGACGCGGCCGCCGAGGAGTCCGTCGCGTGTGTCCTCGGTGGCGGTGTCCCGGCACAGCCGGGCGTAGTACCGCAGCACAGCGACCGGGTACGGAGCTTCGAGTTGACGGCCCTGCGCGACCGGCATGCCGTTCTGCACACAGACGGTCTGCACGATGTCTTCGCTGCGTCGCTCGAGAGCATCGGCCAGCCGCTCCATCGCGGCGGCCCGCTGAGCAGGGGACCACTGCCGCCACCCCGTCGGATCGGCCAGGGCGTGGTTCGCGGCCGCCACCGCGGCGTCGACGTCAGCCTCCTGCGCTTCGGGTACCGACCCGACAACGGCTTCGGTGCTGGCGGCGATCACCGATATCCGGGAATTCGACGTCGGCGCGACCCATTGGCCGCCGATGAACAGGTGGTTGTGGTCAATCGTCATTGTTGCGTCACCTTCTGCATATGTCGGTCGCGGGAGGCCCATCCAAGTCGAGGTCGCTTCAACAACTCTCATGCGGTAACCGGGCGCGGAAGTGTCCTACTTCGGGACACGGCGGACCCCTGGCGGGCGAACCCGGACGTGGTGTATGACGCCCGGTCACCGGTACCGAAGTGCCCTCGGGCAGCCTGTTCGGCCTGGTGGCCGGACCCGACGGGCCAGCCGACCGGGCCCGCGAACCACCATGATCCGGCGGCTCGAGTCAGGTGCCTCTACCACGGTCTGCGCCTGTTGGTGCCGATCGAAGTGGCCCGCAACATGATTCGATCAACGTTGCCGCGCCGAATCCAGAATGCTGGTCACCCTTCACACTCGATCTGGCCGTATTCCTGGCCGCCGAAACCTACACACGAGAACCTACTCGGGTCGCCTTCCCCACCCGCCGACCACAGTCGGTAACGAGAACACCGCGTTCGCCGACATGAAGGCATCGCCGAGCCGCTGCTCGAGCGTGTCGACGTCTACGGAAGCCCGCCTGCTCGAAGAGCAAGGGAAAGCGCATCCCGACGAACACGTCGGCAGATGCGTCGTTGAAATCGACGCGTTCGCGATCACGGATTAGGGGCGGCATACCCGAGCCTCGTCCCACACCGGTGCCGATGCTTCGTACATGGAGCCGTCGGCGCCGAACACCACGAAACGGTCGAACGTGCGGGCGAACCAGCGATCGTGCGTCACCGCGACGACGGTGCCCTGATAGCCCTGCAGCGCATACTGCAGCGCCTCGGCGCTGGCCAGGTCGAGGTTGTCCGTTGGCTCGTCGAGTAGGAGCAGCGTCGCGCCGCCCAGTTCGAGCAACAGGATTTGCAGACGCGCCTGCTGTCCGCCGGACAACGTGTCGAACGGCTGCTCGGCACTGTGTTGCAGCTCGTAGCGAGCCAGCGCACTCATCGCTTCATTTCGCAGCCGGGCGTACTCGGTCATGACGATCTCGCACGGCGTGCGCCCGGCCAGATCCGGGCGGGCGTGGGTCTGCGCGAACAGCCCGGGCGTCACCCGTGCGCCCAGTCGCGCGACGCCGCTGTGTTCGACGGGTTCGGCCGGTACGGCACCGCGGGGAAGGTCGTCGGTCACCGACATCAGCAGCCGCAGGAAATGCGACTTGCCCGAGCCGTTGGAACCCAGGACCGCAACCCGCTCGCCGTACCAGATCTCCGTGTCGAACGGCCGCATCAGCCCGGTCAGTTCAAGAGCCTCGCAGATCACCGCGCGGCGACCGGTGCGGCCGCCCTGCAACCGCATCGCGATGTCCTGATCGCGCGGCGCAGCCTCCGGCGGCCCGACTTCCTCGAACTTTCGCAGCCTGGTCGTCGCGGCCTGGTAACGCGACGCCATCCCGTCGTTGTATGCGGCCTTCTGCCGCAGCTCGGTCACCAACCGCCTGAGCTTCGCATGGTCCTCGTCCCACCGGCGGCGCAACTCTTCGAGGCGGTCATTGCGGTCCCGCCGCGCCCGCGAGTAGGTTTCGAACCGGCCGCCGTGGATCCACACGTGGTGCGACTCCACGGTCACGATCCGCTCGGCGGTCTGGTTGAGGAGTTCGCGGTCATGCGACACCAAGAGCACCGTCTTCGGGGTTTCCCGAAGCCGGGACTCCAGCCACTGCTTGCCGGGCACGTCGAGATAGTTGTCCGGCTCGTCGAGCAACAGCACCTGGTCGGGACCGCGCAAGAGCGCCTCCAACACCAGTCGCTTCTGCTCGCCGCCCGACAGGGTGTTCACCAGGCGCCACTGGCATTGCGCGTAGGGAATGCCCAACGCGGCCACCGAGCAAGCGTCCCAGACGTTTTCGGCCTCGTAGCCCCCGGCGTCTCCCCACGCGGCCAATGCGTTGGCGTAGCGCAGTTGCGCGGGTTCGTCGTCGCATTCCATGAGGACGGATTCCGCGGCCTGCACCGCAGCGGCGGCTTTCCGGATGGGCGGTGGAGCGACCGACAGCAGGAGTTCGTAGACGTTGGTGGAGTCGCGGATGCCGCCGATGAACTGCCGCATCACGCCGAGGCCGCCACTGTGCGAGACGGTGCCCCCCTGTGGGGTGATGTCACCGGCGATCAGGCGCAGCAGGGTGGTCTTGCCTGCGCCGTTCGGGCCAACGAGCGCCGCAACGGCACCGTCACCGACGCGAAACGAAACGTCGTCGAGCAGCATCCGACCATTCGGGAGCACGTGGCTGACGTGGCCGACCTCGACATGGCCCATGCTGGCAAGTATGGAAACCAACCGGCGATGGCGCAACGCGTTTTCGCCGGTGACATCCGTTCGCTGACGAGGCTCGGGCCACCGACGCCGGCTCGGCTCGCCCGTCTTGCGAGAATGCTCGCATGGTCGAACAGAGCAATTGGATGCAGAAGGTTACGGCCGATCCTGGGCATTCGCACTGGTATGTCGAACGTTTCCGTTCGATGGCACGCGCCGGTGATGATGTGGTCGGCGAGGCACGCTTCGTCGATGCGATGGCGCCTCGCGGCGCTCGCATCCTCGACGCCGGATGCGGCCCTGGCAGGTTGGCCGGGTATCTGGCCGCTGTCGGTCACGACGTGGTCGGCGTCGACGTTGACCCCGTCCTCATCGAGGCGGCGGAGCAGGACCATCCCGGGCCGCGCTATCTCGTCGGCGACCTGGCCGAGCTCGACTTGCCGGCGCGCGGCATCACCGAGCCGTTCGATGTGATTCTGTCGGCAGGCAACGTGATGACGTTCCTTGCTCCGAGTACCCGCGTCCAGGTGTTGCGCCGATTGCGTGCCCACCTCGCGAGCGGCGGTCGAGCGGTGATCGGTTTCGGTGCCGGTCGCGACTACGAATTCGCCGACTTCTTCGATGACGTGGCGGAGGCCGGGCTCTCCCCCGAGCTGCTGCTGTCCACGTGGGACATCCGACCGTTCACCGAAGACTCCGACTTCCTCGTCGCGATCCTTGGACCGAAGTAGGTCAGTTCATCACCAGTCCACCGTCGACGACGAGGTTCTGTCCGGTGATCGCCCGCGACCATGGACAAGCGAAGAAGAGCACCGCATCGGCGAACTCCGCAGGTGTGGTCACCGACCGCAGCGGTGTCGCCTGCGCGATCGCGTCGAAGACCGCCTCCGGCGTGGCAGCGCTGGCATCGGTGGTGCGCAGGAGTCCCCCGCTCACCATGTTCACCGTGACGCCGCGCGGCCCGAGGTCGGCGGCGAACGTGCGCGTCAGTGAGAGAAGCGCGGCCTTGGCCGCGGTGTAATCGTGGTACGGCACAACAGGATGCTGGAACAGGTTCGTGCCGATGTTGATCACCCGTCCCGAACCGGTCCGGTCAAAGTCCGGCAACGCCGCCTGGATCACGTTGACCGCACCCGAGACCGTGCCGGCGAACTGTTCTGCGAAGGTGCCGTAACCGATCTCGTCTGCCTTTGCCCGCGCGTCACCGTTGAACGAGAAACCAACCAGCGCGTTGTTGACCACGGATGAAACGGGCGCGTCGAAGGCCAGGTGCGCCTGCGCGATGAGCGCGTCGACTTGAGCCCTGTCGCGGACGTCGGCCCGAACCGCAATCGCCCGTCCGACATGCGCACCGGCCAGATGTTCTGCTGCCTCACGGCTTTGGTCGTAGTTGACCACGACTCGGGCACCCTCGCGAAGGAACGCCTCGGCAATGCTGCGGCCGAGCCCACGACCGCCGCCGGTCACCACGACCACCTGCTCGGCGATCACGGGACTCGAGGCGTCGGTATCAGTCGGACCGGTTGCGGATGGCATCCGAATACTCCCCTGCTGGTGACGAAGGAACACGAAGGAACCATGAACGCGTCACGGACCTACTGGGCAGCGCACGGACGCGACATCGGAGATTACCCCGCGTGGATTCCCGCCTCCGCAGCCCTAGCGAGGCACCTTCCCGCGGTGTCACGTCGTGACGACAACCCGCAGTTGCTGGTCGATCAGATACTCACCGGTGAAAAGTGTTTTCGGAGAACATCTTTGGCTCGACTTACTGTTCGGCCAGCTCCTTCGCTGCAGTGCGCGGAACCCCAAGGACGGGAACAGGAGAATGCCGGACGATCTTGTTGGCCCGTGATCCGAGAAACACGCGCGCAACCGGTCCCGAGTCGCTCGATCCGACCACCAGCACGTCACCGGGGAGCCATTCGACGTCCTCGAAGGCCTCTTTCCAGTCCTCGCCGTGTCCAATGACGACTGAGGGTTCGAGCCCCTGCTTTCCCAGCTTGCGCTCGGCATCCAGAGCTTCCTGGGCTGCGGAGCGAATATTCTCCGTCCATTCGGCAGTCACCGCCGCACCCTCGGTTCGGAACCGAGCCGTTTCGGGTGGGGACAGCTGGACGGCGAATGACACCAGCCGCAACTGCGCACCGAACTCGCTTGCCAACGTCTCGGCGGCTCGCAGCAGGACGCCGCTCTCCTTGTCGCCGGTGAATGCCAGCGTCACGCGTTCGACCTTGGCCCCCTTGGCCCGAAGGCCCCGCGGCGCGACCGCAACGGGGATCGGCGAACTGTGCAGCAGTCGGTCGGCGACGCTGCTCAGCGTGATGTAGCCGAATTGGCCCGCGTCGGAGGATCCCACCGCGATGATGCTGGCGTCGTGTTCCTCGGCCGCCTGCATCAGGCCGCTGGGAGCAGACCGGGCGTCAACCGTGACGAACTTCGCAGGCACATCCGGGGGAAGATCGTCACGGGCCTGGGCCAAGGCGGTGGCGGCCGACTCGTTGATGTAGCTGCGGTACCCCTCGTCGGCCCGAGACATGCCGGGCATCCACGGTGCGGGGATGACTACACCGACGACGAGTTCCTCGCCGCTGGACCGCGCCAGCATGGCGGCCATGTTGAGCACCGCTCTGGCCCGTCGATTGATCGGGTAGCCGACGAGAATCGTCATGGCTGATCTTCCTGCGCGGCGAGGCCGACGTGTTCCTGCCTACCGAGATGAGAGTGCTTGCGCGCGTACACGAGATACCAGACGAATGCGAGAGCAACCCAGATCACGAACACATATATGGTGATCAGCCGCAGGCTCGAAATGATCCACAGCGAACCGAGAATCGCCAGGATTGGAAGCACCGGATACAGCGGAACCTTGAAGCTGCGCGGCAGCTCCGGGTTTCGTTGCCGCAACACGATGACACCGATGGCGACGGTGATGAACGCCACCAGCGTGCCGATACTGGTCATCTCGGCAAGGAAGTTGATCGGGATCAGACCGGCCAGTAGCGAAATCACCACCGCGACGATGATGGTGTTCGGAATCGGCGTGAGGGTCCGTGGGTTCACCCGATGGAAGATCGGGGGAATCATGCCGTCACGAGACATTGCGAACAGGATTCGCGTCTGGCCATACACCGACACCAGGGTCACGCTGAAGATCGAGATGATCGCCCCGGCAGCCAGCACGGTGCCGGGCCATGACGCACCGACCACGTGTTCCAGGATTTGGGCCAGCCCGGCCTCCTGGTTCTCGAAACCCTCGACGGGCTGGGCCGCGACCGCGATCAGCGCCACCGACACGTACAGCACCGTGACCGTCACCAGGGCGATCATGATCGCCAGCGGCAGGTTGCGACGCGGATTCACCGCTTCTTCAGCCGCCGAGGCGACGCCGTCCAAACCGACGAAGGTGAAGAAGATGACGCCTGCGGCGGCCGTCACGCCGGCGAAGCCGAACGGAGCGAAGGGCTGCAGATTGTTCGAATCCCAGCCCCCGATGCCGATGACGACGAACATGATGAGCACGACGATCTTGATCGCCACCATGACGGCGTTGGTCTTCGCCGACTCGCTGACCCCGCGGATCAGGAGCGTGGCGCACATGACCACGAGAACTACCGCGGGCAGGTTGAATACACCGCCCTGTTCGGGTGCGTTCGACAACGCCTCCGGCATCTGGAAGCCGAACACGTTGTTCAGGAATTGGTTGACGTACTCCGACCACCCCACGGCGACGGCCGCGCCGGCAACTCCCCACTCGAGCAGTAGGCAGGCTCCGACTGCGAGTGCCGTCAGCTCACCAAGGGTGGCGTAGGCGTACGAATAGGACGAACCGGCTACCGGGACCGCCCCGGCCAACTCTGCGTAACAGACCGCGGTCAGGCCGGCCACGACCCCGGCGATCACAAACGACCAGATCACGGCGGGCCCTGCCATCGGAACCGCTTGGCTGAGGATGAAGAAGATCCCGGTGCCGATGGTGCCGCCGATGCCGATCGCCGACAGACTCCAAAGTCCGATGGTGCGCTTGAGCTCACTGCGTCCGCTGTCGGCGCCCGTTTCGGCCGCCATCTCCCCCACCGGCTTACTCCGTAATACCTGCTCTCGGAACGAAGTCACGACTCCTCCTTGGTCTCAGCGCGTGCAAATGCTCATGCCGCCTGACGATCAAGGTGCCGACGCCGTTCGCGTTGCCGCCAGGTGCCTTCGCGGTCAGGCTACGGCTGTACATATCGAGGATTTGGTGTTTCCGACAAACTATGCGCGTTTGTTGTCGGTCCGTTACGTCGAGCAAGATTTCCATGACGACCGCACACGAAAGGGAGCTAGGAATGGGACTGCCTCTTATTCACGACGACAACGGGATTCGCTGGATCACCCTCGACCGGCCGGAAATCCGCAACGCCCTGCAGGTCGAGGATCTCGACCACATCGCCGACGGGGTGCGTTCGGCCGGACCGAATGTTCGGGCGATCATCCTCACCGGCACCGGGGATCGCGCCTTCTCGGCGGGCATGCACGTCAAGACCTTCGCCGATGCGACACCGGAGAGTGCGCGAAACAGCATTACCCGGGTGCGTGATTGTCTGGGCGCCATCCGGCTCAGTCCGCGACCGACGGTGGCTCTGGTCAACGGCTACTGCATCGGGGCGGGTTTCGAGATGGCTCTGGCCTGTGACCTTCGGGTCGCCCATCCGCAGGTGCAATTCGGCCTTCCGGAAGTGAAACTCGGCATCCCCTCCGTCGTGGATGCCGCACTGCTGCAACAGTTCATCGGGCTGTCCAAGGCGAAGGAAATCATCCTCACCGGCGACCTGTACCCACTGGCCGACTTCGCACACACCGGAATCGCCAACAGGATCGTCGACCCGTCGGAATTGCGCGCGACAGCGCTCGATCTTGCCAACCAGCTCGGCTCGTACACGCCGCAGGTGATGGCAGCGCAGAAAGGGCTCTTCGAGACGTGGCTCAACTTCGGCCTTCAGCATGGAATCGACACCAGCATCGAGGTTTTCGCTGAGTTGTTCGCTGACCCGGCAACGGTGCAGGCGATCGCTCGATATCGAGCCGCCCCGCGGAGCTGATCGGGCGGAAGGTCGTTCATCGCCCTGTGGTGCAACGGTCTTCAAACCAGTCCCCCAACGTCGCGCTCGGTTGGACACCGTCTCGCAAAGGTGATGGCCCCGGTGCGGTGTCGACGTCACGAGAGCATCAATCGTTATCAAGAACACCGGTGATCGTTATCAGGAAACGCCGGTCAACCTCGCATAGGCGTCGGCTGCATTGCTGGACCATGTCTTCACGTGTCGCGCTACGGGGATACCGCGCCACGCTGTCGGTTGCGCTCCGATGCAATGGGAGGAACACATGCGCCAACCAACGGCCGCAGTTGCCATTGCAGTGAGCTGCGTTCTGATCGCCGGGTGCAGCCTCTCAAAAGGCTACGCCGAGACGATGATGCCCAGCCGCCCGATGATTCCGCGCCCCATCGTCGAGCGTGAGTTGCCCGAGTTGCTGCTCAGCCCGGAAGAGGTGAATGTCGCGATGGGGACGAGCGGAATGACCGTCACCAGTACCCAGAGCGCGATGTCTGACAACAGTGCCACCATGGCGCCGCCAGAGTGCCTCGCCATCGACGGTGCGGCGGAGGCCTCGGTCTATGGCAACAGCGGTTTCTGGGCCGAGCGCGATCAGAGCCTCAACAACGGCGACAACTTCACGCACTACCTCAAGCAGGCGGTGGTGTTGTTTCCCACCGTGGAGAGTGCCGGTGCCTTGCTAGATGCCTCCGCCCAGCAGTGGCCGACCTGCCGCGAGTACACCCACACGCAGAGCGAGACGCAGTGGTCTGTCGGGCAGATCTCCTACGCGAACGGCACCTTGAGCACCACGGCAACTCTGCAGAACGCCAGTGCCCCCGGTTGGGGCTGCGGACGCGCGTTGACAGTCAGAAACAATGTCATCATCGACATCAACACGTGCAGCGCCGACCCCGCTGACTCGGCGTTGAAGATCGCCGACCGCATCGCCGCCAACATAGCTGAGCGGTGGTAAGACTCCACCGCCAGCTCAGTGGTGTGCGGGCTGGCTCGTGAAGTAGTGGGCGACTGCTGATCCAACCGTGTAGGCGTTGGCAACGGCGATGCTGCCACCGGGGTAGGTGTTGAGCACGTCGACGGTGCTCTCGCCCGGGTAGGGCTGATCGAAGTCGCTGGCTGTGCGCAACGACAGGTAGCGATCGAGGTAACCGTGCTTGGCCAGGACGGTGGCGGTTGCGTTGTCCTCTTGCTGGGTGGTGCAGTACGTCCCCTGGTTGTTGGTCCACTGGTCGACCACGTGCTGCGCGGTCTCCGAGGCGTCCCTGCCGGTCCAGAAGTCGTCGGCCGTCACGGTATCGCAGCGAGACACGTGCGGCTTCTTGCCTGCCTGGCCGGCATAGCGCGCACGATCGGCTTCGGCGTCCGCATCGTCAGCCAGTGGCAGGTCCTTGGTGAGCTGTACGCCGTGGCCACCAGTTTCTGGTTCAGGTGGTAGACGGTCGAGCCCTCGTCATCCCCCTTCTGGTAGCCAAACGGGACAGTGGGATCGGTCTCCTTGGAGACGTGATGGCCGCCGATCTCGTAGTCCACGACCCAGTTCGCCCAGTCGGCGTCCCCGAGCGTGCCCGTCTCGGGGGTGACCCCGGCGACCCCCGCGGTCAAGAAGTACGCCGACCCGAGGTCGAGCTGTTCATCGGCGAGGATGGCCGACATGCTCGTCGCCGCGTTTGCCTTGCCTTCGCCGATCGTCGCGACGCACAGGCCCTCGGTGCCACAGTGGATTGGGTGGTCCATCGTCGCCACGGTGAAGGTGCGTCCCAACTTCTCGTTCTGGAGCCACGGGCCGGTTTCACCGTCGAACATGGTGACGACCAACACCTTCACTGCAAACGGCCTCGCCGACGACTCAGTCCGCTGAGATGACACCAGGCTTACCGTCACCGCCACTACGACCAGCGCCGCCAAGATCCCGAGTGCTGCACCGCGGGACTTCCAGTTCCGGAACGCATTCCGCATATGATTTCCCGTTCCTCGTTCTGCGCTGAGATGCCGCATGGCGAAGGACCGCAAGCTTCAAGTCCCGCCGCCGGCAGCCCAAGGAGGGCCGCCACTCGTAACAACGTCAAGAATCACCCGAAGCTTCGGGACCGGGCGCTCAACGTGTTCTCTTGTAGCTGTTGCCTTCCCGGCCCGGGACGGGTTCTGGCTGCCGGGTACCCACGTCGTAGAGGCTGGGTCGTTCGCCAGGGTGAATGCGTGATCACACTACGGTCGGCGTTCTCATGGCGCTACCCGTGCAGGAGGTTCCTTGGCACGCAGGGAAAGAACCGCACGGTGTGCCCGTCACCACGCGACCGACGCGGGTTTCCACGCTGCCACGCCCGAGAAGAGGACCATCGATCCACCGAAGGCGATCCGGGGCACGAAGTGTTTGGCGAGCATCAGCGGACCGATGACCTTGGCGAAAGCGGCCGGTTGGGCGTTCACGTCCAGGCAGGCGATGGCCGCGACCGTGTCCGGGGCGCCGAAGACCTCCATGACGACGTGCTTGGTGTTGAACGCGACGATGTCGTTCGGGTTCCGCCGGGGTGGAGGCAACGTCGTGCGAGCCGAACATGCCATTCAGCCGGAACACCGCGAAGCCCGCCACCGCGACGACGAACACCACCACTAGCAGCAACCCGCGCCTTCTCAGCGCACCGTCGAGCGAAAACTACGTGATCCGTTAATCGTTCGATCGGACGCGGATAACGTTCGGACCGTGACGGTTCGACGCATCGAGAAGCCGACTACCGGGAGCCGGCGGGCTCCGCCGGTATGGATCAGAGGCAGCGATGCGGCTGGCGCGAACCGAGAAGGCAGCGGCGATCGTCGTCTGGGCTTCGCCGGGGCGTCCGCCATGACGAAGGAGAGCCGAGTGGCGGAGCGACGAGACGAAAAGCGCTCGGTGTCAACAGAGTTCGCGGACCAGGATGCGGTGACGTGAGTCACCAAACTGAATCGGACGAATGCCATTGAGGCGCAAGACGTTTCATCGAAGAGCAGGCCTGGCATTCGGACGGAGACGTACGCCGTCCTACGCGCTGTGGACCTGACCGAGCGGGAATGACTGTCGGCGCCGGGCAGAGCAGGAGGTGTCCGGGGCCCGTCGGTTGTCTCCGCTCCCGCTTATCGCCCGAGAAATGAGGATGTCCACTATGGCTTTCGATGATTCGTCCCTACCGCCGGTGCGGCCGGAGGATGCCGCGACGTTGATGTTGGCGGTGGCGGGTTCGGTTCTGCTGCCCGGTGACGCGGGGTATGACGATGAACGCTCCGCCGTCTTCAACGTTGAATCCACGAGCTGAGGCCACGTGAGCGTGGTGGCGCAGAGCGCGGCCGACGTGCAGGCGGCCTCGCCCGCGGCGGGCATCATCGGCCGGTCGGTGAAGACCACCGGCCACCAGATCGCGGCTGCGGCGCCGTCCTGATCACCACCCATCGGATGAACGGCGTCGCGATCGACGCGGTCGACCGAACGGCGAGGGTCGGCGCCGGAGCGCTGTGGGCAGAGGTCGTCCAGAAGGCGGCCAAGGCAGGGCTGGCACCGCTCAACGGTTCGAATCCGACGGTGGGAGTCTCGGGTTACACGCTGGGCGGGCGGGTCCAGTCCGACCCTCGGGCGCTCCCACGGTTACGCCGCCGACCATGTGCGCTCGCTCGACGTCGTCACCGCGGACGGCGAACTGCGGCATGTGGATGCGGTTTCCGAGCCCGAGCTGTTCTGGGCGCTGCGCGGCGGCAAGGGCAATTTCGCCGTGGTCACGGCGCTGGAATTCGATCTGTTTCCGGTGTCCCGTCTGTACGGCGGCGGCATCTATTTCCCCGGGGAGCGGATGGCCGACGTGTTGCGTGCCTGGACGGCCTGGCACGCGGACATGCCGGAGACCATGATCCTGGTTCGCCGGCCGGTGCGGCGCCCGGAGTGCCCGAACCGCTGGGCGGTGTGTTCGTGGTGTCGCTGCGGATCGCCTACACCGGCACGGCCGAGGACGGCGAGCGGATGATTGCGCCGCTGCGTGCAGGTGCCGGCGGTCCTGGACACGGTGGCGGAGATGTCGTACGCCGAGTGCGCGTCGATCCACAATGAGCCGACCGACCCATTGCCGTACTACGAACGCAGCATCATGCTGCGGGAGTTCCCCGCGCAGGCGCAGGACAAGCTGGTCGAACTCGTCGGCCCGGATTCCGAGACGACGATGTGGATCGCCGAACTGCGTGCCCTTGGCGGAGGCGCTGGACCGGGAGCCGGTGGTACCCAATGCCGTGGCGACCAGGGGCCTGCCCTATGATCTGTTGGGCGTCGAGGTCGCACCGCTGTCAGAGGAGGAGCGACTCAAGGAGTCCATCGCTGCGCTGCTCGACGGCATGGCGCCCTGGCAGGGCGACCGGCGGCTGGTGAACAACCTCGCCCCGGAGCTGTAGTAGCGGCCGACGGCGTCGGATCTACGGCCCCGCAGGAGCGCTACGACCTTGCGGGTTTCACGGTACGACCCGACCAACATGTTCCGCATCAACCACAACGTGGTACCGGCCGTTGAGCTAGCGACGGTCACCCGAACGGGGTCGGACGTGTTTATTTCTCGAACATGTCCGGCCCCACCACAACCGAATGGTGCGGTCGTACGAATCCACGCGGATGGCGTCCCCTCCCCCGTTGTCGCGCCACCAGCTGGTCGACGGCGACACGCCACCTGGCATCTTATTGACAATGGTTTTCATTGGCCCGTGTTCGCGGTACAGTCCGGGACGAGGGTTGCCGAACCAGGCGAACCCAACGGCCGTAAGAGCTGTAGTTCCGTCCCCAACCGCCGCCCCGACGGTAACCCGATGTCATTTCCTGATGGCGGGCAGTCGACTTCGTGGCCGTGGCACCTAGGCCTAGGCAGGACCTACTCCATGCAGGAATCCGCGACACCGAGGCGGCGACGGACGACCCCCAAGGGGCAGGTCGTCTTGGAGACGTTGCGCGCCAGCGACAGATTCCGCAGCGCGCAGCAGCTCTATGTGCAAATTCGTCACGAAACGTCGCTGCAGATCGGCCTGGCCAGTGTCTACCGGATCCTGCGTGGTCTCGCCGACGATGGAATCGCCGAAACCCAACGGGCCGAAGACGGTGAAATGCTCTACCGGCTGTTGAGTTCCCGCGAACATCAGCACTACCTGCTGTGCCGTCGCTGTGGGCGCGCCGTCGGGTTTGCCCTTGTCGCCCTCGAGGACAGCGCCACCGATCTCGTAGAGCGGCACGACTACAGCGACGTGACCCACCACTTTGACCTGTACGGAATCTGCCCGCAATGCCGAACGGCCGCAGGCACTTCCGACGCCGGCAATGCGTCGGGTGAGCGACAGGTTCGGTAGCCAACCGCGCGTGGGACCCGTTGCGAGGTTGCGCCGACAGTCGGCGCATCGAGCCCAGCCGCTGTGCCGAGGAGCACATGGCCGGGGGTGTGCAGGCCCAGGGTGGTGCTCTATGGTCTATTGGAAACGGTTCCCATTATCATTAGCCCTGGAGGTTTTCTTGAGCACACGTATCCGTCCCCGGATCGGCGCTGCCGCCTTGGCCGCAAGTGCCTTGATGCTGGCCGCCTGCGGATCCAGTTCGTCGTCCCCGACCGCGTCGTCGACGAGTGCAGCCGAGCCGACCTCGAGTACCGCCGCGACTGCTCCGATCGCCGTCGTGGCGAGTACGAACGTCTGGGGTGACATCGCCAAGCAGGTCGGTGGCGATCACGTGAACGTGGCGTCGATCATGTCCGACCCGAACGCCGACCCGCACGAGTACGAAGCCGACGCGCAGACGGCAGCCGGACTGAGCAAGGCGCAGTTCGTGATCGAAAACGGCTTGGGCTACGACGATTTCATGGACAAGCTGCTCTCGGCGTCACCCAACCCGAGTAGGACGGTGCTGAACGCCGCCGACGCCATGCAGATCTCCGGCGCTGAGGCCAACCCGCACATCTGGTACGACATCGCGAAGGTTCCCGATGTGGCCTCGGCGATTGCCGACCAACTCGGCAAACTCGATCCTGGGGATGCGTCGACCTTCACGGCGAACGCCAAGGCGTTCAGCGACAGCCTTACGCCGATCAACGCGGCGATCACCAACATCAAGTCCAAGTATTCGGGTGCACCCATCGGCTACACCGAACGCGTTCCTGGCTATCTCGTAGACGCCGCCGGTCTCACACTGGCCACGCCCGCTTCGTTCGCACAGTCGATCGAGGACGGCAACGAGCCCAGCCCCGCTGACAATGCTGCGATGAATGCTGCCCTGACGGACAAGAAGATCAAGGTGCTGCTCTACAACGGTCAGGTCACCAGTCCGGCGACTGAGGCGATCAAGCAGCTGGCGCAGAAGAGCAGTGTGCCCGTCGTCGGGGTGACCGAGACGCTGCCGCCGACCGACAAGGACTTCCAGGGCTGGCAACTACGTCAGATCAACGAGCTCACTACCGCGCTCGGCGGGTGATCATGACTGACGCTGCACCGCCCGGGGCGCCGACGGTACGTCTGTGCGACGCATGTCTCGCCTACGGCGGCCGCAGGCTGTGGCAAAACCTCGACCTCACCGTGGCGCCCGGAGAGTTCATCGCGGTGCTCGGGCCCAACGGCAGCGGCAAGACCTCGTTGGTCAAGGTGTTGTTGGGGCTCGCGCCGCTGTCCTCGGGATCGGTGCACGTGTGCGGAGCGCCGCCGAGGCGGGGTAGCAACGTGATCGGATACATCCCGCAGCAGAAGGGATTCGACCGCGATCTCCCGATTCGTGGCGTCGACCTGGTCCGGCTGGGACTCGACGGACATCGGTGGGGCATCGGATTCCCCAGCGCGCGCCGGCGGCGACGTGTCGACGCCGCCGTCGCTGCCGTGGGCGCCACCCACCTGGCGCGCTCTCCCATCGGGTTGCTCTCGGGAGGCGAACAGCAGCGGCTGCGAGTGGCCCAAGCGCTGCTGGGCGACCCGCAACTGCTGCTCTGTGACGAACCCTTGCTGTCGCTGGACCTCAAGCGCCAACGCGAGGTAGTGGAGATCATCGACGCCCAACGCTGCGAATCCAGTTTCTCGGTGCTTTTCGTGACCCACGAAGTCAACCCGATCCTGCCGGTCGTCGACCGGATCCTGTATGTCGTGGGGACGCGGTGGGCGTCCGGCACGCCGACGGAAATCCTCACCAGCGCACAGCTTTCCGACCTGTACCAAACGGATGTCGAGGTGTTGGAGGTGGGCGGCCGCATCATCATCGTCGGTGCGCCAGACAGTCCGCACGCCGAAGCCGGCAGTTCGCACTACCACCATCCGCGGGTCGGGGAAGTGGTCGTGCGATGACGTTGGCGGACTATCTGTCGGAGGCCTTCGTCCGCAACGCCTTGATCGCCGCCACTCTGGTCGCCGTGATATCGGGTCTGATCGGACCAGTGGTGATCATTCGCGACCTCGCGTTCGCGGTACACGGCAGCGCCGAACTGGCCTTCACCGGAGCCGCGGCAGGGTTGGTGGCTGCCGGCGATCCGCTGCTGGGTGCGCTGCTGGGTTCCTTGGTGGTGGCCACCGCCATCGGACTGCTGGGCAGCGCGGAACGCGAACGCAACTCGGCCATCGGGGTGATCCTCGCCTTCGGACTCGGCGTCGGGGTGTATCTCCTGTCGTTGTACAAGGGTTTCGCGACAGCGGCCACCAACATCCTGTTCGGTCAGATCTTCGGGGTCAGCCCCGGTCAAATCAGACTGCTCACGGTCATTGCGATCGGCGTCCTGATCGCGATGATGGCGTTGTACCGACCGCTGTTGTTCGCCTCGGTGGATCCTGAGCTGGCCAAGGCCCGTGGCGTGCGCACTCGCCTGGTTGGCCTCTTGTTCGTCTATGTCCTGGCCATCACCGTCACGGAGGCCGCTCAGATCGTCGGCACCCTGTTGGTGCTCAGTCTGGCCATCACCCCCGCCGCGGCAGCAAGTCGACTCAGCGCCCGCACCCCGGTGGTCATCGTCGTGTCCATTGTCTTTGCACTCGTCGCCGCGGATGGCGGCCTCGTGCTGAGCCTGGTGCATTCCGATGTGAAGGCCAGCGTGTTCATCTCGGTGATCAGCTTCGCGTTCTACGTCCTCGCCCGGCTCGCTGCCAGGTTCATCCTGCCCATGTCCCCCGCCCGACGACGCACCAGCGAGACCCAAGCAGCCCTCAGCGAGATACCTGCGGATCGCCATCCGGCCGATCGTGGATCCGATTCTGCTGCAACAGCATCGGGGCCGCCGTAGAGAACGGCGACCGGCCGTCAGCCGTTAGTTGATGCGGCGGTCGTGGCCGATCCAGTAGGGTTCGCGTAGGCGGGTCCTCTGAATCTTCCCGGTGGCGGTGGTCGGCATGGCCGCAACCACGTCCACACTGGTCGGGCACTTGAATCTGGCTAGTTGTGTGCGGGCGAATGCGATCACGTCGGCAGGTTCTATCGCGACCCCTGGCCGGGCGGTGACGATTGCCTTGACCGTTTCGCCCCAGCGGTCGCTGGGCACGCCGATCACCGCGACCTGATCTACCCCAGGGAACGCGGCGAGCGCCTCTTCGACCTCGGTGGGATAGATGTTCTCGCCGCCGCTGACTATTCGGTCGGCGGCGCGATCAACGAGGTACAACCTGCCGTCCGTGTCGCGGCGGCCCAGATCGCCAGTGCGCAGCCAACCGTCGGCTGCGAAGGCGCGCGCGGTTTCATTCGGCTGGTTCCAGTAGCCGACGAAATTCTGCTCGGAGCGCGTCCAGATCTCTCCCACCTCCCCATCGGCGACGTCATCACCGGTATCGGTTGAGGCAACGCGAACCTCGACCCACGGATACGGGCGACCGGCAGATCGCAGGAGGTGCGCCCGCTCCCCCGCTGGATCGTGCTCATCGGCGGGCAGCTGCGCGAAGGCGCGCCGCTGTCTAGGAGGATCGCGTCGAGCTCAGCAGGGGCAAGGCGCCAGTTCAGCGGAGCCAGCACCGCAGCGGCGAGGCCGCAGTCCGAAGAGGAGCTCGAAATACCTGGCATCGTTCTTGCCGAGGTATGCCACACGCGCCTGCGGCCCGTGTCCCGATCAGGGGCGACGCCACTCGAAGCGCGCCACGCGGAGTTCAGACCATGTGCTTCGTGGACCGGCAGATCGCGACCGCGTTCGGCGCGGCACGGCACGCTCGGACAGCGCATTGCAGAGCGCCATGCGCTCGTCAGATTCCCACCGGCGCCCACGACCCCGGAAGAATGCCGCTCTGCCGCAGCATGCGCAGCAGATCGTAGGACGCGTCGAGGCGACATGCACGGTCATCGCGGAAGGTGAAGACCTCGACCCCGGAGAACTCGAATGACTTGTCCGTCCCCTCGATACCCGGCGGGTCCATGCGGCCGGAGAAGGTACCGGTACCGGTCCAGGGAAAGCCGACGATCGGATTCTCGAGGTCGTACATCGGCGCGCCGGTCTGCGTGAAGATCAGATCGGGATATGCGCCGCGGATGTAGCCGACGTAGTCGCGGATCGCCGAAGCGCCCTCGACCCGCATCCCGGTCAGGCGCGTCGTCGGGCTCGAGAGCACGAAATCGTCGGTGACTATCGCGAGCACTCGGTCGAGGTCGTCCTGATTCCAGGCATCCAACCAACGGTCGTAGAAAGCCTGCGCTGCGGACGGATCGACGGGCGTCGTTGCGGACATGACGTCATGTTACGCCAACGATCGTTAGGTCATGATACGCCAAAGACTGCTATGCCACTGGCTGATACCGGCATCGCCGAACGTACGTTAGTGACACACAGTGAGTGGTGACCGCGAGATTCTCGACGCCGCACGCCGACTGTTCTACAGTCGGCGCGGCTACGCAATGCCGACTTGGTAAAGATACGCACGACGAGAAGATAGACTGCGAGTCGATTACGGTCTGGCGGCGACTTGGTATGCATACATACACACAACACCGCTTCCCGGCAACGCAGCTCCTACGAGAAGTAAGTGTCAAAGGCACCGACGTTGGATAGGTTCGCCGAACACTGGCGACCTTGCCGTCGCGAATGGTGAGGACGTTGACCACGTCCTGATCAAGTGTCTTGCCGTTGTGTTGGCCGCTGTCGTGAAGCTTGACCGCCACCGTGTCCGTTCCGAACGTCATACCTTGAACCGCGATGTGTAGGTCGTACTGAGCCAATACGTCGGCTAGCCTGATCACTCCGTCTACTCCGTTCGTCTGACCGGATACGACGCTGGCGCCTGGAATGGTCCAGATGATGTCGGGCGTGGCGCTGGCGACGATACCTGGATGATCGTCGTGGACGAAGGCGGTCGCGAACGCGTTGACGATGACTTGCCGTTGCTGATCCGTCAAGGGGGCAGCGTCCGGCGATGCGGCCGAATGAGGACTCAACCCGACCGAAACGAGTGCCGCACCGAGCGCACTCGCGCCGACCAGCCCAAGAATGCGCTTGCTACGCCGCGGATCTCGAGGCACACGGCTTCGTTGTCCAGCTCTGTGGACGTGCGTCACAAGGGGAACTCCTCACTACCGTCATCCAGCAACGACCGGAGGACGTCGCGGATGCCTGCGCGGCCGCTGGTGACCGAAGCCTCCGCGAACTCCCAGAACTTTGAAGCCGACCACGCAAATACGTTATAGCTCAACGATATTCCGAGCGCCGCGGTTTCCGCACCTCGCTTTCGCTGGGTCCTGGACGATACTCAGCAGCGATTTGTCATGTCAAGCATTTGGGGCGTTCGCTTCTTTGTCACCGGCGCTGTCGCACAGCGAGAGCACGGTCGACCGAGCGGCGAGGCTCTGTGGGCACTCATGCGATCTGACGCATAGCCTATGCGTGCGCGACTGTACTCGGTATACTGTATAACGTATGGGTGAAGGGTGCGGGGGTCATTCGGCCGCATCTGCCGGCAGGGGAACGACTCGATGACTTTATGCGCGACCCTTCGGGTCGCCGCTTCCATCAACGCGGGAATCATGTTGGACTGCTGCAGGTTTCACCGCGAGAATGTGCCGACGATCGCGGCTCTGGCATGACCGCCGTCGTACCGGTGATTGGCCTGATCCTCTTGGCGGCGATCTACGTGCTGGGAATCGAATTCGGGCGGCGAGCTGCTCACGCCAACCGGCGTATCAAGGCCGGCATCGTTTTGACGCGTGCCCTTGCGGGTGGATTGCGCCAACCGGATGACTTGCCGGCGAAGGTATGTCTCATAGCACTGTTCACGGAGACTTGCGCAATGAGCGCGAGCCAGCAATGAAGAACCCGGGGTGTAGGTCACCGTGGCTGGCACTACCCGGCGTCGGGCCGCCCGATTGTGTTGATGTCGGCGGGGTGGCGTGCGGGTCCGCGATGGCGGCGCTCGACCCGGCCGTCGACTTGGCGTGGACGCCGGGCCAGGCGCGATGTTCCCGTCAGCTGTGCCACGTTGCGACCGATCGCTTTGAGATCGCAGCCAATACTTGTTTCGACGCGTAGCTCTTCGGCGTTTCGGACGATCCATCGCAGCTTCGCTTGGCTGGTGAGAATGTCGCCCGGCGTCGCCTATGTCAAACTGCGCTCCAACTCCGGTCTCCTGGCCAGTCCGTCGACGACCCAAGGGCGCAGCGAACCAGCAGGTCGCCGGGTAAATCGAGGTTTCGTGTTCTGGGCATTGAATGAAACATCTGGCAAAGCATGCCGAACCTGCTTGGGGGAGGTACTCCAGGCCAGCCGACCGGACCGTTGGATCTGCTGTATCTTTCGCGGCTCGCGCCGGCTCACACGCTTGCATCGGCCAGCAGGGCAGGCAACATCGAACGAAACCTCTTGAGCGGAGTGGTGCGGCGAGTCGCGCGACCTACCACCACCGCCCCCTCGACGGACAGATGACCGTGGCTGCGATGTCGGTGCTCGACGAGGCGCTCATCCTCCTTCGCGCGAAGAGCCGATGAAATCGCCTTGATGAACCGCTCGAAGGCTTGCGCCAGAGCCTCTCTAGTTCTGGGGAGTCGATGTCGACGGACACCGTCATCCCCAGTATTGGGCATCCCTCGTTGTAATCCACCGCCACCAGCCGGTTGATGTACGCGTCGACGAATCCTTGAAGAAACGCAAGGGAATCCTCTTCTTGCTGGCAAGGGTGTCGATCAATCGCTCGGTGTCCTCGGTGAACTTGCGCGCGACCTCGATGGCAAGTTGCTCCTTGCCGTCGGGGAAATGATAGTAGATGGATCCACGCGGAGTGTCGGCTCTCTCCCGCACCTCGAGCAACGTGATCCCGTAACCGCGCTGT
>CAVTKI010000040.1:0-29651 GCA_963735245.1 uncultured Actinomycetota bacterium
CTCGGCAGCGGCCCGCAGCGGCCGTCCCGGGGAGTGCACCCGGTCGAGCGCCAGCAGGACGTGCGGGGCGACCGACTGCATGCCCAGCGAGATCCGGGTGAATCCGCCCGCGCGCAGGTCGTCGAACAGCTGCGGCGACGTCGACTCCGGATTCGCCTCGGTGGTCACCTCGGCATCGGGGGCCAGCATGAAGTGCGTCCGGATGGCGTCGAGCACCGCGCCGAGCCCGGCGCCGCCGAGTAGCGACGGCGTTCCGCCGCCGACGAACACCGTCTCGCACCGGCGGCGGCTCACCCATGTGACCCGCGGCCAGTTCCAGCTCCAACTTCAGCGCCGCCAGCCAGCCGTCGGGGTTGGCTCCCCCGAGTTCGGCGGGTGTGTAGGTGTTGAAGTCGCAGTACCCGCACCGTGTCGCGCAGAACGGGACGTGGACGTAGATGCCGAACGGCCCGCCAGCGTCGGCACGCACGTCGGGTAGCGGTGCGGGCGCCGGTCGGACGGTCATCGACACCAGTCTCCCAGAGCGGGTTTTGCTCACCACGAGCGCAAATTCGCACCGGTTAGGGCCGATGGGGCCTTCCGTGGCACAATGGGCGACGTGACTTCCGCCGTCAGCTCGACCACCCGCGTTTCGCTGGTGTCGCGGCGGCACGTCGACTTCAAGCGCGTTTGTACCTGTTGCTGTCTGCCTTGACGCCGTAGACCTGTCCACCTGTAATTTCAGCTGGCCGCCGGATCTGCGCCGCCGGTCAGCCACCGGTGAAAGCGCAACCCGAACGCCTGCTCCTCCACGAAGGGGCCAACCCCATGACTCAGGCCGAATCCAAGCCGAAGGCCGAATCCGCAAGGCCGAAAGCCCGCCAAGCGACCACGTGGCGAAGGCCAGTGGGCGCTGGGCTACCGCGAGCCGCTCAACGCCAACGAACAGTCCAAGAAGGACGACAACCCGCTCAACGTGCGGGACCGCATCGAGAACATCTACGCCCCCGGCGGCTTCGACAGCATCGACAAGGGCGACCTGCGGGGCCGTTTCCGCTGGTGGGGCCTGTACACCCAGCGTAAGCCCGGCTATGACGGCACCTGGACCGGTGACGACAACACCGAGATGCTCGAGGACGAGTACTTCATGCTGCGGGTGCGCTGCGACGGCGGCGCGCTCACGGCCGCGGCGCTGCGCACGCTCGGCGGCATCTCCACCGAGTTCGCCCGCGACACCGCCGACATCTCCGACCGCCAGAACGTCCAGTACCACTGGATTCAGGTCGAGAACATGCCGGAGATCTGGAACCGCCTCGACGCCGTCGGGCTGCAGACCACCGAGGCGTGCGGCGACTGCCCGCGCGTCGTGCTCGGCTCCCCGCTGGCAGGCGATTCGCTCGACGAGGTGATCGACGGCACCCCCGCGATCGACGAGATCGTCAAGCGCTACATCGGCAAGCCGGAGTACTCCAACCTGCCGCGCAAGTTCAAGACCGCGATCTCGGGCCAGCAGGACGTGGTGCACGAGGTCAACGACGTGGCGTTCATCGGCGTCGAGCATCCCGAGCACGGCCCCGGCTTCGACCTCTGGGTCGGAGGTGGCCTGTCCACCAACCCGATGCTGGGCCAGCGGGTCGGCGCGTGGGTGCCGATCGACGAGGTGCCCGACGTCTGGGAGGGCGTGGTCAGCGTGTTCCGCGACTACGGCTACCGCAGGCTGCGGGCGAAGGCGCGGCTGAAGTTCCTGATCAAGGACTGGGGCGTAGAGAAATTCCGTCAGGTTCTCGAGACCGAGTACCTGAAGCGGCCCCTCATCGACGGCCCCGCACCGGAGCCGGTGACGCGCCCCATCGACCACGTCGGGGTGCAGCGGCTGAAGAACGGTCTCAACGCCGTCGGTGTCGCGCCGATCGCGGGCCGGGTGTCGGGCACCATCCTGTCCAAGGTGGCGGACCTTGCCGAGGCGGCGGGTTCGGACCGCATCCGCTTCACGCCGTACCAGAAGCTGATCATCATGGACGTGGCCGACGACAAGCTCGACGCGTTGAGGGCGGGGCTGGACGCCATCGGCCTGCCCGCGCAGCCGTCGCACTGGCGGCGAAATCTGATGGCCTGCACGGGTATTGAGTTCTGCAAGCTGTCGTTCGCGGAGACGCGCAAGCGGTCGCAGACGTTGGTGCCCGAGCTCGAGAAGCGACTCGAGGACATCAACGCACAGCTCGACGTCCCGGTCACGGTCAACATCAACGGCTGCCCGAACTCGTGCGCACGCATCCAGGTCGCCGACATCGGCTTCAAGGGCCAGATGGTCGACGACGGCGACGGGCCGGTCGAGGGTTTCCAGGTGCACCTGGGCGGCAGCCTCGGTCTGGACAGCGGGTTCGGCCGAAAGCTGCGCCAGCACAAGGTGGTCTCCGGCGAGCTCGGCGACTACATCGAGCGGGTGGTTCGCAACTTCGTGAAACAACGCGAGCACGGTGAGCGTTTCGCTACCTGGGCGTTGCGAGCAGACGAGGCGGATTTGCGATGAGCGCTTGCGCGAAGAGCGGAGAGCACGGCGATGAGCGGAGTTGAGGTGAGCGATTTGACGACGGAGTCCGATCTGATCGAGCTGGCCGAGCGGGGCGCAGCCGAGCTGGACGGCGCCAACGCCGACGATCTCCTGCGCTGGACCGACGAGCACTTCGGCGACCAGTACGTGGTTGCGTCCAACATGCAGGACGCCGTCCTCGTCGCCATGGCGGCCAAGGTGCGGCCCGGCGTTGACGTGCTGTTCCTCGACACCGGCTACCACTTCGCGGAGACCATCGGCACCCGGGACGCCGTCGAGGCCGTCTACGGCGTCAACGTGGTCAACGTGACGCCGGAGAACAGCGTCGCCAAGCAGGACGAGCTGCTCGGCAAGGACCTGTTCGCCCGCGACGCGGCGGCGTGCTGCCGGATGCGCAAGGTCGAGCCGCTCGGCAAGGCACTGAAGGGCTACTCCGCCTGGGTGACCGGTATCCGTCGCGTCGAGGCGCCGACGCGGGCCAACGCGCCGTTGATCAGCTTCGACAAGGCCTTCGGGCTGGTGAAGATCAACCCGATCGCGGCATGGTCCGACGAGGACATGCAGGCCTACATCGATGCCAACGACGTCCTGGTCAATCCGCTTGTCCACGAGGGCTATCCGTCGATCGGCTGCGCGCCGTGCACGGCGAAGCCCGCCGAGGGCGCCGACCCGCGCAGCGGCCGGTGGGCAGGACAGGCCAAGACGGAGTGCGGGCTGCACGCGTCGTGACCGTCCGGCACGCCCCCGAGTCGCCGCGCACTCCCCCGCGCGGGGCCCGCCGCGACCATGATCCTCGCCGCCCACGGCAGCGTTGATCCCCGATCGTCGGCGGTCGCGCAGGCTCTGGCGGGCAGGATTCGCCGATTGCGGCCGGGGCTCGACGTCCGCGCAGCGTTTCTGGAGAAGTCGGAGCCGTACGTGGGCGACGTGCTCGGCGACGTCGTGCGGAGCAACGGGTCGGCGGTGGTGGTGCCGATGCTGTTGGCCGACGCCTACCACGCCAGAGTCGACCTGCCCGCAGTGATCGAGCGAGTGATCGAGCGATCCGGCGCGGTCGTCCGCCAGTCCGAGGTTCTCGGCGAGGACCCCGCGCTGATCACGTTGCTCGGACGACGCCTGGCCGAAGCAGGGGTGTCGCCCGATCAGCAGGATGTCGGAGTCATCGTCGTCGCGGTGGGCTCGTCGAACGAGGCCGCGAACAAGAGCACGGCCACGCTGGTGCCCGCGCTCGCGGCCGGCACCAGATGGGCGGGCGTCGAGGTCGCCTTCGCCACCGGACCACACCCGACCGTCGCCGAGGCGGCGATCCGCCTGCGGGATCGAGGGGCGCGCCGCCTGGTCGTCGCCCCGTGGTTTCTGGCCCACGGCCGCATCACCGACCGGATCGCGGAATCCGCTGCCGCCCTTGATATCTCGATGTCCGAGCCCTTGGGCTCCCACAATCTGGTCGCGGCCACGCTGCTCGACCGATTCGACGAGATTCAGTCCGCCCGCATCGCGGCCTGACCCATCCTCTGCAGGAAAGTCACCCCAATGTGTCCCGGCGTCGCCGCAAAGAGGCCGCTTAGGTAGCTGCGAGCACTCGCCCAGGTTGTCATCGCGGCGGCGCACGCGTCCCAGCCATGAAACCTGAGCTGCACCTATGAGCCGAGGAAGGTCGCTCGGCCGGTCGTCGACACCGATGCGACGACGGCCGCAATATTTGCTCCCGGTGTAGCATCATATTGACGTTGATGCATAGCCATCGGCGACCCGCAAACGGGCCACCCGGGTGGCATCCTGCGGAATCGGTCATGGTGGACCTAGACTTTGGTCCCTGAGTTGAAGAGGTTCGGGAGCCTTTGATGTTCGGTCGACGTGACCTCCGCCTGCTCGGGTTCTGCATGTCGCTGTCCGTCGCGGCAGCGGCATCGCTCCTCGTTCTCGATGCGCATTGGGCGCCAACACCCGAGCCGGCGTCGACCATCGATGGCCCGTACGCGAATCTCCTGGCCAGCTCGACGGATCTCGGCCCCTCCCAACTCGATCAAGCACAGCTCACCGTGGGCCTTCGTGGCTCGGCGCGCCCCGAGCCGCTGCAGCGGTGGGCGGCGAGCAAGGGACTCGACGTGCGCTGGCAGCCCGGCGAGGAGTGGGCCATCGTCGAGGGCGCGCCGCCCGACGTGGCCGAGGCCTTCGACGTCCCGGTACACGACTACCGCGGCATGCAGGGTCAGGTGTTCTACGCCTCCGCCAAGCAGCCCGAGGTTCCCACCGCCGTCCGTGACACGGTGAGCGATCTCGGACGCATCCTCGGGTTCACCCCGCACCGCGAAGCGCGTCCCGACATGATCCCCCTCGACGTGCCGCCCCAAGGCTTGACGCCGAACGCCCTGCTGACCGCCTACAACGCGAGTCCGCTTGCGGCAGCGGGTTTCACGGGCAAGGGGCAGACCATCGTCTTCTTCGCATTCAGCGGCTACGACCAGACCGATCTCGACGACTTCGCCACGATGTCGGGTCTGCCTCCGCTGAAGCCGATCCTGGTCGGCGGGCAGCCCAGCGAGTCCCGCGCCGAGACCGTGATGGATCTCGAAGTCGCGCATGCGATTGCGCCCGATGCACGGATGGTGGTGGTGAACGCCCGTCCCACGCTGGAGGGCGGCCGTACCTACGAGCGCATCGGCGAGATGTTCGACGCCACGAACCGACAGTTCCCCGGCGCGGTGTGGAGCCTGTCCATCGGATGGGGATGCGACGCCCTGATCACCGCAACGGATCTCAAACCCGTGCAGTCGGCACTGGAACGCGCACATGCGAACGGGACGTCGGCCTTCGATGCCAGCGGCGATACCGGTTCGCTGGAATGCAAGGGTGGTCCCAACTGGTCGTCGCCGCCTGGCCCAGACGACATCGGACTGGATGCCATCGCGTCACTACCGGGCATGACCTCCGTAGGGGGCACCAATCTCTCGACCGATGACAGCGGCCAGTGGCTCGCCGAGCAGGCCTGGGTCGACTCGCCTCTGTCCCAGGGCACCAGTGGCGGAGTGTCCAAGCTCTTTCCGCGGCCGGCCTGGCAGCGCTGGCTGTCCATCGAGCGGGACTCGGGTAAGCGCCAGCGCCGGCTCACTCCCGACGTCTCCGCAACGGCCGATCCGTTCACGGGCGTGAGGATCCGATTCGACCGGCAGGATCTGGTGGGCGCGGGCACCTCGCAGGCGGCCCCGATCTGGGCTGGATTGACGGCACTGATGAACCAGTACCTCGTCGCGAATGGCGGGCACTTGTTGGGTGACATCAACCCGTTGCTCTACCGGGTGGCCAGGGGCGCGAACTCCCCAGGGTTCCGTGACGTGACCCTCGGTGGGTCCGCGGTCGACGTCGCGATTCCCGGCTACGATCTGGCCACCGGACTCGGGAGCCCGAACGTCGAACTACTCGCCCGCGACTTCCTCGACATCCAGAAGGGCACCGCACCTCGATGACGACGATGACGTGTCGCATCTGCGGCGTCACGGTCCCAGCCGGGGAGTTCTGCGGAAATTGTGGCGCGACGGAGTCGCATCGACGGGGCGACGGGCCCGCGTGGCTGCGCCTGTCGGCGTATGCGGCGGCACCGACCGAACACGTGCTGAGCCCACGCATCACGAGCACGATCTTCCCGTCGCTGCCGCGGCATTCGCGGACCGCATTCGGGGTCGCGCTCATCGCGGTGATCGCGTTGATGTTGGGCAGTGCTCTACCGCTGTGGCAGGCGGCGCTCATCGGACTGCTCGGCTTCGGGCTGCCATTGCTGTTCGTGGCCTACCTCAGGGAGACCGACGCATTCGCCGACCTGTCGGTCGTCACCCTGGTGATCACGGCGGTGCTCGGCGTCGCGTTCGGCGTCGGGTGGGGGATCGCGACGGACGTCGCCGTCGCACGCACCGACGACGACGCGCTCGGTCTGCCGGTCAGCACCGCCAGAATCCTCATCACCGGCTTCGCCATCCCTCTGACGTTCCTGATCCTGCTATTCGCGCCGATGGTCCTGATCCGGTTCTGGCGCCCCGGGGTTCGAGAGTCGTTGGACGGCTTCGTCATTGGAGCCCTTGGGGCGCTCTGCTTCGTCAGCGCGGGCAGCCTGACCCGGTTGGCACCTCAGCTCGCCAACGGTCCGGTCGACGACGACGGACAATCGCCGGTTCACCTGGTGATCGCGGGCGCCATCCAGGGTGTGGCGATACCCCTGACCGCGGCGGCGGTGGGCGGTGCGGTCGGCGCAACGCTGTGGTTCACCCGGCGGACCGATGCCGGGGCCAAGCCGCGGTGGTACGCCTTGAGCTCCCCCACCCCGGCGGTCGCGTTCGCGGTCGCCCTCTATCTCGGATTGGGAGTGCTCGACGTCTTCGCACCGCCGAGCGACGTCGAGACGGCCGTCTACGCCGTTCTGGCCGTGGTGGCGCTCTATGCGTTACGGATCGTCCTGCACTCCACGCTGCTCCACGAACAGCCGGACGATGCGCGTCCCGACGAACCCGTGCTGTGCCCACAGTGCGACCACGTGGTTCCCGATCTGCCGTTCTGCGCCAGGTGCGGGGTCGCAGGCCACGCCGCGTCGCGAACGTCGCGAGCACAGCGGCGATCCCCCCGTCCCGTTCCCGCCGCCCCGTGACCGCGGCCCCGCTGCCGGACTGGCCGGGTTATTCGCTACCCGACCAGACGTATACGGCGCCCGCGGTGCGCTCGACCTCTCCCGCCCGATTGCTGATGGTCGTCGTTACCGTTGCGGTCCTCGTCGCGGCGGGATCGGCCGCATTGTCGATGTGGCTCACCCCGCCGAAGGCGCTCGTCGTCTGCCCGCCCGACTGCGGCACCCCGCCGATCAGCAAGCCGGTCGCGACGAACCCTCGCTTCACCCCGAGCACCGGCGAGTTCTCGGTGTCCTACCCCGGCGAGGGCACGGCGTACGACGCCACCTTCGAGCCGAACGGTGTGGTGCTCGACCTTCTCGCCGGGGACGGCGGAACCCTTCGGCTGTTCGGTCAACCCGCGAACGGTCAGACGCCACATCAGATCGCCGACGACCTGCTCAAGCAGCACTACCCGGACGCGACGTTCGCCTACGAGGTCCCCAACGCGTTCGTGGGCTACGAACTCGGCTACGGCGAGGTCGCCGACGACTACCCGGCAGATGCCATCGGCGACGACGGACGGAACCGGGTCATGATCATGGTCGCCGTGAAGAACGACTACGCGTTGATCGCCGCCGCGGCAGGGCCGTACCGCGAGTTCACTCCGGACTTCGGCTCCGGTCACCCGTCGGGCGCCAACTTCCAACTCGCGCTGGACATGGCCAAGTACGTCAACAGCTTCACGTGGCGCGGCGACCCAGCTCGCTGAAGATGCCGTCACGCCTTGGTCAGCGCCGCGACGTCGTCGGCTTCGTCGGCGGCGGGCAACTCGGTGCCACCGGGGATCGGCGGCACCCGGGTGGCGCGGACGTACACGGTGTCGCCCTCCTTCAGCGCCAGCGCCTCGGCGTCACCGCGGGTGATCTGCGCGGTGAACGGTCCGTTGTTGGCGGATGCGGTGAGCTCGACGCGAACTTCGAAGCCCAGCAGCACGATTCGATCGATGGTGGCGCGGATGACGCCCGTCGAGGACACGCTGCCGTCGGCCTGCGCGATCGCCATGTCGGGGTTGCGGCCAACCCGGATGTCGTGCGGGCGCACCAGCGTCCCGTTGAGCGAGGACACCGCGCCGAGGAACGACATGACGAAGGCGTTGGCCGGACTGTCGTAGACGTCGGTGGGTGAGCCGACCTGCTCGATGCGGCCCTTGTTGAGCACCGCGATCCGGTCGGCCACGTCGAGCGCCTCCGCCTGATCGTGCGTGACGAGCACGGTGGTCACGTGGACCTCGTCGTGCAGGCGGCGCAGCCAGGCCCGCAGATCCTCGCGCACCTTGGCATCCAGCGCACCGAACGGCTCGTCGAGCAGCAGCACCTGGGGATCCACGGCGAGCGCGCGGGCCAGGGCCATGCGCTGGCGCTGGCCGCCGGAGAGCTGATTCGGGTAGCGGGTCTGGAAGCCGGCCAGCCCGACGATCTCGAGGAGGTTGTCCACCTTCTCCTTGACCTCGGCCTTGGGGCGCTTGCGGATCTTGAGCCCGAAGGCGACGTTGTCGCGCACGGTGAGGTGTTTGAACGCGGCGTAGTGCTGGAACACGAAGCCGATGCCGCGCCGCTGCGGGGGCACGCCGGTGACGTCCTCACCCCTGATGGTGATGGTGCCGCTGTCGGGTTGGTCGAGGCCCGCGATGGCCCGCAGCAGCGTCGACTTGCCCGAGCCGCTGGGGCCGAGCAGCGCCGTCAGGGACCCGTCGGGGACGTCGAAGTCGATGTTGTCCAGGGCCACGAAGTCGCCGTACCGCTTGTTGGCGCCGCGCACCGTGATCGCGTTGGTCTGCCGCGCTCGCTCGTCGGAAGTCATGAAGGTCTCCTTCTCGAAGCCTATTTTGCCGCCCGGGCACGCCGGGCGTCGAGGATCACCTGTACGACGAGCACCAGCACGGCGACGGTCATCAGCAGCGTCGACACGGCGTACGCGCCGTACTCGTCGCCGCGGCTGTAGCGGTCGGAGACGAGCAGCGTCAGCGTCTGGGACGTGCCGGGAAGGTTGGACGACACCATGATGACGGCGCCGTACTCGCCGAGCGTCCTGGCGATGGTCAGCACGATGCCGTAGGTGAGACCCCATCGGATGGAGGGCAGGGTGATCCTCCAGAACGTCTGCCACCACTGCGATCCCAGAGTGGCGGCGGCCTCCTCCTGATCGGTGCCCAGCTCGTGCAGCACCGGTTCGACCTCGCGGATGACGAACGGCACGGTCACGAAGATGCTCGCCAGCACGATGCCGGGCAGGCCGAAGATGATCTTGAAACCCAGGTCGTTCTCGACGAAACCCAGCGCACCCGCGGAACCCCACAACAGGATCAGCGCGACGCCGACCACCACGGGCGACACGGCGAACGGCAGATCGATGACCGCCTGCAATGCGCTCTTGCCGCGAAACCTGTTGCGGGCCAACACCAGCGCGGTCGGCACCCCGAAGAGCACGTTGAGCGGCACCACTATCGCCACCACCAGCACCGACAACTGCAGCGCCGAGATCGCGGCCGGCGTGGAGATCGACGCGAAGAACTCGCCGAAGCCCGGCGCGAACGTGCGCCAGAGGATGAGCCCGACCGGGACGATGACCAGCACCAGGATGTACGCCAGCGCCAGGAAGCGAAGCAGATAGCGCACCGGCCGCGACAGGATCATCGCGCCAACTCCTCACGCTTGGCCGCCCGCGAGCCGACGGCGCGCAGGACGAACAGCACCGCGAACGAGACGACGAGCAGCACGATGGATATCGCGGCGGCGCCGGTGCGGTCGTCGTTCTCGATCAGGGTGCGGATCCACTGCGAGGACACCTCGGTCTCCCCAGGCACCGCACCGCCGATCAGCACGACCGAGCCGAACTCGCCGATCGCACGGGAGAACGCAAGGCCGGCACCGGACAGCAGCGACGGCAGCAGCGCGGGCAGCACGACCCGCGTGAAGATGGTCAGGTTGTTGGCGCCCAACGACGCGGCGGCCTCCTCGACCTCGCGGTCGAGTTCCAGCAGGACGGGCTGCACCGAGCGCACGACGAACGGCAGCGTGACGAACAGCAGGGCGACGCCGATGCCCCACTTGGTCTGCTGAAGGTGAAGTCCGACAGGGCTGTTCGGGCCGTACAGCGCGAGCATCACCAGGCTCGCGACGATGGTCGGCAACGCGAACGGCAGGTCGATGACGGCGTCGACCAGACGCTTGCCCGGGAAGTCGTCGCGGGTGAGCACCCAGGCGACGAGAAGACCGAAGACGAGGTTCAGCGCGGTGACGGCGATGGAGACGCTGAGCGTCACCTTGTACGACTCCAGCGCGGCGTTGGAGCTGACCGCAGCCCAGAACGCGGCCCATCCTCCGTCTGCCGACTTCCACAGGATGGCCGCCAAGGGCAGCAGCACGATGACGCTGAGCCACAGGGTCGCCGCGCCGACGCGCAGCGACGTCGTGCCGGGACGACGGCCCAGACGACCCGGCGGCGGGCCCCCATCACCGTCGGATGGGGGCCGCGCCGCCTCGGGAATCGGTAGTACCGCAGCTGTCATCCGGTCGCCTGCTTGTAGATCTTCGTGATGGTGCCGTTGTCCTTGTCGAACAACGCGGGATCGACCTGGCTCCATCCGCCGAGGTCGTCGATGGTCCACAGCTTCTGCGGCATCGGGAAGTCGGCGGCGAAGTCAGCGGCGACCTTGGGGTCGACCGGACGGAAGCCGGCCTGGGCCCACAGCTTCTGACCTTCGGGGGTGTACAGGAAGTTCTTCAGGGCGGTGGCCTGTTGGAGATGGGCACTGCTGGTCACGACCGCCACCGGGTTGTCGATCTTGAAGGTCTGCGGCGGCGTGACGTGCTCGACCGGCTTGCCCTGGCGCTCGGTGTTGATCGCCTCGTTCTCGTAGCTGATCAGCACGTCACCGCTGCCCTGCAGGAAGACGTCGGTGGCCTCCCGGCCCGAACCCGGCCTGGTCTTGATGTGCTCGCTGACGAGCTTGTTGACGAAGTCGAGGCCTGCCTGCGGGTTCTTGCCGCCGTCACTCTCGGCGGCGTACGGCGCCAACAGGTTCCACTTGGCCGAGCCCGAGCTCAGCGGGCTGGGGCTGACCACTTCGAGGCCGGGCTGCAGCAGATCGGCCCAGTCGTGGATGTTCTTCGGATTGCCCTTGCGCACAACCAGAGTCACCACGGACCCGAACGGGATGCCCTTGGTGGCGTCGGTGTTCCAGTCCTTGGCGACCTTGTCCGCCTTGACCAGGCGGGTGACGTCGGGCTCGACCGAGAAGTTGACGATGTCGGCGGGCTTGCCGTCGACGACGCCGCGCGACTGGTCGCCCGATGCGCCGTAGGACGTCGTGACCGCGACGCCCTTGCCCTCGGGAGTCGCCGCGAACGCCGGGATGATCTTGCTCCAGCCCGGCTCCGGCACGGCGTAGGCGACGAGGGTCAGCGTGGTGTCGGCCTTCGGCTGGTCGCCGCCGCCTGCGACGTCACTGGAGCCACCGCCGCACGCGGCGAGCAGCGTCGCTGCGACGGCGATGGCGCCCGCAGACATGAAGGACTTCATCGGGTTGGGCATTGGGTGACCTTTCCTTGCGGACGTTTGAACGGGAACCCGTCACGACGGCAAGGAGATCGATCAGCGTGAACGCGAGGCAAGCGACAGCCGACACCAAACCGCGGACGGAGTGGGGTCAGCGACAACAGTGCACATCAGCAACAGCGCAATTACCCACGGCAATGAGGGCCAGAACATGGCTCTCGGTAGTGCCGGACGCTGCGTGCATGGCGCGAAGCGTAACAGAGCTTGCTCAAAGGGCTGGAACGGAGCGAAGGGGAAACGAGCCGAACCACTGCTCAGCGGGCGATCAACCACATCACGATCACCAGCACCACCAGGATGACCAGTACCAACGTGACGCGGGAGCGGGGCATACCGGTCACGGCCCTTCCTCGTCGCTGCGGTGCCCCTTCAACAGCTTGATGCCGTTGCCGAGTGCGCCGTCCAGCAACACCGCGACCCCGTAGGCCAACAGCAGCACCACCGGCATCACCACGGCCGTCTGGGCGACGAATCCGAGACCGGACAGCCAGAGTTCGACGCCGTCCCACCAACTGAGGATGCCGCTCACCTGGTCCACCCTACGATCAAGGTCGTGGCGGACCCTGGACAGGCAGCACCGGACGCGACCACCTGCCTGGTCGCCGGTGGCGGACCCGCGGGCATGATGCTGGCCCTGCTGCTGGCCCGGGCGGGCATCGACGTCACCGTGATGGAGAAGCACGCCGACTTCCTGCGGGACTTCCGCGGCGACACCGTGCACGCCAGCACGCTGCGCCTACTGGACGAGCTGGGGCTTGGTGCGGCGTTTGCGGCGGTCCCCCATCGATTGATCGAAAGCGTCAACGCGACCATTCAGGACACCCCGGTGCGGGTCGACCTGACCCTGCTGCCCGGCCCGCACAAACACATCGCCCTGGTACCGCAGTGGGATTTCCTCGAGATGCTCGCCGGTGCCGCGGCCGCGGAGCCGTCGTTCCGGCTGATGCGGAGCACGGAGGTGCTCGGCCCGGTGCGTTCCGGCGGGCAGGCGACAGGTCACGGGCGTGCGGTACCGCGACGCCGACGGCGCCGTTCACCAGATGCGCGCCGACCTGGTGGTGGCCTGCGACGGCCGGGCGTCGACGCTTCGCACGGCGGCGGGGCTGATACCGCGCAACTTCGGCGCGCCCATGGACGTGTGGTGGTTCCGCCTGCCGCGGCACGACGGCGATCCGCGCGGGCTGAACGGCGTCTTCCAGTCCGGCCATGGCTGCGCGCTGATCGACCGTGGCGACTACTTCCAGGTCGCCTATCTGATCCGCAAGGGCGCCGACACCGCGATGCGGGCCGAGGGCATCGAGTCGTTGCGCCGTCAGGTGACCGAACTGGTGCCGTGGCTCGCCGACCGGGTGGACACGCTGACATCCTTCGACGACGTCAAACTCCTTGACGTGCAACTGAATCGGCTGCGCCGCTGGTACACCGACGGCTTGCTGTTCATCGGGGACGCGGCGCACGCGATGTCGCCGATCGGCGGCGTCGGGATCAATCTGGCCGTCGCCGACGCGGTGGCCGCCGCGCGGATCCTCGCCGAGCCGCTGCGCAGGCACTCGGTGACCACCAGGGATCTCGCCAGGGTCCAGGCGCGGCGGTGGCTGCCCGCAGCGATCATTCAGCGGGTGCAACGCCTCGTCCAGGACCGGGCCATCGCGGTCGCGCTGGACGCCGAGGACAGCGTCGGAACCGCTCCCCGCGCCGTGAAGATCGCGGCCAGGATCCCCGCGCTGCGCGCCATCGTGGCCTACGGCGTCGCGATCGGCCCGCTGCCCGAGCACGCCCCCGATTACGCACGTCGCTGACCCCCGCCACGCCGGGATCTCCCACGAGTAGACGCCGAGTACCTGCGCAGTCGATGATGTGCGACATGGTTCTGCAGCACACCGAGCCCTCCGACGAGACAGGCACGGCCGAGTCCGTGCCCGAAGCGCCGTACACGGTCACCGCTCCGGTGCCGTACGCGACGGGCGGGCCGTTGCGGAACCCGTTCCCGCCCATCGCGGACTACGCGTTCCTGTCGGACTGCGAGAACAGCTGCCTGGTCTCGTCGGCGGGCTCGGTGGAGTGGCTGTGCGTGCCGCGACCGGACTCGCCGAGCGTGTTCGGGGCGATCCTGGACCGTGGCGCAGGCCACTTCCGGCTCGGCCCGTACGGGGTGACCGTGCCGTCGGCCCGCCGCTATCTGCCGGGCAGCCTGATCCTGGAGACCACGTGGCAGACCCACACCGGGTGGCTGATCGTGCGCGACGCGCTGGTGATGGGCCCGTGGCACGACATCGAGACCAGGTCCCGGACCCACCGCCGCACCCCGATGGACTGGGACGCCGAGCACATCCTGCTGCGCACGGTGCGCTGCGTCAGTGGCGTCGTCGAGCTGGTGATGAGTTGCGAGCCGGCGTTCGACTACCACCGGGAGCCCGCCACCTGGGAGTACTCGGCGGCGGCATACGGCGAGGCCATCGCGCGGGCCGGGAAGAACCCCGAGGCGCACCCCACCATGCGGCTGACCACGAACCTGCGGATCGGCCTGGAGGGCCATGAAGCGCGGGCCAGGACGCGGCTCAACGAGGGCGACAACGTGTTCGTCGCGCTGAGCTGGTCCAAGCATCCGGCTCCGCAGACCTTCGAAGAAGCCGCCGACAAGATGTGGAAGACCAGCGAGTCGTGGCGGCAGTGGATCAACATCGGCGACTTCCCCGACCACCCGTGGCGGGCCTACCTGCAGCGCAGCGCGCTGACGCTCAAGGGGCTGACCTACTCGCCGACCGGTGCCCTGCTGGCAGCCAGTACCACCTCGTTGCCGGAAACCCCTCAGGGCGAACGCAACTGGGACTACCGCTACGCCTGGGTACGCGATTCGACGTTCGCGCTGTGGGGGCTGTACACGTTGGGCCTCGACCGCGAGGCCGACGACTTCTTCGCGTTCATCGCCGACGTGTCGGGCGCCAACAACGGTGAGCGCCATCCACTTCAGGTGATGTACGGCGTCGGCGGCGAGCGCAGCCTCGTCGAGGAGGAGTTGAACCACCTCTCCGGCTACGACAACTCGCGCCCGGTCCGCATCGGCAACGGCGCGTTCGACCAGATGCAGCACGACATCTGGGGCACCATGCTCGACTCGGTGTACCTGCACGCCAAGTCGCGCGAGCAGATCCCCGAGACGCTGTGGCCGGTGCTCAAGAACCAGGTCGAGGAGGCCATCAAGCACTGGCGCGAGCCCGACCGCGGCATCTGGGAGGTGCGCGGCGAGCCGCAGCACTTCACGTCGAGCAAGGTGATGTGCTGGGTCGCGCTCGACCGGGGCTCGAAACTCGCCGAGCTGCAGGGCGAGAAGAGCTACGCCCAGCAGTGGCGCGCGGTCGCCGAGGAGATCAAGGCCGACATCCTGGCCCACGGCGTCGACCATCGCGGTGCGCTGACCCAGCGCTACGGCGACGACGCGCTCGACGCGTCGCTGCTGCTCGTCCCGTTGGTGCGGTTCCTGCCGTCCGACGATCCGCGCGTCCGCGCGACGGTGCTGGCCATCGCCGACGAGCTCACCGAGGACGGTCTGGTGCTGCGCTACCGCACCGAGGAGACCGACGACGGGCTGTCCGGCGAGGAGGGCTCCTTCACGATCTGCTCGTTCTGGCTGGTGTCGGCACTGGTCGAGATCGGCGAGATCAGCCGCGCCAAGCACCTGTGCGAGCGGCTGCTGTCGTTCGCCAGCCCGCTGCACCTCTACGCCGAGGAGATCGAGCCGCGCACCGGTCGGCACCTCGGCAACTTCCCGCAGGCGTTCACCCACCTGGCGTTGATCAACGCCGTGGTGCACGTGATCCGCGCCGAGGAGGAAGCCGACAGCACCGGCGTCTTCCAGCCCGCCAACGCCCCGACCTAAGGCCGGTCAGCCGCCGACGGCGTGCAACCGCGGTTCGTCGAGTGGCCGCTCGGCCGCCGGGCTCCACTGCAGGTGGAAGTCCACGACCAGCGGGGCGGGCACGGCCAGCGCGACGGGGGTGAGCCGGCTGTTCACGTCGTCGCGGGCGACGCCGGTGACCACGCGCCCGCCGAAGCCGTCGCCGCGCGCGGGCACCCTCGCGGTGACCGTGACCGAGTGCACACCCGGGTCCGGGCGCAGGTAGAACTCGCCGCCGGGCTCGCAGATACGCAGCTCGGCGCCGTCGGCGTCGACCAGCGCGGCACCCGAAACAAACAGCGCGGCAGCATCATTGGCGTGCAGCCGGAGTGGGCCGACCAGGCCGCCGTGCACGGTGGCCGCCGCGGCGGACAGCTCGGGAGCAACGGCGTGGCGGCGTGCCCAGCGGGCGCCTGCGAGCAGGTAGTCGTAGAGGTGGACGACGCGGTCGGGGTTGCGGTGATGCCCGACGCCCTCGAGCCAGAACGTCACCTCGCCCACCTCGGCGGCCTCAGCCCGGCGGTGTCCGCCACCACCCGGTAGTGCCGGAAACCCCGGCTCGATCGGCCGGGAAGGTGTTGCGACAGCGTGCTGCCCGCCCCGAGCGCCTTGCGATACCGGCCCGGTCCGGACACGGTCAGCTTCGACGAGGCGACGTCACGCCAGTCGGACCCGTCGGCGGACTTCTGCAGCCGCAGCGACACCGGGGTCTCCGACGTGACGTCGACGGTGTAGCCGCCCAACTGATGTGCGTCCTCGAACTCGAAGGCGATGGTCTGCACGCCCCTGCGCACCGCAATGGGGACGTTCCTCGGCCGGTTGTCCAGCCGCATGTCGTTGGTGAAGAACCAGATCGCGGCCTGCGTGGCCGCGATGGCCTCGTGCTCGGCGATGTTGGACGAACCCAACGGGTGGCCTGCGGCCCGCAGTCGACGGCTCAGCTCCGCGGTGCCGATGGTCGGAAAGGAATTGCGCAGGATCCAGTCGATCTCGGGCTCCTTGGCCCTGGCCCGCAGATTGGTCACCGCCGACCAGGTCGCCGCCCGGTAGTGCGACGGCCGCGACGGCGCGACGCCGCCGAAGTCGAGGGAGTAGGCCTCGACGTTGGGATTGAGCCTGATGAGGTCGGTGCGCGCGACCACGCCGTCGGTGAACACCAGAGTGCCAACGGTGTGCGAATAGGTGCCACCGCGGTACCGGGTCAGCCGGCTGAGCTCACCGCTGCCCGCCACCTCGCGGCGACGAACGGCCACCGGAGCGTGGACGCGCTGGGAAAGGGTTTGAACGGTCATCGGGTCGACTTTCTGAAAGTTGATCGCGCGAGACCTCACCGCCGATGGGCGGGCGTCAACGCAGAAGAACTGGGGCGTCAGAAAATCAACAACAACAACAGCCCGAGGGCACCGATGCAGCGCGCGAAACCGGAGCGCGGCGTCAGTGCGGACTGTTGCATGCCGCCAAGGATACGGGACGCCGGGCAGTGCTGGCAAACAGTGCCTTTCGCTTCACGATGCGCGGTAACCCTGTTCGGCGCCGCGTTCGGCCTTATCCTTGGGCTGTGCGAGGCCGCGGGCCAACGCCCTCTTCAGACCCAGGAGGTATTCCATGACGTCGTCCCAGAACGAGTCACAGGCACTCGGTGATCTCGCCGCACGGCAGCTCGCCAACGCCACCAAGACCGTTCCCCAGCTCTCGACGATCACGCCCCGCTTCCTGCTGCACCTGCTGAGCTGGGTGCCGGTCGAAGCGGGCATCTACCGGGTCAACCGGGTCGTCAACCCCGAGCAGGTGGCCATCCACGCCGACGAGGGGTCGGGCACCGAGGAGCCGCTGCCGCAGACCTACGTCGACTACGAGACCAACCCGCGCGAGTACACGTTGCGCGCCATCTCGACGCTGCTCGACGTGCACACCCGGGTCTCCGATCTCTACTCCAGCCCGCATGACCAGGTCACCCAGCAGCTCCGGCTCACCATCGAGACCATCAAGGAGCGCCAGGAGTTCGAGCTGGTGAACAACGCCGAGTACGGGCTGCTGTCGCAGGTCACCCCCGAACAGACCATCGAGACGCTGGGCGGGGCGCCGACCCCGGACGACCTCGACGCGCTCATCACCAAGGTGTGGAAGACCCCCGGATTCCTGCTGACCCACCCGCTCGGGGTCGCCGCGTTCGGTCGCGAGGCCACCTACCGAGGCGTGCCGCCCGCGGTGGTCAGCCTGTTCGGCGCCCAGTTCATCACCTGGCGCGGTATCCCGATCGTGCCGTCCGACAAGGTTCCCGTCGAGGACGGCAAGACCAAGTTCATCCTGGTCCGCACCGGCGAGGAGCGCCAGGGCGTGGTGGGACTGTTCCAGCCCGGGCTGGTCGGCGAGCAGGCGCCGGGGTTGTCGGTGCGGTTCACCGGGATCAACCGCAACGCGATCGCGTCCTATCTGGTCACCCTGTACTCGTCGCTGGCCGTGCTGACCGACGATGCGCTCGCGGTGCTCGACGACGTGGCGGTGGACCAGTTCCATGAGTACAAGTGAGTACCGCTCGGTAGACGCCGAAAGCGACCTGCCGATCGGCGCCTCGGAACTCGCCGCACTGGCCACGCAGCTGTTCGCCGCCAGCATCCGGCCCGGTCCCGACGGTCCCCCGCAGACCACACCGGTGGCGCCGCGCGGCACCGTCCCCGATGCCACGGCGGCGACGTCGACGGGCGCTGCGGTGGTGGGTGCCGCGAATCCGCTGACGCCCACCCAGTTCACGCCGGCGCCCGACGTCTACGTGCCCGCCCCGACTTCGTTTGCGCCCGAAGGCATTCCGCAGACCGTGCCGGTCGCCCCGCGCGGCAACGGCCCCCGACGCGACAGCGCCGCCGTCGGCCGGCTACACCGCGGGAAGCGCACTCGATCCGTACGCGGTGCCGTCCTCGGGCCTGGTGTCCACGGTGCCCGGAGTGTTGGCCGGCTCCCCGCCCACGGTTCCCGTGGCGCCGCGCGGGTCGGCACCCGGCTGGCCGTCCGGGGCGCCGTCGGTCGTCGACCTGGGCTGGACGGACGCCCCTGCCGCAGCGCCCGCGGGTGACGAGGCCAACTACTACTTTCTCTCCCCGCCGCCGACGGCCGCGCCGACGGAGCCGGCGCCACGACTTCCCGACGACCACGAGGTGTTCGACGTCAACGCGGTGCGGGCGGACTTCCCGATCCTGCGCGAGACCGTCAACGGCAAGCCACTGATCTGGTTCGACAACGCGGCGACGACACAGAAGCCGCAGGCCGTGATCGACCGGCTGTCGTACTTCTACGCCCACGAGAACTCCAACATCCATCGCGCCGCCCACGAACTGGCTGCGCGCGCCACCGACGCCTACGAGGATGCGCGCGACACCGTGCGGCGGTTCATCGGAGCGTCGAAGAGCGAGGAGATCATCTTCGTCCGCGGCACCACCGAGGCGATCAACCTGGTGGCCTACGCGTGGGGCGGCAAGCATCTTGGCCCCGGCGACGAGATCGTCATCACCCACCTGGAGCACCACGCCAACATCGTTCCCTGGCAACTGCTTTCGCAGCAGACCGGCGCAGTGCTGAAGGTGGCGCCGGTCGACGACGCGGGCAATCTGTTGCTGTCGGAGTTCGAGGACCTGCTGGGACCGAAGACCAAACTCGTCGCCGCGACCCACGTTTCCAATGCACTCGGCACCGTGACACCGGCCAAGAAGATCGTCGAGCTGGGGCACCGCTACGGCGCGCGGGTGCTGATCGACGGCGCCCAGTCGATCCCGCACATCCCGATCGACGTGCAAGAACTCGGCGCCGACTTCTTCGTGTTCTCCGGGCACAAGATCTTCGGCCCCACCGGCATCGGCGTCGTGTACGGGCGTGAGGACGTGCTCGCGGAGACGCCGCCGTGGCAGGGCGGCGGCAACATGATCGCCGATGTGACGCTTGAGCGTTCGCTCTATCAGGGCCCGCCGAACAAGTTCGAAGCGGGCACCGGCAACATCGCCGACGCCGTCGGTCTCGGCGAGGCGCTGCGCTACGTGGAGCGGGTCGGCGTCGAGCGCATCGCCGCCTACGAGCACGCGCTACTGGAGTACGCCACGCCACGGTTGGCCGACATCCCCGGTGTGCGACTGGTCGGCACCGCCGAGGAGAAGGCCAGCGTGCTGTCGTTCGTGTTGGCCGGCCACGAACCCCTCGAGGTCGGCAAGGCCCTCAACGCCGAAGGCATCGCGGTGCGGGCCGGACACCATTGCGCCCAGCCGATCCTGCGCCGGATGGGCCTGGAGGCCACGGTGCGGCCATCGTTCGCGTTCTACAACACCTTCGACGAGATCGACGTCTTCCTCGACGCCGTGCGGAGTCGCCGCATCGCCGAGGGCGGCGCGCCCCGCTCCTGACCTTCAGCGGCGCATGCCACGGTGCGCTAGGCCACCGAATGCTCTGCCTGCGTGTGTTGCCCGTATGTGGAGTACTTGAACTTCGCGGACGGCAGACGCGCCAACAGGTCGTCCACGGGCTCGCCAGCCACCTGTGCGATGAAGTCACGTGCCGCGCGGCGTGAACCGATGCGCAGCAACGGGTTCGGATCAGAGAGAAGCCCGGCACCTCTGCCTCCTGTGCGAATTGATCTGGTACGAATGATCGACCAGACCGACGCTCACTGCCAGCATTGGTGTCCGCTGATCTAAGTCGGCCATCGGTTGCAGTTCGGGAACCACCCGGTGGCGCTTATCGACGGGCCCACTCGTCGGCGAGCAGCTGCGTATGACCGCACCCGATCGTCGTGATCGTGAGTGATCGTGGTGATGATCAGCTCATCGGCTGCGGTGGCGTCACGCAGCCGCTCGAGCTGATCGGCGACCTGGATCGCAGAGCCGACGAACTGGGTATCGATGCGATCCGCGACGAGTTCACGGTCGGCGTCGGTCCACGTGTGCGCACGGGCCTCCTCCGGCGTCGGAAAGGGAATCGCGCCTTCGGCGGTGCGGATGCTGCGCACCCAGAGCCCGTAACCCGCGGCGAGGTCACGCGCGGTGGCCTCGTCATCGGCGACCACGACATCGGCCGAGACGCTCAGGTAAGGCCGGTTCAGCTCCGCTGACGGGGTGAACGCGGCGCGGTACCCGTCGACCGCATCGAGGACGCCGGCCGGGGCGACGTGGTAGTTGGCTGCGAACCGCAACCCGTTCTCGCCTGCGACCACGTTGCACTCTCGCCGCCGCTGCTGCCCAGAATCCAGATCTGGAGGTCGGCTCCAGCACCCGGAACGACCTGGGCCCGTTCGCCGTTCGCCGACCGGTAGGTGTCCGCGATCAGTGCGAGGATGTCGCCGACTTGTTCGGTGTAGTTCTGCGGTCGAGCGTCAGGCAGCTGCAGCAACGCCTTCTGCAATGCGATGCGCGGCGATTTCAACAGCGCCACCGGAGTGAACCTGGCAGGGATCGGCAGTCCGTTGGGGGCGCGCCCGTCCACGACCGCCTGCGATCCGGGGCCACTCGGTGTGGGTCCACTCGGCACGACCGGTTTGCCACCAGAACGGCCCAGGCCGAGATCGAATCGACCGGGATACATCGCATCCAGTAGGCCGAACTCTTCCACCGAGGACAACGCCGTGCGATGTCCCATTTGCAGCGCGCCCGAACCGAGCCGGATCGTCGAGGTCTCCGCGGCGGTCAGCGCGAGAAGCACGGCGGGCGACGTGCCTGCGACCCCGGGATTGAGGTGATGCTCGGCGAACCAAAAGCGCACGTAGCCGAGCTCTTCGGCCCGTTGCGCAAGATCGATGCTGTTGCGCAGGGCGTCCGTCGCCGTCGATCCAGACGAGATCGGAACCAGGTCGAGTACTGCCAGCGGTGTCGTCATGAGCGCGCCGAAGCCCAGGCCCTGCGATCGGAAACCTGGACGCGGGACGAAACGCTGGCACTCATGATCTTCTCGAAGGTACCGGCGCCAAAGCGAGATCACCACGACTCCATGGTGTCCTGATTCGCGTATGGCCATGCGCCATCGGCTACTTCGGTGCAGTGGTGATTTGAATCTGGGTGAGGCCAATTCGTCGTGCGCCGGCGACCGGTGTCACTAACGGCTTTGGTCGACCGGCAGCCATAGAATCTGCGCGAGGGCAACGGCGGCGCACGGCCCAGCGACTGCGCTTGACTCGTTCCCCACGGAACGGAAAGGGAATGACGTGAGCGAACATACCTATCGTGTCGTCGAAATCGTGGGCACCTCGCCCGACGGAATCGACGCAGCCATCCGAAACGCTGTGAGCCGCGCTAACCAAACGATCCGCGGGCTCGACTGGTTCGAGGTCACATCTGTTCGTGGCGAGCTGGAGGATGGCCAGGTAGCCCATTTTCAGGTGACGCTCAAAGTCGGCTTCAAGCTGGAGGGGGGCGGATGAGTTGTGAAAAGCCATCTTTGGTTCACTTGATTCATGAGCGTAGTAGTCGTAGGAAATCCCAAGCCGATGTCGCGGACGCGGGCGGCCGCAGAGCTGGTCGCCGAAAAGCTGACCGGCGTTCCCCCCGAACACGTCATCGACGTGGTCGACCTCGGGCCTGGCCTGCTGGGGTGGGGTGATCCGAAGGTGGCCGAGGCCAAGGAGATCGTGAAGTCTGCCGACCTGCTGGTGGTCGCCTCCCCCACGTACAAGGCCACCTACACCGGGCTGTTGAAACTGTTTCTCGACCAGTTCGGAGCCGGTGAGCTCGGGCAGATTCCCACGTTCCCGCTCATGCTCGGCGGCTCCCCCGCACACGCCTTGGCCCCCGAACTGACGTTGCGACCGGTCCTCGTCGAGATCGGCGCGAGCTGCCCGTCGCCAAGCCTGTATCTGCTCGATTCCGACTACGAGACCTCGCCCGATCTCGAGAAGTGGCTGGAGGTCGCCCGCAGGCACGTTCCCGGAAGGTCGACGTAGTCGCGCAGGCAGGATCAGCCGCCGATGACCTTGCGGTAGGCGCGCGGATCCTCATGGTCGTTGACGGCGAAGTGGCACGTCGCCTGGTTTCCCAAACGAAATCGCCTGTCTTTTAACGGAAGTCAACGGCGTAATTGGGCGATGATGCGTGCGCGAGGAGGAACGGCAGACGCGCGTGGCCCTCGGCCGGTTCGATGCCGGTCAGGCGGAGCGCCGACGAACTCAGGAGCAGCGTCGTTATGACCATCTCGCCGGTCTCGGCCAGCGGATCTGGACGTTCGCCGACAACCAGTGCTGCTTCGTCGCACGCGTCCACGTATGTCGCCGTCGTCGACCGCTCCTGGTGATTGACTCCCGCATGCGTCGGTCACCGAGAAGTCGACGCCGTTCATACTCGAGCCGGGCCAGCACCCGGCTCGGGTCCCTCGCCGAGCGCCACGGCGCCGATGATCTCGAGGACGGCGTCCGTGTTGGGCGGGTGCAGCGATCCGGTGCGCACGTCGCGGTAGAGCCGTTCGAGCTCGTGGCGCTTCGACACCGATGCCGCACCCACCACCTGGACGGCGATCTCGACGACCTCGCGCGCCGTCGTGGTGGCGAATTCCTTGGCGGCCAGCGCACGCAACGGGGACCAATCTCCTGGTTCGGGGTGGCTGACAGAGTCCACGAGCGCAGACACGGCTTCGAGCTTGATCTCCGCCTGCGCGATCTGGCGTTGCACGGCGGGCTTCTGCGCATGTCGAGAGATGCCCTCCCGCAGGGAGTTCCGCGTCTGAGCACCGAGGATCGCGAGGTCGAGCGCACGGCGGGCGATACCGAAGTAGACGCTCGACAACAGCGGCAGGTACCACGCCAAGAGCGTGCCGACGTAGTCGGGATAGACCGGACCCACCGGATACCTGGCGACGGTCTTGTGTGCCTCCGCGAGCGCATTGTCGAACACCGTGTCGTGGCTGGCCGTGGCCCGCACACCTAGCGCGTCCCAGGTCTCCTCGACGCGCACACCGGGATCGTCGCGGCGGATGAACGTGTGCACGATGAGGGGATTGTTCGGGTCCGAGTCGTCGCGGGCGTGGACGCCGATCTGGTCCCACACCGGCGATAGAGACGTGAACACCTTGCGTCCGGTGATCCGGTACGAGCCATCCGGCTGGGGAACGGCGCGCACCTGTGCATCATCCAGTCCGACGTCGTTACCGCGTTCGCCGTGCCCGGCCGCGAAGACCTTTCCCGCGGCGATGTCGCCGAGCAGCCATTCCACGTCGGCAACGCCGCGCGCGGCCGCATCGGCGGCCGATCCGGCCCAGTACAGATGCATGTTGACGGCCAGCGCGGTCGCAGGCGCCCAGTAGGCGAGATGACGCTGTTCACGGGCGAGTTCGGTGAGCGACAGTCCGGCACCACCGAGCCGTTCCGGCAGCGGCGCCTTCAGGTAGCCGGCCGCGACGAGTTCGGCGAAATCCTCTGCAAAGAAGGCATTCTCGGCGTCGTAGCGGGGTGCGCGGGCATGAAACCGGCGGTAGTCGGCGTCGCTGAAGAAGCGGCTGCGGAAACCGTCGGCCAGCGGACTGGTCCCGCTGACGACCACTGGTTCCTGGCCCGGTGTGTCCGCGCTGGGGTTCGGGGCGGACGAAGAAGCTTCGGTAACGGTCATGACATTGATGTTAACGGTCATGACATCAATGATGCACACGCGACCTGCATACCAGGCTTTTCGGTCGCCAAGATTGTTACTGCACACGCAGGCCGCGGGCGCGGATCAGCAGGACTGCGGCCGTCGAACCGACCGCCCACACCACTAACGCGGTGCCGATGTGAAAGACGCTGCGGTCGCCGTCCGGTCCAAGCGTCGAATTGAGCAGCGCATGGCGCGTCGACCGTCCGATCGAAGTGCGCCGCGAAGCCGCTCCGATGACCCGATCGATGTGGCCACGCCTGTCCTGCTTTCTCGCCAAAACGTTCGCTGGGAGTACCCGTGATGCTCAGCACTCAACCTGCGATGCCCGTGATCAGACACGTATAAATCAGACCGATTTTCGTAGCTGCCTTATGCCAGGTACGTCACTAGCGTCAGCTGCCTGGGCATCGGGGAGAACACGAGGGATAAGGAGCTCGCCATGGCTGACAGGTCTGAGCAACCATCGGAACCGACTGAGGATCCGCTCTACTGCCTCGTCTAAGCGCAGGCGCGGGAATGAAGCGCCGAGCCACCCGGGTTGTTGCCATAGACGCCACCACTCAGTGGCGCTCCTACCGGGACCGATGGAGGAGATCAACTGACCACGACACCCGACAGGGCCATCGATACGCCGCGGTTGCGTTCGACAGGAGCGGCGACAACGCGTGAAGTTTCTGCTGATCACGCTGATCACCCACACACCGGACCCCGTCTCGGGTGAGAAGAAGAGTCCGGCCGATCGGCTGCGCGATGTCATCGAATCTGCGGTGCTGGCCGAGGAACTGGGTTTCGACGGCTTTGCCGTTGGCGAGCGCCACGAGGATCCGTTCATCTCGTCGTCTCCCCCTGTGGTGCTGAGCAACATCGCGGCGCGAACATCGAAGATCGGATTGTTCACCGGGGTGACGACGTTGAGCCTGCTCGACCCGGTCCGGGCATTCGAGGACTACTCGACGCTCGACAACCTGTCCGGCGGGCGGCTCGAACTGATCATCGGCAAGGGCAACGGTGCGGCGCAGGCCGAGCTGTTCCACGTGACCACCGCCGACCAGTGGGACCGCAATCGCGAAGGCTACGAACTGTTCCGCATGCTGTGGGAGAGCGACGAAGTCACGTGGTCCGGCCGGTTCCGCCCCGCGCTCGTCAACGCCAAGGCGCTTCCCCGGCCGCTGCAGAAACGCCTCCGCATCTGGCACGGCAGCGCGACGAGCAAGGACTCCGTCGACCTCGCCGCCCGCTTCGGCGACCCGATCTTCTCCGCCAACGTGACCTACCCCGTCGAGCCCTACGCCGAGCTGGTGCGGCACTACCGGCAGCAGTGGGAGTTCTACGGCCATCGACCCGAGGATGCGCTCGTCGGCGCGGGCACTGCCGGGTTCCACATCGCGGCAACGTCGCAGCAGGCGGTGGACGAGTACCGGCTCGCCTTCGAGACGCGCCTGGCGTTCCAGCGCCGCGCCGGGCTGCCGGTGGTGTTCGAGTCGATGGAGGACTACGTGGACCGCAGCTCGGCGTTGATCGGTAGCCCTGCGCAGGTGATCGACAAGGTCGGTCGCTACCACGAGCAGCTCGGTCACGAGGTGATCCACCTCAGTGCCGATGCCGACGGCGTGACGGTCGGTCAAAAACGGCGCAGCCTGGAGCTGTTTCAGTCCGACGTCGCCCCCGTTCTTCGTGAGCGGATCCCGAGCAGGCCGCTGATCTCGCAGTCGACTCCGAAAGAGGTTGCGCTATGAGCGTTTTCGCGCTGGGTATCGAGTTGGACGGCGAGGGAAGCCATCCGGCGGCATGGCGGCGTGCCAATCATCCGCCGAGCGAGTCGCTGACCGGGCGAACGCTGACCCAGAAGGTGCGCGCCGCGGAGAACGCGGGCTTCACGTTGGCGACGTTCGAGGATTCGATCGTGCCGCCGGGCGGCGACGTCAAGGCGCGCGTCGATGCGGTCAACCGGGCGTCGTTCGTCGCCGCCACCACGTCGACGATCGGGCTGGTTCCGGTCGTCGAGACCACGTACGCCGAGCCGTTCCACACCTCGTCGCAGCTGGCCACGCTCGACTACACCTCCCGCGGTCGTGGCGGCTGGATCGCTGCCCGCGTCGCCGATCCGGCGGCCGCAAGGGCGTGGGGCAGGCCGGTTCTCGCCGAGCGCGCCGACCTGGACCGCGAACAGCGGGATTCCATCACCGTGGTGCGCGACCTGTGGGATTCGTGGGAGGACGACGCCGTCATCCGCGACCATGCCCGCGGCCGGTTCCTGGATCGGGACAGGCTGCACTACGTCGACTTCGAAGGCGAGTCGTTCACGGTGAAGGGGCCGGCGATCGTTCCGAGACCGCCGCAGGGCCAATTGGTGGTTTTCGGTACCGAGGTCGATCGCGAGCAGGTCGACGTCGTCCTGGTCACCGAGCCGGATCGCGACGCGGCCGTCGATGCGGCGAGCCGCAGCCGCGGGCTGACGTTCGTCGAGATCGGCGTGACGCTCGACACTCCGCACGCATCTGCCGCCGACCGCCTCGCCGCGCTGAACGAACACCACCCGGCACCTGCAGAGTTCACGGCTCGAATACATCGGCTCGGCAACCGGATTCGTGGAGTTGTTGACCGAGCTCGCGGCACACACCGACGGCGTGCGGCTGTTTCCCACGGTGATCGACGAGGATCTGCCCGCACTCGCCCGGTACGTCCTTCCCGCGCTGTTCACGTCGGGCGTAGCGCATCGACCGGTACCCGGGTCGTCGCTGCGGGGCAATCTCGGTCTCGCCCGGCCCGTCAACCGCTACGCGAAGGTCTGAATCACCCATGAGCTCTTCGGCAGAAGTCCACCGCCCCGACGCGCAAGTGCACTTCGGTGTGTTCTTCCAGGGCGTCAACCACACGACGATCTGGTCGGATCCGGCGAGCGGTTCTCAGATCGACTTCGAGACCTTCCGTCGCATGATCACGACGGCCGAGCGCGGACTGTTCGACGCGTTCTTCCTCGGCGAGGGTCTGCGACTGCGGGAGCAGGACGGCAAGATCCTCGATCTCGACATCGCCGGTCGCCCCGACGCCATCGCGCAGCTGTCCGCGCTGGCAGGCATCACCGAGCGCATCGGTCTGGTCGCCACGCAGAACACCACGTACAACGAGCCGGGGGACTTGGCCCGGCGTCTGGCGGGTCTGGACATTCTGTCCGGGGGCCGGGCGGGGTGGAATGCCGTCACCACCGACAACGCGTGGACCGGGGAGAACTTCCGACGCGGCGGTTTTCTCGATCACGAACTCCGGTACGAACGGGCCGGACAGTTCATTCGCACGGCCCGCGCGATCTGGGATTCGTGGGCCGACGATGCCATCGCCACCTCCACCGACAGTGAGGTCGTGGGCCGATCCGAATGCCGCAGCGCACCTTGAGCTTTCGACGTCGCAGTTCGACATCTCGCTCGATGCGACGTTGCCGCGCAGCTCGCAGGGGCATCCGGTCATCTTCCAAGCGGGCGATTCGCCGACGGGTCGTGACTTCGCCGCGGCCAATGCCGATGTCATCTTCTCGGGCCACGGCACACACTTCGACGACGCGCTCGCCTTCGCCAACGACATCCGCGCGCGGCTGGTCGCGGCCGGCAGGCCGTCGGACGACATCAAGATCCTGCCGGGGACCCAGATCGTGTTGGCGGAGCACGCGTCGGAGGTCGAGGAGAAGCGACGCTGGGTGCTCGAGGGTCAGTACACCGGGCAGACTGCGCTGTCCCTGGTCGGACTGGTGTGGGGGCGCGATCTCTCCGACCGCGACCCCGATGGTCCACTCCCGGAGGACGATCCGCTGCCCGCACCGATCTCGGTGACCCGTGGCGCGGCCAGGGACGGCAAGGATCCGATCGCCATCGCGAAGGAGTGGCGCGCGCTCGCGGATGCCAAGAACCTGTCGTTGCGCGAGGTCGCCATCGAGACGTCAGCGCGTTCGGGGTTCGTGGGCACACCGGGCCAGGTCGCCGACGAGCTCGCCCGGTGGGTGCGCGCCGGCGCGACCGACGGCTTCAACATCTCGCCCTACATCGTGCCCGGCGGACTCGACGAGATCGTCGACTGGCTGGTGCCCGAACTTCAGGAACGCGGCGTATACCGGACCGAGTACACGTCGACGACCCTGCGTGGTCACCTCGGACTTCGCGAACCGCTGACGCGCAGACACAGCGGTGAGGCCGACAGCAGCGCCACGGGTTGACTCGTGTCATGACATTCGATGAGGAAGGTGAAATCGTGACCACCACCGCAGATACCGCAGAGGCGACGTTCGACGAGGCGTGGAACGACTGGCACAGTGAGCGCGAACGCTACTACGGTGACCCGCTCGGCTGGGTAGCCCTGACCGGCTTGTACTGGCTCAGCGACGAATTCGAGACCGTCGCCGACCTTCCCGGTCGTTGGCGAGCGGACGCCGACGCGGTGTACGTCGAGGGGATCGAGGGAACCGAACGGCTCGAGCCGGTCGAGGGCGCGCCGGGGCTGCTCGTCGATGACGGAGATCGCCGTATCGAGGTGATCCGTCGAACCGGTTCGGTGGCGCTGCGGGTGCACGATCCGAAGTCTCCGCACCTCGAGGCGTACAACGGCATACCCGTCTACCCGCCCAACGAACGCTGGCGTGTCGCAGGCACGTTCACGCCGTACGAGCAGCCGAAGACCGTGACGACGGGCGCCGTCGTCGAGGGACTCGAGCACCACCACAACGCGGTCGGCGTCATCGACTTCGAACTGGCCGGTGACGCGCTGCAGTTGGTCGCCTTCGGCCGCCCGGCAGGCGAGCTGCATGTGCTGTTCACCGATGCCACCAGCGGTGTGACGACATATCCTGCCTGCCGATCGCTTCCGATCGTCGGACCGGACGCCGACGGGACGGTGACCCTCGACTTCAACCGGGCGTCGAACCTGCCGTGCTCGTTCACCGACTATGCGACGTGCCCGGTGGCCCCGCCCGAGAACCGGCTGAGCATCGCCGTCGAGGCCGGCGAGAAGAACCCGCGCTGAGTCGGGTAGCCCCAGCCTGAGCGCTGGACCGGGCGATCAGGCCGATCAGTTCGGACAGGAAGCTGAATTCACGCGGATCCGATATCTGGTTGCGTGTTCCCCATCACGCGATCATGGTTTCGTGCCGAAATCAGTGCAGGTCCACCCGCCTCGGCCCATCGTCGAGGAGTGGATGTGGCAGCGACGCGGCCGATGCCTCGATCTCCCGTCGGAAGTGTTCTTTCCCGAGGATGCGACGCGAGCCATCGCCGCGCGAACGAGGAACGAGCCAAACGAATCTGCCGTGAGCTGCCCGGTCATCGCCGAGTGCCGCGAACACGCCTTGCGTACACCGGAGACCTACGGATCTGGGGCGCCACGACCCCACGGGAACGCGCGGGCTCGATCGCTGCGCAACACGACCTTCCCGCGGCCGGTCA
>CAVTKI010000041.1:0-162555 GCA_963735245.1 uncultured Actinomycetota bacterium
GTTGTAGCCGAGGTTGGGGCCGAGCCAGCGCTCGGCTTCCTTCAGGGTCCAGCCCTTGCGCTTCGCGTAGTCGGCGACCTGGTCCTGGGCCATCCGGCCGACCACGAAGTACTGCGACTGCGGGTGCGAGAAGTACCAGCCGCTGACGGCAGCACCGGGCCACATCGCCATCGACTCGGTCAGCTCGATGCCGGTCCGCTCCTTGACGTCCATCAACTCCCAGAGCGTCGCCTTCTCGGTGTGCTCCGGGCAGGCCGGGTAGCCGGGGGCAGGGCGGATTCCCACGTACTTCTCACCGATGAGCGCCTCGTTGTCCAGCTGCTCGTCGGGCTGAAATCCCCAGAACTCCTTGCGGACCCGTTGGTGCATCCGTTCGGCGAACGCCTCTGCCAGCCGGTCGGCGAGCGACTCCAGCAGGATCGCGTTGTAGTCGTCGTTGGCCGCCTTGAACTCGACGATCTTGTCCTCGCTGCCGAGCCCCGTGGTGACGGCGAAGGCGCCGACGTAGTCGGCCAGACCGGTGTCCTTGGGCGCGATGTAGTCGCCGAGGCTCCGGTTCGGGATGCCGTCCCGGTGCTCGCCCTGCTGGCGCAGGTTGTGCAACGTGGTCAGCACCTCGGTACGGGTCTCGTCGGTGTAGACCTCGATGTCGTCGCCGACCGCGTTCGCCGGGAAGAATCCGATCACCCCGTTGGCAGTCAGCCACTTCTCCTTGATCAGGGTGTCGAGCATCTCCTGGGCGTCGTCGTACAGCTTGCGGGCAGTCTCGCCCGAGACCGGGTTGTTGAGGATGTCGGGGAACCTGCCCTTCATCTCCCAGGCGTTGAAGAACGGCTGCCAGTCGATGTACTCGCGCAGCTCGGCGAGGTCGTACTCGAGAAATTCCCGTACGCCCGAGACCCTGCGCGGGCACCGGCGGCGTGTAGCCGTCCCACTCGATCGGCGTCCGGTTCGCGCGGGCCTTCTCCAGCGTCAGCATCGGCCGCTCGCTCTTCTGGGCGTGCCGTTCGCGCAGGGATGCGTAGTCCTTCTCGGTGGCCTCCAGCAGGGCTGGACGCTGCTTGTCGTCGAGGAGCGCAGCAGCGACCGGCACCGAGCGGGACGCGTCCTTGACCCAGACCACCGGACCGCTACGACGCGGCGACACCTTCACGGCCGTGTGGGCGCGCGAGGTGGTCGCGCCACCGATCAGCAGCGGGATCTCCAGCCCCTGACGCTCCATCTCGACGGCGAAGTTGACCATCTCGTCCAGGGACGGGGTGATCAGGCCGGACAGCCCGATGATGTCGGCGTTGTGCTCCTTGGCCGCGTCCAGGATCTTCTGGGCGGGCACCATCACACCGAGGTCGATCACTTCGTAGTTGTTGCACTGCAGGACGACCCCGACGATGTTCTTGCCGATGTCGTGGACGTCGCCCTTCACGGTCGCCATGATGATCGTGCCGTTGGTGTCCTTGCTTGCGGCGGCACCGGACTGCTTCCTTCTCCGCCTCGATGAACGGCAGCAGGTACGCAACGGCCTTCTTCATCACCCGGGCCGACTTCACGACCTGGGGCAGGAACATCTTGCCTGCGCCGAAGAGGTCACCGACGACGTTCATGCCGTCCATCAGCGGGCCCTCGATCACCTCGATCGGGCGACCACCTGCGGCCTCGATCTCGGCCCGCAGTTCCTCGGTGTCGGCATCGACGTTGGCGTCGATGCCCTTGACCAGGGCGTGCGTGATCCGCTCGCGGATCGGGAGGCTGCGCCACTCGGCTGCCACCGGGTCGTCGGCCTTCTCCGAGCTGTTGAACCGTTCGGCGATCTCCAGGAGCCGTTCGGCCGCGTCCTCGCGACGGTTCAGGACGACGTCCTCGATCCGGTCCCGCAGCTCGGGGTCGATCGAGTCGTAGGGCACCAGCGCACCGGCGTTGACGATGCCCATGTCCAGGCCGGCCTTGATGGCGTGGAACAGGAACACCGCGTGGATCGCCTCGCGGACGGGGTTGTTGCCCCGGAACGAGAACGACACGTTCGAGATACCGCCGGAGATGTGCACCCCGGGAAGGTTCTCCTTGATCCAGGCGCAGGCCTCGATGAAGTCGATCCCGTACGTCGCGTGCTCCTCGATACCGGTCGCCAGCGCGAAGCAGTTCGGGTCGAAGATGATGTCCTCGGCCGGGAAGCCGACCTCTTCGGTCAGGATCTGGTAGGCGCGCCCGCAGATCTCCTTGCGGCGCTCCAGGTTGTCGGCCTGACCCTGCTCGTCGAAGGCCATCACGACGACGGCGGCGCCGTACTTGCGGCACAGCCGTGCCTCGCGGACGAACTTCTCCTCGCCCTCCTTCATGGAGATCGAGTTGACGATCGGCTTGCCCTGCACGTTCTTCAGGCCCGCCTCGATGACCTCCCACTTGGAGGAGTCGATCATCACCGGGACGCGGCTGATGTCCGGCTCGGCCGCGATCAGCTTGGTGAACCGGTCCATCGCGGCGACGCCGTCGATCATGCCCTCGTCCATGTTGATGTCGATGACCTGCGCACCGACCTCGACCTGCTGCAGGGCGACCGACAGGGCGGTGTCGTAGTCCTCGGCCTTGATCAGGTTGCGGAACCGGGCGGAGCCGGTGATGTTGGTGCGCTCACCGATGTTCACGAACAGGGAGTCGTCGGTGATGTTGAGCGGCTCCAGGCCCGAGAGCCGGGTGGCCACCGGGATCTCCGGCAGCTCGCGCGGCGGCTTGCCCTCGACGACCTTGGCGATCTCGGCGATGTGCGGCGGCGCCGTTCCGCAGCAACCACCGACCAGGTTGACCAGGCCGGCCTCGGCGAACTCGGCGATGTAGCCGGCCTGAGCCTCCGGGGACTCGTCGTACTCGCCGAAGGCGTTGGGCAGGCCGGCGTTCGGGTAGCAGGAGACGAAGGTGTCCGCGATCCGCGCCACCTCGGCGATGTAGGGCCTCATCTCCGGCGCGCCCAGCGCGCAGTTGAGGCCGACCGCGAGCGGCTTCGCGTGCCTGATCGCGTTCCAGAACGCCTCGGTGACCTGACCGGACAACGTCCGCCCGGAAGCATCGGTGATGGTGCCCGAGATGATCACCGGCCAGCGGCGTCCGCGCTCCTCGAACAGCGTCTCGATGGCGAACACCGCCGCCTTGGAGTTCAGCGAGTCGAAGATCGTCTCGACGATGAGGAGGTCGGCACCACCGTCGACCAGGCCGTTGGCGGCTTCGAGGTAGGCGGCGACCAGCTGGTCGTAGGAGACGTTGCGGGCTCCGGGATCGTTGACGTCCGGCGAGATCGACGCGGTCCGCGTCGTCGGCCCGAGGGCACCGGCGACGTAGCGGGGCTTCTCCGGGGTGCTGAACTCGTCGGCGGCCTTGCGGGCCAGGGCGGCGCCTGCGTAGTTCAGCTCGTAGGCCAGCTCGTGCATGTCGTAGTCCGAGAGCGAGACCGCGTTCGCGTTGAACGTGTTGGTCTCCAGGATGTCGGCGCCCGCCTCGAGGTACTCGCGGTGGATGCCCTCGATGATCTGCGGCTGCGTGAGGGTGAGCAGGTCGTTGTTGCCCTGAAGAGCGGTCGGCCACTCCGTGAACCGCTCGCCGCGGTAACCGGCCTCGTCCGGCCGGTCCCGCTGGATCGCCGTGCCCATCGCGCCGTCGATCACCATGATCCGCTGGCGCAGAGCTGCCGTCAGTTCGTCGGTGCAGTCGGGGCGGATGTTCGGCTCCCAGGCGTCCACGTGGTTCCTTCCGTCGGTAGCGGAAGGCGTCCTTAGCTCTGCCGAGCGTGGCGGATACCGAGGTGGGACCCAGCCCCCCAAGTAACCGTTGCAACGCCTCTCGACCAAGCGAGTCTACCGTCGCCACCCGATCGACGTCTGTGACGCCCAACTCGTCGCCGCGATCGACCCCGACCGCTTGGCGACCGCGGTGCCCGTGAGCGACAGCTCGCGGATCTGTGTCCGCAATGTCGTAGCTCGTCGCCGCCCTCGAGGACTCGGCAGTCCTCGACGGATCGTCGGCACAGCCGCTTGCAGCTGGGTGCCCATCGCGCCATCTCCGACCACGACACGCCGCGACAGCGTGTCCACGAGGTCGGTGTCGTAGGCGCGTTCGTTTGCAGCAGTCACACGGACGGGGTAGTCGGTCTACGCAAACCGAACCGTGCGGCGATGGCGCTCGCCGGTGCCATGCAGGGCTTACGCTGGCCTGGTGACAGAGCTGCCCAAACTGCACGACACCATCGTCGTCGCGGCCTTCGAGGGCTGGAACGACGCCGGTGACGCGGCCAGCGACGCGCTCGAGCATCTGGACGCCATCTGGGAAGCGGAAACCCTCGTGGAGATCGATGACGAGGCCTATTACGACTACCAGGTGAACCGCCCGGTGATCCGTCAGATCGACGGCGTCACCCGCGAGCTGGTGTGGCCGTCGATGCGCATCTCGCACTGCCGCCCGCCGGGCAGCGACCGCGACATCGTGCTGATGCACGGCGTGGAGCCCAACATGCGGTGGCGGACGTTCTGTGCGGAGCTGCTGGCGATCGCCGACAAGCTCAACGTCGACACCGTGGTCATCCTCGGGGCGCTGCTGGCCGACACGCCGCACACCCGGCCCGTTCCGGTCTCCGGGGCCGCCTACTCCCCCGAGTCCGCCAAGTTCTTCGGGCTCGAGCAGACCCGCTACGAGGGGCCCACCGGTATCGCCGGTGTGTTCCAGGACGCCTGCGTTGCCGCAGGCATCCCCGCGGTGACGTTCTGGGCCGCGGTCCCGCACTACGTCTCGCAGCCGCCGAACCCCAAGGCCACCGTCGCGCTGCTTCGCCGCGTCGAGGACGTGCTCGACATCGAGGTTCCGCTCGCCGACCTGCCCACGCAGGCCGAGGAGTGGGAGCAGGCCGTCACCGAGATGACGGGCGAGGACGACGAGATCGCCGAATACGTCACCTCGCTCGAGGAGCGCGGCGATGCCGAGGTCGACATGACCGAGGCGCTCGGCAAGATCGACGGCGACGCGTTGGCCGCAGAGTTCGAGCGCTACCTGCGCCGCCGCGGTCCCGGGTTCAGGGGCTGATCCGTCCGTGGCTCCGCTGCGCACTGCCGCAGCGGTTCTGAGCGTCCTTGCCTCGTGACCTCCTGCGCATCCGGCAGTGCCGGCTCCGCGGACTTCGCCCGCTCGGTCGACATCGGCGGGCGCACCATCTATCTGACCTGCCGCGGGACGGCAGCGGCGGGCGAACCGACCGTCGTCCTGATCTCCGGCTACCACGACTCGTCGGACGTGTGGACCGCATCCGACGTGCTCAACCTGGTCGGGCCGGCCACCGGACCGCCGGTATTGCCTGCGCTGGCCGCGGGCCACCGGGTCTGCGCCTACGACCGGCCAGGCACCCTGCGCTACGTCGACGGAACGCCGCTGACGGACAGGAGCACACCCGTCACCCAGCCGCGAACCGTCGGGGACCTGGTCGCCGAGCTGCACGACGCACTGGCCGCGGCCGAGGTGCCGGCTCCGTACGTCGTGGTCGGGCACTCCCTGGGCGGTCTGATCGCGCGGGCCTACGCCCAGACCCACGCCGACCAGGTACGCGGCGTCGTCTTCGTCGACGGGTTCAGCGCATCCATTCCGGCGCTCTTCGGGTCCCGCTGGCCCATCTACCGCGATCAGGGCCTGAACCCTCCCGTCGACCAGATGCCGGTGCCGTCGATGCGCGAACCCGAATCCGAACGCGTCGACCTCGACGCGAGCGTCGCCGAAGTGCTTGCCGGACCGGCATTTCCGGACGTTCCGGTGGCGGTCCTGACGAAGACCGAACCGTTCGCGGGACTCAAGCCCCTTCCTGGGCTTCCCGCCGACGAGACCAACCGGCTCTACGAGCGGGCTCAGGACCAGCTCGTCGCCCTGTCACCCGACACCCCTCAGACGTTCGCCACCGGCAGCGACCACTACATCCAGTTCTCCCAGCCCGACCTGGTGGTCGCGGCCACCGAGCTGATCGAACGCCGGGCCGCGATCAGGTCCTGACCGGCTGCGGGGGCTTCCAGTCACCGTTCAGCGCATCGGGTTTCGGCCAGTACAGCCGCAGGATCACCTGGAACGGGCCCTTCGGGGCGGGAAGCCAGTTGGCCTCCTTGTCCGCGCCGGGCGACTGGTTCTGGAGGTACAGCGTGATCCCCCCGTCGGGGTCCTTGATCAGGCTGGACAGCATCGGCGAGTTGATCAGGTAGCGGTTCATCGGGTTGGCCACCAGCAGGCTCTTCGGCAGTTCGTACATCGTCAGCGACCAGAAGGCGTTGACCGGAGGCAGTTTGTCCTTGTCGAACCTGTAGGTGTAGGTGTTCGCGCCGGTCAGCGGCTGGCCGGTGGAGTCCGATGAGGTGCCCGGGTAGATCGCCTCGTCCTTGCTGTTGCCGTAGATGCCGAGCACCGCGCCCGCCATCCGGTACAGGTAGTTGCCCGCCAGATAGTCCGCCGTGCCGAACAGATCGGCGGCGCCGACCTGACCGGTGTCGATCTTGTCCTTCTTGAGGGCGTTGAACTCGGCCCAGGCGTCGGCCATGCCGCCTTCGATCGCCTGCCGCATCTCGGGGCTGAGCTTGTCGGCTTCGAAGGAGCCCTCGGGCCCGATGCCGATGGTGGCGAACCGGTCCCGCATGGCCTGTTCGGCGGGCAGCACCGGCGCGAACCGCAGCACGAAGTTCATGATGTCGAAGAACTGCGGCGACGTCTTCTGCTGGTCGGGCGTCAGCGGAGGGACGAAGTCGATGGCCGGAGCCGGTGGCGGCGCAGGCTGGTTCAGGTACGCCGAGAGCGGCGTCACCTGATAGCCGTCCTGGATCTTCTTGACGGTGTCGAGGTCGGACGGACCCATCAACTGCGTGCGGTACAGCACCAGGGCAAGGTCGGTGTCGCTGCGGATGACCTTGTCGATTCCCTCGGGCGGTGCGCCCTTCCAGTTCGGTCCGGCCAGCAGGTACTTGCCGCCGCCGTTGCCGGTGGTCCGGCTGCCGACGTAGTCGATGTTGTAGGTGTAGCCGTCGATGAACTGCAGCGAGTAGTAGCGGTCCTGCTCGACCGGCGGGACGGTCAGCACCAGGGGCTCGGCCCGCAGGTCGGCGCCGACGGTCGAGTACGGGGTGTCCGAGTTCGGGGTCTGAATGGTGGTGTCCTCGGGTGTGTAAACCCTTGGCGTGTTGTGGATCTGGTTCCAGTCACCCTTGTACTCGGGATCCTCCTTGTTGACGAAGTACGAGTACATGACGCGGTAGTCGTCCACCATCGGGAAGCCGTAGACGTAGGCCTCCTTGGCGATGGCGCGGGCCTGCTCGGGCGTGACGGCCGCCGGAGCCGGCGGCGGCGGGGGCGGCGCGGAACTGCTCGCCTCGGGCTTCTCGGGCTTGGTGCAGGCCGCCAGCACCGCGGCGAGCGCCAACACGATGACGAACGCCACTTTCCCGTTCACAGAACTCATGGCGGAAACGTACTCCACCGCGACCCGCCGAGGCGGTAGGCCAGGCCTACAACGCCACCCCGAGCAGCGCATCGACCGCGGCGGCGACGGCTCGCGGCGCGTCGGCGTCATGCCCTCCGTACTCGAGTGCGTCCGTGCTCCAACCATCCAGCGCGGCAATGGCTTTCGGCGTGTCGAGATCGTCGGCCAGATACCGCCGCACCCGCGCGATGACGTCCGCCGAATCGGGACCCGCAGGCAGCGCGGCCGCGGCCCGCCAGCGCGCCAGACGCGTTTGCGCCTCGGCAAGAACGGCGTCGCTCCAGGACCGGTCGGAACGGTAGTGCCCGGCCAGCAGACCCAACCGGATGGCGGACGGCTCGACGCCGTCGGCCCGCAGCCGGGAAACCAGCACCAGGTTGCCACGGCTCTTGCTCATCTTGTGGCCGTCCCAGCCGATCATGCCCGCGTGCACGTAGTGGCGGGCGAATCGCCGCTCCCCCGTGACGGATTCCGCGTGCGCGGCCGAGAACTCGTGATGCGGGAAGATCAGGTCGCTTCCGCCGCCCTGAATGTCCAGCCCGGTGCCGATCCGGGTCAGGGCGATGGCCGCACACTCGACGTGCCAGCCGGGCCTGCCCGGGCCGAACGGTGACGGCCAGCTGGGCTCCCCGGGTCGCTCGGCGACCCAGAGCAGCGGCGTCGAGTTCGTCGCTCTTGCCGGCCCGGTCGGGATCGCCGCCGCGCTCGGCGAACAGCCGCAGCATGGTGTCCCGGTCGTAGCCCGACTCGTAGCCGAACTGCGGCGTGGCGTCGGCCCGGAAGTACACGTCCGGATACTCGGCGTCCTCGACGACGTAGGCGGCGCCGGAGGCCAGCAGCTTCTCGACCAACTCGACGACCTCGGCGATGGCCTCGGTGGCCGCGACGTAGTCACGCGGCGGCAACACCCGCAGCGCCGTCATGTCCTCGCGGAACAGTTGGGTCTCCCGATCGCCGAGCTCACGCCAGCCAATACCGTCGCGGGCGGCCCGTTCGAACAGCGGGTCGTCGACGTCGGTGATGTTCTGCACGTAGTGCACGCCGTGCCCCGAGTCCAACCACACCCGGTGGATCAGGTCGAACGTCAGGTAGGTGGCGGCGTGGCCGAGATGGGTGGCGTCGTACGGCGTGATGCCACAGACGTACATGGTGGCCGTCTGGCCCGGCGAAACGGGGCGGACCTGGCGGTCGGCACTGTCGAAAAGGCGCAATTGAGGGCCCTGCCCAGGAAGCTCCGGGACTGCCGGCGCCGGCCACGACTGCATGGCATCGACTCTAGGGTGCTCGCTCAGAACGTCCTCCCGATGGTGGCTCATCGAAGTGATGGGACAACGGTGGCGCCGATTACATTCCCGCGCCCGGGATCGGCCCCTCAGAACAGGGAGCGGATGGCTCCGAGCAGCGTGTCGGCGAGCTCGGTGCGGCACATCACGAAGTCGGGCAGGTACGGGTCGGGCCGGTTGTAGATCAACGGCGATCCGTCCAGCCGCGACGCGTGCAGACCGGCCGCGCGGACCACGGCGGACGGGGGCCGCCGAGTCCCATTCCCACTGGCCCCCGGCGTGGACGTAGGCGTCGACGTCACCACGGACCACGGCCATCGCCTTCGCGCCTGCGGACCCGATGCCGATCAACTCGATGTCGAGCACGTCGCGCAGGTACCACAGCACCGTCGGGGGCCGGTTGGTGCTGGTCGCGATGCGGATGGGCCCCGGGGTGCGCGGTGGCGGCGGCGTCACCGTGTCGGTGCGGTACACCGTCGCCGACGGCGGGCAGTCCGACCGCGGCGTCGGTGATGCCGCCGTTGGGTCCGCCGCTGCGCTGCCACAGCGCGATGTGTACGGCCCAGTCGTCGTGCCCGCGCATCGAGAACTCGCGCGTGCCGTCCACCGGGTCGACGATCCACACCCGGTCGGCGCGCACCCGGGACGGATCGTCGGCGGCTTCCTCGGACAACACCGCGTCGTCGGGGCGCTCTTCGCGCAGCCGGTCCAGGATCAGCGTGTTGGCCCGTCGGTCGCCCGCGTCGCCAAGGTCGTAGGGGTCGCGGTAGCCGACCTCCTCACGCACCACCAGCAGCAACTCTCCCGCTTCGTGGGCTATCTGCGCGGCCAGCGCCGCGTCAGTCGGGCGTTGCGCCTCGGTCACTCGGGCGTCGCGCCGGGGGCCCGGACCACCATCGGCACCGCCGGGAAGTACGCCGCCATCTCCGTTCGCGAGCGGCGAAGGGCCGCCGTGCCGAAACCCCGGTGGCGGTGGTCGGGGTGGATCCAGACCCGCACGTTGACCTCGCCGCCGACGAGCTCGCCGAAGACCATGCCGACCTTCTGCGAGCCCTCCTCGGCAACGAACCACACGGCCTCCTCCGCCGACACCCGCGCGAGCGCCGCGTTGATCTCGTCGTCGAGGTGGCCCGCAGGCGCACCCGAGCCGTCGCCCTTCGCGCCGACGTCGCTGGTGCGGACTTCGAAGATGTCACGGTCGGTGTCGCCGGAGAAGACCCGCAGCACCAGGCTGTCCCCCGAGCTGGCCGGCCGGTCGCCGAGGGTGAAGCTGAGCTGGTGGTTCAGATCCTCGAGTTCCTCGGCGATCCTGCGGCGCGCGTCGCGGGTGAGCTGTGCGAACGAGATGCCCATGACGGCTTCGCCGCCCAGCTGCGAGGTGCCGAGCAGTGTCGAGATCGCCTCGACCGCGGAGCTCCTGTCGCCGGCCTCGACGATCACGTCGAGCACCTCGTGCCTGCGGTCGAGCGCCTTCTGCAGGGCATCGGTGATGTCGCGGCGGGCGGCGGCCCGATCGTGGTCGGTCATGGGGACGAGCGTAGAACACGCCGGGTCGGACCGAGCGACTCTTGTCCCGGCGTCGGGCTCCTCAGAACGCCGGCCACGGGATCGGACGACGCCGGTCCGGGCTGGGCATCACTGGATTGTCAAGCAGGCCAACGGCTCTGGCATACAGGGCGTCGATCTCCCGATTGGTGATGTGGGGGCGCAACACCTCGTCCAGGTCGCCGAGAAGCGCATCGCGCAGCCGCGGCCACCTCGGCCAGCGTCTCGTCGTCGACGGGCTTGCCCGCCCAGCCCCACAGGACGGTGCGCAGCTTGTCCTCGGTGTGCAGGCTGACCCCGTGGTCGACGCCGTAGACGCCGCCGTCGACGCCGGAGAGGATGTGTCCGCCCTTGCGGTCGGCGTTGTTGATCAGCACGTCGAACACGGCCATCCGGCGCAGCCTGGCATCGTCGGCGTGCACCAGCGTGACCTCGTCACCGGCGTAGTCGTAGGCCTGCAGGATCGGCAGGTATCCGGGCGGTAGGTGACCGGCGGGAAGCAGGTCGATCAGATCGGGGCCCGCGCCGGGATCGTCGTCGTCCATCGCGTCGCCGGGCTGATCAACCCACCGCTGCAACATGCCGGGCCCCGCAGGACCTTCGCGAATGATGGTGTAGGGCACGATGTTCCACCCGAGCGCGGCGGAGACCAGGTATGCGGCGAGTTCGCGGCCCGCCAGCGTGCCGTCGGGAAAGTCCCACAGCGGCGCCTCACCCGCGACCGGTTTGTACACGCAGTGCGCCTCGACGTCCCCCAGCCGGGCCTCGCACAGGAAGGTGGCGTTGCTCGCGGAGCGGATGCGGCCGAGGACGGTCAGCTCCCCGCTGCGGAACACCTCCCCGTCGGCCCCCGCTTCGTCAGGTGTCGGCGTCATCGTCGGACCCACCTAGAGCGCCACGCCGGTAACCGTTGGTGCGCACGCAGATGTGCCCCTCGGGATCGAGTGGCTCGTCACACAGCGGACACGGCGGGCGCCCCGCGGAGATCACCCGGTTGGAGCGTGTCGCGAACTCGCGCGCCGACTCCGGCGACAGGAAGACGCGCACCGCGTCCGGGCCGTCCTCGGCGTCGTCGAGCACCACGGACGCGTCGAATTCGGTTTCGGACACCGCGAGCAGCTCGACCACGACGGTCTGGGCCTCGGAGTCCCAGCCCAGGCCCATGGTGCCGACCCGGAACTCCGCATCGACGGGCGTGACCAGCGGGCTCAGATCCCCGACGTCACCGCTTTCCGGCGGGATCGGGGTGCCGAACCGCCGGTTGATCTCGAGCAGCAGCGCGGCGATGCGCTCGGCGAGCACGGCGACCTGCTGTTTCTCCAGCATCACCGACACCACGCGCTTGTCGTGTACGGCCTGAAGGTAGAACGTCCTGTTGCCAGGCTGCCCGACGGTCCCGGCCACGAAGCGGTCGGGTGAGCGGAAGACGTGAATCGAGCGTGCCATGGCACCTTTCAAAATACCGGCAACGGCCCTGGTGTCGTAATCAGAGCGGGGGCCTGCTCAGTCCGTGGAACCGCCAACGACGGCGTCGCCGGTCGGCTCCGGTTTGGCGAGTAGGCCTGCCGTCAGTGCGGCGCCGGTGTGGTTGACATGCATGACGAACGGGCGGACCGCGGTGTAGCGGATCACGCTCATCGACGCGGGGTCGGCGGTGATCCGCTGAAAGGTGTCGAGGTGCGTGCCGAGTGCGTCGGCCACCACGGCCTTGATGACGTCGCCGTGCGTGCACGCCACCCACAGCACGTCGGAACCGAATTCGGTGGCCAGCCGCTGATCGTGTTCGCGCACCGCCTCGACCGCCCGCGCCTGCACGCGGGCCAGCCCCTCCCCGTCGGGGAAGACGGCCGCGCTCGGCTGCTGCTGCACCACCGCCCACAGCGGCTCCTTGACCAGATCGCCGATCTTGCGGCCGGTCCACTGGCCGTAGTCGACCTCCGACAGCCGGTCCTCGACCACCGGCTCGAGACCGAGCGCGGCGGCCAGTGGCGCCACGGTGCGTTCGCAGCGCAGCAACGGTGACCGCACGATCGCCTTGACCGGAAGTGAGCCGACGCGTTCGACGATGCCCTCGGCCTGCTCGCGGCCCTTGTCGTCGAGGTCCACGCCCTCGGTCCGGCCGGCCAGGGTGTGGGCGGTGTTGGACGTGGATCGCCCGTGCCGCAGCAGGATGACGGTCACGGGTGGGCCTGGGTGGGAGTGTTCATGCGGGCCTCGACGGTCGGTGGCTGGGTGGGAAGAATCACTGTGCCGCCATCACGCCGGTGCCGAGCAGGATCAGCACGACGACACCGAGGATCACCCGGTAGCCGACGAACCAGTACATGCCGTGCCGGACCAGGAACTTCAGGAACCACGCCACGGCGGCGAGGCCCACCACGAACGCGATGACGATCGCCACGATCAGCTGCGCCCCAGAGGCACTCATCCCCTCGGTCACCGGCTTGAAGGCGTCGGGAATCGAGAAGATGCCCGACGCCAGCACGGCGGGGATGGCCAGCAGGAACCCGAACCGGGCGGCGGTCTCGCGATCCTGGCCGAGGAACAGGCCTGCGCTGATCGTGGCGCCCGAGCGCGACACCCCTGGCACCAGCGCCAGGCACTGCGCCAGGCCGATGACGACGCTGTCCTTCCAGGTCAACTGCTCGACGTGGCGGGTCTGCTTGCCGTAGTACTCGGCGGCGGCGATCACCGCGGAGAACACGATCAACGCGATGGCGATGACCCACAGGTTGCGCACGCCCGAGCGGATCTGGTCCTTGAACAGCAGGCCGAGGACGCAGATCGGGATCGTGCCGATGATCACCCACCAGCCCAGCCAGTAATCGGCCGAGCGGCGTGCGGCGTCGCGCAGTCCGCCGAACCAGGCCACGATGATGCGGCCGATGTCGCGGGCGAAGTAGATCAGCACCGCGAGTTCGGTACCCAGCTGCGTGACCGCCGTGAACGAGGCGCCCGCATCGTCCCGGAAGAACATCTGGGACACGATCGCGAGGTGACCGGATGAGCTGACCGGCAGGAATTCGGTGAGGCCCTGGACCACCGACAGCACGACCACCTGCAACCACGACATCGCCGCCACGTCCGTCACGCCGAAGACCGTACCGTGGGAAGTAGTCAGCGACCTGACCGCGGCACCGGTTGCGCCTCGGCGACGGCGTCGCGGACCGCGGCGGCCAGACTGCGCTCATCGTTGATGTCGACGTGGGCGACGTTGTGGCTGGCCACGGCCACGATGTCCTCGGCATGCGGCACCGGTACGGCGAGCCGTGGCCGGTAGATCTCGACCATCAGAACTTGCCGCTCGAGGTGGAAGGAGAACGTCCGACCGTCCCCGACACGGCCAAAGCCGCTCGCGTGCAGTCCAGTTGAGATGTCCTCGATGGTGAATGCGTCGTCGGCGGTGTCCGGGTCAGCCGCCAACGTCATGACCGAACCATACCGCTGGCAGGACCGCCTGCGGACGCGGACGTGACGAACCCGTTAACGGGGCTTGCCTACACTGACGCTTCGACCGACATCCATTTCTCACGTCACGAGAGCTACCCTTTGCCGCTCCATCGAAACCGCAATAGTCAGCTAGCTCACAGTGTCGCGATGGCCGTGCTGCTGGTTGCGTGCGCGGCCTGCTCGTCCCACTCGGCCGACGCGCCGCCGCCGACGATCGCACCGGCGCGGGCGGCCGATTCCCCACCCGTGACGGCCCCTCCCGCGGGCGAGGTGCGCCCGCTCGGCGGCCCCGGCCAGGCGAGCACGTTCGACGCAGGCACGCACACCATGGTCGTGCTCGGCAGCGATCCTTCCGGGCGCTCGGTGGTCACGACGTTCCCACCGGCCGCACCGGTCCGCACGCGTGCCGCTGCCCGCCGCGGGCACGGCGCTCGCGGGCGACGGCCACGGCACGGTCTACGTGTCGACGCAGGGGCGGCTACTTCCGCGTCGACGTGGCACGCGGCACCGTGACCCGGATGGACGTCGACGATGCGCGGGACGTCGACTTCACCGCGGTCGCGCATCGCGACGACGGCAAGGTCGTTCTCGGCAGCGCCGACGGGGCGGTGTTCACCCTGGGTTCGGACACCGCGGTGGCCGCCCGACTGCAGATCTTCGCCCGCGTGGATGCCCTTGTCGCACAAGGCGACACGGTCGTCGTCCTGGATCGTGGCCAGACGTCGGTCACCACCGTCGACGCGTCGGGCACGCGGGCCGAGCATGCCCTGCGGGCGGGCGACGGCGCCACCACGATCGCCGCCGACTCCGCGGGCCGGGTGCTGGTCGCGGACACCCGTGGTGAGGAGCTGCTGGTGTTCGGCGCGGACCCGCTGATGCTGCGGCAGCGCTACCCGGTCCCCGGCGCGCCGTACGGGCTGACCGGGTCGAACAAGCTGGCCTGGGTGTCAGAGACCGCCACGAACAGCGTCGTTGGTTACGATCTGGCCACCGGCATACCCGTCGAGAAGGTGCGTTATCGAACCGTGCAGCAACCGAACTCCCTGTCCTTCGACGATGACACCGACACCCTGTACGTGGTGTCGGGCTCTGGAGCGGGCGTGCAGGTGATCCACGGGGCGGGCGCGCGATGACGGCGGTCCAGCGTGGCCGGATGCCCGCGGGCTGGGAATCCGACCTGTCCGACGAGTACGAGTGGGTGCCGCTGCGGCTTCCGCCCGACGTGACGAGGGTGTCCGCGTCCACGCGCCTGTCGATCGAGGCGGAGTACCGCGGTTGGGAGCTGACCCGGGTGCGCCTGTACACCGACGGTAGTCGTCGGGTTCTGTTGCGGCGCAAGAAGACCGCCGCCGACCGGCTGGCCGCCGACCAGCCGGGGGCGTAGTGGCGGGCGCCGCGTGATCTACCACGCGCTGCGGCGGGTGTTCTTCCTCGTCGCGCCCGAGCGCATCCACACCTGGGTGTTCGCCGTTCTGCGCACGGCCACCGCACCCCGGCCGCTGCGCCGCGGCCTGGCCCGGTGGCTGGCCCCGACGGATCCGGTACTGGAGAGCACGGTGTTCGGCGTCCGGTTTCCCGGCCCGGTCGGCTTGGCCGCGGGGTTCGACAAGGATGGCACCGGCCTGAACACGTGGGGCGCGTTGGGTTTCGGCTACGCCGAGATCGGCACGGTGACCGCGCAGGCGCAGCCCGGCAACCCGCGGCCACGGATGTTCCGGCTTGCCGACGACCGGGCCCTGCTCAACCGGATGGGGTTCAACAACCACGGCGCAGGCGAGCTCGCGCTGCGCCTGACACGGCACTCCTCCGACGTCCCGATCGGCGTGAACATCGGCAAGACCAAGGTGACGCCGCCGGAGGGCGCCGTCGCCGATTACGCCGAGAGCGCAAGGCTGGTCGGCCCGCTTGCGGCGTTCCTGGTGGTCAACGTCAGCTCACCGAACACGCCGGGCCTGCGCGACCTGCAGGCCGTCGAGTCGCTGCGCCCCATCCTGACCGCGGTCAAGGCGCAGACCCGGACGCCCGTGCTGGTGAAGATCGCCCCCGACCTGTCGGACGCCGACGTCGACGAGATCGCCGACCTGGCCGTCGAACTCGGCCTCGCGGGCATCGTGGCCACCAACACGACGGTGTCCCGCGACGGGCTGGCCACCCCGGGCGTCGACGAACTCGGCCCCGGTGGGGTCTCCGGGCCCCCGGTCGCGCGGCGGTCGGCCGAGGTGCTGCGCAGGCTCTACCAGCGCGTCGGCGACCGACTGGTGTTGATCAGCGTCGGCGGCATCGAGACCGCCGACGACGCGTGGGACCGGATCACCTCCGGCGCGTCACTGGTGCAGGGCTACACCGGCTTCGTCTACGGCGGCGGCGCGTGGGCCAAGCACATCCACGACGGCCTGGCCCGTCGACTGCGCGACGGCGGCTTCGCGACGCTGGCCGATGCCGTCGGCTCGGCCGTGCGCTGACGCCTACTTCTGCTCGTAGGTCCCGTGGATCACCGCGCGGGCGATGGCGTGGCCGAACAGGTTGAAGCCGAGGTAGGCCGGTGTGGCCGACTCGGGCAGATCCAGCTTCTCCACGTCGACCGCGTGCACGACGACGATGTACCGGTGCGGGCCGTGACCGGCGGCGGCGCGGCGCCGATGAACCGCTTCAGGCCTGCGTCGTTGGCCAGGGTGAGCGCGTCGCCGGGAAATCCGCTGCTGCTGCCGTCGCCGACACCGGCGGGCAGGTCGGTGACCGTCGCGGGCAGGTTGGCCACCGCCCAGTGCCAGAACCCCGACGCGGTCGGCGCATCCGGGTCGTACATCGTGACCGCGAAGCTGCGGGTCGTCTCGGGGAAGCCCGACCAGCTCAGCTGCGGCGACACGTCCGAGCCGCCCGCGCCCATGATGCCGCTGACCTGGTCGTTGGACAGCGGCTGGCCGTCGGTGATCGACTCCGACGTCAGGGTGAACGTCGGCAGTTCGGGCAGAAACTGTACGGGTCGTACGGGAAGGTCATGATTTCCTTTCGATGTCGTCAGCAGTGCTTGCAGGAAGTGCTCGAGCACGCTGGGTGCCGAATTCGAGCGCGTCGACGGGTACCCGCTCGTCGACGCCGTGGAACAGCGCGGCGAAGTCGAGATCCGGCGGCAGGCGCAGCGGCGCGAAGCCGAAGCAGCGAATCCCCAACCGCACGAACGCCTTCGCGTCGGTGCCCCCGGACAGCATGTAGGGCACGATGCGGGCGCCGGGATCGACTGGGCAAGCAGCGCGGCGTTCATGGCGTCGACCAGGTCGCCGTCGAAGGTGGTCTCGACCGACGGCAGGTCGCGTTCCCAGCTCCGGGTGACGTTCGGGCCGATCAGCTCGTCGACCTCGCGCTCGAACGCCTCCCTGCGGCCGGGCAGCACGCGGCAGTCCACCATCGCCTCCGCCGTCGCCGGGATGACGTTGGCCTTGTAGCCGGCCTTGAGCATGGTCGGGTTGGCGGTGTCGCGCAGCGTCGCCCCGACGATCCGGGCGATGGCGCCGAGCTTGGCGATGGCGCCCTCGAGGTCCGGCGAGTTCACGTCGAACGTGTACCCGGTCTCCTCGCCGACGGCGGTGAGGAACTGCTCGACCGACTCGGTCAGCACCAGCGGGAACTGATGGCGGCCCAGCCGGGCCACCGCCTCCGCGACCGCGGTGACGGCGTTGTCGTCGTGCACCATCGAGCCGTGACCGGCACGGCCGCGGGCGGCCAGCCGCATCCAGGACAGGCCCTTCTCCGCGGTTTCGATGACGTACAGCCGCCGCTCGCCGCCGTCGCGGGTGGGCACGGTCAGCGAGAAGCCGCCGACCTCGCCGATCGCCTCGGTGATGCCGTCGAACAGGTCGGGGCGGTTGTCCACCAGCCACTGTGCGCCGTACTTGCCGCCGTGCTCCTCGTCGGACAGGAACGCGAACACCAGGTCGCGCGGCGGCACGATGTCCGCGCGCTTGAAGTGCCGGGCGACGGCGAGCGTCATGCCGACCATGTCCTTCATGTCGACCGCGCCGCGCCCCCACACGTAACCGTCCTCGACGGCGCCGGAGAACGGGTGCACGCTCCAGTCGGCCGGCTCGGCGGGCACGACGTCGAGGTGGCCGTGGATCAGCAGCGCGCCGCGGTCCGGGTCGGCGCCGCGCAGCCGGGCGAAGACGTTCCCCCGGCCGGGCGCCCCTGCCTCGACGTATTCGGTCTCGATAGCCGACCTCTTCGAGTCGTTCGGCCACCCAGCGAGCGCATTCGGCCTCACCCTTGGTGGTCTCGAGTTCGCCGGTGTTGGAGGTATCGAAGCGAATCAACTCGCTGACGAAGTCGACCACCTCGTCCACGGGATCTGTCACAGTCCCACTTAATACCATCGCATCCGATGCCCGTGCCGATCACTGCGGGTTTGGGTCCAGGCAGGGCCATCCGATAACCTAAGCTGCCTTCGAACTGGTCCGAGTGGCGGAATGGCAGACGCGCTAGCTTGAGGTGCTAGTGCCCTATTAACGGGCGTGGGGGTTCAAGTCCCCCCTCGGACACTTTTCAACACACCTGGTGCGCGAATGCCACCAGGTCGCGCAGCGCCCGGCCGAACAGGTCGGGAAGTGCGGCCGCCGCGATCAACTCACCCGCGTGCACCGACCCCGTTGTAGGTGTGTCCGGTGGCGTCCACCCCGGCCCGCTGCAGCGCCCGCAGATAGGCCAGACCCTCGTCGCGCAGCGGATCCAGTTCGTCGGTGGTGATCACGTGCGGTGGCAGGCCCTCCAGATCGCGGGCGGCGGCGAAGTAGGGCCATGCCAGCGGGTTGGTGGCGTGCTCCCCCGCCGGGTCGTACAGCGTCGCCATCAGCGTCATGACCGTCGGGCCGATGAAGTAACCCTCGTTCTCGATCAGCGACGGCAGCGCGGGATCCGGGGTGTCATATCCGCCGTAGATGAAGGGCACCTGGGCGTACACGCCGTCGATCCGGTCGAGGCGCCCGTCACGCTTGGCCTTCAGCGTCGTCGCCAACGTCAGGTTGCCGCCGCCGGACTCGCCGGTGACGACGATCGACGCGAGCCCGAGGTCCGCCCGATGGGCGTGCATCCAGTCGAGCGCGCTGGCACAGTCGTTCAAGCCTGCCGGGAACGGATGCGGCCCCAGCGCACCCCCCGAGTTGCGGAACTCCACGCCGACGACCACGCAACCCCGCGCGGCGAGCAGGCCGCGCCAGCGCGCTACGGACTCGTCGGCGGCCTGCGAGATCGCCATGCCGCCGCCGTGCAGGTGCAGCAGGCCCGGCAATGGACCTTGGGCGCCGACCGGCCGGTCGACGTACAGCGTGATGTCGTTGCCGTCGACTCCGGTGATGGTCTCCGTGCGCCTCTCGATTCCCTGGGGTTTCGGGACGCCATCCAGCAGGGCCCCGAAGTCGCGGCCGAAGGCCTCCTCGATTGCTGCTGCGACGGCACGGATGTCCTCGATCGGCGAATGCCTGTCGACGCGCAACGGAGGCGCGGCGACGTCGAGGCCGAACGGGGCGAACGCCGCGATCATTCGCGGGTCCGACCGGGGATCCGAGCGTAGTTCGAGCGTTGCGTCGCCGAGGCGACCGGGCAGCTGGACGTTCATGATGGGTGCGACCACGACCGCGAAGCTACACGCCAGTGCGGATACACCGGTGAGCCCTTGCGGCCGTTGGGAAGATGGTCACAGGGCTCGGGCCAGGGCTCAGCGAAGGAGCAGACCAGATGACGTCGATCAGAGACACCGCCGAGCGATTCTTCGAAGCGTGCGAGACGGGGCAGGGCTGGGCGGGGTGCGAGCAGTACTGCGAACCCGGTGCGACCTTCGCCGCCCAGACCGACACCCTTGCCGGGTTGGAAACCCTTGAGGCCTATACCGAATGGATGAAGGGCCTGCTCGTGCTGTTGCCCGACGGCACCGCCGAGGTGCGGTCGTTCGCCGTCGACGAGACGCGCAACAACGTGGCCGCGTTCGGCGTCTTCCGCGGGACACACACCGGCGAGGGCGGACCGGTACCGCCGACCGGCAAGAGCGCCGAGGCCGACTACGTCTACGTCATGGACTTCGGTGGCTGACAAGATCCGTCACATGACCAAGATCTGGAACGACGGGGTCACGCTGCGGCAACTGGGCTGGGCGTAGCGATCGCCACGCTCAGTACACGTCGCGCACATAGCGTTTCGTCGCGACGAGTTCGCGCTTGTAGTCGTGAGCGGCCGCCTCGGACAGCCCGCCGTGGGTGCGGATGATCGCCGTGAGCGCCGCCTCGACGTCCTTGGCCATCCGGGCGGCGTCGCCGCACACGTAGAAGTGGGCGCCGTCCTGCAGCCAGCGCCAGACGTCGGCGCCGTAGTCGGTCATCCTGTGTTGCACGTACACCCGTTGCGCCTGGTCTCGGGAGAAGGCCAGATCGAGGCGGTTCAGCAGGCCGTCGCGCACCATGTCCTCCAGATCGTCACGGTAGTAGAAGTTCTCGGCCCGATGCCGGTCACCGAAGAACAACCAGTTGCGCCCGGTGTGGCCCAGCGCGCGGCGCTCCTGCAGGAAGCCGCGGAACGGGGCGATGCCGGTGCCCGGCCCGACCATGATCATCGGGGTCTCCCCGTCGCGCGGCGGCCGGAAGTGCGGCGACGGCTGCAGGAACACCTCGGCATGCGACGCCCGATCGGCCAGGAACGTCGACGACACCCCGCCCCGCTGCGCGCCGCGCACACTGCGATAGCGCACGACCGACGCCGTCACCTGCACCTCGTGTGGGCTCACCAGCGGGCTGGACGAGATCGAGTACGACCGTGGCACGAGACGCACCAGCACCTCCTGCCATTCGGCCGGGTCCGCGCGCACCGCGAACTCCTCGACGACGTCCACCCCGTTGCGCCCGACCAGCCACGCGTCGCGAGTGGCCTTCGGCGCCTTGAGGATCCGGGCCAGCGTCTGGTCGGCGCATCGCTCGGCGACGAACGCCATCAGGTTCGGGCGTCACCCGGCACACGTCGTAGGACGAGGTCAGCGCATCACGCAGCGCGACCTCGACGCCGTCGACCTGGACGGGTTCGGTGCCCGCCAGACCCGTCGGCGGCCAGCCACGCGTCGACGACCGTGGGCGCGTTGGTCACGTAGACGCCGAGCGCGTCGCCCACCGCGTATGCGACGTCGTACTCGGAGGTGTCGAAGCCGAACTGCCGCACCTCCTTGGCCGAGGCCCGCGGCGTCAGAAGGACGTTGCGGCACAACGGCACTCGCAATGGGTTGGTCCTGGTGAACTCCTTCGCCGAGGTTTGCGTCGCGGTCGTGACCCGTGCCGCAGCACGACCCCCGATCAGCTCGACGATCCGGTCGGCCCACTGCGCCATGGGTTCGTCGTCGTAGGCCTCGCACTCGACGCGGTCGACCAGGGTGATCGCGCCGAGGTCGGCGAGCCTGCGGTCGAGCGACTTGGCGTGGCCGCAGAACTCGGCATAGGACCGGTCGCCGATGCCCAACACCGCGTACCGCACGCCGTCCAGCGTCGGCGCATCTGGGCAGGCGAGCCGGTCCCAGAAGTCGGCGCCGTTGTCGGGCGGCCCGCCGTCGCCGAACGTGCTGGTGACGATCACGACGTCGCGCCGAGCGGCGACGTCGTCGAGCGTCGCCTCGTTCATCGCGAGCAGCCGGGCACCGTCGAGACGGTCTGCCACCCGTGCCGCGAAATCCTCGGCGTTGCCGGTCTGCGACGCCCACAACACCAGCGGGCCGTCGCCCGCCACGGCGCCCGAGTGCCGCACGTCCTGGCCGGCGAGGCGATCGGTCGGGGCGGGTGCGACGGCCCGCAACCGCACCGCACACACCTTGAACTCGGGCTGCAGTGACACCGGGTCGACGGCGTCACTGGTCAGCGCGTTGATGGTCAGGTCGGCGCCGTGCACGTCGTTCCAGTGAAAGGGCACGAAGCAGTTGCCCGGCCGGACGCGGTCGGTCACCACGGCGGGCATCAGCGCCACGCCCCGTCGCGACGTCAGCTCGACCTGGCCGCCGTCGGTGATGCCGAGAGCGGTTGCGTCATCCGGGTGTATCTCGACGAACGGACCGCTGTTGAGCTTGTTCAGCGTGGCCACCCTGCCGGTCTTGGTCATGGTGTGCCACTGGTGCTGCAGCGCGTCCGGTGTTCAGCACGACCGGGAAGTCGTCGTCGGGAAGCTCGTGGGCGTCCATGTGCGGGCGCGGGTGAAAGATCGCGCGCCGCGACGGGGTGGGAAACGCCAGTCGCGGCGTGTGGCCGTCCTCGTCGACGTGGACGTCCTGGCTCACGCCGTCGTTGAGATAGCGGATCGGGTTGCGGTCGGGTGCGCCGTCGCCCGGTGCAAGCGGCCACTGCAGCGGTGTCTCGCGCAGCCGGTCGTAGCTGGCGCCCCGCAGGTCGTAACCCGTTGCGCAGGTTCGAGAATCCACGGATCTCCTCGAAGATCTGCTCGCTGGACTTGTAGTCGAAGTCGGCGCCGAAGCCCATGTGTTCGGCGACCTCGCAGATGAGCTCCCAGTCCGGTCTGGCCTGACCGGCCGGCGGTATCGACTGTGCCAGCAGGGTCAGGTTGCGCTCGGAGTTGACCATCACGGCGTCCGACTCGGCCCACAGCGCGGCGGGCAGCACGATGTCGGCGTAGCGGTTGGTCGCGGTGTCGCGGTAGGCGTCCTGGGTGATGACCAGCTCAGCGCGTTCGAGGCCGGCGATCACCGTGCTCCGGTTGGCCACCGTCGCAACGGGATTCGTGCAGATGATCCAGCACGCCTTGATCTCACCGGTGCCGAGCCTGCCGAACATCTCGATGGTGCCCGGTCCGACGTCGGGACGGATGGTGCCGTCGGGCAGACCCCACTGCGTCTCGACGAACGCCCGATCCGCCGCGGAGGTCACCGCGCGCTGGCCGGGTAGCCCAGGCCCCATGTAGCCCATCTCACGCCCACCCATGGCGTTGGGTTGCCCGGTGAGCGACATCGGTCCGCTGCCCGGTCGGCAGATCGCCCCGGTGGCCAGGTGCAGGTTGCAGATCGCGTTGGTGTTCCAGGTGCCGTGCGTGCTCTGGTTCAGCCCCATCGTCCAGCAGGACATCCACTCCCGCGCGTCCGCGATCATCGTTGCGGCGGTCCGGATGTCGGCCTCGGCCAGACCGGTGATGCCTGCGACGACGTCCGGCGGGTATCCGGCAAGGAAGCCGGGCATCGTGTCCCAGCCCTCGGTGTGCTCGGCGATGAAGTCGGCGTCGATGTCGCCACTCTCGACCAGCAGATGGAGTATTCCGTTGAGCAGCGCCAGGTCGGTGCCGGGTTTGATCGGGAGATACAGGTCGGCCCGGTCGGCGGTGGTGGTGCGACGGGGATCGACCACGATCAGCCTGGCCCCCGCCTTGAGCCGGTCGACCATGCGCAGGTAGAGGATCGGATGACAGTCGGCCATGTTGGAGCCGATCACGAAGAACAGGTCGGCCCGGTCGAAGTCGGTGTACGAACCCGGCGGTCCGTCGGCGCCGAGCGACTGTTTGTAGCCCGTCCCGGCGCTGGCCATGCACAGCCGCGAGTTGGACTCGATGTGCATGGTCCGGATGAAACCCTTGGCGAGCTTGGTGGCCAGGTACTGCGCCTCCATCGACATCTGGCCGGACACGTAGAGCGCGATGGCGTCGGGGCCGTGCTCGTCGAGGATGGCCCGCAGTCGACGTCCCGCTGCGACCACGGCATCGTCGACGTCGACGGCAGCCAGTTCGCCGTCGCGCGACGACCGCATCAGTGCCGTGGTGAGGCGCCCCTCGTCGGCGCGCATCATCTCGGCGTGGGTGGCGCCCTTGGTGCACAGCCGGCCGAAGTTGCTGGGATGCAACCGGTCTCCCGACACGCGGGCAATGACCGGCAGCCCCGTCGCGGGGTCGGGGCGGGTCTGCACCGTGATTCCGCAACCGACCCCGCAGTACGAGCACGCCGTGCGCGTCGTCGCGGTAGCGTCACCTGAAGGCGGGTTCGGGAGCCAGGCCCACGTGCTCATCCGGCACCGTCCTGGCCGACTGCATGCGCAGGAAGACGATCCAGGTGACGACGGCGCAGATCACGTAGAACGCCAGGAACACCCAGAAGGCGTTGGTCGCAGACTTCGCCGCACCGGTGTAGGACAGGCGCAGCGCGACGTTGATGAACACCCCACCAAGCGCGCCGACCGCGCCTGCGAACCCGATCAGCGCGCCGGACATGCGGCGCGCCCACGCCGCCTTCTGCGCAGCGCTCCAGCCGTCCTTGTCCGCCGCCTTGGCCTCGAAGATCGACGGGATCATCTTGTACGTCGAGCCGTTTCCGATGCCCGAGAGGACGAACAGCACGATGAAACCGACCACGTAAGCGGCCATCTGGCCGCCCGTCGGGGCACCCGGCATACCGTCGTCGATCATCCCGGCCACGACCAGGATGCCTGCGGCGAAGATCATCGCGACGAACGTGTACAGCGTGATCCTGCCGCCCCCGATCCGGTCGGCGAGCCGACCGCCGAACGGCCGCGAGATGGAGCCGAGCAGCGGCCCGAGGAAGGAGATCTGGGCAGCGTGCAGCGCGGCCTGGGCGGCGGTGTCGCCGCCGGCCAGGAAGTTGATCTGCAGCACCTGGGCGAACGCGAACGAGAAGCCGATGAACGATCCGAACGTGCCGATGTACAGGAAGCTCATCACCCAGGAGTGCTTGTAGCGCAACGCTTCGGCGAGCGCACCGAGGTTGGACGTCTGGTTGCGCAGGTTGTCCATGAACAGCGCGGCGCCAACGGCGGCCATGCGCGATCAGCACCAGATAGACGGCGCACACCAGTTCCGGTGCGGTGTTGCCGACCGTGGCGATCGCGAGCAGTCCCATCAGCTGGATGACCGGCACGCCGATGTTTCCACCCCCGGCGTTGAGGCCGAGCGCCCAGCCCTTGAGCCGTTGCGGGTAGAAGGCGTTGATGTTGGTCATCGACGAGGCGAAGTTGCCGCCGCCGAATCCCGCGAACGCGGCGATGATCATGAAGGTGGTGTAGGACGTGCCCGGCGTCTTCATCGCCCACCACGTCAGCAGCGTCGGGATCAGCAGAAGCAATGCGCTGACGATGGTCCAGTTGCGGCCACCGAACTTCGCGGGCGCCACCGTGTACGGAATGCGCATGAATGCGCCGACCAGCGTCGGCATCGCGACGAGATAGAACTTGCCCGCCGCGTCGATGCCGTAGACGTTCTGCGGCATGAACAGCACCATCACCGACCAGATCGACCAGATCGAGAAGCCGACGTGCTCGGCGAAGACGGACCAGATCAGGTTCCGCTTCGCAATGTCCTTGCCGGGTGTCGTGGCGCCCTCGCCCTCCCAGGCGGCGACGTCCTCGGCGTCCCAGTTCTCGATGTTGCGGTCCCTGGTCAGTCTCGACATGATGGCCCTTCCAGCCTGAAATGCGGTCGAGACAAGATTTACGGGCCAGGCGTGTTTCAGCCGTTGCGCATCGGTATCCGACGTGTCAACACCCGCTCACCCCTGTTCGGGGGCGGTGGTGCGCAACGGTATTCACGTCCGAATCGCGTAGGAAACGAGCCGGAAACATGGGGCGTACCGGGTGAGTGCGCGGTCACATCCGCGCGTAGCGGGCGCGAACGAAGCTGTACGCGCCGAAGGCCGCGATGCCCAGCGCGGCGACGATGAGCAGAAACTTGCCGAACGGCGCCTCGCCGAGCGTCTTGACCGCTCCGTCGATCCCGGTGGCCTTCGACGGGTCGAAACGCAACGTCGCGACGAGAACCAGGATGCCGGCACCGACGAACACCAGACCCTTGGCCGTGTAACCGCCCACCCCGAGCACGGTGATGCCGCGCCCCGGTGACACCTTCAGGTCCTTCTCGAATCGCTTCGACACGCCCTTGTACACGTGGTATCCGCCGATGCCGATGACCACCAGGCCGATCACGATGAGAAGGATTCGGCCCCAACCCGATTGCATCAACTGCGCACTGGTCCCGGCGTTCCGCTGGCCCGTCGACTTGCCGCTGCCCATGGCGAACCGCGCCGCGGAGACCGCCATCGCGAAGTAGACCACCGCCAGCGCGAAGGCCTTGACCCGTTTCTTGACGGCTCCGTTGTCGTCGGACTGCCTGCCGGACGTCTCGCCGGGTTTGCCGCCCAGCACCGTCTCGGCCAGCCGCCACAAGCCCAGTGCCACCAGGCCCACCGCGGCGATCCACAACATCACCGCGCCCCCGGTCTGGCTGCCCAGCGTCGCCAGCGCACCGGACTGGTCGGCGTTGCCCGAGGGCGACGGGCCACCGAGCGCCAGGCGCAGCACGATGTAGGCGATCAGCAGGTGCAGCACCCCGCTGACCGCGAAGCCCGCCCGCGCTGCATTCTCGAACCACTGGTTGTCGGTTGCGCTCTTGACTGCCGTCCGCGTTTCGGCCATGCCGCCGAATACCCCCGGGTCAGCGGCACAAACCAGTTATTGACGCCCACGTAGGGTTCGATTCGGCCCGGACACGACGGTGGGCCCCTCCTCGGAATGCTCGGAAGGGCCCACTGCCGCCTAGGTTCTTCTAGCTGCTGCTGCCGGACCCGCCATCGTGCGATCCGCCCGAGCTCGAGCCCGAGTCCGAACCTGCGGATGACTTGGCCGCGCCAGCCGAGGCGCCGCCGCTGTTCGCTGTGCCCGACTTCTTCTTGGACCCGGTCTTGGCGCCATCCTTCGACGCACCCGACTTCGTCGCGTCATCACCCTTCGACGCACCCGACTTCGTCGCGTCATCACCCTTCGACGCACCCGACTTCGTCGCGTCATCACCCTTCGACGCACCCGACTTCGTCGCGTCATCACCCTTCGAGGCACCCGACTTCGTCGCGTCATCACCGCTGCCGACGCAGTTCCACCGCCGTCCGTGGCGTCGACCCCGGCCGCGTCCTGGCTCTCGACGGGCGTCTTCGACTCGGTGGTCTTCGACAACGTCACCGTCATCGTTCCCGCGCCGCTGCGTGCCAGACCCGCAACGTTCTGAGGCGCCTGCAGCGCAGCAGGCTGGTTGAGGATCCCCAAGGCGTCCTCGACCGAGTCGTGCAGTGTGGTGCCGACGGTGCCGACGGTCTGGTTGAGCGAGGCGCCGACGGCGCCGACGGTTTGCACGCCCTTGACCACGGTGTTGGCGGTACCAGCGAGCGCCTGCGCACCGGTGTTGGCGATGCCGGCGAGGGCCTGCGCACCGGTGGCGCCGACGCCCGCGAGGGCCGCCGCGGCGGTTGCGGCGACTCCCGCCAGCGCCTGCGCACCCGTCAGACCGATACCCGCGAGGCCCACATCGAGTGCGCCCACCCCGCCCCCGAGCAGCGAGGTCAGGGCCGCGACGTAACTCGCCGGGTTGAGCGGATGGCCCGGACGGCATCGAGTGCGCCCAAACCGCCTGCGACCAGCGAGGTTCCGACCGCACCCACGGTCCCGAGCGCGGTGGAACCGACGGTGCCGATGGTGCCGAGCGCAGTCGCGCCGGTGACACCGATGGCCCCAAGAGCCGTGGCGCCGGTGACGCCGATGGCCCCAAGAGCCGCGGCGCCGGTGGCACCCACCGTGCCCAGCGCCGTGGCCCCGGTCTGGCCAAGACCGGCCAGGCCGATCGAGCCAGCGGCGCCGAGACCGCCCAAGCCCTGCGAGATCGCCGTCACCCCACCGTTGGCGAGCACACCGGCCGCCGCAGCGAGGTTCAGCCGGGAGTCAGCGCCGCGAAGGGCGCGGTGAGCAGTCCCAGCGCGGCCGCGATCGACGCCGTAAGCGTGGCCCCGATGCCGCCGACCGTCGCCACGGCGGTCGAACCGACAGTGTTGAGGGTCCCCAACGCGCTGGCGGCGGTGGTTCCGACGGTGGCCAGCGCCGTGGCACCGACGATGCCGAGCGTCGACAGCAGCGTGCTGCCCGTGATGCCGACCGTCCCCAGCGCGGTGGCTACGGTCGAACCAAGGCCGCCAAGGCCGATCGAACCCGTGAGACCGATCCCCGCCAGGCCCTGCGATACCGCGTTGACACCGCCGGTGAGCAAGGACCCCAGGGCCACGGCGTAGTTCGCCGGGTTCAGTGGATTGGCGAGGATGGCGGTGAGAGCGCCGATGCCGCCTGCCAGTGCCGTGACACCGGCTGTGCCGACGGTCGCCAACGCGGTGTCACCAACGGCGCCAATGGTTCCCAGCGCGAGCTCACCGGTCGCGCCGATTCCCGCCAAGGCCTGCGCTGCGCCGAGGCCGAGACCGCCGAGGGCCAGTGCGCCAGTGCTGCCGAGGCCGGCCAGTGCCAGCGACCCTGCGGCACCGACGCCCGCCAGAAGCTGAGTGCCTCCGGTGGCGAGGCCGACGAAGGCGTCGTTGATCGCGGTCGCCGCGCCGGCAGCCAGTACGCCGATCGCGGCGAGAACGTCGCCGGGTGCCAGGGCCGCAAGAGCCGCGGCCGCGCCGTTTCCGAGCGTGCTACCGACCAACCCGATGGTGTCGAGAGTCGTGCCGCCGAGCGCGTTGAGAGTGGCCAGTGCGTCGGCGCCCCCCAGCCCGACGCCCTGCAGGCCCAGGCCGAGGGCCGACCCTCCACCTGCCAACAGAAGCGCCAAGGCGGCCGGGTAGGCGGCCGGGTTGAGTGGATTGGAGGCGATGGCGGTCAACGACCCGACGGCGGTGGCGCCCAGCGTGTTGCCGACCGCTCCGACGGTGCCCAACGCCGTGCTTCCGATGGCACCGACTCCCGGCGAGTGCTTGCGACGCACCGACGCCAATGCCGTGGAGGCCCTGGGCGGCCGCGAGCCCGCCGCTTGCCACGAGATCGGCGATCGCCGACGCCAGACTGGTCGGCGTGTAGTCAGCAAAAACCGAGGTGACCTGTTCGGCCTTGATCTTCAGATCGGGCACAGGCGGCGCCAAGGGAGACAGTGCAATGGCGGTTGCTCCCGACGAGAGCGACACCGGCGGTGAGCGGAGAGGTGAGGGATGAACGGACGGCAAGTTGCACGACAACTCCAAGAAGTAGAAATAACCCGACCAGCAAACATTAACTGGGTGAAGTTGAATAGCCAAGGTATTTTCAAGATCAAGTTTCTCGAACGTACTTCGATCATCTACTTGATTTGCCAGAGCTGACGGAAGCGTAAATAACTACGACTGCGCGACGTGAAGCTTTTGGCAAATTCTCGAGCATCAAACCCAAGGAGCATCACCATTCTCCGGCGACACCAGCCCAGTTGCGAGTGACCGGACGTGAACATAACTGTCACGGCAATGGATCTTGAATCTTGCCTCGTCAGCGGCAGGTTCGTCGACGTCAGCTGGATTTGCGAAATCCGAGGTCCCACCTCATTGGCTTTCAAGATCAATGCAGGACGGCACGCCAGCGACCGAACCACAGAGTGACGATTGAGCTCACATTGCTTCTACCGCAGTGAGAGTTCGCGTGCGCTCGCTGCGTCGCGTGAATCGCTCCGACAGCGTTCGGCAGGCAGTCGGCGTGTCGGGCGTCTCGCGCCGATTCGGCATCGCTTCTCGCCCCGGGTGAGTCCGCCGAACGCGGTGGCCCTGGAGCTCCCCGCGACGACTCCCCTTGGTGAGCAACGGGGTATTGGCCCGATCCGTTGCGATGAGCCGCCTCGTTCGACCCGACGCTGCCGGCCGTCGTCATAACGACCACGGACCATTCCATCTGATCATGATCCGCCGATCGTCATCGACGGTTCCCCCATTACGTGACGTTTGCGCGATATACGATTGACATGATAGTGCACCAGCTCGCGTACGCGGCCGTTCACGGTTACCGATCTTGATTTCAGCTAACTCAGCAAATGGCGTTGACGCTCGCTCATTCGGCTGGCTTCACCGCAAGCACCGGCTTCGGGCACTCCAGCAGCACCTGCTGGGAGACGCTGCCCAGCAGGAGCTTGCCCACCGGGTTGCGGTGCTTGAGCCCGATCACCAACAACTCGGCCTCGGGCCGCTCCATCGCCTCGAGCAGTGCATCGGCGGCGTAGACCCCCACGGGCTGCGACAGTTCGAACGGCACGCCGCACGTGGCCAGCCGCGCGCTGACGTCGCGGACCTCCGCGGGTTGCGCAAACGCGGCATCCACATAGGAATCGCCCACCGTCGAGTTGATCACCAGCAGGTCGGTGTCGCGGAGCCTGGCCTCGGCGATGCCCGCGTCCAACGCGGCCTTGCCGAATGGATCCGCCGTGAAACCGATGACGATCATGCCTGTGCCTTCTCTCGCTGGTCCTTGTCGTCCTCGACGACGAGCAGCGTCTCCTCGTCGCGGTGCAGGAGCCTCAGCACCAGCGGGATGATCAGCAGTACGGCCATGCAGACGTACGTGACGATGGCGACCGGCTCGGTGAACAGGCTGCTCCAGTCGCCACCTCCGAGCTGGAGGCTCTGCCGCAGTTGACGTTCGATGCGCGGCCCGAGGATGACGCCGATGATCAACGGCAGCACCGGCAACCCGAAGCGGCGCATCATCAAACCGAGCAGCCCGAACACGAGCAACAAAACCAGATCGAGCGGTTGAACGTTGACCGCGAACGCGCCCAGCGTCGCGAAGAACAGGATGCCTGCGTACAGATAGGGCCGCGGTGTGCGAAGCAGCTTCGCCCAGAGCGGCGCAAGCGGGAGGTTGAGCACCAGCAGCAGGAAGTTCCCGATGAACAGGCTGGCGATCAGCGTCCAGATGAGCAGCGGCTCCTTCTCGAACAGCGTTGGGCCGGGCTGGATTCCGTATGACACGAACGCGGTCAGCATGACGGCCGCGGTGGCGTTGGTGGGCAGCCCGAGCGACAGCATCGGGACGAGGGTGCCCGCGGCCGAGGCGTTGTTGGCCGCCTCCGGGCCCGCGACGCCCTCGATGGCGCCCTTGCCGAACTCCTCCGGATGCTTGGAGAGCTTCTTCTCGGTGATGTAGCTCAGGAACGTCGGCAGCTCCGCGCCGCCGGCGGGAAGTGCGCCGAACGGGAATCCGAACGCGGTACCGCGCAGCCACGGCTTCCACGACCGCCGCCAGTCGTCGCGGCCCATCCACGGCCGTCCGACCGGGATCACGTCGGCCGGCTTCCTGCGCAGATGCGCAGCCACCCACAGCGCCTCGCCGAGGGCGAAGATCGCCACCGCGATGACGACGATGTCGATGCCGTCGGCAAGCTGCGGGATGCCGAACGTGGCACGCGGTTGGCCGGTGAGGAAGTCGATGCCGACGATGCCGATCGCCAACCCGAGCACCAGCGAGATCGCGCCGCGCAACTTCGACGAGCCCAGCACCGCGGTGACCGCGACCAGGGCGAACAGCATGATCGCCAGATACGACGGCGCGCCGAGTGTGACGGCGAATCGCGAGATGGCGGGGGCGAACGCAGCGAGCAGGACGGTGCCGATGGTGCCTGCCACGAACGACCCGATGGCCGCCGTGGCCAACGCCTGCGCGGCGCGCCCGGCCTTGGCCATCTTGTTGCCCTCGATCGCGGTGATCACCGACGAGGACTCCCCCGGCGTGTTCAGCAGGATCGAGGTGGTCGAACCTCCGTACATGCCGCCGTAGAAGATGCCTGCGAACATGATGAACGCCGCGCTGGGGCTGACGTTGTAGGTGATCGGCAGCAGCAGGGCCACCGTCATGGCCGGGCCGATGCCGGGCAGCACGCCCACCGCGGTGCCCAGCAGCACGCCGATGACCGCGTACAGCAGGTTCATCGGCGTCGCGGCCTCGGCGAAGCCCTGGAGCAGCCAGTTGAAGTTCTCCATTTACAGAATCCCGTCCAAGATGCCTGCGGGCAGCGGGATTCCGAGCCCGGAGTAGAAGGCGTAGAAGCTGGCCAACGCCAGTATCAGTCCGATGACGAAGTTGCGGACGTAGTGCTTGCTGCCGAGAACCGTCGCGGCACCGCCGAAGAACAGGGTGCTCGTTATCACCCAACCCAGCGGGTTGACCAGCAGGATCATCGCGACGAACAGCGCGACCAGGAGCCCGACGGTGCGCCAGTCGCCCGGCGCTTCTGGGTCGATGTCCTCCCCCGCGTCGGCCTCGCCCTTGCTTCCGCGCGGGATGGCGATGGCCAGGATCACCGCAAGCACGAGTGCCGCGACGCCGATCACCATCGGGAAGAACTTGGGCCCAACGGGATCCACCTTCGCGAAACCCTCGGACAGCGTCAGCGCGCTGTAGACCAGGAACCCGCCGACGATCGCCAGGACGGCGACGACGAGGTACTGCGCGTAGTCGACACCACGCTCCTCGCGCACGCGCTCGGCGGACTTCTCCTGCGCCTCGGGGCGGTCCTGCTCGGGGGCGCTCACAGCAGGCCCAATTCGGTCAGCGTCGACGAGACCCGGTTGTCCTGGTCCTTCAAGAACTGTTCGAACTCCGCACCGGTCACGAACGCGTCGGTCCACCCGTTCTTCACCAACGCGTCCTTCCACTGCTGGGTGCCATGCATTTCCTCGAGCACCTTGACCATCGCCTGTTTGGCGTCATCCGAGATGCCCGGTGGGGCAAGCACTCCGCGCCAGTTGGCGAAGGTGAGGTCGATGCCCGCCTCCTTGAGCGTCGGGGCGTCCACGCCCTCGACGCGCTCCTCGCTGGACACGCCGAGCACCCGGAGCTGGCCCGCCTCGATCTGGTCGATGAGCTCGCCGGGACTCGACGTGCCCACCGTGATCTTCTTGCCGAGCAGCGCGGTCAACAGGTCGCCGCCGCCGTCGTAGGTGACGAAGTTGACGCTCTTCGGATCGACGCCGACCGCCTTCGCGAGTTCCATCGGGAACAGGTGATCGGGGCCGCCCGGTGACGAACCGCCGCCGATGGTGACCTTGGACGGATCGGCCTTCCACGCCGCGACGAAGTCCTGCACCGTCTTGAACGGCGAGTCGGCGGGCACGAAGATGGCGCCCGGATCCTCGATCAGCTTCGCAATGGCGGTCGCGTCGGACGACTTGATGTTGGATCCGTTGGTGTAGGTGGCGCCGACCACCCCGAGGCCCATGGTCATCATGAGGTCGTTGTTGCCGCGCTCGTTCATGAGCCGGGCCATCGCGACGGTGCCGCCCGCGCCGATCACGTTGAAGACCTCGACGCGACCGGTGATGTCGTCGTCCTCCATGATCTTCACCGCGGTGCGCGCCGTGAGGTCATAGCCGCCGCCCGGGCTGTTGGGCACCATCATCCGCAAGCGGTGCAGGCCCGAGGGGTCGTCGCCGCGTGTCACCCCGCAGCCCGTTGCTACCGTCGCGACAAGCAGCGCAGCCGCGCATGCGGTCGCCCATCGCCGAAATTTCGACACGTTTCGCCCCTTCGCCGTGTGTGATGCTCAGCAATACTGTTCCCCCAAGTGACCCAGGTCACTCTTTCGGAATCAAAGGAAGTTGTGGTCTTTGAGTACACGTGGGCGTTCCCGGTTCTCCACGGTGCACCTGTCCGCGCGCAGCCTGGCAGGTCAGTTCCTGGTCTTCCAGCTGTTGGTGGTCCTGGTCGTGCTGGGTGCGGTCGCCGCGGTGTCCGTCACCCAGTCCACGCAGGAGTTCCGTGAGGTGCGCGGCCAGCGGATGATCGCCGTCGCCGAGAACCTCGCCTCCACACCCATCGTCCGGGACCGCTACGCCGATCCCTTCGCCACCCAGGTGCTTGCCCCCGAGGTGGACCGCGCGGTCGCGCTGTCGGGCGCGGGCCTGGTCGAGCTCCTCGCGCCCGACGGCCGGGTACGGGTGTCCTCGGACCCGTCGCGCGTCGGCGCGGTGGCCGACTTCGGGCGCAGCCGGGTGGTGGACGGCCGGGCGTGGTCCGGCGACCTCGACGTCGACGGCGCACACTCGCTCGTCGGACAGGTGCCGATCCTGTCCACCGACGGCGCGGTACTGGCGGCCGTCTCGGTCAGCGAACCCTATCCGTCGACGTGGCAACTGCTGAGCGGGGCGGGTGAGCGACTGCTGGTCTACCTCGGGCTCGGCGCCGCACTCGGCGTGCTGGCCTCCTGGCTGCTGTCGCGACGCATCAAGCGGCACACCAGGGGTCTGGAGGTGGCGGAGATCGCCGGGCTGGCCGATCACCGGGAAGCGTTGCTGCACAGCATTCGTGAGGGCGTGGTCGCGGTCAACACCGACGGTGTCATCACGCTGCTCAACGACAGCGCACAGGAGCTGCTCGGGGTCGGCGGCGACGCCGTTGGCCGCCGCATCGACTCGGTGGGGCTCGACCCGGCCGTCGAACAGTTCCTGTCCTCTGGCGAAGACAGCCGCGACGTCGTGATCGCCACCCGGACAAGGATTCTCGCCCTGAACCGCCGGGCGGCCAGCACGGGCGGCGAGCGCATCGGTACCGTCACCACGATGCGGGACAGCACCGAACTCGCGTCGATGCAGGGACAGTTGTCGTCCCACAAGAGCGTCACCGACACATTGCGCGCACAGACCCACGAGTTCGCCAATCAACTGCACACCATCTCGGGCCTCGTCCAGCTCGGCGAGTACGACTCGGTGCGCGATCTGGTCGGCACGCTCACCCGCCGCCGCGCCGAGATCAGCGACGCGGTGACCAGGCACGTCGCCGATCCCGCCGTCGCCGCGCTGCTCATCGCCAAGACGTCGCTGGCGGCCGAGAGCGGCGTCGAGCTCGTCCTCGACGAGACGAGTCATCTCGCGGCGCTCGACCCCGCTCTGGCCACCGACGTGATCACGGTGCTCGGCAACCTGATCGACAACGCGGTGGACGTGTCGGAGGGATCGGACCGCAGGGTCGTCACCGTCGCGATCGGCGACGTCGACGCCCTGGTCATATCGGTCGCCGACTCCGGCCCAGGTGTGCCGGAACACCTGCGCGAGTCGATCTTCGCCCGTGGTGTCACGTCCAAGCCCGACGTTCCCGGTGGCCGGGGAATCGGATTGGCGTTGGTCCGATTGGTCAGCGCGCAACTGGGCGGGACGGTCGAGGTGTCGGACGGACCGCTCGGGGGCGCCGTCTTCGAGGTGCGACTGCCCCTCGCCCCCATCGGCGCGGGCGTCGGGGGTACGGGCGATGCGTGACGTCCTCGTGGTCGACGACGACTTCATGGTCGCCGACATCCACCGCCGATTCGTCGACCGGGTCGACGGATTCCGCGCCGCCGGCGTCGCGCGCACCGGCGCCGATGCCCTGGCGCAGGCCGCGGATGCACACCTCGACCTGATCCTGCTCGACGTGTACCTGCCCGACATGACGGGCCTGGACGTGTTGCAGCGCTTGCGATCCCGCGGCGACCGCATCGGCGTGATCATGATCACCGCCGCCCGCGAACTCGACACGGTCTCTGGCGCGCTCGACGGCGGTGCTGCCGACTACCTGATCAAGCCGTTCGAGTTCGACCAGTTCAAGGCCAAACTCGAGGCGTTCGCCGCGCGCGAGGACGCCTTGCGGTCCGCGGCGGGCGTCGATCAGTCGCTGATCGATTCATTGTTCGGCGGCGGCCCACAGCGGCGCGACGCCGACATCCTGCCCAAGGGGCTTGGCGCCGAGACCGGTGAGCTGGTGCTGGACGCGGTCCGCTCCACGGGCGAGGTGTCGGCCGCCGAATGCGCCGAGTTGGTGGGGATCTCGAGGGTCAGCGCCAGGCGCTACCTGGAGCACTATCTGAGCACCGGCGCTCTCCAGTTGCGTCTGCAGTACGGGGCAGGCAGGCCCGAAAGGCGCTACCGCGTCGCGTGAGCGCGATCGGCGCCTGCGCCCGCCGACTCCGCAGCGCTCCTGCGCCTGCGCCTGACGCTCAGCGCGAACAACACCCACGACGTGAGCACCACCACCAGCACCAGGCCGAGCACCAGGTTCGCATCGCTGTCCGGGTACCACACCCCGGTGATGTAGTGGTCGATGAAACCGTCCTCCGCGAGCGGCTCCATACCGGCCCTTGCCCTGGCCCACCGCTCCAGCGCCGTCAACGGGCAGATGAAGTCGACGACCTCGATCGCGACGCACCAGATCACCACCGGCACGTGCAACCAGATGGTTCTCGGCCATCGAAGGGTCAGGAATCCGCCGAGCACCCCGTATCCCACGAAGGCGAAATGCACAGCCACGGTTATCACTACGACGATCGTGTAGAAGCCAGTCATTCCCACACCCGCAATTCGTGCCAATCCGACGAAATCACGATACCGCCCGATTCTGGCAGGCACCGGCGGCGATTCGCATCGAATCGGTCACGCAGGGCACAACCAGCCGAGCGGCTCGGGTATGCCCGTCCGTCAGTGCTTGGACCGAATCACCACGCGCCCTTGATCCGGTCGCGGTAGGACCGCCCGTCGGGGTCATAGATCATCCGGTACGCCGGTTCGGCCCACAGCCGGGTAAGGGTGCTCAACTTCTCGGGGCGGTGCGTGCGTAGCCGGCCGGGTGGACGAGGTCCGTTGCCGCCACCTGCATGCCAGTCGTCGAGTGCCTTCGCCATGGCGACGACGACCTCGACCGCCGTGGCGGGATCGATCAGCCCGTCGTCCTCACTGCCGTCGCCGCCGCGATCCAGATGCTCCCGCATCAGCCGCAGCCGCAGCTCGCGTGCGAACACCCGTGCCCCGTCGCCGCGTCCGGCGGGGTCGCTTGGCTCCCGTTCGTCGCGGGTGTCATCCAGTACGGCACAGGACAATTCGCTGTCGTGGGTCCACGACCGCCGGTTGAAGTTGTCACTGCCGACGCACGCCCACACGTCGTCGATGACGCACGCCTTCGCGTGCACGTACACCGGGGTGCCGACGTGGTTCTCGACGTCGAAGACGTGCACCCGGTCCCGGCCGGCCCGCCGGCAGGCCTCGATGGCCTGGCTGCGACCGATCTGGTTGGGCGGCAAGGACAACCGGCCGTCGACGTCCGGAAAGCGCGGCACTACCGCGACGAGGTGCAATTCGGGATTGTCGCGCAGTGCAGCGGCGAACAGGTCGGCCACCTGCTTGGACCACAGGTACTGGTCCTCCAGATAGATCAGCCGCTTCGCGCGCTTGATCGCCTTGGTGTATCCCTTGGCGACGCTGCGTTCGCCGTGCGGCGCGAAGGCGTAGGCGAAGTGGGCGTCGGGATACGTGCGCAGGGGCTGCACCGCGTGCGGTCCGCAGGTCGGCGGGACGGGCGGCTTGTCCGGCAACGGGTCCGGCTGCAGGTCCGCGCCGCTGAGCTTGTCCTTCAGCCAGGCGATCGGCGACAACACGTCCAGCGGGGCGGGGTCCTCCCAGCGCTCGCGGAACGCGGTGTCCAGCGCGTCGACGATCGGCCCGCGCAGCCGGAGTTGGACGTCGTGCCACGGCGGGCGCTTGCCGTACCGCGGCGACATCTGCACCGCTTGTTCGTCACCGAGGTGGTTCTCGTCGTCGCGCCGCGAGTGGCACAGATCGATGCCGCCGGCGAACGCGACGTCGCGTTCGGGTGCCGCCGGGTGCCGGATCACCACCAGCTTCTGATGGTGCGAACCGCCGAACCGAACCCGCTGATCGAGAAGCACCTCGCCGCCCACCTTCTCGATGGCCTCACCGAGGTGCCGGTTCTCCTCTTCGCTGTACTGCAGCTTGTCCAGGTGTGAACGCCACATCAGTCCCTTGACGACGACCCCGCGCTCGGCGGCCGCGCTGAACATCTCGGCGACCGTGGGGCCACCGTCGCGCACCTTCTGATCGGGATCGCCACGCCAGTCGGTGAAGAACACGTAGTCACCCGGGCCGCAGGCCTCGACCTCGGTGGCCAGCGCGTCGAAGTAGGTCCGGCCGTGCACCAGGGGCTCGGCCAGACTGCCCTCGCACCAGGCAGGCAGGTCGGTGTCGGGGTTACCGCGTTCCGCCGTGGTGAGGAACCAGTCCGTCGGGTCGTTCATGCTCCTGCCAGCATGCCAGTGAAAGCGACGTCCGGGGTCGCCGCCCTCTGCCAAGATCGGGCATGATCTTCGCCCGGCGCGTGTGCGCCGCGATCAGCACGCTCGTCCTGCTCACCGCCTGCGCGCCCGGCGTCACCTCGCCGACGCCGACCACGTCACCCACCGACACCGCGAAGGCCGATGCGGTGCTGCGCATCATCGACGAGGTGATGAAGCAGTCACACCTGAAGGCCGCCATCGTGCGGGTGACCGAGGGCGGCAGGGAGGTGCTCACCCGTGCGGTCGGCGAGTCCATGACCGGCGTACCCGCCACGCCGGCCATGCACTTCCGCAACGGCGCGGTGGCGATCTCGTACGTGTCGACGCTGCTGCTGCGCCTGGTCGACGACGGCAAGGTGAGCCTCGACGACAAGCTCTCGAAGTGGCTGCCCGACGTGCCGAACTCCGATCGCGTCACACTGCGCCAGCTCGCCCAGATGACTTCCGGCTACGTCGATTACGTGATCGGCAACACCGAGTTCGCCGCGGCGCTCTACGAGGATCCCTTCCGGCAGTGGGAACCCGACCAACTGCTCGGCTTCGCGACGTCGCGCCCGCTGCTGTACGACCCGGGAACGAACTGGAACTACGCCCACACCAACTACGTCCTTCTCGGCAAGGCGCTGGAGAAGGCGACGGGCGAGGACATGCCGAAGCTGTTGCAGGAGAAGGTGCTTGGCCCGCTGGGGCTGACCAACACCGCCAACTCCTTCACCCCGGAGATCCCGAGCCCCGTGTTGCACGCGTTCACCAGCGAACGCCGCGAGGCGCTGAAGATACCCGCGGGCACACCGTTCTACGAGGAGTCCACGTACTGGAATCCATCGTGGACCATCACCCACGGCGCCATCCAGACGACCAACATCTACGACATGGAGGCCACGGCGGCGGCCATCGGATCCGGCAGGCTGTTGTCCAAGAAGTCCTACGACGCGATGACGTCGACCGACCTGCGCGGCAAGACCCGTGCCATGCCCGGCTGCACCACGTGCGCCGAGATGACCGACGGCTACACCTACGGGATGGGGATCGTGATCTCGGGCGGCTGGCTGTTGCAGAACCCGTTGTTCGCGGGCGAAGCCGGCGTGGCGGCCTACCTGCCGTCGCAGAAGGTGGCCATCGCCATTGCCGTCACGTACGAGCCCGAGGCCTTCGACGACCAGGGCAACTACGTCAACGCCGCCGACGTGCTGTTCCGCCGGATCGGCGCCGAGCTCGCCCCCGACCACGCCCCGCCCGTGCCACCCAAGTGACGGCGTGCGGGACAATGGCTCACCGTGGCTCCCACCGTCCTCTTCATCGTCAACGACCCCGTCGCACCACCGGCCACGCTGGGCGACGTGTTCTGTGAACTCGGATACGACACCGACACGTTCGCCGTGGTCTCGAAGGATCGAGTCGAGGAGCCCGCGTACGCCGTGGAGTTCCCCGATCCACTGGACTACGACGTGGTCGTGCCCCTCGGCGCGCGGTGGGCCGTCTACGACGAACGGCTGCGGCAGACGTGGGTGGCCGACGAGATGGCGCTGGTGCGCGCCGCCGACGCCGCAGGCGTCGGGGTGCTCGGCGTGTGCTTCGGCGGGCAGCTGATCGCGCAGGCGTTCGGCGGGACGGTGCGGCGGTCGCCCGATCCCGAGATCGGCTGGCGCCCGGTCAGCACCGATGCACCGGACGTGGTTCCCGACGGCCCGTGGTTCCAGTGGCACTTCGACCGCTTCGACGTGCCGCCGGGTGCGGTCGAACTCGCCCGCAACGCCCACGCGGCACAGGCTTTCGTGATCGGTCACTGCCTTGGGCTGCAGTTCCATCCCGAGCTGGACGGTCCGCTGCTCGAGGCGTGGCTCGCCAACGACGGTCACGAGGCGGTCGAACTCGGCGTGCAACCCGATGAATTACGTTCGGCGACAGCGCAATTGCAGTCCGACGCCGCGCGCCGGCTCCGCACCCTGGTGCGCGCCTTCACCGAGCGGGTGGTTCGTCAGCCGCGCCCCAGCTGATGCCTGAGCGCATCCTCGAGGAGCGGCTGCCGGAATCGATGCTCGAGCGCCTGCAGCTTGACCGGCGCCACCCGTTGATCCGCCTCGGCCAGTTCGCGGGCGCCCTGCTCTCCCAACAGGAGTCGCGGCCCCAGCGACGGGACGGGTAGCACCGCGGGGCGATGCAGCACGTGCGCCAACGTCTTCGTGTAGTCGACGTTGCGGACCGGGTTGGGCGCCACGGCATTGACCGGGCCGGTGAGCCGCTCGTCCCAGATGGCCCGGTAGTACACGTCGATCAGGTCGTCGAGGCCGATCCAGGACAGCCATTGCCTGCCGTCGCCGAGACGGCCGCCAAGTCCGGCCGAGAACAGCGGCCGCATCAGCCGCAACGTGCCACCGTTGGCGGCCTGCACGATCCCGGTGCGCACCAACGCAACTCGCAGTCCCGCTTCGGCGGCAGGCGTGGTCGCGGCCTCCCAGTCGGCGACGACGTCGGCGAGGAAGCCGTCGCCGCGAACGCTGTCCTCGCACAGCATCGCGTCGCCCCGGTCGAAGCCGTAGTAGCCGACCGCGGACGCGCTGACGAACACCCGAAGGCCGTCGGTGCGCCCGGCCAGTTCGGCCAGCAGCCGCGTCGGCTCGATGCGGCTGTCGCGGATGGCCGCCCGATGGGCGTCGTTGAACCGGCCCGCGATGGACTCCCCGGCCAGGTGCACCACCGCGTCCACCCCCTCCAACAGGCGGGGTTCCGGGTGCTCCGGATCCCACCGCCGTTCGCCCGCGTCCCGCGGCGCGCGCCGAACCAGCCGGATGACCCGATGGCCGCCCGTGCTCAGCAGCGCGGTGAGCGCCGAGCCGACCAGGCCGGTGGCACCCGTCACGGCCACGACGAGCGGCCCCGTGCCCGCCAGCGCGGCGTCGCGGTGGGCGGCGAGGTCGTCGGCCAGCTGGCGGTGCCGGTAGACGAACGTCGACCGCAGCGCGGCGCCAGGCACGGGCGCCTCCACGCGGTCGCGCACCCGGGTGCGCGGCAACCCTGCTTCGGAGACGTCCTCGTAGTCGTGGGTGTGCCGCCATCGGGCCACCAGACGCGGCGGAAGCGAACGCAAGCCCGTCCGACGACAGCACGTCGACGAAGCGGCGCGGCGGGTCGTAACCGGCCGGATCGTGCTGCGCCACCCAGCGCAGCCCACCGGGCAGCCCGAGGATCGCCTGCCCGTCGGCGAGCGAATTCGCCTCGGCCACCACCGTCATCGGCTGCCACGGCGGAACCAGCCGACGCATGGCGCCGGGGCGGGTGTGCCAGGCGAAGACCTCGTCCAGCGGATGGTCGACCACGCTCTCGAACTCGATGCCCACGATCACCTATTCGTCACCGAACGCCCGCCGGATGGGACGGCAGCCCGGATGCACCCATCCGGCGGACGGTGCACTCCGAATCACCATCGTGGCAGATCCCGACATCACCGGCGGCGTGCTCGTCCTGCCCGGCGGCAAGCCCGACAGCATGGCCGGATCACGGCCGTGGCAGCTCGCCCACCTCCGGATGGCCCTGCTGGCTTGGTCGCTGCGACGCCGCCTGCCGCCGAACGTCGAGGTGCGCCGGGTGCGGTACCGGCTGCGCGGCTGGAACCCCGGTCGGCTGGACGCCCTGCGCGACGCAAGGGCCGCACTCGACGAGCTCCTGGAGACGGTCGACGGGCGCGACGTCGTGGTGGTCGGTCACTCGATGGGCGCCCGGGTCGCCGCGCACCTGGCGGCGGACGGGGACGTGGCGGCGGTCGCCGCGTTGGCACCGTGGTGGCCCAAGGGCGACGGCGACCTCATCCCCGTCGGGTGCCGGCTGCTGACCATGCACGGTACCGCCGACACCTGGACCGATCCCGCCGCGGCGCAGGCGCAGACCGCGCGCGCCGCGGCCCGTGGCGTCGACGCCCGCTGGCTGCCGATCGAGGGCGCCGGACACTTCCTGATGCGCGGCTACTCGACATGGCACCGGGTGACCGCCGATTTCGCGATGGCTCAGTGGCCGGAGCGCTCACCGGCCTAGGCTTCGAACGTTGGAGATCGCACCATCGAAGCGGACGTACCGGGACCGCCGCGAGGCCGGCCGGGTCCTGGCGGGTCTCCTGACGGCCCACTGCGGGCAACCCGACGTCGTCGTACTGGGCCTGGCGCGCGGCGGGGTTCCGGTCGGGTGGGAGGTCGCGGCGGCGCTGCGCTGCCCGCTCGACGTGTTCCTGGTCCGCAAACTGGGGGTGCCGGACTGGCCGGAGCTCGCCATGGGCGCGATCGCGAGCGGCGGTGGCCTCATCGTCAACGATCGGGTGATCAGCAGCCTCGGTGTCACCACCGAACAGCTCGACGCCGCCATCGCACGGGAGACCGCTGAGCTCCGCAGGCGAGAGCTCGCGTACCGCGGCGACGAACACGCCGTTGGCCTGAACGGCAGGCACGTGATCCTGGTCGACGACGGCATCGCCACCGGGGCGAGTATGTTCGCCGCCCTGCAGGCGGTCCGCAGCTGCGGCCCGAGCCGGGTGGTGGTGGCCGTGCCGGTGGGGCCACGATCGGTGTTCCGACGGCTACGGGCGCGAGGCCGATGAGGTGGTGTTCGCGTCGATGCCCGACCGGTTCGAGGCGGTCGGACAGGTGTTCGCCGACTTCCATCAGGTCACCGACGACGAGGTGCGCGCCGCGCTGGCCACGCCGACCATCCCGAACGGCTAGTCACAGCCAGCCGAAGCCAGCCAAAGTCGTTGCCGCGCAGGCGATCCGACGCTTGCGGGCCTAGTCGGCCTTGCTGCGCGACGTCTCGTCGTCGTGCTCGTCGGATTCGACGGCCGTGGTGTCGGCATCGTCGGCGACCTCGGCTCGCTGCTCCTCCGGGTAGTCCTCGGCGGGCTCTGGCTGGACGAACGCCGTGGTCTCGGAGGCAGGTCGTCTCGGCCTTGCGTCGTCCGACCGTCCGTGCCGACCGTGCCGTCCGGCTCCTCCGACTCGTCGTCACCGGCATCCCGGGAGCGTTCCCGCAGCGCGTCGACGATGAGCAACAGCACACCGATGACGCTCGCGCCGATGCACACCCAGGCGATCAGCTCGTTGCTGGTGACGACGGCGGTGACGAGGGCGGCCAACCCGATGACGGCAAGGACCAGCGCAATGATCAGCATCAATCAGCCGATCAGTTGTTTCCCCGGTTGAACTGGTTGAAGCCGCCGCCGTCGTTGTTGGCGGTGGAGTCAACCGGCGCCGCGGAACCGCGCTGGCCGAGCTCCTCGAGCTGCGACTCCAGGTAGGTCTTGAGGCGGGTGCGGTACTCGCGCTCGAACGTCCGCAGTTGCTCGAGACGACCCTCCAGCACCGTGCGCTGCTGGTTGATGGTGCCCATGATCTCGGAGTGCTTGCGCTCGGCGTCGGCCTGCAGGGCGTCGGCCTTCTCCTGCGCCTGGCGCAGCTGGGTCTCGGACCGGGTCTGCGCGTCGGACAGCATGGCGTCGGCACGGGCCTTGGCCTCGGAGACCGTGGTCTCTGCGGTGTGCCTGGCCTCGCTGACCATGGCGTCGGCCTGCGCGCGGGCGTCGGCGAGCAGCTTGTCCGACTCGGCCTTCGCGGTACCGGTCAGCCGGTCGGCGGTGTCCTGCGCGAGGCCGAGCACCTTGGCGGCCTTGATGTGGGAGGCGTCGTCGCTGACCGGCGCCGGCGGGGGCGCGTCGTACACCGGCTGCGGGGGCGGCGGCGGAGCGGGCTCCGGCTCCGGCTCCGGCTGGTACGAGCGGGATCGCCTGGGTGGCGCTGAGCACGCCACCACCGCCTGCCCTGGCGGTCGCCAGTTCCTGATCCAACTCGGCGACCCGCTGACGCAGGTCCGCGTTCTCCTCGATGAGCCGAGTCAGCTCGTTCTCAACCAGGTCGAGGAATGCGTCGACTTCGTCCTCGTTGTAGCCGCGCTTGCCGATGGGTGGCTTGCTGAACGCGACATTGTGGACGTCGGCTGGTGTGAGCGGCATTGTCTGCCCCCTTGAAGTCTGGACCGTCAACCGGTCTCAAAGTGTAGAGCGATAGTGGTGAGTAACTGGCGTCCATCCTGTCACAGCTGACCCGGCGGTTGCATGAGAGGTCGAGAATTAAGAGCGAATTTCAATGTTGAAGACACTGAATATCTTCCCCGGCAAACCCGCTGGGGCAACGTCAGGCCGCCGCGCCGAACGCCAGCTGCATGCCGACGAACGCGGCGAGCAGCAGCACCATGATGGACAGGTCGAAGCGCACCGCACCTATCGTGAGCTGCGGAATGATCCGACGCAGCAGCTTCACGGGTGGATCCGTCAACGTGAGGATGACCTCGAGGATCACCACGGTGAAGCCCTTCGGACGCCAGTCGCGGCTGAAGGAACGGATGAACTCGACGACGACCCGGGCGATGAGCAGCAGCCAGAAGACGAACAGCGCGAAGCCCAGGATCTCGAAGAACAGGGCCAACTGGGCGACCTCACTCCAAGCAGTGTGACATTGAATACAGGCAGGCATACAGGCGGTACGACAAGCGATTTGCCGTCAGCCTACCCGTCTCCGAACAGACCGCCTCGGCCTACTGGTAGGCGTAGAAGCCCGGCCTCCGCGATGCGCCTGCGCTCATCGGCGCTGACGTCGACATCCGCGGGCGAGAGCAGGAACACCTTCGTGGCGACCTTGTCGAACGAACCACGCAGCGCGAACGCCAGGCCTGCGGCGAAGTCGACCAGTCGCTTGGCGTCGGCGTTGTCCATCGACACCAGGTCCATGATCACCGGGGTGCCGTCGCGGAAGCGCTCGCCGATGGTGCGCGCTTCGCTGTAGTCCTTGGGGCGCAGGGTGGTGATCTTCGACAGCGGGCTGCCCTCGTCGAACAGCGCGGCCATCCGGCGGGGCTCCATGGCCACCGCGCCGCGGGTCGCGCCGCGCAACGTATTGAAGCGGGGGCGCTCCGCGCCTGCCCTGCCGCGGAAGGGTGCGTCGTCGTAGCCGCCGCGGTAACCGGCGGGGACGTCGGCGAATTCGCGCTCGAACTCACGGGTCCCGACGCGGTCTTCGTAGCCTCTGCCCTCGGGCGGCCGTAGCCGTCGTCCTCGAAGCGCTCCTCGCGGGGGCGGCGGGCATAGGACCGTGGCGCGCGGTCTTCGTCGTCGTAGTACTCGTCGTCGTAGTCGTCCATCGGCGCCATACCGAAGTAGGCCTTGACCTTATGCAGTGTGCTCATCGGAGACCCTTCTGATGACCGTGGTGTGTGTTGTCTGTGATGAAGATGTGACTGGAGTGACTACTCAGGGAGACGTTAGAGGACGTTCTCCTAGAAGCGCGGTACCGACACGCACACAGGTCGAGCCGTGTTTCACCGCCGTCTCGAGGTCCCTCGACATACCTGCCGAGAGACCGAGCCGCTGCTGGTAGGAGCTCTGTACCCGGTCCAGTTCGGTCTCCAAACGCGCGAACGACTCGGCCGGGTCGGCGTCCAGCGGCGGGATCGCCATGAGGCCGACGAAGTCCAGTCCATCGGTGGCGTCGGCGAGCGCGCACAGCTCGTCGACAAGGTCCGGCCGATCCACGTCGACGCCACCGCGGGCCGGGTCGCCGTCGAGGCTCAGTTGGAGGTAGACCCCGAGGGGCGCGGCGCGCCGACCCTCCTCCAGCGCCAGCGCCGCCGCCCGGCCGAGCGCATCGAGCAGGGCAGCGCTGTCCACCGAGTGCGCGGCGTACGCCCACCCCGCGACCGTCCGCGCCTTCTTGCGCTGGATCCGGCCGATCATGTGCCAGCGAATTGAGGGCGCTGGCACTTCACCGGACAAATCGGCCGCGACTTCTGCGACCTTATTCGACGCTTCCGGCTCGCGGGATTCGCCAAATGCGGCGCATCCGAGTTTCCGTAAGAGAATTACGTCGGAGGCGGGAAAGAATTTGGTGACGGGGAGTAATTCGATTTCTCCGGGATCGCGCCCCGCGGCCGACCGCGGCACGGTCGAGCCGCGCCCGTACCGCGGCCAGCGACTCGGCCAGCTCGACTTCCCGCGGGGTGGTCATTCCATCCACACCAGCGACGCCAGCCGTCCGGTCGGGGCCTCCCGCCGATGACTGAACAGGGCTTCGGTCCTCGACCGTGCAACGCGGGTCGATGTCAACCGAGCGGACGCCCAATTCTCTTAGCTGCCTTGCAATTCCGGCCCGGATGTCAAGCCCGGCGGTACCGCGGGACGTTCTGGTCCGACTACCGGGAAGCGCCACCTCCACGTCGGCGGCCATGGCGGCGGGCACCTCGTAGTTGCGGCCGCTGACGGCGGGCCCGAGCAGTACCGAGATGTCGGCGACGTGCGCGCCCGCCCGCACCATCTCCTCGACCGCACGCGCCACGACACCGTTCTGCGCACCGACGCGGCCGGCGTGTACTGCGGCCACCACCCCGGCACGCGCGTCGGCCATTAATACCGGAGCACAATCGGCGGTAACCACCGCCAAAGCCAATCGAGGTTTGGTGGTCACCAATCCGTCGGCATTGTCGACGGTGGGTCCTGGCCCGTCCACCACCACGACCCGATCGCCGTGCACCTGATGCATCCACACGATGCGGTCCGGCAACCCGATCGCCGCGGCAAGGCGGCGCCGGTTGGCGGCCACGGCCTCGGGGTCGTCGCCCACGTGGTCACCCATGTTGAAGCTGTCGAACGGCGCCACCGAGACGCCACCCGCGCGGGTGGTCGTCACGCGCCGGATGCGAACGGTCACGGTGCCCAGTATTCCGGCCCGATGGTCGGGACTGCTGGCGAGCTCAGTGCCGCATGAACGGTGGCACGTCGACGTCGTCGTCGTCATCGCCGCCGCCGCCGCCGATACTCACCGTCGCCCCGTTGGTGTGCACCGGCACGCTCGCCGGGTCGACCGGCTCGAAGATCGGCGAAGTGACCTTGCCTGCCTTGCCGGGCGCGATGCCCTGCCCGGCGCCGACGACCGGCTTGCGGCTCGGCCCCTGGGCGTCGAATCCGGCCGCGATCACGGTGACGCGGACCTCGTCGCCGAGCGAGTCGTCGATGACGGTGCCGAAGATGATGTTGGCTTCCGGATGCGCGGCGTCCTGCACCAGCGACGCCGCCTCGTTGATCTCGAACAACCCGAGATCGCTGCCGCCGGCCACCGACATGAGCACGCCCTGGGCGCCCTCCATCGACGCCTCGAGCAGCGGCGAGTTGATCGCGATCTCGGCGGCCTTGAGCGCGCGGCCGTCGCCACGCGCCGCACCGATGCCCATCAGTGCCGTGCCCGCGCCCGACATGATGCCCTTGACGTCGGCGAAGTCGACGTTGATCAGGCCGGGCGTGGTGATCAGATCAGTGATCCCCTGCACGCCGTTGAGGAGCACCTCGTCGGCGCTGCGGAACGCGTCCATCAGCGAGACGGCGGCGTCGCCCATCTGCAGCAGGCGGTCATTGGGAATCACTATTAACGTGTCGCAGCTCTCCCGCAGCAGGCCGATACCGGTCTCGGCCTGGTTGCTGCGGCGCTTGCCCTCGAACGAGAACGGCCGGGTCACCACGCCGACGGTGAGCGCACCGAGCTTGCGCGCGATGGTCGCGACGACGGGCGCGCCTCCGGTGCCGGTGCCACCGCCCTCGCCCGCGGTGACGAACACCATGTCGGCGCCGCGCAGCAGCTCCTCGATGTCGTCCTTGGCGTCCTCGGCGGCCTTGCGCCCCACCTCGGGGTCCGCGCCGGCTCCGAGTCCGCGGGTGGAGTCACGCCCGACGTCGAGCTTGACGTCGGCATCGCTCATCAACAGCGCCTGGGCGTCGGTGTTGATGGCGATGAACTCCACGCCCTTCAGACCCTGTTCGATCATCCGGTTGACGGCATTCACGCCGCCGCCACCGATGCCGACCACCTTGATGACGGCGAGATAGTTGTGCGGGGGCGTCATCGGTCCAGTTCCTCCCTTATTGCTTCGTGGTGCCGGACCCCTGGCCAAAACCCTCAACCTCAACCATAGGCTTAGAGTTATGTCAAGTAGATCCGTGCAACCAGAACGGTAGGGCGACTGCCCGGGCTAACCGTGCAGGCGCGCCGACGATTTCCGGGCATTTTCTCCACGGGCTCGTGCTAACGGGCCGTCACTTGACGGTCGGCAGATCCGGACTCGACACGTCGTAGGTGTGGCCGGGCTGGGTCAGCAGGGCTCCGAGCTTGAGCGCCTTCTCCTCGGTGCGATCGGTGGTCCCCCAGATCACCTCGCGGCCGTCGAGCAGCGTCAGGGTGATCGACGCGACCGACGGCGCCGCGATGCGCATCACCTGTCCCGACCACCTCGGGCCGCAGCGCGAGGAGCACCTCGAGGGCGGCCTTCGTGGGGGCATCGCTCGGACCGGGGTTGTCGGCGTCCAGGTACGGCAGGCCCGGGCGGCGGTGGCGCGGTGGCGAAGTCGACGCCGTCGCGGTCGAAGAGATGCGGACCGTCGGGATAGTCCTTCACCACGACGGGAACCCGTTCGGCGATGGTGATGCGCAGCGTCGACGGGTATTCGCGTTGCACCCTGGCACTCGCCACGCGGCGGATGGTCGCGACCCGCTCGGCGACGGCGTCGGTGTCGATCTGCAGCAGCGGCGTCCCGGCGCCACCGCGGCGGCCTGCTCGACCTCGTCCTGGGTCACCGTGGTCAGGCCCGTGATCACCGTGACGCGGGCGGCCATGATCGGCGTGAAGTACAGCAGCAGGCCCAGTCCGACCGCCACCACGCTGGCGACCGCCGACCACATCAGCACCTTGAGACCCCGGATCAGCCCTCGCGCAGGGGGTTTGGCCTGATCGGACCGCTGGCCCTCGACGCGCTTCTTGGCCTCCCGGCGAGCCTGCTCGATCGCGGTCGCCCTGGCCTGTGCGGCGCGCCGCTCCTCGCGCTCGCGCCGCGCCCGACGCCGCGGCCCCTCGAGGTCGGACGCTTCGGCGTCATCGGGTGCTTCCGCGGTATCGGCGGTTCGTCGGGTTCCGGGGCTTCGGTGGGTTCTGGCGGCTTCCGGGGCCGGCTCGTCTCGCCGGCGGCCTCGCCGGTCGTCGGCTCGCTCGGGCCCTGGCGCTCATCGCGTGCCCCGGGGCGCGTCGATCGGCCTCCACCTGCAGCGCCGTCAGGATCTCCTGCCCCAGCAGCGTCACGTCGCCCGCACCCATCGTGACGATGACGTCGCCGGGTCGCGCCGCCGCGGCGACCGCCCCGGCGACCGCCGAGAAGTCCGGCACGTAGCGGACCCGGGCGGTCGACGTGCTCGGCGACGCTGGCGCCGCTCACTCCGGCCATCGGTTGTTCCCTGGCCGCGTACACGTCGAGCACGAAGACCTCGTCGGCGGCCGACAGCGCCTGCCCGAACTCCCGCGCGAAGGTCTTGGTCCTGGAGTACAGGTGCGGCTGGAACACCACGATCGAGCGGGACTCGCCCGCCACGCCGCGAACGGCCTCGAGTGTCGCGCGCACTTCGGTGGGATGGTGCGCGTAGTCGTCGAAGACCCGCACGCCCGCCGCAGTGCCGACCGACTCGAAACGGCGTCGCACGCCCTCGAACCCGGCGAGGCCGTCGAGCACCGACTCGACACTCCCGCCGACCTCCATGGCCGCGAGCATCGCTCCCAACGCGTTGAGCGCCATGTGCCGTCCGGGCACCGCAAGGCGCATTCCCCGTGGATGCGACTCGCCTGCCAGCCGGATCGTCGCGACGCTCCCAGTCCCCTGTTGCTCCCAATTCAACAGGGCACCAGCAAGATTCGGGTCTTCGCCGCTGCCGTAGCGCAGCACTCGCACGCCACGGGCTCGCACACCGCTCGGCCAGTGCCGCGGCACCGGGATCGTCGACGCAGACCACGAGGGCGCCGCCCGGCCGCAGCCGCTCGACGAACTCGTCGAAGACCGCGCCGTAGGCCTCGGCGCTGCCGAAGAAGTCCAGGTGGTCGGCCTCGATGTTGGTCACGACGGCCACGTCGGGCGTGTACTCGAGCAGCGAGCCGTCGCTCTCGTCGGCCTCCGCGACGAACGACGTCCCGCTGCCGTGGTGGGCGTTGGTGCCCGCCTCACCGAGGTCGCCGCCGACGGCGAACGAGGGGTCGAATCCACTGTGCTGCAACGCCACGATGATCATCGAGGTGGTGGTGGTCTTGCCGTGGGTGCCGGTCACCATCACCGTGGTGTAACCGTCCATCAGCCTGGCCAGCACCGTGGGACGCATGATCACCGGCACGCCGCGGCGGCCTGCCTCGACGAGTTCGGGGTTGGTCTTGGGGATCGCGGCGTGCGTGCTGACCACGGCCGTCGGGCCGCCGGGCAGCATGTCGAGCGACGACGCGTCGTGGCCGACCCGGATCTGCGCGCCGCGTGCGCGCAGTGCGGCCAGGCCGCGTGACTCCTTGGCATCGGAACCCGACACCAGCCCGCCGCGGTCCAACAGGATGCGGGCGATGCCCGACATTCCCGCTCCGCCGATGCCGACCATGTGCACCCGCTGCAGTTCGGCGGGCAGCTCGGGGACACTCACCTGGACCTCCTGCGGCTCGTGGTCCCAGGTCGCTGCGCGCCTGCCCTCCGGAACTCGGCCAGCGATCTCGACGGCGACCTCCGCGACCCGCTGCGCGGCGTCACGGTGACCCGCCAGCGCCGCCGAGGCCGTCATCGCCTCCAGCCGCGGCAGGTCACCGAGCAGCCCGCCGACTGTCTCTGCGACGAACGCCGGAGTCAGGTCGGCGTCGTCGACGATCAGGCCACCGCCCGCATTGACGACGGGCAGTGCGTTGAGTCGCTGCTCGCCGTTGCCGATCGGCAGCGGGACGTACACCGCGGGCAGGCCGACGGCGCTCACCTCGGCGACCGTGATCGCGCCGGACCGGCAGATGGCCAGGTCGGCGGCGGCGTAGGCGAGGTCCATCTCGCTCAGGTAGGGCACGGCGACGTAGGGCGGATCGTCGGGGCCGGGCTCGCGGAGATCGAGCACGTTCTTCGGCCCGTGCGCGTGGAGCACCGAAACACCCGCTGCGGCAAGGTCTTTCGCGGCCGCAGCGACGGCCCGGTTGATCGACTGCGCGCCTTGGGACCCGCCGAACACCAACAGCACCCGTGCGTCGTCGGAGAAGCCGAACCGGGCGCGCGCCTCGGCGCGCAGCGCGGCGCGGTCGAGCGAGGTGATCGTCGCCCGGACCGGCACACCGACCACCTCGACGCCGCGCAGTCCCGGATTCGGCACGGCGGACAGCACGCGCCGCGCCGAGCGGGCCCCGACCCGGTTGGCCCAGCCCGCACTCGCGTTGGCCTCGTGGATCACGACCGGCACTCGCACGGCGGCGCACGCCGCCGCGGGCGGCCAGATAGGCGGGCAGCGCGACGTAGCCGCCGAAACCGATCACGACGTCGGCCTCGACGTCGTCGAGCACCGCGCGCGTCTGCCGGACGGCCCTGCGCACGCGCATCGGGAGCCGGATCAGGTCACCCGAGGGCTTGCGCGGCAGCGGTACCGGGGTGATCAGTTCGAGGTGATATCCACGCTCGGGCACCAGTCGGGTCTCCAACCCGCGCTCCGTGCCGAGCGCCGTGATCCGGATCCGCGGATCGAGTGCCATCAGGGCATCGGCGACGGCCATCGCCGGCTCAACGTGCCCCGCGGTGCCTCCACCTGCGAGTACCACGGAAATCCCCCGGTCGCTTCGCTCCTGCTCCCTGGCGGAAATGGCGGGGTTGTTCACCCGTGACGTTGGCCTTCCAATGAGCGAGCCCGACGGCCCTGTTGCGGTTGACGGCCTCCATGATGCCCTGAGCGTCGCACCGGCTGATCGGCCGCATGGGCAGTTCGCCTCCGCTCGTCCTTGGCCGACGCGCGTTCGGGCTTCGCCTTGCCCTTCGGTTTCGGCTTGGCCTTGCTGTTCGGCCCGGCTTTCGGGCTGGGTGTCGGCTTGGGCTTCGGCTTGGCTTCCGCCCGCGCCTTCGACCGCCGTCCGCAGGCGATCGCGGGCCGACTCCAGCCGGGTCGGCGAATAGGGCTCCGGCGGCGGCAGCCGCAGCAACCGATTCACCGGATCGTCGCGGCCTGCGCGCAGCGCGGCCACCGCCTCCGGCTCGTGTCGCGCCGCGTTGGTGATCACGCCCATCATCAGAAGGGTTGTGGCCGTGGATGTTCCACCCGCCGAGATCAGTGGCAACTGCAGACCGGTGACCGGAAGCAGGCCGACGACGTAACCGACGTTGATGAACACCTGGCCGAGCACCCAGAGCGTCGTGGTGGCGGTCAGCAGGCGCAGGAACGGATCTGCCGAACGCCGGGCGATCCGCATGCCGGTATAGGCGAACAGGCCGAACAGGAGCAGCAGGCCGACGGCTCCCACCAACCCGAGTTCCTCGCCGATGATCGCGAAGATGAAGTCGTTGTGGGCGTTCGGCAGGTAATTCCACTTCGCGGTCCCCTGCCCGAGCCCGTCGCCGAACACGCCGCCGTTGGCCAGCGCGTACCGCGCCTGCCTGGCCTGATATCCCGAGCCCTGGGTATCGGCGCCTGGGTTGAGCCAGGACTGGACGCGGTCGGACCGGTAGCCCTCGGAGACCGCAAGCGCGGCACCCGCCATCATGGCCGCCGCCAGTGAACTGAGGAACACCCGCAGCGGCAGGCCCGCGTACCACAGCAGACCCAGCAGGATGATGCTCAGCGACACCGTCTGCCCGAGGTCGGGCTGCAGCACGATCAGGAACAGGGCGAGCACCGCGGCGGGCACCAGCGGAAAGAGCATCTCGCGCAACGACGCGTGTTCCAGGCGTCGCGCCGCCAGCAGGTGTGCGCCCCAGATCGCGAAGGCGATCTTGGCCAGCTCGGATGGCTGCATGGAGAACCCGGCGACCACGAACCAGCCGCGAGAGCCGTTGGCCTCCTTGCCGATTCCCGGGATCAGCACCAGGATCAGGAGCACGATCGTGAACGCGAAGCCCGGAAACGCCAGCCGCCGCATCAGGTTGACCGGCATGCGCAGCGCCGCGTAGAAGGCGACCAGGCCGACGATCGTCCACAGCACCTGCTTGGCGAAGATGATCCACGGCGAGCCGTCCTCGTCGTAGGAGTGCACGCCGGACGCCGACAGCACCATGATCAGCCCGAGCGTGACCAGCAACGCGGCCACCGCGATGATCAGGTGGAAGGACGTCATCGGGCGGCCGAGCCACGCGCCGAATCGGGTGCGCGGGACGGTGCCGGTCGGGGCGGGCGCGGTCTGATCGGCGGGAACGGCGTCCGGTGCGCCACGCCGCAGCCGCAGTTTGGCAAGGATTGCGCTCACTGCCGACTACCTGACCACTTCGATAACAGCAGTCACATAAGCAACAGCAGAACCGTTTGTCCCTTGCACCCCAAAATCCTCCCCCGTCACCCCCGTAACGACGGGGACATCCGGCGCGTGTCGCAAAATGCACGCGGCGGGCCGGGCGCCAGCTAAGCCCCGACCGCGGCCAACCATTCGCTGTAGAACAGCGCAACCCCGAGACCGCACGCGATCGCCGTCAGCAACCAGAACCGGATGATCACCGTGGTCTCGGCCCATCCCACCAGTTCGAAGTGATGGTGGAACGGCGCCATCCGGAACACCCGACGGCCGGTGGTGCGGAAGGCCATGATCTGCACGACCACCGAGGTGACCTCGGCCACGAACAGCGCCCCGAGCACGACGGCGAGCGTCTCGGTGCGGCTCGTCACCGACAGACCCGCGATGATGCCGCCGAGGGCCAGCGACCCGGTGTCACCCATGAAGATCTTGGCGGGCGCGGCGTTCCACCACAGGAACCCGATGCAGGCGCCCGTCGTGGCCGCGGCGACGAGCGCGAGATCGAGCGGGTCGCGCACGTTGTAGCAACCCAGCCCCGGGCTGGTGGCGCACGCGTTGCGGAACTGCCAGAAGGTGATCAGCACGTAGGCGGCGGTGACCATCGCCATGGCCCCGGCCGCCAGCCCGTCGAGACCGTCGGTGAAGTTCACCGCATTCGACCACGCGCTGACCAGGATCACGACGAACAGCACGAACACCATCGGCGCCAAAGTCACCGTGGCGATCTCGCGCACGTACGACAACTCCGCGCTGCCGGGGGTCAGGCCGTCGGGGTTGCGGAACTGCAGCGCCAGCACCCCGAACAGCACGGCGGCGACCAGTTGCCCGACCGTCTTGGCGGTCTTGTTCAGGCCGAGGTTGCGCGAGCGGCGGATCTTGATCAGGTCGTCGATGAAGCCGACGGCTCCGAGCGAAGTGGCCAGGCCGAGAACCAGTAGCCCCGACGCGGAGGGGCCGCGTCCGTCGAGCGCGAGACCGACCAGCTGCGTGCCCAGGTAGCCGGCCCAGATGCCGGCCAGGATGGCGACTCCGCCCATCGACGGCGTGCCGCGCTTCTTCTGGTGGCTCGGCGGTCCGTCCTCACGGATCTCGTGGCCGAAACCCTGGCGGGTGAACAGCTTGATCAGCGCCGGGGTCAGCAGGATCGACACCGCCAGCGCGATGCCGACGGCGATGAGGATCTGTCTCATCCGGTGCCAATCCCCCGGTCGCTGCGCTCCTGCCCGCCGGACCAGCGCATCCGCCAACGCGCCAAGGCCCACCGAATTCGACGCCTTCACCAGCACCACATCCCCCTCGTCCAGCTCGGCCCGCAACAGCGCTAGCGCGGCGGCGGCGTCGGCGACCATGGTGGACTCACTGCCCCACGATCCCTCCATCACCGCCCCGTGGTGCATGGCGCTCATGGACCTCCCGGTTCCGACGACGACGAGTCGTGACACATCTAAGCGCACGGCCAGTCGACCGATGCTGTCATGCTCGGTTATCGCGTCGTCGCCGAGTTCGGCCATTTCGCCGAGCACCGCCCAACTGCGGCGGCGCCCGGCGCCCTCCGTCGCCCCGGACCGAGCCATCCAGGCCAGTGCCTTCAGCCCGGCCCGCATCGAGTCCGGGTTGGCGTTGTAGGCGTCGTTGATCACGGTCACCCCGTCGCTGCGCGTGCTCACCTGCATGCGGTGCCGCGACACCGGGCCCGCCGCCGCAAGTGCAGAAGCGACCTGATCGAGGCGAGCCCCGCACTCCAGCGCAACCGCGGCCGCGCACAGCGCGTTGGACACCTGATGATCGCCGTGCACCGCCAGCTCGACGGGGACCTCACCGGCGGCGGCGTGCAGGGTGAACCTCGGCCGGGCCAGCTCGTCCAGCGTGACGTCATCGGCCCACACGTCGGCGCCCGGCGAGCGCGACACCCGCACCACGCGCGCGGCCGTGCTGTCCGCCATCGCGGCCACCACGCTGTCATCGGCGTTGAGGATCACCACACCGGAGGCCGGAACCGCTTGCGGCAGTTCGGCCTTCGTCTCGGCGATGGCCTCGCGCGAGCCGAACTCACCGAGGTGGGCAGTGCCGACGTTGAGCACGACCGCGATCGACGGCGGCGCGATCCGGGCCAGCGCGGCGATGTTGCCGCGATGCCGCGCCGACATCTCCAGGATCAGGAAGTCGGTGTCGGTGGTCGCGCGCAGCACCGTCCACGGGTGGCCCAACTCGTTGTTGAACGACCCCGGCGGTGCGACGACGGCGCCCAGCGGGCCGAGCACGGCGGCGAGCAGATCCTTGGTGGACGTCTTGCCCGACGAGCCGGTCACCCCGATGATCGTCAGGCCGCCGGACACCAGCTCGGCCGCCACGGCCGCGGCCAGTCGGGCCAGCGCCGCCAGCACCGCGGCACCGGACCCGTCGGTGTCGTGCTCGAGGACGCCCGCGCCCGAGTCGATGCCCTGACTCGCGGGTTCGACCACGATCGCGGGCACGCCGACGGGGCGCGCGGCGAGCACCGCGACCGCACCGGCTGCCACCGCGGCGGCGGCGAAGTCGTGCCCGTCGGACCGCGCGCCGGGTAGCGCAAGGAAGAGCCCGCCGGGCGCCACGGCGCGGGAATCGAATTCGACGGTGCCGGTGACCCGGATGACGGCGGCGTCCTCGGGCGAGACGTCGGCGAGCTCGCCGCCGACGATGTCCGCGATCTGCGCGAGGGTCAGGTCGATCACGCGCGGTGCCCAAGCGCTTCGAGGGCCCCGGCCAACTCGTCGCGGTCGTCGAACGGCCGGGTCTTGCCCCGGCTGGTCTGCCCCGCCTCGTGGCCCTTGCCCGCGACGAGGACCACGTCGCCGTCGCGCGCCCAGGCCACCGCGTGGTCGATGGCCTCCCGCCGGTCACCGATCTCGACCACGGTCGCTGCCCCGGCGGCCGCCCTCGCCCCCGTCATGATCGTGGCGCGGATGTCGGCGGGGTCCTCGTCGCGCGGGTTGTCGTCGGTGATCACGACGAGATCGGCGAGTTCGGCCGCGACCAGGCCCATCGGTTCGCGCTTGCCCTGCGTCGCGGTTGCCGCCGGCCCCGAAGACCACGGCGACGCGACCACTGGCTCCGGCCTGCTGCGCCGCAGCGTTTCGAGCACCGCGCGCAGCGCGCCCGGCTTGTGCGCGTAGTCGACGAGGGCAAGGAAGCCCTGGCCGCGGTCGATCGGCTGCAGGCGGCCGGGGACGGTGGCCGTCCGCAGCCCGGGCGCGGCTGACTCGGGTGAGACGCCGACCGCATCGAGAAGCGCCACCGCGAGGAGGCAGTTGGCGACGTTGTAGCGGCCGGGCAGCCCGATCCGAAGCCCGTGGTGCACGCCAACCGGATCCACCGCAACGAACTGCTGGGCGCCCTTGTCGACGTCGTGGATGTCCTCGGCACGCCAGCCCGCAGAGCCTTCCACGATCCCGACGGTCACCGGCCGGTCCACCAGCCCCGCGATGGTCCGGCCCGCTTCGTCGTCCACGCAGACCACGGAAACGTCTGCGTGCGAGGGCGATTCGGGGTCGAACAGCCGGGCCTTGGCATTCAGGTAGTCCGCCATCGTGGGATGGAAGTCGAGGTGGTCGCGCGACAGGTTCGTGAACCCGCCGACCGCGAAGTGCACGGCATCGACCCGTCCCAGCGTCAGCGCGTGACTCGACACCTCCATCACCACCGTGTCTACTCCGCGTTCGGCCATCACCGCCAGCAGCGCCTGCAGATCGGGCGCCTCGGGGGTGGTCAACGCGCTCGGCTCGTCGCGGCCGTCGATCCGGATCCCGACCGTCCCGATCAGGCCGGCCACGCGCCCCGCCGCACGGAGGCCGGCCTCGACGAGGTAGGTGGTGGTGGTCTTGCCGGACGTACCGGTGACGCCGATGACGCGCAGGCGCTCCGACGGATGGCCGTAGACCATCGCGGCCACCTCGCCGAGCACCGCGCGCGGCGACGGGTGCACCAGCACCGGCACGTCGACGTCGGGACCGAGCATCTGCGAGGCCCGCCGGATCCGTCAGCACGGCGATCGCGCCGAGGGCAACGGCGTCGGCGGCGTACGCGCGCACCGTGCGCCGACGCCGCCGGGCAATGCTGCGAACAGGTCACCGGCGCGGGCGTCCTGGCTGCGCAGCGTCACCCCGGTGACCCGGACGCCGGACGCGTCCGAATCCGGTGCTGGGACCGCATGCACGCGCTCTGCCAGCGCTGCGAGGTCGACACCTTGGGGGTGGGTGGGGCGCGACATCATGGCGTTGACACCCTACCGGCCGGGCTGAGGGCGGCCCGCCACTCAGTCTTGCAGCGTGAGTAGGGGACCTGGGTCCGGCGACAGCGGCACGTTCTCGCGCTGCAGCAACCAGGCGTCGATGTTGTGAATCAGCGGCGCCGCCGTCGTGCCTGGCGATCCGTCGGCCGTGCGGTGCGGGTTGTCCATCATCACCCCGACCACGTAGCGGGGATCGTCGGCGGGCGCCATGCTGGCGAAGGTGATCCAGTAGACGTCGTCGTAGTAGCAGCCGCAGGCGGGGTTGATCTGCTGGGCCGTTCCCGTCTTGCCCGCGATCTGATAACCCTCTACCGCGGCCCCGGAGCCGGTGCCCTGCTGGGTGCCCTGCGGGTCGTGCTGGATGACGGCCCGCAGCATGTTGCGCACGGTCTTCGCCGTCTGCGGCGACACCACCCGCTCGCCCTGGGGCTGCGGCTCGTCGGTGCGCGTGCCGTCGGCCGCGATCGTGGACTTGATGATGCGGGGCGGGATCCGGAGTCCGTCGTTGGCGATGGCCTGATACATCCCCGTCATCTGCAGCAACGTCATCGAAAGACCTTGTCCGATGGGCAGGTTCGCAAACGAGCTGCCCGACCACTGATCGATGGGCGGGACCAGACCCGCACTCTCGCCGGGCAGGCCGACGCCGGTGCGCTGCCCGAGGCCGAACTTCTCGGCCATGTCGGCCCATCGGTCCGGGCCGACCCGCTGCGCCAGCATCAGAGTGCCGACGTTGGAGGACTTTCCGAACACCCCGGTGGTGGTGTACGGCGTCGACGCCGTGCTCCCACGCGTCGTGCACGGTGACGCCGCCCATGTCGATGGAGCCGGGTACCTGCAGCACCTCGTCGGGGTTCGTCAGACCGAACTCGATGGCCGAGGAGGCGGTGATGATCTTGTTCACCGAACCCGGCTCGAACGGCGAGGACACGGCGAGGTTGCCCAGTTCGCGGTTGTCCTGCCTGCCGATGTCCTGGCTCGGGTCGAACGTGTTGTCGTTGGCCATCGCCAGCACCTCGCCGGTCTTGGCGTCGAGCACGACCGCGGACACGTTCTTGGCGCCGGAGAGGTCCTTCGCCTGCTGCACCTGCTGCTGGACGTAGAACTGGATGTCGTCGTCGATGGTGAGCTGGACGGTCGACCCGTCGACCGCGTCGTGACGGTTGCGGTAGCTGCCGGGGATGACGACGCCGTCGGACCCGCGGTCGTAGGTGACCGAGCCGTCGGTGCCCGCCAGCTTCGCGTCGAGTGAATCCTCGAGGCCGAGCAGCCCGTGGCCGTCCCAGTCGATGCCGCCGACGATGTTGGCGGCCAGCGCCCCGCCGGGGTACTGGCGGATGTCCTGTCGCTCGGCGCCCACCTCCGGGTACTTGGTGGTGATCGCGTCGGAGATGGCGGGATCGACGGCACGCGCCAGGTAGACGAAGGAGTCCTTGCTGGTCAGTTTCTTGCGCAGCGTGGCGGCGTCCGGCTTGTGATTCAGCAGACCGGAGACCCCCGTGGCGATCTCGGCGAGCCGCTTGGCCGGATCCGGCGCCGCGGGATTGGCTGCCTTGGCGTCGGCGAGCTGCTTCTGAACCTTCAGCGGCTGGAAGGTCAGCGCCCGCGCCTCGATGGTGAACGCCAGCTTGTCGTCATTGCGGTCGACGATGCTGCCGCGCACCGCCTTCTCGACGTCGGTGACCTTGAGTTGACTCGCGGCCTCGGCGCGCAGGCCCGCCGCCCTCGGCACCTGGAGGTTGAACAGCTGCGTGGCCGCAACCACCAACAGCAGCGCAATGACCGAGTTGCCCACCCGGTGCCGGAAGACGAACGACGACGTGCGCACGCCGGGGTCGGCCGACGGCTCCCGGGTGCGACGGGCCCGCGCCGAATGCGACTGGTCGGTGCGCGCCTTCGACGCGGCGACCTTCTTGCGGTCGTTGCGGCTCATGCGGGCGGGCCTGGGACGGGCGCGGCGGGGACTTGATCAGGCGGCGGCGGTCCGGGCAACGCGGGTGGCAGGGCGTCCAGCGGAGCCGCCGCGGGCGCGGGGACGGGCACCGGCGCGAGCGCCGGGTCGGGCACGAGGGGTGCGGCAGCCGGAGCCGCGGGGACGTCGACCCCTGGGACTGACGGCCCCTGGGACTGCGGGTGCGACGGGGACCGTCGGGCCCGCCAGGGCCGCGGCGGGCGCGGGCACCTCGGCGTTGGGCACCGGCGTGGGTCGCGGCGGCATGTGAACGGTCACCTCCCTCGGGTCGACGACGCGAGGCGCAGGCGGGGCGGGCGGTGGGGGCGGGACATCTTCTGGCAGCGGCGAGTTCAAGGGTGGCGGCTGAACTCCCTGGGCCGGCTTCGGCGTGCCGACGACCATCCAGTTGCCCGTCGGGTCCTGCACCAGGTGTGCGGTGTCCCTCGACGGGATCATGCCGAGGTTGCGCGCGGCCTCGGCCAGGGCCGGCGCGGCCTGGGCCTCGAGCACGTCGCGCTCCAGCGCCTCCTTCTGCTGCAGCAGTGCCTGGTTGGTCTCCCTGACGTGGCCCAACTGGTACGAGCGCTCCGCGGCGTCGGTCGACAGCCACAGCGTGACGGCGAGCCCGAGGCCGAGCGCCCCGATCACCAGCACGACGAACGGCACCCTGGTGACGAGCCTGCGGGGGTCGAGGTCGATCGACGCCAGCCTGACCAGGAGCCGCTCGCGCAGTGGCGGCCGAATGACCTTGGGCGCCTTGGCCTTGCGCGCCTTCGAACGCGCCTTGGCCTGAGCGGCGTTCTTCGGCCGGGCCGGCGCGTCGGTGATCCTCGGAATCGGGCTGGTGTGCGGCGCCGAGCGCGGTGGCCGCTGCTCCCGTGTCGAGCGGCGGTTGCGGGGCGGTGCGTCCTTGGCCCGGCGCTGAGCGGGTTCCCGGCTACCACGGCGGCGGTCATCCCGGTTGCGTACCGGATCGGGTCGCTTGGCCATCACGAGACTTCCCTTCTGACAACCTTTTCCAAAGCTCGTAGCCGAACCGACGCGCTACGGGGATTGAGGTCGACCTCGGCGTCGCCCGCCTTCTCGGCACCGCGGGTCAGCGACACGAAGTCGGGTTCGTGGCCGGGCAACTCGACCGGAAGGCCGGACGGCGTGCGCGAAGCGGTGGCAGCGGCGAACAGTCCCTTGACGATCCTGTCCTCGAGCGACTGGTAGGCCATGACGACGATCCGTCCACCGGCCGAGAGTGCCGACATCGCGGCGGGAACGGCGTCACTGAGCGAATCGAGTTCGGCGTTCACGGCGATGCGCAGCGCCTGGAAGGTGCGCTTGGCCGGATGGCCGCCGGTGCGTCGGGCCGGGGCGGGGATGGCGGCGTAGAGCAACTCGACCAGCTCGCCGGTGGTCGTGAACGGCTTGCGGGCCCGCCACCGCACGATCTCGCCGGCGATCCGCTTGGCGAGACGCTCCTCGCCGAACTCCCGGAGGATCCGCGTCAGCTCCCTGGCATCGAAGGTGTTGAGCGACCTCGGCGGCGGTCAGCGGGGCGTCCGGGTCCATCCGCATGTCCAGCGGCGCGTCCTTGGAGTAGGAGAAGCCGCGCTCGGCGCGGTCCAGCTGCATCGACGAGACGCCGAGGTCGAACAGGACCCCGTCGACCTCTGGCTCCTCGCGGTCGGCCCAGTACCCGTCGTAGCGGGTGCGGACGAGGCTCACCCGGTCACCGAACGGCGCGAGCCGCTCCCCCGCGATGCGCAGTGCGTTGGGGTCGCGGTCGAGGCCGACCAGCCGCAGCCCGGGCAGATCGGTGAGGAAGCGCTCGGCGTGGCCGCCCGCGCCGAGCGTGGCATCGACCAGTACCGCGCCCGCACCCGTCGCGTCGCGTCGGGTCAGGGCCGGGGTGAGCAGCTCGACGCAGCGGTCGAGCAGCACCGGAACGTGTCCGTGATCTTGGCCTTCGGAATCCGGGGCCATCGCAGCACCTTCGATTGTGTGGATCCACGGCTCGCTCAGCGCGAGCCGGCAGGTGGCGGCCCTTGCAACGAGGTCCCTGTCCGAGGTTGCGGACCTGGCGTCGGGGAAGTACGCCAGGGCCGGTTCGGGCAGAGGCCACGTTGCACGGGCCACGTGCACCTGGGTGGCCGGGTCAAATGATGTCGCGCAGAGTTTCATCGCTGGCCGCGGAGAAGTTCTCTTCGTGGGTCTGCTGGTAGTCCTGCCAGGCCTGGGCGTCCCAGATCTCCAGGTACTGGATCGAACCGATCACCACGCACTCCTTGGTCAGGTTTGCGTACCGGCGGTGATCGGCCGTCAGCGTGATGCGGCCTTGTGCGTCGGGATGCTGCTCGTCGGTGGCGGCGGCGAGGTTCCGCAGGAAGGCGCGGGCGTCCGGATTGCTCCGCGACGCCTGCGTCAGCCGTTCGGCCAACGCCTCGAACTCGGCCCGCGGGTAGACGGCGAGGCTGTGATCTTGACTCTTGGTGACCATCAACCCCCCTGCCAGTGCGTCGCGGAACTTGGCGGGCAGCGTGAGCCGCCCCTTGTCGTCGAGCTTGGGCGTGTAGGTGCCGAGAAACATCCCGCCACCTCCAACCACTCGGTTGAAATTCCGAGTCGCTTCGCTTCAGCCCTCCGGAGCCCCGGTCGCTCCGTTGCACGCCACTTTACCCCACAATCCCCCACTTCGCTCCATCTGCTGGCAAAAATTGGAGCACACCCCCCACCATTCACCACTGACCAGTCGTTTTTCGCGCATGCGTCGATGCCGCGGTCGGGTGCGAACACGCGAAACCGCAGCTAGACCTGCTCAATTACCGAAGTGGGGCGCAGTGGGGCGAGTCACCTGCCGAGCGCCCCCGGCCGCCGAATTCCGGCGTGTCGCACCGCCCGGTGGGGTGCGCGAAGGCAAACGCCGAAAGAAAAGGGGTAGCTCCCGTCGGAAGCTACCCCTGGACCGTTCGGATGATCACTCGTCGAAGCGGCGGCGGAACCGGTCTTCCATGCGGTTCGTGAACGAACCTCCGGAACCCTTGGACTTCTTCTGCCGCGGCCCACCGGACTCGGAGCCGGGGCGTTCCTTGCCGCCTGCCACCCGTGGCCCGGTGATGGCGTAGACCACACCGCCGAACATGATGATGAAGCCGACCACGGAGAGAATCGGCAGGCCACCGATCCACGTGGCCTTGAACGCGATTCCAGACACCAGCATTGCCAGGCCGATCACGAAGAGCGCTGCACCCTGCAGGCGACGCCTGGCCGAGGGAGCCCGAAGGTTTCCACCACGAACGCTCGACGCGAACTTGGGGTCCTCGGCATAGAGAGCGCTCTCGATCTGGTCGAGCATGCGCTGCTCATGATCGGAGAGTGGCATCCGTGCCTCCCTTTGCCGCGTCCGTCACGATTGTAAAAAGTTCGTGTGCGCCCGGGTGTCCGGGCAACTAACAGTAATGATACGAGCAGAATCTGAGCCGTACCACCTTGTTCAGTGCCCGATTGTACGGCGTTCGCCACACCTACCGAGCCAGCATGCCAATGACCGAACGGTGACCGGATAATGGCATCGGCTCCGCATTCCCCACCGCGAAGGGCACCTTGGGTTGTCGACGTTTCTGATCGACCTGTCGCAGGGCGACATGGCCAAGCGTCTTGGCGACGCTCTTGCCGTCTACGTCGACGCCATGCGATACCCGCGCGGCACCGAGGAGCAACGGGCGTCGATGTGGCTGGAACACACCCACAGGCGGGGCTGGAAGGCCGTCGCCGCCGTCGAAGCGGCCGATGCGACAGCCGATCTGACCACCGCCCCCATGGTCGGGATCGCCTACGGCTACTGCGGCGCACCCGACCAGTGGTGGCAACAACAGGTGATCACGGGCCTGCAGCGCGGCGGAGCCGACAGCTCGCACATCGCCGAGCTGATGGCCAGCTACTTCGAGCTCACCGAGCTGCACATCCAGCCCCGCGCCCAGGGGCACGGCCTCGGCGAGGCCCTCGCGAGACGGCTGCTCACCGGACGCGAGGAGTCACACGTGCTGCTCTCGACGCCGGAGGCCAACGGTGAGGCGAACCGCGCATGGCGGCTGTATCGCAGGCTCGGGTTCACCGACGTGATCCGCGGCTACCACTTCGCAGGCGACCCGAGGGCGTTCGCGATACTCGGCCGGTCACTGCCGCTATAGGGGTGGCGGGTCTGGCACGATGACCGGATGCACGACCGCCGGAGCCGAACCCACGGCCGCATGCCACGCCGCAATCGGGTGCTTACGCTGTTCCTGCTGTTGCTGATCCTCCCCATGGCCGTGGGCTGCGTCCGGGTGCGGGCATCCATCACGGTGTCCCCCGACGATCGGGTGTCCGGGCAGATCATCGCGGCCGCCAAGCCGCGCGGCGACGACGACAAGGGGCCGCAGCTCCTCAACACGCTGCCGTTCAGCAACAAGGTGTCCGTCTCGACCTACCAGCGCGACGACTACGTCGGGACGCAGGCGGTGTTCTCCGACCTGACCTTCGCAGAACTGCCCCAGCTCGCGAACATGAACCGCGACGCGGCAGGTGTCGACATCTCGCTGCGGCGCGCAGGCGATCTGGTGATCCTCGAAGGCCGGGCGGACCTGACGTCGCTGAACGATCCGGACGCCGACGTATCGCTGAGCGTGTCGTTTCCCGGCGAGGTGACGTCGACCAACGGCGACCAGATCTCCTCCGACGTCGTCGAATGGAAGCTGAAGCCCGGCGTGGTGAGCACCATGAGCGCCCAGGCGCGCTACACCGACCCCAGTGCCCGGTCGTTCACCGGTGCGGCGCTCTGGCTCGGCTTCGCGGCATTCGTGGTGGCGGGCATCATCGGCGGGGTCGCCTGGACGAGCCGGGACCGCAGCCCCACCCTGGCGGATCCGCATGACACGTCGCGCTGACGCACCCGCGCCCTGAGTTGCTACGAACGGCCTGCCAGGCTCTACTCTGAATGCACTCCCGGGGTAAGGAAAGGGGCGCCCGCTGAGCGTGGAAACAGCGGCACCGTCGGCCGTCGAGCTGGCGGGCGCCATCACCGATCAACTGCGCGACTATCTCCGCGGGCGCCGACGCGACGCCGCGTACATCGGCACCGATTACGCCGAGCTGACCGCCGCCCTCGAGGAATTCGTGGTGCGCGGGGGCAAGCGCGTGCGACCCGCGTTCGCGTACTGGGGTTGGCGGGCGGTCTCCGGCGAGGAGAAGGCGGACCCCGACGTCCTTCTCCTGTTCTCCGCTCTCGAGCTGCTGCACGCCTGCGCGCTGGTGCACGACGACGTCATCGACGCATCGGCGACACGGCGCGGCTTCCCCACCGTGCACCGGCTGTTCGCCGACCGCCACCGCGAGCGCAACTGGCACGGCTCGCCCGACCAGTTCGGCCTGTCCGCGGCGATCCTGCTCGGTGACCTGTCCCTGGTGTGGGCCGACGACATCGTCGCCACCGTCGACCTGCCGCTGGACGCGCATCGTCGCGTACAGCGGGTGTGGGCCGACATCCGCACCGAGGTGCTCGGCGGGCAGTACCTCGACATCGCCGCCGAGGCAGGCGGTGCCGAGTCGGTGGCGTCGGCGATGACCGTCAACACCTACAAGACCGCCTCCTACACGATCTCCCGGCCGCTTCAGCTCGGCGCCGCCGCTGCCGCCGACCGCCCGGACGTGCAGGCGACGTTCTACGAGCTGGGCACCGACCTCGGCGTGGCATTCCAGCTGCGCGACGACGTGCTCGGGGTGTTCGGGGACCCGGCGGTCACCGGCAAACCCTCCGGTGACGACCTGCGGTCGGGTAAGCGCACGGTGCTGCTGGCCGAGGCGCTCGAGCGCGCCGACCGGACCGATCCGGTGGCCGCGAAGCTGTTGCGCACCTCGATCGGCACCGAGTTGACCGACCCGCAGGTGCGGGACCTTCGCCTGGTGATCGAGTCGGTCGGGGCGCTGGCCGCGGTCGAGGAGCACATCGAGATGCTCACCCGTCGCGCGCTGGAGATGCTGATGGCCGCACCGATCGACGCGCACGCCAAGACCGGCCTGGCCGAACTCGCCAGACGGGCGTCCAACCGGTCCGCCTGAGGAGCATGACTACCCCGACGTCGACGCGCGCCCCGAAATCCGGTTGGACATCCGGCATTTCGCGGCTGATCGCGTTCGCGACGTCGCCGGAGGCCCGTCCCGCGCTGCTCGGCTTCCTTGGTGCCATGCTGATCACGCTCGGCGGCCTCGGCGCAGGAAGCACCCGGCTGCACGACCCACTGCTCGAGTCGCTGCACCTGTCCTGGCTGCGGTTCGGCCACGGTCTGGTGGTGTCGTCGGTGCTGCTGTGGGGCGGCGTGGCGCTGATGCTGTTCTCGTGGCTGTGGCTGGGGCGTCGGGTGGCGCAGCGGCCCGGCGAGGTGTCGGAGTACACGATGGTGGCGACGACGGGATTCTGGCTGGCGCCACTGCTTCTCAGCGTGCCGGTGTTCAGCCGCGACACCTACTCCTACCTTGCGCAGGGCGCACTGCTGCGCGACGGCCTCGACCCGTACATCGTCGGGCCCATCGACAACCCGAACTCGTTGCTGGACAACGTAAGTCCGATCTGGACCACGACCACGGCGCCGTACGGCCCTGCGTTCATCCTGGTCGCCAAGTTCGTCACCATGGTGGTCGGCAACGACGTCGTCGCCGGCACGATGCTGTTGCGGTTGTGCATGCTGCCCGGCCTGGTGATGCTGATCTGGGCCGCACCCCGGGTGGCCCGGCACGTCGGCGGCAACGGCGCTGCGGCCCTGTGGATCTGCGTGCTCAACCCGCTGGTGATCATCCATCTGATGGGTGGCGTGCACAACGAGATGCTGATGGTCGGGCTGATGATGGCCGCGATCGCGCTGACCTTCGCCAACCATCCGGCCTGGGGTGTCAGCCTGATCGCCATCGCGGTGGCGGTGAAGGCCACCGCGGGAATCGCCTTGCCGTTCATGGTGTGGGTGTGGATGCGTCAGTTGCGGGAACGCCGGAAACTCGCGGCCTGCGCCCGCCTTCGCGACCGCGACGGCGGCGTCGGTGGTGATCTTCGGCGTCGTGTTCGCCGTGCTGTCGTGGATGGCAGGCGTCGGACTCGGCTGGCTGACGGCGCTCGCCGGGTCGGTGAAGATCATCAACTGGCTGACGCTGCCCACTGCGGCCGCAAACCTGATCAACGCCGTCGGCGGACTGCTCATACCGGTCAACTTCTACGCCGTCCTCGACGTCACGCGCATCATCGGAATCGCCGTCATCGCCATCTCACTTCCCTTGCTGTGGTGGCGGTTTCGCCACGACGACCGGGAGGCACTGACCGGCATAGCACTGGCGATGCTGATCGTCGTGCTGTTCGTGCCCGCGGCGCTGCCCTGGTACTACACCTGGCCGCTGGCGGTGCTGTCCGCATTGGCGCAGAGCCGGTCGGCGATCGCGGTGATCGCGGGGTTCTCGACGTGGATCATGGTGATCTTCAAACCCGACGGCTCACACGGCATGTACTCCTGGTTGCACGTGCTGCTGGCCACCACGTGCGCTGCCGTGGCGTGGTATTCACTGGCCAAGGCGCGCGAGGCACCGCCGGAGCGCACGACCGAGGAGCATTCCGTCAGTCAGTAGGCCGGCGTCAGTAAGCCATGGCCTGCGCCCGGCGCACCACCTCGCGCGCCTGATGCGAGCGCAGGGCGTCGACGGGCCGGGCGTTGGGCTGCGGTTCGATCGCCCCGTCGCGACTGATCGTCAGCGAGGGATCCGGGGTGAACAGCCACCGCACGATCTCGGTCGCGTGGTAGCCGCCGTCGTGCAGCACCACCAGCAGACCGGGCAGGGGTCTTCACCACGCGACCGCTGTCGTCGAAGAAGGCCTTCGGCACCACGATCACGCCGTCGCGGCGCACCGCGATCAGGTGTCGCTCCCGCAGGTGCTGGTGCACCTTGGTGACCGGGATGCCCAACAGGGATGCCACCGCCGGCAGGTCGTAGACGGCTTCGTCGGGGTCAAGAACGTCATCTGCTGCCGGAATGCTGCTCACGGATGCGAGTCTAAGATGCACGCGTGGAGACCAGCCAGCGATCGGACCCGCTTCTCGGCGCGGTTCTCGATGGCCGCTACCGCGTGGACGGCATGATCGCCACGGGAGGCATGTCCACGGTGTACCGCGGTCTCGACGTCCGACTGGACCGGCCGGTGGCGTTGAAGGTGATGGATTCGCGCTACGCCCATGATCAACAGTTCCTGACCCGCTTCCAGCGCGAGGCGCGGGCCGTGGCACGACTCAAGGATCCCGGCCTGGTTTCGGTCTACGACCAGGGCTTCGACGGTATGCACCCCTTCCTCGTCATGGAGCTCGTCGAGGGCGGCACGCTGCGTGAACTCCTGCACGAGCGCGGTCCGATGCCACCCCACGCCGTCGCCGCCGTCCTGGCGCCGGTGCTCAGCGGTCTCGCGGTGGCTCACCGCGCCGGGCTGGTGCACCGCGACGTGAAGCCCGAGAACGTGCTGATCTCCGACGACGGTGAGGTCAAGATCGCCGACTTCGGTCTGGTCCGCGCGATGGCCGAGGCCAAGATCACGTCGACGAGCGTCATCCTCGGCACCGCCGCCTATCTCTCCCCCGAGCAGGTGAGCACCGGCGATGCGGGTCCGCGCAGCGACGTCTACGCCGTCGGCGTGCTGGCCTACGAGCTGCTCACCGGCAACACCCCGTTCCAGGGCGACAACGCGTTGTCGGTCGCATACCAGCGGATGGATCACGACGTGCCCCCGCCGAGCGCGGCGATCGCAGGCGTGCCAGCGCAATTCGACGACCTGGTGGCGTGCGCGACGGCGCGCGACCCCGCCGACCGGTACGCCGACGCGCAGGAAATGGGCGCCGAGCTGGAGGCCATCGTCGAGGAGCTCGGGTTGCCGCCATTCCGGGTGCCCGCGCCGCGCCACTCGGCCCAGCACGCCGCGTCGGCCGCGGCCCTGCGCGATGAACCGCAGCCCGAGCGGACCACCGAGACCACGGCCAGGCCGCCGCGCCAACACACCCGCCAACTCGCGCGCACCGACGACACCGTGGAGACCGACTACCGAACCGATCCGGATCGGTTCGCAGGCATCGAGATCGACGAGTTCGAGTGGGCCCGGCAGCGCGCCAGGCGGGCGACGCTGTTCTGGGTGGTGGCGATCCTGACGCTGACCGGGCTCGTCGCCGCGGGCGCGTGGACCCTCGGCAGCAATCTGCAGGGCTTGCTCGTCGAATCCCTGAGGCCACCGCCGTCAGGGGTGCAGCACCACCTTGATCGCCCCGGACGCCCGGTCGTCCGCGACGCGGAATGCCTCGACCGCCTCGTCGAGCGCGAACCGGTGCGTGATCAGTGTCGCCGCGATGTCGGGCCTGGCCGCCAGCACGTCGACGGCCTCGGCGAATTCACGCGAGCCGTGGCTGTGGCCGTACATGCTCGACGGAAACAGCGTGATCTCCTTCAGCGCAAGCTCGGTCCCCAGTTGCACGGGTGCCCACCACGAGCCGAGCAGCAGCACGCGCCCACCCGGGCGCAGCCTGCGGATGGCCTCCTCGAGCGAGGACTGGGTGCCCGCGGCGTCGATCACCACGTCATATTCGGCGTCATATTCGGCGCCCGGCGTGGTGCCCGCGCCGAGCGCCTCCCCCGCGCTGATCTGGTGACGATGACGCGCGGCCAGGTCGGCCGCGACACCGCGGTGCCTGGCGACGGCGAGCGCGCTGAGCCCGATCGCACCGCCGCCGACGACGAGCACCCGCTCACCGACGGTGACGCCGACCCGGTTGAACCCGTGGACCGCGATCGCCAGCGGCTCGATGATCGAGGCGTCCTCCGGATCGATCGTGTCCGGCAAGTCGATCAGGCACCGCGGGGCGACCAGGATCTCTTCTGCCATTCCGCCGTCGAGCGCGAGCCCGTAGATGCGTGCCAGGAGTTCGCGGCAGAGCTGCTCGTGGCCTGCCAAACACCCGTCGCACACCCCGCACGCGGCGATCGGCTCGATGGCAACGGCGGTGCCGTCCGCGAGCACCCCGGCGATCTCGTGGCCGATGGTGACGGCCGGGAAGCCCATTGCCCCGAGGTGCAGGTCGCTGCCGCAGATCCCGGCAGCGACCACCTTCACCCGGATGCCGTCACCCGTGGCCGGGTGCACCTCGCGTACCTCGACGGTCCCAGGACCGCTCACCCGCACGGCACGCACGGCGGGCCGTCAGTCCCGCAGCATCTCGGCGACCAGGAACGCCAACTCGAGGGACTGTTGGGTGTTCAGCCGCGGATCGCAGGCGGTCTCGTAGCGGCCTGCCAGATCCGAGTCCGAAATGTCTTGCGCCCCACCGAGACACTCGGTGACGTCCTCGCCGGTGATCTCGACGTGGATGCCGCCCGGATGGGTGCCGAGGGCGCGGTGCACCTCGAAGAAGCCCTGCACCTCGTCGACGATCCGGTCGAAGTGGCGGGTCTTGAACCCCGTGGACGACTCGTGGGTGTTGCCGTGCATCGGGTCGCACTGCCAGACCACCTGGTGGCCCGACGCCTGCACCTTCTCGATGATGGGTGGCAGCACGTCGCGGACCTTGCCGTTGCCCATCCGGCTGACCAGCGTGAGCCGACCCGCCTCGTTGTGCGGGTCGAGTCGTTCGACGTACTCGACGGCCAGTTCGGGCGACGTCGTCGCGCCGATCTTCACCCCGATCGGGTTGGCGATCACCTCGGCGAACGCCACGTGCGCGCCGTCGAGTTGACGGGTGCGCTCGCCGACCCAGACGAAGTGGGCCGACAGGTCGTACAGCTTGGGACCGCCCTCGGCCTCGGCGTCCATCCGCAGCATCGCGCGCTCGTAGTCGAGTACCAGCGCCTCGTGGCTGGCGTAGATCTCCGCGGTCTGCAGGTTGCGGTCGTTGACGCCGCAGGCGCTCATGAACCGCAGCCCGCGGTCGATCTCACCGGCCAGCGCCTCGTAGCGGGCACCCGCGGGCGAGGTCCGGACGAACTCCCGGTTCCAGTCGTGCACCTGATGCAGCGACGCCAGACCCGACGAGGTCAGTGCCCGCACCAGGTTCATCGCCGCGCTGGCGTTGGCGTAGGCCCGGACCAGGCGCGACGGATCGTGTTCGCGCACAGCGGCGTCCGGTGCGAAGCCGTTGATCATGTCGCCGCGGTAGGACCGCAGGCCAAGGGCGTCGAGGTCGCTCGAGCGCGGCTTGGCGTACTGCCCGGCGATGCGGGCCACCTTGACCACCGGCATGCTCGCGCCGTAGGTCAGCACGACGGCCATCTGCAGCAGCGTGCGGATGTTGGCGCGGATGTGCGGCTCGGTGTTGTCGACGAACGTCTCGGCGCAGTCGCCGCCCTGCAGCAGGAAGGCCTCGCCGCGCGCGACGTCGGCGAGCTGCGCCTTGAGCCGTTCGACCTCGGACGGCACGGTGACGGGCGGCACGCTCTCCAGCACGGTGCGCATCGCCCTGGCCTGATCGGCATCCCAGGTCGGCTGCTGCAACGCGGGCTTGGCCAGCGCGGCATCGAGCCGCTGCCGCAGGTCGCCCGGCAGCGGCGGCAGGTCCGGCAGCTGGTCGATGGGTACGTCGACGGTCCAGTTCACCCATCTATGGTAACCGTGCGACACAGCTGCCTTTACCAGGCATACCCGCAGCTCAGGCGCGTGCGGCCCAGGCCCCGTCGTCGTCCTGGTCGTCTGTGCGGCCGTCCGTCATCAGCTGGAACCGTCGCAGGTTGTGCTTGGCGTCGACGAGTGCGTCGTGGGCGTCCCGCGGACGGGGCGGCATCCGCGGGCTGCCCGCGCTCCTCCCAGAACTGGCGCAGTTCCCTGGTGAACCGCGGTATCGCGGGCGGCAGGTCGGTCATCGGGCCCCACAGCTGGCACAGCACCACGTGGTCGTAGGCCCCGACCCAGGCCCACAGCTCGATCGGCTCGTCACCGTCGATGTCGAAGAAGTCCTCCAGGTCCGAGCGGATCTGCCGTCGCGACCGCCACAGCTTCGACGCGGGCGACGGCAGTTTCGGCAGCACGTGCTTGCGCACCCACGCACCGGCGCGGTCGGGGTCGAATTCCGTTGATATGGCGTAGTATTCGCGCCCATCCTCGGCGGCGACGCCGATCGAGATCAGCTCGATGGTGCGTCCGTTGTCGATGAACTCGGTGTCATAGAAGTAGCGCACGCCTCAGCCCGCCCCCACGATCTCCGTGCGCGGCGCCGGGGCCGCGTGGATCTCCCGGTCGAGCTGCTGATCGACCTCGGCGTCGTCGGGGAACTGAGGTTCACCGGCGATGACGTGTTGCAGCCACAGCTTGGCCTGCACGACGGGGCGACGGAGCCGGCGCTCGCGTTCCAGCGCCCGGTGCATCCTCTTCGGGCGGCCGGCATAGCGCCACCGCGCCCATGGCGCATGCGGCCGCGACAACCGGAACGCGCCGATGATGAGCAGCGGTGTGACGAACATCCCCACCAGACCGGTCCACACCTTGCCCTTGAGCAGCACGATCGACCGCGAGCAGCAGCGTGACCAGCGCGATCCCGATCACGGTGGCGCGGGCGAGCAGCGTGTGGTCGGCGCGCCAGATGTCGATGTCGAAGAACGACAGCGGATTGAACCCCAGGATCAGCAGCCCGGCCACCGCGATCGCCGCGAACACCGCATCCACCGAGGTTCTGCCGTCCTCGGACCAGTAGACGTCCTGAAGATGCAGGATCAGCGCGAACTCGTCGAGCACCAGCGCGGCGCCGATGCCGAAGAATATTGCGGCAGCGGTGAATTCGGGTACGCCGCCGTCGACGGCGAGGGTCACCATGGTCACCCCGGAGATCATGACGAGGATCACGCCGATCACCACGTGGTGGATGTGCGTCGTGCCGTGCCCGATATTGCGTGGTTGCCACCACTTGGGCGGGGTATCGCTACCTGCGTTGTGACGGATGTACCGGACGATGGTGCGCGTTACGAGGAACGTGAGGAGGAACGCGATCAGGCACCACATCAGTGGCAGTCGACCCGGCGGGATCGCCAAGTCGAACCTCAGGTGGAACTTCCAGTCGTCGAACACGGGCAAAACTTACGCCGACCTGCGCGCGTCGCGGAGCGGATGGTCCCCGACTCGCCGGGAAGCCCCGTTAGGCTGTTCGGCGAAATGAGTATTCTGCGGTCGCCCGATCGGGCCCACCTGTGGCGGGCCGTCGGCTGGCGGCTGTTCCAGTTGCTGACGCTGGCGGCGCTGGCCTGGGCGGGCTGGCGGTTGTTGTCCGATGCGCGGTTCCGCATCGACGACGCGCCGTACCGCATCGACATCGACGTGTACCGGATGGGCGGGCGCGCCTGGCTCGACGGCCACCCGCTGTACAGCGACGGCGCCATGTTCCACACCAAGGTCGGTCTGGACCTGCCGTTCACCTATCCGCCGCTGGCCGCGATCGTGTTCGCCCCGTTCGCGTGGTTGTCGCTTGTCCGGCGCCGGTGCCGTCATCACCGTCATCACCCTGCTGTTGCTCGTCGTCTCGACGGCGATCGTGCTCACCCGGCTGCGGATCTGGGACAGCTCGCAGGTCGCCACCGGGCCCGCCTGGCTGCGTCGCGGCTGGCTGGCGGCGGCGATCGTCGCCCCCGCGGTCGTCTACCTGGAGCCGATCCGGTCCAACTTCGACTTCGGTCAGATCAACGTGGTGCTGATGACGCTGGTGATCGCCGACTGCGTGCCGCGCCGGACACCGTGGCCGCGCGGGCTGCTCCTCGGCGTTGCCATCGCGCTGAAACTCACGCCCGCGGTCTTCCTCTTGTACTTCCTGTTGCGCCGGGACACCCGCGCCCTGCTGGTCACGGCGGCGTCGGTGGTGGTCTCCACCCTCGTCGGGGTCGCGCTGGCCTGGCAGGACTCGTTCCAGTACTGGACCAAGACCGTTCATGACACCGACCGGATCGGCACGGCGACGCTCAACACCAACCAGAACATCGCGGGCACCCTGGCGCGGCTCGGCCTCGGCGACACGCCCGCGGTTCGTGTTGTGGGTGCTGGCCTGCTTCGCGGTGCTGGCCCTTACGGTGTGGGCGGCGCGCCGGGTGCTGCGGGCAGGATCCGACGGCTCTGACGCGGCGAGCGGTGAGGCCACGGTCCTGGCCCTGGTCTGTGTCGCGATGTTCGGGCTGGTCGTCTCACCGGTGTCGTGGTCGCACCACTGGGTGTGGGTCCTGCCCGACGGTGCTGGTGACCGCGGTCGTGGCCTACCGGCACCGCAACATCGCCTTGGCGGCGGTCACCGCCGCGGGGCTGGCCCTGATGGTGTGGACCCCGATCACGCTGATGCCCGAGCACCACGAAACCTCGGCGTCTCTGCTGCGCCAGCTGGCCGGCGACTCCTACCTGTGGTGGGCGCTGGCGGTCATCGTCGTGACGGGTTCGGTGGCGGGCGCCATCACCGGCGTCGCGAGCCGCGCCAGTTGGCCTGCCCGCAACGCCGCTGCGGTCGTCGCGGCGAACTGACTAGCCCGCTGCCGCGGCGGGGAAGCGGGCTGGTGGCTGCCCGTCGTCGCGGCGGTCGATGCTCTCCTTGACGTCGGCCGCGTACAGGTCGACGTACTCCTGACCGGACAGCTGCATCAGCTCGTACATCACCTCGTCGATGACGGCGCGCTCGATGAACCGGTTGCCTGCCAGCCCCTCGAACCGGCTGAAGTCCATGGGTTTGCCGAACCGAACCTCGACCCGACCGAACCGCCACATCTTGGAGCCGAGCGGGTTGACGTCGTCGGTGCCGACCATCGCGACCGGGATGACGGGGACGCCCGCTCTCGAGCGCCAGCCGGGCCAGGCCCGTCTTGCCCTTGTAGAGGCGCCCGTCGGGCGACCGGGTGCCCTCGGGGTACATGCCGAGCAGCTTGCCCTGCCCGACGATGCGTTCGGCGGTGACCAGCGCGGCCTGGGCGGAGTCGGCGTCGGTGCGGTCGATGGGCACCTGCCCGGCGGCGGTGTAGAACCAGCGGTTGAACCAGCCCTTGATCCCGGTGCCGGTGAAGTACTCGGCCTTGGCGAGGAACGTGATCCGCCGCCTGACCACCAGCGGCAGGTAGAAGCTGTCGGCGACGGCGAGGTGGTTACTGGCGAGGATGACCGGCCCGGAGTCCGGAACGTATTCCAGCCCTTGGGTTTTCGGACGACCCAGCAACGACAGCAGCGGTCCCATGAAGATGTACTTGAACAGCCAATACCACATCGAACCTCCCGCGTCGGGCACCCGGACGGTGCCCTGCGACAACTTTACCCACGCCCAGCTGCATCGACCACGCAGACCGCGGTCCTGACGTGCACGTCACTCCTCGACGGTCACCGGGATGTGCTGATAGCGCCCGGGCCCGCTCGGCGGTGGCTCGTCGTCGGGAGCCGACGGGCCGGACCCGGTGGGTGGCGCGTCGGGCGGCTGAGGCGTCTCGGTGGCACCGGCACTCTCGGCCATGGCCCGCACGACCGCCAGCAACGCGACGCTGTGCTCGGCGATCACGGACAGCAACGGGTGCTGCTCACCGTTGACCAAGGCCGCCAGTGCGCACACCGGGCACCACACCTGCTGACACTTGCCTGCGCCCCCGGCCGAAGCCCTTGCGGCGGCCAGTCGCACGGCCGGATCCAGCCGGTCCAGGATGGTCTGCGCCAACTGGCGCAGCTCGGGCCCTACGTCTGAATGTCGCCGACCAGCGGCTCCGGCGTCCCGGTCGGAGTCACTCACGCCGGCCACACCTCCGGATTCGGTTGAAAACGCACCGTCAGCTCACTGCCCCGCAGCTGGGCGTCCACCACGATGCACCGTCGCAGGACGGACGCCAAGCGAACCCGGCGCCGCATACCACCGGCGCCGATGATCAGATCATCGTCGACCCGGCCCAGCGTCAGCGCGCCGGAGTCGACCTGCGGCAACTCTAACCGCAGCCGATAGACGGCATCGAGCCCGGCTCCCGATTCGCGGTCGACCACTGGTCGCAGCGGTCCCGGGGGTGGCGAGCCGTCCCTGCGGCGGGCACTGTCGAGCAACTCGGCCAACGCCTTGGGGCCGATGGGCTCGCCGGGCAGATGCGGCACCAGCACCAGCTTGACGTCGCCGATCGCGGCGTCCAGTTCCTCGAGCACCGTCCGCTGCTCGGAGATCCGCTCGGTGTACCAGTCGAAGGCCGGATGCTCGGGCAGGTTGTGATACTCGTACGAATCATCCTGCATCAGAATTTGATTCACGATGAGCTCATCGACCGACACGCCCATCAACGCCAACGACCCCAGCGTGCGGGTCGCCTCGGCGGCGACCACCCGCTCGGGGGTCAGCACCAGATGCGCACCGACCCGCGAGCCGTCCACCAGCAGGGAGCCGAGTCGTTCCATCCCCGAGCCGATCCGCTCCAACAACGCGACCGCGGCCTCGGACCTGGCATCCTCCGCGGCCAGCGACAACCGCCGGTGCCGGGGCCAGGCCCGCTCCAGATAGAGGCTGAACGTCGCGGGCAGGGTGAGCATGCGCATCGCGTCGGCCGTCGACGCGCAGTCGACGACGACGTGGTCCCACCGACCGGCGACGGCGAGCTCCCCCACCTCGTGCAGGCCGAGCACCTCCTGAATTCCTGGAAGTGCTGAAAGTTCTTCTGGCGCAATGTCTCCGAGATCCGACTCCGGGAATCTGGCGGCAAGGACGCCGGCCACCTCGCGCCACCGGACCTCCAGCAGGGCCAACGTGTCGAGGGCCAGTGCGTCCAGGAAGCCGCCGCCCGCGTCTGCGTCGTCGGCGAGCACCCGGGTCGGCAGCCGCTCCCCCGTCGGCGCGACGGTGGTCCCCAGCACGTCACCCGTGGAGTGCGCCTGATCGGTCGAGACGATCAGCACCCGTAAGCCGCTGCGCGCGTCGCGCACGGCTGTGGCGGTGGCCAACGTGGACTTGCCTACCCCGCCCTTGCCGACGAAGAGACTGATCCGGGCGGCGGCGGCCGCTTCGGGATCACTGACGATCACTCAGCCTCGACTCGTTTCTTGAGGTCCTTCAAGGCGGTGTCGGTGAGTCGGCGCTCGGCCTTGCGTTTCAGCAGCCCGATCATCGGGATGATCAGGTCGACGGACAACTCGTAGGTGACGTCGGTGCCGGATCCGTTGGGCGACAAGCGATATGCACCGTCGAGCGACTTCAACAGCGAACTCGACACCAGCGACCAGGTAACCGACTGGTGATCCGATGGCCACTCGTAGGCCAGCACCATGTTGTCCTTGAGCACCGCGGCGTCGAGCTGGAGCCGCGCCCTGCTGGGGTAGCCGCCGTCGTCGAGGTCGAGAACCTCGGTCTCCTTGTACTCCGCGACCCAGTCCGGATACGAACCGATGTCGGCGATGACGTCCATCACGGTCGCCGGGTCGGCATCGATGTAGATCGTCTGCGCAGTCTTGTCCGCCACGTGTTCTCTTCCCGGGTCGCTCGGTGCGCTGAAGGGCGGACACGCGCCCCTCAGCACAAAAATGTACCCCGCCGCGGGGTGTGCGGGCAGGTCGTCACGCCAGCCGGGAGACCCCGACCGGGCGTGTTTCCTCCAGTTTCCGTTTGACCTCGAAGGCCATCGCCTTGCCCGCCACCCGTCGCCGGTGATTGGACTTGGCCAGGTTCATCCTGGCCAGCTCCCAGGCCGTCACCCCGGACGGCTCGGCGTGCAGGAAGTAATGCAGGACGACGCCGTCGAGGACGGCTTCCAGCCACACCTCCATGGTCCCGGTCAACGCGCCGGTGACCGTCCACCGGTGCCCCATCGGGCCGCGGTCCTCGATCACCGTCAGCCGCAGGTCGGGCCACCACTGCCGCCAGCTCGCGGGGTCGGCGACCGCCGCGCCCACGTCGACCGGGTCGGCGCAGACGAACGTCTCGTCCGCGATCTGGATGCTGTTCATCGCGGAATAGCTTCACATACCGGAGCCCGCCGTCGCCGCCGGACGGCCGACTAGGCTGAATCCGCGTTACGCGAGTCAACACCGTGGAGAGGCCAGGACCGTGCTCGAGTTCAGTGTTCCCGCATCCTTCACCGTCGGTGACCTCGACAACGTCGTCGGCTCGGTGTTCGCGCACGAACGCGACGACCCCGACCACGTCATCATTCAGAGACTGATGAATGGGTCATGGACCGACGTCACCTGCGCCCAGGTCGCGGCCCAAGTCCGTTCGACCGCCCTGGGATTGATCGCAGAAGGGGTGCGGCGCGGGCGATCGGGTGGCCGTGCTGTCCGCGACGCGCTACGAGTGGCCGATCATCGACCTCGCCATCCTGTCCGTCGGCGCGGTCACCGTGCCGATCTACGAGACCTCGTCGGCCGAGCAGGTGCGCTTCGTGCTCACCGACTCCGCCGCGGTGCTGGCCTTCGCCGAGACCGATGCACATGCCGACACCATCGAGCAGCTCAAGGGCGAACTGCCCGAACTCCGCAAGGTGTTGCGAATCGACGGCTCCACGCAGGCCGCGCTCGACGAGCTCGCCGAGACGGGTGCGGGTACGGACGCGGGGGTCCTCGACGCAAGGCTGTCGGCCATCAAGTCGACCGATGCCGCGACGCTCATCTATACCTCCGGCACCACCGGCAGGCCGAAGGGCTGCCAGCTGACGCACTCCAACCTGTTGTACGAGATGCGCGGCGCCAAGGCCTGCTTCCCGGATCAGCTGGCCAAGGGCGAGAAGCTGTTGGTCTTCCTCCCCCTGGCGCACGTGCTGGCACGCGCGATCACCATCGCCGCCTTCGCCAACAAGGTCACCCTCGGCTTCACCAGCGACACCAAGAACCTCGTCCCCACGCTCGGCGTGTTCAAGCCGACGTTGGTGGTGTCGGTGCCGCGGGTGTTCGAGAAGGTCTACAACACCGCCGAGCAGAACGCCCGCAACGACGGCAAGGGCCGGATCTTCGGGATCGCCGCGAGCACCGCGATCGAGTGGAGCGAGGCGCAGGACAGATCCGGCGGCGCCGGGCTGGTGCTCAACCTCAAGCACGCGCTGTTCGACAGGTTGGTCTACGGCAAGCTGCGCGCGGCACTCGGCGGCAACTGCCACTCGGCCATCTCCGGGGGCGCGCCGCTCGGTGCGCGTCTCGGCCACTTCTACCGCGGCGTCGGGCTGGCGATCTACGAGGGCTACGGGCTGACCGAGACCAGTGCCGCCATCACGGTGAACCGGGTCGACGCCCTGAAGGTCGGGTCGGTCGGAAAGCTGTTGCCGGGCAACAGCATGCGCATCAACGACGACGGCGAGCTGCTTGGTCAGGGGCGGCGTCGTGTTCAACGGCTACTGGCGAAACGACGAGGAGACGAAGGCGGTCTTCTCGGACGGTTGGTTCCACACCGGTGACCTCGGAGCGATCGACGAGAACGGCTTCCTGACCATCGTCGGGCGCAAGAAGGAGATCATCGTGACGGCAGGCGGCAAGAACGTCGCCCCGGCACTGCTCGAGGACCGGCTGCGGGCGCATCCGTTGATCAGCCAGGCGATGGTCGTCGGTGATGCGCAACCGTTCATCGCCGCCTTGATCACCATCGATCCCGAGGCGTTCCCGGCGTGGAAGTCCCGCAACGGCAAGGACGGGTCCGCCACGGTCGGCGACCTCGCCGACGATCCGGACCTGAACGCCGAGATCGACCTGGCGGTCAAGGACGCCAATCAGGCGGTGTCGCACGCGGAGTCGATTCGCAAGTTCCGCATCCTGCCGGTCGACTTCACCGAGGACACCGGCGAGCTGACGCCGACGTTGAAGGTCAAGCGCAAGGTGGTCGCCGAGAAGTTCGCCAGCGACATCGACGCGCTCTACACCAAGAGCTCCGCGTAGCCTGCCGCTAGCCGGACAGCAGCTCGCCGAGGCGCTGCGCCTTGTAGCGCCACTGCCAGTTGTCGACCACCCACCGCCGGCCCGCAGCGCCCATCCTGACCGCCCGGTCGGGATCGGCGAGCACGTCGCCGACCGCCGCCGCGATCGCACCGACGTCCCAACCGTCGACCACCAGCCCCGTCTCGCCGTCGACGACGGTTTCGGGTGCGCCCCCGGACCGGCCCGCCACCACGGGCACGCCGGTGGCCGACGCCTCCAGGTAGACGATGCCGAGGCCCTCGACGTCGAGCCCCGCTCCGCGGGTGCGGCACGGCATCGCGAACACGTCGGCCATCGCGTGGTGGGCAGGCAGTTCGTCGCTGGGCACGCCGTCGGTGAACACCACGTGCTCGGCCACCCCGAACTGATGCGCCAGCCGGTGCAGCGCGTCGCGGTACGGCCCGCCCCCGACGATCACCAGGGCGGCGCCGTCGATCCGTTCCCGGACGGCAGGCAGGGCACGGATCAGCATGTCCTGCCCCTTGCGCGGCACCAGCCGCGACAGGCACAGGACGACCGGGCGCTCGCCGAGGCGGTAGCGCGCCCGCATCTCCGCGCGGGCCACCGAGTTCGGCTCGAACCGGTCCGTGTCGACCCCTGGTGCGAGATGTTCGAGCGCGGCCCGCGGCCCGAACGCCGAGGCGAACCTGTCGCGGGTGTAGTGGCTGATGAAGGTCACCACGTCGGTGTCGTTTCCGATGCGCCGCAACGCCGTTCGGGCCAGCGGCAGCATCGACCAGCCCACCTCGTGGCCGTGCGTGCTGGCGATCACCCGGCTCGCCCCCGCGTCCCTGGCCAGCGGGGTCAGCAGGGCCAGCGGCGCGGCGGCGCCGAACCACACGGTGTCGATGTCGCGGCGGGCGATCAGCCGCCGCATCCGCACCGCCACCGACGGCTCGGGCACCATCAAGGTGGTCGGGTGCCGAACCACGTCGTAGCCGTAGGCGGCGGCCGCGGCGTCGAATTCCTCGCAGCCCGCCCACTTCGGCGCGTACACGGTCAGCGTGTGGACGTCCGTCGCAACCAGTTCCCGCACCAGGTTCTCCAGGTAGGACTGGATGCCGCCGCGGCGCGGCGGAAAGTCATTGGTCACCAGCAGAATCCGGGCCATCGCGCGTCAGGCTAGCCGCTCAGCCACCGGCGCCAGTCGGACATCAACCCGGTCAGGTCGGTGCCGAGGACGTCGCGGACCGCGGTCGCGACGTCGGGGTGGCCGGGGCCGCACGCCGTCACGTAGAGCCTGCGCAGCGTCGGCGTCCCGTACCGATCGGCGACGAAGCGGCTGAACCACCACGCCCGGTCGTACGCCAGCGACCGGGTGGCGCCCGCGGTGTCGAGATCGGCGTCGGTCGGCACCCGGGCGAGTTCGGCGGCACGTTCGGGGCCAGGCCGTGCCTGGGGCGGACGCCCGACGAAGTCGGCGACGCCCTCGGTGAGCCAGCGCGGCGCGTCCGTCGCGGTTTCGGCGCGGGACGCATAGTGAAAGAGTTCGTGGCGGAGCACGATTCGCAGCGCCCCGTCGCTCATCGCCGCCGCGCCGGGTGCGAACACGATCTTCTGCGCCGTCGTGGCCGCGGCGATGTCGGAGCCGCCGCCGGCCATCGCGGTGAATTCCTCGTCGGTGCCCGCCACCACGATCACGATGTCGCGCCGCCAGTCGTCACCCCAGAATGCGGTGACGGCCGCGGTGGCGGAGTCGAGTTCGGCGGCGATCCGGTCGATCAGGTCGGCGGACTGGGCGCCGCCCAGCGGTATCAGGGTGGCGGTGCGGCCGTCGTGCAGCGTCAGCGTGCGCGACGTCGATGGCGGCGCGCTGGACGACGGGGCGCTCGATGCGGCCGGCGGCGCCTCCGTCGCGGCGGTCACCGCCGGATGCGCCAGCAGAGCGACGGCGACGATGAGCTCGACGAGCAGCAGGATGCCCAGTAACGGGCGGTCAGTACCGGCGGACGTTGTGAATCGGCGCATTGTCCACCGGGGCGACCCGAACCGGCGTCCCGTAGGTGGAGGCATGCACCATCATGCCGTCGCCAATGTAGATGCCGACGTGTGAGGCATCCGAGTAGAAGGTGACCAGGTCGCCCGGTTGCATCTGGTCCATGGAGACCGGCTGGCCACCCTGTGCCAGCGCCTGGCTCGAGTGCGGCAGCGAGACGCCCGCCTGCTGGAAGGCCCACATCACCAGACCGGAGCAGTCGAACGAACCGGGTCCGGCAGCGCCCCACGAGTAGGGCGAGCCGATGCGGGTCAGTGCCGCCTGTACCGCGACCATGCCCTCGCTGCCCGGTCCCGGTGCGGGAACCGCGGCCTCCGGCGGTGCGATGTCGCCACCGGGGGCGGCCGCCAGCACCTCGGGGCCACCGTCACCGGGCGGCACCGCATCGGGGGCAGGGGCGGGCGGCACCGCTGCGGGTGCGGGCGCAGGCGGGAGCGCCGCGAGGGCTTCCCGCTGCGCCGGGGTCAGCGCCGTGTACTGCGACTTGACGACGGCGATCTGTACCTGGAGCTTGCTTTGCTTGGATTGCAGGTCGGCGCGCACTGCCGCGGCCTGCTCGGCGGCGGTCTTGGCGTCCGCGGCGGACTTGGCGGACGCCGCCTCCGCACGAGTGGCCTGCACGGAGCTCGTCTTGAAGTTCTGCATCTGCACCGACATCTCGGTGGCCATCACCCGCTGCACGGCGAGTTGATCGATCAGGCCCTGTGGCGACGACGCGGTCAACATGGCGTCGAGCCCGTCGGTGCGACCACCCATGTACTGCGCGGCAGCAATCCTGTCGACGCCGTTCTGGAACGTTGCCAGCTGAGTATCGGCCGCATCGACCGCTGCCATGTCCGCGGCGTGCTGGGCATCGGCAGTCTGTTGTGCCGCAACCTTTTCCTGCAGATCGAGCTGTGCCGAGTGCATGGCCTCGGTGGTCTCCTCGGCCTGCCGCGACAGCTCGTTGAGCTTTGCCAGCGCGTCAGCGGCAGGGTCTGCCTGCACATTTCCCGCGAGGATGCCGCCGCAGACCATGAGACCGGCTATCGCACCGATGACGGGTCGTCGAATACCACGTGTGCTCCGGTGCGTGCGGTCAAGCCTCAAGATTTGCGTCCTTCAACTGCCGTTGCGAGCCGAGTCGAACTGCTCTTAGGTCTCAAGTAGGTTACGAAACGGCATCGATCTTGTCCAACAGGAGACGCAAATTTAACAGGCGCACCGGAATAAATTTCGCCAGCTCCGGTAACGCGTGTCGTCAAGCGACTCCAGATTGACCCCTGCGGGAATTGGTACCAGCCGCAAGCGCGGGGCCAACCCTACGTCAGCGAGCACCTCCAGCGCGCGTCGTTCGTCGTCCTGCAAAGTCTCTGGGACGCCGAGCAAAACACTCACTACACAGTCCTTGCAGCCGGGGCCACGGACCGCGCAGTCGTCGCAATCTATTACGACACTGCCCGTGTCCTGCCCCGGCGTTTCGCGTTGCACCATCGCGGCACTCCTTTCACTTCGAGTTGATCCGCACGCTAACGACACGCACCGACAAATCACATCGATGTCAGTCGCCGGCCCTACGGTCACGGCATGGGCCAATCCGCCAGACCGAGACTCGTCGGCCGTCGGGTGCGGACCAACTGGCGTTCGACATGGACGAGGTCTCGCTGCGCGACACCACGTTCGTCGTGGTGGACCTCGAGACCACCGGTGGGCGGGCCACCGAATCCGCGCCGGGACGGCACGACCACGACCAGATCACCGAGATCGGCGCCGTCAAGGTGCGGGGCGGGGTGGTGCTCGGCGAGCTGGCCACCCTCGTCGACCCCGGTCGGTCCATCCCGCCCCAGATCGTCGCGCTCACGGGGATCACGACGGCCATGGTCTGCGATGCGCCGCGGATCGAATCGGTGCTGCCGTCGTTCCTGGAGTTCTCCCGCGGCGCCGTCCTCGTCGCGCACAACTCCGGCTTCGACATCGGGTTCCTGAAGGCCGCCGCCAAGCGCTGTCAGCTCGCCTGGCCGCAGCCGCCGGTGCTGTGCACGGTCAAGCTGGCCCGCCGCGTGCTGACCCGCGAGGAGGCGCCCAGCGTGCGCCTGTCCGCACTGGCGCAGCTGTTCGGTGCCACCACCACCCCGACCCACCGCGCGCTCGACGACGCGCGCGCCACGGTCGACGTGCTGCATGCCCTCATCGCGCGCATCGGAAACCAGGGCGTGCACTCCTATGCCGACCTGCGGTCGTATCTGCCCGACGTGACACCCGCCCAGCGCCGCAAGCGCCACCTGGCGGTCGGCGTCCCGAACAGCCCAGGGGTGTACCTGTTCCGCGGGCCCGCCGACGAGGTCCTCTACGTCGGCACCGCGGTCGATCTGCGGCGGCGGGTCGGGCAGTACTTCAACGGCGCCGATCCGCGCACCCGGATGAAGGAGATGGTGGCGCTGGCCACCCGCGTCGACCACGTCGAGTGCGCGCACGAGCTCGAGGCAGGCGTGCGGGAACTGCGGCTCCTGGCCGCCCACGCGCCGCCGTACAACCGGCGGTCGAAGTTTCCGCACCGGTGGTGGTGGGTGGTGCTCACCGACGAGCCCTTCCCCCGCTTCTCGGTGGTTCGGGCGCCCAAGCACGACCGCACCGTCGGACCGTTCCGCTCCCGCGCCGACGCGGTCGAGACCGCGGCGCTGCTGGCCCGATTCACCGGCGTGCGCACGTGCACCGCGCGGCTGGGCCGTGCGGCGCTGCACGGGCCCTCCTGCGAGGAACGCGAGCTGTCGCCGTGCCCGGCGCCACGCGACGTCGCCGCCGACGGGTACGCCGAGGGCCCGCTGCGGGCGGACCGCCTGATCGCGGGCGCCGACGGCGCCGCCCTGTGCGCGGCGCTCGCCCACGTCGAAGACCTTGCCGCCGTTGGCCGCTACGAGACCGCGGCACGGCTGCGCGACCACGCCGCGACGGCGATCGACGCACTGTGGCGTGGGCAACGGCTGCGCGCCCTGACCGCCGTCGACGAGCTGGTGGCGGCCCGGCCGGACGGTAGCGGCGGCTGGCAACTGGCGGTGATCCGACGGGGCCAGCTCGGCCGCGGCGGGCAACGCCAGACGCGGGGTTCCGCCGATGCCCGTCGTCGACGCGATTCGTGCTGGGGCACAAGCGATTCTGCCCGCCGACGCACCACTGGGCGGAGCGCTGGTCGAGGAGACGGCACTGCTCGCCCGCTGGCTCGCGCAGCCCGGGGTTCGCATCGTGGCGACCGACGGGCAAACCGGTTACGCGACGCCGATCACCGCCGCGGGCCGGTGGGCCGAGTGGGCGGCGCAGGCCCGGTCGGCGCGCATCGCCGCCGAGCAGGCCATCGGGGACGACTACGACGTGCTCTACGGCCCGCGCGCGGCGCCCCTGCGCCGTCCGGTGCTCAGAGCTTCTGGGTGAACCGCGCCCACCGCGCGAGCAGCTTTTCGGCCGCCCCGGAATCGATCGCATCGGCGGCGCGGGCCAGCCCGGCCTCCCAGGCGGGCACCCACTTGGCGTCACTGGACAACCCGGCGTGGGCCACCATCGCGCCTGCCGCGTTGAGCACGACCGCGTCGCGCACCGGCCCCTTGGCCCCGCCGAGCACATCGCGCACCGACGCGGCGTTGGCCTCGGCGTCACCACCGATCAGCTCGCTCAATTCGGCCCGCTGAAAGCCGAACGCCGCCGGGTCGAACGTCAACCGCTCGACGGTGCCCGCCTGGACCCGCCAGATGGTGCTGGTGGTCGTCGTGGTCAGCTCGTCGAGCCCGTCGTCGCCGTGCACCACCAGCACGCTGGATCCGCGCGTTGCGAACACCCCCGCCATCACCTCGGCGAGGTCGCCCCACGCGCAGCCGATCAGGCCGGCCCGCGGCGCGGCCGGATTGGTGAGCGGCCCAAGCAGATTGAAGACCGTCGGCACCCCGATCTCACGGCGCACCACCGCCGCGTGCCGGTACGACGGATGGAACTGCGGCGCGAAGGCGAACCCGATGCCGATCTCGACGACGCTGCGGGCAACCTCGTCGGGACCGAGATCGATCCGGACGCCGAGCGCCTCGAGCGTGTCGGCGCCACCGGACAGCGACGACGCGGCCCGGTTGCCGTGCTTGACGACGGGGATGCCGCTGGCGGCGACCACGATCGACGCCATCGTGGAGAGGTTGACGGTGTTCGCTCCGTCGCCGCCGGTGCCCACCACGTCGACCGCGTCGGCGCCGATCGTTCCCGCGGGCACGCGACGGGCATGCCGCAGCATCACGTCGGCGAGCTCGGTCACCTCGGCCGACGTGGGACGCTTCATCTTCATGGCGACGGCGAAGCCCGCGATCTGGGCCGGTGTCGCGGCCCCGGTCATGATCTGATCCATCGCCCAGCCGGCCTGCCCCGTCCGCAGCGACTGACCGGTCGTCAGTCGTCCCAGAATCTGAGGCCAGGTGAGGGAATCGTCGGATGCCACGCGGCAGAGCCTAGCCGTCGGCCGTCTGGGCCTCGCCCGGTCCGGGAACGAGCCTCACCCGATCCGGGAACAGAAAAATGACGAATCTCGCGACCCGGGTGGAGTTCAATCAACTACAAAGCGTCATACTTCATGTGTGACGAGCGCTGTAGGCACCTCGGGAACTGCGATCACGTCGCGTGTGCATTCGCTGAACAGGCCCAACATGGTCAGTGTCGGCACCATAGTCTGGCTTTCCAGCGAGCTGATGTTCTTTGCTGGGCTCTTCGCCATGTACTTCACCGCACGCGCCCAGGCGGCAGGCAACTGGCCGCCGCCCCCCACCGAGCTGAACCTGTATCAGGCGGTGCCGGTGACCCTGGTGCTGATCGCGTCGTCGTTCACCTGCCAGATGGGTGTGTTCGCCGCCGAGCGCGGCGACGTCTACGGCCTGCGCCGCTGGTACCTCGTCACCTTCCTGATGGGCGCCGTTCTTCGTCGCCGGACAGGGGTACGAGTACTACCACCTGGTCACCCACGGCACGACCATCCCGGGCAGCGCATACGGCTCGGTCTTCTACCTGGCCACCGGCTTCCACGGGCTGCACGTCATCGGCGGTCTCGTCGCCTTCATCTTCCTGCTGGCGCGCACCCGGATGAGCAAGTTCACCCCGGCGCAGGCCACCGCCGCGATCGTCGTGTCGTACTACTGGCACTTCGTCGACATCGTGTGGATCGCCTTGTTCGCCACCATCTACTTCGTTCGATGAGCGTTACGGACGGGCAGCCAGCTCCAAGCAGCCGATGAGAAGGGGTTCGATGACCAGCAAGTCCCGCCGTCGGCTGCGCCGACGCCTGTCGGCAGCAATGCTGCTGCTGATCGGACTTCTCAGTCGCCGGTGGCCTCGCGGCCACCCTGACGCCGCAGCCACAGGTGGCCGTCGCCGACGAATCACAGCTCGCGCTGCTGCGCACGGGCAAGCAGCTGTTCGAGACGTCGTGCGTGACGTGCCACGGCGCCAACCTGCAGGGTGTGCCCGACCGCGGCCCGAGCCTGATCGGCGCCGGCGAGGCGGCCGTGTACTTCCAGGTCTCGACCGGCCGCATGCCCGCGATGCGCGGCGAGGCTCAGGCGCCGCGCAAGGACCCGATCTTCGACGAGCACCAGATCGACGCGCTCGGTGCGTACGTCCAGGCCAACGGCGGCGGCCCGACGGTGCCGCGCGACAACAACGGTGGGGTGGCACAGGATTCGCTGCTCGGTAGCGACGTCGCCCGCGGTGGCGATCTCTTCCGGCTGAACTGCGCGTCGTGCCACAACTTCACCGGCAAGGGCGGCGCGCTGTCGTCGGGCAAGTACGCCCCCGACCTCAGCGACGCCGAGCCCGCGCAGATCTTCACGGCGATGCTGACCGGGCCGCAGAACATGCCGAAGTTCTCCGACCGTCAGCTCAGCCCGGAGGAGAAGCGCGACATCGTCGCCTACGTGCACGAGGCGACGGAGACGCCCAACCCCGGCGGCTACGGCCTCGGCGGTTTCGGTCCTGCGCCAGAGGGCATGGCGGCCTGGATCATCGGGATGGTCGCCGTGATCGGCGTGGCCATGTGGGTTGGATCGCGAGCGTGAGTGAGATGACGACAGACGGCAAGGGCAGCGACACCCCGGGACAGCAGGGCGCACCGGATCAGCCGACCGACGCCGAGCTCGCGGAGATGTCGCGCGAGGAACTGGTCGCAGCTCGGCGGCAGGATCGACGGCGTCGAGACCGTCTTCAAGGAGCCGCGCTGGCCGGTCGAGGGCACCAAGGCCGAGAAGCGCGCCGAGCGCGCCGTGTCGTACTGGCTTCTGTTCGGCGGCATCGCGGGTCTCGCGCTGCTGGTGGTCTTCCTGTTCTGGCCGTGGGAGTACAAGCCCTTCGGCTCGGAGGGCGAGTTCATCTACTCGCTGGCCACCCCGCTGTACGGCGTCACCTTCGGCCTGTCGATCCTGGCGATCGGCATCGGCGCGGTGCTGTTCCAGAAGAAGTTCATCCCCGAGGAGATCTCGATCCAGGACCGCCACGACGGCGCCTCCCCCGAGATTCAGCCGCAAGACCGTCGCGGCCAACCTGACCGACGCGCTCGAGGGTTCGACCCTCAAGCGGCGCAAGCTGATCGGCCTTTCGCTCGGCAGTCGGACTCGGCGCGTTCGGGCTCGGCACGGCCGTCGCCTTCATCGGCGGACTCATCAAGAACCCGTGGAAGCCGGTGGTGCCGACCGCCGACGGCAAGAAGGCCGTGCTGTGGACGTCGGGCTGGACCCCGCGCTTCCACGGCGAGACCATCTACATGGCCCGGGCGACCGGCCTGCCCGGCGAGTCGCCGTTCGTCAAGATGCGGCCCGAGGACATCGACGCCGGCGGCATGGAGACCGTGTTCCCGTGGCGCGAGTCCGACGGCGACGGCACCACTGTCGAGTCGCACGAGCTGCTCACCGACGATCGCGATGGGCGTGCGCAACCCGGTCATGCTGATCCGCATCCGGCCCGAGGACATGCCACGCGTGGTCAAGCGCAAGGGCCAGGAGAGCTTCAACTTCGGCGACTTCTTCGCCTTCACCAAGGTGTGCACGCCACCTCGGCTGCCCGTCGTCGCTTTACGAGCAGCAGACCTACCGCATCCTGTGCCCGTGCCACCAGTCGCAGTTCGACGCGCTGCACTTCGCCAGGCCGATCTTCGGCCCGGCGGCGCGCGCACTGGCCCAACTTCCGATAACAATCGACAAAGACGGGTACCTGGTCGCCAACGGTGACTTCATCGAACCCGTCGGACCGGCATTCTGGGAGCGGAACGTCATGAGTCCACAGAGTCCTTCGAAACTGGCCGATATGGCTGCCGCACAAGGCGATGCGATCGATTCGCGGTACCACCCGTCGGCGGCGGTGCGCCGACAGCTCAACAAGGTCTTCCCGACGCACTGGTCGTTCCTGCTCGGCGAGATCGCGCTGTACAGCTTCATCGTGCTGCTGCTGACCGGCGTGTACCTGACGCTGTTCTTCGACCCGTCGATGGCCGAGGTCACCTACCACGGCGTGTACCAGCCGCTCAACGGCGTGCAGATGTCGCGGGCCTACGAGTCGACGCTCGACATCAGCTTCGAGGTGCGCGGCGGACTGTTCGTCCGCCAGATCCACCACTGGGCGGCGCTGCTGTTCGCCGCGTCGATCATGGTGCACCTGGCCCGCATCTTCTTCACCGGCGCGTTCCGCCGGCCCCGCGAGGCCAACTGGGTGATCGGCTCGCTGCTGCTGATCCTGGCCATGTTCGAGGGCTACTTCGGCTACTCGCTGCCCGACGACCTGCTCTCCGGCACCGGCCTGCGGGCGGCGTTCTCCTCGATCACGCTGGGCATGCCGGTGATCGGCACCTGGCTGCACTGGGCGCTGTTCGGCGGCGACTTCCCCGGCCAGATCATCATCCCGCGGCTGTACGCCCTGCACATCCTGCTGATCCCCGGCATCATGCTGGCGCTCATCGGCGCGCACCTCGCGCTGGTGTGGTTCCAGAAGCACACCCAGTTCCCCGGCCCCGGCCGCACCGAGAAGAACGTCGTCGGCGTGCGCGTCATGCCGGTCTTCGCGGTCAAGTCCGGCGCGTTCTTCGCCATGACCGTCGGCATCCTCGGCCTGATGGGCGGTCTGCTGCAGATCAACCCGATCTGGCAGCTGGGCCCGTACAAGCCGTCGCAGATCTCGGCGGGCAGCCAGCCCGACTTCTACATGATGTGGACCGACGGCTTGGCCCGTATGTGGCCGGCCTGGGAGTTCTATCCGTTCGGGCACACCATGCCCGCCGCGGTGGCGGTCGCGCTGATCATGGGCCTGGTCTTCATGCTGCTGATCGTCTATCCGTTCCTGGAGAAGAAGTTCTCCGGTGACAACGCGCACCACAACCTGCTGCAGCGTCCGCGTGACGCCCCGGTCCGCACCGCGATCGGCGCCATGGCCATCGCGTTCTACATCGTGCTGACCTTCGCGTGCATGAACGACATCATCGCGCTGAAGTTCCACATCTCGCTGAACGCGACGACCTGGATCGGCCGCATCGGCATGGTCGTGCTGCCCGCGATCGTCTACTACATCACCTACCGGTGGTGTGTCGGCCTGCAGCGCAGCGACCGCGCCGTGCTCGAGCACGGCATCGAGACCGGCATCCTCAAGCGCCTGCCGCACGGCGCCTACATCGAGCTGCACCAGCCGCTCGGCCCGGTCGACGACCACGGCCACCCGATCCCGCTGGAGTACCAGGGCGCTGCGCTGCCCAAGAAGATGAACAAGCTGGGCTCCGGCGGCGCCACCGGCACCGGCAGCTTCCTGTTCGCCGACCCCACCGCCGAGAGCGACGCCCTGGCCGAGGCCGCACACGCGACCGAACGCAAGGGCATCACGGCGCTGAAGGAATACCAGGACGAGGAACATCGGCACCAACGGCAACGGCAACGGCTCGCCGAACGGTCATCACTGACCGTTCGGCGGGACCCTCGCTCGCTTCGCCGCGACGAGATTGCGGTGAGGGCTGCGCCCGCCACCCAGACCACGACCCTGGACGCAATCTCAACGCGCTCAGCGGGCGGCGCGAAATCGCCGGCTCCGTCAAGCCAATACGTCGCGCAACTGACGTAGGAAGAACCACGGCGCGGCGGGCATCGCAACCGTGACGAGACCGGCCACGCCGTAGGCCACCCACGCCACGGTGTCGTGTTCGGTCGCCAGCAGATACGTGCCGACGCTGACCAGCGTCGTCGCGGCGCCGATCGCACCCGCGGTGACGGCCGAGTCAGCGCAGCCAGATCCGGTCGACGGCAGCAGTCGGGAATCCCAGCCTGCTGTTGGCCGGCGGCACCGACTGCCGACGGATGACCGGACCACCTGTCGTGCGCAGCCTGGTGGTCGCCTCGACGGGATCGCCGAACCCGGACCGCGCGGCGGCGACGGGTGCGACGGGCCGCTGGGTGCCGCTCATCGAGGAACGCCTGGCCCGGATCAGCAGCGGCATCGCGCCGACGATGACGGCGGCCGATACGCCGATGACCGTGTACAGCAGCCAGGGCGTCTCGGAGGCCGGCGAGTTGGCCGTGTGTGCGGTGCCGAGGTCCACCAGGGCCACGATGGCGGCCACGGCCGCCCCGAGGGCGGCCAACCAGAGCACTACGCACACGGCGACCAGGATGCGGTCGGTCTGATCGAGTGCGTCGGGATGCAGCCGCGGTCGTGCCGCGGCGTCGTCGTGTGTCATCAGCAGGCAGTCTGCCAGTCGTTGTTGTGTCTGCGAGGCGATCGTCTGACCGTCGCTGGTGGTGATCGAGCAGTTCAACTTGCTCAGCCGCAACAGGCTGGACGCCTGCACCGAGCCGTACTCGGACATCGAGATCGGGGTCACCGTCAGCGACCACGGGATGTAGACGTTCTGTTGGGTGCGCTGGCGACCGGAGGCATCGGTGTAGGTCACCGAGATGCGGTCCAGCGGCGCCTTGGTGCCGGTCACCGTGTAGGTGATGAATCTGGGTCCGGCGGGCGCGGTGCTGGTGGCGGGCGGCGGCGCGGCCGCCGGGGGCGGCGCGGGCGCCTCGGTCTCCTCCGGCGGAGGAGGCGGCGGCTCCTGGGTCACCGTGACCGTCTCCGGCGGAGGAGGCGGCGGCTCCTCGGTCGTCGGCGGCGGCGGTGGAGGAGGCGGCGGCTCCTCGGTGGTCGTCGTGGTCGTCGTCGTGGTGATCTCGTCCTGCACGGGCGGCGCGGACGTGCGTGGAGCTGGTCGACGGGGTCGCCAGGTTCTCGCTGTCGGTGCGGGCCACCAGCACCGTCACGGAGGTGACGAGCGCGATGGCGGCGACGATGGCGACCACGCCGACCACCCACGGCCAGCGCGGCGGCCGCTCCTGATCGCCGAGTTCGGGCGGCTCGTAGGTGTCGTAGTCATAGAGCGCGGGGTCGGGCGGCACGTAGGGCGCACTGGTGAACTGCTCTGATTCGGGCGCTGAGTACGCGCGTGAGTAGATCTCGGTCTCACCCGTGGTGGACTTGTCCTCAGCCGGTTCGTCCGGCCCAGGAGGATTCGGCCCGCTCATCTACGCCTGTCCTTCTCGCCTGCCCAATCGGCGCGACGTCACCTCGAAAACGGTGACTGACCGTGCCTCGGCAACAGTACCCAACCCGAGGCTCGGACGGATCTCACGACGCGGTAGGTCGATCAACTGGCGCCCTTATCGTGACCCGGCGCGCTGCGTGTCAGTGCTTCTCGGGTCCGATGTAGTACTCGAAGACCAGACCCGCGGCCGTCGCGATCACGAACACCGCGCCCGCGGCGATCAACCATGGCAACCACATCGCGACCGCGACCGCGGTGACCGACGCCGACAGCGCGATCAGCAATGGCCACCAGCTGCCGGGGCTGTAGAAACCGAGCTCCCCCGCGCCGTCGGACGATCTCGGCGTCCTCGTAGTCCTCGGGCCGGGTGTCGAGACGGCGGGCGACGAACCGGAAGAACGTGCCGGTGATGAGCGTGAGGCCCGTGGTGAGCACCAGCGCGGTGGTCCCCGCCCACTCGATGCCGCCGTTGGCGTAGAGGGCGGTCAGCACCCCGTACACCACGGTGACCAAGGCGAAGAACGCGGTCAGGAACTCGAACAGCCTGGCTTCGATGTGCATGCGGTGTCCCTACTTACTCGCCTGGGGTGCCTGCTCACCGCGACGGGTGTCGAACGGATGAGTGGTGACCGCCTCGGCGGGCAGGCCGATGGCCCGCAACGCGTCGGCGTTCGTCCCGTTCGGGTGGTCCTCGCGGTATTGGAGGTAGGCCTTGAAGTCGTTGGGCTCCACGACGCGAACCTCGAAGTTCATCATCGAGTGGTACGTGCCGCACATCTCGGTGCAGCGACCGACGAATGCGCCGGTCTCCTGGATCTCGCTGATCTGGAAGACGTTGTCCGAGTGGTTGGCCGCCGGGTCGGGCATGACGTCGCGCTTGAACAGGAACTCCGGCACCCAGAATCCGTGGATCACGTCGGCCGACGCGATCTGGAACTCGATGCGCTTGCCCTTGGGCAGCACCAGGATCGGGATCTCGGTGCTGGAGCCGATGGTCTCGATCTTGTCGAAGTTCAGGTAGGTGCGGTCCTCGGGGTTCAGTCCCCGGATGGGGCCGACGATTTCCTCGCCGTGCGCGTCGACACCCTCGGGCTTGGACGCCATCGCGGCCTTGCGGGCAGCGTCGGCGCCCTCGTAGCTCAGCGTGCCGTCGTGGAACGCGATCTTCTGGTACCCGAACTTCCAGTTCCACTGGAACGCCGTGACGTCGACCACGACCTCGGGGTTGGGATCCTTGTGCAGCATCTTCTCCTGCACCACGACGGTGAAGTAGAAGAGCACCGAGATGATCAGGAAGGGCACCACGGTGAGCACCAGTTCCAGCGGCATGTTGTAGCCGAACTGACGCGGCAGCTCGGTGTCGGTCTTCTTCTTGCGGTGGAACGCGCTGCTCCAGAAGATCAGGGCCCAGACGATGACGCCGACGACGAACGAGGCGATCACGGAGCCGATCCACAGCTCGCGGTTGAGCTTGCCTTCCGGGGTGATGCCGTTGGGCCAGCCGAGGCCGAGCGCCTCCGACCAACTACACCCGCTGAGCAGGAGCGTCGTCCCACCCAAAAGGACTGACAACGCGACCAATCGGAGCCCGCGAGCGGTCACGTTGGCGCCTCCTAGAAGTCGGTGAAGCTAGGCGAATACTACGCAGCGTAGACCACTCCGGCGGGCAGGAGCGAAGCGACCGGGGAATGTCACCGCGCTGGGGGTCCGCGCAGGAGCGAAGCGACCGGGGAATGTCACCGGGTGCCGGTCTGGAGACGGCGCGCATTGGGCATACTGGCGCGGTGTGCGGACTCCTGGCCTACCTGACCGATCCGTCCGCGCAGCCGTCGTCCTCGCCGGTCGACGCGGTGTCGGGCGCGTCACATCTGATGCGTCACCGCGGCCCCGACGAGCCGGGGACCTGGTCGGACGACCGGGCCGGCGGTTCGATCGTGCTTGGCTTCAACCGCCTGTCGATCATCGACATCGCGCACAGCCACCAGCCGCTGCGCTGGGGTCCGCCCGAGGCGCCGGACCGCTACGTGTTGGTCTTCAACGGTGAGATCTACAACTACCTCGAACTGCGTGCGGAGCTCGCCCGCGATCATGGCGCCGTGTTCGCGACCGACGGCGACGGCGAGGCGATCATCGCCGCCTACCACCACTGGGGCGCCGACGCGCTGACCCGGCTGCGGGGCATGTTCGCGTTCGCGCTGTGGGATTCGGCCGAGCGCGAGTTGTTCTGCGCGCGGGACCCCTTCGGCATCAAGCCGCTGTACATGGCGACCGGTCCCGGCGGCACGACCGTCGGCAGCGAGAAGAAGTGCCTGCTGGACCTCGCGCCGGCAGGCGGGCTTCGACCTCGCCATCGACGAGCGCGCCGTGCAGCACTACACGGTGCTGCAGTACGTGCCGGAACCGGAGACGCTGCACCGCGGCATTCGGCGACTGGAATCGGGCAGTTACGCCCGCATCCGGCCGGGGCAGGCGCCGGTGGTGACCCGGTACTTCGTGCCCAGATTCGCGGCGACGCCGTTCGTCGCCGGCGAGGAGCAGGAGCCGCTACGACGAGATCACCGCGGTGCTCGAGGATTCGGTGGCCAAGCACATGCGCGCCGACGTCACCGTCGGCGCGTTCCTGTCCGGCGGAATCGACTCGACGGCCATCGCGGCACTGGCCATGCGGCACAACCCGCGGCTGATCACGTTCACCACCGGGTTCGAGCGGGAGGGTTTCTCCGAGGTCGACGTCGCCGTGGCGTCGGCCGAGGCCATCGGGGCGCGGCACGTGACGAAGGTGGTCAGTCAGGCCGAGTTCGTCGCCGCGCTGCCCGAAATCGTCTGGTATCTCGACGAACCCGTCGCCGACCCCGCTCTGGTCCCGCTGTTCTTCATCGCCAAGGAGGCGCGCAAGCACGTCAAGGTGGTGCTCAGCGGCGAAGGCGCCGACGAGTTGTTCGGCGGCTACACGATCTACCGGGAACCGTTGTCGCTGAAGCCGTTCGACTATCTGCCCCGGCCGGTGCGCCGTTCGTTGGGCAAGGCGAGCAAGCCGCTGCCCGACGGGATGCGGGGCAAGAGCCTGCTGCACCGCGGCTCGTTGACGCTCGAGGAGCGCTACTACGGAAACGCCCGCAGCTTCTCCGACGACCAGCTGCGGGCGACACTGGCGGAGTTCCGGCCGGAGTGGACCCACACCGACGTCACGGCGCCGCTGTACGCGTCGTCCGAGGGGTGGGATCCGGTCGCGCGCATGCAGCACATCGACCTGTTCACCTGGCTACGGGGCGACATCCTGGTCAAGGCCGACAAGATGACGATGGCCAACTCCCTGGAACTGCGGGTGCCGTTCCTGGACCCCGAGGTGTTCGCGGTGGCCTCGAAGCTGCCGTTCGACCAGAAGATCACCCGGTCCACCACGAAGTACGCGCTGCGCCGGGCGCTGGAGCCGATCGTCCCGGCGCACGTGCTCAACCGTCCGAAGCTCGGCTTCCCCGTGCCGATCAGGCACTGGCTGCGGGCGGGCGAACTGCTCGACTGGGCGTACGCGACCGTGGCGGCCTCGCAGGCCGGCCATCTGGTGGACCTCGCGGCCGTGCGCCGGATGCTCGACGAACACCGCAGCGGCGTCACCGATCACAGCCGCAGGCTGTGGACCGTGCTGATCTTCATGCTGTGGCACGCGATCTTCGTCGAGCACAGCGTGACGCCTCGGATCAGCGAGCCGCACTACCCCGTGCAGCTCTGACACGGGGCGGCGGGCGACCTCAGCCCAGCGCCGCCGCGATCTCGGTGCCTGCGTCGGCGCCGTAGGCGTCGGTGATGCGGGTGATGGCCGAAGCCTTGTCCCACGTCCACTCCTGCGGCCCTGGCGCCTCGAAGACCAGCACGGCCACCATGGACGCCAACTGCGCCGACCGCTCCAGGCTCAGGCCCGCGCTTCGGCCCATCAGGAACCCGGCCCGGAACGCGTCGCCGATGCCGGTCGGGTCGGCCTGGTGGGTCTCGGGCACGATGCCGACGTGCACGACGGTCCCGTCGGGCGACACCAGGTCGACGCCCTTGGGGCCCAGCGTCGTGACGCGCAGGCCGATCTGGCTCATCACCTCGGCCTCGGTCAGCCCGGACTTCTGCAGCAGCAGGTCCCACTCGTAGTCGTTGGTGAACAGGTAGGTGGCGCCGCCGATCAGCTTGCGGATGTCCTCGCCGGACAGCCGCGCCAACTGCTGCGACGGGTCGGCGGCGAACGCAAGACCCAGCTCACGGCACTCCTCGGTGTGCAGGAACATCGCTTCCGGGTCGTTGGCCCCGATGATCACCAGTTCCGGTGCGCCCGAGCGGGATACGAGGTCGGCGAGCTTGATGTTGCGGGCCTCCGACATGGCGCCCGGGTAGAACGACGCGATCTGGGCCATGTCCTCGTCGGTGGTGCAGACGAACCGCGCGGTGTAGGCCGTCCTCGGAGATCAGCACGCCGTCGCAGCCGACGCCGTGCGACGTCAGCCACTGCCGGTAGTCGTCGAAGTCCTTGCCCGCGGCGCCGACGAGTGCGACGTCGCCACCGAGCACGCCGATCGCGAAGGCCATGTTGCCTGCGACGCCACCCCGGTGGATGACGAGGTCGTCGACCAGGAAGCTCAACGACACCTTCTGCAGATGGTCGGCCAGCAATTGTTCGGAGAACTTGCCTGGGAACCTCATCAGATGGTCGGTCGCAATCGACCCGGTCACAGCAATGGTCACGAAACGTCACCCTTCATTTCATTAAGCTTGGCTATCTAAGCCTACCGAGGTGGCCCGCCAGCCGTGACCGGCGGTATCCGCTGGTCGGTGCGCTAGCCTAGCAACGACATGGCTGGTCCCTTTCCTTACCCCGAACCATTTCCCCAGCAGCCGTTCTCGCCGCAAGGCGGATATCCGGCTCAGCCGCCGCCAGGCGGATATCCGGGTCAGCCGCCGCAAGGCGGCCCGCACGGCGCACCCGAGCCCTATCCGGATCAGGTGCCGTCGGCGTATCCCGGCGCGTTGCCGCCGCCGGTGCCGTACCCGGGTAAGCCGCGGCGGACGCCGCCTCCTGGTGGCCGGGCTCGTTCTGCTGGTGGTCGCGGCGCTCGCTGCCGCGGCGGTGGCCATCGTCGTCGCCACGCGGCGGGACGACTCGACCAACGCCGCGCTGACACCGGAATCCGCGAAGACCTCCATCCAGGACTTCATGGACGCGCTCAGCCAGGGGCGACGACGAGGCCATCGCCCGGCACGCGTCGTGCGGGGTCTTCGACGAGATCAAGGACAAGCGCTCGGACATGGCGCTGGCGAACCTGGCCAGCGACGCGTTCCGCAGGCAGTTCGGCAGTGCCCAGGTGACGTCCATCGACAAGATCGTGACGTTGTCGCCGAATCAGGCTCAGGTGCTCTTCACCATGCAGGTGAAACAGGCGGGCCGCGCACAGTCCGAGTCCGACCGTCAGGCGGTCGCGCAGCTGCTGATCCAGGATCACCACATCCTGGTGTGTTCGTACCTACCGCGGGCCGGCCAGTACTAGGCCGGCCCGGTTCGACTCAGTTGAACGAGTCGCCGCAGGCGCAGGACCCGGTGGCCTGCGGGTTGTCGATCGTGAAGCCCTGCTTCTCGATGGTGTCGACGAAGTCGATCGTGGCGCCCTGCACGTAGGGGGCGCTCATCCGGTCGACGGTCAGCCGGACGCCGCCGAAGTCGGCGTTCAGGTCGCCGTCCATGGTGCGGTCGTCGAAGAACAGGTTGTACTTCAGGCCGGCACATCCACCCGGTTGAACGGCGATGCGCAGCGCCAGGTCGTCGCGACCCTCCTGGTCCAACAGCGCCTTCGCCTTGGACGCCGCAGCATCGGTCAGGATCACGCCGTGGGTGGTTGTGGTGGTCGCTTCGTCCTGAACAGTCATTGCTTCTCCCTGTGCATACTCATGCCTCGGATACCTCAACGGTACCTTGTTCTCCCGCTATTCCCTTACTCAAGCAACTCGTCCGGCCAGCCGGCGCCGGTTCGCTGCGCCAGTCCGGTCAGCTGGTTCGCCGCATCGTCGATCGCCAGCTGAATCGAGCCTGCGTAGTCGGCGATCGAGTGGGCTGCGGTGATGCCCGCGGCCCGCAGCGCGCCGGGGTCGAGCGTGATCTGGCCTGCCAGCACCAGCACGGGCGTGTCACGTGCCCCGGCGGCCAGCGCACTGACCACCTTGCCGTGCAGCGACTGATCGTCGAACCGGCCCTCACCGGTGATGATGAGCCCGGCGGCGGCGACGTCGGCGGCCAGGCCGGTGTATTCGGCGATCACCGCGGCGCCGGACTCGCGGCGCCCACCCAGCGCCAGAAGCGCGGCACCGATGCCCCCGGCCGCGCCTGCGCCGGGTTCGGCGCCGACGTCACGGCCCGCCACGGCGTTCAGTTCGGCGGACCACTCGGTGAGCCTGGCCTCCAGCAGCGCCACGGTGGCCGGGTCGGCGCCCTTCTGCGGTCCGAACACGGCGGCCGCGCCCATCGGGCCGAGCAGCGGGTGTTCGACGTCCGTCGCGGCGATCAACTCGACGTCTGCCAGCCGGGCCCGGGCGGCCGTCAGCCCGCCGAGCGCGTCGACCAGCCCGCGACCGCCGTCGGTGCACCCGCTGCCGCCGAGGCCGACGACGATGCGCTGCGCCCCGGCCGCGATCGCGGCGTCGATGAGCTGTCCGACTCCCCTGCTGTGGGCCTCGAGCGCGGTCCGGACGGTCGGCGGCCCGCCGAGCAGCGCCAGGCCACATGCCTGCGCGCACTCGACGTAGGCCGTGGCCGACGCGTCGTCGAACACCCACTCGGCGGTGACGTCGACGGCCAGCGGGCCGCTGACGGTCGCCGTGCGCAGGCCGCCCAACCGACTGGCCAGCACGCCGACGAAGCCGGGACCGCCATCGGACTGCGGTGCGGACACCAGCGTGTCGTCGGGTCTTGCGCTTCCCCAGCCTGCGGCGATCGCCTCGGCGGCCGCGACGGCGGTGAGGCTGTCGCCGTAGCAGTCGGGGGCGATCAACACGCGCAGCGCGGAGCCCGTCATGCCAGCAGAGTAAGTGCCCATTTGAAGGGGTGCATGCCAGGCGGGCATAACCAGCGCGGGACTGAAGTAACCTGGCACACGTGAATCTGCTGGGCCGCAAGAAGGACAACCCCGCACCGGAGGAGTCCGGCTCGGTCGACGACGCGAACGACGCGGCAACCCGTGAGGCCAACGCGACGGCCCCGAAGGGCAGGCCGACGCCGAAGCGCAGCCAGGCCGCCCGCAAGCGTGGCCCGGTGGCGCCTGCGCCGATGACGTCCGCCGAGGCCCGCAAGCGGCGCAAGGAGCTGGGCGGTCCGAAGCTCAGCAAGGAAGAGCGCAAGGCCGAGAAGCTCACCCGCCGCGCCGACGCATCGTCTCGCCGCGAGAAGATGATGTCCGGCGAGGACGCCTACCTGCTGCCACGCGACAAGGGGCCGGTCCGCCGGTTCGTCCGCGACGTCGTGGACTCCCGCCGCAACCTGCTCGGGCTGTTCATGCCCGCCGCGCTTCTGCTGGTGTTCGTGATGCTCTCGGTGCCGTCGGCGCAGATTCAGCGCGCGCTGTCGCCCGCGATGCTCGCGTTGGTGCTGATCATGCTCGTCGACGGGTTGCTGATCGGGCGACGGGTCAACAAGATGGTCGACGCGAAGTTCCCGGACAACATCGAAAGTGGTTGGAAGCTCGGCTTCTACGCTGCGAGCCGGGCCTCTCAGCTGCGCCGGATGCGGGCGCCGCGCCCGCAGGTCAACCGCGGCGACAAGATCGCCTGAGCCGCGGTGCGTGCGCTGGTTCTCGGCGGTATCCGATCGGGCAAGTCGCAGTGGGCCGAAGAGTCGATCGCGCAGATGGTGACGCGGGAGCAGCCCGTCCGCTACCTGGCCACCGGCGCGGCCACCGCTGACGACGCGGACTGGTCGAAGAGGGTGGCCACCCACCGGGAACGCCGGCCCGCGCACTGGACGACCGTCGAAAGTCAGGACGTGGCAACACAATTGCGCGTCGATCCCGACCTGCCGACATTGGTCGACGACATCGGCGGCTGGCTGGTCGCGGCGATGGACCGGCAAGCCGCCTGGACCGGAGGCGCGGTGAACCGGGACGTCGACGACCTCGTCGCGGCCGTCGGCGCATTCCGCGGACCGCTCGCGCTGGTCAGCCCCGAGGTCGGGCTTGCGGTGGTGCCCGCGACGGAGTCGGGCCGCCGCTTCGCCGACGAGTTGGGCGTGGTGAACCAACGCCTCGCCGCGCAGTGCGAACGTGTCGTACTCGTGGTCGCAGGCCAGCCACTGACGGTCAAGGAGACAACGTGACGGAATTTCCGGCCATCGAGGCACCCGACGCGGAGGCCGAGGCCGCCGCGCTGGCACGCCAGGTGACGCTCACCAAGCCGCCCGGTGCGCTCGGCAGGCTCGAGGACCTGTCGGTGTGGGTGTCGGCGTGCCAGGGGGTCTGCCCACCGCACCAGTTCGAACGGCCGCGGGTGGTCGTCTTCGCAGGCGATCACGGTGTCACCGCGGCGGGAGTGTCGGCGTTCCCCTCCGAGGTGACCGCCCAGATGGTGGCGAACTTCGACACGGGCGGGGCGGCCATCAACGTGCTGGCCGAGATGGCGGGCGCCGGCGTGCGCGTGGTCGACGTGGCGGTGGACTCCGACGAACCGCTGTCGCCGTCGATCGGTGCGCACAGGGTGCGCCGCGGCAGCGGCAACATCGCCGTGGAGGACGCGCTGAGCGCCGACGAGGTCGACGCCGCCGTCGAGGCGGGTCGCAGCATCGCCGACGAGGAGGTGGACGCCGGGGCCGACCTGCTGATCGCCGGCGACATGGGAATCGGAAACACCACCGCCGCAACGACATTGATTGCCGCGCTGACGAAATCCGAGCCCGTCGCCGTCGTGGGTCGGGGCACCGGCATCGACGACGCAGGCTGGGCGCGCAAGACCGCGGCCATCCGCGACGCCCTGTTCCGCGCCCGCACGGTCCGGACCGATCCCGTCGCACTGCTGCGGGTCTGCGGCGGCGCCGACCTGGCGGCGATGGCGGGATTCCTGGCGCAGGCGGCCGTGCGGCGCACGCCGGTGCTGCTCGACGGTGTGGTGGTGACGGCGGCGGCGCTGATCGCCGACCGGTTGGCGCCCGGCGCACGACAGTGGTGGCAGGCCGGCCACCTGTCCACCGAACCCGCGCACGCGCTGGCGTTGCAGCACCTCGAGCTCGAGCCGATCATCGACCTCGGGATGCGCCTCGGGGAGGGCACGGGTGCGGCCGTCGCGCTTCCGGTCGTACGGGCCGCGATCGCGACGCTGGCGTCGATGGCGACGTTCGAAGCGGCGCAGGTGACCAACCAGGTGTCCGAACCAGGTGTCCGATCCGGCGCCGTGATCGGTTCCCTCACTTCGGCATTCGCGTTCGGGACGGTGTTGCCGGTCCACTCCGGACAGCCCTTCGGGCGGGGTGCCCTGACCGCGTTGCCGGTGGTGGGTGTCGCGCTGGGCGGGTTGGCCGCCGCGACGTCATGGGTGGCGGCCCAGGCCTTCGGCGCAGGCAGCTCGCTCACCGGCCTGCTCGCGGTGGCCGTCCTCCTGCTGGCCACCCGCGGCCTGCACGTGGACGGGCTGGCGGACACCGTGGACGGGCTGGGTTGTTACGGACCGCCGGAACGCGCCCTCGCCGTCATGCGCGACGGGCGCGCCGGACCGTTCGGCGTCGCCGCGGTGGTGGTGGTGATCGTCGTCCAGGGCGCGGCGTTCTCGATGTCCGGCCTGATCGCGATCGCGGTGGCGGTCGCCGCGGGCCGGGTGGCGGTCGTGCTGGCGTGCCGACGGTCGGTGCCCGCCGCGACGGGCAGCTCACTCGGCGCGGGGGTGGCGGGCACGCAGCCGGTCCTGGTCGTGGTGGGCTGGGTCGTCGCCGTCGCGGCGGCTGCGGTGTTCGCGACGCCGCGGCCGTGGCAGGGGCCGGTCGTCGTCCTCGTTGCGATGGCGGTCGTCGCCGTGCTGGTGTGGCACTGCGTCCGACGGTTCGGCGGCATCACCGGCGACGTGCTCGGCGCGGCCGTCGAGGTGTCGACCACCGTGACCGCGCTCGGGCTGGCCGTGCACTGACGCCGACCCTGCGGCGCTAACCTGGCGTGATGGCCGACTCCCAGCCGGGCGCGCCACTCCTCTACCGACCGGGCCCACCGCTGAGCGGGTATGTCGAGTACTTCGGCTACTGGCGAAGTGGCGCCGACCCGGTCCTGGACCGCGCGCTGCCGCGCGGGGCGGCCACCGTGATCGTCGATCTCAGCGACGACAGCAGGCTCGGCCTCTATGCGGCCGACGGAGCCACCCGGCTGGACGTCGGCTCCGCATTTCTCTCGGGTCCACACGCCACGTCCTACGTGTCCGACATCGCGCCGGGTTCCACCGTGCTCGCCGTCCACTTCCTGCCGGGTGGCGCCTATCCGTTCTGCGGAGTCCCCCTGCACGAGCTGACGGACGCGAACGTCGGCCTCGACGACCTCTGGGGAACCGACGGTCGCCGGCTGCACGCCCGCCTGCGCGAGGCTCCGACGCCGCGCCTGCGCTTCGCGCTGCTCGAGGAGTTCCTGCTGCGGCAGGCGCGCTTCGAGGTGGATCGACATCCCGGCGTCGCACTCGCGGTGGCGGCCATCGAGGACCGCGCCGCGCTGCGGGTCTCCGACGCCGGGCGGATCGCCGACCTGTCCCCCAAGCGCCTCATTGCGTCGTTCCGGAACGAGATCGGGCTGACGCCCAAGGCGTACGCCCGGATCCGGCGGTTTCAGGCGACGTTGCGGGCGCTGCGCGCGGACGCGCGAGGCGCCGACATCGCCGCCGCGACGGGGTACTTCGACCAGGCGCACTTCGTCCGCGAGTTCCGGTCGTTCGCGGCGCTGACGCCGTCGCAGTATCTGCGCAGCCCGATCCGGCTGCCCAGCCACGTCAGCGCCGACGGGCAAAAATATCCAATACCCGGGCCGCCGGATCGCCGACGATGATGCGATGCCGAACACCAAACAGGCGGTCGCCAGCACGGGTCTCCTCGTCGCCGCCATCCGCGCCGCGGAATCCGAACGCGACGATCCGCTGTTCACCGACCCGTACGCCGCCGAGCTCGCCGGCCCCGCCGGCCGCCGACTGCTCGCCGACTACGAGGCCGCGACGGGCCAGGGCCCCGCGATCATCGAGGTGCGGACGCGCTTCTGGGACGAGGAGCTGCAGCGCGCGGCGCAGCGGGGCGCCCGCCAGTTCGTGATCCTGGCCGCGGGGCGCGACGCCAGGGCCTATCGGCTCGCGTGGCCGCAGGACACCGTGCTGTTCGAGGTCGATCAGCCCGCGGTGCTCGTGGCCAAGGACGCCGTGCTGGCCGACCACCGGCCGGGCTGCACGCGGCGGGCCGTCGGCGCCGATCTCACCGAGGACTGGCCTGCCGCGCTTCGGGCTGCCGGCCACGATGCCGCAGCGCCGACGGTGTGGCTGGTCGAGGGGTTGCTGCAGTACCTCGACCAGGCCTCGGTGGACGCCCTGTTCGCGAACGTCGACGCGCTGTCACCGTCGGGGTCGACGCTGCTGTGCGACATCGTCTCCCTGACGCTGCTGGAGTCGCCCTTCCTGGCGCCGGTGCGCGACTACATGTCCGCGCTGGGAGCGCCGTGGGTCTACGGCACCGACAGTCCGGCGGAGCCGCTGCAACGGCTGGGCTGGACGGTGCAGGTCACCGACGCCGCAGAGCCCGGCTACGCGTGGAACCGGTGGCCGCAACCGCCTGCGCCGCTGGACGTGCCAGGGGTGCCCCGCGGGTACTTCGTCACGGCCGGGAAGGCCTAGATGGTCACGCCGGAAGGCGTAGAAGTACGCCTAGCCCAGTCGGGTCATCCAGTCGTGGGTGTCGGCGAAGGTGCCCCGCTGAATGCCGGTCAACGTGTCGCGCAGCGCCATCGTGACCTCGCCGGGCTCGCCGTCGGCGATGGCGAACTCACCGTCGCCGAACTTGACGTGCGAGACCGGGGTGATCACGGCGGCGGTGCCGCACGCGAAGACCTCGGTGATCTCGTTGGCCGCCGCCTTCTTCTGCCATTCGTCGACGTCGATCTTGCGCTCCTCGACGGCGAAGCCCGCGTCACTTGCCAACTGCAGCAACGAGTCCCGGGTGATGCCGGGCAGCAGCGAACCGCTGAGCTCGGGCGTGACCAGCCGCGCCGATCCCCCGCTGCCGAAGACGAAGAACAGGTTCATGCCGCCCATCTCCTCGACGTAGCGGCGTTCGATGGCGTCGAGCCACACCACCTGATCGCAGTCGTGATCGGCGGCCTCGGCCTGGGCCAGCAGCGACGCCGCGTAGTTGCCGCCGAACTTGGCCGCACCGGTTCCGCCAGGGCTGGCGCGCACGTACTCGGTCGACAGCCACACCGACACCGGCTTGATGCCGCCCTTGAAGTACGCACCCGCAGGGGAGGCGATCACCATGTAGCGGTACTGGTTGGCGGGCCGTACGCCCAGACCGGGCTCGGTGGCGAAGATGAAGGGCCGCAGATAGAGCGACTCCTCGCCGCCCGCGGCGGGCACCCAGTCACCGTCGACGGCGATCAGCTGTCGCAGCGACTCGATGAACACCTCTTCCGGGAGTTCCGGGATGGCGATCCGATGCGCCGAGGTGCGCAGCCGGGCGGCGTTGGCGTCCGGCCGGAACGACACGATCGACCCGTCCGCCCACCGGTAGGCCTTGAGGCCTTCGAAGACCTCTTGGGCGTAGTGCAGCACGATGGCCGACGGGTCCAGCTCGATCGGGCCGTACGGCGTCACGCGGGCGTCGTGCCAGCCCTTGCCCTCGGTGTAGTCGATCGAGACCATGTGGTCGGTGTGAAAACGCCCGAAACCGGGGTCACGCAGGATGTCGGCACGTACCTCGTCGCTCGCCGGAGTCGCGTTGCGGGCAAGCGTGAATTCGAGGTGGCCATCGGTCATGTGGCGATTGTATAACCCATGGCTAGCGTGTTTTGGCGGCTACGAACGGGAGCGGTACCACCTCGCACTCGAGCGCCCTGCCACGCACGTCGACCGCGACGCGCTGACCGTCGACGACGCCGGCATCGGTGTCGATCAGGGCCAGCGCGATGCCGAGTTTCAGTGTCGGAGAGAAGGTTCCCGACGTCGTCAGCCCGACCGGCTTGTCGTCGGCCAGCACCGTCATGTCGGCACGCGGCACCCCGCGGCCGACCGCGCGCAGTCCGCGCAGCAACCGGCGTGGCCCGGCCTGCTTGTCGGCCAGCAGCGCGTCGCGGCCCCAGAACGCGTCCTTCTTCCACCCGATCGCCCATCCGCTGCGGGCCTGCAGCGGCGAGATGTCGAGGGAGAGTTCGTGTCCGTGCAGCGGATAGCCCATCTCGGTGCGCAGCGTGTCGCGGGCGCCGAGGCCCGCGGGTTCACCACCGGCGGCCGTGACCCGCTCGAGCAAGCGCATCGAACACCACGCCTGCGCGATCCCACGGCGGCAGCAACTCGTAACCGTGTTCGCCGGTGTAGCCGGTGCGGCACACCCGCACGGGCACGCCGCCGAACTCGGCGTCGGCGTAGCCCATGTAGTCCATGCCGGTCGGGAGCCCCAGCGCGCCGACCACGTCGGCGGACTTCGGCCCCTGCACGGCCAGCACGGCGTACGAGCGGTGCTCGTCGGTGATGGTCAGCCCCGCGGGCGCCCCCTCGGTCAGGGCGGCGACCACGGCAGGGGTGTTGGCGGCGTTGGGCACCAGGAAGATCTCGTCGTCGGAGACGTAGTACGCGATCAGGTCGTCGATGACTCCGCCGGAATCGTTGCAGCACAAGGTGTATTGCGCCTTACCGGGTTCGATCCGGCCGAGGTCGTTGGTGAGCGCGGAGTTGACGTACTCCGCCGCCCCCGGCCCGCGGACGAGGGCCTTGCCGAGGTGGCTGACGTCGAACAACCCGACGGCCGTCCTGGTCGCGTTGTGCTCGCTGACCGTCCCCGCATAGGACACCGGCATCAGCCAGCCGGAGAATTCGGCGAAGCTGGCCCCGAGTTCGCGATGGCGATCCTCGAGCGGACCCTTCCACAGGTTGTCACTCACGCCGCCACCCTATTACCGCCGCGACTAGGGTGAAACTTCGTGAGCACCCCTCCCGGCTACCAGTCCCCCGTCGTCACCGTCTCCGCCACGTTGCCCAAGCGCCGCTCGGGTTCGGCGGTGTTGATCGTCCCCGTCGTCACCGGTGACGACGACACCGCGAAGGTGGTCACGAACCCGTTCCTCGACGCAGAGGCCGTCGGCGAGATCGAGGTGGCGCTCAAGGCGCTCGGCGCCAAGGGCGCGACCGAACAGGTCACCAGGGTGGTGCCGCCCTCGCTGCCGGTGTCCAGCGTGCTGACGATCGGGCTTGGGAAGCCGCGCGACGAGTGGCCCGCCGACGTGATCCGGCGTGCCGCGGGCGTCGCGGCCCGCTCACTGTCCGGCGTCGAGGCGGTGGTCACCACGCTGTCCGAGCTCGACCTGGAGGCCACGATCGAAGGACTGATCCTCGGCGCCTACCGGTTCACCGACTTCCGCAGCGCCAAGACGGCGCCGAAGGAACCTGGGCTGGCCACGATCACCGCCCTGTCCACCGCGAAGGGCGCCAAGTCCGCGGCGACGCGCGCTGCCGACATCGCCACCGCGGTCGCCACCGCGCGCGATCTGGTCAACACCCCGCCCAGTCACCTGTTCCCCGCCGAGTTCGCCAAGCGCGCGAAGGCGCTGGGTGAGTCGGTCGACCTCGAGGTCGAGGTCCTCGACGACAAGGCGTTGGACAAGGCCGGCTACGGCGGCGTGGTCGGCGTCGGCAAGGGCTCGTCGCGTCCGCCTCGGCTGGTCCGGCTCACCCACCATGCCAAGAACCGGTCGAAGAAGACCAAGAAGGTGGCGCTGGTCGGCAAGGGCATCACGTTCGACACCGGCGGCATCTCGATCAAGCCCGCATCCAACATGCATCAGATGACCTCCGACATGGGTGGCGCCGCGGCGGTCATCGCCACCGTGGTGCTGGCCGCCAAGCAGGATCTGCCGATCGACGTGGTGGCCACCGTCCCGATGGCCGAGAACATGCCGTCGGCCACCGCGCAGCGACCGGGTGACGTGCTGACCCAGTACGGCGGCATCACGGTGGAGGTGCTCAACACCGACGCCGAGGGCAGGCTGATCCTGGCCGACGCGATCGTGCGGGCCTGCGAGGACGACCCGGACTACCTGATCGAGACCTCGACGCTGACCGGCGCGCAGACGGTCGCGCTGGGCAGCCGCACCCCCGGCGTGATGGGCAGCGACGAGTTCCGCGATCGCGTCGCCGCGCTGTCGCAGGGCGTCGGTGAGAACGCCTGGCCGATGCCGCTGCCCGAGGAACTCAAGGACGATCTCAAGTCGACGGTCGCCGACCTGGCCAATGTCAGCGGCTCCCGGTACGCGGGCATGCTGGTTGCCGGCGTGTTCCTGCGTGAGTTCGTCGGCGACGGCGTGCAGTGGGCGCACATCGACGTGGCCGCTCCGGCCTACAACAGCGGCGGGCCATGGGGTTACACCGGCAAGGGCGGTACCGGGGTGCCGACCCGCACCATGTTCGCGGTCCTCGAGGACATCGCCGAGAACGGATAGCCGAGCACAAGCCGGGCGATCAGCCCTCTTCGAGTTCGCGGCGCATTTCGCGGTCGCGCAGAATGCGCTGCCGCGCATCGTGATCGCGCATTCGTTGGGGGTAGCCGACCTTCTGCACGTCGTAGACGGGGATGTTGAGTCGGTCACTGAGCTTGCGGGCACCGGAGTACCCGCCCGCCCGGCGCCTGGTCCACACACCGTCGGCGTCGACCAGCACGACCGTCACCTCGGTGACGGTGGTCTTGGGTTCGACGAACGCCTCGACACCGACGTGGTCGGCGACCCACTGCCGCAGATAGTTCAGATCGGCGGCGGGATCCCGGCCGTCGGCGCGCCTGGAGCGGCGACCGCGAAACCTGTCGAAGAGTCCCAAATCGACCTGACTCCCTTCGCTGTGCGGTGGCGTGTTTCTGGGGGTTGGGGTCCGCACCACCACTTTCGATAGTGCCAGAGCGAATAGACCCCCGGTCTGCGGCGACCGACGCGAGCGGACGTGACAGGATGGGGACCGACAATCGACAGGTGACGAAGACCATTCGAGGGAGTCAAGACACATGGCCATCTCCGTTCAGATGCCCGCACTAGGTGAGAGCGTCACGGAAGGGACCGTCACTCGTTGGCTGAAGCAGGAGGGCGACACCGTCGAAGTCGACGAGCCCCTGCTGGAGGTCTCGACCGACAAGGTCGACACCGAGATCCCGTCACCCGCGGCGGGCGTCTTGACGAAGATCGTCGCCCACGAGGATGACACCGTCGAGATCGGTGGCGAGTTGGCGCAGATCGGCGAAGCCGGTGAGGGCGGCGGCGAGGCTCCTGCCGCGGAGAAGGAACCGGAGCCGGAACCCGAGCCCGAGCCCGAGGCGGAGCCAGGCCACCGAGCCAGAGCCCGAGCCGAGCCCGAACCAGAACCCGAGCCCGAGAGCGCGCCTGCGCCCGCCGCGGACGGCGGTGGCGGTGAGACGACGCCGGTGCTGATGCCCGAGCTGGGCGAGTCGGTCACCGAGGGCACCGTCACGCGCTGGCTGAAGAAGGTCGGCGACAGCGTCGAGGTCGACGAGGCACTCGTGGAGGTGTCCACCGACAAGGTCGACACCGAGATTCCCTCGCCGGTGGCGGGCACCCTGGTGTCGATCACCGCGGAGGAGGACGACACCGTCGCCGTCGGCGGCGAACTGGCCAAGATCGGCGCCGAGGGCGCGGCCCCGGCGGCCAAGCCCGAACCCAAGCCCGAACCCAAGCCCGAACCCAAGCCCGAACCCAAGCCCGAGCCGAAGCCCGAACCCAAGGCCCGAGCCCAAGCCGGAACCCAAGCCCGAGCCCAAGCCGGAACCCAAGCCCGAACCCGCGGCGCCTGCCGCGGAGGCCAAGGCGGATTCCGGTAGCGCCGACGGCAACCCGTACGTCACCCCGTTGGTGCGAAAGCTGGCCGGAGAGAACGGCATTGATCTGGCCTCGGTCAAGGGCACCGGCGTCGGCGGTCGCATCCGCAAGCAGGACGTGCTGGCGGCCGCCGAAGCCAAGAAGGCACCCGCACCAGCCGCACCGGCACCTGCCGCTGCGGCGGCGGCCCCGGCCGCCAAGGCCGCACCGGCCCCCGCGCTGGCGCACTTGCGCGGGACCACCCAGAAGGCCAACCGGATCCGGCAGATCACGGCCAAGAAGACCCGGGAATCCCTGCAGACCACCGCCCAGCTGACGCAGACGCACGAGGTCGACCTGACCAAGATCGTCTCGCTACGGGCAAGGGCCAAGGCGAGTTTCGCCGAACGCGAAGGCGTCAACCTGACGTTCCTGCCGTTCTTCGCCGTCGCGGTGATCGACGCGCTCAAGGCGCACCCGAACGTCAACGCCAGTTACAACGAGGACACCAAGGAGATCACCTACTACGACGCCGAACACCTCGGCTTCGCGGTCGACACCGACCAGGGTCTGCTCTCCCCCGTCGTGCACAACGCGGGCGATCTGTCCATTGGCGGCCTCGCCAAGGCGATCGCCGACATCGCGGCGCGCGCCCGGTCGGGCAACCTCAAGCCGGACGACCTGTCGGGTGGCACCTTCACCATCACCAACATCGGCAGCCAGGGCGCGCTGTTCGACACGCCGATCCTGGTGCCGCCGCAGGCGGCGATGTTGGGCACCGGCGCGATCGTCAAGCGGCCTCGCGTGGTCGTCGACGACAACGGCAACGAATCGATCGGCGTGCGGTCGGTGTGCTACCTGCCGCTGACCTACGACCACCGGTTGATCGACGGCGCGGACGCCGGACGATTCCTGACCACCATCAAGCGTCGACTCGAAGAGGCGGCATTCGAAGCCGATCTGGGTCTGTAAAGACGGCACTGTGGCAAATGCCGTGATAGCGATCGCGGGCTCCTCCGGACTGATCGGCTCGGCTTTGACGTCCGCACTGCGCGCGGCCGACCACCGCGTGGTGCGGATCGTCCGGCGGGCGCCGTCGAACGCCGACGAGGTGTTCTGGAACCCCGACAGGGGCGAGTTCGACCCGAACGCGCTGCGAGGCGTCGACGCCGTCGTGAACCTCTGCGGGGTCAACGTCGGAGCCAAGCGCTGGTCGGGGGCGTTCAAACAGAGCCTGCGGGACAGCCGCATCGGCCCCACCGAGGTGCTGTCGAACGCCGTCGTCGAAGCGGGCGTGCCCGCGCTGATCAACGCCAGCGCGGTCGGCTTCTACGGCGACACCCGCGGCCGCGTCGTCGAGGAGACGGCGCCGCCGGGGGGCGGCTTCCTCGCCGGCCTGTGCGAGGACTGGGAGGCGGCGACGGAGCCCGCCCAGCAGGCGGGCACCCGGGTGGTGTTGCTGCGCACCGGGCTGGTGCTGTCGCCCTCGGGCGGCATGCTGAGCCGCATCAAGCCGCTGTTCTCGCTGGGGCTCGGCGCCCGGCTGGGCAACGGCAAGCAGTACATGCCGTGGATCAGCCTCGAGGACGAGGTGCGCGCACTCCTGTTCGCCATCGGTCACGCCGACATCGCCGGTGCGGTGAACCTGACCGGCCCCGCACCCGTCACCAACGCCGAGTTCACCGCCGCGCTCGGCCGGGCCGTGAACCGTCCGACCGTCCTGCTGGTGCCGGGGTTCGCGCTGCGCACCGTGCTCGGCGAGTTCGCCGACGAGGGTCTGCTCGGCGGGCAGCGTGCCATCCCGGCGGCGCTCGAGCGGGCCGGATTCGAGTTCCACCACAACACCATCCGCGAAGCGCTGGCCTACGTGACCGCTCCGAAGGACACCTGATCCGAGTACCGTCGAACAGGTGATAGACACGTCCGTCCGGTCCGCTGTCGCGCCCCTCGAGGTGCGCCGGTTGGGCGTCGTGGACTACACCGAGGCCTGGCAGCTGCAGCGCGAGCTGGCCGAGGAACGCATCGCGGGCGGCCCCGACACCCTGCTGCTGCTCGAGCATCCGCCGGTCTACACCGCGGGCAAGCGCACCGAAGCGCACGAGCGCCCGGTCGACGGCACACCGGTGATCGACACCGACCGCGGCGGCAAGATCACCTGGCACGGCCCCGGTCAGCTGGTCGGCTATCCGATCATCGGGCTGGCTCAGCCGATCGACGTGGTGAAGTACGTTCGCCGCCTTGAGGATTCGCTGATCGCGGTGTGTGCCTCGTTCGGGTTGCAGACCGGCAAGGTCGAAGGCCGGTCCGGCGTGTGGGTGCCCGGCGGCGACGGTCGGCAGGCCCGCAAGATCGCCGCGATCGGCATCCGGGTGGCGCGCGCGACGACGCTGCACGGCTTTGCCCTGAACTGTGATTGTGATCTCGATGCGTTCTCGTCGATCGTGCCGTGTGGGATCTCCGATGCGGGCGTGACGTCGCTGAGCGCCGAACTCGGTCGCACGGTCACGGTCGCCGATGTCACCGACACCGTCGTCGAGGCCGTCCGGGATGCCCTCGACGGCCGCACGGCGCTAGCATCGATCCTGTGAGCGTCGAACCGGGAAACCGCAAGCTGTTGCGCCTCGAGGTCCGCAACGCCGCGGTCCCCATCGAGCGCAAGCCGCCGTGGATCAAGACCACGATGAAGACGGGCCCGGAGTACAAGGAGCTCAAGGCTCTGGTGCGCCGGGAAGGTCTGCACACGGTCTGCGAGGAAGCCGGCTGCCCCAACATCTACGAGTGCTGGGAAGACCGCGAGGCCACCTTCCTGATCGGCGGCGAACAGTGCACCCGCCGCTGCGACTTCTGCCAGATCGACACCGGCAAGCCCGCCGAGCTGGATCGCGACGAGCCACGGCGGGTGGCCGAGAGCGTGCAGGCGATGGGCCTGCGGTACTCGACCGTGACCGGCGTCGCCCGTGACGACCTGCCCGACGGCGGCGCGTGGCTGTACGCCGAGACGGTGCGGCAGATCAAGGCGCTGAACCCGAACACCGGTGTCGAGTTGCTCATCCCCGACTTCAACGGCATCCCCTCTCAGCTCGAGACGGTCTTCGAGACGCGCCCGGAAGTGTTGGCGCACAACGTCGAAACGGTGCCGCGCATCTTCAAGCGGATCCGGCCGGCGTTCCGCTACCAGCGCAGCCTCGACGTCGTGACCGCGGCACGCGACTACGGTCTGGTGACCAAGAGCAACCTGATCCTCGGCATGGGCGAGACGCCCGACGAGGTCAACGTCGCGCTGACCGACCTGTACGAGGCGGGCTGCGACATCATCACCATCACGCAGTATCTGCGGCCCAGCCTGCGCCATCACCCGGTGGAGCGGTGGGTCAAGCCCGAGGAGTTCGTCGAGCACGCACGGTTCGCCGAGCAACTCGGTTTCGCCGGCGTGCTTGCCGGACCGCTGGTGCGATCGTCGTACCGGGCCGGTCGGCTGTACGCGCAGGCAGCGCGGTTACGCCCACCCGTATCCTGAGCCAATGGCGAAATCCAGTAAGCCCGCCGCCAGCAAGGCCGCCAAGGCCGAGGCGAAGGCCGCCCGCAAGGCGGCGTCCAAGCAGCGCCGCAGTCAGCTGTGGCAGGCGTTCCAGATGCAGCGCAAGGAAGACAAGCGGCTTCTGCCGTACATGATCGGCGCGTTCGCGCTGATCGTGATCGCGGCGGTGGTGGCGGGGGTGTTCAGCGGCAGCACCTTCACGATGGTGACGCTGATCCCGCTCGGCGTGGTGCTCGGCGCCCTGGTCGCGTTCATCATCTTCGGCAGGCGTGCGCAGAAGTCCGTGTACACCAAGGCCGAGGGACAGACGGGCGCCGCGGCGTGGGCCCTGGACAACCTGCGCGGCAAGTGGCGGGTGACCCCAACCGTCGCCGCGACCGGACACTTCGACGCGGTGCACCGCGTCATCGGCAGGCCGGGTGTGATCTTCGTCGGCGAGGGATCGGCAAGCCGGGTCAAACCCCTGCTCGCGCAGGAGAAGAAGCGCACCGCACGCCTGATCGGCGACATCCCGATCTACGACATCGTGGTCGGCAACGGCGAGGGCGAGGTGCCGCTTTCCAAGCTGGAGCGCCACCTGACGAAGCTGCCCGCCAACATCACCGCCAAGCAGATGGACTCGTTGGAGTCCCGGTTGGCCGCGCTCGGCTCACGGCTCGGCCCCGCCGCGATGCCGAAGGGTCCGATGCCGGGGAACGCCAAGATGCGCGGCGTGCAGCGCACCGTGCGGAGGAAGTAGCCCTGACGTAGTCCCGGTGCCCTACCGCCGGACGACGGCGGTGTTGGTCACCCGGTCCTGCAAGCCCCGCATGTCCGAATCGGTCACCAACGCCGGAACCACCAACGCGATCAGCAGGCCGCGCGCGACGGCGCGGCCGATTCCGACGTGCACCCGACCGTCGACGGGCACCACCGTCAGCCCGAACGCGAGCTGGCCGGGGGTGAAGCCGAACAGCCGCAGCGAGACGACGCCGAGCACGAACCACACGATCAGCACCGCCGTCGACAGCGTGGTCATCGACACGATGCCGAGGGTGAGACCCAGCGCGGCCAGGCCGTAGGCGATCAGCCAGTCGATCAGCAGCGCACCGATGCGCCGACCCATGCGCGCCAGCGACCGCGATCCGGTCCGCGGCATCCCGAGTCGCTGACCTGGATAGTCGCCAGGACCCCCGACGGAATCGCCCGCCTCGGACGGTGGCGGGCCGGACAGCCAGGATCCGAAGGTGCGGGCCATGGGGCAAGTCTATGGTCGAAGGGCACTGCGTAACGTCGGCGCAACATGCGGTTGACTGGAGTGCAACATCTCGTACCTAGCGTCATTCGGCGGGTTACCAGTCAAAGGAGATCACTCAGTGGCAGAAAAGACGGCCGACGACATCATCAAGCTGATCAAGGACGAGAAGGTCGAGTACGTCGACATTCGGTTCTGCGATCTGCCCGGTGCCGTTCAGCACTTCTCGATCCCGGCTTCGGCGTTCGACGAGAGCATCTTCGAGGACGGGCTCGCCTTCGACGGCTCGTCGATCAGGGGCTTTCAGTCCATCCACGAGTCGGACATGATGCTGCTGCCCGATCCCGAGACCGCGCGCATCGACCCGTTCCGCGCCGCGAAGACGTTGAACCTCCAGTTCTTCGTGCACGACCCGTTCACGCGTGAGGCCTACTCGCGCGACCCGCGCAACGTCGCCCGCAAGGCCGAGAACTACCTGACCAGCACCGGCATCGCGGACACCTGCTTCTTCGGCGCCGAGGCCGAGTTCTACATCTTCGACTCGGTGTCGTTCGACTCCAAGATCAACGGCACCTTCTACGAGGTGGACTCGGAGTCGGGCTGGTGGAACACCGGCGAGCCGTTCGAGGCCGACGGCAGCCCCAACCGTGGCTACAAGGTGCGCCCCAAGGGCGGTTACTTCCCCGTCGCGCCGTATGACCACTACGTCGACCTGCGCGACGAGATGGCCACCAACCTGCAGAACTCGGGCTTCACCCTGGAGCGCGGCCACCACGAGGTGGGCACCGCGGGCCAGGCCGAGATCAACTACAAGTTCAACACGCTGCTGCACGCGGCCGACGACGTGCTGCTGTTCAAATACATCATCAAGAACACGGCGTGGGCGAACGGCAAGACCGTCACGTTCATGCCGAAGCCGCTGTTCGGTGACAACGGCTCGGGCATGCACGCCCACCAGTCGCTGTGGAAGGACGGCAAGCCGCTGTTCCACGACGAGTCCGGCTACGCCGGCCTGTCCGACCTGGCGCGCCACTACATCGGCGGCATCCTGCACCACGCGCCGTCGCTGCTGGCGTTCACCAACGCGACGGTGAACTCCTACAAGCGCCTGGTGCCGGGCTACGAGGCCCCGATCAACCTGGTCTACAGCCAGCGCAACCGGTCGGCGTGCGTGCGCATCCCGATCACCGGCAACAACCCGAAGGCCAAGCGCCTCGAGTTCCGTTGCCCGGACAGCTCGGGTAACCCGTACCTGGCGTTCGCAGCCATGTTGATGGCGGGCATCGACGGCATCAAGAAGAAGATCGAGCCGTTGACCCCCGTCGACAAGGACCTCTACGAGCTGCCGCCGGACGAGGCCGCCAACATCCCGCAGGCGCCCACCTCGTTGTCCGCGGTGATCGACCGGCTCGAGGAGGACCACGAGTACCTCACCGAGGGCGGCGTGTTCACCGAGGACCTGATCGAGACCTACATCTCGTACAAGCGGGAGAACGAGATCCTCCCGGTCCAGATCCGGCCTCACCCCTACGAATTCGCGCTCTACTACGACGTGTTAACGGCTGACGCTGACCGAGTCCATCCGCTCCGCGATCACCACACCGATCGCCGAGCGGGTGGACTCGTCGGTATCGCCGCGAATCGGCGCGCGCCCGGATCAGCTAAGGACGCGGGCCAGGCGGCTGCTGCTCCTCGCCGAGGCCGATGCATTCACCGGTGTTGTGACCGGTGCAGGGAATGCCCTGGACTTCTGGCACGGTGCCCTCAGCCGGGACTGGCATACACGCCCCGGTGGCGGGGTCCAGCACCTCACCGATGAGGCACTCGGCTACCGGTTTGGGCGTGCTGGCCGTTGGAACGGCGAAGACGGCGATTGCGGGCGCTGCCGCGATCGCGACCGCGAATCCACCGGCAAGGATTAGTCGTCGTATTCTGTGCCATCATCACGCTCTTTCTGTAGTTGCGCCTGGCTCGAAACGTCATTTCGAGGCCAAGGTGCCAGAGCGCCTCGGTCGTGCCAGTACGGGTTGGAGATCGATTCCAACGCCGTGGCTGATCATGGTAGTCAGCAAACGCAAGCCGCACTCATTAACAGGAAAATTCGAGGTGTACATCCTGGGGAATCACAGGACCACGAGCGTCCACGCCTAAGCGCTCACTCGCCGAAGCCGCCCGACTGGCACCCCTCGGCCGAGCGACCGAACGGTCTTGCGTCACAACCACATCGCGCCGAAGCGGTCAGGGTTGCTGGGGAACCCCACAGCGTTGGCGGAAGTCGATCGAGGGTTGCCGGATGGTCTGAAGCTCGTCCCGAACTTGGGGATTGGCGTCGAGATAGGTCTGTACCTGATCTCTGGCCTGATCCCTGGGTTGGCCTTTGAGGCTGGTGAAGAAGTCGTTCACGTTGGGGTGGAGGGTCAGGTAGTTCGACGTGTCGAACGTGACGCCTGACATCACCATCGCCATCTCGGCGGCCGTACACGGCGGTGGAACTGGCGGTGGCGGGTCGGCCGTCGCGGTGGCGGCGGCACCGAAAAGCATCGCACCGGCGATTGCGCCAGTACCGATCGCACAAATTGCCGCGCGGCGCGCGGGACGTGCTGATGACAACATGGCTGGCTCCTTCAAAAAGTCATCAAACTGCCGTAACCGGTAACGGTTGGCGACAAAAACAAGCTAAGCAGAATTACCGCGACTTTTTGGGCAAAACAGCAGTAACCTGCGATCACGACCTCGACCGAGGGAAGGATTTAGCAATGCGGATCAGGCAGATTTTTCTCACCGCGATGTTCGCGGCGTCGGCCGCTCTGGCCTCCACTCTTGCCGCCGCACCACAGGCTGCGGCCGACTGTATTTCAGCGACGGGGCCCAACCCCCTCACCCTGTGCTCGCAGGGTGAAGCCCGGAAGAGCAACACGTCACCCGTCCCTAGGGCCACTCCTTATATCCCGCTTGACTGTGCTTATGACTGGCTGTGCGACCAGGGCCTCGGCATCGCCTTGAATGATTAGGGGCAGCGATCGGTGATTGCCACCCGGGCACGCGCACGCGCGACGCGCTGACGATCATCCGGCGTACTCTCGTCCGGCATCAGTGGACGCAAGTTCCGTGCGCTACTGAGAGCCATTCACAAGCGTTCGTACGAGCACTCCTTCGACGGCGTAACGATCGCAGGTCATTCGAGAAATTTCAGAACTTGAATTCGAGAACTACCGATCGAATCTTGAAGCGCCACTGGTGTACTACATCGTCGTGACCGTCATTCCGAAGACGGCTGACGCGCAGGGCTGGTGCGGAACAGCCGCGGCCCAATTGCTTCACTCACCGGGTCGGCGGCTGTCGTTAGCCCTTGTCCTTCTTGCTTCCGGTGGTCGCTCCGGCTGCGTTGTCCGTCGCGTTGCCTGCCTTCTTCTTGCTTCCCGTGGTCGCTCCGGCTGCGTTGACCGTCGCATTGCCTGCCTTCTTCTTGCTTCCCGTGGTCGCTGCGGCTGCGTTGACCGTCGCATTGCCTGCCTTCTTCTTGCTTCCGGTGCCCGCTGCGGCTGCCGTGACCGTCTTTGTGGGATCACCTGCCGTGCTCGTGGGCACCGCGTTCGCCGTGGCAAGCGGTACTGCTTTGGCCGCCCTGCACGGCCGTCCCACCGATGCGGAAGTTGTTGATCGCGATGCCGGCGTTCGTCTTCGTGACGGTTTGATTGTCCTTGAAGACGGAACCGGCGAGCGCGAGCGGACCGGGGCCTGCTGCGACGGTGTTGGTTTGGCCGAAGAAGTTGAACCCGGCGTTCAAGTCGCCGGGCCCGCCGGCCTGAATGGTGTTGCCGCCTCCGCCGCCGTTGAGGGCGACGTTGAGGTTGCCTGGTCCACTGAACAGATGATTGCCGTTGCCGAACACGTTGAGGACGACGTTCAGGTTGCTGCCGAGGCCACCGACGGATAGCTCATTGCCGTTGCCGACGATGTTCCTCGCCCCGTTGTAATACCCGCCTGTCGACGTGATGGTGTTGTTGCTGCCCAAGAAATTGGTGGCCAAGTCTGAATAACCGACCTGTATCGTCAGTTTGTTGTTGTCGCCGAACAGATTTCGAGCAGAATTCCCGGCGCCGCCTTGTATCGTGACGGTGTTCGTGTCGCCGAACAGGCTTCGAGCGTAATTCCCGTAGCCAGCCAGTACCGTGATGTTGTTGTTGCTGCCGAAGATGTTTCGGGCGGTGTTTGCATTGCCGGCCAGTATCTCGACGTTGGTGGCGTCGCCGAACGCGTTTAGAGCCCAGTTTGCATAGCCGCCTTGTACCGTGACGGTGTTGTTGCTGCCGAGCACGTTTCGAGCCCAGTTCACATAGCCGCCCTGTGCCGAGATGGTATTGCCGCTGCCCAGAATGTTGGTGGCGGTGTTCCACAGGCTGCCTTGTGTCGTAACCGTGTTGCCGCTGCCGCCGATGTTCGTGGCCCAGTTCGCTATGGGGCCTTGTGCCGCGACGACGTTGTCGTCGCCAAAGAGGCTGGTGGCAAAGTTCAAGACAGACCCCGAGGCTGTGGTGGCGGAGGAGTTCGCACCGACGACGACAGCCGCGCCGAGCAGCCCGTCGGCGTGGGCGACCGCTCCGTCGCCGATGGCGACGGCGACACTGAACAACGTGCTGGTGCAGTCCGCGCTGTTGCCGATACCGAAGAACGACGCGCACGTCGCGTTCGCCGTTGGGGCCGACCCCAATCCGGCGCTTGCGAATAATCCGCTTGCCAAGGCGCCAGCGACGAGGGCGCCAGGGATCTTGCGGGATGACTTGACGATGCTGGGTGCGTTCATTTGCTGCTCCAACCACGACGGGAACGCTTCGACACCACTAGTCAAGTCCTCTGCCTTGAGGGTCGCGGTGGGATCGTGCGCTTCTCTCAAATCGCGGGTGTGATTGAGCTCCGACCGATAGGCTGTGAGCGATGCGCAGATAGCTCGAGCGCGATCGTCGGTCACCACTCCGCTGCCGGTCGAGCAGGTCTCGCCATCCGCGGTTTCGCTCCTACGAACGGCCTCACTGCACCAGAATTGATCCGGTGAAGCTGAACATCTCCCGGCCCTCGGCCGATGCACCCGATTCGATGGCGATCTACGAGAGGCTGCGCCAGATCTCGGCCGACGAGAACGCCGACCACAGCGATGAGGACATCCTGACCGAGGTCGTCAGCGCCCTCTTCAACATCGTCGCGAAACTCGAGTCGGAGAGCGGCGGCAGTTAGCCACACCTCTGCGCAAGGCGCCTGTCCGGCGCCGAATGCGTTTATGGTCTGTGCATGACGAATATCGACGCGCGCCTCACCTCGATCTCGCCGGCCGTCCTGAGCCTCTTTCGCATCGTGTTTGCCCTGTTGTACCTCGTTCATGCCACACAGAAGCTGTTTGCCTGGCCCGTTGGCACGGCGACCACGTCCGGTGCGCTCACCGGTCCGGCGGTGCCGATGGGCGCCTGGCCGTTCTGGTGGGCCGGACTCATCGAAGTCGTTGCGGGTCTTCTTCTGTTGACGGGACTGGCCACCAGGGCGGCCGCCTTCGTCGCGTCGGGTGAGATGGCGTTCGCCTACTTCACTCAGCACCTGCCCAACGGGTTCTGGCCGATCGCGAACGGCGGCGAGCTCGCCGTGCTGTACTGCTTCGGTTTCTTCCTGCTCGTCTTCACCGGCGGCGGCGCCTTGGCGCTCGACGCCATGCGTGGAGGGCGCAGGCGGGTGCGCCGCTAGCCAGCCCGGCGCGGCCTAGTCGAGCGTCAGGTCCTTGCGGAACCGCTTCATGGCGTCGATCTTCTCGGCGGTGCTCGATTCGGCACCCGTGTAGAACATCCACGGCATCGTGATGATGCCGGTGATGCCTGCGGCCTCGGCCCGCGCGTAGTGCTCGGGTGTGAACGCGTCGGTCAGCGGCGTCAAGACCGTGAAATCGTGCATGGTCAAACCCTTTTCGGCACGCATCGCACGGAGCTTGTCGACCGATGCGATCGCGCGCTCGGTGGTGATCAGGTCACCGATCCAGCCGTCGTTGCGCGCCGCGCGGCGCAGCGCGATGTCACTGAGCCCGCCGACGTAGATCGGGATGTGCGGCGGGGTCGGTTCCATCTCCAGTCGCGGCGTGGAGTAGAACTCACCGTCGAACTCGGTCCAGCCGGGCTGCCACAGCGCACGCATCAACTCCAGCATCTCGTCGGTGCGCTTTCCGCGACGGTCGAACCGCTGGCCCATCAGGGTGAATTCCTCTTCGCACCACCCGACGCCGATCCCGAGCTCGAGGCGCCCGTCGGCCAGACATGCCGCAGTACCAATGGCTTTCGCCGCGGAATAGGGATCGCGCATTGCCGGTAGGTACACGGTGGTGACGAATCGCAACCTGCTGGTGACCAGGGCGATCGCCCCGATCATCACCCACGGATCGGGCCAGTGCGTGAACGGCTGCCACCGGCGCGAGCCGTCCTTCGTGTACGGGTAGGGCGTCTCCAGCGTCTCCAGGTTGATCACGTGATCGGGTATGCCCATCCCGTCGTAGCCGAGATCGTCTGCGGCCCTGGCGATTTCGATGACTTCCTTGGTGTCGAGGAAGGCCGTGCTGACGTAGAACTTCACCCGGTGCAAACCCCCGTGTCGCTTCGCTCTCCCGCCGGATCCCGCGCCCACGCCGGCTGCAATGAACACCCCGTCGGCCTCGACGGTCCTGCCGTCGGCGTCGATGAGGTAGCCACGCGCGTAGGTCTTGATGCCCTCGGTGCGCTCGATGAACGCCTCGGCCCGCAGCGGGCCCAGCGGCGTTCCGCTCAGGTAGCGCAGCGTGATGGTGCCGGTGAACAGCGGCTTGGTCAGCCCGTCGCTGGCCGCCTCGCCGAGAATGTGGTCGAGCACCAGCGCACAGATCCCGCCGTGCACCAGCCCTGGCGGGCCCTCGTAGGCCGCACCGAGGGTGAACTCGGACCAGCATCCGCCCTCGTCATCCCGATGGATCGCCATCGGCGGGGCGATCGCATTGCGAAGTCCCACAGCGGGATTGGCCCACGCCAGCGGACGGCCGGTCCCCGCGTGCCGCAGCGTCGAGGTGGTGTCGGTCTGCGAACGCTCGAGCGTCTCGGCGACCGCGTCGATGGCGGCCCTGGCGTCGTGGATGGTCTCTGCGTCCACGCCGGTGCGGATGCCCGCTTCGATCAGCCTGCGCAGGGATTGCGTCAGTGGCTCGTGCATGTCGCGTAGCCGGTCGTACTCCTCGGCGCTGATGACGTCGAACGGGAAGTCTCTGGTCAAGCCGCGCTCCTCATTCGCCGAACACCTTCCGCACCACGGTCTTTGCCCGACGCGTCACCCGCAGGTAGTTGTCCAGGAACTCGCCGCCGTCGTCGTTGTGCCAGCCTGCGGCCACTGCCACCGCGTTGAGCTGACGCCCGGGGCCCGGCAGCTGGTCGGTGGGCTTGCCCCGGACCAGGACCAGCGCGTTGCGCGCCCGGGTCGCGGTCAGCCACGCCTTGCGCAGCAGATCGACGTCGCCCTCGGCGATCAGCTCGGCCGCACCGATGGCGTCGAGCGTCGCGAGGGTCGACGTGCTGCGCAACGACGGAATCCGATGGGCGTGCCGCAGCTGCATCAGCTGTACGGTCCACTCGACGTCGGCAAGCCCGCCGCGGCCGAGCTTGGTGTGGGTGTTGGGATCGGCACCGCGAGGCAGCCGCTCGGCGTCGACGCGGGCCTTGATGCGGCGAATCTCCTGCACCGCGTCGGCCGAGACACCGCCCGCGGGATAGCGGGTCTTGTCGATCATCAGCAGGAAGCGCTGACCGAGATCGTCGTCGCCCGCGACCCGGTGTGCCCGCAGCAACGCCTGGATCTCCCACGCCTGCGCCCACTGCGCGTAGTAGGCCTCGTACGACGACAGCGTCCGGACCAGCGGGCCGCTACGCCCCTCGGGTCGCAGGTTGGCGTCGACCTCCAGCGGCGGATCGGCGCTGGGCGTGCCGAGTCGGGCCCGCACCTGCTCGGCGATGGTCACCGACCACTTCACGGCGACCGACTCCTCGACGCCGTCGTGCGGCTCGCACACGAACATGACGTCGGCGTCCGAGCCGTAGCCCAGTTCCCCGCCGCCGAGGCGGCCCATCCCGATGACCGCGATCCGCGCCGGCGGCCCGGATTCCGGTGTGTTGGCCCGGATCACCACGTCCAGTGCGGCCTGCAGCACCGCCACCCACACCGAGGTCAACGCCTTGCACACGTCGGTCACTTCGAGCATGCCGAGCAGGTCGGCCGACGCGATGCGGGCCAGCTCCCTGCGGCGCAGCGTGCGGGCGGCCATGATGGCCCGCACCGGGTCGGCGTGCCGACCGGCCGACGCGACGAGCGCGCGCCCCATGCTGTCCGGTTCGGTCTCGAGCAGCTTCGGTCCCTGCGGCCCGTCGGCGTACTGCTGGATCACCTCGGGTGCGCGCAGCAGCAGGTCGGGCACGAACGCCGACGTGCCGAGCACCCGCATCAGCCGCTTGGCCACCGCACCCTCGTCGCGCAGCGTCGACAGGAACCAGCGCTGGTCGGCCAGCGCGTCGCTGAGCCGCCGGTAGGCCAGCAAGCCCGCGTCGGGGTCGGGGGTGTCGGACAACCAGTCGAGCAGCGTCGGCAGCAGCACCTGCTGCACCCGGCCGCGACGGCCACTGTGGCTGGTCAGCGCCGCCAGGTGGGTCAATGCGGTCTGCGGACCCTCGTAACCCAGTGCGGCGAGCTGACGTTCGGCGGCATCGGTGGACATGGCGGCCGTCAGCTCGGCGGCAGGGCCTCCCACCGATTCGAGCAGCGGTTGGTAGAACAGCTTGGCGTGCAGGCGCGACACCCGCATGCTCTGGCGCTTCAACTCCTCGCGCAGCACGCCGACCGCGTCGTGTTGACCGTCGGGCCGCATGTGCGCGGCACGCGCCAGCCAGCGCATGGCCTCGTCGTCGTCGGACTCGGGCAGCATGTGGGTGCGCTTGAGTCGCTGCAGCTGCAGCCGGTGCTCGAGCAGGCGCAGGAATTCGTAGGACGCCGTCAGGTTCGCGGCGTCGTCGCGTCCGACGTAGCCACCCTCGCCGAGGGCGGCCAGGGCGTCGACCGTCGACGCGACGTGCAGCGATTCGTCGGTGCGGCCGTGCACCAGCTGCAGCAGTTGCACGGCGAACTCGACGTCGCGCAGCCCGCCGGTGCCCGAGCTTGAGTTCGCGGGCGCGCACCCCGGCGGGGACGAGTTCCTCGACCCGGCGGCGCATCGCCTGCACCTCCGGCACGAAGTCCTCGCGCTCGCACGCCGTCCACACCATCGGCATCAGCGCCTCGATGTACAGGGCGCCGAGTTCGGCGTCACCGGCCGCGGGCCGTGCCTTCAGCAGCGCCTGGAACTCCCAGGTCTTGGCCCACCGCTCGTAGTAGGCGACGTGCGACTCGAGCGTCCTGACCAGCTGGCCGTGCTTGCCCTCCGGCCGCAGCGCCGCATCGACCTCGAAGAAGGTGTCCGCGCCAAGCCGCATCATCTCGCCGGCGACCCGGGTGGCGACGCCGTCGGCCTTCTCGGCCACGAAGATGACGTCGACGTCGCTGACGTAGTTCAGCTCCCGCGCGCCGCACTTGCCCATCGCGATGACCGCGAGCCGCGGCGGCGGCGTGTCGTCGCCGCACACCGTGCGGGTGGCGACGGTCAGCGCGGCGCCGAGCGCGGCGTCGGCCAGGTCGGCGAGATGTTCGCCGACGGTCGCGAACGGCAGCACGGGCTCGTTCTCCACGGTCGGCGCGAGGTCGAGCGCCGCCAGCACCAGCATGCGATCCCGGTAGAGGATCTGCAGCGACGACTGCACCGACCTTGCGTCCGTTGCACTTTCGGCGACCGCCGCGAATTCTCGGCACAGCTGCGCGGCGGACGGCAGCGTGACGTTGCCTGCGAGCAGATGCCAGGACTGCGGGTGCGCGACCAGATGGTCACCGAGCGCCAGCGAGGAGCCGAGCACGCCGAACAGCCTGCCGCGCAGCGCACGGTCCTTGAGCAGCGCGCGGTTCAGTTCGTCCCAGCCGCTGCCGAGGGCGTCGGCCAGGCGCACCATCGTGCGCAGCGCGGCGTCGGCGTCGGGCGCGCGCGACAGCGACCACAGCAACTCGACGTGAGCGTCGGTGTTCCAGCCCAGCCGGTCCAGGTCCGCCCGGGCGGGCGGTTCCACCAATCCGAGCCTGCCGACGCCGGGCAGCTTGGGTCGCTGCGTCGCAGGTTTGGCCACGTCCACGACGTTAGCGCAGCCGCTCCTGCCCGCCGTTACAACGACAGGTAGGTCTTCAGCTCGAACGGCGTGACGTGGCTGCGGTAGTTCTCCCACTCGGCGCGCTTGTTGCGCAGGAAGAAGTCGAAGACGTGCTCCCCCAACGCTTCCGCGACCAGTTCGGAGCTCTCCATCTCGGTCAGCGCCACGCCGAGGCTCGACGGGAGTTCGCGGTAGCCCATGGCGCGACGCTCCTCGGGCGTCAGGTTCCACACGTTGTCCTCGGCCTGCGGCCCCAGCGTGTAGCCCTTCTCGACACCGCGCAGGCCGGCGGCGAGCAGCACGGCGAACGCCAGGTACGGGTTGCACGCCGAGTCGGGGCTGCGCACCTCGACGCGGCGCGACGACGCCTTGCGCGGCGTGTACATCGGAACCCGGACCAGCGCCGAGCGGTTGGCCGCGCCCCACGACGCGGCGGTCGGCGCCTCGCCGCCGTGCACCAGCCGCTTGTAGGAGTTCACCCACTGGTTGGTGACGGCGCTGATCTCGGAGGCGTGCTCGAGGACGCCCGCGATGAAGGACTTGCCGACGTCGGACAGCTGCAGCGGATCGTCGGGATCGTGGAAGGCGTTGTTCTCGCCCTCGAAGAGGCTCATGTGGGTGTGCATCGCCGAGCCGGGGTATTCGGCGAACGGCTTGGGCATGAACGACGCCCGCACGCCTTCGGTGAGCGCGACCTCCTTGACCACGTAGCGGAACGTCATGACGTTGTCGGCCATCGACAGCGCGTCCGCGTAGCGCAGGTCGATCTCCTGCTGACCGGGGGCGCCCTCGTGGTGGCTGAACTCCACCGAGATGCCCATCGACTCCAGCGCGTCGATCGCGTGGCGGCGGAAGTTGGGCGCGGCGTCGTGAATGGTCTGGTCGAAGTAGCCGCCGTTGTCCGCGGGCATCGGCGGCTCGTCGTCGGCGCCGGGCTTCAGGAGGAAGAACTCGATCTCCGGGTGCACGTAGCAGGAGAAGCCGAGGTCGCTGGCCTTGGCCAGTTGCCTGCGCAGCACGTGTCGCGAGTCGCCCCACGACGGCGAGCCGTCCGGCATGGTGATGTCGCAGAACATCCGTGCCGAGTGGTGCTTGCCCGCGCTCGTCGTCCACGGCAGCACCTGGAACGTCGACGGGTCGGGACGCGCCACGGTGTCGGATTCGGAGACCCGCGCGAAGCCCTCGATCGAGGAGCCGTCGAAGCCGATGCCCTCTTCGAAGGCACCCTCTAGTTCGGCGGGCGCGATCGCCACGGACTTGAGGTATCCGAGCACGTCGGTGAACCACAGCCGCACGAACCGGATGTCGCGTTCCTCCAGCGTGCGCAGCACGAATTCCTTCTGGCGATCCATGTCCGCAGCGTAGGCACCGGCTGTTAATTCTGTGTTACGGCGCTACTGCGTGTCTGTTCGTCCAGCTACCCCTTCGGGCGGCAGAGGAACCACGCCTGGCTACTGACCACGCCGCCGAGCTTGCCCATCGGCGTGAACTGGGTCTGCTCGATGTCGAGGTGGTGCGCGACGCGGCCGCGGAGCCAGCGCCAGTTGAAGCCGTAGTGCGAGTAGCCCTCGCGCCGTCGACTGTACAGGGGCCGCTCCATCGTGCGGCCAGCGACATCTTGGTCGCGTCGCGGGCGCTGTAGCGCTCCGACATGTGGTACGCTGATGATCGCGCGGCCGTCGCGCGAGCACAGCCGCGCCACGTCGGCGAGAACGATCTCGACGATGGGTTCGGTGCAGTGCTCGAGCGTCTCCATGCACGTGACGACGTCGAACGTGCCGTTCTGGTCCTCGCCGAGATCGCCGACCACGGAGAAGGAGACTGGGCTCGGTATCGGCGAACGTGATCACGATGCGCGGGGAAACAAGCAGCACTAACAGTGCAAGTTTGGCGACGGTTGCGTCGCATCGATCGAGGAAGGTCGACCACGGCGGGGTCGACGCACGGATTGCCGTTGAACACCACGGTGTGTTGGGTGCCATCGAAGGTGATCAGGGCCGCATCCAGCTCGCGGGCAAGGTCGACGCCAGCCTGGTACGGCGTCGCCGGATCGTGCGTGGTCGACACGACGACGACTTTGCCGGCACCGGGCGACGACACGTCATGCGGCGTCGACGTCGGCGGCACCGGCCACATCGGCGCAGATGTCGCGGGGGGCGAATCCGGTGAACTCTCCGTAGGCCATGAAGGGGGCGGCCTCGCGGGCCCGGCGGTCCGCGTCGGCCCACACCGCGGGGTCGGTCGGGAACGGCGCGTCGACGCAGCGGATCGCGGTGAACGCGTCCTGCTGATTGTCGTAGTGGCCGGCCTGGTTGCGATGCTGGTAGTCGTCGGCCAGCAACAACAGGTCGCCCGCGTCGGTGCCGCGCTGCAGACCCAGCAGACCACTCGTCAGGTACTTCCAGTAGCGCTGCGTGTAGAGCGCGTTGACGGTGCCGGTGATCGCGTCCTGGTAGCTCAGGCCGCGCGGATCCGAGGTGGGGCCCGGCTGCTGCACCAACGGGTTGATCAGTTCGTGGTAGCGCTCGACGAACTGCGTCGGGTCGGTGCCGAGCGGGCAGTCGGCGGACCGCGCGCAGTCGGCGGCGTAGTCGTCGAACGCCGTTTGGAATCCCGCCAGTTGGCGGATGTTCTCGCCGATCGGGTCCGAGCCGGGATCGACGGCGCCGTCGAGCACCATGGCCCGGACGCGGTCCGGGTAGCTCTCGGCGTAGGTGGCGCCCAGTTCGGTGCCGTAGGAGAAGCCGAGGTAGTTGATCTGGTTCTCCCCAAGCGCCGCCCGCACGACGTCCATGTCCTGCGCGGTCGACGCCGTCCCGACGTTGGCCAGGAAGTCCAGCCCGGTCTTGTCGATGCAGCCCTGGGCCATGTTCTGGTACAGCAGTTCGATGCGCGCGACACCCGCCTGGCTGTAGTCGACCATCGGCTCGCGCCGGTAGGCGTCGAATTCGGCGTCGCTTCGGCAGCGCACCTGTGGCGTGGAGTGGCCGACGCCGCGCGGGTCGAAGCCGACGAGATCGAAGCGTCGGGTGATGTCGGTGTCGGCCAGGGTCTCGGCCCATGCCTGCGACGGTGTCGACCGCCGACGCCCCTGGACCGCCGGGGTTGACCATCAGGACGCCGATCCGATCGCCGGTCGCGGGCACCCGGATCACCGCCAGTTGAGCCTGCGCGCCCATCGGGCTTGGCGTAGTCGACGGGAACCGACACCGTGCCGCACTGGGCCGTCGGAATGTCGGAGGTGTCGCCGACCATGCTCGTGCAGCTACCCCAGACCGGAGTCTGTCCGTATAGCTGGGTGGGCTGCCCTTCGGGTGACGCCGAAGCCGACGGGCAAACCATGGCGAACACCAAGAGGATGGCGGGCAGCGCCGCTGTCAGTCTCGCCGCCCGCCGCATGGCGAACATGTTCGCACGCAACGTGCTTCGGGTCTGCACCGGAACCCGCGCAGAGACCACCCAGCGATCAGACGGTGATATGACGGTGACCTACCCAGTGACCTACCCGGATCTCGGCGGTCAGCACCTGGCGCCGGGCGGCGGGACGGTCACGTCGACCAGGTACTTGGCGGCGATGTCGTCGACGCAGGCGTTGCCCTGGAACACCACGGTGTGCTGGGTGCCCTCGAAGGTCAGCAGCGAACCGCCGAGCTGCTTGGCCAGGTCGACACCGGCCTGGTACGGCGTGGCGGGGTCGTTCGTGGTCGAGACCACCAGGATCGGGGGCAGCCCCTTGACCGAGATCTGGTGCGGCTCCGAGGTCGGCGGAACGGGCCACATCGCACACGTGCTCAACGGCGCGTAGCCGGTGAACTCGCCGTAGCTCATGAACGGTGCCGCCAGGCGGACGCGGCGGTCCTCGTCGACCACCTTGGCGCGGTCGGTCACCGGCGGCTCGTCGACGCAGTTGACCGCGACCCGGACGTCGGTGGAGTTGTTGTAGTGGCCGTCTTTGTCGCGGCCCATGTAGAGGTCGGCGAGCTGGAGCATGGTGTCGCCCCTGCCGTTCTTGCAGTTCTGTCAGCGCCTGCGTGAGGTGGCGCCACAGGTTCGGCGAGTACAGCGGCAGGATGGTGCCGACCAGCGCGTCGCTGTAACCCAGGTTGCGCGGGTCCTGGGTCGGGGCGGGCTTCTGCACCAACGGATCGACCAGACTGTGGTAGACCTCGACGGCCTTGGTCGGGTCGGTGCCGAGCGGACAGTCCGGCTGCTTGGCGCAGTCGGCGGCGTAGTCGTTGAACGCCGTCTGGAACGCCGCCGCCTGCCGGATGTCGGCTTCGACCGGATCGGCGTTGGGGTCGACGGCACCGTCGAGGATCATCGCGCGCACGTTCTGCGGGTAGGCCTCGGCGTACAGCGACCCGATCCGGGTGCCGTACGAGTACCCGAGGTAGGTCAGCTTCTTGTCGCCGAGGGTGGCTCGCATTGCGTCGAGATCCTTTACCACGCTTGCGGTTCCGACGTTGGCGAGGAACTCCTTGCCCATCTTGTCGACGCAGCGCTGGACGAAGTCCTTGGTCTCGGACTCGATGTGGGCGACGCCGGCGGGTGAGTAGTCGACCTGGGGATCGGCCCGCAGCCGGTCGTTGTCGGCGTCGGAGTTGCACCAGACCGCAGGCGTCGACAAGCCGACGCCGCGCGGGTCGAAGCCGACCAGATCGAAGTGCTGCCGCACCGAGTCCGGCAGGGTTCCGACGATCGAGGCGGCCGCCTGCGACCCCCGACTCACCTGGGCCGCCCGGGTTGATGATCAGGGAGCCGATCTTGTCGCCGGTGGCCTTGAACTTGACCATCGCGAGCTGGGCGACGTCGCCGTCGGGCTTGGCGTAGTCGACGGGAACCGAGAGCAGTCCGCATTCGGCGCCTGCGGGGATGCCGACGTCGTTCGACGAGTTGGACCCGCATTCCGTCCAGTGCACGGGCGTGCCGGGACGGGGGGCTCCGATGACCGCGCGGCCGTCGACCACATTGCTACACCCAGCCAAAAGCAAGATCACCATGGCGGTGGCAAGCAGCCCGCTCCGAAGCCTCATGGCTGCCCATGCTGCCATGCGCACCCATCGCCGCTGTTGAGGGCGCTAGCGCGTGGCGTCGAGCAACTCCTGTAGGGCAACCGCGAAGTCGTCGGCCATGTCCCACAGATCGGGTAGCAGTTCGGGGCAGGAGATGAGGCCGACGTCGAGCGTGCCGTTGAGCGACATCACGGTGATGTTCAGGCCCGAGCCGTGGAAGATCGGGCCGAGCGGGTACATCGCCTTGACCTGCGCGCCCAGGAAGTACAACGGGCACCTGGGGTCCCGGCACGTTGGACACCACGAGGTTGTGCACCGGCGCGGCGCTGGTTAGCCGGCTCGACGCGTAGACGCGCATCGCGACACCGAACACCGCGGGCGCGGCGAACTGCGACCAGTCCTGAAGGAGCGTCGCGCCGATCGCCGCACTGTGTTGTTTGGCAACGGAATTCGCGTCGGCGATGGCCTTCAGCCGTTCCGCCGGATCCTCGATGTTGGTCTCCAGTTTGGAGAACATGCCCGATACCTGGTTGCGGCCGGGCCGGTCCGACTTGTCGTGCACCGACACCGGAACCATCGCGACGAGGGTGTTGTCGGGAAGCTCGTCGTGGTCGATCAGGAACCGCCGGAGCATTCCCGCCACCAACGCCATCACGACGTCGTTGACCTTGACGCCGAAGTGATTCTTCACGGTCTTGATGTCTTCGAGGTCGAGCTGTGCGAACGCCACGTTGCGGTGCCCGGTGACGGTCGCGTTGAAGCGGGTCTTCGGTGCGGCGAACGGCGCCGCCATGGTGAGCCCGCTGCGGGCCCGCTTGACGGTGTCCACCACGGTCGACAGCGTCGAGGGCAGCACGTTGATCAGCTTGAGCGGGCGGGTGGCGTACTTGATCGCGCCGCTGACCGCGATCTCCAGATCCGACCCGCCACCGACCCCTTCGACCGGGTCCGGCGGTGGCGCATCGGGTTCGGTGGTGCACAGCTGAGACATCAGGTTGGCGCCGGTGACGCCGTCGACGCCGGCGTGGTGCACCTTCGTCATCACCGCGAGCCTGCCGCCCTCGTGGGCGTTGGTGCCCGCGACGTTCTCGATCACCCACATCTCCCACAGCGGCCGGCTGCGGTCGAGGTTCAACGAGGCGATGTGTCCGCAGATCTCGCCCAGCTCGACACGGCCGCCCGGCGAAGGCAGACCGATTCGGTGCAGGTGCCGATCGACGTCGAAGTCCTTGTCCTCCACCCACACCGGGTGATCGAGGTTGAAGCGGTTGTCGCCGAGTTTCTCGCGGAACTCCGGCATCGCCTTGATCCGCAGACCGAGGGCGTCGCGCAACCGGTCGAAGGTGTAACCGCCGGGGATGGTCGAGGTGTCGATCTCCAGCACCGAGCACACGTGCAGCGGCTGCGCGGCGGTTTCGAGGTAGAGGAAGCTGGCGTCGAGTCCGCTGAGCCGTTGCATGAGCCGATGCTAGGCGCGAGGGCGTTCGGTGTGCGCGGATCCACCCAACCGGCGGCGCGCGGAGTGCGCCGACACTAGCCTGCTAGGCCATGGCCACCGGTCGCTGGAAGCACCGTCCCGAAGGATCGACATGGGGTGACTTCGGCGGGTGACCAGCTGGGCCGGATCAACCTGCTGACGCCGGAGCGGGTCAGGTCCGCGGCCGCCGACTCGCCACGGGGCTCGTTGTTCGACGCGGACGGTGACGGTGAGCCGGAGATCGTCTACTACAACGGGTTTCGAGGCGGCGAGCACATCGATGCTTCGACCGATCCGGCGGATTGTGGAATGTGGAGCGCGGCCACCACGACCGCGGCGTGATGGTCGATCTGGCCGCACACCCGCGACGACAACCGTGCGTGCACCTCGGTGAGATGTGGCAGCTCGGCCCGCTGGCGGAATGGCTACGCGCAAACGGCCGAAGCAGATTCCTGCTCACGGCGCCCCCGCTGCGCGTGCCCGGCGCCGTCGGTTCGCCCGCCAACGGCCTGGCCACCGTCTGATCGCGTTTCACGCAGTGTGAGGAAATCCACTTCACCAGAAGTTCACCTTCGGCCGCCCGAGTGCCAGACTGGTGGTGTCACACGAACCCGGGGACCCGACAAGGGCCTCGAGGATCTAACCGACCAGATGGGACAACGATGTCTGAGCAGACTGTGTACGGTGCTGCCACCGATACGGCGGTTGCCAAGCCACGTACCAAGGTGCGAACCCACCACCTGCAGAAGTGGAAGGCCGAGGGCCACAAGTGGTCCATGCTGACGGCCTACGACTTCTCCACCGCCCGAATCTTCGACGACGCCGAGATTCCCGTGCTCCTCGTCGGGGACTCGGCGGCCAACGTCGTCTACGGCTACGACACCACGGTGCCCGTCACCGCCGACGAACTGATCCCTCTGGTGCGTGGCGTGGTGCGCGGTGCACCGCACGCGCTGGTGGTGGCCGACCTGCCGTTCGGCAGCTATGAGGCGGGCCCCCAGCAGGCACTGGCCACCGCAACGCGGTTCCTCAAGGAGACGGGCGCGGCGGCGGTCAAGCTGGAGGGTGGCGAGCGGGTCGCCGAGCAGATCGCGATCCTGACGCAGGCGGGCATTCCCGTGGTCGCGCACATCGGCTTCACCCCGCAGAGCGTCAACGGACTCGGCGGTTTCCGCGTGCAGGGCCGCGGCGACGCCGCCGAGCAGACCGTTCACGACGCGATCGCCGTGGCCGAGGCAGGCGCGATCGCGGTGGTGCTCGAGATGGTGCCCGCCGAACTGGCCACCCAGATCACCGGCAAGCTCACCATCCCCACCGTCGGCATCGGCGCGGGCCCCAACTGCGACGCGCAGGTGCTGGTGTGGCAGGACATGGCCGGGATGACGGCGGGCCGGACGGCGAAGTTCGTCAAGCGATTCGGCGACGTCGGCGGCGAATTGCGGCGTGCCGCAGTCCAATACGCCGAAGAGGTGGCCACCGGCGCGTTCCCGGCCGAGGAGCACTCCTTCTAGCAGCGCTAGGCGAATTCCGGCTTGCGCTTGGCGAGGAAGGCCGCGATGCCCTCCTGCCCGTCTGCCGAGCGTGCACAGCCCGCGAGGTAGCGGCCTTCGAGTTCCATCTGCTCTTCGAGGCCGGTGCGGTAGGTGCCGAGCAACAGTCGCTTGACCGCCCCGTTCGACGTCCGCGACGTGCCTGCCATCTCCGTCGCGAGCGCCTCGGTCCGTGCGGTGAGCTCGATCGTCGGGCACGACCTCGGTCAACAGTCCCCCAGTCCAGCGCCTCGGCGGCGGTCAGCGTCCGGTTGGTGAGCATCAACTGCTGGGTGCGGCGGATGCCGATGAGCCGGGGCAGGTAGTACGACGCGCTGCCGTCGGGGCTCAGCCCGGCCTTGGTGTAGGCCATGGTGAACTTGGCCGATTCGGCGGCGAGCACCAGGTCGCCGGTGACGGCCAGGCTGAAGCCGGCCCCCGCGGCGGCGCCGTTGACGGACGGTGATCACCACTGCGTCGATCCTGGCCAGGGTGGACAGCGCGCGATGCAGATCGTTTGCGATGCCCTTGACGAAGGCGGCCGGGTCAGGCGCCGCGGCCATGGCCTTGAGGTCGCCGCCCGCGCTGAAGAATCGACCGGTACCGGTGATCGTCACGACCTTCGTGGCGTCGGTGTCGCAGAGCGCCGTCGCGGCGGCGAATTCGCGCAGCAGGGTGTCGTTCATCCCGTTGGCGGCGTCGGGCCGGTTGAGCACGATGCTCGTGATGGGGCCGGACTGGGCGAACGTCAGCGTTTCGAAATCGGGCATGGCGCAAACGGTATCGCAGGCGGTATTACGTCACCGCACCGATGTGTAATGCCAAGTCGGTTGGCGGTCGCCTTCCGCAGTTCGGCGAAGTCGCCGTTGAAGCCGACGGTGCGCAGGGCGCCGTCGGCGATGATCCACGGCTGCTCCGCGGGCGTGCCGCCGTCGTCGGAGCGGCGGTTGATCACCGACTCGACGAGGCGGAACGGGAGTTCGTCGGCGTCGGCGGGACCGTCGCATTCCGCGATGACCGCGCCGGCCAGCCTGCGGTAGCGGTCGCGCAGTTCGGCTCGGTGCGTGCGGAATTCGTCGAAGCGGTCCACGCGGAGTTCGGGCAGGAGATAGAGCGCGCCCAGATTCCAGGTGCTGTCGCACAGCTGGGCCACGTCGGCCACCACCAGCGCGTGCAGGCGGGGTGCGGCGGGCCCCTTCTCGGCGATCAACTCGGCGGCCAGCCGCAGCGGCTCGTCGACGGTGCCTGCCAGCAGCGCTTCGAGGATGTCGTCCTTGGTGGCGAAGTGGTGGTACAGCGAGGCCTGACGAACGCCGACCGCGTCGGCGATCCGTCGCGTCGAGGTGTTGGCGTAGCCGTGCGTGGTGAACAGCTCGGCGGCAGCGTCGAGAATCTCCTCGCGGGCGTTCTTGCCGGGTCGCCGCGACTGCTCGAGTCTCGGGCGGCCACGACCTTCGCTGCTGCATGGCGACATTGTGTCACCGGCGATTCGCCCCGCCCACGTTTTCTGTCACTTGATAGAAACAACTCTCAACGCGCCCGTAACAGGCGCGACACCCGTCGGGAACGCCCGGCCTCAAAACTTTCGATGACAGTTAAGGAGGCCGATGATGTCGAGCACCAACTCGACCGACGGTGCCCGCTCGCACGCCCGCAGCCAGGCCGCGGAGGCCCGAATGCGGGTGCCCGCTGCCCCCTGCGGGCGTCGACGAGGTGACGTGGGCTGAAGCCGTTCCACCGGGTTCGTATGCCACCAAGGTGCTCGGTCGCGGCTCGCGCCTGCAACTGGCCGACCCGGACGGCGGGGCGTGCGCACACCTCCTGGTGTTCCGCGCCGATGCGTCGTGGGAGCGACTCAACGTCGCCGACACCGTGAAGGTGCCGTGGCAGGCCTACCTCGGCGCGGGCCATCCCCTGCTGTCCGATCAGGGCCGGGTGCTGGCCACCATCGTCGCCGACACCTCCGGCCACCACGACGCGCTGTGCGGCATGACCGGGGCAGGCCGCGCGCAGATGCTGCTCGGCGTGCACAAGCACGGCATGGACGTGCGTGACGTCGGCCCGTCGGTCTCGTTCTTCAAGGGTGTCCGCGTGGCCGACGACGGCGGGCTCGACGTTCACCGGGTCGGCGGGCCGCGGAACGACGGTCGACCTGCTGCATCCATCTTCCGGTCGTGGTCGTCCTCGTCAACGCCCCCCACCCGCTCGACCCGTCGCCCGCGGTCACCGATCTCGACGTGGTGGCCTGGCGCGCCGACGGCGAGCTCGACCGCACCCGTCACCGACGAGCCCGAGTACCTGCGTGCGCTCTTCAACACCGAAAGTGCTTGGGCCGCAGCACACAACAGTGAGGTATGCCAGATGACCGTGCTCTCCGACGACGTCGTCGCCGCCCGTGCGCCGTGGTCGGCCGTGGTGCGGGCAGGCCAACACCTGCAGATCATCGACCTGAACGGCAACCAGGCCGTCGACACGCTGTTCTACTCGGCGCGACGACCACACCGTGCGGTACAGCGCCCAGGCCACCATCGCGGCGCAACGCAACGTGTTCCTGACCACCGGTTCGGTGCTGCGCGCCACCGACGGCACGCCGCTGATGACGATCGTCGCCGACGAGGTGGGCAACCACGACACCATCGCCGGGCGCCTGCTCGAAGGAGTCCAACACGCTGCGCTACGGACACCACACCGTGCACCAGCACGCGTGCGCCGAGAACTTCCTCGCCGAAGCGACCAGATGGGGAATGGGCAAGCGCGACATCGTGTCCAACGTCAACTTCTTCATGAACGTGCCGGTGGAGGCCGACGGCACGCTGGGCATCGTCGACGGCCTGTCCGCCCCCGGCAAGTCCCTGACGCTGCGGGCCGACGTCGACACCCTGGTGCTGGTGTCGAACTGCCCGCAGATCAACAACCCGTGCAACGGCTTCGACCCGACTCCGGTCCGGATGGTGATCACGACGCGATGAGCGCTTGCGCGAAGAGCACGGACAGAGCATGAGGACCATTCGGGTGGTGCGGCCAGGCATGCTCACCACCGTGCAGGACTGGCCCGGCCGAATCGGCTACTGGCACATCGGCGTTCCGCCGTCCGGACCGATGGACGACCTGTCGTTCCGGATCGGGAACCGGGTGCTCGGGAACGCCGAGGGCACGGCGGGACTCGAATGCACCAGGGGCGGACCGGCGTTGCGGTTCCCCGAGGGCGGACGGGTGTCCGTCACGGGAGCACCGGTCGCGGTCACCGTCGACGGAGTCGCGGTACCGCAGTGGCAATCGGTGACCGTGCCCGCCGGTGGCGTGCTCGACGTCGGCATGCTCGTCGGCCCGGGCATGCGCTGCTACGTACTGGTGGCGGGCGGCCTGCTGGAGCCCGAATACCTGGGCAGCGCAGCCACGTTCACGATGGGTGCGTTCGGCGGCCACGGCGGGCGCGCGATTCGCGAGTCCGACGTGCTGACCGTCGGCGAGGATCCCGGACCGCACGAGAGCAGACCGGACCGGGCCGCCCGCGCAGCGATCGACGAGCAGCCCAGCATCGGGCACCGCTGGGAGATCGCCGTGACGGAGGGTCCGCACGGCGCGCCCGAGTTCTTCACCCGCGCCGACATGGACACCGTGATCGGCACCGACTACACGGTGCACTTCAACTCCGACCGCACCGGGGTGCGCCTCGACGGTCCGAAGCCGCAGTGGGCCCGCACCGACGGCGGTGAGGCGGGCCTGCACCCGTCCAACATCCACGACACCGCGTACTGCGTTGGCGCACTGGACTTCACGGGCGACACCCCGATCCTGCTCGGCCCCGACGGACCGAGCCTCGGCGGCTTCGTCTGCCCGGTCACGGTCGTGAGGGGTGATCGGTGGAAGCTCGGCCAGATGGCCCCGGGCGACGCCGTGCGGTTCGTGCCGGTCCGGGCCAACCGGGCACCGTCGCTGCGAACCCTCGACATCGACCGGCGCGCGTCGTTCCCCCTGGTGATCTCCACGAGCAGCGATGCGGACGACGGTGTGCTGACCCGGTTCGCGGCCGCCGACGGCACGGCGGTCACGTTGCGGCGCGCGGGTGACGGCGGAGTGTTGGTCGAATACGGCCCCATGACCCTCGACCTGGCGATGCGGGCCCGCGTGCACGTGCTGCACGAGCACCTGATGTCCCGCGACGTCGCGGGCATCACCGAGATCACGCCGGGCGTCCGGTCGCTCCAGGTCCAGTTCGATCCGGCGGCGCTGCCGATGGCCGAGGTCGTCGATCTGCTCGCGCGTCTCGACGGCGAGCTGCCGCCGTCGGACCGTCTCGTCGTGCCCAGTCGCACGGTCCGGCTGCCGCTGTCGTGGGACGATCCGGCAACGCACGAGGCGATTCAGCGCTACATGCACGGCGTCCGCGCCGACGCGCCGTGGTGCCCATGGAACATCGAGTTCATCCGGCGGATCAACGGGCTCGACGACGTGGCGGCGGTCCACGACATCGTGTACGACGCGCAGTATCTGGTGCTCGGCCTCGGCGACGTCTATCTGGGCGCGCCGGTGGCCACTCCCCTCGACCCGCGACATCGCCTGGTCACCACCAAGTACAACCCGGCCCGCACCTGGACACCGGAGAACGCGGTCGGCATCGGCGGGGCGTACCTGTGCATCTACGGCATGGAGGGTCCTGGCGGCTACCAGTTCGTCGGTCGCACGACCCAGGTGTGGAACCACTGTCATCCGCGCGACGCCCGATCGTTCGAACCGGGCACCCCCTGGCTGCTCCGCTACTTCGACCGGATCAGCTTCTACCCCGTCAGTGCCGCCGAACTGCTGGACCTGCGTGCGGACATGGCCGCCGGGCGCGGCGACGTCGACATCGTCGACCGGCGAGTTCTCGCTGGCGGCCTACAGCGACTTCCTCGCCACCGACGCCGACGGCATCGCGGCATTCCGGCAACAACAGAGCGTGGCCTTCAACGCGGAGCGAACGGCATGGGACCGCGCGGGCGAGGTCCAGCGGGCGAGCTGAGTGCCCGGTCAGTTCATCTCGGTCTGGTAGACAAGCACCTAGCTGCCACCAGGCGACTTTCAGTTTCGTTCATCTGAATGTGGCACTCTGTTCACGTATTTCAGCCACTGACGACATCGACCCTGAAGGTGAGAATGGCAGCCGACAAGCGCAAGGCGTCACGCCACACCGAGACCGAGCGCAAGTTCGCGGTGACCGATGCCACCGTGCCTCCGTCGTTTGCGGGACTTTCCGCGGTGGCCTCCGTGGAGCGGCTGCCAGTACAACACCTCGAGGCCGTCTACTACGACACGCAGGACCACGACCTGGCCGCGCACCGCATCACCCTGCGGCGCCGCACGGGCGGCACCGACGCCGGCTGGCATCTCAAGCTGCCCGCAGGCACCGACTCGAGGACCGAGGTGCGCGCACCGCTGGGTGACGCGGACGGCGACACCGTTCCCTACGAGCTGCGCGACGTGGTGCTGGCGATCGTCCGGCTGCGCACGTTGCAGCCCGTCGCGAGGATCTCCACCACGCGCACGGTCGACATGCTGCACGACGCGACAGGCGCCGCGGTCGCCGAGTTCTGCGACGACGTGGTCACCGCCGCCGCCGAGCCCGACGGCGAACCGCAGACCTGGCGGGAGTGGGAGCTCGAGCTCGCGGAGGACGCGGACGTCGCACCCGATCTGCTGGACCGGTTGAGCAATCGCCTGTTCGACGCGGGCGCCGAGCCCGCGGGCCACGGTTCCAAGCTGGCCAAGGTGCTCGACGCCGCACGGGGCGGCTCCGACGAACAGCCGGCCGAACCCGCGCCCGCGTCGAGCGACCCGGTGCGCCGGGCGGTAGCCGAGCAGGTCGAGGAACTGCTGGTGTGGGACCGCGCCGTGCGTGTCGACGCCTGGGACTCCGTGCACCAGATGCGTGTGGTGACCCGCAAGATCCGCAGTCTGCTGCAGTCGTCGGAGGGATCGTTCGGGATCTCCGACGACGCGTGGGTGCTCGACGAACTGCGGCTGCTGGCCGGGGTGCTCGGCGTGGCCCGCGACGCCGAGGTGCTCGCCGAGAAGTATGAGCAGGCCCTGGACGGTCTGCCCGATGAGCTGGTCAGAGGCCCGATCCGGGAACGGCTCGTCGACGGCGCCCGAAGCCGCTACCAGACGGGGTGGCGGCGGTCGTTGACCGCGATGCGCTCCGAGCGGTACTTCCGGTTGCTCGACGCGCTCGAGGCGCTGGTGGCCACGCAGCCCGCACCCGCGGCGCCCGGCGAGGAACCCGCCCCGGTCAGCATCGGCTCCGCATACAAGCGCATCCGCAAGGCCGCCAAGCGGGCCGACACGGCACACGATGAGGATCGCGACGAGGCACTGCACCGGATTCGCAAGGGCGCCAAGCGCCTTCGCTACACCGCGGCCGCCACGGGGGCGGCCAAGGTCGCCGATCGGGCCAAGACCATCCAGACACTGCTCGGTGACCATCAGGACGCCGTCGTGAGCCGCACCCATCTGTCCCACCAGGCGGAGACTGCGCATGCCGCAGGCGAGGACACCTTCACCTACGGCCTGCTCTATCAGCAGGAGGACGACCTGGCCCAGCGGTCACGCGACCAGCTCGGCGACGCGCTCAAGCAGCTGAACCGCACGGTCCGCGACAAGGACTAGACGACGAGTCGGGGGCGGACGAGTTGGCCTGTAAGCCGGATTCTGTTCCGCGCCACCATGACTGGCGACGCGGCGGCGACCATCCATCTGGACACACCGTCACCGGGTGCCTCGAGCGGCCTACCCGCAGGCTCGGGCGAGCAGCCCTCGAACGCCTGCGCAGCCGCAACCAGGTTGCGGCCTTCTTGGCCTTGCTTCGGGTGGGGTTTGCCTAGCCACTCCGGTCACCCGGAATGCTGGTGCGCTCTTACCGCACCGTTTCACCCTTACCACCGCGAGGGTGGCGGTCTGTTCTCTGTGGCACTTTCCCGCGAGTCGCCTCGGATTGCCGTTGGCAATCACCCTGCTCTGTGAAGTCCGGACTTTCCTCGAATCCCAGTCGAGACTGGGACCCGCGGCCGCCCGGCCAACTCGTCCGCGCAGATCACCGTACTCTTATCGGCATGCCGCAGGTGCCACCGGCTCGCTATCTGCTCCGCGCCAAGGACCTGGTCGACGCCCGGTACGCCGATCCGATCACCGTGGACGACCTGGCTGCCGCGGCCGGCCTGTCCCGCGCGCACTTCTCCCGAATGTTCACCCGTACGTTCGGCGAATCACCGCGGGCCTACCTGCAGACCCGTCGACTTGAGCGGGCCGCGGCATTGCTGCGCTACACCGATCGTTCGGTCGCCGACATCTGCGTGATGGTCGGCCTGCAGAGCGTCGGGTCCTTCACGACCACCTTCGCCCGGGTCTACGGGAAGCCGCCCGCGGCCTACCGCGCCAGCCTGCCGCCGGCAGCCAGCCGGGCCAGGGTGCCGAGTTGCATCCTGAAGCGCGACACCAGACCGCTCCCAGATTCCCGGGTCGCTGCGCTCCTGCCCGCCGGACCCGACAGCCGCGTCAAGACAGCACACGGGGAGAAGACGGTGCGTGACGGCCGGCCGTAGCGTCGTGCCCGTGATGAAAATAGGAAGTGCCCACCTGTGGGTTCATGATCAGGAAATCGCACTGAAGTTCTGGACCGAGCAGGTCGGCATGGAGGTGCGCGAGGATGTGTCGTTCCCGGAGGAGATGGGCTCCTTCCGATGGCTCACCGTCGGTCCGCCGGGCCAGGATGACGTCGCCATCGTGTTGATGGCGGTGCCGGGAGCGCCCGTGATGGACGAGGACACCCGCGCGCAGGTGCTCGACCTGACCGCAAAGGGCTTCGCGGGCACGGTGTTCCTCATTACCGACGACGCGCAGGCCAGCTACGAGGAACTCAGCGCGCGCGGCGTCGAGTTCACCGAGCCGCCCAACCAGATGCCCTACGGCATCGACTCCGGCTTCCGGGATCCGTCGGGTAACAGCGTGCGACTGACGCAGCTCAATCCCTAGAAGGGTGGGGGTTTGTTGCGTTCGGCGAGGTGGTCGTCGTTGAGGGCGCGTTCGGTTTTGATGCGGTCGGCGCGGGCTTGGGTGCGGGTGCGTTTTCGGGTCGGCATCATCAGGGTGCGGTGCGCACCCGGGGTCGGCCGGGGTGGCCGGTGGTGCGGGTGTGGTGATGGCCCAGCCGGGGAAGAACAGGCTGCTGGCGGGTCGGGTGGTGTAGGTGTGCCCGGTCGGTGTGGTGACGATGACGGTGCCGTCGGCGAGTTGGCGGTCTGAGAAGCCGGGCCAGAACGTCTTGATCAAATGATGAATTCGGCAGTAGCACTTGAGATTACCGGGATGGGTCAGCCCGCCGGGGTAGGCCACGGTGTGGTCGATGTCGGCGAACATCGCGGTGCGGTCACACCCCGGGGCGCGGCAGGTCAGGTCGCGGTTGCGGACGAACTCGTCCAGCGCGGTCGACGGGCCGGTACCGCGGTTCGGCCGCCGCGCCTGGGCTGCCCACCAGCTTGACCTTCGCGCCGCGGGCGATGAGCTCGGCCAGCAGCGGGGCGGGCAGGATGCCGCCGCCGAAGAGCAGAGCGGCCTGGCGCCGGATCGCCGGCTCGAGGCCGGCTCGAGGCCGGCTCGTCGGCGGCCGCCTCGTCGGCTCGTCGGCCTCGTCGGCGTCGCGGGCGCCAGTCCCTCCCCGTGCAGGAGCGGGTCGGCGGTGGCCTCGGTGCTGGCCTGCTCGGCGATGACGTGCACGACGATGCTGCTGGCCCGGCCATCGTCGACGACGGCGGGGCAGTCCGGGTTGGCACACCCACAGGACAGCACCGTGGAGCCCGCGCCCAGGGCGCCCAGCGCGTCGGAGCGGCGTTGGGCCAGGGTGCGGGGGTCGTCCTCGCACACCCCGCGGGCCATCGCCGCCACCCGCTGCTTGAGCAGCGCGGCATCGGGGCCCAGCAGCCGGCCGAACACCGCCGCGGTGCCGGTGGCATCGGTGTCGGCGACGGTGAAGTCGCGGGTGCGGGCACTGTTGCGGGTGCGCCGCACCGCGGCGGGGTCGATCCGATCGACCCACACGTCGATGGCCTGGGTGAGTTTGTCCTCGGTCAGCGGACCCCACGCGGTGATCCGGTCGGCGATGACCCGATCGAGGGTGGCGACCGCGGCGGGGCTGGTGACCAGGTAGGTGCGGTTGGCGATCAACCAGACCCGCCGCGCGTTGAGCTCCCCGGCCAGGAACAGGGCGGCCACCTTCGGGAACCGGTCGCGCAACACCACCGCCAGGTCCATCTCCCCGGAGGCCCGGCCGTGGCCGATGTTGAGCGCGGCGGCGATCTCGGCGGCCGCGGCATCTGCGTCGTCACACGCCCAGCGGGCATGCTCGCCGGTGTTGCGGCGCCGCTCCAACTCGGCGATCGCGGCGTACTTGCGGGCATCGGCAGCCGCCCCCAACCGCGCCCAGCCGGTGACCGCGTCGATCACCGCGGCATCATCGGCCCCGCGAAGCTCGTCGACATCGACCGGCAAATCCTCGAACACATGTGCGACTCTACCTCGACCCACCGACACGTCAGCGCCAGCCGAAGACTGTGCGCCAGGCGGTTCCGCCATGGCCCCGAACGGGGCTAGCCTGGTGGTCATAAAGGGATTGGAGGCACAGCGATGACCTGGTCAGGAATCCTCGAAAAGACGGCGGCGGGATTGGGCGCGGTGGCGGTGCCAGTGGTGTTTGCGGTTGCCGGAGCGGGGCACGCGGCAGCAGATCCCGGTGTCTGCGTCAGCGGCCCGTGGGGATATGCATCCGCATGCGTCGACGGGCCCGAATGGACCGGTTGGGATCCGGGAGTCAATTGGGGCCCGCCCGGACAGATCAAGAATGCATGGTGCCCCTGGAACCCGCCCGGTCACTGGAAGGGTGGCCCGCACGGCATCCCCTGTACCTAACGGGCGTCATTTCCTCCGGCGGAGAACCATCAGATTGTCGCGCCAGGTAAACGGTTGACCGTCCGGGTCGGTGCCGTCCCTGTCCACGACCTCGACGCGCTCCCGGTCCCATTCCGCGGCAGGCAGATCCAGCTCCGCGAGCACTTCCTCTGGACTGGGGAACGGGTGGTCGTGCGGGATCTTCTTCGCAAACGGCGGGGCCGCGGCGTGGTCGACGATGACCAACAGCCCACCCGGTGCGATGGCACCCGCGGCGTTGCGCAGGACGTCGGTCCGTTCGAGCCGCACCGTGGAGTGCAGGAACTGCGCGGAGGCCAGGTCGAAGGTGCCGTCCGGAAAGCTGTCGGACAGGTCGTGTCGCTGAAAGTCGATGCGGTCCAGCACACCCCGCGTCCGGGCTTCCGCTGCGGCGCGCGCCAGTGCGGTCTCGGAGACGTCGACGGCCGTCACGTGCCAGCCGTGCTCGGCCAGCCAGACGGCGTCGCCGCCCTCGCCGCAGCCCAGGTCGAGCGCGCGGCCCGGCGGCAGGTCCGCGACCACCTTCGCCAGTTGGACGTTGACGCGACCACTCCAGATGCGTTCGCGTTCACCGTAATGCGCTTCCCAGTAGTCCTTTGCGTTCTGTTCGGTTTCAGGCGTGTGCATCGGCGTTCTCCTTCTTGGTTGGCCACTCCGGGACGGGTAGTGCGAAATCATCGGCGAGCAGGCTCTGCACCACCGCGGCGGCGCTCAGCGAGCCTGCCGCGATTGCGGCGGCGACCTGCGGCATCTGGGCACTGAGATCGCCTGCGGCGAAGACGCCGGGCACGGACGTGCGGTGGAGCGGATCGACCTCGACGGCGTCGAGCGCGATCGGGCCCGCGGGCGCAGCGCTGACGCCGAGCTGGGCCGCCAGCGTGGAACGCTGCGACAACGTCGCGGCCACCAGCACCCCACGGCGCGGGAGGCGCGAGCCGTCGGTGAACTCGACGGCGGCCAATTCGCCTGATTCCGAGACGAATTCGGCGATCTGCGCGCTCGTCGACGACGACGTTGGCGGCGTCCAGATGCGCCCGTTGCTCAGCGTCCAGTCCGGCCGGGCCGTCGGTGAGGACGACGACGTCGTCGGTCCAGCCGCGGAGCAGCAATGCCATGTGCACCGCGCGGTCGCCTGCCGCGAGCACTGCCAGCGGCTGGTCGCGCATCTCCCAACCGTGGCAGAACGGGCAATGGAACGCCGACCGGCCCCACAGCTCGCCGAGTCCGGGGATCTTCGGGGCTTCGTACGCCATGCCGGTCGCCAGCAGCACGCGCCTGTGCGCGCTCACGGGTGCCGTCGGCCAGCTCGAGCAGGAAGGTGCCGCCGTCGGCGATACCCGCCACCACCTCGCCAGCGCGGACCTCGACGTTCGGGTACTTCGCCAGTTCCTCGCGGCCGGTTCCGTACAGCTGCCCGGGTGGACGCCCGTCGTGCCCGAGCAGCCCCCCGATCCCGTGCGCGGCCAGATTGCTCTGCTCACCCGCATCGACCACCAGTGTGCGACGCCTCGCCCGGCCGAGCACCAGAGCGGCACTCAGCCCGGCGGCGCCGCCTCCGACGACCACGCAGTCCCATTCGCTTTCCATGAAACCCACCTTGCCGAACACTGTCGGTTCTGCCAACATCTTTTGCCATGGAGGCAAAGAGCACGGACGACGTCGACCTCCGGGTCAGGCGCAGGCTGCGCGAACTGCGCACCCAGCACGGCTTGACGCTCGAGGAGGTCGCCACCCGCGCCGACATCGACGTGTCGACGCTCAGCCGCCTGGAGTCGGGCAAGCGCAGGCTGGCGCTGGATCACCTGCCGCGGTTGGCGTTCGCCCTCTCGGTGACCACCGACGACCTGTTGCGCGCACCCGAGGCAGAGGATCCGCGGGTGAAGGGCGCCTCGCACACCCGCAACAACGTCACGTTCTGGCCGCTGACCCACAACGGGCCCGCGGGCGGCCTGCAGGCCTTCAAGATCCGGGTGAACGCCAGGCGCCGAACTCCACCGGACGTGTTACCCGTGCACGACGGTCAGGACTGGATGTACGTCCTGTCCGGACGCATGCGCCTGATTCTCGGCGAGCGGGACTTCACCATCAAACCCGGTGAGGCCGTTGAGTTTTCCACGTGGACACCACACTGGTTCGGCGCGGTGGACGGGCCGGTGGAGGCCGTGGCGATCTTCGGCCCGCACGGCGAACGGCTGCACCTACACACCTGATTCGAGGTACGCCGTCTGGTTGACCAATCGCACCGAGGACGCCCCATCCGGATAGAACTCCGCGATCGACAGCGAGGCCAGGTCGAGGTGCAGGCGGTACAGGATGCCCTCCCCCGCGTCGAGCGCAAGCCGAAGGACCGTCTTGATCGGCGTCACGTGCGACACCACCAGCACGGTCGCGTCGCCGTGCTCGGCGATGATCCGGTTGCGCGCGCGTCGCACCCGGTGCGCCACGACGTCGAAGCTCTCGCCGTCGGGCGGCGGTTGGGCCGTGTCGCTCAGCCAGCGGGTGTGCAGTTCGGGATCCCGCGCGGCGGCCTCCCCGAACGTCAGGCCCTCCCACGACCCGAAGTCGGTTTCGATCAGATCGTCGTCGACGGTGACGTCGAGGCCAAGCACCTTCGCCGCGGCCGTCGCCGTGTCATAGGCACGCTGCAGCGGCGAACTCACCACCGCCGTGATGCCCCCGCGCTCCGCCAGGTATTTCGCGGCGGCGTCGGCCTGGCGTCGACCGAGCTCGGTGAGCGGCGGGTTGCCCCGGCCCGAGTAGCGGCGCTCGACCGACAGTTCGGTCTGCCCGTGGCGCAGCAACAGCAACCGGGTCGGAGCGCCGCGAGCCCCTGTCCAGCCCGCAGGTGAGGACACGGTGGCGGCAGGCTTGACCGTCTCGGCGGGCGCCGACACCGCGGTGGGATCGGCCGCGGCGTCCATCGCCTCGTTGGCCAACTTGTCGGCATGCGAGTTCTTGGCGCGCGGAATCCACGCGTAGGTGACGTGGTCGAACCCGGCCGCCAGCTCCTTGGCCCGCTGGTTCAGCGGAACCAGGTCGGGGTGTTTGACGCGCCATCGGCCGGCCATCTGCTCGACCACCAGTTTGGAGTCCATCGAAACGGCCACCTCGGTGGCGCCCTCCGCGGCGGCGGCCTCCAGCCCCGCGATGAGGCCGCGGTACTCGGCGACGTTGTTGGTGGCGTGGCCGATCGATTCCTTGCGCTCGGCAAGGACCGATCCGCGGTCGGCCGAGAACACGACCGCGCCGTATCCGGCAGCCCCCGGATTGCCCCGCGACCCGCCGTCGGCCTCGACCCTCACCTTCACTTGGCCTTCACCTTCACTTGGCGCCCTCGAGCCGCAGCAGGATGGCACCACATTCCGGGCAGCGCAGCACGTCGTCGGCTGGCGCGGCCGCGATCCGCTGCATTTCGCCGCGGTCGATCTCGATCCGGCAGGCGCCGCACCGGCGACCCTGCAGCACGCCGGCTCCGGGACCGCCGTGGGCACGTTGACGCTCGTAGAGCGCGACGAGATCGGCGTCGAGCGAGGCGGTCACCTCGCTGCGGCGACTGGCGAGTTGATGCCTTGACGCGTCGATCGTCGCCAGCACCCCGTTACGCGCGGCGCGGGCCGCCGTCAGCTGGTCGTCCAGCTCGTCGATCCTCTGCAGCTGCCCGGCCTGGTCGTTCTGCAGCTCCTCGCGGCGTTCCATGATCTCGAGCAGAGAGTCCTCGAGGCTCGATTGGCGACGCTGCAGGGTTTCCAGCTCGTGCTGCAGTTCGGCGAGTTGTTTGGGGTTGACGCTGCCGGAGTCCAGCATCGATCGGTCCCGATCCTCGCGTTGCCGGACGGAGTCGATCTCGCTCTCGAACTTGGTCACCTCCGATTCGATGTCCTCCAACGCGATGTTCACCGCGGCCAGACCGTCGTTCGCGTCGCGGTGTTCGGCGGTGACGGCATCCAGCCGATCCTGCTCGGCGAGGTGTTTGGCACGGTGCTCGAGGCGACCGAGGTCGGCGTCGATCTCGGCCAACTGGATCAGCGAACGTTGTTGCGCAGCTTCTGCTTTCATACTTCTCTCTCGACGTTCCATGGATCGGTGCGGACCGAACTGATCCGCACCGGAAGTGCTTCGCCGAAGTGGCCGGTCAGCACCCCGGCGGCCTGTGCGCACCACGGGTACTCGCTGGCCCAGTGCGCGACGTCGACCAGGGCGACGTCCGAGCGGCGCCGGTGCTCGTCGGCCGGGTGGTGGCGCAGGTCGGCGGTGAGGTAGACCTGCACGCCGGCGGTCGCCACCTGGTCGAGCAGCGAGTCGCCCGCACCGCCACACACTGCCACCCTCGACACCAGCGCATCGGGGTCCCCCGCCGCCCGAACACCCCAGGACGTCGTCGGGAGCCCGGCCGCGACCCGGGCGACGAAGGCCGACAACGGTTCCGGTTCCGGCAGGCGCACATACGCGGCCGATCCCCGCGTCGGATGGCAACGGCGCGAGCTCGAACACGTCGAATGCGGGTTCCTCGTAGGGGTGCGCGGCGCGCATCGCGGTCAGCACCGTGGCGCGCGAGTGCGCGGGCGCGATGACCTCGATCCGCTCCTCGGCCACCCGCTCGATGGAGCCGACGCTGCCGATGGTCGGCGACGCGCCGTCGAGCGGCAGGAACTGGCCCGCGCCCGAGCTCGTCCAGCTGCAGTGCGAGTAGTCGCCGATGTGGCCTGCGCCTGCGCCGAAGACGGCCGCGCGCACGGCTTCTGCGTTCTCGACCGGGACGAAGACCACCCACTTGTCGAGGCGGCTCGGCTCGGCGGCCGGTGCGAGCACGCCCTCGACGGTCAGGCCGAGGGCCGCGGCCAGCGCGTCGGACACCCCAGGTGAGGCCGCGTCGGCGTTCGTGTGCGCGGTGAACAGGGCACCTCTGCGGCGGATGAGCGCGTGCAGCAGCGCCCCCTTCGCCGTGTCCGCGGCCACCGTGTCGACACCGCGCAGCAGCAACGGGTGGTGGGCCAGCAACAGCCCGCCCTCGGCCACCTCGGCGACGACGTCGGCGGTGGCGTCGACGGCCACCGTCACCGACTCGACCGGCTCCGACGGGTCGCCGCAGACCAGGCCGACGGAGTCCCACGCATGGGCGAGCCGTGGTGGGTACGCCGCGTCGAGCACCTCGATCACGTCACGGACCCGCACGCTCATCGGATTGCCCTCGCCACATGACGACACTAGTGCGCACAGTCCCGGGCCAGGTACGGGGACGACCCGACACATCGGGGACAATGGAGCGCGTGAGCGCCCAGCTGGTTATCTTCGACCTCGATGGAACGCTGACCGATTCCGCCCTGGGGATCGTGTCGAGCTTCCGTCATGCTCTGGGCGAGATCGGGGCGGCGGTTCCCGACGGCGACCTGGCGGGCCGCGTCGTCGGGCCACCGATGCACCTCACGCTGCAGTCCATGGGGCTCGGCGATCGGGCCGACGAGGCGATCGCCGCCTATCGCGCCGACTACACGGCCCGTGGCTGGTCGATGAACAGCGTCTTCGAGGGCATCCCCGCGCTGCTGGCGGATCTTCGGGCCGCAGGCGTGCGGCTGGCCGTCGCCACCTCCAAGGCCGAGCCCGCCGCCACGCGGATCATCGAGCATTTCGGGCTCGACGGGCACTTCGAGGTGGTCGCGGGCGCAAGCGTCGACGGCGTGCGTTCGTCGAAGGCCGACGTGCTCGCGCACGCGCTGGCCCAACTGGGGCCGCTGCCCGACCGGGTGCTCATGGTCGGCGACCGCCGCCATGACGTCGAGGGCGCCGCGGCCCACGGCATCGACACCATCGTTGTCGAATGGGGTTACGGCGCAGGCGATTTCGATGGTCCCGACGCCGCTGCGGCCGGTTACCGGCACGTGTCGTCGATCGCCGACCTTCGCGAGGTGCTCGGTGTCTGAATCCGAATCGGGCGCGCTGCACGTCACGTTCGTCTGCTCGGGCAACATCTGCAGGTCGCCGATGGCGGAGAAGATGTTCGCCCACCAGATCGACGAGCGCGGTCTGGCCGGACTGGTTCGGGTGACCAGCGCGGGTACCGGCGGGTGGCATGCCGGTGACCGGGCCGACGAACGGGCCGGTCGCGTGCTGCACGACCACGGTTATCCGTCCTCCCACGAGGCCGCGCAGGTCGACGATGACCACCTAACCGCCGACCTGGTCATCGCGATGGGACGCAACCATGCCCGGATACTCCGTGACCTGGGCGTACCCCCCGAACGGCTGCGGATGCTGCGGTCGTTCGATCCGCGTTCGGCCGCCCACCCACTCGACGTCGAGGACCCCTACTACGGGACGCACGATGACTTCGAGGACGTGTTCGCCGTCATCGAGGCCTCGCTGCCGGGGTTGCACGACTGGGTCGACGAACGGCTCGCGGCCCGGGGACTGGCCAGCTGATGGCGACCGGTTCGCGTTTCTGCTCCGGCCGCAATGGCTGGCCCTCTACGTCGTCGTCCTCGGCTTCGCCTATCTGTGCTTCACCGTGCTGGCCCCCTGGCAGCTCGGCAAGAACACCACGACGTCACGCGAGAACGGCCAGATCTCGTACTCGCTGTCGGCCGACCCGGTGCCGGTGACCCAATTCCTGCCGCACCAGGATTCGTCGGCACCCGACGCGGCGTGGCGACGCGTCACCGCGACAGGCACGTATCACCCGGACGCCCAGGTGCTGGCCCGCCTCCGGGTGGTCAACAGCGACCAGGCGCTCGAGGTGCTCGTTCCCTTCACCGTCGACGGCGGACCGACCGTGCTGGTGGACCGCGGCTTCGTGCGGCCTGCGCCGGGTTCGAATGCGCCCGAGATGGCCGCGCTGCCGCGGGGACGGGTGACGATCACCGCGCGGCTGCGCAACTCCGAGGCCGTCTACGAGGGAAAGGAACCGTTCCGCCAGAACGGGGCGCAGCAGGTGTACTCCATCAACACCGCGCAGATCTCCACGCTGACCGGAGTGCCGCTGGCAGGCTCGTACCTGCAACTCGTCGGCGATCAGCCCGGCGGCCTCGGCGAGATCCCGTTGCCCCACCTCGACGCGGGCCCGTTCCTGTCCTACGGCATCCAGTGGATCGCGTTCGGCATCATCGCCCCCATCGGTGTCGGCTACTTCGTGCTCGCCGAGGTGCGGCAACGCCGACGCGGAGAGGGCCGCCACCGCCGCGCGACCGCGAGGCCGGGACCCCGCTCACCCCCGACGAGAAGCTCGCCGACCGCTACGGCAGGCGGCGCTGACACCCACCGCGGACATCGCCGCGAGCAGCTGCACCGCCCGCGACAGCCGCACCGAGGCACGCAGATCAGCCGCGTCGGGGATCGGCCCGTCGCCGAGCGTCGGCCGGATCTCCAAGCGGTGCGCATACTGCGTCGGCCCACCCAACCGGACCCCCAGCGCGCCGGCGAAGGCCGCCTCCGCCACCCCGGCGTTGGGGCTGGGATGCCGGGCGGCGTCGCGTCGCCACGCCGTCACCGCCCGCCGCGACGAGCCACCGACGACGGGCGCGCAGATCGCCACCAGCAGCCCCGTCGCCCTGGCAGGCAGGTAGTTCAGCACGTCATCCAATCGTGCTGCGGCCCAACCGAACCGGTTGTATCGCGGCGACCGGTGCCCGATCATCGCGTCGAGCGTGTTCGCGCCCCGGTAGACGAGCAGCCCGGGCACCCCGCCGAGCGCGCCCCACCACAGCGGCGCCACGGCCGCATCGGAGGTGTTCTCCGCCACCGACTCCAGCGCGGCGCGGGTGAGACCCGCGACGTCCAACGAGGCGGGGTCGCGCCCACACAGCGACGGCAGCAGTGCGCGAGCGCCGTCGACGTCGTCACCGTCCACCATCCGCGCCATGTCGGCGCCCGTGCGAGCCAGCGACGTACCTCCGAGCGCGACGAACGTCGCCGCGGCGGTGAGTGCAGCCGTCCACGCCAGGACCGCGCCTCGCAGCGGCGCGGTCGGCAGCGATCCCCGCCGCCGCAAGAACGCCGATGAGCACGCCGGTGTGCGCGGCGCCCGCCGCCCGACGGTCGGAGTAGGTCAACCGTTCCAGCGCGGCTGCGGCACTGCCGAACATCGCGACGGGATGGCCGCGGCGCGGGTCGGCCAGCATCAGGTCGGCCGCGTACCCAAGCGCGAGACCCGCCGCCCGGCCGCGACGAGTCGGCGCAAACACTCCGGCAGCGTCTCACGAGGTGGTGTACTCGAGGCCATGAGGCTGGGTCCCCCGCGGCGGCCCGCCCGGGTCGTCGATGCTAGTCGACGGTGGCCAGTTGTGTAGCCGCGGCGAACGTGATCATGCAACTCGCGGCCCGCGGCATCATGGTACGCGGACGTTGTTCACCCCCATGGCCTGCATCTGATCGAGCTGCTGGTCGATCTGCGCGGGCGTCATGCCGTACAGATCCGAGTCGGCAAACCCGATCGTCGTGCTTGATTCATTGATGGCGGCCATCTCGGCAACGTCCATCGTTACCGGCCGTGACGTCGGCATAAGCACCGTGACGCCCAATGCCGAGACGGCGACGGTCGCCACTCCCGCCCCCGCGATTCTCGTGAGGGGCGGCCGATACCGCTCCGTATTGAATTTGCCACATGACATTTCCCCATTCCGTGATTCCCCGCTCGGCCGCGCCCCGCGGCGTTGCCCTTCAGCGGACGGTTTCAGCCGTGAGTCGGTCAATCAAGTCATGTCTTTCGATATGCCGTTTAGCCTGCGCGTTTATTGCGTAGGAAGCGGTGGGCGAGAGTTCCAAAATCCTGCACAAGATCGCAGTTCAGCAAATTCAATATCAATCCGTTTGCTTACCTACACAAGCAAACTGATCGGGCGCATCTCTTTGCCATGTTCATTCGGTGAACAGTTTGCGGGAATTCGGCAAATCGCGTAGCGGGACTACGGGACGCCGTTGCTGGGGTGCTCGGAGGGCAGTCGGAGAACAAGTGTTAGCCTTTGCGCTCGCAAACGCTTCGTCGCCTTCGGTGAACCGGAGCCGCGACCGCTTCGTAAGTAGGTAGTCTCAGTTCGACCAACCGATGAGGACCCCATGACGACCGTTTCGGCACTGAACCACGTCGCTGTCACCGTGCGCGACCTCGACATCAGCGGCCCCTGGTATCGCGCCCTGCTCGGCGCCGAGCCGTTGCTCGACGAGCACACCGACGCAGGCTTCCGTCACCTGGTGTGGGTATTCGGCGACGGGACGGTGTTCGGCATCCACCTCCACGACCGCCCGGCGGTCGACGAGGGTTTCGATGAGACCCGCGTCGGGCTCGACCACGTCGGGTTCGGTTGTGCGAACCGCGCCGAACTCGAGGAGTGGGAGGCCCGCCTCGACGAGCTCGGCATCGCTCACGGCGGCATCGTCGACGAGAGCTACGGCTCGGGTCTGAGCTTCCGCGACCCCGACGGCATCGCGCTTGGAGTTCTTCGCTCCCGCCTGCCTGACTAGCCGGCGTTCGGGTTCTCCAGCACGATCGCGACGCCCTGCCCCGATCCGATGCAGACGCCGCTCACTCCGTAGCGGGCGTTGCGCTCGCGCAGTTCGGTGGCCAGCGTCAGGACGTAACGGGTGCCGGACGCGCCGAACGGATGACCGATGGCGACGGCTCCCCCGTTTGGCGTCAGCTTGTCGTCGGGAATCACGAAGCCGCCCAACTGATTCGGCAATTCGCGAAGGACGCCGAGGGCCTGCGCACTGAAGGCCTCGTGCACCTCCCAGACGTCGATCTGCTCGGGCGTCAGGCCGGCGCGGCTGATCGCGAGTGGAATGGCCCACGCGGGTGCCAACCCCATGAACAGCGGGTCGATGCCGTAGACCGCCGTGGACACCACGCGCGCGAGCGGTTCGACCCCGAGCTCGGCGGCCCTCTCCCCCGATGCCAGCACGATCGCACTGGCGCCGTCGGTCAAGGGCGTGGAGTTGGCTGCGGTCATCTGCGTGGTACCCGGTTGGGCGGGCAGCTTCGCCAGGGACTCGGCCGTGGTGTCGTCGCGGATGAACTCGTCGTGCTCGAACACCACTTCCGGCGTCTTCCTGGTCGCCGGAATCGTCACCGGCATGATCTCCTTGGCCAGCCGCCCCGAGTCGCGGGCTGCCTTGGCGTGTTGTTGCGATCGCAGCGCGAACGCGTCGATCTCCTCTCGGGTCAACCCATACCGATCGGCGACGTTCTGCGCGGTCTCGATCATCCCGATGTAGGCATTGCGGGCGAGCAGCGCCGGGTTCGGTGGGCCGCCCGCGCCAGCCCACATGGTGTCGAGCATGAAGACGGGCCCCCGCGGGCTGAACGCCGCGTCGCCCTTCATCAGGGCCCACCCGGAGCGGGACATCGATTCGACGCCACAGGCCATCCCGACGCCGAGGTCGCCGGCCTTGATGGCGTGGGCGATGTTGGCCGTCGCACTCATCGACGAACCGCAGTAGCGGTTGATCGTCGCTCCCGCGACGCTGTCGGGGAACCCCGCTGCCAACGCGGCCCATCGGCCGACGTCGCCCATGCCTTCGTGTGCCGGGTTGACGCAGCCGGCCACGATGTCCTCGATCGCGCCCAGTTCGACGCCGACCCGCTCGCAGGCGCCCTTCATCGTCATCCCGAGCAACTCATCGGTTCGGATGTGCGACAGCGTGCTGCCGTAGCGCGCGAACGGCGTCCGCACGCCGCCGAGAACGAAAGCGTCCGTCATTGTGGTGTCCTTCCTGCCCCGGACCCACGATGCCCTGTTTCGCCGTCTCGCACAACGATTCCGGCGCAGTTTGCCCTCGTCGGCACGAAGCCTGCGGTTCGGCGTCCGGACTACCGTGGTGGCCGTGGAGATCACCGCCGAGTTCATCGCCGACATGCCGAAGGCGGAACTACACGTTCACCTCGAGGGCACCCTCGAGCCGGAAATGATGTTGCGGACGGCTCGGTCCAATGGGGTGGACCTGCCGTGGAAAACGGTGGAAGAGGTTCGCTCCGCCTATCGATTCGACAGTCTCGAGGCGTTCCTCTCGGTCTTGTTCCGTGTCGGCCAGGTGTTGCGCCGCCGGCAGGATTTCTACGATCTCACGTTGGCCTATTTGCGGCAGGCGGCCGAAGAATCCGTGGTGCGCAGCGAAATGTTCTTCGGTGCACAGACTTTCCTCGATCTCGGCGTCCCGATCGCCGAGCAGCTCGGCGGTGTGTTCGACGCGATCGACGACGCCCGAGCTCAGTGGGGCATCGACGGTCAGCTGATCTGTACCGCTCAGCGCCACCGTTCGGAGACGGACGCGCTGGACCTACTCGAGCTCCTCGATCCGTGGGCCGACCGCATCCTCGGGGTCGGCCTCGGGTCCGCTGAACTCGGCAATCCGCCTGGCAGGTTCGCCCGTTACTTCGCCGCGGCCCGCACTCGCGGCTATCGGACCACCGTGCACGCGGGCGAGGGCACGCCGGCCACCTATGTCACCGAGGCACTGGATACCTGCCTGCCGGATCGTATCGACCACGGCGTCTCGGCCGCCGAAGACGCCGAGGTGGTGCGACGGCTGGCCGCTGCGGGTACTGCGCTGACGATGTGTCCGTTGTCGAATCTGGCGCTGGGGGTAGTGCGCGACCTGAGTTCGCATCCATTGCGGCAATTGCTGCATGCGGGTGTGCGGGTGACGGTCAACTCCGACGATCCGCCCTTCTTCGGCGGCTATGTCAATGCCAACTATCTCGCCGCCGCCCAGGCGTTGGCACTCGATGTCGATGACGTGATCGCGTTGGCGCACAACAGCTTCACCGGCAGCTTCGCTGATCCCAGCGAGGTGCGCTCCTGGTCGGAGCGCCTCGAGGCCTACCGAGACGAGCATGGAGCCAGCGCTTGACCGTTCATTGCACCTTCTGGTGCCGGTGGGAGAACGACTGCCAGTGGACCTGTATCACGGCGAACAGGAACGCCGTGCTGATGCCGAAGAGCAGCACGCCGTTCACCGCTTGGAGGGCGCTGAGCATGTGCCACCGGGGCGGCAACGTCAATCCCGGTATTTCGAATGTCGTCATGGTGGCCAGGGCGTAGACGGACGCGTCCGCGAACGAGTCGAGCGCGCCGAGCCACCAATACGCCGACGCCCACAACATGGCTTCCAGCCCGTGCAGAGCGGCCAGTATCAACGCGACGGCTCCGATGTGGCCGATCATGGCCGGAATCGCCCGCAGCCGGTCGGATTGGAATGTGCCGACACGGGCTCGAGTCCTCGTCTCCAGGCCGAACGCCATCAACACCACCGCGGTCGTGTGGATCGCGATGGTCAGCACGATGAGCGAAAGGCCCACACTCCAACTCGAAAGATCCACCACGTCTTCCCTACCACCGGCCACATCGACCGACGGCCACATCGACCGAATTCGATTGGACGGTCGAGTTGCCCACCTCGGAGCGAATGCGGAGCGTGTACTGAGGGCCATGGGCGATTTCGGAATACCCGGCCTATGGCTGCTGCTGGCCTTGGCCCTCATCGCGTCGGTACTCGTCGCCGCCGCCAGTATGTGGCTGGCGAATCGCACCCTCCAGAAACCGGTCAGTGATGGGCACAACGGAGCGCTGTCGCCGTTCATGACCTGTGTCGGTCTGGTCTATGGCGCTCTGCTCGGGTTCACCATCGTGGTCGCGTGGGAGCAGTTCTCCTCCGCGGAAGCCAACGTCTCCAACGAGGCGTCCACTCTGATCACGATGTACCGCCAGACCGTCGGCATGCCGGCCCCCGAGCAGGCCCAGATGCGGGTACTGCTCCGTAAATACACCGGGGCGGTTGCGGGCCCCGAATGGGACAACGCGATACGCGCCGGCAGTGGAACCGAAAGCGCGCGAGACGCACTCAACGACATGTACAGGGTTCTCGGCACTGAGCAGGCCAGACGTCGCATCGAGCCCGATAAGCCAGAAATTCCTCGACCAACTGGGCACGTTGGCGTCGGAGCGGAATCAGCGAATCCTGGACGCCAAACCGCGAATACCCGGATTGCTGTGGACGGGGCTGCTTTTCGGCGGTGTCGTCCTGCTGGGGCTCGGCGGGTTCATGCGCCTGGGCAGCGTACGGGCGCATCTGCTCCTGCTCGGCGCGGTCGCCGTCCTGCTCGGCCTGCTGCTGTTCATCGTCTTCTGGCTCGACCATCCGTTCGGCAACCAGTTGGGCGTCACTCCCGCGCCGTTCGAGCAATCACTGAGCGTTTTCGACTCGATCGACCGTGGCACGTGATCAGCCGAACCCGATCCCCAGGTTCAAATCCCATCTCACGTTGACGCTCGGCACATCACTGACGACGTTCGAGTTGGGGTTGCCAACGCAGTAATCCACCTCTACACCGTCGACGACATCGCTGGTGCACGTCGCCACGGGTTCGGCGAAGGCGCTCGGGGCGCCGGTGATGTTGATGACGCCGACTGCGCTCGCCGCCACCAAGAGTCGACCGGCTCTCGATGGCGACTCGCTCATGGACTCGGCGCCGAGTCAGCCGGGCTCCCCGTGCTGTCGCTCGGTGAACCCGTCACGCGGTGCTTCTTGGGTTCGTTGAAACGCTTCTTGGGCGGTTTGGGCGTCCCGACGCTGTCACTCGACGCCGCGGCCGAGGAGTTCGATGCCCCCACGGACTCGTTCTCATCGGCAGGCTTCGGCTTCTTGCCGAACGGCTTGGGCTTTCGCGGGGGCGTCGCAGGCGGGCTCGTCTCATCGGACGGTGCGCCGGACATGGTTGGTGTGTCGGCTGGCGGCTCCACCTTCGTCTCATCCGGATTCATCGGCGTGGCATCGGTCGGCGGAAGATCCGCCTGAACGTCCAAGTCGTCCTTTGGATTTGCGGGCTCGGTGACGTTCTGTGTCCGCTTCGGCAGGTCCTTTTCCGCCAGGCCGACTTCCTGCGCGCGACGGGGTCGGGTACATCCAGTTTCTCGGTTCCCGGCGCCACCTGCTGGACCGACGGGGCCAGATCTTCAGCGGCCGCCGACTGTGGCTGCGCCTGCCGCGCCGCGAACGGGAAGGGCGGCAGTGGTGGCAGCGGCGGCAGCCAGAAGTTCCACTGGTCGATTCCCAGTTGGACGAGCGAATTCCAGCTGTCCCGTGCGATGTTTCCCAAGCCCACGGCGAAGGGCAGCGGGCCCCAGAGCCAGTCGGCGGAGTTGAACACGACGCTTCGGACGATGCGCTCACCGAAGTGGTAGAAGATGTCGATCTGAGGGGAGAGCCAGCCGACGTACGGAACCCAGCCGACCGCGTACTGCGCAAGCTGGAATCCGTAGTGCACCCAAGGCTCGATGGCGACATAGGTGCTCTTGATGGAGCCTGCGAAGTCGGTGGGCGCGGGAGACGGCCCAGGAAACTGTGGGGTGGGGAACGGCTGACCCGACGCTGGGCGGGATGATGAACCTGCCCAGATCCAATCTGAGCAGCGCCCCGATGGCGTTGGTCTGTGCCAGTGGTTCAACCACTGTCGGAGCAGTAGCCGCGGCGAGTCGAACCGCTGAGGCCGCGTGGACCGCAGGCGGGGGCGGCGTGTGAACCGTCGGTGCGATCGCAATGGCACCAACACCGACGAGCGCGATGCCGGCCGTCGCTAATTTTTTTCCGAAGACCGTCATGTCGAACTTCCCATCCCCCTGCCGTTCCGGCACCCCCTACCGGCCACGGCGTGAACGGGACTTTAGTCCCGGAGAAGGCGACATGAAGAGGGAATCGACGAACCCGTTGATTCAGCCGGCCCAGCCGCGGTATGACGCTGACCTGGGACAACATTGGTGGGCGCGGACGGTATCGAACCGCCGAAGTCGAGCCGAGCAGACCGCCCGTCGTCGCGGTAGAGCAGAGACCGGTGGCAACGCGTTAAAACTTGTGACACAAGCCTTTTGACGGCAACGGCATCATCGGCCGATCCGCTAGTTCCTGCCGTTTCTCGCCGCCGCAGGGTCCGACTCGGCTTCGATCCCGGACGTGGGTCACCAGAATCCGAAGTAGACCGCGGCCATGTCATCGTCCCCGTGTCCGGCCTCGGCGGCTGCGTCGAAGGCGGCGCGGACGCCGTCAATCAGTGCCGTCGACAGCCCCGATGCCACAACCGCGTCCCTAATCAGTCCCGTGTCCTTGCGGACCCCGTCGACGCTGAACTGCGGGGAGTATGACGACTCGATGATCGCCTTACCCTTGACTTGCAGGTACGGCGAGCCCGCCGCAGCTCCATCGAGCGCGTCGAGCATCAGCTGCTGATCCAAGCCAAGGCCCTTCGCGAGGGCGAACGACTGGCCGATGCCCGCGGCCAGGGCGCCGATCCACGCGTTGCAAACCAGTTTGAGCTTCGACCCGAGACCGACCTCAGCGCCCACCCATATCGTCTTGGTGCCCATCGCGTCGAACGCTGGCTGCACCCGCTCGCGCAGGGCAGGATCGCCCGAGGCCAACATGACGAGCTTGCCCTGCTCCGCGGGCGCCTTGGTGCCGAGCACGGGGCAGTCCACGAACGCCACGCCCTGCTCGGCGGCGACCGACGCAGTTCGTGAGGCACCTTCGACACCGACGGTCGCGCACTGGACGAATACCGCGCCCTCCTTCATGGCCGGCAGCACCGTCGCCATCACCTCGAGCGTCGCCGCTGCGTCGAACAGCATCGCAACCACCACATCGGCGTTGATGACTGCCGCGATCGGATCGCGCGCCACCGCAGCACCGTCGTCGGACAGCGGGTCCGACCGCTCAGCAGTACGGTTCCAGACCGCAACCTCGATCCCCTCGCGCAGCAGTGACCGCGCCATGCCGGCGCCCATGGCGCCCGTACCGAGAACTGTCACTCGCATGACCGCAATTCTGCCTCGACCACCCGTGCATCTCGACCATGGGCGTCTCGCCCGTTTGCCTCACTTCGAGATTGCCGCGCAATTCCGTGTCGGGCCTCGGTCAATGCCGTTTCGGCATCGCAGGGTGCCGAACAGGTCTTGGACACCGTGCCGGATTGCCAAAAGACTCGCAGGCACAGCTTGAAGACCAGAGATGCCACGATGCCGAGAATGCCGCGCCGAGCCGTTTCCGCCACGTTGCCGATTTGGAGAATGCAATGACGCACGCACCCACCACCGCCGGGTGGCGTCGCAGTTTCGCCGACCAGTCACGAAGCGGGTTTGCCGAACAGTTCGCCGACGAGATCATTTTGGAGGCAACCACTCTGGCAAAACCGGTCGAGGGCAAGCACAGCGTCGCTGCGGTACTGGCCGCCGCAAGCTCCATCTACGAATCCCTAGACTTCACCGCCGAAGCGCAAAGCGCGTCGACGACGTACTTGCAACGGCGTGCAACGGCCTTCGACGGCATGCAGATCGAGGGCGTCACGGCTCTGGAGCGTGACGTGAGCGGCAAGATCGTCGCAGCCGCCATCCACTACCGGCTGGGCCCCGCGCTGCGATTCGCGGCCGAGATCCGCGATCGACTCGCCGGCGCGATACCTGCCGACTCATTTCTCACGGAGTCAACATGACCGCACCGTTCAACTCTTCAACTCCTCTGTCACAGACCAGATCCCGCAACCACATCGCGGACCACTGTCGCTGATCCTGGGATCGCACGATGCGGTGCGCGGACGGTAGTCCGATCGTGTGTTCGTCGCAGCCCGCCCGCGCGCTAATCGCACACTCATGGCAACGTTCGCGCCTGAGCGGGCTTTCGCCGTCGAGCACCTTCGACGCGTTGCGTGCCGATGATTACGACACGTCCAGTCGGCTACTATGCGCCGCCGACCCCGTCCTGAACACGATGGCCGCAGCACTCGACGGCTCGGACTACGCCGTGATGTTGGCCGACCGCGACGCACGCATCGTCGCGACGCGGTGGGGCTGCGCGCGCATGCGACGCATGTTGGAAGCTGCTGGGAGAGGCTTTGCACGGTACGATTTTTCGCGAGGCGACCACCGGCACCAACTCGATCGCCACCACCTACGAACTGCGTCATGCGGTGGCCGTGCACGGCGAGGAGCACTTCATCACGCAGTTGCACGGATTCAGCTGCTACGGCCATCCGATCATCGATCCGCACACCCACCGCCTCGAGGGTGTCCTCAGTATCACCGGCCTGGCGGGTGGTGAGCGAAATCCGCTGCTCGCTCCCTACGTCGCCAGCTCGGCGGCCGAGATCGAGCAGCGGCTCCTGGAGGCCCGAAGCCCGAACGAACGAGCGTTGCTCGCAGCGCTGCAGTGCGAGCTCAGAGCCGGGCGCGATCGGCCGACCCTCGCGATCGGCCGCGACATCCTTCTGGCCAATACCGCCGCGATCGAACTCCTGGACGCCCCCGACCACGCGTTGATCCGCGACATCGCCGCGTCGTGCACCGGTGAGGCGACAAAAGCCGTGCATGTGACACTGAGCAAAGGCCGCGGGGCTGACATCACCTGTCGCACGTTGACGCCAAGCCCCGGCGCGGTACTCACCATAACCAACGTGAAAAGCCCTACCCCGCATGCACTCTCGCAGTCGCCTCCGGATGCCACGCACGGAGTCCTCATCTGCGGCGAACCCGGCGCGGGACACACGACCGCAATTCGGATGGCGGCCGCGAGCAGATCCCTGCGGATCCACCACGCCGCACGCCACCCCGCACAGTCGGTGACCGAGTGGTTGAGCGACGTGCGGCGGAGCGCCTCGGAGAGCGGCGTCGTGGCGGTCGAGTCGGTCCATCTGCTGTCAGCGCACGCGTCCCGGTCACTGGCCGGAATTCTCAACAGCTTCGCCGGGACTGTGATCCTGTCGACGATCGTGCCCCCCGACGAACTGATACCGCAGACCCGCCAGCTGATTTCGCGATGCACCGAGCAGGTTCACCTGACCCCGCTGCGGCAGCAGCCCGACGTCATCCCCGAACTCGTCGAGTCCATCCTGCGGAATCTGGAAGTGCATTGCACCGTCCGGTTTACCCCCGCGGCGTTGGAGGCGCTTGCAGCCAACCAGTGGGACGGCAACGTCCGCGAACTCCATGCCGTCGTCACACAGGCTGTGAATCGCCGAAGCGCCGGCGACATCACCTGCGCCGATCTTCCAGAACAGTACCGGCACCGGTCAACCCGGCACCGGTTGACTCCGATGGAGCAGGCCAAGCGCACCACGATCATCGACGGGCTCAGACGCGCGCACGGGGACAAGAAGCGTGCAGCAGCCCTACTCGGGATCAGTCGCACGACCTTGTACTCCGCCCTGCGTGCCTACGACATCACCACGACTTCCGTGTCCAGATCTTGAACGCCGCGGCCCTGCTTCCGACGTGAAACTCGAAGCGTCAACAACAGGAGGCCACTTCGATGAGCATCCACATCGACACCATCTACTACGGCGGGAAATGGGTCACCCCGTCATCCGCCAGCAAGATCGAGATCCATTCACCGGCCACCGGCGAGCCGGTGGGCTCGGTCATTGCCGCAGGCGAGCGCGACGTCCACTGTGCGGTCACCGCGGCCCGCGCCGCATTCGATGACCCCGGTGGATGGTCGACTTGGGAACCGGCCGACCGCGCCCGCGTGCTCGCAGAATTTGCCCGGCAATACCACCTGGTCGCCGAGGACATGGTGCGCACCGTGTGCCAGCAGAACGGAATGCCGATCAGTCAGGCCGCGCAACTGGAAGGCGCCGTGCCGGGCATGCTACTTGCCTACTACGCCGATCTCATCGAGACGCTTCCGAGCAGTGAGACCAGACGGAGCCCGGCCGGTACCCGAACCCTTGTTTCACACTCCCCGGTCGGCGTCGTCGCGGCGATCATTCCGTGGAATCTTCCGCAGACACAGTCGGCGTTCAAGTACGTGCCGGCACTGGCCGCCGGCAACACCGTGGTGCTCAAACCGTCGCCGCAAACGCCACTGGACGCAGTGCTGCTGGCCGCAGTCGCCGACAAAGCCGGGCTGCCGGCGGGCGTCTTCAACGTACTACCGGGCGGCCCCGACGTCGGCCGTGCGCTGGTGACCAGCCCTGGGGTCGACAAGGTGTCGTTCACCGGCTCGACGTCGACCGGCAGGGAGGTGGCGGCGGCCTGCGGGCGGCTGCTCAAACCGGTGACGCTGGAGTTGGGTGGGAAATCGGCCGCGGTCATCCTCGACGACCCAGGTCTAGACCTCAGCGAGTTCACCGACCAATTGTTCGCCGCGACCCTGCTCAACACCGGCCAGATGTGTTTCGCCAGCACCCGGATCCTCGCTCCCCGCAGCCGCTATGACGAGGTCGTCGACTTCTTCACGGCCATGGCGCAATCGCTGAACATCGGCGATCCGCTCGACCCCAACACCCAGATCGGGCCGCTCGTCAGCGCGGCTCAACGGGAAAAGGTCGAACGCTACATCAAGCAAGGTCTCGCCGATGGGGGCACGATAACCACCGGCGGCAGGCGGCCACCGCATCTGCCCAACGGTTACTTCATCGAGCCCACCATCTTCGCCGGGCTCGACAACCGCAGCGCGGTGGCCCGGGAAGAGATCTTCGGTCCGGTGCTGACCGTCATCGCCTACGACGACGAGGATGATGCGATCAGGATCGCCAACGATTCCGAATACGGTCTGGCCGGAACCGTATGGTCACCCGACCACGACCACGCCGTAGCGGTGGCAACCCGCATCCACTCGGGCACCGTGGGGATCAACCACTACCTGCCCGACATCACCGCGCCGTACGGCGGAATCAAGGGTTCCGGCTTGGGCCGGGAACTGGGTCCCGAGGGATTGCAGGAGTTCCAGAACATCAAGTCGATCTTCCTTGCCTGACAAGACTTTTCCGACTCGGCACCACATCACGACAAGGACTGATCCTGAAATGGATGAACCGACACCCCAACCCACCGCCGTTGCGGACTACGTGGTGGTGGGTACCGGCTCAGCGGGCTCTGTCGTCGCCGCGCGCCTCAGCGCCGACGAGCGCAACCAGGTCTTCGTCTTGGAGGCCCCGGCCCGCTCGGCGCGACAGAGATCTGCGAGGAGACCCTCGAATCGGCGCTCAATGACGAGGCGCACCTTCTACCACCCCCTCGGCACCTGCCGAATGGGCACCGATCCGACCAGTGTCGTGACCCCACGACTGGAAAGTTCGAGGAGTACAGGCACTGCGGATCGCCGACGCCTCGGTGATGCCGACCATCATCCGCGGGCACACCCACGCACCGAGCATGATGATTGGCGCCAAGGCCGCCGACCTCATCTCCAATGCAAACTGCAGCCGACCCCCCGGCACACGATGACTACTCCACGCGAGAGTACCGATGGCTGACCTCGGCGAGATGGAATGCGAGTCCCGCGTCCGCCAAGTCGGTCGTGGGTGGACCAAAGGAGCGCAATGGACTTGTCCCTGAATCCCGGCCATCAGGTCCCGGATACCGCTCGCACTGAGCTGACGCCTGAACAGGTCGGGCATCTGCGTCATTTCGCCAATCTGCTGGCACAGCCGTCCAACGACTGGTCGTTCATGCAAGGGAAGGGGCTGGGGCAGGACGATTTTGGCGGCTACCGATTCCAGTTGGCCTACATGACATACGCGATGGCACTGGCTCACATGCACCGGTTGCCGGCGGCCCCGGGTCTGTTCAAACCGTTGTTCGAAAAGGCGATCGCGAAGATGTTGCATCCTGAAGTGTGGATTTACTGGAAGGACGCCAGCCGCGGTGGCGCCGTCTTCAACGCGCACCTGTCATCGCAATATCACGAGCAGTACGATCCGGTGGCCAAGGACAACATCATGTACAGCGCCTACGTGCAGTCGATGACGTTGCTGTACAACTACCTGTTCGATGACGACAGGTACTGCGAACCGGGCGCACTGACATTCAGCTTCTTTACCCCGTTCTGGGGTGGCGCTGAGAAGCGTTTCGAATATGACCAGAACACGCTCAACGAACACGTGTACTGGCAGATGGTCGAAAGCGGCTATCTCGGTGTCGCGTGCGAACCCAACTGCA
>CAVTKI010000042.1:0-37889 GCA_963735245.1 uncultured Actinomycetota bacterium
TGAGCGAGCAAGTCGAGCAGAGAGAATTTCAAGCGGAAGCCCGTCAGCTGTTGCAGCTGATGGTGCATTCCGTCTACTCCAACAAGGACTCGTTCCTGCGGGAGTTGATCTCGAACGCGTCCGACGCGCTGGACAAACTGCGACTCGAAGCGTTCCGCAACAAGGACCTCGACGTCGACACCTCGGATCTGCACATCGACATCGAGATCGACGCCGGGCGAGCGAAGCGACGGGAACTGAGCAGGCGGCGCGCACGCTGACCATCCGCGACAACGGCATCGGCATGACGCGCGACGAGGTGGTCGAGCTCATCGGCACCCTCGCCAAGTCCGGTACCGGCGAGCTGCGCCAGAAGCTGCGCGAGGCCAAGCAAGGGCGATGCCGAAGAGCTGATCGGTCAGTTCGGCATCGGTTTCTACTCGACGTTCATGGTGGCCGACACGGTCGAACTCGTGACCCGTAAGGCGGGCGAAAGCTCCGCTACGCGTTGGGAATCCAGCGGTGACGGCACCTACACGCTCGCAGCCTTGGACGACGCGCCGCAGGGGACGTCGGTGAAGCTGCACCTGAAGCCCGAGGATGCCGAGGACGCGCTGCACGACTACACGGCGCCGTGGAAGATCAGGGAGCTGGTCAAGAAGTACTCCGACTTCATCTCCTGGCCCATCCGGATGGAGGTCGAGAAGACCGTCACCGGCGGGCAGGAGCGAAGCGACTGGGAGATGTCACCGCACCGGAGAGGCAGAAGCGGCGACTGCACCGACCGTCACGGTCGAGACCGAGACGATCAACTCGCGGACCGCGCTGTGGGCCAGGCCCAGGAGCGAGGTCTCCGACGAGGAGTACTCGCAGTTCTACAAGCACATCGCGCACGCCTGGGACGAGCCGCTCGAGGTCATCGCGATGAAGGCCGAGGGCACGTTCGAGTACCAGGCGCTGCTGTTCATCCCGTCGCACGCGCCGTTCGACCTGTTCAACCGTGACGCGCGTGTCGGCGTCCAGCTGTACGTCAAGCGCGTCTTCATCATGGGCGACTGCGACGATCTGATGCCCGAATACCTGCGGTTCGTCAAGGGTGTCGTCGACGCGCAGGACATGTCGCTCAACGTGTCTCGCGAGATTCTGCAGCAGGACCGCCAGATCAAGGTGATCCGTCGCAGCCTGACCAAGAAGGTGCTGTCGACGATCAAGGACCTGCAGTCCAATCGTCCCGACGACTACACGACCTTCTGGACGCAGTTCGGCCGAGTGTTCAAGGAGGGCCTGCTCTCCGACGCCGACAATCGAGACACGGTGCTGGGGCTGTCGTCGTTCGCGTCGACGTTCAGTACCGGGGCGAGCGAAGCGACGGGGGAAGGCACTGACGTGTCCACGACACTCGCCGACTACGTCGGGCGGATGAAGGACGACCAGGAGCAGATCTTCTACGCGACGGGCGAGTCGCGGCAGCTGCTGGAGCGCTCACCACACCTGGAGGCGTTCAAGGCCAAAGGTTACGAGGTGCTGCTGCTGACCGATCCCGTCGACGAGGTGTGGGTGGAGTCGGTGCCGGAGTTCGACGGCAAGGCGCTGCAGTCGGTGGCCAAGGGCGAGGTGGACCTCGGCGCCAGGAGATGACTCAGACGAGTCGGCAGATCACGGCGACTTCGCCGAACTGCTGACCTGGTTGCAGGAGACGCTGGACGAGCACGTCAAGGAGGTGCGGCTGTCGACGCGGCTGACGTCGTCGCCGGCCTGCCTGATCACCGACACGTTCGGCATCACCCCGCAGCTGGCACGCATGTATCGCGCGTCGGGGCAGGAGGTGCCCGTCGGAAAGCGGATCCTCGAGCTCAACCCCGACCATCCGCTCGTCACCGGTCTACGGCAGGCGCTGGCCGAGTCCGCGCAAAGGGACGGCCTGGCCGAGACGGCCGAATTGCTGTACGGAACAGCGCTTCTCGCCGAGGGCGGTGCGCTGGACGATCCAGCGCGGTTTGCGGCGCTGCTGGCCGACCGGTTGGCGCGGACCGTATAGCGGCCGCGAATCAGGGTCCGACTCCTGGAAGGCCTACATGCGGCGCGCCACCAACACCGTCGACGACGGCTCCGAGCTCCCGCTCGCTCAGGGCGTGCAGTTCGGCTAGCACCTCGGCCGTGTCGGCGCCCAGCTCGGGTGCCGGCCCGGCCACCCGGCCCGGCGTGCGGGAAAACCACGTCGGCACACCGGGAAAGCGCACCGGGCCGTGCGGGGTGTCGACGGTCTCGAACAGCCCGACCGCGTTGAGGTGCGGGTCGTCGAACAACGCGTCGGGCGTCTGGATCGGCGCCGCGGGAATCTCGCAGTTCGCGGAACAGCTCGAGCCACTCGGCGGTGGTCCGCTCCAGCATCGTCTGCGCGATCAGTCCGTAGACGACGTCGATCTGCTTGGCACGCTGCTCGAGCGTGTCGTAAGCGCTCGTTGTTCCATGCCGGTTGGACGGCGCCGATGAAGGCGTTCCAGTGCTTGTCGTTGTAGATCAGCGCGGCGACGTGGCCGTCCTTGGTCGGATACGGTTTGCGGTTCGGCGCCACGGTGCGTGGGTAGATGGCGGGCCCGAGCGGCGGGGTGAACATCGCGCCGTTGGCGTGCTCGACGAGCATGAACGTGGCCATCGTCTCGAACATCGCTGACCTCGACCTCCTGCCCCTCGCCGGTGCGTTCGCGGTGGAACAGCGCCATCATCGTGGCGTACAGCGCCGTGAGCCCGGCGACCTTGTCCGCCACGATGGTGCCGACGTAGGTCGTCTCGCCGGTGAGCAGCTTCTGCACGGCGGCGAGGCCGCACTCGGCCTGGATGGTGTCGTCGTAGGCGGGGCGGTCGGCGTCGGGTCCGCGGCGGCCGTAGCCGTAGCAGTTGGTGTAGACGATGGCCGGGTTGATGGCGGCGACGTCGTCGTAGGCGAAGCCCAGCTTGGCGATCGCCCGCGCTCGCATCGAGTGGATGAAGACGTCGGCCGTGGCGATGAGCGCGCGCAGCGCGGCTTTGCCCTCGTCGGTGGTCAGATCCAGGACGACGCTGCGCTTTCCGCGGTTGACGTTGACGAATACCCCACTCATGCCTGGCGCAGGGCCGACCGAGATGTAGCGGGCGTTGTCACCGGCCGGCGGTTCGATCTTGACGACGTCGGCACCCATGTCCGCCATGATCTGGGTGCAGTACGGCCCCATCACGATCGCGGTGAGGTCGACGACGCGGACGCCCTGCGAGCGGACCGCTAGGCATGATCCACCGGCTGAGTAGCCATTCCGAAGCTGTAGCCGATGTGGTCGTTGTGCCCCGTCGGCACGACGGGGAAGATCACCGGGTCGGACGTGTCGCGGATGGCATTGCTGTTTTCGGCCACGTCCTCCATAGTCCACGACGGCCGGTGCACCCCGGGGGTCTCCGCAATGACGGCGCGGGCGATCCGGCCCGCGATCGCGACGAAGATCTCGCCGGTGACCTGGCACGATTCGTGCGACAGCCAGCCGACGGCCGGCGCGACCAGGCCGGGCCCCATCGGTGGATACGCCGAGGTGTCGAGCCCTTCGGCCATCCTGGTCACCGCGCCGGGCACGATGGCGTTGCACGTCACACCGTGCTCGGCGCCCTCCAGTGCGGCCACGTTGACCAGACCGATCACGCCCGCCTTGGCCGCCGCATAGTTGGCCACCCCGTGGTTGCCGTAGAGGCCGCCGATGGACGACGTCAGCACGATGCGCCCGTAGCCGGCCTCACACATCAGCGGGAAGGCGGCCCGGACGACGTGGAACGCGCCGCGCAGATGTACGTCCAGCACGGCGTCGAAGTCCTCGTACGACATCTCCGCCAGTGGAGCGCGGCGCACGTTGCCCGCGTTGTGCACGAGGACGTCGATCCGGCCGAAGCGGTCCACCGCCGCATCGACGATGGCCTGCCCGCCTGCGGCGGTCGTGACCGTCTCCGTGCACGGAATCGCCTCTCCCCCGGCCGCGTTGATCTCGGCGACGACGTCGTGGGCGGGGCCTTCGTCGACCCCGTCGCCGCTGAGGCTGCCCCCGATGTCGTTGACCACGACCTTCGCGCCCCGAGACGCCAGTAGCAGGGCGTACTCGCGACCGAGCCCGCGTCCGCCACCGGTGACGACGGCGACGCGACCGTCGAACCTCAACTCAGACATGCGCCGAGCGCACGCTTGTCTGAACGTAAATCGCGAGTGAGGCCGAAACGAGCGTGCGCTCGGCGCGGTGAGCAGGGCGTCACCTGCGCAGCTCCAATCCGTCGAGGCCACCCTCGTCGCGCCACTGCGCCAGCAGGTCGCCGAAGGCGTAGAAGCCCGGCGCGTACGGCTCACCGAGGTGGCTCCGGATGCCTTCCCCGCCCCCGCCGCCCTCGTTGTTGTAGTAGCCCGGTGTGCATTCGGCGTCGAACGCCGAGTTGTCGATCGCGGTCTCCTTCACGGTCGCACACCAGCCGTCCTGCGCCTCCTGAGTCGGCTCCAGGGTGGTGGCGCCGCGTTTGAGTGCCTCGGCGATGACATAGGCGATGTGCTCGCCCTGCAGTTCGTAGTTGGCCGCGATGTTCGCCGATATGCCGACCTGGGTGAAGCCGGTGAAGAACTGGTTGGGGAAGCCGCGGCTCGTCATGCCGTGCAACGTCTTGAAGCCGTCGGCCCAGTGGTCGTACAGCGAGACGCCGTCGCGTCCTTCGATGGCGTCGATGCTGTAGCGCCTGCTGATCTCGGTGGTGATCTCGAAGCCACTGGCGTAGATGATGCAGTCGACCGGGTACTCCACGCCGTTCGCGACGAAGCCGCTCTCGGTCAGCCGCTCCACGCCCTTGCTCTCCGACACGTCGATCAGCGTGACGTTGGGACGGTTGAACGTCGGCAGGTAGTCGTCGTTGGAACACGGCCGCTTGCACAGGAACCGGTAGTACGGCTTGAGGGCCTCGGCCGTCGCGCCGTCCTCGACGAGGCTCTCCACGCGGCGTCGCAGCCGCTCCATGAGCTTGTAGTCCTCTTCCTCGCGCAAGCCCATGAACTGCTCGGGGGTCATCGAGGCCGGGTCCTCCAGGGCCAGCACCCGGGCGGCGGTGTTGCGGCCGAGCTCGGTCCAGAAGTCGCACACGAAGTCCGGTTGCCCCAGGGCCATCCCCTCGAAGGTCCAGGAGTGGAAGTTGCGCTGCCGTTCCTTCTGCCAGCCCGGCTCAAGCGATTTCGCCCACTCCGGGTCCGTGAGCGCGTTGTTGCGCTCGTCGACGGTCGACGGTGTGCGCTGCACGACGTAGACCTGCTTGGCGTACCTGCCGAGGATACGGCACGATCTGCATACCCGTCGCACCCGTGCCGATGATCGCCACGGTCTTGTCGGCGAGCTTGTCCAGCACCGGATCGGCGGAATTGCCGCCGGTGTAGTCGTAGTCCCACCGCGACGAGTGGAAGCTGTGGCCCTTGAAGTCCTTGATACCGGGGATGCCGGGAGCTTCGGGCGGTTGAACGGGCCCGAGGCCATCACGACGAAGCGGGCGCCGGATGTCGTCGCCGCGGTTGGTGGTGATCCGCCAGCGGTCGATCTCGTCGTCCCAGATCAGATCGCGTACCTGGGTGGAGAAGATGGCGCCGTCGTACAGGCCGAAGTGCTTTCCGATGTTGCGACAGTGCTGATAGATCTCGGCGCCGTCGGCGAACTTCTTGCTCGGGATGAAGTCGAGTTCCTCGAGCAGTGGGACGTAGCAATAGGATTCGTTGTCGCACTGAATACCCGGGTAGCGATTCCAGTACCAAACGCCGCCGAAGTCACCGCCCATCTCGATGACCCTGCCCGGTTTACCGGCGCTGAGCGCCGGTAAACGCGCAAATCACGTGAGATCCTGGGGGTGCCGGTGCCCATGTACTTCGACAGTTGGTAGTGCAGGTTGACGGTGCTGCGTTCGCGGGTACGGGTTGGGCTTGGTGCCGGGGAAGCCCAGCGACTTCATGCCCTGTTGTACCGCCGCCATGTTGGAGAAGTCCTGCGGGAGCACGGACAGCCAGTTCGGATCGCCGACCGCGCGTGGTACACCCACTCGGTCTGCGGCTCTTGACCATTCGGGTACAGCTCGAACACCGCCACCTCGAAGATGCACTTGTCCGGGTTGTAGCTCGGGTCGGGGCGGGCGCTGTAGCAGAGTGCGGCGGGTCAGGCCCTGGCCGATCTGGAAGTTCGGGAAGATCTGCCACGCCGTGCCGCTCTGGCCAAGGATGTCCGCGGGGGATGGTGGGCCAGACGACGCCGCGCGTAGCGTCGTCGTTGCGCGCCGAAGGTCAACCAGTGCTCGAGGACCTTTTCGGCGGGGGCGTGCCCTCCGGTAGTTCGTCGACCAGACGCTTGGCCGCGTTCACCAGCGTCTGAGTCGTGGTCGCGTTGGTTTCCTCCATGGTGTAGACCTGCATCTCCGCGGTGGAGATGCGGGGATCGCCGGAGCCGAGGCGGATCTTGGACTTGGTCTCGTCCAAGCCCTTTGGGGCGTCGTAACCGATGTTGCTGTGCTTGCCCTGCGCCTTGGCCCAGCCCTTGAACTCACCGAACTTGTTGAACTCCGGGTGCGTGGTGAACACGTGGTAGGTCTCGTTGAAGGCCTCCAACGCGACCTTCCAGTTGCAGTCGAAGTTCAGCCACTTACGCCACTTGAAGCGCATGTTCTCCAGCCCGAAGGGGTCGAGGATCTTTGCGGCCGGGAAGAGGTAGTCGGCCAGCGGTTCGCAGTCCGGGTCCATGTTGACGAAGAGCCAGCCACCCCAGGTGTCGACGCTGACGTGCGCGAGGTGGGTGTTCTCCGGCGTGAGCACGCCCTGCCAGTCGTCCTGCTCCCGGATGTGGTGCATGTGCCGTCCAAACCGTATGTCCAGCCGTGGAATCCACAGACGAAGGACTTCCTGGTCTTGTCGCACGCGTTCTTGGCGCCCTGCGGGACGTCGACGAGACGACGGCCGCGGTGCATGCAGACGTTGTGGTGGGCAGAAAAAGCGGAGGATGAGTTCCCGGGTCCGGTGCGCACCACGATGATGGAGTCGTCAAGGATGTCGTAGGTCAGGTAACTGCCGACGTCCGGGATCTCCTCGACCCTGCCGACCTGCTGCCAGACCTTGCGCCACAGCTTGTCTCGCTCGGCCCGCGCGTACGCCTCGGAGGTGTAGGCCTCCACCCCGATCGTCGTCGGCGTGGAGAGTTCCTCGAGCTCCACACCGGTCTTGTCGTCCATCTGGTGGTCCAAGTCAGTCACTACTCACTCCTTCAGGGCCGACTGATCTCTGCGCGGAAGCCTTCGTCCTTCAGGAACAGGGACGTGTGGTCGGAAGCCAGGTGGCTCCACTTCAGGTCGAGGCCGCCGTCGACGAGCAGCGTCTGACCGGTCACGTAGCTGGACAGGTCCGAAAGCAGGAACAGGATCGCGCCTGCTTGTTCCTCGGGCCGCCCGCGCCGTCCCATCGCGATGGCGGCCCGGTCCCGTTCGGGGTCGGGGTCGACGTAGGTCTGCGAGGCTGCCGTCTCCGTGACGCCCGGCGCCACCGCGTTGACGCGGATGCCGTGGATGGCCAGTTCGAGCGCCATCGTGCGGGTCATGGCGACCACCGCCGCCTTGGCCGTGCCGTAGGCGATGTGGAACGGAGCGGTGTTCAAGCCGCTGATCGAGGAGATGGACACGATCGAGCCCGGCCTGCCCTGCGCGCGCAGCTCGGCAGCGACCGCCTGGCTGGTGAAGAACGTGGTCTCCAGGTTGGCCGTGAACAGGTCGCGCCAGTCCGACCGCGTCACCCTGGTCGACGGCATCCACGTCGACGGCGCTGCGCCGCCCGCGACGTTGACGAGTCCGTACAGCTCCCCGTCGGTCCGCCGGACCTGATCCATCACGGCGGCGATGCCGTCGTCGGTCGACGAATCGGCCGCCACCGGAACGACCGACAGACCGCGTTGGGCGAGTGGCACCACGTGCTCGTCGAGGTTCTCCTTGGATCGGCTCACCGCGATCACGGTGGCGCCCGCCTCGGCGGCCATGGCGGTCACCGTCGTGCCGATGCCGCCGCCACCTGCGCCGGATACCACCACGATGCGGCCATCGAGACGGAGGAGACCTACAGACGAAGACATGACTCGCTTTCTTGGGTTATTTGTCCGGACAACATATCCGGTGCTCTGCCAATTGGAGAACACTATTCCGCAGGACTAATGGGCCCGTCAAGCATCGATCGTGACTTCGGCCGTTCTATTGTCTGGACCAAATGGACTTGCTAGGGTCCGATTCGTGACAGGCGCACAGACGACGCGTTACCCCGCTCGGGCAACGCCGGCGGTTGCGGACGGCTGGCGTCTCGACCGCCTCACCGCGGCGAGCAGGCTCTTCGGCGCCAATGGTCTTCGCACCGGGCCCGACGGTCGGATCTACGTCGCGCAGGTGACGGGTAGCCAGATCAGCGCGTTGGACCTCACCACGGGAGAAGTCGAGGTCGTCAGCGCGAAGGGTGGCGACATCATCGCGCCCGACGACGTCGCCTTCGACGCGCGCGGCAACCTCTTCGCGACCGAGGTCATGGACGGCCGGGTCAGTGTGCGCGAGACGTCCGGCCGTACCCGGGTGCTCCGCGACGACATCCCGTCGGCGAACGGCATCACCTTCCACGACGGTCGGCTGTTCATCGGCGAGTGCCGCGAGGGTGGCCGGCTGATGGAGTTCGACCTCAACGGCGGTCCGCCCCGGGTTCTCCTGGAGGACGTGCCTTCGCCGAACGCGATGGAGGTCGGCCCCGACGGCCTGCTCTACTTCCCGGTGATGGGCGCCAACGAGATCTGGCGCATCGATCCCAACGGCGAGCGGGCACGTGACCCAGAAGTCATAGCCACCGGGCTCGGCGTTCCCGACTCGGTCAAGTTCGACGCCGACGGTCGCATCGTGTCGACCCAGGTGGCCACCGGCCAGGTGCTCCGCATCGATCCCCGCACCGGCGAGCAGACCGTGCTGGCCCAGCTGACCCCCGGTCTCGACAACTGCACGATCGTCGGATCTGGTTCGGAGGCGAGGCTGTTCGTCTCGAACTTCACCGGCGAGATCACCGAGATCCTCGGCGGCGGCGAGACCAGGACCACGCTTCCCGGTGCGCTGAACTGGCCGATGGATCTTGCCGTCGGTGTCGACGGCAAGGTCTACGTCGCCGACGGCACCTACTTCTACGTGCTGCAACCGGACGGCTCGCTGCAGACCGTCGGCATGCTGTTCTCGCCCGGCTATCCGGGCTTCCTGCGTGGGCTGGTGCCGTCCGGGCCAGGCGAGTTCGTGGTGACCACGTCCGGTGGCCAGGTGGCCCGCTACCGGCCCGCGACCGACGAATGCGACTATCTGGCAGACGGTTTGGACCAGCTCTACGGTGTGGCACTGACCCCCGGCGGGCAGGTCGTCGCCGTCGAACAGGGCACCGGTCGGGTGCTCTCGGTCGGTTCCGCCGGCGTCGAGGTGATCGCCAGTGGACTGAACGAGCCGGTGGGTGTGACCGTGACTGCAGACGGCACCGTGCTGGTCGGCGACACCGGCCGCGTGGTGAAGGTGACGAACTCGGGAACCGAGACGCTCGTCGACGGCCTGCAGCGACCGCAGGGCCTCCTCGCCATCGACGGCACGCTGTTCATCGTCGATGCCGGCGAGAAGGCCGTGATCGCGGTCGATCTGGCATCCGGGGCGCGCACCACGATCGCCTCGGGGCTGCCGGTCGGCCCGCCTCCGGGGGTGGATCCCAAGCCGCTCAAGGGAATGCCGCCGTTCTCCGGACCGCAGGGCCCGTTCGCAGGGATCGCCGCGGGCGCGGACGGAACGCTGTACGTCTCCGCCGACGGTGAGGGCAGCGTGCTCGCGCTGCGACGGGACCGACCGACATGACCGTCGCCCCCGCCGATCACAGGTACCTGCAGGTGGCCCGCACGCTCCGGAAGGAGATCGTGGACGGGGTGTATCCGGTCGGCTCGCAGCTGCCCACCGAGCACGAGTTGTGTGAGCGGTTCGCCGTCAGCCGCTACACCGTCCGCGAGGCGCTGCGCCGACTGCGCGACGACAACCTGGTGGCGTCGCGGCCGCGTGCGGGAACCACGGTCGTTCCCCGCGTTTCGGCGAATTCCTACGCCCAGGACAACATGACCATCAACGATCTGCTGGCCTTCGCCAGCGGGGCCGAACTCGACATCGAGTCCACCGGGATGGTCACGATCGATGCCGAACTCGCTTCGCGCACCGGGCTTCCCGAGGGCGAGGAATGGCTGGCCGTCCTCGGCTTCCGCCAGGCCGTCGACGCCGAGTACACACACTGCTGGACCGAGTACTACATCAACCGTGCGTTCGCGGCGGTCGGCAGGCTGCTGCAACGGCACACCGGCCCGATCTTCCCCTCATCGAGGATCTCTTCGGCGTGAGCGTCGTCGAGGTCTATCAGGAGATCGGCGCGGTCCTGGTCACCCCGGAACTCGCCGGACGCCTCAAGGTCGGTGCGGGTGCGCCCGCTGTCGAGGTGCACCGCACGTACAAGACGTCCGACGGCGAGGTCGCCCAGGTCACCATCAACACCCACCCGGCCTCCCGCTTCCGGCACTCGATGACGCTGCGTCGGGTGAAGGGTTAGGCAGGACGACGTGGTGAGCGGCCGCAAAATGATTGGCGGACGGTCGATCCGGTGGGACGATGCCCGCGCCGCGGAGGCATACGACGGCGGACTGTGGGTGCGTGGCACGCTGGCCGACGCACTTCGGGACGCCGCGACGCGGACGCCGGACCGCATCGTCGTGGTCGACGGGGACGTTCGGATGGACTGTGGCGAGCTGTACCGGCGAGCAGGCGCGCTGGCCGCGACGCTGGCCGGCCGGATGCCCGAAGGCAGTGTGGTGTCGTTCATGCTGCCCAATTGGCACGAGGCCGCGGTCGTGTATCTCGGGGCGACGTTGGCAGGGATGGTGGTGAACCCGATCCTGCCGTCGCTGCGCGACCACGAACTGCGCTTCATCCTCGACGACGCCGAGAGCCGGATGATCTTCGTGCCCGGCACCTTCCGCGGCCATGACTACGCCGCCATGTTGGGCCGCGTGACGGCCGCGATGGACGCCCCTCCGGAGGTCGTGGTGGTGCGCGACGACCCCGGCGCCCACAGCGCCTACCCGGACCTGCTCGACGTCGACTCGCGCAGCACCCGCGACCGAACTCGACCCGGATGCGGTCCGGATGATCATGTACACCTCGGGCACCACCGGACGGCCCAAGGGCGTTCTCCACACGCATAATTCGATTCATGCCCTCATCTCCCAGATCGCGGATCACTGGCGCGTCGACCCCGGCGACAAGTTCCTGGTGCCGTCGCCGATCGCGCACATCGGGGGCTCCATCTACGCCTTCGAGTGTCCCCTGCTCGTCGGTTCCACCGCCGTGCTGATGCAGCGCTGGGACGCCGACGATGCGGTGGCGCTCGCGGTGACGGAACGCTGCACGCACATGGCGGGGGCCACGCCGTTCCTGGAGCAGCTCCTCGCGGCCGCAGAGCGGGCAGGCACCCATCTGCCCGACCTGAAGGTGTTCATCTGCGGCGGAGCGTCCGTGCCACCGTCGCTGATTCGCAGGGCCACTGAGTATTTCGACAATGCCGCGGTCACCCGGGTGTACGGGTCGACGGAGGTTCCGGTCACCACCATCGGGTCGCCGGACGACCCGGATCACGCCGCCGACACCGACGGCCGCCCCGGCATCGCCCACGTCACCCTCGCCGACGACGCCGGGGGCGAGATCCGGGCACGCGGTGCCCAGATGCTCGTCGGTTACCTGCATGCCGAGGACGAGGAAGACGCGTTCGACGCCGAAGGCTACTTCCGCACCGGCGATCTCGGCCGCTGGGACGGCGACTGCCTGGTCGTCACGGGCCGGGCCAAGGACGTCGTCATCCGCAACGGCGAGAACATCTCACCCAAGGAGATCGAGGATCTGCTGGTCGGCCATCCTGGCGTCGCCGAGGTGGCGGTCGTCGGCCTGCCCGACCCGCGGACGGGCGAGCGGGCGTGTGCGGTGATCGTCGCGCGCGGCGGCGAGCGTCCCGGCGTCGCCGATCTGCGCGGATTCCTGGAGGGCCACGGCGTGGCGAGGTTCAAGGTGCCCGAGCAGGTGGCGGTCTGGGACGTGTTGCCCAAGAACGACGCGGGCAAGGTCTTGAAGCATCGGATCAGGGCGACTCTGACGGAAGTGGATGAGTGACATGCAGGTAGCGATCGTGACGGGCGCCAGCAGCGGCATCGGGTTCGGTACCGCGGTCAAGCTGGCCGAGCAGGGCATGGCGGTGCTGGGCACCGGACGTGACGAGGCCAGGCTCGCGGAACTGGCTGCGGCGGTTGCCGATCCGGATCGACTCGCGACGCTGGCCGTCGACCTCACCGCCGATGACGCCCCCGCCCGCATCGTCGACGCGGCCGTGCAGCGGTGGGGACGCGTCGACTTCCTGGTCAACAACGCGGGCGTCGGCAAACCGAAGCCGTTGCACGAGACCGACGACGAATCCCTCGACTACTTCCTGGGATTGATGCTCCGTGCGCCGTTCCGGCTGGCGCGCGACGTCATTCCGCACATGCAGCCCGGCTCTGCGATCATCAACGTGACGTCCACCTTCGCCGTCGTCGGCGGGCTGCGCGGCGGCGCGTACTCCGCGGCGAAGGGCGGGTTGACGGCGCTGACCACCCACATCGCCTGTCAGTACGGGGCGCAGGGAATCCGCTGCAATGCCGTGGCTCCCGGTGTGACGCTGACTCCGATGGTGGCCGAGCGCCTCGAGGACGAGCGGTTCCGCAAGATCAACACCGAGATGACGCCACACACCAGGCTGGGCACCATCGCGGACATCGCGGGCACCGTGGCGTTCCTCTGCTCCCCCGCCGCCGAGTTCATCAACGGTCAGACCATCGCCGTCGACGGCGGCTGGAGTTCGACCAAGTACCTGTCCGACTTCGCGTTGTCCTCCGAATGGGTGGGCCGGTGAACCTGTTCGCCGTTCTCGACCAGGCCGCGGCCAGGCACGGCGACCGCGGTGCGGTGTACGTCGGGCAGCGGCAGGTCTGCAGCTGGCGCGAGTTGCGCGACCGTGCGCTGCGCCTGGCCACGTCGATCCGGCGAGCCAACCCGGCGGGTGCGCGCATCGCGATCGCCAGTGAGAACCGGCCGGAGATCGTGGAGTTGATGTTCGCCATCTGGGCAGCAGAGTGCGTCGTCGTGCCCATCAACTACAAGCTCCACGTGCGCGAGATGGTCCAGATCATCGACGACGCAGGCGCCACACAGGTATTCGCGTCAGCCAAGATCGCAGGAGACCTCACCTCCGCCACCGACGTTCCGGTCGAGTCGGTCACCGGGCCGGGGTATGCCGCACGGCTGGCCGCCGGCCCTGCGCCCGTGCCCACGACCGATCCGGCGGCACTGGCGTGGTTGTTCTACACCAGCGGAACCACCGGACGGTCGAAGGGTGCGATGCTGTCGCACCGCAACCTGATGGCGATGACGGTGTCGCACCTGGCGGACTTCGACGACCCGGACGAGAACTGCAGCCTGATCCACGGCGCACCGATGTCGCACGGCTCCGGCCTCTACATCGCGCCGTACGTACTGCGTGGGGCGCGCCAGGTGATTCCGGAGTCGGCGGCATTCGAACCCGACGAGTTCCTCGATCTCTGCGATCACCATCCGGGCTGCAGCAGCTTCCTCGCCCCCACCATGGTGGCGCGGCTGGTGGCGACCGGACGGCCGCGGCCGCGGAACCTGCGCACGGTGGTCTACGGCGGCGGCCCGATGTACGTGGACAGCCTGAAGAAGGCGATGTCGGCGTTCGGCGCGATCTTCGTCCAGCTCTACGGCCAGGGCGAGGCGCCGATGACGATCACCGGCCTCCGGCGCGCCGACCACGTGCACGCCGACGACGCCACGCTCGGCTCGGTCGGGTACGCCGCGCTCCGGGGTGGACGTCGTGGTGCTCGGCGAGGACGGGGCGCAGGCCGGTGTCGACGTGATCGGTGAGATCGCCTGCCGTGGTGACGTCGTGATGTCGGGCTACTGGAACAACCCCGACGCGACGGCAGCCACCCTGCAGCGCGGGTGGCTGCACACCGGCGACATGGGCTCCTTCGACGCGCGCGGGTTGCTGACCCTGCGCGACCGCTCGAAGGACGTCGTCATCAGCGGGGGAAGCAACATCTACCCCCGTGAGGTCGAGGAGGTGCTGATCGAACACCCCGACGTCAGCGAGGCGTGCGTGGTGGGCGCGCCCGACGAGGAGTGGGGCGAAGTGGTGGTCGCCTTCATCGTTGGCACGGCCGCCGAAGGCGATCTCGACGCCCATCTGCTCGAGCGCATCGCGCGATTCAAGCGGCCCAAGCGCTACCACTACGTCGACGAATTGCCGAAGAACAGTTACGGCAAGGTGCTCAAGCGTGAACTGCGCGAACGACTTTCACGGTAGGCTCTGCCGGGTCACGGGCAGTAGGCCGCCTCTGAGGCTGACACCAACTTGACCGCTTGAGCCGGCTGGAGGCCGGGTTTTGCCCGGAGGATTGCTTGCTCGACCGACAGTTCCGAGTTTCCACCGCGCACCTGCCTGCAGATCGAGTGACCCACCGAAATCATGTCGCTGTCACCGATGGCGCACGTGAACGGCCCCTGACCGCAGCCCAGCCCGTTGGCGTTGAGCACCTTGATGAATTGATCGTCGTTCGAATCCGCCGTCGCGGGGGCGGCGGCAAGCAACGCGACCGCCACAGCGGTCGCGATCACGACGAAGACTCCACGCACGAGATCAACCATAGGTCACGTCCCGTGTTGGGTCGGTCGAAGGGGCCATGGTTGAGGGTAAACACACAGGAGACGCCCCGCGTCAGAAACGGTCAAGGCAACCAACGCGGCGGTCGAAGTATGGCAACGGTCGCGTCGATCCGGGAGCCTGCGTCGCCGCAAACGAGACGACGACCGATACACGGCGATCATCGCGATTTGCTTGACCGACGTCGGACTCACACGAGTGGACCATCAAGGGCATGCCGGCGCGCACCACTGGAGTAGCTGCGCCATCTGCTCAAGCAGCAACTGCGCGAACGTGTTTCGCCGTCGGACACCGACTCCTGGCAACGGATCGTCCCGATCACCGCGGCGAACCTCCTGTAGGTCGTCTGTGAACGCCATGGTTCACCGGACAAAACGACTCGGCGGAGGGATGATTCGCGAGTGGCCGACTCGGGGGAGTTGTCGCGCTTTTCGGTGGTGGCGGAGCACTCTTCCACCGGGACACTCCCTGGCCTTCACGACCTTCCACGGATCGACCTCGGGCGCTGGCGGGAAGTCGGCGACGGGCTCGCCGCGAGGCCGTACCGCTGGTGATCTCCGGAGCCGTCGCAGATTCGACCGCGGTGCGGACATGGACGCCGCGGGGATTGGCGAACCGGTTCGACACGACGGTGGCCGTTGCACTCGACCTGCCGGGCGGACGCGCACCCTATCTCGACGAGAACGACGCACATACGGCGCGGATTCCGTTCTCCGAGTTGGTGAACCGGATCGACCGGGGTGAGCGCTGCTACTTGCACCAAGCGGCGCTGGAACGCTTCGGCGGCCTCCTCGACGAGATCGACCTGTCGGACCTGACGGCGGTTCCCCGCTACGGCATCAATCTGTGGGTGGGCGGACAGACCCGTTCGGGACTGCACTTCGACAGTGCGGACAACGTTCTCGTCCAGATCTACGGGCCGAAGCGGGCCGTCGTCGTCGCGCCGAAATACGCTCGGGCCCTGCATGTCCTGCCGGATGTGCCGTCCAAGAGCGGACTGTCACCCGAAGAGATCGAGTCCGACGGCGACGGGCCGCTGAGCGGGATCGAGCGGTGGCGTACCACGTTGAATCCTGGCGACGCGCTCTACATCCCGCGTGGCTGGTGGCACTACCTTGCCAGCCCCGGCGCGTCGATATCGATCAACCACTGGCACGGTGACCAACTCTCGGCCAAGGACTTCCTCGCCGAGTTCGTCCTGGCCGGGCCGAACACCTGGGGCCGGACCGCGCGCGACTTCGTCTGGTGCGGGATCATGGGCCGCCCACATCGGCAGCGCTTGTTCAGTCCGCCCGCACTGGGTGTGGACTTGCACCGCCGGCTCGTGCGAAGGAGTCGGCGATGAGCTCGGCGATGAGCACTGTCGGGGAGGTCGCGCTCTGGGCGCTGCAGGCACTGATCGTCGCCATTCTGCTCGGATGGGTCGTGGTGACCGTGGCCAATCAACGCCGTGACACTCGACGTCTGGTCAGGCGGATCACGAACCTGGACATCTGCGGCCTGGTGCCCATCTGGACGTTCTTCGCCCCCAACCCTGGCGACACCGACGTGCATCTCTTGTTCCGCGACCGCGACCAGGACGGCCGGGTCACGTGTTGGCGCGAGGTCAAGCTCACCGGCCGCCGGTGGATCCTGGATCTCTGGAGCCCGCAGCGGCGCATCAACAAGGCGATCGTCGACGTCGCATACGACCTGGCCCGTCCCGACGACGTCACCCAGGACGCGCAACCGGCGCCCGATGGGCCGCTGCTGGTCAACAAGCGGCGGGTGCTGAGCTTTCCGTATCTGCTGATCCTGAACTACGTGTCCAGCCTGACGGGCGACTTCGGCGCGGTGGAACGCCAGTTCGCGATCGCTCGCACCCCGGGCATGCGCGGGCGTGACCGGCCCCAGGTCACGCTGGTCTCGGCGTTCCATCGGGTGGGCTGAACATGACCTTCTCACTGGACCTCTTGACCGGGATGCGTTGCGCCGCGGGTATCGCGGCCATCGGCATCGTCTGGGACGCCGTTGAGCTGTTGTTGCACCGCGACACGTTGGATCGGTTCTTCGAGTGGCCGGTGATCCGCAGTCGCTACTACATCCTGTTGCGGCACAAGGGCCTTGGCGCACTGTTCGACGTCGTGCTCACGGGCCGGCTGTTCTTGGTGCTGGTGGCCGCGCACGCAGTGGCTGCGGTGGCCTTCGCGGTGCTGCTGCCAATCGGTCGGCCCTTCGTGGCGCTCGCTGGCGCTGTTCGTCTTGGCAGTGCACTGCGCGATCCATCTGCGGCTTCTGGTCGGCATGGACGGCGCCGACCAGATGCAGTCCATCGTGTGGGCCGGGCTCGGAATCTACGCGCTCGACCTGGGCCCGATCGCGAACTGGGCCGCGGCGATCTTCATCGTCGTCGAGCTGATGCTGTCCTACGCGGTGGCCGGAATCGCCAAGCTGGTCTCGCCTGGATGGCGGCGCGGAACGGCCATCGCCCGCATCACGCGGACGGGTACCTACTGTTCGCCCGGCATGTCGGCTGCGCTGCAGCTGCGGCCCGTGTCGCTGGCGGTCGGTTGGGCGACAATCGGTTTCGAACTGCTCGCGCCAATGCTGCTGTTCGCCGGACACCCGGGCCTTGCCCTGTTCGTCGCCGCTGGTGCCGCCTTCCACATCGGAATCGCCATGACGATGGGCTTGTCGACGTTCGTCTTCGCGTTTCTGGCCGCCTATCCCGTGCTGTGCGCTGTGGTCCTGGCTCTATGAAAACCCTTGACGTGGAGGAGAATTCCGATGCCCAACGACAACCTGCTGTACCTGCTGGTCGCCGACCAGGAACTCAACGTCGAGCTCGACAAGCGGATCGTGCGGCGGTTCGCGCCAACCGTCGTCGAGCCCAAGGGGTTGGCCGAACTGGGGTCGACGCTGTTCAAGGAGGGCACGATCGTGCTCTTCATCGCCGAGGGTGAGCACTCCAAGGCGGTCGAGCAACTGTTGAAGAGCGCGTCCTCCGGTGACCGCAAGGCCGTCGACGCGGCCGAGGAGCGGCTACGGCACTCCGAGCAAGTGGGACTCGCATCGGGTGGGGCGCAAACCGGTCTTCGAGGCCCAACACCTCGTCGAGGTGACCTACGGCACGGAGAAGCTGGCACGTGGCGTCGCCCCGTCGATGGTCGGTGGGGTCGCGGTGGCCGTCGCGGTGTGGAACGGCGGACGGCTGGACCACGCCAAGTTCGGCGTCGCCGATCACCTCGCGCACGCAGGCGTCCGTCCGGTCTCGGTGCACGCCGTGCTGGTCCACCCCAGGCTGAGCGAGCTCGAGCGGGCGGTGCTCGCGGCCGTGCCCGACGACATCGACGACCTGCACCTCAAGGGTCCGTCGTTGGGGTGGACGGCGGTGGCCCGCGACGGCGTGCACGTGCCGCTTGGACCATCAGGGCCCGGTGTTCGGTCAGGAGCAGGCGCAGCAGCAGGACGTCAACACCGACGTCGCCCAGATCCAACAACAGCAGCAGGACGACACCGCGGTGCAGCAACAGCAGGAGGAGATAGCGCACGCGAATACGAACAATGACCAGGTACAGCAACAAGAGAACCGGCTCCAGACGGTTCGACAGCAGCAGCAGCGGGAGCAGGTGCTGAACACGTGGCAGGCGGAGGCTCAGGCCCAGCAGGACTACGCAACCCACCAGCAGTACCAGTTGAATCTGCACCAGGGCGCGACCAATCAACACCAGGAGCAGCAGCATTCCGGCGAATCCAGCTGGCTCGACGATCGGCAGGGGGTCGCCTGGAACTCGTTCGATCGCGATGAGTACCTCAACACCATCCAGAGCACCGATTTCGATGCGCTGGATGCCACGCAGTCGGCGCAGGCGCTCCTGCGGATCCGCCGTCAATTGCTACGGCGAGGTATGGCGTGAGCCATCCTGCGGGCACCTGCGAGGGCAGGCGGTAGGAATGATGTCATGCAGATCATGGGCAGCGTCGCCGTCGTCACGGGAGCCGGATCCGGGATCGGACGGGCGCTCGCGCTGGCGTTCGCCGGAGCGGGCGCGTCGGTAGTAGCGGGCGACGTCGACGAAGCGGGCGTGACGGCGTCGGTGGACTCGATCCGTGCCGCAGGCGGGTCGGCCCTCGGCGTCATCACCGACGTCAGCACCACCGACGGGGTGAACACGCTGATCGCTTCGGCTCGAACGGAATTCGGGCCCGTCGACGTCTACGTCGCCAACGCGGGCATCATGGGACCGCCGGGGCTGGGCGTCGACGAGTCCGACTGGGACCGCGTCATCGACGTGAATCTGCGCGCCCACGTGAGGGCGGCCAAGGCGCTGGTGCCCGACTGGCTCGACCGTGGCGGCGGACACTTCGTCGGCGTCGCCTCGGCCGCCGGACTGCTCACCCAGATCGGCGCGGCGGCCTACTCGGTCACCAAGCACGCCGCCGTCGGTTTCGCCGAGTGGCTGTCGATCACCTACGGCGACAAGGGCATCGGGGTGTCGTGCGTGTGCCCCATGGGGGTGGACACCCCGATGCTGACCGGTATCGCGGCATCGTCGGATCCGGTCGCGCGGATGGCCGCCGCGGCCGTCACCAGCGCCGGGGAGCTGTTGGGCCCGGACCGCGTTGCCGACCTGACCGTGGCGGCCGTGCGCGACGGCACATTCCTGGTGCTGCCGCATCCCGCGGTGGCGGACATGTACCGGCAGAAGGGGGCGGACTACGAGCGCTGGATCGCCGGGATGCGGCGCTACCGGCGATCGCTCGGCGGATGACGTTGGGCCTGACCGGTTGGGCACCGGGGCGCGGCTGACGTCAGTCGTTGTCGCCCAACAGGGTTCGACGAACGTGACGCAAATGGGTCCGCATGGCTTGGCGCGCGCCATCTGGGTCGCGATCGGCGATCGCCTCCACGATGTGGTCGTGCTCGGCGCAATACTCGAGGTGCAGCTCGGGACTGAAGGTGCGCTTCTTCAGTCCACCCCAAATGGGTTGGCGCCGACTGGCGATCAACAGTTGGCTCACCCCGATGAGCACCGCGTTGTGGGTGGCCAGCGCGAAGCTGTGATGCAGGGCGATGTCCCAGCGCTCGAACTCCTCCGACGAGCTGGCCTGCTCGCCGCCACGGAGGCACCGTCGCATCTCGGTGATGTCGGCCTGCGTCGCCGTGGCCACCGCCAGGGGGAGCAGTTCGGGCTCCACCGTCAACCGCGAAGTCATGATCTCGGCGGGACTTGGATGCTCTGACCCGTCGGCGGTCACCGGGTCGCTCGGAGTGAGGAACGTGCCGCGGCCGACGTGACGCAGAAGCACCCCACGCGTTTCGAGATCGTCGAGCACCGAACGGATGACCGCGCGACTCACCCCAGCTTGAACGGCGAGCTCCCGCTCAGTGGGCAGCTGGTCGCCGGGCTTGAGACCACCGTTGGACACCAGGTCGTCGAGGAATCGCAGCGCTACTGCCGCCGGTCCCACCGCCACCGTCACCGCAGCCCCTTCCGCCGAACCAATTCGGACCAATAGTAGACGATCGATCTGGCATTTGCTGAATCGGACGCGTGGCAGATTGTGTGTTGACGATCACATGATCACGACCTATCGTGACCAATACATACCGAATACATGCCCCTGGTTCACAATGGTTACTGGAGGCTCCCCACAGTGCGATTTGCACGGATCGACCACACGGAAGGCCCTCGGGTCTGCGCAGTCGACGAAGACGGAGCCGCCCGCGCGGTGTCGTTCTCCGACACCGGCGCCCCGGTACGCACCCTGCAGGAGGTCATCGCTGCCGGCCCCGAGGCCGCCGGGCGGTTGAGCATCGCCGCCACCGCCGAGCCCGGCAAGGTGCTCGCACCACTCGTCCCGCACCGCAACATCTTCTGCGTCGGCAAGAACTACGCCGAGCACGCCGCCGAGTTCGCGGCCAGCGGCTTCGATGCCACCGGCAGCCCCGACGGTCAACATCTGCCCGAGTACCCGGTGGTGTTCACCAAGCCCGCCGCCACCGTCATCGCCACCGGCGATCCGATCGACCCGCACACCGACATCACCTCGGCATTGGACTACGAGGGCGAGATCGGGGTCATCATCGGCAAGCGCGCCTCCAAGGTGTCCAAGGCCGACGCTCTGGACTACGTGTGGGGCTACACCCTCATCAACGACATGACAGCACGCGACCTGCAACGCGACCACAAGCAATGGTTCATCGGCAAGTCGCTCGACACGTTCTGCCCGCTGGGTCCGTGGGCGGTGACCGCCGACGACGTCGACATCACCAACCTGCAACTGCAGACCCGCGTGAACGGTGAACTGCGCCAGGACACCAACACCTCGCTGCTGATCTTCGACGTGCCGACCATCATCGAAACCCTCACCGCGGGAATCACCTTGGAGCCCGGCGACGTGATCGCCACCGGCACCCCCGTCGGTGTCGGCATCGGATTCGACCCGCCCAAGTACCTGCAGCCCGGTGACGAAGTCCGAGTGACCGCGACCGGCCTCGGCGAGCTGCACAACGTCATCGCCGACCCCGCCGATACCGACCCCCTGGTCGCCGCGGGCACCCACCGCCTGTTCGTCGAGAAGACCGGATCCGGCCCTGCCGTGGTGTTGATCCACGGCCTCGGTGGCGCCACGACCGTCTACGAACCGCAGGTCGCCGCGCTCGCCGAGACGCACACCGTCATTCGCTACGACCTGTCCGGGCACGGCCGCTCCCCGTACGCCGGGGCACCCAGCATCGACGGCTGGGTGGCCGAACTCGTCGAGCTTCTCGACGCGGAGGGCATCGAGCGGACTGCGCTGGTCGCCCACTCGATGGGCACGCTGGTCGCCAACACCTTTGCCGCCCGCCATCCGGACCGGGTCACCAAAGTTGCTCTGCTGGGGGCGGTTCGGGCGCAGCCCGAGCAGGCCAAGACCGCGACCCGGGGCAGGGCACGAACCGTCCGCGGCGGCGGCATGTCCGCCGTCGCCGACACCATCCTCGGCGCGGCGCTGTCGAAGGTCACCCACACCGATCGGCCCGTCTCGGTCGCCGCAGTCCGTGAACTGCTCCTTGGCCAAGACCCGGAGGGCTACGCGGGAGCATGTGAGGCGCTGGCCGCCGCAGTCGAACCCGACTTCGCCGCCATCAACGCACCAGTGCTTCTCATCACCGGCGACGAGGACAAGGTCAGCGCCGTCGCCACCAACGAGGCATTGCACTCGCTCTACCCGAACGCGCAGCTGCACGTCCTCGACGGTGTCGGGCACTGGCACAGCCTCGAAGACCCCACCGCCGTCACCAGCCTGCTCGTCGAATTCCTCACCAAGCCCTGAACGCGAAAGGAGTGACGACGATGTCGTCTGCACTGCCCAACCAAACATCGGTCTTGTTCACCAACGTGCGGATCTTCGACTCCTCGGGTTCCGACCCATTCGACGGCGAAGTCCTGGTCCGCGGCAACCGCATCGCCGCCGTGCGCCCCGGCGCCGGCGACCTCCCCCACGACGGGGTCCGCGTCATCGACGGTCAGGGCAAGTTCCTGATGTCCGGACTCTGCGACGCCCACACCCACTTCTCCTGGGTGAATTCCGCTGACCTGCCCGGGCTGGGCACGATGGGCGTCGAGGAACACACGCTGCTGTGCGCCCGTTCTGCGCAGACCTACCTCGACTCCGGCTACACCATGTGCGTCGGCGCCGCCGCGGCAAAGGCTCGACTGGACGTGGTGATCCGCGATGCCATCAACGCCGGCCAGATCCCCGGACCGCGCTACCTGGCCAACTGTCAGGAGATCGCCGTCACCGGCGGGGCGCTCGTCAAGGGCATCACCGCCTTCGCCGACGGGCCCGAAGAGATGCGCAAAGCCGTCCGCAAGAACGTCGAACTCGGCGCCGACCTGGTGAAGCTGTCCATGTCGGGAGAAGAGATCACCGGCAACCAGCACGCGAAGGACAACTACTTCTCCGACGAGGAAACCCTCGCCGCAACGACTGAAGCCCATCGCCGGGGACTGCGGGTCTGCTCGCACGCCCGCTCCGGTGACTCGGTGAAGATGTCGGTCCGCAACGGCGTCGACATCATCTACCACGCCTCCTTCGTCGACGAAGAAGGCCTCGACATGCTCGAAGCCAAGAAGGACGAGATCTTCGTCGCTCCCGGCCTGAATTGGCTCGTCGCCACCCTGCACGACGCCGCCGACTTCGGCTACCCGCCCGAAGCTGCGGAAGCCGCCGGGTACAAGCACGAACTCGAGTGCGCCATCGACGGTTTGAAGAAGATGAAGGAACGCGGCATCCGGGTCCTGCCCGGTGGAGACTACGGGTTCGCCTGGACTCCCCACGGCACCTACGCCCGCGACCTGCAGCACTTCGTCGAACTACTCGGCTACACCCCGAAGGAGGCGCTGCTCGCCGCAACCGTACTGGGCGGGCAGATCATGCGGATGCCCGACGACCTCGGCCAGATCAAGCCCGGCTTCCTGGCCGACATGATCCTCATCGACGGTGACCCACTTGCGGACATCACCATCCTGCAGGACCAGAGCCGCATCGTCGGGATCATGAAAGACGGTGCCTTCCACAAGGATCCGGGAACCGGGACTGAAGCGCGCGCACGTGAGCTCGACGAGATCCACCGCGGAACGCCCATCCCCGCCTGACGTCGACCAGCAAATCCAGGGGATGGCGCCGTGGCGCCACCAGCGATCGCTCGGCGGAAGACGTTGCGGTCCCTGCCTATACCTGCAGGCTCGATCCCCACGAGAGCTACCACGAAGTGGTCCACCCACACGGCACCACCACGAATTCTCGTCTTCCGGCACTTCCTAGAACCTTGCGGTTGAACACGAATCTGCCACCAACCTACTGTGGGCCCACGCCGCACACCACAGCTCACGCGTCGCAATCGAGAGTCTGTGGGGCGCCCAGGATCGCGCGGATTCCGCGCGTCAACCAGCCCAGGATTCAACGAAACACACTGGGCAGCGCAACTGCGTTTGGGCATCGGACGAGGATGTGGATCGTCGGAGGGTTGCTGCCCGTGGTCAGGGCCCGCGTTTGCGGCCGTGGGGTGGACGCGTCACCGAGGTGCGGGTTCGCACCGTCCAGATTTTCGCGTTAGTCTCGTTGACATGAAGGGCGAAACGTCGTCCTGCCGAATGACCATGCCCACCATCAATTCGGTGCGCCGCCGACGCGTCCTGGAGTCCACTGACGAACCCTGAGACGGCGTCGACTAGATCGTTCGCACCATACGAGATGGCCGTGGAGGGCTAGATGGCACAACTGCCTCATATCGACTCGTCCGTGCGGGGCGACGACCATCCGAGGAAGTGGGCGGCAATGGCCGTTCTCGGGGCGGTCGCCTTCATGGCGCAGCTGGACCTCTTCGTCGTCAACGTGGCCCTGCCGGCGATGGGCGATACCTACGCGGGAGCCTCGTTGAGCGCGTTGTCGTGGGTTCTCAACGCGTACACGGTGGTCTTCGCCGCCCTGCTGATCCCGGCGGGGCGGCTCGCCGATCACTACGGACGTCGGCGCTTCCTCGTGGCAGGCACGATCGTGTTCACGGTGGCCTCCGCGCTATGTGCGGCGGCGCCGTCGCTAGCGATCCTGATCGAGGGCCGCATCGCCCAGGCGGTGGGCGCCGCGGTCATCGTCCCGACCTCCCTTGGCCTTCTCCTGCAGGCCTTTCCGGTGAGACGGCACAACATGGTGGTGGGACTGTGGGCCGGCTTGGCCGCGGTCGCCGGGACGCTGGGCCCAACTGTCGGTGGGCTGCTAGTCGGCGTGGGCTGGCGGTGGATCTTTCTGATCAACGTGCCGATCGGGCTGTTCATCGTGGCGTTCGCCGTCCATGCGGTGCCACATCATCGTGCGGCGACGGGATCCCGTCTCCCCGATCTCGTTTCGACGGTGTCCCTGTTGACGGCGATCACCGCGTTCGTCCTTGCCATCGTCGAAGGCCCCGACTGGGGATGGCTCTCCACCCCTGTCCTGGTGCTGTGTGCCGTTGCGGCGGTGGCTGCCGCGCTCACTGTGCGGCGGTCGGTCATTCACCCATACGCACTGATTGAAGCGTCTCTGTTCTCTTCTCGTTCGTTCACGGGCGCGACCCTGGCGCTGTTCCTGTACTTCATTGGCTTCGCGGCCTGGGTGCTCATCAGTGTGTTGTTTCTGCAGGACGTTTGGCACTACAGCGCTCTGCGCACGGGGTTGGCCATCGCGCCGGGGCCGTTCGTCGCGCTGCTTTGGTCGATCAACGCCGGCGGTATCGGCGCGCGGCTCGGGCGACGCCTGCCGGCAATCGTCGGTGCCGCGTGCCTGGCGGGCGCGGGTGCCTGCTGGGTCGCGATCGCACCGAGCCAACCGGATTACCTCGTGGGCTTCCTTCCAGGCCTGGTGCTGGCGGGTTGTGCCGCGGGGCTGGTGCAGGCGCCTCTCTTCGCTGCCGCGAGCGACTTACCGGCGCAGAGGGCGACCACGGGGAGCGCGGTGTTGAACACCGCCCGTCAGGTGGGCAGTGCAGTGGGTGTGGCGCTGGTCGTCGTGTTGCTGGGTCAGGGACACGCAGCGTCACTCGGGGCATTCCACCGTGGCTGGGGCCTGGTGTTCGTCGCGGGCGTCTCTGCCGCGGTGGCCGTGGGCTTCTCCATCCGACCGATCGTCGAGTCGTCGGCTGCCTCGTAGCGACGGCGGCTCTGCTGTCGAACGCTGCCGGTTGCGCATGCCGTCAACACGAATCACTCTGCGGTATCGATGGATTCGGTGCCTCCAACCTTCAGCGACGCGAGCGGAGAACTGGGGCGTAGAAGCAGTCTCACCTGGTGTCGATGACGGGTGGCCATCCGGCTCGGATTGAAGCACGCCTACCCGGTCAATTGTTGGACATGTGCCAATTACGATGTGGTGATGGCTGAGCAGGACCCTCTTCGCGCAAGCGGCTCATCGGAAGGACACTCTCTTCGCGCAAGCGGCTCATCGCAACGCAGGCGGTTGTCCCCCGACGACCGGCGCAACGAGTTGCTCGCATTGGGCGCCGTGGTGTTCGGCCAGCGTCCCTACGACGAGGTCCGCATCGACGAGATCGCCGAACGGGCGGGCGTCTCCCGTGCGCTGATGTACCACTACTTCCCGGACAAGCGGGCGTTCTTCGCCGAGGTGGTGCGCGCCGAGGGCGAGCGCCTGTTCGAGGCAACCAACACCCCACCGCGACCGGACCTGACGCTGTTCGAACAGCTGCGGGCGGGCGTGCTGGCCTACGTGCACTACGACGAGCAGCATCCCCACGGTGCATGGACGGCCTACATCGGCATGGGCCGCTCGGATCCGCTGCTGCGTGGCATCGAAGACATCGACAACGACCGACAGGCCAACCGCATCATGGCCAGGATCACCGAGGCCGCGGGCGGACCGCTGGACTCCAAGCTGGAGCGCGACGTCCGGGTGATCATCTACGGCTGGCTGGCCTACACGTTCGAGCTGTGCAGGCAACGCATCGTCGATCCATCGATCGACGCCGGCTACGTCGCCGACTCCTGCGCGCATTCCCTGCTCGACGCCGTCGCACGCATCCCCGGCATCCCCACCCTGGAGTGATTTCGCGCGCTTTCGCGCGGCGCATCCGCTGGGCGACGGATAGCGTGCCGAAATCGCATGAACGTCGGCGCGAGGTCGTCATCCGAGAACTCATCACGTTGGCACTGTCGTCCTAAATATGTTCTTCCCCAATGGTTTCGGGCCCTTGCCGGCAGGGGTGACTCCGATGTCGCCTGGAAGGCGTCGGGTTGAACTGGCCCCCGATCGCAGCGCACGAGTGGCCCATGGCGGAGCCTGAAACAGACCTAGGGTAGAGGACAACCAGCAAGGACTCAGATGATCACTCCGCCACCCTCATTGCCATATTCTTCGAACGATCCGGTTGAGACCAGGGCGGAACTGACCGCGCGCTTCGTCCGCGATGCCGTCCCGGTGCGCGACCAACTCATCGGCCGCGCCGCCCGCCTGACCGGCAATCGCGTCGACGCCGAGGATCTGCTGCAGGAGACGATGTTGAGGGCCTACGCCAGTTTCAGCTCGTTTCGGCGTGGAACCAACCTCAAGGCGTGGCTGTATCAGATCATGACCAACGCGTGGATATCCAAGTACCGCGCCAGTCGGGCGCGACCGCTCGAGCAACTCACCGGCGAGTTCACCGATTCGCAGCTCCTCGTCAATGGCGGGCACCTGCGCGGTGGTTCGCGCTCGGCCGAGTCCGAGGCGTTGGAGCCGCTGTTCGAGGACGAGATAGCCGCTGCCCTGGCGGCATTGCCGAGGAAGTCCCGGGTGTTGCTTGAATACGCCTGCATCGACGGGCTTCAGCATCGGGAGATCGCCGAGCTCGTGGGCCTCCCGATCGGCGCGGTGACGTCGGCGCTGCACCGCGCACGCAGGCAGCTTCACGTGCTGCTCGTGGACGTGGCATGCGAGCGCGGATTCACCCGTCGCCCCGCCGCGGCGGCAGCCGCGCCGTGAGCGTCACCGTCGACCCCGACGCGCACTGGCGCCGTGTACTTGACTTCGCAAGAGCTTTGGGCGCCGACGACTGTGTCTTACACCACAGCGAGATGACTCGGGTTCGACGCCGGCGTTCCTGCGATTAGATCCCACAGTCGATTTCGAGCAAACCCTACGAGAAGTCGTCTGGTGTCACCCTTCAGAATGGGAGTAACCAAAGATGGTCGCGTCCACACGGTCCGCGATGACGCGGGCCGCACGTCCAAGGAGCGTCTACGGCCGCGGAGACGTCCCCGCAGCCGCGGAATCCGGCGGTGTCGGTTCGATTGCCGCGACGTTCAAAATGGATGGCCAACAGCGGATTTCGTTGATGGAGCTGATGACCAGGATCCGCTCCGCGGGTATCGAGCCGGACGATCCCCGTGTGCGCGAGATGATCGCGGGCTTACCGGACACCGACGGCCATGACGGCGGCGGGCTCACGATCGAGCAGTTCACCGCCATCTGCGAGGCCAGCGGGGGGCTGATCGCCCGGGCCCTGCGCGGCGATCTCGTCGTTCCCGACTTCCCCCTGCTCAAAAGCGAGCTTCAACAGATGGCCGACCGTGTCCGCGCCGACGACGGGGGCGCGGTCGCCGACTACATTCCGCAGCTCAAGCGGGTCGATCCGGACAAGTTCGGCATCGGTGTCTGCACGGTCGATGGACAGCGCTTCAACATCGGTGACACCGGTGACCTGTTCCCCGTGCAGTCGATGTGCAAGCCACTCAACTACAGCCTGGCGCTGGAGGAACATGGCGTTGCGGCCGTGCACCGTCACGTCGGGCGCGAGCCCAGCGGCCGTGGCTTCAACGAACTTTCGCTCAGCGCCGACGGGCTGCCGCACAACCCGATGATCAACTCGGGTGCGATCATGTGCTGTTCGCTGCTGCGCTCGGACGACGACCTCGCCGACCGTTTCGACCACGTGGCCGCGACATGGCGCAAGCTCTCCGCCTACAGCAGGGTCGGCTTCAACAACTCGGTCTATCTCTCCGAGCGCAAGACCGCCGATCGCAACTTCGCGCTCGGCTACTTCATGCGGGAACACGCCGCCTTTCCCGAGGGCACAGACCTCTTGGAGACACTCGAGTTCTACTTTCAGTGCTGCTCCATCGAGCTCGACGCCCAAGCGTTGGCCGTGGTAGCCGCCACCTTCGCCAACGCGGGCATCAATCCCCTCACCAACGAGGCCGTCTTCACGCCCAGCACGGTGCGCCGCTGCCTGTCGTTGATGTCGTCGTGCGGGATGTACGACTACTCAGGGGAATTCGCGTTCACGATCGGGCTGCCGGCCAAAAGCGGGGTATCCGGCGGGCTGATGCTCGTCATCCCAGGAGTCATGGGCGTGTGCATCTGGTCTCCGCGGCTGGACTCGCTCGGAAACTCGGTACGCGGAGTGGCCTTCTGCAAGGAACTGGTCACCGCCTACAACTTTCACGCCTTCGACTCCCTGACCGTCGGCGAGGCCACCGGCAAACGTGATCCGCGCCGCAAGAAGAACGAAACCGAGATCAACGGCACGATGCGGCTGCTCTACGCCGCCAGCCAGGGCGACCTCGACGAGCTGCGAGCAGTGCTTGCCACCGGGGCCAACCCCAACGCCGCCGACTACGACGGCCGCACCGCACTGCACCTCGCCGCCGCCGAGGGGCACCTCGGCGCCGTCCGATACCTGCTCGGCGCCGGGGCCCGGCCGCAGGCCACCGACCGCTGGGGCGGCACGCCGCTGGCCGATGCCCGGCGAGCCAAGCACACCGCCGTGACAGCGCTGCTGCAGTCCCAGGACTCCGGTGACGAGCCCGCCTCGGGCGTCGTGACCGACCTATCTCACATCGCCACCACACACCCAAACATCACCCACACACCCAAAAGGAAAGGGCACCAATGTCATACAAAGCTGAGTACATCTGGATCGACGGCACCCGGCCGACGGCCAAGCTGAGGTCGAAGACCAAGATCCTGGCCGACGGCGCCGAGCCGCCGACGTGGGGGTTCGACGGTTCCAGCACCAACCAGGCCCAGGGCCACGCCTCCGACCGGGTCCTCAAACCGGTCGCCACGTTCCCCGACCCGATCCGCGGCGGCGACGACATCCTGGTGCTGTGCGAGGTGTTCAACGTCGACGACACCCCGCACGAGTCCAACACCCGCGCCGAGCTACGCGACGTCGCCGAGCGGCACGCATCCCAGGAGCCGCTGTTCGGCATCGAGCAGGAGTACACCTTCTTCCAGGGCACGCGCCCACTGGGCTTCCCCGACGGCGGCTACCCCGCCCCGCAGGGCGGGTACTACTGCGGCGTCGGCGCCGACGAGATCAGCGGCCGCCCGACCGTCGAGAAGCACCTGGAGAACTGCCTGGCTGCCGGCATCGCCATCTCGGGCATCAACGCCGAGGTCATGCCCGGTCAGTGGGAGTTCCAGGTCGGCCCACTGAGCCCGCTGGAGGTCGCCGACCAACTGTGGGTGGCGCGCTGGCTGCTCTACCGCACCGCCGAGGACGTCGGCATCTCCGCCACGCTCGACCCCAAGCCCGCCAAGGGCGACTGGAACGGCGCAGGCGCGCACACCAACTTCTCCACCAAGAAGATGCGTGAGAGCTACGAGGCCGTCATCGAAGCCGCCGAGGCACTGGGCCGCGACGACAAGCCACTGGAACACATCAAGCACTACGGGATCGGCGTTGAAGCCCGCCTCACCGGCGCCCACGAGACCGCCCCGTGGAACGAGTACACCTACGGCGTCTCCGACCGCGGCGCATCGGTGCGCATCCCATGGCAGGTCGAAGTGGAACAGAAGGGCTACATCGAGGACCGCCGCCCCAATGCCAACGTCGACCCCTACGTCGTGACCCGGCTGATCACCGACACCTGCGGCACGGCGCTGGAGAAGGCCGGCCTCACCTGACGCCCACCCCGAGTGATTTCGGCGCGCTGACCCACGCTGCAGCGACGGTTGGCGCGCCGAAATCGCGGGCTTGTCGGTGGGTGGGGGCACCATGGCAGGGTGGCCTCCATCGATCCGCTCGCGCGCTTCAGCCCGCTGACGCGCGAGTGGTTCATGGCCACGTTCGCCGCGCCGACGGCAGCGCAGGCCGAGGCGTGGGACGCCATCGCGGGCGGGAAGAACACCCTGGTCATCGCACCCACCGGGTCCGGCAAGACGCTCGCCGCGTTCCTGTGGGCCATCGACCAGCTCGCCGCGGCAGAGCCCAGACCGCCGAAGGCGGGCACCCGGGTGCTCTACATCTCGCCGCTCAAGGCGCTGGCCGTCGACGTCGAGCGCAACCTCAGCACGCCCCTGACGGGCATCACCCGGGTGGCCGAACGGCTGGGCCTTCCGGTCCCACAGATCAGCGTTGGCGTCCGTTCCGGCGACACCCCACCGGCCCGCAGGCGCGAGCTGATCACCAAGCCGCCCGACATCCTCATCACCACGCCCGAGTCGCTCTTCCTGATGCTCACGTCCGCGGCCCGCGAGACCCTCGCCGAGGTGCACACGGTGATCGTCGACGAGGTGCACGCCGTCGCGGGCACCAAGCGCGGCGCCCATCTCGCGCTCTCCCTGGAGCGCCTCGACCAGATGCTGGCGACGCCCGCGCAGCGCATCGGCCTGTCGGCCACCGTCCGGCCCGCCGAGGAGGTCGCCCGGTTCCTCGCAGGAGCAGCACCCGCCACCATCGTCGCGCCGAAGTCGGGCAAGACGTTCGACCTGTCGGTCCAGGTGCCCGTGCCCGACATGGCCAACCTCGTCGAGAACTCGATCTGGCCGGACGTGGAGGGCCAGATCGTCGACCTCATCGAATCGCACAACTCGACCATCGTGTTCGCCAACTCACGGCGGCTGGCCGAGCGGCTCACCGCCCGGCTCAACGAGATCCACGCCGAACGCACGGGGGTCGAACTCAGCGACGAGCGCAATCCCAAGGTCGGTGGCGGCTCCCCCGCGCACATCATGGGCAGCGGTCAGACGTTCGGAGCGGAGCCGGTGCTGGCGAAGGCGCACCACGGCTCGGTCAGCAAGGAGCAGCGCGCCCTCGTCGAGGACGACCTCAAGAGCGGGCGGCTGAAGGCCGTCGTCGCCACCTCGAGCCTGGAACTGGGCATCGACATGGGCTCGGTCGACCTGGTGATCCAGGTCGAGGCGCCGCCGTCGGTGGCCAGCGGGCTGCAGCGCATCGGTCGCGCCGGCCACCAGGTCGGCGAGATCTCGCGCGGCGTGCTGTTCCCCAAGCACCGCACCGACCTGATCGACTGCGCGGTCACCGTGCAACGCATGCTCGCCGGGCAGATCGAGACCATGAAGGTTCCCGCCAACCCGCTCGACGTGCTCGCCCAGCACACCGTTGCCGCGTCCGCGCTGGAGCCGCTGGACGCCGACCGCTGGTTCGACGCCGTGCGGCGCAGCGCACCGTTCGCCACGCTGCCGCGCAGTGCGTTCGAGGCGACGCTCGACCTGCTGTCCGGCAAGTACCCGTCCACCGAGTTCGCCGAGCTGCGGCCGCGGTTGGTCTACGACCGCGACGCGGGGGTGCTGACGGCCCGGCCGGGTGCGCAGCGCCTCGCCGTGACCTCGGGTGGCGCCATCCCCGACCGCGGCCTGTTCACCGTGTACCTCGCATCGAACGCCGACTCCGAGAAGCCTTCCCGGGTAGGCGAACTCGATGAGGAGATGGTGTACGAGTCCCGGCCGGGCGATGTCATCTCCCTCGGCGCCACCAGCTGGCGCATCACCGAGATCACCCATGACCGCGTGCTCGTCATCCCCGCCCCCGGCGAGCCGGCCCGGTTGCCGTTCTGGCGCGGCGACGGGGTGGGCAGGCCCGCCGAGCTGGGCGAGGCGATCGGCGCCTTCACCGGCAGGCTGTCCGGAATGGCGCGCGAGGAGTTCCAGACACATTGCCAGACAATGGGTTTCAACGACTACGCCACCGACAACCTCTGGCAGCTGCTCGACGAGCAGCGTCAGGCCACCGGTACGGTGCCCACCGACACCACGTTCATCGTCGAGCGGTTCCGCGACGAGCTCGGCGACTGGCGGGTCATCCTGCACTCCCCGTACGGCCTGCGGGTGCACGGGCCGCTGGCACTGGCGGTCGGCCGGCGGCTGCGGGAGCGCTACGGCATCGACGAGAAGCCCACCGCATCCGACGACGGCATCATCGTGCGGCTGCCCGACACCGAGGAATCCGCTCCCGGCGCCGACCTGTTCGTGTTCGACGCCGACGAGATCGATCCCATCGTCACCGACGAGGTCGGCGGATCGGCGTTGTTCGCATCGCGCTTCCGGGAATGCGCGGCCAGGGCCCTGCTGCTTCCGCGTCGGCACCCTGGCAAGCGGTCACCGCTGTGGCATCAGCGCCAGCGCGCCTCGCAACTGCTCGACGTGGCCCGCAAGTATCCCGACTTCCCCATCGTGCTGGAGACGGTCCGCGAGTGCCTGCAGGACGTGTACGACGTGCCGACGCTGCGGGACGTGATGAATCGCGTTGCGCAGCGCCGCATTCGGTTGCTCGAGGTCGAGACGGCCACACCGTCGCCGTTCGCCGCGTCGCTGCTGTTCGGGTACGTCGGGGCATTCATGTACGAGGGCGACAGCCCGCTGGCCGAACGCAGGGCCGCCGCGCTGTCGCTGGACAGCGTGCTGCTCGCCGAGCTGCTCGGCCGTGTCGAACTGCGTGAGCTGCTCGACCCGCAGATCATCGCGTCGACCATCGCCCAGCTGCAGCATCTGACCGCAGAACGCGCGGCGCGCGACGCGGAGGGCGTGGCCGACCTGCTGCGGTTGCTCGGCCCACTGACCGAGGAGGAGATCGCGGCGCGGTCCACCGCCTCCGACGTCGGCGGCTGGCTCGACGGCCTGCGGGCGGCCAGGCGGGCATTGACGGTGTCGTTCGCCGGCGCGGCGTGGTGGGTGGCCATCGAGGACGTCGGGTTGCTGCGCGACGGGGTCGGCATCGCCGTTCCGGTCGGCGTGCCCGCGAGCTTCACCGAGTCGGTGGCCGACCCGCTCGGCGAGCTGCTTGGTCGGTACGCCCGCACCCACGGTCCGTTCACCACCCGCGACGCGGCCGCCAGGTTCGGCCTTGGGTTGCGGGTCACGGCCGACGTGCTGGGTCGGATGGCGGTCGACGGCAAGCTGGTACGCGGAGAGTTCGTCACCACCGGCGACAGCGAACAGTGGTGCGACACCGACGTGTTGAAGATCCTGCGTCGCCGGTCGCTGGCCGCCCTGCGGGCTCAGGTCGAACCGGTGAGCACGGCCGCCTACGCCCGCTTCCTGCCCGCGTGGCAGCAGGTGGGCACCGCCAAGGTGTCGGGCCTCGACGGCTTGGCCGCCGTCATCGAACAGCTTGCGGGCGTGACCATTCCGGCATCCGCGGTCGAACCACTCGTCTTCGGCCAACGGGTCCGCGACTACTCACCGGCGATGCTCGACGAGCTGCTGGCCGCAGGCGAGGTCACCTGGTCCGGCGCAGGGCAGATCGGCAGCAACGACGGCTGGATCGCCTTTCACTCCGCCGACTCGGCGCCATTGACGATGACGGCGCCCGCCGAGATCGAGTTCACCGACACCCACCGGGCGATCATGGAGACGCTCGGGCACGGCGGCGCCTACTTCTTCCGGCAACTCGGCGACAACGGCGCGGCCGACCCCGCAGCGTTCAAGACCGCACTGTGGGAACTGATCTGGGCGGGTTGGGTCACCGGCGACACGTTCGCCCCGGTGCGTGCGATGTTGCACGGCACCGGTCGTCGCGGCGGTGCGCATCGCCAGCGGCAACGTCCTCCGCGGTTGAGCCGCTACAGCGTGGCGCACGCTCAGACCCGCACCTCCGAGCCGACCGTCGCGGGCCGGTGGTCCGCGCTGCCCCCGGCCGAACCGGAATCGACCATCCGCGCCCACTTCCAGGCCGAGCTGCTGCTCAACCGGTACGGGGTGCTGACGAAGGGTTCGTCCGAGGGGGTGCCCGGCGGATTCGCGATGCTCTACAAGGTGCTCAGCGCATTCGAGGATGCCGGCCGGTGCCAGCGCGGCTACTTCGTCGAGTCGCTGGGCGGCGCCCAGTTCGCGGTGGCCTCCACCGTGGACCGGTTGCGCACCTACCTCGACGACGTCGATCAGGAGCGCCGTGACTACCAGGCCGTCGTGCTCGCGGCGGCAGATCCGGCCAACCCGTACGGCGCGGCGCTGCCGTGGCCTGCCGACGGCGCGCACCGGCCGGGCCGCAAGGCGGGCGCCCTCGTGGCGATGGTCGACGGCGAGCTGGTGTGGTTCCTCGAGCGCGGCGGGCGCACCCTGCTGTCCTACTCCGACGACCCCGACGCGAATCAGGCCGCGGCGGCCGCGCTCGCGGACATGGTCGGTGGACGGCGGCTGCAGTCGCTGCTCGTGGAGAAGGTCAACGGGGTCGCGGTGCTCGATCCCGGCGCAGACGACCGCTGTTCAACGGTGCGTGACGCCCTCACCGGCAGCGGGTTCGCCCGCACCCCAAGGGGCTTGCGGTTGCGCTGAGTTCCCTCAAGAGCCGGGGTTCACCGATAGACTCCAAGGCATGACCGCCAACAGCGGGCACGACGATCACGACGATGGTGCGCTCTCGGACGTCGAGTTGCGGGTCCGGGCGCTGGAATCGATCCTCACCGAGAAGGGCTACATCGATCCGGCCGCCGTCGATGCAGTGGTCGAGGCCTATCAGACGCGGATCGGCCCGAGGAACGGCGCCCTGATCGTCGCCAAGGCGTGGGCCGACGAAGGATTCGCCCAATGGCTACGTGAGGACGGCTCCGCGGCGATCGCCTCTTGCGGCTTCACCGGGCGGCAGGGTGACGAGATCATTGCCGTCGAGAACACTCCGGCCGAGCACAACATGGTCGTCTGCACCCTGTGCTCCTGCTATCCCTGGCCGATACTGGGCCTGCCGCCGATCTGGTACAAGTCGCCGCCCTATCGTTCGCGCGCAGTGTTCGATCCGCGCGGCGTGCTGGCCGAGTTCGGTGTGAACCTGCCTGACTCCACCCGGATCAGGGTTTGGGACTCGACCGCCGAGGCGCGCTACCTCGTGATCCCCATGCGTCCCGCGGGCACCGACGGCTGGACTGAGGATCGGCTTGCCGACCTCGTCACCCGTGACTCGATGATCGGCACCGGTCTCGCTCTCTCCCCCGAAGAGGTGCCCGCGTGAACAGCGCGCACGATCTCGGTGGCGCCATGGGTTTCGGCCCGGTCGACGAAGAGCCCGACGAGCCGGTCTTTCACGAGGAGTGGGAGGGGCGCATCTTCGGACTCAGCATGGCGACGGGGGCCGCCGGGGTGTTCGAACGTCGACACCGGCCGCCACGCCAGGGAGTCGTTGCCTCCGGCCGAGTATCTGGCATCGAGCTACTACGAGATTTGGACGAAGGGTCTGGAAAAGCTGGTGGTGCAGACCGGTCTGGTCACCGAGGACGAGCTCGCGGCCGGCCGTTCACTCGCGCCAGGCAAGACCGGCACAGCGGCAGTCTCCCCTGAAAACCTCATGGCCGGTATCACCGCCGTCGTTTCCAACGAGCGGCCCCCCGCGGCGCCGGCACGCTTCGCGGTCGGCGATCGGGTGGTCACCCGGAACATCAACCCGCTGGGCCATACCCGGCTGCCGCGCTATGCCCGCGCCAAGCGCGGTGTCGTCGAACTGGTGCACGGGGTCCAGGTGTTCGCCGACGCGATGGCGTCCGGCGGGGGCGAGGCACCCCAATGGCTCTACACCGTGCGCTTCACCGGCATCGAGCTGTGGGGCGACGATGCCGACCCCACGCTCGTCACCTCGATCGACGCGTGGGAAAGCTACCTTGAACCCGGCTGACGCGCTGTTGGCCGCGGCCGAGCCCGTCGTGCCGATCCCGCGGGGTCCCGATGGCGCTCCGACATTCGAAGCACCTTGGCAGGCACAGGCTTTCGCCATGACGCTGGTGCTTCACGAACGCGGATTGTTCAGCTGGCCCGAGTGGGTGTCGACACTGGCCGCCGAGATCGCGGGAGCGGACCCGGGCGGCGATGCCGACGACTACGACTCCGCGTACTACCGGCATTGGCTGGCCGCCATAGAACGCCTCGTCGTCGACAAGGGGGCGACCACGTCGGGCCATCTCGACGCGCGTCGCGACGCGTGGGACCGCGCGGCGCACGCAACGCCGCACGGTCAGCCGATCCTGCTCGGACAACGACCAGCTCTCCACTGGACCGTCCTTTCGTCAAAAATGACGAAACGTGGGTCGGAGCGCACCATACTGACCGCATGGTCTCGCTCATCGTTCACTTCGTCATCGGTGTCCTAGTCATTGTTTGGATCGTGCGGGCCAATCCGCAGATCTTCGCCAGGCCTGCCACCGGTCCGCTCGTCACGCCCCTCGAGCTGACCTACTACGCAGCGGGTGTCGCGGCGACCGTCATCGGTTACTACTTCAACCACCAGTTCGTCGCCGACTACGCGGTCGCGGGCGGCAACCTATTCTCTGGCCCCGCCAGTTATCAGAACTTCGTCGCGCTCGGCTACGCCAATCCCGCGGCGGCCTCGGCCAGCCAGGACTACACCATCGTCAACGTGATCCTGCTGCCGCTGTTCACCATCGTCGACGGCTACCGGCGGGGGATCCGGCGACCGTGGTTGTTCTTCGTGGCGAGCCTGTTCACCAGTTGCGCGTTCGCCTTCGCGTTCTATTTCGCGGTCGCCGAGCGTCAACGCCGCCACGAGAAGGCCGCCGAAGACTCTCAACCCCCTCCCCAGCGGCGCCTGAGCCCGCCACGCCGCGGCTGCCTAGAGTGCAGGCATGGGGCTGCGGACACCGTTGACGGCGATGGTCGGCATCGAGCATCCGATCGTGCTGGCCCCGATGGGCGGCGTCGCGGGTGGCGCGCTGGCAGCAGCGGTCTCCGAAGGCGGTGGCCTCGGCATGGTCGGCAGCGGAGGACCGGACTGGCTGGAGCGGGAGTGCGCGCTGGCCCGTGCGGGAACCGACAAGCCCTGGGGCATCGGCATGTTGGCGTGGGCAGTCGACGACGCGGTGCTCGGGTGGGCGGTGGATCAGCGGCCGGCGGCGATCATGCTGTCGTTCGGTGACCCGACGCCGTTCGCCGCCACGGTCCGCGACGCGGGAATCCCGCTGATGATTCAGGTCACCACACTGCCCGATGCCAAGCGCGCACTGGACCTCGGCGCAGACGTCGTCGTCGTGCAGGGCGCCGAGGCGGGCGGCCACGGCGAAGGCCGCGGCACACTGCCGTTCGTGCCTGCGGTGGTCGACGCGGCAGGCGGCACACCGGTCCTCGCAGCGGGCGGCATCGCCGACGGTCGGGGCCTGGCGGCTGCCCTCGTCCTCGGGGCGGCCGGAGCAATGATCGGGACGCGCTTCGAGGCGACGCACCAGGCACTGATCAGCGCGGAGGAGGGCAAGGCGATCACGGCCGCCTCCGCCGACGACACGACCCGCGACCGGGTGATGGACATCGTCAGGGATTCGCCGTGGCCGCGCCGGTTCACAGCGCGGACGCTGCGCAACCGGTCCACCGACAGGTGGCACGG
>CAVTKI010000043.1:0-299937 GCA_963735245.1 uncultured Actinomycetota bacterium
CCCCCGCGTTGGAGCAGAAAATCGCGGGCCGCGTTCGCGCTGTCGACCTCGAAACGCAGCGGTGAGGACGCCCGGTAGCGGTCGGTCAGCCCGAGATCGTGGAACATCGCGCCCACGTAGAGCAACTCCAGATCGGGCTGAAGTCCCCGGCGGTTGCCTTGCAGTGCGCCGAAGAAGAAGACTCGGCGCGAATGATGAAACAGCAGGTCGTCCTCGGCGTCGCGGATGAAGTCGGTGACGTCGCGGGCCAGCGCGCTGTCCGGAATCTCGATGCCGGCAACGCGGTCGGCCATGGGAATGGTCACGATGGATCTCCTCTGAGTCTCGGTTGCCGGTGCCGGCCCCTCCTACCTAGAGATTGCTTGCATCCGACCCGTGATCGCATCCGCCGATGCCTAGTCATCGTGGCTGGCACGGCACCGGCGGGGCGTTTGCGAGACCCGTACTCGACCGACCTGTGGAGTGCCGTCGCGCTCAGGTCAGGACGTATTCGAGCTGGCTGCGGGAGTCGACCTCGAAACGCAGCGGTGAGGACGCCCGGTAGCGGTCGGTCAGCCCGAGATCGTGGAACATCGCGCCCACGTAGAGCAACTCCAGATCGGGCTGAAGTCCCCGGCGGTTGCCTTGCAGTGCGCCGAAGAAGAAGACTCGGCGCGAATGATGAAACAGCAGGTCGTCCTCGGCGTCGCGGATGAAGTCGGTGACGTCGCGGGCCAGCGCGCTGTCCGGAATCTCGATGCCGGCAACGCGGTCGGCCATGGGAATGGTCACTGGATCTCCTCTGAGTCTCGGTTGCCGGTGCCGGCCCCTCCTACCTAGAGATTGCTTTCATCCGACCCGTGATCGCATCCGCCGATGCCTAGTCATCGTGGCTGGCACGGCACCGGCGGGGCGTTTGCGAGACCCGTACTCAGCCGACCTGAGGGGTGCCGTCGCGCTCAGGTCAGGACGTATTCGAGCTGGCTGCGCGACGCGATGCCGAGCTTCGCGAAGACCTTGCGCAGGTGGTACTGCACGGTCTTGGCGCTGAGGAACAAGCGGGTGCCGATCTCGGGGTTCGACAGTCCGTCACGCGCCAGCCGCGCGATCTGGGTCTCCCTGGCGGTGAGTTCGGCGGCGTTCGGCACGGACGCGCGCTGGCGGGCGGTCTCGCCGGTGGCCAGCAGCTCCTGCCTGGCCCGATCCGCGAAGCCCGCCATCCCCATGGAGTCGAGCATGTCGTGGGCCGTCCGCAGCTGCTCGCGCGCGTCCATGCGCCGCCGTTCGCGTCGCAGCCACTCACCATAGAGAAGGTGCGCACGGGCGAGCTCGGTCCGCACGAGGCTGCGCCCCAGCCGGGCGATCGCCTCCCGGTACAGCTCCTCGGCGCGCTCGCCATCCGCCAGTAACGCGCGCGAGCGCGCCTCCACCCCGAGCGCCCAATCGGTGCCGCTGGCCGACGTCATCTGGGTGATCCAGTCGGTGACCTCGGCAGCGGTGTGCATCATCTCGCTGCGCGCGGCAGCCTCGATGAGTTCGTGCGCGGCCCAGTTCGCTATCCCCGGATAGTGAAGGTCGGGATACTCCTGGTGATGCAGGGCCCGCTGCGCGGCGGCCATCGCACGCGGGTAGTCGCCGAGGCCGTTGTACAGCACGGCTCTGGTCCACTCGGCGATCGCCACGCCGATGCCCTCCCCACGCTGCGGTACCTCCCTGATGGTGGTCTCGACCAGGGCGACCGTCTCGGCATGCCTGCCGCTCATGGCGGAGAGGTACATGGCGGCGTACGGGCCGAGGTTGCCTCCGGTCGCCTCGGTGACCGCCGACTGCTCGTCCATCAACACGCTCGCCGCCGTCAGGTCACCTGCGAACACCAGCATCATGGCCCGACTGCTCAGTGCGAGGGGCAGCTCGGAGAGGGCTCCGGCGCGGCGGGCGAGCTCGAGGTAGCGGCCCGACACCTGATCCCAGTGCTCGTCATCCCACAGGTGCAGTGCCGCTTCGTTGATGGGCCACATCCACCGCAGCTGCTCGGTCTCGGTCATGCCCCTGCCGAAGTTGACCAGGGCTGCCCGCAACCCGGGCACGCCGGCGGCGTACCCCTCGACGAAGTTCGCCGCCAGGCCGTCCAGCAGGAAATCGGGCGACCGCGGCGCGCGCAGTGCTGGAGGTGCACCGGAGGCGGCCCGTGCCACCTCCCGTATCCCCCCGCCCGGACTGGCCAGGCGGCCTGCGAATGCCGCGGCGGAGATGGCGTCCAAGTAGGTCTCCCTGGCGAGATCGGCGTCGATCGGCTCCAGCCGCTTGGCGGCCCGCACCAGCAGCAGCGGGGCGTCGCCCCCACGGCTGGTGGCGAACGCAAGCTGAGCTCGCAGGACACCGATTCGGGCCGCCTGGAGTTCGTCGAGCGGACCCGCCTCCGCGGTGGCGATCAGCGTGATCGCCGCGTCGAACGCGCCCGCCTGAAACTTGGCGTGCGCTGCGGCAACCGCCCGGGCCGCGCGTCGGTCCGGGTCGAGTGTCATCGTCGCAGCGCGTTCGAGAAATGCGGCCGCCGCGGCGAGTCCACCCCGCGCCAGAGCATGACCAGCGGCTTGCTCCAACGCTTCGGCGATGTCCTCGTCCGGTCCCTGGGGCGCCCTCGGCCAGGTGCCAGACCCGCCGATCTGGATCGAGTGTCGGATCGGTGACCTCGGCCAGTGCGCGGTGGACCGTCTGCCGCTGCTCGGGCGTTGCCGCCCAGTAGGTGGCCGAACGCACCAGCGGATGCCGGAACCGCACTCTGGTGCCGATGTCGACCAGACCTGCCTCCGCGGCGTCGGACGCGGCCGCCGGTGAGATGCCGAGCCGTTCCGCCCCGCGCCAGACCAGCGCCGAGTCACCAGTCGGGTCGGCGGCTGCGAGCAGAAGAAGCCGTCGGGCTTCGGCGGGCAGTGCGGCCACGCGGCGTCGGAAGCTCTCCTCGACCGCGCCCGCGAGGGGGGTCGACCCAGGGAGTCCGAACCCGCCTGCCAGTTCGGCCGACGTCAGCCCGCGTGGCAGCTCCATCAGCGCGAGCGGGTTGCCGCGGGTCTCGGCCACGATCTGATCGCGCACCCGCGCATCCAGCGAGCCTGGGAGTGCCGAGTCGAGGAGCGCACGTGCGTCCGCCTCGGGCAGGCCGCTGACCACCAACTCCGGCAGGCCGGCCAACTCCACCCGGGGCACCCGGGTCGCAAAGACGATCCCGACCGCTTCAGCTCCCAGTCGGCGGGCGACGAACGCGAGGATCTGCGCCGAGGCGGAGTCCAACCACTGCTGATCGTCGATCAGGCACACCAACGGCTGATCCTCGGCCACGTCCGACAGCAGGCTCAGCACCGAGAGGCCGATCAGGAACTGATCCGGCGCCGATCCCGAACTCATGCCGAAGGCCGTCTGCAGGGCTTCCCGCTGTGGCGCCGGGAGCCCGGCCAGGCGATCGAGCATGGGGGCGGACAGCTGGTGCAACCCGGCGAACGCCAGTTCCATCTCGGACTGAATCCCCGCTGCGCGCACGACTCTGCAGCCCGACGTCTGCCCGGCCAGATACTCCAGCAGCGCCGTCTTGCCGACGCCCGCCTCGCCGTGCACCACGAGGGCCCTGCTCTCGCCGGCACGCACCGACGCCACCAGTCGGTCGAGCACACCACGTTCGGCGTGGCGCCCCGTCAGCCGTGCGCCGGTGTCCTCTCCCCTTGACACCCGACTGACGCTATAACGAATCGTCGGTGCCGTGCACGCCGACCTCCGGACGAACATTTGCCACCGTCGACGGCATCGGTCACTGCGCGGGGCTCAGCAGCTCCATCGTGGCGAGTCAATGGGACACATCGACCCACTATGCATCTCTAGTGACATACGGCGTACGTCGGAAATATCTCGGCCAGAGGAATTTTCCACACTAAATGGGTTGTTCAACCCATAGTGTCGTACGCTGACACCCGTCCGCCTGCCGAGCACTCACTACCACCGAGGAGAAGACATGACGACCTACCCCAACCGCGCGTTCACCGATCGGTTCCTGCGCTTGTCAACTGTCGATACCGTCGCCGGCGTCCTGGGCCGCTACGGCCTGGTCATCGTCATCGGCTGGATCGGGGCGCTCAAGTTCGCCAACTTCGAGGCCCATCAGATCCAGCCCCTCGTCGCGAACAGTCCATTCATGGGCTGGCTCTACGACTTCCTGCCCGTCTACACGTTCTCGGCTCTGCTGGGCGTGGTCGAACTCACCGCCGCGATCCTGCTCGCCATCAAGCCCGTGGCTCCCAAGCTGTCGATCGCCGGAAGCCTGCTTTCCATCCTCTTGTTCGTGTCGACGATCAGCTTTCTCTTCACGACCCCTGGGGTGAGCGAGCCGGCGGGCGGCGGGTTTCCCGCGCTGTCATTGACTGGCGAGTTCCTGCTCAAAGACATTCCGCTGCTGGGGCTTTCGTTCTGGACCTTGGCGGACGCCATGAGGGCCGTCGGCCGACGCGCAGCGGTGCTCGCGGCCTAGCGCCGTCCATACGAACCCGACCGCGGCGCCATTGGGCGCCGCGGTCGGGTTTCGTGTATCAGGCCGGCCGGCTATGCGGTCGACTTCTCGCTGTCGCGATGGGCTTCCAGCAGGCGCAGCCACACCTCGCTGATGGTCGGGAAGCAGGGCACGGCGTGCCAGAGCCGGTCGATGGGTACCTTTCCGGCGACGGCGATGGTGGCCGAATGCAAGAGCTCGGCGACACCAGGGCCGACGAAGGTGACCCCCAGGAGGCAGTCGTCGTCGAGATCGACGATCATCCGGGCGCGCCCACGGTAGCCGTCCGCATAGAAGTTCGCGCCAGGGACGGTGTCGCCGATGTTGACGTCGACCGTCTTGATCCGGCGACCCGACTGCTCGGCCTGCATCGTGGTCAGACCGACCGACGCGGCCTCGGGGTCGGTGAAGAACACCTGAGGTACCGCCCACTGGTCGGCCGTCGCGACGTGCGCGCCCCATGGTTCGGTGTCGATCGGCCTTCCCTGCGCGCGGGCGGCGATCGCATTGCCGGCCATGCGCGCCTGGTACTTGCCCTGGTGGGTCAACAACGCCCGATGGTTGGCGTCGCCGAGGGCGTAGAGCCAGTCGCCGTCGACGCCGCGAACCACGCAGGCGTCGTCGACGTCGAGCCAGGACCCCGGTCGCAGACCCACCGTCTCGAGTCCGATGTCGCTGGTATTCGGTGTTCTGCCGGTGGCGAAGAGGATCTCGTCGACGGTGATGCGGTTGCCGTCGTCGAGGCTCACCACGACGGGCTCCGACGGGCCGCCGCGCTGCAACTGCGTGACCGTCACGCCCGTGCGGACATCGACTCCCGCTTCGGTGAGGCCGCGGCTGACCAACTCGCCGACAAACGGCTCCATTCGGGGCAACAGTGCCGAATCACGCACCAACAGAGTCACTTCCGATCCAAGACCACGCCAAGCGGTGGCCATCTCGACGCCGACTCCCCCGGCTCCGACCACGGCCAAGCGGGCAGGCACCGTGCTGCTGTCGGTCGCCCTGCGGTTGGTCCAGGGCGCCGCCTCGGCGACGCCGGGGATGTCGGGCACCGTGGCGGTGCTGCCGGTGCACACGACGACCGCGTGGCGCGCGGTCAGGACGACGAGTCGGTCATCGGCCGTGGCGACCGCGACACGTCGCGGCCCATCGATGCGTGCGTGGCCACGAATCACCTCTGCGCCCATCGCCGCGACGGCGTCGGCCTGCCCGCTGTCGTTCCAGTTGGTCACGTACCGGTCTCGCCGACCGAAGACTCCTGCAGGGGCGATCTCACCTACGACGGCTTCGCGGGCCCCCTCGACGCTGAGCGCGTCGTCGATGGCGATCACCGGGCGAAGCAGAGACTTGCTCGGAACGCAGCCCCAGTACGAACACTCGCCGCCGACCAGCTCGCGCTCGACGACCGCGACGGACAGCCCGGCCGCCCCGCAGCGGGCCGCCACGTTCTGCCCCACCGGACCGGCGCCGAGGACGATCACGTCGTGGGTGGCCGGTGCTGCGGCGGCTTCGCTTGGAGTCTGCTCAGGTGAGGATGCGTTCATCGTGTTCGCCTTCCGTTCGTTTCATGGGTGGTTGGCCGGATACTTCTCAATCTGAAAGCCCTGCGGCATAGAGGATCTCGTCGGATCGCAGCCCTCGCTCGATACCGCCGTCCACCGCGGTCTGCGCCGGCTCGGCGTGAAGCAGTTCACCGTCGAGGAACACGTCGATCTTGTCCGGATCGAAGGACACCAAGTTGCGCACCCGGTCCGCCTCCGGCCAGGCATTGAGGTAGGACCAGGCGGCGCGTGCCCGCTCCCGACGCTGTAGTAGCTGGCTATGCCCTTGTAAGGGACAGAAGGTTTGGCCATCGGTGGGCTGCAGCGCCGACCCGACCGACGCTGATCGATAGAAGTCGGTGGCGTGCCGACGATGCGCTCGTCCTCTTCGTAGAAGGCGGTCATCGCCTGCCAGGAGAAGGCCACGCGCCCCGCGAGGACCGCGGCGTGACTCGGCAGCGAGTCATATCGCCACGCCGCATTTTCGACCTCGTGCTGCGCGGTCTCGACCCGCAGCCACGTCACCGTCCCGAGGTCGGGATGCCGGGTCACGGGGCCGTCGGCGATGAGCACTCCCGCGCAGACGTCGTGCTGCGGAAAGTACGCCACGGGGTAACGGCCCGGTTCGTGTAGCAGTACGACGTCTTCACTGTCCGCGATCCACAGCTCACCGAGTCGCACCCGCATCCGTCGACGCAACGGCTCGGCGAAGAGCAGCGGCCCGGGCAGCGGGCTCGGGGTGAGGAACCGCCCGACCGACGCAGCCGCCAGCGGACCGTGCTGCCCTGCCAGTCCCATTGGTTCCTCGTCTCTGGATATCGTCGATCCAAGCGTCACCCCGCGCCGCGTGGCGGCGCTCGACCGGAATTACTGCACCTTAATGGGACATACAACCCAATACTATGGGGGATACCACCCATTGTGTCCAGTGGCTGAACCGCCTACGTTCATCGGGGACTCCCCCGACGGAAGCGATGGTGAAAGGTGCTTTCAGGAACTGGTCTTGGGCCGCGATGCGGATCGCGGCGTGCGTTTCCTGGGAGCCGGCCGGAACGTGCCGACGTAGTCGACGGCGGCATTGATCACGACCCGGAAGGGCTCTGCGCTCGCAGTGGCGAACGTCAGCATGGTGCCGCCCTGGTGCGCGGCGAGCAGGGCGACCGCCAGGTGGCGCGGGTCGGCCTCCCGCGTCAGATCACCGCGGGTGCGCATCGCCGCAATACCGTCCTGGATGACCCCCAACCAGCGTTCGTACCCGGCGGCGAGGTCGTCCAGCACGCCGTCATCTGCTTCGAGGAGCTCGCCGGTGAGCGATCCGTAGATGCATCCGCCCCGTAGATAGACCGCCTCCGATTCTGCTGCGCAGGCGTCGGCCCAGGCGCGGAGCCCCTTGAAGCTGTCGACGGAACCCATCCACTGGCCATGGAAGTCGACGACGTCGCTGGTGCGCGACGCGATGACCTGCCGGGTCAGATCACGCTTGTCGGCGAAGTAATGCGTGAGCTGTGATCCGCTGACCCGGAGGGCGCTTCGGACGTCGTCCAGGCTGGTCCCTGACACACCGCTTTCGAACATGAGCTCGGCGGCGCCCTCGACGATGCGCGCCCGAGTGGCCAATCCCTTACGGGTGAACCGTTGCGCGGCATCCTCGGGGGCGGTTGCCGGCGGTCGGTGGTCGCGTGGGCGGCGGGGCGGGCGTCCGTCTCGTTCGGCGGGGTCGGCGGCGAACGTGCGGAGGTAGTTCACCGCGAACCGCAGCGCGTCCGCCAGGGGCCACTCCTGGCGGTAGGCGTAGGCCAGGGTGGCGCCGCCCTGGTGGGCGGCCACGACGACGAGCGCGAGCTGTCTGGGCTTGGCACTCGTCTTGAGCACGCCCCGGTCCTTCATCCGTTGGAACGACTCCTCGAGGAGCTCGAGCCAGCGCTCGTAGCCGGCCGCGAGGGTCTGACGTGTGGTGTCATCGGATTTGACGAGCTGTCCTGCCAGCGCGTGGTAGGTGGGGGTTCCGCCGAAGCCGATGCGGCGGAGATAGCGCATGTTCAGGTCGATCCAACGCTCGAAGTCGTCGAAGGTGTCGAGCCCACCGAGCTTGGGCTGGCGATGAAAGTCCAAGACGACTTCGATCTGCCGGTTGAGCACTTCCCGAATGAGCGATTGCTTGTCGGCGTAATAGTGGGTCAGCTGCGAGCCGCTCACCGAGGCCGCCTTGCGTACCCTGTCCATGTTGAGCTCGGACAGTCCCTCGTCGAGGATCAGTTCCGCCGTCGACAGCAGGATCCGCTCACGGGTGGCTCGGCCCTTCGCGGTGAGTCTTTGCTCGTCGCGGGAATTTGCAATCGCCATTTGACGGCTAGTTTACCCGCGGTGTCCGACATTATGGGACAAATGACCCATCTCGGAAATTGCAGCTCAACCGCCATGTGGGCAGGGCGCACCGGCGGCTGCAAATCCTCACGGGAGGAATGCGCGTCGGGCGGGAAGTGTCTCGGCAACCGCGGTCGGGGCGGCGAGTCGATTGCGTGGTCGCGAAACGTCGAGAGGATGATCCGAACGATCGGCTGCGTTCCATCGGGAGCTTCCCGCTGAGTCAGACCCACGGTGCGCGCCGATCGTCGTGAAATAGATTCATTCGCACGATCTTTCGATGCCGCGGGAATCGGCACCGGCTCAGGACGACGGTCGGCAAGCGAGCGCTGCGCGGCATGCCGGGCCGTTCCGCGCGGGCAACCGTTTCGGCGGCGAAGTCGATCCCGACGCAGGCGTGCTAGTATGGGTCGTATAACCCAATAGTGCCCGCACTCACAAAGACACCCGGGAACTCTTCGACCTCAGCACATCCCAGCCGGGCGGTGCCCGCGCATGCGTAAGAACAGGAGTTGAAACATGAGCCCAAAGCGCAACGGTCGGCGTCTGGTGGCAGTTTGCGGCGGCGCTGCCCTGATCGCCATGGGTGCGATCGTCGCCGCCTGTGGCAACGGTGGTAACCAGGCACCGCCTGCTCCCACGACGACATCCACCACCACGACATCCACCACGACGTCGCCGCCGCCTGCTTCCCCGACCGAGAAGAGCATCAGCCCCACCGGCGGCAACTTGTTCTCGCCACAGGTGATAGCTCCGGCGGCCCCCACCGAACCGCCAGGAGTTCACCGCCATCGATAGCGCACTCCTCCGCGTACCTCGGACGGCATACCCAATCCACGACTCGAAGGACTTGACGACATGAACTCAGACCGCGTCGGGCGTCGCTTGGCGGCCGTTCTCGGCGGCGCCGCACTCATCGCCATGGGCGCCGTGATCGCAGCCTGCGGCAACGCGGGCAACCAGGCACCGCCGGCTTCGACGACGACATCCACGACCACGACGACCCCGCCACCGAGCAGCACCCCCGCCTCCCCAACGGAGAAGAGCATCAGCCCCAGCGGCGGCAACCTGTTCACGCCGCCGGTGCGTGCGACACCGGCACCCAACATTCCCGGGGGCCAACATCCCGGAATCAACGGCATCCCGTGATCAGCTGCCGCGCAGCCACTCCCGCGGTGAAGCGATAGAGCGATGACGGCGGGACTGTGCGAGATCAAGGCCCTCGGCAAGGGCCACGGCGTCGAGACGTCGTTGCGGGTGGTCGTCGCCGAGGACGACGTCTTGCTTCGCGAGGGTCTGGCCAGCCTCTTCGACGACGCTGGGTTCGACGTCGTCGGGCAGGCCGGCGATGGGATCCAGCTGCTCGCGTTGGTCCGCGACAAGACGCCTGATCTGGTGGTGGCCGACATCAGGATGCCACCGAACCAGAAGACGGAAGGGCTCGACGCTGCCCGCGCGATCCGCAACGAACTGCCCAGTATCGGCATCCTGTTGCTTTCGACGTGCCTCGACGACGTCCAGTACGCAATGAAGCTGATGGCGGGCGGCGGGCCCGGAATCGGTTATGTGCTCAAGAGTCGCGTCAACGACGTGGCGGACTTGATGGAAGCGCTGGAGAGGTTGGCGGACGGCGTTTCGTTCGTGGACCCGGGACTGGTGCGGGAGTTGCTGTCGGCCCGTCGCCGGGAGGCCTCGCTCGCGGTGCTGAGCACCCGAGAACGCGATGTGCTCGCGCTGATGGCCGAGGGGCGGTCCAACGTCGGAATCGGCCGAAGGCTGTGGATCTCGGAACCGACCGTGGAGAAGCACGTGAGCAACATCCTCACCAAGCTGAGCCTGCCGAAGACCTGCGACGATCACCGTAGGGTGCTGGCGGTCATCGCCTTCCTCGGCGCGTGCTGAGCCACGGCGGAGGGCCCTAACTGCGTCTGGCGCGCGAGAGTTCGTAGCGCAGCAACACACCCGTCTCGCGCGGTTGGGACAGGAACGGTGAATGCGAGGTGTCCAACCGGACCACGGTGTCGGCCCGCCCCGCGAACAGCTTGCTCATGGCGGGCGGGATGGTCGCGTCCCGTTCACCGACGACATAGGTACTCGGGATGCTGCGCCAGGCGGCCTTGGTCAGTGGCTGCACCATCGCGCGGAGGGACTGCGGCCCCAGCTCCGCCACCGCTGCCGCCGCACGCTCCGGAGGAAGATCGTTGTAGAGCGCACGCTCGGGCTGGCAGACCTCGATGAAGCCATCCTGCTCGTGCACGCCCCACTGCGGCGGATAACCGCCACCGGCGTTGGCCAGCATGCTCTCACCCACGTCGAGCAGGAATGAGTTCAGAAACACCAGTCGTCTCACCTGCGGCAGGTCGTCGACGGCCTGCGAGGTCGGCACCCCACCGTACGAGTGGGCGCACACCATGACGGGGCCTTCGATCGCTTCGACGGCGGCGCGAATGGCCCTGGCATCGTCATACATGTCGCCGAGCTGCTGGACGGGCACCGGCGCGCTGGACGGCAGTTGCACCGTCTGGACGTTGATGTCCGGCAACTGATCCAGCAACAGCCGCCACATGGAGGTGCGGTGCCAGGCGCCGTGCACCAGAACCAAGGTCGGGTACGAGTTCGTCCGCACACGCGGGCGGGGCGCACCTTGGATTGTGGCGGAATTCATCACATGAACGTTCGTCCCTCGCGGTCGCCTTGTCGTCATGGCTAGCGTCCATCAACGGCACCCGGCAGCAAGAATTCCGGCGTTGCAGTGAAGAATTCCGGTGTTCCATGGAATAACCCCCCGATTCCCTGTCAGCTCAGCGGCGGCGGTTCGAAGCCTCGGAACTCTCGCTCGAGGAGCTGAGCGAATCGGATGGGAGTGCGGTCCTCGAACATCGGCCCGATCAGCTGAACGCCGATCGGCAACCCCGCTTCGGACTGGCCGATCGGTGCCACCGTTGCGGGGAGGCCAAGGGAGCTCGCGGTTCCCGCCCACACGAGTTGATCGGCGTAGTCAAAGGATTTGCCGTCGATGATGATTCGACGGTTCCATTGATCCGGGTCCTGATCATGCGGAAATGCCGGTGTCGGCATCGCCGGGCACAGCACGACGTCGAACTCCTCGAACAGCTGGCGCCACTGCTCGCGATGCCGGGCACGTATCTGGCCCGCGGCAAGCCAGTCACGGTGGCTGAGCACCGAACCCCTGGTGCGCTCGGCGGCCAGGCTCACAGTCGTCGGCATCGAGTTCGGTTGCGCGGACACGCAACCAGTCGTAGACCTCGCCGGGGTAGCCGGCGGCCATCACGGACAGCAGTAAGCGCATGTAGAGGCGCGCCGCTTCGACGGGGTCGGGCAGCAGCGGACTCTGACGAGCCACCTTCGCGCCAGCCCTGGCCAAGTGGTCGGCGAGGTCGCCGATGACACGGCGCACGTCGGCCGACGAAGGGATCACCGGGTGGGTGTCCACGACCAGCACCCGGTACTCGTCCAGGCGATCGTGTCGGGCAGGCGGTAGGGCCAGTCGGTACGCGATGCCCGTGGTCGTCTCATCTGGAACGGCAAGCACATCCACCACGAGCGAGAGGTCGGCGGCGCTGCGTGCCATCGGTCCGATCACGGCCAGGTCGCGGTCGACGGGGAGCGGCGGACCCGGTGGCGGGGTGTGGCCGCGGGACGGAAGCAGACCGTAGGAAGGCTTGTGCGCGTACACCCCGCAGAAGTGTGCCGGGGCACGCAGGGACCCGGCGATGTCGGATCCGACGGACAGCGCGCCGAACCCGGCGGCCAGCGCCGCGGCGGAGCCACCCGACGATCCACCGGGTGTTCGGCCGAGGTCCCACGGGTTGTTCGTCGTGCCATGGATGTCGTTGTAGGTCTGCAGATCACCCAAGCCCAACGGCACGTTGGTCTTGCCGAGGATGACGGCGCCGGCATCCTTGAGCCGCTTGACGGCAACGGCGTCTTCGGTGGCGACGAAATCCCTGAAACCGGGAATGCCCCACGTGGTCGGGAGCCCAGCGACGTTGAAGGACTCCTTCACCGTCGTCGGGATCCCGAGCAGTGGCCGCACGTCACCCGCCAGGCGCGCGGCATCGGCTTGACGTGCCGCGTCGAGGGCGCGGTCGAAATCAGCCACGCAGATCGCGTTGATCGCGCCGTCGTAGCGCTCGATGCGCGCGATGGCCGCCTCGGCGAGCTCCACCGCCGAGATCTCACCGGCCGCCATTGCGCCCGACAGCTGAGCCGCGGTGTGATACGTGAAGTCAGTCGTTGGCATGGATTTGGCCATTCCGCCCGTTGTAGTGGTCGAGTCTGGATATATCTCACAATACTCAGCGTTATGGTGGATGAGGAGGACATGATGGCGGACGACTTCGACTACCTGATCACGGGCGCCGGCGGTGGCATCGGTGGCGTGAGCCGGTCTGTCGTGGAACTTCTCGTCGAGGACGGCGCCGCGGTGCGCGCGATGGTGCACCGCGAGGACGGGCGGGCCGACGCTCTGCGGGCGCTTGGCGCGCACGTGGTGGTGGGCGACCTCACCGACCCGCAAGACGTGGTTTCCGCGATGAGCGGCGTCAAGCGCATGTTCTTCAACATGAGTGTCTCGGAGTCATACCTGAAGGCCGCCGCGATCGTCGCCGCAGCCGGACGTGACAACGGTGGGCTCGAAGAGATCGTCAACATCTCCCAGATGACGGTGTCGCAGATGACGCTGACCAGCAGTACGGAGTCCCACCAGCACCGGTTGCACTGGCTGGTCGAGCAGGTCCTGGACTGGTCTGGGCTGCCGGTCACCCATGTGCGGCCGACGGTCTTCATCGACAATCCGCTCTTCACGTTCCTCAATGCCGCATCCGTCCGCGACCAGCACACTCTCGTGTTGCCGTTCGGCGAAGGTCGGACCTCGCCGGTGGCGGCCCGTGACGTCGCGCGCGTGGTCGCCGAGATCCTCCGCAATCCGGAGCGCCACCGCGAGCACGTCTACGAATTGACCGGGCCGGAGGTCCTCGGCATCGACGGTCTGGCCCGCAGTTTCTCCGAGGGTTTGCAACAGCCCGTGGCCGGGGTGGACATCGCCTACGACGACTGGGTCGAGAACGTCCTCAAGCCCATCGGGCTCCCGTCGCACGTCGAGCAGCACATCGCCACCATGGCGCGGCTGCACCGCGAAGGCCGGTACGACCGCCTGACCGATGATGTCGAACGGGTGACGGGTCGTCCTGCGGTCACGGTCGCGCAATACGTCGCGGAGCATCGCGAGCGGTTCGGCGGCTAGTACCGTTGAGGGCACGGACGCTCGCGTGTGGTGGCGTCCGCGGCTCTAATTCCTGTGTGCTGCCAAGGACTTTCGTCAGCGCATTGTGACCGCGGCCTGGCCCTGTGGCCTGCGACACGTAGCAATTGTGTCTGGAAACACGTAGCAACGATAACACTCGTCTGTTAGCTTTGAAGCATAGCGGTGCTATTGCCTTCGCTGTATCAGCGGCAACACGCGATGACTCGTTGGGAGAGCCACCATGACACGCCTCCGGTCGTACCTCGGCACGACACGATTCCGTGCGCAGTGGCACCCGGTTCCCCTCCGATGTCGGTGACGACCTTCCACGAACGAATCCCGCGTCGGCTGGACCTACGGCGGGTGCCGGGACCACTCCCCATCCATCCCACATAGGAGAAGGTGCAGAATGGCGGCTCTACCCTTGGCTGACAGCCGGACATCGACGACCGCGTTCGCACACTCGACTGAGTTGGCCACCCGCTTCGAGGCGGAGGCTCTCCCACTGCTCGATCAACTCCACCGGGCGGCGTACCGACATACCCGCCACCGCGCCGATGCCGAGGATCTGGTTCAGGAAACCCTGATCAGGGCCTGGGTCGGATTTGCCTCGTACACGCCAGGCACCAACATCCGGGCCTGGATGCTGCGGATCATGGTCAACGTCGCCATCAGCACGCACCGCAGGTCCGAGCGCAGGCCCGCCGAGGTACTCGCCGAAGCGTTCACCGACGATCAGTTCGCTGCGGCGGCACGGCACTCGTCGACCGGCCTGCCCTCGGCTGAGATGCAAGCGCTCAGTCTGGTCGCCGACGAGGCATTGACGAAAGCGTTTGCCGAGCTGCCCGAGCGGCTGCGGACGGTGCTGTACTACGCCGACGTCGAAGGCTTCAAGTATCGCGAGATCGCAAGTCTCATGGGCACTCCCGTTGGCACCGTGATGTCGCGGATCCATCGCGGCCGTCGGCTGCTGCGGATCTCACTTGCCGAGATGGCAGAAAGTCACGGCTACGACTTCGGTGCCGACACCGCCCACGCGGGGCTCAACGAGGTCGCCTGAGGCCACCAGGCCTCGGCGGTGCTCAGCCGGCAGCCGCCAGCGCCGCGTCGTAGTTCGGCTCGGTGGCGATCTCGGGCACCAGTTCGGCATACGCGACGTTTCCGTCCGCACCGATCACCACCACGGCCCGGCCCAGCAGTCCGGCCATCGGACCATCGGCGATGGTGATGCCGTAGTCCTTGCCGAAGCCGTCGCGGAACGCTGACGCCGTCGTGACGTTCTCGATGCCCTCGGCGCCGCAGAATCGCTTCTGCGCGAACGGAAGATCGTTCGACACGCACAGCACGGTGACACCGCTTGCCGCGGCGCGCTCGTTGAAGGTCCGCACGCTCATCGCGCAGACCGGGGTGTCCACCGAGGGAAAGATGTTCAGCAACAGGGACTTACCGCGGAACTGTTCGCTGTCGACCGCACCCATGTCCGTGCCGGTAAGGGTGAAAGCAGGGGCCGCGCTACCGACGGCGGGTAGCTCGCCGACGGTGCTGATGGGATTTCCGCGCAAGGTTATCTGTGCCATGCCCACAGTCTGCCAAAGACCGACCTGCTCAGGGGCGGGGGGCGTACTCGATCGCGCGGAAGGGCCAGTCGCGGGCCAGCCAGTCCCTGACGGCGGCGTAGAGGACGGGGTCCAGGGCGGCGTGGTCCGCGCGTACCCAGGACCGGATCGATGCGTCACCTGGCTCACCCGGGCCGGGCGGGTAGATGTACACGCAGCCGAGGACGTCGGCGGTGTCCAGGCCGCCGGGCGGCAGGACCGTGTAGGTGAAGCCGGTGCGAGCCGCGAAGTCGACGGCGTGCTGCTCCAGGTCGGCCAGATTCTGCGCGGCAGACATGTCGTGGGGCCATTCCCGCCCCGCGAACCCCGGGGTTGCCCGGATGTGTTCCATGCTCCCGGACCACGCGGCATGGTCGGCGTGGTTGTGCTCGGGTCCCAGCGGCACCAGGCGGAAGTCGGGCTCCGCAAGCCCCGATGGCACGACGAAATCCGTGGGCACGAAAGGCCGTTCAGTCACGGTCACGAGCGTACTCGGCCCGCGCAACTTGTTCGATTTAGTCGTGCCCAATGAGCGCACCACAGGCGATCGAGATTCGTAGACATTGGTACTCAGCGAAATGTTAAGCCATTCTCAGGAGGCGCCAAGGCAGTGAATGATTCGACTTATCGGCCGACAAATCGACGTCAATATACGACGCTCCGCCAGGAAGACTCACAGTCGACTCGCAGCGGATGTCAGTTGCATTCTCAGCCCGAGCCGCTGGTTCTCGCCGCCGGGCTGTGACGTGCATAACCGTTGGTGGACAAAGTGATTTCGGCCTCTGCTCGCCGTCAAGGAATCGCGGCGCACGACCCGCAGGAGCGCACTCGCGCCATCGGCACGATTCCCCGTGCCGCCTTGGATCGGTGAATATGCGCTGCCACGCGCCATTTCTCGCCGCTAAATCGATGGTGTTAGGATCACCTATCCAGTAAACGGTGAATCGCGGATGGATTCCGTTCGCAAGCTTCGGGTGTGAAAGTTAAAACCCATTCCACTTCGGTGGAGTTGCCTTCAATCAATAGATCCAGGATCGACTGGGACGCGGATCAAGAGCGTATACATGAGTTAGGAACAGTATCCGAGGAGGTTGAATGGCATACGAAAGTGCCGCGATACGGGTGGCCTCGGAACTGCGGTCAGAGATCTTGCAGGGTGACATCGCTCCAGGCGCGAGACTGTCGCAGCAGAGCACGGCGGAACGGTTCGGTGTGAGCCGCATCCCCGTACGCGACGCGCTGCAGGTCCTTGCCGGGGAGGGTCTCGTGCACCCGACGTCCAACGCGACGGCCGTCGTGACCGGGATGTCCATCGCGGAGTTGCAGGAACTGTACGAACTACGTGAGGCGATCGAGCCGCTGGCCACGCAGCTGGCCGTTCCGAATGTCGGCCGGGCCGAACATCTCACGATGCGCAAGCAGCTGCAGGTCATGGAAGAACATGCGGATACCCGCACCTGGCTGGCGGCCAATGCGGCCTTTCACGCCGCGGTGTACAGGTGTGCCGGCCGTCCGCGGATGATCGAGCTGGTCGAGCAGTTGCGGCGCCTCACCGACCGCTACATGTACGTCCACATCGAGGTGATCGGTCGGACCGAGCACCTGAACTCCGAACATCTGGGCATCCTCGCAGCCGTCGAGAGCGGTGATCCCGTGCTGGCCGGCCGGCTCACCAGCGAGCACCTGACGACCTCGCACGACTTCATCCTCAGGTACCTGCTGGAGAGCCAGACCACCACCGGCGCCATCCCGACATCGGACCCCTCGGCGATCCTGCATCGCGCCGCTGATTCAGACATCTTGAAAGCCGCACTGCCTTCGTGACCGGGAACGCCAACGATGACCGGCTTGCGCGCGTGGACCCGCCCCGCGCCGCGGAACCGCGCAATGTCGTACTCGATCGCGTACTCGTGACCGAAGCCTTGAATCGGTTGCAGCCGTTGCACCGTGAGGTGATTCGGAGGGCCTACTACCTGGGCTGGACGACCGATCGGATCGCCGCCGACCTGCGCGTCGCCGAACCCGTGGTGAAGTCCGCGCTGCACAACGCACTGCACACGGTTCGACACCTGCTGGCCAACCCGACGCTGCGCTGACGCCGCCGCGCCCACCGCCGCCACCTTCGACGGCGCCCATCCGTCGAAGGTGGCCGTCGGTGCCTACTTGGCGGCCGCGCTCTCGAGGATCCAATCCTCGAACCGTGTCTCGAACAGGGTCGCACCCTCGGCCGGGGTCAGCGTGTACTCGCCGACCGGAGCACCCCAGTAACCGGCGTCGGGATCCGCAACGACCGTGCGGGGGTCGTTGCGCGCGGCAAGCGCGGTCCTGATGAGCTCGTCGAGACGGAACCTCTCTGGGCCACCGACCTCGTGCACACCGTTGAGCGGCGCGTCGACGGCGGTGATCGCCACGGCCTCGGCGACATCGGCGGAGGCCATCGGCTGGAAGTAGGCCGGGGCGAGCCGGACGGTGTCACCGTCGGTCGCCTCATCGGCGATTCCGTTCACGAACTCGAAGAACTGAGTGGCGTGCACGATCGAATACGGGACACCGGATTTCGCAATCAGCTTCTCCTGGGCCAGTTTCGCCTTGAAGTAGCCACGTTCGACCGCCAGCTCCTCGGTGCCCACCACCGACAACGCCACGTGATGGCCGACCCCGGCCGCGCGTTCGGCGGCGAGCAGGTTGGGCGTGGCCGTCTGAAAGAAGGTCTGCGCGGCATCGCCATCCAGCGACGGCGAGTTCGACACGTCGACCACCACGGCGGCATCGGTCAGTGCCTCGGCAAGGCCTTCGCCCGTGATCGTGTTCACTCCGGTGTTGGGTGAGGCGGCAACCGCGTCGTGTCCGCGTTCGGTGAGCAGCCGGACGACCTTGGATCCCACCAGGCCCGTTCCCCCGATGACGACAATCTTCATGCTGAACCCCTTCTCGTTGCGCTGCACGGCCGCCAGTAGCCATCCAGTCGTCAGCAAGGACCGGACAGCCGGCCGATTCGTGACACGCCGTCACAGATCGCGCGGCTGACCGGTCTTCCCTTCCATGAAGACCTTCGAACGACAGATCTCGACGTCCGTTCTCGTGATCGGGACGGGTGGATCCGGGTTGCGGGCGGCAATCGAGCTGCCGAACGCGGGGTCGACGTGCTTGCGGTTGGCAAGCGGCCGAAGGCCGACGCGCACACCGCGTTGGCGGCAGGCGGCATCAACGCTGCGTTGGCGACGATGGACCCCGAGGACAGCTGGCGACAGCACGCCGCGGACACCTTGAAGGAGAGTTATCTGCTGGCCAACCCCGACACGGTGCAGATCGTCACCGAGGGCGCCGCCCAGGGCATCAGCGACCTCGAGCGCTACGGCATGAAGTTCGCGCGGGAGGAAGACGGCAGGATCTCGCAGCGATTCTTCGGCGCGCACACGTTCCGCCGCACTGCCTTCGCCGGCGACTACACCGGCCTGGAGATTCAGCGCACCCTGGTGAATCGTGCTGCGCAACTGTCGATTCCGATCCTGGATTCGGCCTACATCACGAAGCTGCTGGTCCACGACAACGTGATCTTCGGTGCGTACGGTTTCGATCTGGGCGACGGCACCCGATACGTGATCCATGCCGACGCCGTGATCCTTGCCGCAGGCGGGCATACCCGCATCTGGCGGCGCACATCGTCACGGCGCGACGAGAACACCGGTGACTCCTTTCGTCTCGCCGTCGAGGCGGGTGGGCGGATCCGCGATCCCGAGCTGGTCCAGTTCCACCCCTCGGGTCTGATCGAACCCGAAGACTTTGCGGGCACCCTGGTCTCGGAGGCTGCCCGCGGCGAGGGCGGGGTCCTGCGGAACGACCTCGGTGAACGGTTCATGAAGCGTTACGACCCCGAGCGGATGGAGCTGTCCACGCGCGACCGTGTTGCGCTCGCCGCGTACACCGAGATCAAGGAGGGCCGCGGCACACCCCGCGGTGGGGTTTGGCTCGACGTGTCGCACCTGCCGCGGGAACAGATCATGGAGCGCCTTCCGCGGGTCTATCAGACCCTGATGGAGTTGCAGATGCTCGACATCACCACCACGCCAATGGAAATCGCGCCGACCGCGCACTACTCCATGGGTGGCGTCTGGGTGCGCCCCAGCGACCACGGCACCGGGGTGGAGGGCCTGTACGCAATCGGTGAGGCCTCCAGCGGGTTGCATGGCGCCAACCGACTCGGCGGGAATTCGCTGATCGAACTGCTCGTCTACGGGCGGATCGTCGGTACGGCCGCCGCGTCCTACTCGACCGGCCTGATCGCTCAACAGCGCTCTGCTGCAGCGGTTTCAGTTGCCCGCAGTGAGATCGACGAACTGCTGTCCGCCGGTGGCGATGAGAACGTCCGGTTCCTCCAACGCGGCATCCGCAATACGATGACCGAGCACGCGGGCGTCGTCCGCGACGAGAACGGGCTGACCGCCGGGCTCCGCGAGGTCGCCGAGATCGACGAACGGACGGCGAACATCGGCGTTCACCCGGACATCGCCGGATACCACGACCTCGCGCACGCCTTCGACCTCAGATCGATGATCCTGGCCGCGCGCGCGACTCTCGAAGCGGCGCTGGAGCGGCGAGAGACCCGTGGCTGCCACAACCGATCCGACTACCCCGACATCGACGAATCCCAACAGGTCAACCTGGTCTGGTCCGGCCCGGGTGAACTCACCCGAGAACCGATACCCGCCGTTCCGTCGTCCATCGCCGCCCTCATCCGCGACGTATCGGCCGACGGCAAGCTCGTCGAATAGGGCGGCTTGTCACAAATCCGGTGGCCGTCTTGTCCTCACTGTGTAACCAACGGAACCCTCGACCGAAGGAAGCCCCATGACCAGCGAAACGACCGCGAGTTGGCAGACAGCCCTGACCGTCCTGCAAGAGGTCACGCCACCCTTCATCCCGCAGGGCGCGCATGCGATGACCGTCGTCATCGACTATCCCGCCGGTAGTCCTGGCGCCCCGCCGCACAAGCACCCGGGCGGCCCCGCATTCGGCTACGTGCTGGAGGGCGAGATGCTGTTCGAACTCGAGGGCGAGGCCCCCCGGGTCATCAAGGCAGGCGAAACCTTCTGGGAACCCGGCGGCGACGTGATCCACTATTCGGACGGCAACGCCCGTGACGACGTCAACGTCCGCTTCCTCGTCACCATGTTGTGCATGCCCGGTCAGCCCATGCTTACCCTGGTCGATGACGAGGAGTTGCTGGCCCGCCGGGATCGGCGCGTCGAGGCCCCAAAGCCAGAGTGAGAGAGGTCGTTTCGATGTCAAGGATCCTGCTGCAGACGACGATTGCCGAAAACGGCGACGACTGGTCGATCGCCCGGTTCTCGCTGCTCGCCGATGAGCTGCGGGCCGCGGGCCACCACGTGACGGCGCGCAACCGGGCCACTGGTGCCGACGACGACCCGATCCTCAGCCGTCTCGACGAGCTCGATCACGACCAGCTGTGGCTGATGGCCGTCGACGTCGGTGACGGCCTGACCGCTGCCGACTCGGCCGCCATCGTCCGCTTCCGCGAGAACGGCGGTGGAGTGCTGACCGCTCGCGACCACCAGGACCTGGGCAGCTGCCTGCTCGGGCTCGGAGCGCTTGGCGAGGTCAACCACTTCCACGAGAAGAACCCGGATCCGAGCAAGATGCGCGACGACCAGGACACCCCGACCATCTCCTGGCCCAACTACCACTCCGGCGCCAACGGCGACTATCAACCGGTGTTCACCGATGCGCCAACACACGAGCTGTTGCGCACCACGGCGACGACCAGTGGACGAATCGAATGGTTCCCGGCCCACCCACACGAAGGCGGGGTGTCGGCATGCGTCCCGTCCGCCGCGGTCCTGGCGCAGGGCCGAAGCACCGCCAGCGGCCGCCGGTTCAACCTCGCCGTGGTGCTGGACGGAGAGCGCGCACCGGATGGCAGGCCCATGGGTCGAGCCGTTGCCGAATCGACCTTCCACCACTTCGCCGATTACAACTGGGACCTCGACCGCGGTGCACCGTCGTTCGTCACCGAGCCTCCCGGGACGCAAATCAAGGGCGACCCAACGCCTTTGGCGATCTTCAAGGACTACGTGCGCAACGTCGCCAACTGGTTGCATCCCGCCACGAGCCGCCGTGCACCGGCCTCGATCACCGCGACGGGAACCGCGTGACTCCCCGGAGGCGGTGAATCGACCACCACTTGACGGCGTTCTCACTCGCGAGCAGAGAAAACGCGAAAGGATCCTTGCCGTGGACATGAAACTCGAAGTGGTCGTGCTGCCCGTCAGCGACGTGGACCGGGCCAGACAGTTCTACGAAGCGCTCGGATGGCGGCTGGACGCCGACTTCAGCACCGACGCGGAGTTCCGGGTCGTCCAGCTGACACCACCCGGTTCGCCCGCGTCGATCATCTTCGGCACCGGCATCACCGCGGCGGCGCCGGGCTCGGTCGAGAGCGTCTATCTCATCGTGACCGACGTCGAGGCCGCCCGTGCTGAGCTCGTCAGCAAGGGCGCCGAGGTGAGCGAGGTCTTCCACGACGCCGGCGGCGTGTTCCATCACGCCGGAACGACCGCGCGCGTAGCCGGGCCCGACCCCGAGCGCCGCAGCTACTCGTCCTTCGCCTCGTTCAGCGACCCCGACGGCAACCGCTGGGTCCTGCAGGAGATCACCTCACGCCTACCGGGCCGCTGAGCGAACGACTCAGCTTGTCCCCCAAGGTGTCTCGGCAAGAACGCTAGGCGTCGTCGTCGATGACGTGGACGGCCGCCTCTTCAGCGGAGGCGGCACTTCCGTCGATGCCGACGTCACTCGCCAGCAAGTCCGAATCCTCGTCCTCGTCCACGCCCTCGTCGGGTGCGACGAGTCGACCCGCCCTGCGGTCACCCACCTCGTCGTCCTCGATGAACTCGGAATCGGATTCATCGTCGTCGTCGAGCTGCATGGCGGGATCGGGCTCCTCCTCGGAGAGAAGTTCGTCCAGGGTCTCGTTGTCGCGAGGCTCCCGCCACTTGTCCGGCGGCGAATAGCCCTCGTCCAGGAGGTCGTCGACGCCCCGGTCGATCAGGGTGTCCTCCTGCGAGAGCTGATCGTCGTCATCGACGCTGTACTGGCCCGCCGTCTCTTCGGGGGTCTCTGGGCTGCTCATCGCTCAACGATGTCATACCGGCGCCGGTCCAGTTCAGCACGGCGGGGAAGTAGCCTGCGGGCTTGTCCCCCACCTTGCTGCCGGGACTGATGATCAGGTTCTGGTAACCAGGGGTGAACATCCGGTACACCGACTCGGGTGGCACCGCGCTCGCCTGATCGAGTTCCGCGCGCAGCTCCGCAGGCAGCTCGAAGTCGAGCGCGGCCATCGTGGACGCGAGCTGGTCCGCACTGCTTGCGCCGACGATCGCCGAAGCAATGCCTGGCTGTGTGGCAACCCAATTGATCGCCACCTGGGCCATCGTCACCCCGAGCTCGTCGGCGACGTCACCCAGGGGCTTGAGCAACTGCCACTGCCGTTCCGTCAACGACAGTCCCGACGTTCCAGGGATGCTCAGCCGGCCATCGCCGGACAGCCCCTGCTCTGCATACCGGTACTTTCCGCTGAGGAAGCCACCACCGAGCGGACTCCATGCCGTGATGCCGAGGCCCATGGTCTGCGACATGGTGACGTGTTCGACCTCGATCTGCCGCTCGACCAGGGAGTAGGGCAACTGCAGGTTGATCATCGGAGGCAGGGAGTGCGCGTCGGCGAAGGTCTGGGCCTGCGCGGCGTACCAACTGGGCACATCGGAGAGGCCGGCGTAGCGGATCTTGCCCGACCTGACGAGGTCGTCGAAGGTTCGCAGCACCTCTTCGACCGGGGTGAGCCGATCCCAGGTGTGCAGGAGGAACAGGTCCACGTAGTCGGTGCCCAACCGGCGCAGCGACGCCTCGAGCGCCCGGATCATGTGCTTGCGGCCGTTCCCTCCCGCATTCGGGTCGCCGGGATCGACGCTGTTCGTGAACTTCGTGGTGAGCACCACCCGGTCGCGGACCTTGTCCTCCGCGATGAGCTTGCCGAGAATGGTTTCGCTCTCCCCCGCGGTGTAGAAGTCCGCGGTGTCGATGAAGTTGCCGCCGCCTTCGAGGTAACCACGGAAGATGGGGCGGACGTCGTCCTCTGTCTTGCCGTACGCGGCGTGGAAACCGCTTGTGCCGAAGTTCATTGTGCCCAGGGCCAGCCTGCTGACGCGCAGGCCGGAGCGGCCGAGCAGGTAGTACTGGTCGAGTGCCATGATGATTGCTCCTCTCGAGACGCCATCGTGGGTCCCGGTCCGATCCGGTGAACGCCCGCCCGTTGCCATTGATTCATTCGTGAAACAAGCGGAGCCGTAAGGCTGCCCGAAACGTTTTGGACCGGCAAGTCCAAACAGTGCCAGGCATCCCCGGTGCTGCGATTCGGCCGATCTCCTCGGACCTAGGATGGGCGTCATGAACGAGGATTTGGTAGTCGCCGATGTTCCCTTCACCCACGACCCATGGGTGGCCGCACAGGATCGCTACGACGGGATGCCCTATCGCCGCGTGGGGACGTCCGGTCTGCTCCTGCCCGCGATCTCGCTCGGCCTCTGGTACAACTTCGGGGACAACCGGCCGTTCGACACGCAACGCGAAGTACTCCGCTACGCCTTCGACCGCGGCATCACGCACTTCGATCTCGCGAACAACTACGGGCCGCCCTACGGCTCGGCCGAGGAGAACTTCGGCCGGATGCTGCGACGGGACTTCAAGCCGTATCGCAACGAGCTGATCATCTCGACCAAGGCGGGATGGGACATGTGGCCGGGTCCCTACGGCCAGCTCGGCGGCCGTAGCTATGTGCTCTCCAGTCTGGATGAGTCCCTCGAACGGCTCGGCCTCGACTACGTCGACATCTTCTACTCGCACCGCATCGATCCGAAGACGCCGCTCGAGGAGACCATCGGTGCCCTCGACACCGCCGTGCGGGCGGGCAAGGCCCGTTACGTCGGCATCTCGTCCTATTCGGCGACCAAGACGGCCGAAGCCGCCGCGATCGCACGGCGGTTGGGCACGCCGCTGGTCATCCATCAGCCGTCGTATTCGTTGCTGAACCGTTGGATCGAGGGCGATCTCGTCACCGAACTGAACAATGCGGGCATGGGCGCCATCGCATTCACGGCACTCGCGCAGGGTCTGCTCACCAACCGCTATCTGAACCAGCCGGCCGCGGACATCACCCGCGCGACCGAGCGCCCGACCTTCGACGACGAGACGGTCACCGACGAGGTTCGCAAGCGGCTGGAGGGGCTCGCCGGAATCGCCGAGAAGCGTGGCCAGTCCCTTGCACAGCTTGCACTCGCGTGGGTGCTCCGCGATCCAGCCGTCGCGTCCACTCTGGTCGGCGCGTCGAGCGTCGCACAGCTGGAGGAGAACCTGGGCGCGCTCGACAACCTGTCGTTCACACCCGAGGAACTGAGCGAGATCGACCAATACGCTTCGGAGTCCGGCATCGACCTGTGGCGGGAGAGCTCCGACCTCTAGTCGTGGCCGTGTAGTTGGGGTGTGGTGGGCCTGCTGCCGGAGCCCGGCAGCAGGAACCGCCGCCCGAGGAATCGACCGGCGGCCGATTCGACCACTGCGCGATGTCTGGTGTGCATTGGCTCGACGTTTCGGCGAAATACCATCGCCGGGACATGGCTGATTCCACGCATCTCACACGCGTTCGCCTGGCGCATGCGGACATCCCCAATGACGAGTCGACGCCGACGATCGTGCTGCCGGCCGGCCCCCGCCTCCCCCGGGGCGTTCAGGGCCTGCTGGCGTTGACCAACCGCAGAATCGCGTTGCAGATTCTGCGCCGCCGCTATGGGTCGGCCTTCTCGCTCGACCTGCCCATCTTCGGGCGCATCGTCGTCCTCAGCGATCCGGGTCATATTCGGCAGCTGTTCAGATCCGGCCCTGAGGTCGCAGACACGACCGATGCGAATCTTGGCCGAGTGATGGGTCCGAATTCGTTGTTCGCGCTGTCTGGTGATCGACATCGCGCCCACCGCAAGATGCTGACGCCACCGTTTCACGGACGGCGACTGGCTGCCTATGAGGCGATCGTCGAACGGGAAGCGGTCGACGAGTTCGCGTCGTGGCCAACGGGATCGAGCCTTTGCGACGCTGCCCTCGATGATGCGCATCACTCTCAACGTCATTCTGCGGACGGTGTTCGGCGCCGAGGGCAAGGAGTTGGAGGATCTGCGCGAAATGCTTCCGCAGGCGATCCAACTGGGCTCCAAGCTGGCGGTCATCCCTGTGCCGCAATGGGATTGGGGACAGTGGAGCCCGTGGGGCCGGTTCCACCGGTACCGACGAGACTACGACGCGATCGTGGACCGACTGATCGACAAGGCGCAGGCCGCCCCCGATCTGCAAGAGCGCGATGACGTGTTGTCGTTGATGGTGCAGAGCCGTTACGAGGACGGTTCGCCGATGACCCGGGCCGAGATCGCCGACGAGTTGATCACGCTACTGTCGGCCGGCCACGAAACGACCGCCACCACACTGGCGTGGGCCGTGGAGCGGTTGCAGAGACACCCGCAACTGCTTGACCGCCTCGTCGCCGACCTCGACAACGGATCCGAAGAGCTTCTGCACGCCACGATCCTCGAGATTCAGCGCACCCGCCCCGTCATCGACACCACGTTCAGGCAAGTCAAGGTGCCCGCACTTCACATCGGTCCGTGGACAGTGCCCCAGGGTTACACGATCGTCGCCAGCATCGGACTGCTGCACGCCGACGACGCCGTCTTCCCCGCGGCCCGCAGCTTCGATCCCGATCGCTTCATCACCCGTTCGCCCGACCCCGCGGAATGGATCCCCTATGGGGGCGGGATCCGGCGATGCATCGGGGCTGCCTTCGCGACCATGGAGATGCGGATCGTGCTCCGAACGCTGTTGCGCGACTACGTCATCAGTCCTTCGCGCGCCCGCGACGAACGCTGGTCATCCCACGGGGTGGCCGTCGCACCTTCCCGCGGCGCGCGGGTGCGTGTTCGACCGAGGGAAACCATCGCGGCCGGTGACACCGAAAGCGCGTGACGTGTCCACCCGATCCCGATCCCCTCACAGAAAACCATTGTGGCGACTGGAACGGCTTCGGCGGCTAGCCCGTCGGCGTCACTGCCAGTCGATCATCCGGGACAGGTAGGGCGCCATGCCATTGGTGCGCACCGGCGAGACGGTGACCCCGGAATCCGAGGCCTCCAGCATCTGACCGTTGCCGAGGAACAGCGCGACGCTTTGGGTGCCGTCGGGGCCGAAGAAGAGGAGATCACCCGGCAGAGCCTGATCCGGGGTGATCTTTCGGCCCACCTTGTACTGCTCGCCGGAGGATCGCGGGAGCTTGATCCCGACACCGGCAAACGCGTACTGAACGAGGCCCGATGCGTCGAATCCGACTGGGCCGTCATGCGGGATGGCCCCTGAGGACGGCACGGCACCTGCCGCCGGGACGGCACCCGCGGCCGGGAGGGTACCCGCAGCGGGAGCGGTGCCGAGCTGCGGGGTGCCGAGTTGGGCGGCGCCTGCGGTTGGCGCGACGGTCGCGCCGGGGACCGTGGCAAGGCCAGGAACGACGTTGGCGTCCGGGACGACCGAGGCATCCGGTGCGTCGCGGACGATGCCCGCACTTGGCCCCGATGCGTTGCCGCCGCCATAGGAGAACGGCACCCCGCGCTGGGAAAGAGCGCGCTGTATCACGTAGTCGATGGCCTGCCGGTTGGTTGCCGGGCTGGCCGTCGCAACACCGGGCACCGCCCACCAGCATCGCCAAGCTGATCGCGACGGCGTAGACGCGTTTCATCGGAACTCCACCTCTATCGGGCCTCAGCGCGGTCGATTCCGCGCATCCGCTGGTAACTGAGTGACCCTTCGAACCTGAACCGTCCGGATGAGCCCGGGCAGTTCACACCAGTCACTACTATCACTTCTACAACATGTGGGACCACTCGCGCACCTTTGCCCGGGGTCCACGACGCCGAATTTCTCGTACCGTGACCGAACGGTGATCACTCCTCAGTGCAAAGCCATCCGTGCGCCCGGGTGCCACCCGAATGATTCGGAATGATCCGCGCCCACAGCGCATCGGGCCTCGTCCAATTCGGTGTCCAATTCGGTGGGCTCGGGCGGCTGAAAGGATGGTGCGATGCACGTACAACTGAATCAGGCAGCGCCGCAACTCGGCGCCGAACCCCGGCCCGTTCGACCGGTGCTCGCGATGAGCCCGCGCATCGGTTCCGGCGCGGCCGGCTCGTGGTCAGACCGGCTGTGGCGCGAGATCGAACCCACCTTCGCTGCGATCCTCGGTCATCCGTTCCCCGCCGGTCTCGTCGACGGCACGCTCGCCGAAGACGTGTTCGCCCAGTACGTCGCTCAGGACGTGCACTACTTGCGTGAGTACGCCCGCGCGCTGGCCATCGTGTCGGCCAAGGCGCCGACCCTGGCCGACACGGCGATGTTCGCGCGGCACGCCGCGGAGGTCTACGACGTCGAGCTCTCGCTGCACAATGCGCTGTTGCCCGAACTCGGCCTGGACGCAACCACTTTGGAATCGGTGCCGGCATCGCCGACGACGCTGGCCTACACCAGTTACCTGCTCGCCACGGCCTACGGCGGGACCTTTGCGGACGGGCTCGCCGCGATCCTGCCGTGCTACTGGATCTACGCGGAGGTCGGCGCCGAGCTACGGGAACGCGGCTCCGCGGATCACCGCTACCAGCTCTGGATCGACAGCTACGGCGGCGACGACTACGCGGCGACCGTGGCCGAGGTCCTCGACCTGACCGACCGCGTCGGCCCGACGCTGACCCCGACCGAGGAGGCCGTCGCGCGAGCACATTTCGCGACGACGGCGCGCTACGAGTGGATGTTCTTCGACGCCGCTCACCGACGTGAGGGCTGGCCGGTCTGAGTCGACCGGGTTGGCTCGCCGACCTTGACGAGCATCTTGCCGATGTTGGCTCCGGTGAACAGCCCGTTGAGGGCGTCGACGCAGCATTCGATGCCTTCGTAGATGGTCTCGCGATGCACCAGCCTGCCCTCCGACTCCCAGCGGCGAAGCGCGGCGAAGGCCTCGTCGAACCGGCCCCACTCGTCGAGCGCGTTGAAGCCCTGCATGGACGCGGTCTTGGCGAGGATGTTCACGTAGTTCGCCGGTCCTGGGTGCTCGCCGGTGAGGTAACTGGAGATCACGCCGCACAGCACGACCCTTGCCTTCGGCGCCAACCGCCCAAGCACGGCGTCGAGGATGGGCCCTCCGACGTTGTCGAAGTAGACGTTGACACCCCGCGGGCAGTGCTGCTTGAGTGCCGCCGCCACATCGTCTTCGCGGTAGTCGATGCACGCGTCGAATCCGAATTCGTCGACCACCGCCCGGCATTTCTCGGGGCCGCCGGCGATCCCCACCACCCGAGCGCCTGCGATCTTGGCGATCTGGCCCGCCACCGAGCCGGTGGCGCCCGCGGCAGCCGAGACCACCACCGTCTCCCCCGACTGTGGCCGGCCGATGTCGGCCATCCCGAAGTAGGCGGTGGCACCGGTCGGCCCGTAAATCGACATCACGGCCGGCTGGTCGATCTCCTCCATGCCGGTGACCGGGGTGCAGAAGACGTCGTCGCGGACGATGACGAATTCCTGAAAGCCCGTCAAGGTGGTGACCACGTCGCCGACGGCATAGGCGTCACATCGCGACGCCACGACTTCGCCGATCCCGGCCGCCCGGATGACCTCGCCGAGTTGCACGGGCGGCAGATAGCCCGGCTGGTCGTTGAGCCACGTCCGCGCTGCGGCGTCCAACCCGACGTAGGTGGTGCGGACGAGCGCCTCGCCGTCGGCGGGTTCGGGCGCGGGCAACGCGACGAGCTCGGTGTCAGCGGGCTGGACCAACCCGTTCGGACGCCGACGGAGCACGATCTGGCGGTTCATCAGGTCGGTCACGGTGTCGAAACTACCCAAGGCGCTGGCCGTTTCGGGCGATAAGTGGAAGCGGAGCAGACGGCTCGGTCTCGGCCCCGTCGCCGAACGGTCTCGCGCCAAGCCGGCCGCGCTAGGATGCGTGACATGTCAAGCTGGTTGACCCCGTCTCAACAACGGACGTGGCTGAGCTACATGCAGGTCTACCACCGGCTCGAGTACGAGATGAACCGCCAACTGCTTGCGGACTGCGGGATGTCGCTCGGCGACTACACGGTGATGAACGCACTCTCGATCGCCGACGGGCGTCGGATGCAGCTGACCAGGCTCGCGACGATGATCGGGTGGGAACGCAGCCGGCTGTCCCATCATCTGCAGCGGATGACGAAACGCGGTCTGGTGGACCGGGTTCAGTCCGAGACCGACGGCCGCGCCACCGACGCCGTGCTGACCGATTCCGGTTGGGAGTCGCTGCAGGCGGCCGCGCCGAAGCACGTCGCCTGGGTACGCCGGCTGTTCTTCTCCGATCTCGACGGCGGTCAGGAAGCCGAACTCGCAGGCATCCTGACCGCCGTTTACGAGACGATCATCCGCGAAGGCACTCTGCCGCGGCCGGATTAGTCAGACCTGTTCGGACCCGCCGTCGACGAACATCTCCGAACCCGTCATGAAGCTGCTCTGGTCGGACGCGAGGAACAGCGCCGCCGCGGCGAGCTCCTCGGGCCGTCCGATGCGGGCCATCGGCACCTTCGCCGCCTCACCGTCGAGCAGGGCCTGCTCCTGCCCCGCCGGTGCCAGGCCCTTCAGTCCCGGCGTCTCCACCGGCCCCGGCACCAGGGTGTTGACCCGGATCTGGCGGCCGGCGAGTTCGCCGGCCCAGGTGCGGCCGAGTGAACGGATGGCGGCCTTGGAGGCGGCGTACACACCGAATGCCGGGGTGCCGCGAGACGCCGCCGTCGAGCCGGTGAGGATGACCGAGGCGCCGGGCTTCAGCAGCGGCAGCATTCGCTGCACCGTGAACAGCGCGCCACCGACGTTGATGTTGAAGGTGTTCAGGAAGTCCTCCCGCGTCACGACGTCGAGTGTCGCGAACTCACCGCCGCCTGCATTGGCGAAGACCACGTCCAGCCCTTGCCCGCGGGCGTCGATCGCGTCGAAGACCTTGTCGAGGTCCCGGTCATCGGAGACGTCGCTGCGAATGCCGGTGGCCGACTCGCCTATCGAGGCCACCGCCTTGTCGATGTTCTCCTGGTTGCGGCCGGTGAGGAAGACATGTGCGCCTTCGGCCGCGAAGCGCTGCGCGGTCGCCAGCCCGATACCCGAGCTGCCGCCCGTGACGAGCGCCGTCTTTCCGGTGAGCTGTCCCATGATGATCTCCGTCCCGTGTGCGAGGGCCGATTCGGTCGCGGCCCTTCGCATCACTCAAACACGTGACATGTCACGTTATTCCCCGGGCGGTGGTCAGCTCGTCCGTCCACGACACCGCCCCGGCCGGATAGGAGAACAGCTCGCCGGTCAAAAGGAGCAACGAGGTCTCGGCGAGTGCCAGGCTTCGCGAATCGCCTCTCGTCCCGCCGCCGCCCAGCGCCATGCCGCTCAGCACGGCGAGGTATGCGTCAGCCAGCGAGGACGCCTCCACATCGGCCCGGACGTCGCCGCACTCGACGGCGGCAAGGACGGACGAGACGAGGAAGGAGCGCAGGCCCGAGAAGAGGTCCCCGCGCACCGGCCGGAGTTCGGGATGGCGATCGCAGTCGATGGCCGCAGCCATGAGCGATGCGGTGGCCGCGCGGACGTCCGGATCGGCGCACATGCTGGTCGTCAGCTCGCGCAGCCGACCCCGAAGCGTCGATTCCTGCGCGGTCAGTCGGGTCGTGGTGGCCTCCACCACCTCGGCGTTGGCATCGATCACGCAGCGAAACAGCGCCTGCTTGCTCTCGAAGTGGTAGTTGATCGTGGGCCGGGTGAGTCCGGCACGGTCGGCGACGGTCTTGTTGGTCGTTCCCGCGTAACCCAGTTCGCGGAACACGTCCTGAGCCGCGCGCGTGATGCGCTGCCTCGTCTGCACGGCATTCGATCCCGGTGGACGGCCTGGACGACGTTTCACCCGCGTATCCGTACTCATCACCAGGGATTCGGAGCGGCGACGCCGACGGATTGACGTTTCCGAAGATTGGCCGAGATCACACCGGCCGCGACCAGGCCCGGGCCCGTCGATCAGGCAATTCACAGGGCGAACCGGTTGTCTGTTTCAAGATCCTGGCGATGTGGGTAGTTACCACGCATGGCACTGAAAAAGATCTCCTTGAGAACTGTTCTCCTTGCTGGTGCTGCAGCCTCTGCAATCGTTGCCGCGCCGCTGGCCTCGGCCGATCCGCCCCCACCAGGATGCTTCAACCCCGATGGCACGCCGTGCGCCGTTGCCGGACCGGACGGCGCGAACGCGACCGTGCCGGGTGCCGGTGCGACCGCCGGGCCCGAGGGTGCGGGCGCGATGGTTCCCGGTGCCGGTGCGACGCCGGCCCGAGGGTGCGGGCGCCGTGGTTCCCGGTGCCGGTGCGACGGCCGGGCCCGAGGGTGCGGGCGCCGTGGTTCCTGGTGCCGGTGCGACCGCGGGCCCCGAGGGCGCGACCGCGAACGTTCCCGGTGCAGGCGCCAACGCCGGACCGGGTGGCGCGGGCGTCGACATCCCTGGCGGACCCGTCGGGTCGGCCGGACCTGGTGGCGCATCGGGATGCATCCCGTACGTGGGTTGCGCTTCCACGGGTTAACACCCGCGGTCTCGCTTCACACCGGTAACTGAACAGGCTGCAGCCAAGACCACCACCGCGGGTGCGGTGGTGGTCTTGGCCGTCACACCCGGTTTTCGTCCAGATTGGCTATCGCCGTGGCGACCCTGTCGAGCAGGGCATCGACGTCAGCTTCGTCGAAGCCGCGCTTGCCGATCGGCGGTTTCGGAAATCGGACGCCGCGCACGTCATCCGACGACAGATGCCCACGACCCTCCAGTCGCCGTGCCGCGAGTTGCAGGAAGTCGTTGACGGACTTCTCGTCGTAGCCGCGCTTGCCCCACGGCGGCTTGTCGAACGTGATGCCGCGAACGTCTTCGGCCGTCAACGCGCTCGAGGTCTCGTCCATGGGTGCCGATGCTAGCGAAGGCTCCGTTTGCGGCATCACAGATCGAGCACCACGTCGGCGCTCGGCCGGGAACAGCAGATCAGGATGTTCCCCTCGGCAGGTGGTTCGAGTGGTTCGGGGTCGTAGGCGACGGTGCCCGACAGCAGGGCGGTCTCACAGTTGTGGCACACGCCGGTGCGGCATGACCATCGGGTGGGCACGTCGCACGCCTCGGCGAATTCGAGCAGCGTTCGCCGTGGCGGCCCGAACGGAGCCGAGATACCGCTGCGCGCGAACTGGATCTCCGGCCCCGTCTCCGGCGGGCCTGCCGGCAGGTGCGGTGGCGTCGACGTCGGCATGATCCCTGGCGTCAGGGCCGCCCCCGCCCCGAACGTCTCCATGTGGATCCGGGCGGCGTCGAGACCGAAGGCCGCGAGATCCGCACTCAGCCCGTCCATGAAGGAGACGGGACCGCACAGGTAGACGTCGGCATCGCGCGGCACACCGAGGTCGCCGAGCATCGCGATCGAGAGCCTGCCCCGATCGGTGTAGTCGACACCGAGCCGATCCGTGTCGGCGGGCTGACTGTATGCGATGCGGGATATGCCTGCGGGCAACCGGTTCAGCAGTTCGCGGCTCTCGGCGGCGAAGGGATTCTCGGTGCCGTCCCGTGCTCCGTGCAGCCACCAGACCTCGCGGGCCGAGTTCGCGGCGGCCAACGCGTGCAGCATCGACAACACCGGGGTGATCCCGACGCCCGCAGACAGCAGGACGAGGGGCCGGCTGTCCTCGGCGAGGAAGAACGTGCCGCGCGGCGCCGCGACGTCGATCAGATCGTCGGTCTTCACGTGTGCGTGGATGTACCCGCTGCCCCGGCCATGCGGTTCCTTCTTCACGCTGATCCGGTACTCGTCGGAGCCGGGCCGATTCGACAGCGAATAGTTGCGGATCAGGGGTGCGGCAGCCGGATCCGGATACACGCGCAGCGTGATGGACTGGCCGGGAAGCCATTCCGGTAGAGGCGTCCCATCTGGCGCACCGAGGCGCACGGAGCGGACATGCCTGCTCTCATCGCGGATCTGGGTGACCCGCAGGGGCCGGAACCCCTTCCATGCGGGCGGTGGCGGGGCCGGGCTCAGTCCACTGTTGCCCGACGACGCCGGGTTGTCGGCCTGTTCGGCGAGGCTCTGCAGCGAGGCCTGCCACCCGGGACTCAGTGCCGGAATGCGAAGTGCACGCTCGAGCGCGTCCCTCGGATGGCCGGGCAGGTAGAGCAGCGCATCGATCTCGGCGACCGTCACCTGTTCCGGCCCCGAGCTGATCTTGATGATTTCCTGGCCGGCTTCGACTTCCCCTTCGCTGATGACCCTGCAGTAGAAGCCCGGTCGCCGATGGGAGACGAGCAATGCCGCCATCCGGGGCTCCCCGATCCGAATCCCCGCGCGGTAACAGGTGACTCGCGGCTGAGTGACCTCGAATACCGCCTGGCCGATCTGATAGCGATCACCGATGCAGACCTCGTCGTCGGGCAGGCCGTCCACCGTCAGGTTCTCCCCGAGGTATCCCGGCCTCAGGTCGTCCCGGTCGAATTCCTTGGCCCAGTGCCGGTACGAGTCGAGCTGATAGACCAGGACCGCGCGGTTCTCCCCGCCGTGCCCACCGAGATCCCCCTGGCCGTCGCCGTCGATGTTGAGCCGGCGCACCATGCGAGGGCCGTCCACCGGTTGCTTCCACAGACCGCTGTAGACCGTCCGGTCGTTCCACTCGATGTCCTTGGGCAGCCCAACGTTCACGGACGTCAACGTCGCCATGGTGGTGCACTCCTTCACCGGAATCGCCGATCACGTGAAGTCGATCATCTGGGGTCGATCTCGTCATATCCAACGCCAGGCGCTCGATCAGCGGGATGGTTCAGTTAAGCCCATGACTCAAGGCGCTGATGCGGCTCCAGAAACCGTGGCCATCGAAGAGTTGCGATTTCTCGGCGACACACTCCGTCGTGTCGACACCGCCGCCGCGGCCGCCGAGTGGGACGACGTCAGCGCACTGGCGGGGGTGGTCGCCGAGGCGCAGGCGGAGTTGACCTCGATGCGCGGCGCCGCGGGCTACGACATCTCCGCAGCCGGTGCGTCGCCGGCCTGGTTGGCGCGCGCCGACGACTTCGCGCGCGGGGTTGCGGCCACCCGGGACTTGACGCCGCCGCCCGCACAGGCCGCCGCGGACACCGTCATTGCGGTGGGGCTTGCCAGAGCCGCGATTGCCGAGGCAGTCCTGGCGGTGGCGAAGACCCACCAACTGGCCCTCGGCGATGCCGATCGCGTGCCCGTGCGTCGGGTGGCCGTGCTGCGGGCCGCGTACCCGCTCCCCGCCGTCGGCAGACGCATCGTCGACGAGGTGCGTCACGTCGCCGCCGACAAACCGCGCGCGATACTCGCGCGGCTCGTCATCACCCTGGCCATCAGTCTGTCGCTGGTGACCTTCAACCACTTCAGCGGATGGTCGACCTACAACGACCTTGGCAGCTTCACGCTGTACCTGTTCTCGGCGGTCGTCGGCAGCATCGTCTGCACCAACGCCCTGTGTTTCGAGGCGGAGCGGGTGCGGGCGGCGCTGTCGAGCGGTGAACGCATGTGGCGAATCCTGGTGGCCAAGAACCTCGCCATGGCCGTCCTGATCACCATCGCCGGGCTTCCGGTCATCGGATTCCTCACCGTGACCGCCGAAGGCAACCCCGTCGCGATGATCGACCAGTTGGTCACCATGGTGTTCATCTGGCTTGGCGTCGGCAATGTGCTGTCGGTGTTGTATCCGCTTCGGCACGAGCCCGTCTCGGCACGGTTGCGGGACGGAACGTGGAAGCCCTACCTGTTCTCGTTCGCGCTGTCCTACGGCGTCGGCCTGACGGTGAACCTGATGATCTACTGGCGCCTCTGGGCGCGTCAGACCGCGGCCAGCGAACTCGGCGCCGATTGGGCGGCATTCCTGTTGGTGCTCGCCAGTGCCCTGACCAGTTGGGTGCTGCTCACGGTGTTCGCGATCGCGTGCAGCCGCGAACCCCGGATCCGACGAGTGCTCTCGCGGGAGATGGTCGCCTACCGCAAACCCGTCAAGGCCGGCCCCTAGACTGATTCCGGTCGGCACGACTCGGCCAACCCCGGGAGGGAAGTCCGCCATGACGAGACCGGAGTATTTGCTCGACGACGTCGATCCGGGTCCGGTTCAGATTCAGGCCCGCAAGGTGCAGTTCGACGTCTCCGACACCCCGCTGCACTGGATTCCCGGGCACCCCGTCGCCTCGAACGTGGTCAGCCTGCTCAACCTGATCCTGCCCGCGGCGGAGCGGTGGTTCGTCGCCACGTACAGCGAGGCGCTGCCCCTGGCCCGGATACGGCTCGCCCGCGCGCCGATTCCGGTTCATCGCAGGCGGCATCGGCATCACGCCGATCCTGCACAAGGCCGATCGGCTGGGCGTGGCCTGGTCGATGATCTACGCGGGCCGCAGCCGCGACAGCCTGCCGTTCGTCGAAGAGCTCGGCCGGTTCGGCGACCGCATCGAGGTCCGCACCGACGATGAGCTCGGAATTCCGGGCCCTCGCGAGCTGCTCGGCGACTGCCCCGACGGCACGGCGGTGTACGCCTGCGGTCCGGCCCCGATGTTGACCGCGATCCGGGCCGAGCTGGCAGGCCGCGACGACGTCGAACTGCACTTCGAGCGGTTCGCGGCTCCCCCCGTGCTCGACGGGCGCGAGTTCGACGTCACCATCGCCTCGTCGGGGGCCACGCTGCGGGTGGCGGCCGACGAGACGCTGCTGTCCGCGCTGCGCCGCGCCGAGGTGACGGCGCCGTACTCGTGCCAGCAGGGGTTCTGCGGAACGTGCCGGACCCGGGTGCTGGACGGCGACGTCGAACACCGGGACACCCTGTTGACGGTGCCGGAGCGCGACGGCGGCATGATGCTGACCTGCGTGTCCCGGGCGGCGCCGGGTGCTCGGCTCCTGCTCGACCTCTAGCGCCGTAAACCCCAGGCGGCGACCAGGGTCGGCGGCAGGAGCACGGCATCGGCCGCTGCCTGTGCGCGCTCGAGGCGATCCTGCAGCGTGTCCAGCCCGAGCTCGTCCTCGGTGGCCACGCCCGCGCCGATGATCGCCGGGGCCATCGAACGGATGACTTCGGTGAACATCGCGGCGGCACGCGGGTCGTCGGGCGCGTGATAGTCCTGCACGCCCATGGTGGCGACGTCTGCGAACCGCGCCTCGCGCAGAAGCACCGCAAGGCGCGTCCCGACCGTCGGGTCGGCGTTCGCGGCGCGGAAGCCGGCCAACAACCACTCCCGGATTTGGCCGACGAGTTCGATCTCGGGCTCGGCGCGGCAGGGCGCCCACGTCGTAGTCGAGGAGGACCAGCCGACCGCCCTGGCGCAGCGCCGCCTCGTGGTGCTTGACCACCTGACCGCGATCGGGAAGGTGCATCAGGAGAAGTCGCGTCACGACCGCGTCGAACGCCTCGTCGTCGCGGTACGTGCGTGCGTCCCCTTCGACGAAACGCACGTTGCCCAAGCCCGCTTCGTCACGCCGGGCGTTGGCAAGCGCCAGCATTCGTGGGTCTTGATCGACACCGACCACCGACCCGCTGGGGCCGACGATGTTCGACAGTGCGAATGCCACGTGCCCCGGGCCCGTGCCGAGATCGAGCACCCGCTGGCCCGCCTCGATGCCTGCCCGCCGGAGCAGGAGATCCGTGCCGGACTCGAGCGCGGCGGCCTGCAAGTCGAGTCGGGCGATCTCGGGGCTCGAACTCCCAAGCACATAGGCGACGTCGTCGGTCATCGGTTGTCTCCTCGGTAGGCGGCCTCGGGTAAGGGAACGCCGAAAACTGCCTGATGCTTCCAACCCGTGGTCCGCCCGGACTCAGCAGAGCGTCTGGAGCAGGAACTCGTACCGCAGCGCGCGTTCGAACGCGGCTTGGGCGTTGTTCGAGGCCCCGGAATGACCACCTTCGGTGTTCTCGTAATACCTCACCTGATGTCCAGCGGCCTCCAAGGCTGCCGTCATCTTCCTGGCGTGTCCCGGATGCACCCGGTCGTCGTTGGTGGACGAGGTGATCAGCACCGGCGGGTACACGCGATCGGCGGAGATGTTGTGGTACGGCGAGTACTCCTTGATGAACTCCCACTCGGCGGGGTCATCGGGGTCGCCGAACTCGGCCGTCCAGGACGCACCGGCCAGCAGCAGATGGTAGCGGCGCATGTCGAGCAGCGGATTCTGGCAGACCAACGCGCCGAACAGTTCGGGATACTTCGTCAGCATGACGCCGATCAGCAGGCCACCCGCGCTGCCTCCCATCGCCCCGAGCTGGGCGGCGGTCGTGACGCCGGTATCCACCAAATGCCTTGCGATGGAGGCGAAGTCCTCGGCGACCTTGTGCCTGTTCGCGCGTACCGCCTGCTCGTGCCAGGCCGGTCCGTACTCCCCGCCGCCGCGGATGTTCGCCAGCGCGTAGCTGCCACCGCGGGACAGCCACAGTCGGCCCAATGGACCCATGTACCCCGGCAGTTGCGCAGCCCGAAAGGCGCCGTAGCCATCCAGCAACACCGGACCCGGCCCGTCCGAATCCCGATGCGTGACCAGGAAGTACGGCACGCGGGTGCCGTCGGCGGAGGCGCTGAAGTGCTGGGTGACGACCAGATCGTCGGCGTCGAAGAACGTCGGCGAGGACTTGATCACGGACACCCCTGCGCTCGGCGTGCCGTGAAGAAGCTGCGGTGGCCTGTCGAAACCGGTTGCGGTGATGAAGATCTCGTCGCTCAGCGGATCGAAGGCGGCGAGTCCGACGGTGGCGTTCTCCGGCACGCCCTTCAGGGGCTCGAACGTCCAGGTGCCCGGCGTGACGACCTCCACGACGGTCGCCACGTCGCGCAGCTTCATGCTGAGGAATCGATCGCCCGCGAACACGCCGCCTGCGAGGAATTCCTCACCGTCGGGATCGAACACCACCCGCGGTTCGGCCGTCCCGGCGACGAGCTGCTCGTAGTCGGCGATCAGCACGGAATCCGCCTTGAAGGTGACCTCACCCCTTGGCCAGTCGGAGATCAGGAGGATCATCGCCCACTCGCGGTGCACCGCCATGCTGCAGTCGGTGGGAATGTCGAGGCGGATCAATTCGCCGTCCCGCAGCTCGAAGGTCTCCTTGTGGTAGAAGTCCACCATGCGAAAGAACAGGGTGCGCTCGAATCCGGGTTCGCTGCTGCACGTCATGCCGACGCCGACATCGGTCGTGGCACAGGAGAAGACGGTCTCCGCATCCTCGAGCGCCGTCCCGCGCCGCCACCTCTTGATCAGCCGCGGGTACCCGGATTCGGTGAGGGAGCCCTCGCCGTAGTCGGTGCTCACCAGCCAGGTGTCGTCGTCTTCGAAGTCGACGTCGGACTTGGCCTCGGGCAGGTGGAATCCATCGGCGACGAATTGCTTTGTGGTCATGTCGAATTCGCGTACCACGTGTGCGTCCCCGCCGCCGCGTGACAGCGCGACCACCGCATGGGTGAACCCGGGTGCGTTGATGCCGCCGCCGGCCCACACCCAGTTCTCGCCCTCGGCGGCGGCCAGCGCGTCGACGTCGATGACGACGTCCCACTCCGGCGAGTCCTTGCGGTACTCCTCGAGCGTGGTGCGCCGCCACAGTCCGCGCGGATGGGCTGCGTCCTGCCAGAAGTTGTAGAGATGATCGCCTTGGCGTCCGACGCCGGGGATCCTGGTGTCGGAGTCGAATATGTCGAGCGCGTCGGCGCGCATCTTCTCGAACCGGTCACCGGACATCGCCGCCACGGTGGGAGCGTTGTGCCGCTCGACCCAGGCCAGTGACGGCTCGCTCTCGATGTCCTCGAGCCACAGATACGGGTCATCGCCCATGACAACAGTCCCCCCGGTGTGAAGCGCCGACACCACAGTATGGTCCGCGTCGCGACCCGGCGTCGTGAAACGGCTTGGCAATCAAGGCGATTCTGGGCTGCGGGGCGGCGTGGTCACATGGCGGCGCGCGCCGCGCCCAATCGCGCTCGCCACCAGGCGATCCGGTCGTCATCCGTGACCTGGTACCGCGCGATCAGCTCGGCATCGGGCGCCGGTGGCATCGGTGCGACCGGTAGGTAGCCGCCCACGGGGACCAGCGACCGCGTTCCTGCGACGACGTCGCCGGACAACAGCGATCGGGTGCCGAGCCCGCACGCGAAGTGAAGGTCGGGCAGCGCCCCGGCCAGCGCGAGCCCCGCCGACAAGCCGACGCTGGTCTCCAGCGCGGAGGCGACGACGCACGGCAGACCGCACGCGTCGGCGACCATCAGCGCTCGACGCGCCCCACCCAATGGTCCGGTCCGCAGGATCGCGACGTCGGCAGCGCCGACCAGCGAGGCCCGCAACGGATCCCCCGGGCGGATGGGGACGGTGGTGGCGACCGGGACGTCGATTCTGCGCCTGACGGCGGTCAACTCGTCGGAGGTGCGGCACGGCTGCGCGACGTATTCCAGGCCACCTGCCGCCCGCGCCAACGCCGCGATCGCGGCGACGGCCGTGTCGACGTCCCACATTCCGTTGGCATCACAGCGAATAGCGCCCTGCGGGCCGAGCGCGTCGCGAACCGCTTCCAGCCGCGCGAGGTCGCCTGCGAGCGAGCCGGAGTGGACCGCAACCGTGACATCCGCGGTGCGACAACCACTGTCCGCAACGATCTCATGTGCGCGGTCCGGATCGACCGCCGGTACCGTGACGGCGATGGGAATCCGTCCCCGAACGGGGTCGGGCCAGCCGACGGTACCGGCTTCGATCGCAGCCGTCAGCCACCGCGCGGCGGCTGAGTCGCTGCAGTCGTCGAACGGGCTGAACTCACCCCAACCCTGCGGCCCCTCGAGCAGCATGCCTTCCCGGACGGTGGCGTCGCCGAGGCCGCCGATCACGGGAACGGCGAAGACCGGCGCGGCGTCGAAGTCGATCAAGGTTTGCACTAGCGGGTAAAGCTAGCGTGTCCCTCGGTCCGGACGTCGACTCCCCCACGGATGGGCGGCATGACCGGAGCGCGCCGGCCTTGGCTCACTCCGGCCAGGCGGAATTCTTGATCACGTCGACGAAGTCGATTCGATGGAAACCGGGGACGAAATGCTCGAGCACGTCGGCGTTGACCGTGCCGAACGTGGTCGCGGGACGCTCGGCGAACCCGTTGGTGAACGCCTGCAGGATCTCGCTCTTGAAGTTCGGCCGCGGGTGGGCGGTGGTGACCGACCGGAGCTCGTCGGGTTCGATCGCATCCAGCCGAATGCCGAGCACGTCGGTCTCCACACCGGCGGTGGTCGCGGCGATGACGGGGTTCATCTTGTACGGCACCTCCGGTGTGGTGTGCAGTGCGATCGCCGTCCACACCACGTCGGTCTCGGCAGCCGAGTACCCGTGAGAGATCAGGAACTTGCGCGCGGTGTCCGCGCTGTCCAGCTCGAACCGCTGCTCAGTCCCTCGGTACGGCAGCACCAGGCCCGTATCGTGGAACAGTGCCGCGACGTAGAGCATCTCGGCGTCTGGGCTGATGCCGAGCCGCCGCGACTGGAGAGTCCCGAACAGGAACACGCGACGCGAATGATGAAAGATCAGCTCGTTGGTGGTGTCACGGACCTGCTCGGTGGCCTCCTTGACCAGCGCACTGTCCGGGATGTGCACCCCCGCAATGATTTCAGTCATGGCTTCTTCCCTTCTCTAGGTTTGATGATTCGACTATCGCCCTCCGGGGGCAGCTGTCACCGTGCGAAAAGAGCCATGAAAGGCACACATGTGGACACCGACGAGCCGATGAGGCGTCGCTGATGGTCGCCACCGAACCGCACCACGTGGTCGTCATGGTCTACGACGGCATCCAGATGCTGGACGTCACGGGCCCGGTGGACGCGTTCACCTCGGCGAATGCCCTCGGTGCGGACTACCGCGTCAGGCACGCATCGATCAGCGGTGGCGACGTCGTCGCCAGTTCCGGCGCTCGCCTCGGGGTCGACACCGCCGCATGTCAGGTGCCCGACAAGATCGGCACCCTGCTCGTCCCCGGCGCCCCGGACTGGCAGGCCGGCATCACCAACACAGAACTCGTCGACGCCCTTCGCGCCCTGGCGCGACGTAGCCAGCGCACCGTGTCCATCTGCGCGGGTGCCTTCCCGTTGGCCGCCACGGGGCTGCTCGACGGTCGGCGGGCGGCGACCCACTGGAAACTCGCACGCCAACTGGCGGCCCGATTCCCCGACATCGACGTCGACGCCGCGGCGATCTTCGTCACCGATGGCGCCTACACCACCTCCGCAGGCGTCACCGCGGGCATCGACCTCACGCTCTCGCTCATCGAGCGGGACCATGGACCCGCGCTGGCGCGTGACGTCGCCAGAGACCTGGTGGTCTTCATGGCGCGTCCCGGCGACCAGTCCCAGTTCAGCGTCCGATTGGAAGCCCTACCCAGCGACAACTCCGTCGTGCGCACCGTCATGAATGCGATCACCGCCGACCCGCGGCGCAACCACACCCTCGCCTCGCTCGCGGCGGCAGCGGCGGTCAGCCCGCGGCACCTGGCGCGGCTCTTCCTCGCCGAAACCGGACACACCCCACAGCACTTCGTCGACCGCACCCGACTCGAGGCGGCCTGCGCGATCCTCACCAGCGGCCACGATTCCCTCGAGGACGTCGCCGACCGCACCGGCGTGGGTTCGAGTGAGTCGCTGCGCCGGCTCTTTCAACGGGAACTCGGCGTCACCCCCGGCGCCTACCGGAAGCGGTTCAAGACCACGGCCCGCTGACGGCTTCCGCGGAAATGCTTTGGCAGTCAACGAAGTTCAGGCAGGAGCCGAACGGTCACCAGCGTCCCCAGCCGCGCTTGGGGGCGTCTCCCGGTGTCGACGAGTTCCGGTCGGGAGCCCGCGGCGGAGGCGGCGTCGCGCTCAACGGCGCCCGTGTGACGGGTGTGCGAGTCACCCCGATCTCCGGCATGTCCGACTGCGACGGAGCGGACCGCCTCGGCGGGTAGTAGGGCCGGGTGGCGGCGGGACCGGTGATCTCTTCGGCCGCGGTCGGCGGCGGAGGCGGTGGCGGTGGGAGCGCGGGTGGCGGCGGAGCAGGTGCACTGGACAGCGCGGGCGCGGGAGCGGCAGGCTTCGGTTCGGCCGTCGGTTGGCTGTGGAATTGGCCGGCGACACCGACTCTTCGACGCCGGGACCGCGCATCAACACCAGGATGCCCGTCACGACGATCGCCGCGACCGCCACGGCGGCAGACGCGACGACCAGTCGCTTGGAGCGGTACCACGGGGCTGCCGCCGACGCCTTGAAGTCCCATGCCCCGCTGTTGGACAGCTTGGACTGCCACGACTCCGTGGTCGCGGTGCTCGCGGCCACGGTTGCGCCGTTGCGCGGGGCCAGCACACCCGTCCACGGCGTCACGTCGCGTTGCGGGTCCTGGACTACGTGCGTCGAAACCGGCTCGTCGGCCGTCGACTCCTCGGCCGCCGGGGGCATGTACCACTGGTCGGTGTCGTCGCTGTCGTGGTCGTCGGCGCCGAGGGCCAATTCCTCGGCGGGCGCGTCGAGGCGCAGGTCAGCGGCTTCGGGCGTCGAAGCGGGCTCTGCGATCAGCGCGCGGCCGAACCATCCGTCGTCGTCGTCGGGGTGGTCCAACTCGTATGCGAAGTCCAGGTCCCCGAGAGTTCTTCGCTCGGTCACGCCTCAATGCTAGCGCCGGCTACGTCTTCGCTGCCGCTCCGAAGAAGGCGCCGGGGGCACCGACGGCGGTTTCGTCAGCGGATCTTCTCGCCGTACACGCGCTCGACCGCAAGGGTCATCAGCACCCTGCGGTCGGCCACCATCACCGACCGGTACTCGTCCCAATCCGGGTGCTCGCCCGCGGCCGCCCGGTAGTAGCCGACGAGCGCCTCGACCTCGGGGCCCTGCGGGTCGGTGCCTGGACCGGTGATCGTCACGCCGCCCTCGGCGGTGGCCCACTCCCAACCGTCGGCGCTGGTGACCTCGAGTGCGGCGCGCGGGTCACGGCGCAGGTTCGCGGTCTTGGCGCGGCCCTCGGTCATCGACACGTAGATCACGTCGGCCTGCCGGTCGTAGTAAGGCGTCACCGGCGACAGCTGAGGGAGTCCGTTCGCCTTGATCGTGGCGAGAACGCCGATTCGGGCCTGGGCCAGCAATGCACGGGGATCGAAGGGCGCAGTCATGTGTGGCGCAACACGGGGCCCGGCACGCTGATTCCCGCGACGCCGACACCGGGTGGAACGATGGGGCCGGTGATCGATCTGCCCGACGGGGTGCAAGCGATGGCTGCCCGGGGGCCGGATTGGGCGGCGTGGGTGGACGCCCTGCCCAAGCTCGTGCAGAGCCAGCTCGACGACTGGAACCTGATCGCCGAGGGCGCCCCCACCCATGGTTACTGCTCGGTGGTGCTGCCCGCGCGTACGTCGAACGGGGTCGCGGCCGTGCTCAAGATCGCCTTCCCCGACGACGAGTCCGAGCACGAGCATCTGGCGCTACGGCGATGGGGCGGTGATGGCGCCGTCCGGCTGCTAGGCGCCGAACCGCACCGGCGAGCCCTGCTTCTGGAGCGGCTGCAGGAGCGAAACCTCAACGAGCTCTGGGACATCGAGGCATGCGAAGTCGTTGCCTCGCTCTACCGGCGGATCCACGTTCCCGCCCTGCCACGTCTTCGCTCCCTGGTGGAGTACATCGACAGGTGGACCACCGAACTGAGCGCACTCCCGCGCAGCGCGCCGCTCCCGCGCAGGCTGGTCGAGCAGGCGATCGCCCTCGGCCGCGATTTCGTTGCGGATCCGGCCAGCACCGGGACGCTCATCCACGGTGATCTGCACTACGAGAACGTGCTCGCGGCCGATCGCGAACCGTGGTTGGTGATCGATCCCAAGCCGGTGAACGGAGATCCGCACTACGAGATCGCGCCGATGCTGTGGAACCGCTGGGGCGAGCTTGCCGGCGACACCAGGGACGGGGTGCGCCGACGCTTCCACACGTTGGTCGACGCGGCGGGGCTGGCCGACGACCGCGCCCGGGCCTGGGTCGTCGTCCGGATGGTCCACAACGCGATGTGGGAGCTGAACGACGGCGGCGAGCCCGACCGGGACTGGCTGACCATGTGCGTGGCCATCGCCAAGGCCGTGCAGGACTGAGACCGGCGGCCCGCGGGGACTCAGACCCGGCGGGGCAGCTGCCCGGCGATCAGGGGTGCGATCTTGTCCGCCATGTACGCATGACCCGCGTCGTTGGGGTGCACGCCGTCCTCGCCGATCAGGTCGGGTCTGCCGACGAACCAGCGCTCGGCGATCGGATCGATCCACGTGGCGCCCACGGCCCGCGCCTGCGCGTACAGGACGTCGCGAATCTGGAGCACGGCACCGGGGACGTCGTCCGTCGGCCACGGCGGTCCGATCACGAGCAGCCGTGCCGACGGCGCTACGTGGCGCGCGAAGACGAAGCAGTCACGAGCCGCGTCTCCCAGCGCCGCCGGATCGACGCCCTGGTCGTTGCGTGAGCCGAAGAACACCACCACGGCGTCGTCGGGCCGGACCGCCCTCGGGGTGAGGTCGCCGAAGACGCTGCCGTGGTTCCCGCGGACGCCGTACCCGGCTCCCCCCTCGGCGGCGACGTCGGGGGTGACCTGGAAACCCTGCCGCGCGAGCGACTGCCAGGAGCGGGCGGCCCAACCCTGCGGGCCGTTGCCGCCTTCGTTGCTGCCGGTGGTGTACGAGTCACCGATCACGGCGATGCGGCTTGGCACGGTGTCGCGGCTCGTCAACTGCACCGGTGCCGCCTGCGGACTCAACGCAGCGGCCAGCAGGGCGCACGAGACGATGAACGCGGCCAGACGACCCACTGCTACCTCCACTGCCGACGGGCACCGTCAGCCTATTACCGGAGCGGCCGAACGGTTGCCCGACGCGCTGTTGAGTGACCGCATACGGTCTGCGGCCCAACACCATTCACCGATCGAATCGACGTGTCATCCCGCGCGGGCCGATACGTCGATCGGCGCCACCCTGGCCGTCTCGGGTTCCAGGTTCGCCCTTGACTCGAGCGATGCCTCCCTGACGTCGACCATCCTGCGCATCCAGCGTCGAGCAGGCTCCTCGACGACGTGGTACAGCACCGCCGCACCGAGCAACGCGAGCGCGATCAGCCCGGCGACCGTCAGCTTGCCCACGACGGTGTCCGCCAAAACCAGCTCGAACTGTTGCGCCGTCCAGATCCAGGTGGTGTGCACCAACTCGTGGACCATGTAGAGGCTGAACGAGATCTGACCGAGGTACACCGCGACCCTGCGTGGACAGCAGGGCGGGCAGGGTGCCCGTGCCGATCGACATGGTGATCACCAACGGCACGAACAGCACGTCGACGAGCCCGCTGCCGTCGAAGACCGTCGGCACCGGATGCGCGGAGATCAGGTACAGGGCGCCGACCATGACGGCGACCAGGAGCACCGAGAGGTAGCCCGCCCCGGTCCTGGTCCGGTCGCTCGGGCGCAGCCTGCGGACCGCAGCACAGGCCAGTGCGCCCGCGATGAACTGCAGCACGATGCGCGGCAGCCAACTCCATGGCGTGTAGAGGTGACCCGACGCCAACAACAGCAGCATGGGAGGCAACGACGCGGCGAAGGCCAGCCACAGCAGGCTGCGGGCCCGGGTGGCCCGCGCCACCCGGAACACCACCAGGATCAACAGGCCGAACACCAGGTACGCCAGCCATTCCGCGCTGATCGACCAGGCTGGCCCGTCCCAGCTCGATCCGTCGAAGAACGGCTGGAACCACAGCTGCACGAGGAACAGCTGCCGGATGTAGCTGATCGCGTTGAGCGTCCACACGTTCTCGGACGGCACGTGACCGACGTTCAGCGTGAAGATGATCCACAGCGCGGCGAGATGCATGGTGACCAGGTAGACCGGCCACACCCTGGCGAGCCGCAGCCACAGGAAGCGCAGGGTCGCGCGCGTCGACCACGACTTGCCCATCTTGTCGATGTAGTTCCAGGTCAGGACGAAGCCACTGAGGATGAAGAACAGGTCGACGCCCTGCGCGCCGCAGTCGAGGATCGGGGAAAGAGCCGAGGCGAAGTCGGGCGCCGCCTGCCACAGCAGCGGGCGGAAGTGGAAGAGCACGACCCACAGGGCAGCGACGATGCGCAGGCCGGTCAGTGCCCTGATCTCTCCGCTGCGCACAACACTCTCTTCGTATGAACTCTTGCGGTTTCGCTCGCGCCACTGCGTTGACCGTCCGGGCGGACCGCTGAGCGGTCGGGCATCCGGCAGCATTCGCAGGGTAACAGCGGCGCCGCATCATTCGCGTGATCGAAACGCTGTGGACTTGCTGGACGACCCGGAAACAGGCGTCCCACGTGCGACGATCTGGAGCTAGCCGTCCTCGCCGTGCTTCTCGTGGTGGCCGTGACCGTGCTTCCTGGTCTTCGGTGGCGGCTGCTCATCGACAGGCGCGGCCGGCGTGGCAGGCGCCGGCGTCGTCGTGGGAGTGGGCGTGGCGTCGTGGCGGGGCCGTGGTGCTGGTGCCGACGGGGTGAGGCGCCTGCGGCGGGGAATCGAGCGCTGCCGCGAGTGCGGTGACGATGATCGCGAGCAGCGCACCGCCGGCCACCAGCACGAGCCGGGTCCGTCGCGAGAGGCGACGCCGCGGCGCAGCAGGCGCGACGTAGGTCGGCGACGGCGCCAACGGTTCCGCGAGCACCCTGGTCGGCGGCCGGAGGGCCCCACCGAGAGTGGCACCGAGGGTGGCACGCATGTGCTCGGCGTCGGCGAACCGGTGCCGCGGGTCCCTGGCCATCGCGCGATCGATCACCGCCGCGAGAGTTGGTTCGATGTCGGGGCGCGACACGGCCAGAGGCCGGGGCGGGGCGTCCATGATCGCGTGGACCATGGCCGCCGGGCTGTCCTGCGGAAATGCTTGACGCCCGGTGAGCGCCTCGTAGGCCAGCACACCGACCGCGTAAAGATCGTCGGCGACCGAGGCGGGCGCGCCGGCGACCCGTTCCGGACTCAGGTACGCCATCGTGCCCACGATGTGGCCGGTGGCGGTCGGAGCGCCGCCCATGGTCTTGGCGATGCCGAAATCGGCGACCTTCATCGCGTCGCCCGCGGTCGAGGCGAGGATGTTCGCGGGCTTGAGGTCGCGGTGCAGCACGCCGCGGCCGTGCGCGACGGTCAGTGCGCTCAACACGTCGTCGAGCACCGCACGCACCCTCCCGGAATGCAGCGGGCCGCGCGCGGCCTCGTCCGCAAGGGTGCGGCCTGGGAGCCGCTCCATCACGATGAACGGCATGCCGTCGTGCTCGCCGTAATCGTGGATCGCGACGATGTTGGGATGGCTGAGTGCGGCCGCCGCGCGCGCCTCGTGTTCGAATCGGCGCCGAATGTCGGGTTGGGCGTTGAACTCTGAGTAGAGCAGCTTGATCGCCACCGCACGGTGTAGCCGGTTGTCCCAGCCGTCGTGGACCGCAGCCATGCCCCCTCGGCCGAGGACGCCGCGAAGCTCATACCGGCCGGAAAGGATCTCGCGGCCACGCATCCGCCTACGGTAGCCCGTCGGAAGGTGCCCAAACGTCGCGGGATGTCACCTTGGAATCTCCACCCAACCTCCACACTTTCTCCAAGGACGGCGACGTCCGGATCACCATGCTCGACTCATGGCAAAGAACAGAATCCGCGGTCCGCTGGTGACCCTGGCCGCGGTAGCGGCACTCGGTGGCGGCCTGTGGTTGGCGAACGTCTCCAAGGAAACCGCCGACGCACCGTCGGCCAAGCCGGCCGCGCAGACGACCGCAACGGCCGCGCCCGCCCCGCCGCCACCGCCACCGAGCACGCCCGCTCCGGTGCAGTTCCCGGCGAAGGCCAACTACGTCGGCAAGATCCCGACGGCGACCGGCCACATCACCCTGGAGATCTCGGTCCGCGGCGCCAAGGCCATCGCGTACGCCTGCGACGGAAACCACGTCGAGGCGTGGCTGCGGGGCAGCGCGACCGACGGGGCCGTGTCGCTGGCCAGCAAGGACGGCAACAGCAGGCTCACGGGCCAACTCAAGGGCAGCTCGATCGTCGGAACGCTGTGGATCGGCGCCAAGAAGTGGGAGTTCACCACGCCCGAGGTCGCACCGCCCGCCGGCTTGTACGTCTACGAGGCCAACGGTGCACGCAACAGCTGGATCGTCGACCCGAACGGCGGGGTGACCGGTGTGCAGCGGCGAGCCGACGGCGCAACGGCCCCGGCGGCCGAGCTGTCGCCCGACGGCACCTCGGTGCTCGACGGCCAGACCGTGACGGCCACGAAGGTGCAGGGTGGCGACGATGTCATCTGATGACACGGCGTCGTTCGAGACCACGTCATTCGAGACCACGTCGTTCGAGACCACGGCGTCGTTCGAGACCACGAGGTCGTCGAGAACCCGCACCACCGGCGGCGTTGCCGCGTTCACCGCGGTGCTGATCGGGTCCGCGGTGGCCGTCGGCCTCGGCGTGTTCGGCAAGGTCCACGAGCCCCAGTTCTTCGCGATCAACGTGGCGGGGTTCTCCAGCGGCACGGCGGTCAAGGCGTGGATGGCGACGTTGGCCGTCGCGCTGGCCGTGTTCCAGTTCGTGTCGGCCTTCGTGATGTACGGCCTGCTCCCCCGCGGCAGGGTGCCGTCCTGGGTCAGCACCGCACACGTCTGGTCCGGTCGGTTGGCCGTCCTGGTCAGCGTCCCCGTCGTGGTGCACTGCCTCTATGCCCTCGGGTTCGAGGCGACCGACACCAGGGTGCTGTTCCACTCGCTCTTCGGGTGCTTCTTTTATGGCGCTTTCGTGACGAAAATGCTTCTGCTCACCAGGAAGGGACTGGCCCCGTGGGTGCTTCCGATCGCCGGGGGTCTGGTCTTCTTCGGGCTGGTCTTCGTGTGGTTGACGTCTGCCCTGTGGTTCTTCGACACCAGCGGGGTTCATTTCTAGATCCCGGCGGCAGTTCACAGCGCGACGGGACACAATCGCTCTGCAGCCCCGCTACATCTTCAGCCCAAACGAAAGAGTCACCCATGTATCTCGACGAGATCAGCAAACCCCGCCGAACCGTCATCGCCGGCGCGGGGCTCGGCCTTGCCGCCACCGCGCTCGCCGCATGCAGCAGCTATGGCAACAAGCCGGAGGCCGCGTCGTCCAGCCCGGCGGCGACCGGATCGTCGGCCGCCTCGGCGCCCGGCACTGCGACCGCCCTTGCCAAGACCGCCGACGTCCCGGTCGGGTCGGGTGTGATCGTGAACGGCACCGTGGTGACGCAACCGACCGCCGGGGTGTTCAAGGGGTTCTCCACCGTGTGTCCACACAAGGGGTGCGACGTGTCGAAGGTGGAGAACGGCACCATCGACTGCCCGTGTCACGGCAGCCAGTTCAACCTCGATGGCGCGGTGGTCCACGGTCCGGCGGACAAGCCGTTGACGGCCAAAGCGGTTACCGTGCAGGGCGATTCCATCGTCGCGGGCTGACGAGCGGTTCCCTCCTTTGACCTGCAGCTGAGTGGCTGCCGGTCAAGGGAGTGGAACAATCGAACCCGATGAGCACACGCTGGCAGGACACCTCCGCGCCAAGGGGCGACGACTACGACGCGCGCTGGCGTGCACTCGCGGCCGGCGGGCACGGCATCCACGGCGAGGCGGATCTCGTCGAGACCCTGCTCGCGGAGACGGGCGGCACCCGAGTGCTCGACGCGGGGTGCGGCACGGGACGGGTGGCGGTCGAATTGTCGGCACGCGGACTCTCGGTCATCGGCGTGGACGTCGACGCAGCGATGTTGGCCACCGCCCGCGCCAAGCAGCCCGAACTCCGCTGGCTCGAGGCCGACCTCGTAGACCTCGCGACGACCGTCGACACCGAATTCGATCTGGTGCTGCTGGCGGGCAACGTGATGATCTTCCTGGCGCCGGACACCGAGGACGAGGTTCTTCGCGGCGCCGCGGCACGCCTCGTGCCGGGCGGGCTGCTGGTATCGGGTTTCTCGCTGCGCCCGGATCGGCTGTCGCTCGACCGCTATGACGAATTGGCCGAGCAGGCCGGCCTGCACCCCGTCGCGCGCTGGGCGACGTGGAGCCGCGAGGAGTTCACCGGCGGCGACTACGCCGTGTCGGTACACCGCAGGCCGGCAGCGTGAACCTTCCGGCGCCCGATCCAGCACTGCCCCATCTGAGTGACGTGGTGCCCGCAGTGCTCGCGGCCATGGGGGCGACGGGATTCGAGAGCCGAATCAGCCTGCCGGGCAACGTCTCAGGCGCGTGCGTGCTCCTCATCGACGGCTTGGGCGCGGAGCTGCTCGACGCCCATGCCGGGGATGCGCCCGTCTTGGCCGGCCTGCGCGGTCAGACCCTGAGCGTCGGCTTCCCGTCCACCACGGCGGCGGGACTGGCCGCGGTCGGCACCGGCCGCCGTTCCGGCGAGCACGGGATGGTCGGCTACACCTTTCGACTGCCCGGCGCAGGCGTGGTCAACGCGCTGAGCTGGCGCCCGCATCCGTGGGGCGACGACCTTCGCGACACCGCGGTGCCGGAGCGGGTGCAGCCCATCCCCACCACGTTCGAGCGGGCCGCCTCCTGCGGGATCGCGGTGAGCGTGGTCTCCGGCGCGAAGTTCGCCGACTCCGGGCTGACCCGCGCCGCACTGCGCGGCGGCCGCTACGTCGGCGTGCACGCGATCGGCGACCTGGCCTCGTGCGTGCGCACCGCGGTCGCCGACGGCGGGTTCTGCTACGGCTATCACGCCGACCTCGACATGCTCGGACATCTGTACGGCCCGGGTTCGGAGGCGTGGCGCATGCAGCTGCGGCAGGTCGACCGACTGGTGGAGTCGGTGGTCGACGGCTTGCCGCCCGGCGGGTTGCTCGCCGTGGTGGCCGATCACGGCATGGTCGGCGTCGGGCCGTCGGACACGGTCGACGTGGATACGCCATCCTGCGCTGCTGGCAGGCGTGCAGGCCATCGGTGGCGAGGCACGCGCCCGCCACGTCTACGCCGAGGACGGGGCGGCCGGCGACGTGCTCGCCGCATGGCGGGAGACGCTGGCCGACCGGGCCTGGGTGGTGTCGCGCGACGAGGCGATCGGCGCGGGCTGGTTCGGCGCCCGCGTCACCGACGACGTCCGGCCGCGCATCGGCGACGTCGTGGCGGCCGCCACCGGCTCGGCCGCGATGGTGCGCCGGACCGTCGAGCCGCTCGAGTCGGCGCTCGTCGGTCATCACGGGTCGCTGACCACCGCCGAGCAGCGCGTCCCGCTGCTGCTTGCGTACGGCTGAGCACACCTCGGTTAACCTCAACCCCCGTGATCGTGCTGCTGCCGCCGTCGGAGACCAAGCGCGTCGGAGGTGACGGACCGCCGCTGCGGATCGCGGACCTCGGCTCCCCCGAACTCGGCACGATGCGGGCGACGCTCGTCGACGAGTTGATCGCGCTCGCCGCGGACCGCCCGGCCTGCCGGAGGGCGCTGGGCATCTCGGCGTCGCAGGACGCCGAGATCGACCGCAACGCCGCGCTTCTCAGCGCACCGACACTGCCCGCGATCAACCGCTACACCGGCGTGCTGTACGACGCACTCGACATCGAATCACTGCGTGGCACAACGGCTTCCCGGGCGCGTGCGCGCCTGGCCATCGGGTCCGCGCTGTTCGGGTTGCTGCGCGCCGACGACCTCGTGCCCGCGTACCGGCTGTCGGCGGGCTCGAAGCTTCCCGGTCAGCCGACGTTGGCGGCGCGCTGGCGGCCGGTGCTCGAGCCAGTGCTGGCCGGGCTGGCGCGCGACGAGCTGATCGTCGACCTGCGCTCCGGCTCGTACGCCGCGTTGGGCCGATTGCCCGGCGCCGTCGAGGTCGACGTGGTGTCCGAACGCGCCGACGGGCACCGCACCGTGGTCAGTCACTTCAACAAGGCCCACAAGGGCAAGCTCGCAAGGGCGCTGGCCGGGTCACGCTCCGAACCGACCGACGCCGCGGGCGTGGCGGCGGTGGCCCGTCGCGCCGGCATGCGGGTGGAACGGCGTGGCAACGAGCTGACCGTCGTCGTCCCCGCCTGACCACTGCTCGATCCCGCCGGCTCGATCCAGCAGGTCACACCAGGAACGGTGCGGTCAGCACGTCACCCCGGTTGAGCTGACTGCGCACCACGGAGGAGAAGAGCACGCCGATGGTGTCGCCAGGATTGGCCTCGGTCAGCCTCTTCCTGAACGCCTCGATGCCGTCGACCGTCAGCGCGAGGCCGCCGTTCACACGCACCTCGTCGCCGACGCGCAGTTGCCCGGCTTCCACCCGACCGGTCGCCACGGTGCCGCGCCCACGGATGAAGAACACATCCTCGATCGTCATGCGGAACATCGTCACGAGGTCATCCCAAGGTCCCGAACAGCTCGATCGAGTTGCCGTCGGGATCGGCGATGAACATCCAGCCCATGCCGGGAACGGGAGCGAACTCGGTGACCGGCTCGACGATGTCGTAACCCGCAGCCTCGATCCGCGCGGCGGCGTCGCGCAGGTTCTGGATCCCGATGGTGAAGTACCGCAGCCCGGCCTGTGCCCGGCCGCCGCCTGGGGCGGGTGGCAGGGGCGGCGGCGTCGTGTAGGTGACGAGTTTGATGACGCTGCCGCCCAGCGTGTATCGCCGCTGCGAAACGTCGCCGAACTCGATCTCACCCTGCGGTTCGAGCCCGAGGAAGCCCTCGTAGAACTCGACCATCGCCTCCAGGTTCGTGGTCACCAGACCGATCTCGACGGCGGGGGTCAGCAGGTCCAGATTCATCGTCACCTCGGGTAGGTCCGTACGAACGGGAGCGTCGCTACTGCGAGCTTGCTCACAATATGCTGTCTACCTCACCCTGCCGAGCCGAGACGGGAGCCCCGACGATGTCGACCTTCTGGCGCTACCTCCGGGTCCAGGCGTTCGTCTTCCTGTGCGGCATCGTCGGCCCGATCTTCCTCGTCATTTACTTTGCCGCCCAACCGGAACCGACGCTGAAGTGGATGTACTGGGCGGGGTTGTTCGTCACGGCGATCGACGTGCTGATCGCGCTTGCCTTGACCAACGCGGCGACCAACGCGGCGGAAACCGGTGACAGGGGACGAAAGGCTTCCGGGAAGGGCGGCAGGCGGGGCTGACCTTCCCGGCAGCCCGTCCGTCTGACAGACTGGGCTGCGAGGGGAGTATTCCTTCGTCACGGTGTCGTCATCACGTTGCCCCACAGTCGGGCAGCCGGTACCGCGGGCCGCAATAGTGCGGCGGCAGAGACCTCGGCCGTTTTCTTGACGTCCGGAGGGGCACTACATGCAGGTAACCCAGATCGAATGGATCGTCACCCTCGGGGTGACGATCGCCGTGTTGCTGTTCGACATCATCTTCATCGCGCGCCGGCCCCACGAACCGACGTTCAAGCGAGTGCGCGATCGCGCTGTCGTTCTACGTCGGGCTCGCCGTCGCGTTCGGCTCTGGGTCTGGTTCTTCCACGGCCAGGCAGTTCGGCGTCGAGTTCTTCGCAGGCTGGCTGACCGAGTACAGCCTGTCCGTCGACAACCTGTTCATCTTCCTGATCATCATGGCGAGCTTCAACGTGCCGAGGAAGTACCAGCAGGAAGCGCTGCTGGTCGGCATCATCCTCGCGCTGATCTTCCGCGGCATCTTCATCGCGCTCGGCGCGGTCGCCATCCAGCAGTTCTCCTGGGTCTTCTACGTCTTCGGCGCGTTCCTGGTGTACACCGCGATCAAGCTGGTCCGCGAACACCGAACACGACGACGACGCCGAGAACACCGTGGTGCAAGTTCGCCCGCAACCACCTGACCCTCACCGACAAGTGGGACGGCCTCAAGCTCTGGATCAAGGAGGACGGCAAGCGACTGATGACACCGATGTTCCTCGTCATCGTCGCGCTCGGCACCACCGACCTGCTGTTCGCGCTGGACTCGATTCCGGCCATCTACGGGCTCACCCAGGAGCCGTACCTCGTGTTCACCGCCAACGTGTTCGCGCTGATGGGTCTGCGGCAGCTGTACTTCCTGCTCGGCGACCTGCTCAAGCGGCTGGTCTACCTGTCTCAGGGGCTGGCGTTCATCCTGGCCTTCATCGGCGTGAAGCTGGTGCTGCACGCGCTGCACGAGAACGAGCTGCCGTTCATCAATGGCGGTGAGCACGTGCCGGTGCCGCGAGATCCCGACGCTGGCTGAGCCTCGGCGTGATCATCGTCACGCTCGTCGTCACGACCGTCGCCAGCCTCTACAAGACCCGGGTCGTCGACAAGAAGGCCGAGCCGGAAGGCACCGCCGAGCCGGAAGCCGTTGCCGTGCCACCGGATCAGCGGTCGGCTTCGGACTGACCTCCGAGGCCCTCCCGCGCACGGGGCGTCGACCGCCCACCCCAGCGGAATGAAGCCCCTGGTCACACGTGTTGAACCTGCGACGTCATCAATTGATCAGGGGGCATCATGGTCGCTTCGTTGGGGTACCACGCGGGTGAGCTGTCCATGCAACGCCGCGCGGGCGTCACCGGCCAGGCGGCGCGCTTGGCCGGCATGGTCGGCGCGGGTCAACTGCGTGGCGGCGTGGCGCAGTTCCTCGCCGGTCGCACGTTCGCCGCGCTGAGCGCCCGCGACGCCGATGGCACCCCGTGGGTGTCTCCGCTCATCGGCGAGCCGGGATTCCTCGAGGCGGCGGACCTGACGACCTTGCGCGTGCACCACCGGTTCCCCGGCTCGGACCCGTTGCACGACGTCGCGGCCGGTCAGCAGGTCGGCCTCGTCGTGATGGAGTTCGCCAACCGGCGCAGGCTCCGGATCAACGGCACGCTCGAGGCACACCACGGCGACGTCCTGACCGTCGGTGTCGAGCAGGCATACGGCAACTGCCCCCAGTACATCCACAGTCGACGGACATTGCCGACCGCATCCGTCGACGACAATCCTGCGCGGGTGGGCACGACGCTCGACGACGCCGACATCGCGCTGATCCGCGGCGCCGACACGTTCTTCCTCGGCACCTTCCATCCGACCCACGGCAGCGACGCGTCGCACCGCGGGGGAACTCCCGGATTCGTGCGCGTCGAGGACGACGGCACGTTGTGGTGGCCGGACTATCCGGGCAACAACATGTTCAACAGCATGGGCAATCTCGCCGAGAATGCCGAGGCGGCACTGCTCTTCGTCGACTTCGACGGTGGTACGGCACTACACCTGACCGGCCGGGCGGAGGTCGCCTTCATCGACGAGTCGAGTCCTGGTGACGATGGGGGCACCGGCCGCCGGGTGCGCTTCATGCCTGATCGGATCGTCGCGCGTGCCGTGCCGATGCAGTCGATCGACTTCGAGGCCTATCGTGAAAGTCCGCCCCTCACAACGCCGGAGGCATGACCATGGACCAACCCCGCCCGCCGCTCCCGCCCTTCGACATGGACAGCGCGATCATCAAATGCCAAGCCGCCGAGGACGCCTGGAACACCAGGGATCCGCATCGGGTCAGCCTCGCCTACACCGAGGACTCGGTCTGGCGTAATCGCGACCAGTTCGTCACGGGGCGAGACGAGATCGTGGCGTTCCTCACCGCGAAGTGGGAGAAGGAACTCGACTACGTTCTGCGCAAGAGCCTGTGGGGATTCCGGGAGAACCGCATGGCGGTTCGGTTCCAGTACGAGTGGCACGACAGCGCGGGCCAGTGGTACCGCAGCTACGGCAACGAGTTGTGGGAGTTCGACGACAAGGGCCTGATGAGGCGACGCGAGGCAAGCATCAACGACACTCTCATCACCGAGGCCGACCGACGCTACTTCGGGCCGAGACCGGAAGGTGAACGCGGCCAAGGTCACGACATCCCCCTGCAGTGACCGCCGGGTGACCGCCGAGCGCAGCCGATCCGAGTTGCTTGGGTGGCCGGCACCGCGCAAGATCCGTGTCAATGGACACCGAATTGTCGAGGCTCGACGCGATCGGGCAGGCCGCACTCGTCGCAGGCGGTGAGGTCACCGCGACAGAACTTCTGGAGGCGGCGATCGCCCGTCTCGAGACCGCGCGAGGGCTGAACGCCGTCATCGCCGATCTGTTCGACCGCGGGCGGGAGCAAGCCGCCGCACTCGACGCATCCGGTGCGCTGCGCGACGGCTCCGCCGGACCGCTTGCCGGGGTGCCGTTCCTGCTCAAGGATCTCGGCGCATCGCTCGCCGGTGCGCCAGAGGCGATGGGATCGCGCGCACTGCGTACCCACGTGGCCTCCGAAACGGCGTGGATCGTCGATCGCTACCTGACCGCAGGCCTGGTGGTGTTCGGCAAGACCAACACTCCCGAGTGGGGCAACCACTGCACCACCGAGCCGTCGTTGTTCGGACGGACGGTCAACCCGTGGTCGCCGACCATCACACCGGGCGGTTCCAGCGGCGGGTCGGCTGCGGCGGTGGCCGCCGGCGTGGTACCCGCCGCCTCGGGCGGCGACGGCACCGGCTCGATCCGGGTGCCCGCGTCGTGCTGTGGTCTGGTCGGGCTCAAACCGCGACGCGGCCGCACGTCGTTCGCGCCGGGAGCGGGCCACGGTCTGGAGGGTCTCGTCAACGAGCACGCCCTGACCCGCACCGTCCGCGACAGCGCCGCACTGCTCGACACCGTCGCGGGCACCGCGCCCGGGGACCCCTACACGGCACCGTCACCCCAGCGTCCGTTCCTGGACGCCATCACCGAAGCGCCTGCGGCGCAGCGCATTCTGACCGCGACCGACTCTCCGTTCCCCGGCACGCCAACCCATCCGGAGGTGGTCGCCGCCGTCGAATCGGTGGCCAGGGTACTGGCAGGCCTCGGCCACCACGTGGACACCGGAGCACCGACCGTCGATCCGGATGCCGTCGCCGATGCGATCGCGGTTCTGCACACCGTCAGCAACGCCGAGCTCCATGCGTTCGCCACCGAGCACCTTGGCCGCGCGCCTCTCGAGGACGAGTTCGAGCCGAGCACCTGGGTCATGGTGCGCGAGGGCTTCGGCACCACCGGCACGGCGTATGCGAATGCAATCGCCAACGTGCACGCGCAGACCCGCCGATTCGTCGCGGGGATGGCCGGCCACGACGTCCTGTTGGTGCCGACGCTGCTCACTCCCCCGCCGCCCTTCGCGCTGCTGGATCAGCCGCGAGGTACCACCCGCAAGTTCTTCGACGTCGAGTTCGCCACCACCGGTTGGACCACGCTGGCGAATGTCACCGGCTGGGCCGCGATCTCGCTGCCGCTGGGGATCAGTTCGGCAGGCCTGCCGATCGGCGTTCAATTGATGGCGCCCGACGAGGCGGTGCTGTTGCAACTCGCCCGTCAGCTCGAGATCGCCACACCGTGGATCGAGCAGGGTGCCCCCGGCCTGGGTCGGCGCCTGACCGTCAGGACAGCGCGTCCAGGAACAGTGTCGCGGCAAGCAGGTCGCCACTGCCCCGCATGGACAGCCGTTGGTCGTCGGCCTCCCTGCAGAACGACTCCAACCTGGCCCACCCCTCGGCGGTGCCGCAACCGCCCGCCGCCACGATGTCTGCCGCGCGACGGTGCACCAGGCGTAGCGCCGCGTGTCCGCCCCGGCAGACGACGCTGGTGTCGTCCAGGTTGGCCATGATGGCGATCAGCGCGTTGAGCGCGGTGGTGGCCGGTGCTTCACACCGGCGGCGGCTCGCCCGCAAGGCCGGTAACCCGACGCGGATGACGTGGGGATAGCCGCCCCTCGCTTCGCCGACCGCACCGCGCATCCCCGAGCGCGACCGAACGTGCTCGCCGTGCGATGCGACGGTGCCCGTTGGGGCGCCGACATCGGGAATGCGCGCCACCAACGCGGCGAAGCTCGCTGCGGATTCGGCGCCGTCGGTGACTGCGGCGCCCGCGGCAAGCAGCCCGAGCGTCCACATCGCGCCGCGGTGGGCGCTGACACCCCCGGTGACGTCGAGAATGCGGCGTTCGGCTGCCCGGCCGATCTCGCCGAGCAGGGCGCGCAGGTCGCGTCCCAGCGGTAGTGTCCGCGCGGCTTCGGCGCACTGCCGCAACGGCTCTCGCAACGCTTCGGCCGAGGCGTGGAGCATCGCCATGGTGGTATCGGGATGGCTTGCGCGCCCTCGGCCGTCGACCAGGCCGGGCTTCGGCGCCAACTGAGCTTCGGCATGCAGCGCATCGACGGCAGCGTCGGCGATCTGCGATTCCTGGATGGGCGGCGCGGTGAGTCCGGCGCCGCACACCTCGGTCAACTCGGGCACGCCACTCACCTCTCCCGGAAATCGTTCGGCGGTGAGGTCATCGGACCGATTCGGCGTCGGACCCGAGCACCGTCTAGGGATTAGACGATCCTCCTCAGCGCGGTCCGAGTCATTCCCGTTGTCAACACCATCGGATAGCAGGTAACCGGTAGTCGGGCCGCCGACCGGCGACTACTCCGTGCCTACTCCGCTGCCCACCGGGATGCGCGCAATGATCCTGGTTCCCGCCCCCGCCGGGCTGGTGACCTCGAGAGCGCCCGACACCGCCTCCACCCGGTCCTTGAGGCCGATCAGCCCGGTGCCGTCGCGGGGCGCCGCTCCACCGATCCCGTCGTCGGCGACCTCGAGGCACAGCTCGTCGCCGTCGAAGCCGGTCCGCACCAGCACCTCGGAGGCCTCGGCATGCTTGGCGGCGTTGGTCAGAGCCTCGGCGATCACGTAGTAGGCGGCCACCTCGATCGATTCGGGCAGGCGCCGGTCGACGCCGAGTTCCAGGTACACCGGGACCACCGAGCGCCGGGAAAGAGTCTTGATCGCCGGTCCAAGGCCGCCCTTCGACAGGATCGCCGGGTGAATGCCGCGGGACAGTTCCTGCAGTTCGGTGTAGAGATCGGCCATGCCGTTGACCAGGTTGTCGACTTGCTGCCGGACCGTTTGCTGCTCTTCGGGAATCGACGCCTCGAGCGCGCGCAGGCCGAGGCCGAGGGACACGATGCGCTGCTGCGCGCCGTCGTGTAGATCGCGTTCGATGCCGCGGCGGGCCTGATCGGCGGCGGCGACGATGCGCGACCGCGATGCCTTCAGTTCGGCACGGGTCTCGGCGTTGGATATCGCCGTCGCAACCAGATCGGCGAAATCGCCGATGCGCGCCTCGGTCCCCTCGGGCATGGGCTCTGGGCGCGCCGAGCCGATGATCAATGCGCCCCGGGTGGCTCCTGCGACGATCACGGGTGCACCCACCCCGGAGCGAAGGCCGAGTGCGAGCAGCCGTGTGCCGATGGTCCCCTCGGCGTCGGTGTAGTCGTCGATTCTTGCGGCGGCCCCGGTTCGCCGAACCCGCGCCGAGATGCTGTCACCGTCGAGTGAAAGTCGTTCTCCCACTAGCAGTTTCTCGCGGCCCGGGGCGTCGTGCGCGGCCAGCACGGTGCAGTGCTCGTCCGAGTCGAACTGGGCCAGGGTGACGTGCGCGACCTCGAGGCCCCTGGCCAACTCGGCGACCGCGACGGGGTAGACCTCGGCGGGCTCGGCACCGCGTGCCACCAGGGTGGCCACACATCGCAGCGCCGCCTGCTGCTTGGCCAACGCGTCGGCCTCCCGTCGGCGTTGCTCGGATTCGGCGGCCCGGAGCCTGGCCTGGCCTGCGAGGACGTTCGCAAGCAACGCCAGCGGCAGGAAGACGAACAGTGCGGGCGCGAGGCTGTCCCCGCCCTCCAGGTGGAAGTACAGATAGACCACGGCGCTCACCAACGACGTGGCCAGCGCCAGTCCGAAGCTCCAACCCGCCGAGACGACCAGCACGCCGAGCAGGAACAGCGCGCCGAACGCGTGCTCGGGCGCCGTTCTCTTCAGCTCGGCGACGAGAAGCGTCTCGCCCGCGATGAAGGCCAACGCAACGACGATCCCCCAGCCGAGCGGGCGCGCGGTCGGTCGCACCACCAGCCCCAGCAGCCGGCTCCGTAGCGACTTGCTGCGGGGCTCGCCCGTCACGGTTTCCGGTCGCTCTGTCATCGCAACTGGATGCTAATGCGTCGGTGGTTTAGAGATTCCTGCTACCGGTAATGCCACCGGATGGCCGTTCTGCAAAACTCTCTTCATGTGGTGCTCCGGACGTCTTCCGTGCGCTGTCTGATCGTCGATGACAGCGCCAACTTCCGCGATGCCGCGAGCAGCATGCTCGAGCGCGCGGGTATCTCGGTCGTAGGGGTCGCCTGCAACAGTGTCGATGCGCTTACCCAATATCGTGAGCTGCGGCCCGACTTCACCCTGGTGGACGTCGACCTCGGCACCGAGAGCGGATTCGATCTTGCCGTCCAACTCCACGACGCGGATTCGCCTGCGCCATCAGTGATCCTCATCTCAACCCACTCCGAGCAGGACTTCGCCGACATGATCGCCGCGAGCCCCGCACTCGGGTTCCTGCCGAAGTTCGCACTCTCCCCCGCGGCCATCCGGGAGCTTCTGGCCGACCGGGGTTTGAGCTCGCTCTAGAGTGCGTCGAGGTACATGATCACCGCGCGCACCCGGCGGTGATCGTCGCCGGTCTCGGGCAGATCGAGCTTCGTCAGGATGCTGCGCACGTGCTTCTCGACCGTGCCCTCGGTGACCCAGATGCGCCGCCCGATGCCGGAGTTCGACAGGCCCTCCGCCATCAACGTCAGAACCTCACGCTCACGGGAACTGAGCGCGGCCAACGGGTCGTCGCGGCGGCGTGCGGAGACCAGCTCGGCGACCAGCGCGGGGTCGACGACGGACGCGCCGTTGGCGATGCGCCCCACGGTGTCGACGAAGTCCGCGACGTCGGTGACGCGGCTCTTCAACAGATAGCCGATCGAATGCCCGCCGGCCAACAGCTCCATCGCGTGATCGACGTCGACGTGAGCCGACAGCACCAGGATCGCGATATCCGGCCATTCCCGCCTGATGGTCCTGGCCGCGTCGAGCCCCTCGGTGCTGTGCGTCGGTGGCATCCGGATGTCGACCACGGCCAGTTCGGGTCGAAGCTCGCGGACGGCATCGAGCAGCGCGGTGGCGTCGCTCGCCTGCCCCACCACGTCGAAACCCGATCGTTCCAGCAGACTGGAAAGCCCCTCCCGGAGCAGTACATCGTCATCGGCGACGACCACACGCACGGCATTCATCCCGATGATTCTCGCATCCGCGAGGGCGTGCCCACCCGTTACCAGGGATAACCGGGCCCGGTCAGCTCGTCGCGGGGCCTGCGGGCCACCGTGGCCGTCCCGGTACCGCTACCGACGGGGCATCCGAAACTGCCACTCCGCGAGGGATTTCGGCCGCTCCCGGCAAGCACCGTGCGGGGCGCGCCCCGACTGGCGCCACCGCGGGGCGGGACGCCGGTGACGGCGCCGCAGGGTCCGGCCGCCCGGTTGCTGAAACCGTAGGGGGAAGCCGATCAGGCCGGTAAACCCCACGTGGCACACTTTCTCCGATGATGCCCATCGCCCGCCCCAAGCTGGAAGGCAATGTCGCCGTCGGGGCCGATCGTCAGATCGGGTTCGCCGAATTCGGCGACCCGCAGGGCCGTGCCGTGTTCTGGCTGCACGGCACCCCGGGTGCCCGCCGACAGATTCCGGTGGAGGCCCGCGTCTACGCCGAGAAGAAGCACATCAGGTTGATCGGCGTCGACCGGCCGGGCATCGGCTCCTCCACGCCGTTCCAGTACCGGAACGTGTTGGCGTTCGCCGACGATCTGCGCACCATCGCCGACGTTCTCGGGATCGACGAGATGGCCGTCATCGGACTCTCGGGTGGTGGGCCGTACGCACTGGCCTGCGCTGCCGCGATGCCCGACCGCGTCGTGGTGACCGGGGTGCTCGGCGGGGTTGCGCCCACGATCGGGCCAGAGGCCATCAGCGGTGGGTTGATGTCGCTCGGCTCGGCGGTGGCGCCCCTGATGCCGCTGATCGGCCTGCCGCTGCGGCTGGCGGCGGTCGGCCTGATTCAACTGATCCGGCCACTGGGATCGCGTGCGGTCGACATGTACGGGCGGGTGTCCCCCGAGGGGGATCGCCGGCTGCTGGCACGCCCGGAGTTCAAGGCGATGTTCCTCGACGATCTGCTCAACGGCAGTCGCAAGCAGATGGCGGCGCCGTTCGCCGACATCGTCGTGTTCGCGCGGGACTGGGGATTCCGGCTCGAAGAGGTGAAGGTGCCCGTGCGGTGGTGGCACGGTGACAAGGACCACATCATCCCGTTCGAGCATGGCGAGCACGTCGTGTCCCTGCTGCCCGACGCCGAGCTGTACACGCTGCCCGGGGAGAGCCACCTCGCCGGACTCGGCTACGCCGAGGAGATTCTGGCCAATCTGATGACGTTGTGGGACAAGCTCGACAACCGGTGATCACGTGACGTGGCCGGGCAGCCCTCCGATGCCCGTCAAGCCGAGGGCACAGGGCGATCTGGTGATCTCCATAGTCGCGCTGGTGCTCATGGTCCTGCTCGGCGCGGCAGCGGCGGTGATGGGCCTGTTCTCGCTCGCGTTCCTCGACTACTGCCCGCCCGAGAGCTGCAGCGTCGACGGCGCCGTGACCGCGGTCGGAACGGCCCTGATGATCGCGTTCGTGGTCGGCCTGATCGGACTCGTGGTGACGATCGTCGCCCTGGTGCGGCGCAGCCTCGCGTGGCCGTTCGCCGTCGGCACCCTGGTGCTGTGCGCGGTGATCTGCGTGTTCGGCGGTGTCGGCTACGCAGCCGCCGTCGGTGGGTGAGGCCGCGGAGAGATCAGGGGACGTCGGGTCAGCGGATCCTGGAGTTGGCGGGATCGTAGATCGCCTTGAGCGACACGGTGATCGGGTAAAGCGTGCCGCCGACGTTCACCTCGTAGCGGCCCGCACCGACCCACGCCGCGTCGATGACGGCGTTGTCGGCCGACCTCGTGTAGGCCAGCCCGACACACGATCCGGTCGTCTCGCCCCACGCCGCCGACGTGACCTGGCCCGCGACGACGCCGTCGCGCAACACCAGTTCGCCGCCCCACAGCATGGCGTCCGGTGACCCGACGGAGAATCCCACCACCCGCCTGCGCGGCCCATCCGCCCTGGCCTTCTCGACCGCGGTACGGCCGAGGAAGTCGACGTCGGTCTTCAGCTTGCACGCGAAGAGCAACCCCGCCTCGACGGGATTGTCGTTGGGGGTCAGCTCGCGGCCGAAGGCCCGGTAGCCCTTCTCCAGCCGCAACGACTCGATCGCGTAGTAGCCGCCGCGGGCGACGTCGAACGCCGCACCCGCCGCCATCAGGTCGTCGTAGACGCCGACCGCGAACTCGGCGGGGACGTAGAGTTCCCAGCCGAGCTCACCCACGTAGGTGATCCTGGTGGCGCGAACCGTCGAGTATCCCAACGAGATCCGCTGACTGGTGCCGAACGGGAAGGCGTCGTCGGCCAGATCGGCGTCGGTGAGCGTGGCCAGAAGATCGCGCGACCGGGGTCCCATCACCCCGAACACCGCAAGCGCCGAGGTGACGTCGACCAGTTGCGCGTGGCTGCCGGGTGGCAGGTTCTTGGTGATGTGGTCCTTGTCGCGTTCGGTGGTGGCGGCGCTGCTGACGATCATGAACTCGTCGGCGGCAGTGCGCGTCACGGTGACGTCGGACTCGTAGGTGCCTCGTTCGTTGAGCATTCCGGTGTAGACGGTCCTGCCGATGTCGACCGCCATGTCCGCGGTGCACAGCCACTGCAGAGCCGATTCCGCGTCGGGGCCGACCATCAGGTACTTCGAGAAGGACGTCTGATCGAACACCGTGACAGCGGTTCGGGTGCTGGTCTGCTCGGCGGCCGACCACGGCAGCCAGTTCTGCTTGCCCCAGGAGTATTCGATGGTCGGCGCCTGACCCGTCGGCGCGAAGAAGTTGGCCCGTTCCCATCCCATCCGGCTGCCGAAGTTCGCTCCGTTCTCGGCAAGCAGGTGGTGCACGGGTGATCGGCGGAAGGGCCGCGCGGTGGCCATTTCGCGGTTGGGCCATGGTATTTCGTAGTGCAACCCGAGGATCTCCGCGACCCGGTCGTGCAGCCACCGGTTGTTGCCGTTGAACGGTGCGAACCGTCGGATGTCCACACTGGTGAGGTCGGTGGTCGGCGTGCCGTTCACGATCCACTCGGCCAGCGCCCGGCCCGCGCCGCCTGCCGAGGCGATCCCCACCGAGTTGAATCCGGCCGCCACGAAGAAGTTCGCGCATTCGGGTGCCTCACCGAGGATGAACTGGTTGTCCGGGGTGAAGCTTTCGGGCCCGTTGTACAACTTCTTGATCCCGGTCTCCTCGAGCGCCGGGATCCGCAACATGGCGTTGTCCATCAGGATCTGGAAGTGGTCCCAGTCCTCTTCCAGCAGTTGGAATTCGAACGGGTAGGGAATGGCGTCGGGACTCACCCACGGCTTGGCCTCCGGCTCGAAGCCGCCGATGACCAGGCCGCCGACCTCCTCCTTGAAGTAGGTGTAGCCGTCCGGGTCGCGCAGGATGGGCATGTCGGTGTGCACGCCGTCGATCGTCTCGGTGACGACGTAGAAGTGCTCGGCGGAGTGCAGCGGGACGTTCACGCCCGCCATCGAACCGACCTGTTTGGCCCACTGGCCCGCGCAGTTGACGACGATGTCGGCCTCGATGTCGCCTGCGTCGGTGCGCACACCGGTGACCCGGCCGCCGTCGGTGGTGACGCCGACGACCCTGGTCCGTTCGATCACCCTTGCGCCGCGCAACCGCGCCCCCTTCGCCAGGGCGAGGGTCAGATCGGTTGGGTTGGCCTTGCCGTCGGCGGGCAGCCAGATGGCGCCGACCAGGTCGTCGACGCGCATCACCGGGTAGTACTCGAGAGCCTGTGCCGGCGTGAGGAGTTCGCAGTCGAGGTCGAACGCGGCGGCGTTGGCGGCGGTGCGGCGCAGCTGGATCATCCGGTCCTCGGTGCGCGCGACGGTCACCCCGCCGCACTGCTTGTAGCCCGCGGTGAGTCCGGTCTCGTCCTCCAGCTCGGTGTACAGCTCGGTCGAGTACTGCACCAGCCGGGTGCCGCTCTCGGATGCCCGCAGTTGACCGACCAGTCCCGCGGCATGCCAGGTGGTTCCGGACGACAGCTGCCCCTGCTCGAGCAGCACCACGTCGGTGAAGCCGAGCTTGGTCAGGTGGTAGGCGACGCTGGTTCCGATGACGCCGCCGCCGATGATCACGACCTGCGCGCGTGTTGGCAGCTGGTTGGTTGGCATGCGTATCCCTCGCTAGTCCGATGCCTGCACGTCGTCGAGCAACCTGGTGAAGTCGGGCCCCTTGAACTCGGCGACAGCACACTCGTATCGCTCCATGCCCCATCCCCAGAAGTCGAAGTCCAGTGGGCTCGAGCCGTTCTGGATGCAGCCCCACAGGGCCCAGCCGTACATCCCGACGATGCCCTGGAGGCGGGCGCGGGCGATCTTGTGCCGCAGCCGGCGTCCGTAGTAGGCGGTCACCAGCTCTTCGCGCTGGTCGTCGGACAGGTGGCATTCACAGGAGGTGTTGCCCAATTCGAAGCACGGGTCGTTGTTTCCGGAGTATTCGTAGTCGATCAGCCACATGGTGTCGCCGTCCTCGACGAAGTTGGCGGCCAACAGATCGTTGTTGCACGGCACGGTCGTCTGGTCGGTGGCCGTCAGCACCTGCCGCGCACTCTCGAACCGGTCGGCGAAGTCCAGATAGTCGGCGGGCAGCCGGAAGCCGTTGTCCTGCACGACCCGCAGGTATCCGGACTGCTTGGCGAACATGTCGAACGTGCCGCGGAACCGCGGCCCGGAATGCAGCTTGCGCATCGCGCCGGCCGCCTTGGCCAGAACGCCCGGTCGTTGAAAGTCGTCGTTGCACAGCGTTGTTCCGTTGAGGTATCCGAGAAGCAGGATGCCGAGGTCCGGACGGTAGTCGATGACGGGTGCGCCCACCCCGGCATCGGCGGCGGCGCAGGAGTTGTAGTGCTCCTGGTCGCGGTCGATACCGAGCAGCGCCGAGGTGTTGCCCGAACACCTCGCCACGTAGGTCCCGTTCGGCGTGGTGACCTTGACGTTGCGGTTCGTCAGTCCGCCGGACAGATCCTCGAGCCTGCGCTCCTGGCCGGTCAGGGCGGGCATTTCGTCGAGCAGCGCGTTGAGGTCGGCGTCGCTGAGCGAGAACGACACGCCAGCTCAATCCGCTTCGCGGCTCAGCGCCTGCCGCAGCAGGTGCATCGCGACGGTCGTCGATCGTTCCCTGACGTCGGAGCGGTTGCCCGGCAGTTGAAGTGTGCGGGTCACCGTCGTGCCGTCGCCGAGCATGACGCTGAAGCAGACCGTGCCAACGGGTTTGTCGGGCGTTCCGCCACCGGGGCCGGCGATCCCGGTGGTCGCCACCGCGGTGTCCGCGCCGAAGCGCTTCAGCGCACCCGCGGCCATGGCCTCGGCGACGGGCTCGGACACCGCCCCGTTGGCCTCGAGCAGCGCGGGGTCGACACCGAGGAGATCCATCTTGGCCTGGTTCGAATAGGAGACCACGCCGCCCGCGACGTAGTCGGACGACCCTGGCCGGTCCGTCAGCCGGGCCGCGACCATGCCTGCGGTGCACGATTCGGCCGTCGCGATGGTGCGACCCGCCAGCAGCGCCGCGACCTGGTCGTCGATGAAGGCACCGTCGACCGAGAAGAGCTCCCGGCCGTGGCGTTCGCGCAGCAGGTCGACCAGCCTCGTGTAGACGTCGGCGGCGTCGGGTTCGTACCGCGTGACGATCTCCAACTCGCCGCGGCGCAGGCAGGTGGTGATCTCGAGGCGCTCGAAGCCGCTGACGGACTGTTCGGCGTCGCGCAGCGTCTCCGCCAGCCCTGACTCGGGCAGGCCGAACATCCGGACGGTCTCCTGCCGGTACACCGTCCGGCCTGCGATCGCCTGCTGGACGGCGGACGTCGTCACGGCGCTGGACCACATCGGCTGCAGTTCGCGCGGCGGCCCTGGCAGCACGACGACCGTCGGCGTGCCCGGCACCACGACGCCCGGTGCGGTGCCGACCGGGGTGAGGATTTCGGCGCCCACCGGAACCATGGCCTGCTTGCGATTCGCCGCCATCACCGCCTCGAAGTCGACGCCGCCGCGGCGTTGCATCAGCCTCTTGAGGATGTCGGCGATGGTGGCCTCGAGGTCGGCGTCCAACGCGAGTTCGCGGCCACAGAAGTGGGCCACCGTCGCGACGGTCACGTCGTCGGCGGTCGGACCGAGGCCGCCGCTGGTGACGATCAGGTCGACACCCTCGGACGCCAGGAATCGCAGTTGGGCCTCGATGTCCTGGGGACGGTCGCCGCAGATCGTGATGTGGGCGAGCTCGACGCCGAGTTCGAGCAGCCGATCGGCCAGCCACGGCCCGTTCCGGTCCTGAACCCGCCCGGTCAGTACCTCGGTTCCCGTGATGACGATGCCCGCGCGTGCGCTCACGGGTATGACACTACGACCCCGGCCTTGCCGTGGTGCGGCACCGGTAGTCGGTCTGTGTTCAGCGGTTGGCCACGTCAGTCGGCTAGGTTCGGCGGCCGTGACGAGCATCGTCGTGGCCTTGCCTGCGCTGATGGACCCGATGTACTGGCTCGGCAACGGCGGTCCGTTCGCATCTGCGGTGCTGCCCGGCGTGATGCTCATCGTGTTCCTCGAGACCGGGTTGCTGTTTCCGTTCCTGCCCGGTGACACGTTGTTGTTCACCGCCGGACTGCTTGCCGCGCAACCGAATGCGCCGGTCGACGTCTGGACCCTTGCGCCGTGCGCGGCGGCGGCCGCGATCGTCGGCGGTCAGGTCGGATACCTGATCGGCCGACGGCTGGGACCCGCGCTGTTCAAGAAGGAGGATGCGCGCTTCTTCAAGAAGCACTATCTGACCTCGTCGCACGAGTTCTTCGAAAGGCACGGTCGCAAGACGATCGTGATCGGGCACTTCGTCGGCGTGGTCCGGAGCTTCACCCCGCTGATCGCCGGTGCGTCGGGCATGCGCTATCCGGTGTTCCTGGCCTATGACGTCATCGGCGCCGTCGGCTGGGGCGTTGGCCTCGTGGTCGTCGGGTATCACCTCGGCGCGATTCCGTTCGTCGGCGCGCACCTCGAACTCATGGTGCTGGCCATCGCGTGTCTGTCGATATTGCCGGTCGCGGTCTCGGCCGCGCGGGCACTGCTCACACGGCGGGGCGCCGCGCCGACGGACGAGGACGCGCCGTCTGCCGAACTCACCGCAGGGCCCACCTCGGCCACGTAGTGTCGCCTCCCACGATGGGTGTCTCGATACCGATCATGACGGCGTGCAGCGGGTTCCTGCTCGCGGTGTTGTGGATGGATCTGATGTTCGACGTGCAGGTGATCGCCCACCGGCGGGCCGACGAGCTGCCGGATTCCGTCATCGGGTCGATCGCCGGCTACTACCACCGCGTCACGACGGCGTCGCGTCCGATGGGTCACCTGGTCGCGGGCGTGATGGCGATCCTGGTGATCACGCTCGCGGTGAGGACGGCGACCGGGCGGGATCCGGTGTGGCTGCTCTCCACGGCGGTCCCGCTGGCCGTCGTGCCGATCCTGCTGGCGCTGTTGCGGACGTGCCCACCGCCGTCCGCCTCGGTCGGCGCGCCGGGACGCCCGCCGAGCAGACGCGGTGGCCCGCGTCGTCTGCGTGGACCACCTGCTGTGCGCGTCTGCCTGCTGTTGTTCGTCGGCCTCTGGCTTGGCGGCGTCTGGTTCGGCGCTGTGATCGCCGCCGCTACTTGTCAGCCAACCCTTGACGGTGGCCAGATCGCGTGAGTACTGCTCCATGATGTCGTCGTGGAATCGCGATCCCCCGCTGATCGCATCGTTGCCCTGCCAGATCACCCGGACCCGCGCCAGTCCGCGCAGGTAGACGTCGACGCGATCGAGCTCGCGGCGCCGCCAGCCCGCCGCCTCAGTGGCCTGGGCGAGCGCGGTGCGCTCGTCGGGTGCCGTCATTGATCTCTCCTCGCCGTGAACGTCTGCTCGCGGCCATTCTCCCCGGCGCCGAACACGACGCCGTCGGCAGCCCCGGCTTTCAGGAACCTTCCAGAAACCGCCCGTAACTTCGCTCGGGTGTTGACGCGACCCACCTCCGCAGCCCGTGCGTACGGTCCGGCCATCCTGACCGTGGCGCTCGTCGTGTACGCGGCCGCCTATCTGCGCTGGCCGGATCTGGCAGGACAGGTCGATCTGCTCGTCTACCGGTTCGGCGCCGGTCGGGTGCTGGCGGGTCAGGATCTGTACTCGACCGGTCTGACCGGCAATCCCCGAACGCTGCTCTTCGACTACAGCCCGTTTGCCGCACTGTGCTTCGCGCCGTTGACCCTCGTCACTCCGCTCACGGTGCAGATCCTGGGGTTGGCGGCGAACTGCGCCCTGGTGGCGTACGCGGTGCTGCGGATGCTCCGCGGGCTCGGGATGACCGCGGCGACGGGGCTGTGGAGCCTCGGCGCCATGCTCGTCGGCCTCGTCGCCTGGCTCGAGCCGGTCCGGTTGTCGCTGCAACTCGGACAGGTCAACCTGGTCATCCTGGCCGTCGTGGTGGCCGACCTGCTCGGCCCGGAACGGCGCCGGTGGGCCGGCGTCGGGATCGGACTGGTCGCGGGCATCAAGCTGACCCCGGCCCTGTTCATCGTCTATCTCCTGCTGATCGGCCGACGGCGCGCTGCGCTGGTGGCGTCGTCGACGTTCGTCGCGACCGTCGCGGTCGGGTTCGCCGTGCTGCCCAGCGACTCGGGCTACTTCTGGTTGCGGCGGGGCTTCGACGACATCGTGCGGATCTCGAGCGACCCGGTGGCCAACACCAGCCTGCGTGGCCTGTTCATTCGTCTGCACTGGCCGGTCGGCGCGGCGACCGCGGTGGCCGTCGTGCTCGTGGTCTTGGCCTTGGCGATCGCGACGCTGGCGTGGCGACGGGGCCACCGGGTGCTCGCCATCGCGGTCGTCGGCATGGCGTCGGCCGCCGCATCGCCGTTCAGTTGGAGCCATCACTGGGTGTGGTTGGCGCCGTTGGTGGTTCACCTCGGACACCGCGCCATGGTGATCGGCAGCCGGTGGTCGCTGGCCGCGTTGTGCGCGTCGTGGGTGACGTTCGCGGGCTGGTTCGTCTCGGTCGCGGGCGGCACGCCGGAGACCGGGCTGCTGTCGATCCGTCCCGGCGGCGCGTGGGACGTGTGGCTGCCCGCGGCCTACCTGCTGGCGTTCGTGACGACGTTGGTGGCCACGGCGTGGTGGCTGCGCAGGCTGAACCGGGACTACGACGTGATCGGCACCGTGACCGCAGAGGTGTTGTATCCCGTCACGCGCACCCAGTTGGCCGTGGCCAGCGGGCTGGGTACGACCGCGTCGAGGTCGACGGTCTCGCCGGGGAACACCGTCACGTAGTTGTCGGAGTACTCGATGGGCAGGATCTCGTCACCGTCGTGGTCCGTGGTGACCTCCGCCCGTTCGAAGAAGGCGACCTGTTTGGTGGCGTTGTGCAACCTGACGTGGACGGTGTTCTGCCCGGCGCCGTCGGTGCTGCGCGTCGCGGTGACGTCGAGGGGAACGCGGGTCATGTAGTTGAGCGCGGTCATGTCGGCCCAACTCGCCTGGTTCGACTGGAAGGCGAAGTCGCCGTCGGGATCTCCGACGTCGTCGTTGCGTTGCGACTGCCAGTAGACGTTCTCGGAGAGCACGTTCCCAGCGCTGCCGAGGAGTTCGCACCGGACGAAGAACACCCGCGAGTCGCGGGCCATCCTCGGCAGTGTCATCGCGGGGGCGGCGCCACCGGACGGCACGTTCACCGGCTGCGACGTCTGGTCGGCACGCACCCTGCCCTGCAGGTCGTAGACCCGCACGCGAACGCGGAGACCGGCCTCGTCGTGGGGCGTCTGGTTCACCGCGGTCACGTTCGCCTGGCTGTGGTCCCCCGTCGCGTAGGAGTCGAACACGGCCGTCAGCGGCCGCAGCCCCGTCTTGGCTCCGTAGTACGCGCCGCCGGGCCGCAGGTAGTAGTCGAAGATGTTGCCGAAGAAGGACGGCCAGTGGCTGTTCAGCATCCAGTAGATGGTCATCTTGTGGCCGGCCCAGCCCAGCGCGGCGAACGACTCGAACTGTGCACGGGTCGACTCGTAGTGAGCCAGCTGGGCCTTGCGGGTGAACTCCTCGGCGCCGCTGGACGAGCCGTAGCGGCGAACGATGGCCGTCCGGATGCTGGACAGCGCGGCGTTGCCCGGGTTGGAACCGGAGTGGAAGTACCAGTAGTCGTTGATCGGCCACAGCTTGTCGGGCGGGATGAACTTGGTCAGGCTGGCGAACGGCGGAATGTGTTCGTTGTCGCCCTGCTCGGCCGACGCGCCGCGCGCCGCGCGGTAGCGGCCGCTGAACCAGTACGTCGGCGGTCGCCAGGTGTACGGGCCCGCCATCTGGATGCCGTCCCAGACGTGTTCGCCCGCCGCGTCGGTGGCGTAGGACGACACGGTGTCGACGACGGCGTTCTGCCAGTGCAGATCTCGCAGGATCCGGTGGTACTCGTCGAGAATGGGCTGCGGTGGCCTGCCGTCGCTGGCGTTGGCCCAGACGAACGCCGAGGCGTGCGAGCGCAGCATCGACACCTGTGAGCGGACACTGTCCTGGGCGACCTGGTTGTCCTCGGCGTCCCACTGCGGCCACTTCTCCCACTGGTTGCAGCACATCCACCCGACCATGAGCGGGATGCCGAGTTCGTCGGCCCGCTCGACGAATCGTTCGGCGGGAATCTTGCTCTCCAGCCGGAGCATGTTCAGCCCGAGGTCGCGGGTGTAGGCCAGGATCGCGTCGTCGCGGTCGGGGTCGTAGCGGTAGAGCAGGTCCGGCGTGTACGTCGCGCCGCGGACCAGGAAGTCGCGGCCGTTGACCTGGAGATAGAAGCTCCCGCCCTTGCCCAGCTCGGGAAAGCGCTCGTCGTCGTCGCGGCCCTGCGTGATGGTGCGCACCCCGAAACGCTGGGATGTCGCGTCGATCGGCCGGTCGAACTGGAGGAACTCCAGTCGCAGGTCGTAGAGGTTGGGCTGCCCCATCGTGTAGGGCCACCACAGGTCGGGATGGTCGAGCGACCAGCGCACTGAAATCCGTTGGGGCGAAGCTCACCTCGCGTTGCTCGCCGGGTCCGAGTGTGACGGGCTGATCGACCCGCACGTCGGCTTTGCCCGGCCTGCTGATCGTGGCGCGCAGGACGCCGCGGACGCGATCGGTGGCGAAGTTGCGCACGTTGGCATGGACGGTCAGGCGCGCGGTATCGGTGCTGGGCAGCGGCAGTTCGGTGTTCACGCTGGCGTCGCCGATCGCCACCGCGCCAGACGTGCGGAGGTACACGGGCTTCCAGATCCCGGCGTTGCGGTCGGCCACGAACGAATTGCCGTTGGCCGGGTTCTTGTTCGGCCCCTGATAGCCGAGGTAGTTCCAGTTGATCCAGTCGAACCAGCTGTCGGCCAGCTCGACGCCGTTGATGTCCTGCAGCGCCCGCTCCGGGGTGACCTTGACGGCCAGGGTGTTGGCCTGCCCGCGGTTGATCCACGGCGTCACGTCGAGCTCGTGGTCGACGTACATGCCGACCACCTTGTTGGCGTCGGCCACCAGATGACCGTTGAGCCAGACCTCGGCGCGGTAGTTGATGCCGGGGAAGCTCAGCTGATACGTGGTGTGCCCCGGCGGCGCGGTGAACGAGCTGCGGTACCACCAGTCCTGCTTGTAGAGATCCTGCGGTACTTCGGTGAGCAGGTTCTCGCCGTAGTAGAGGTTCGGGTAGGTGCCGTCGTCCTCCAGCGTCTGCAACACGGTCGCGGGCATCCGGCGCACGTCGTGCCAACCCGCGCCGCCGAAGTCCGCGCGGGACACGTCCGCACCCGTCGCCGTCACGTCGCGCGCCGATGCGAGCCGCCATCCAGAGGACAACTCGACGACGCCGGAGGCGGGCTCGGGTTGGACGAAGCGCGGGAAGTCACCGGCGCTGACCAGAAACAGCAGAAGCAGGACCACGGAGCCCAGAACGGCGGTTCGGCGCAGTTCGGGCGCGATGGCGCTACTCCCTCGGTCCAGGTGACGCGTCGAGTCCCCGGACGCGCAGGGGTTGATCCCCGTCTTCTACGACATTGTTTCGAAAGGACATTGTCTCGAAGGACATTGTGCCTGGCGATCCTGGCCCGTCAGCGGCCGCCGGTGATGCCGTTGATCACACGGTCGCACACCTCGTACATCTCGTGCAGCGCCGCGTCGGCGTCGGTGGCCCTCGATACGTAGAGGGCGGCCTCGTCGAGCGCGCCGAGCAGGACGTGCGCCGTCGGGCGCAGCGGCTGGTCGGGGATCGCCCCGTCGGCCATCGCCTGCGCCAGCATCGCCTCGATGACGCCGAGGCCGTACTTCATGCCGACCTCGCGCCAACGTTCCCACCCGAGCACGGCGGGCGCATCGATCAGGACGATGCGCTGCACGTCGGGAGCCGAGCACTCGGCGAGGAACAATCGGGCGCCGGTGCGCATCGCGGCCAGCTGGTCGACGGGTTCGGCTGCCACGATGCGCGCGCTGATGCGGGTCACCAGATCACGCTCGACGTCCTCGTACACCTCGGCGAACAACCCCGACTTGTCGCCGAATTGGTGATAGAGCGCGCCCCGCGTGACGCCGGCGGCGTCGACGATCGCCTGTGTCGGGACCGCCGCGTAGCCGTCCGCGGCGAACAGGTGCCTGCCCGCCTCGAGCAGCCGCGCCCTGGTGGCCGCGGTGCGTTCCGCCTGGGTCCGGCGCGCCGCCGGGCCGATCGTTGACTTTCATACAGACTGCACGTAACTTTCATACCGAGTGTTCGTAAGTTCAATCAGGAGGGTAGCCGACATGCCGCAGGTGAGGCTGCAAGGAGCCACGATCGAGTACCGCGAGTTGGGTCCGACCGACTCCGCGCACCCGCCGGTGCTGTTCGTGCACGGCATCCTGGTCGACCACAGGCTGTGGATGAGCGTGGCAGAAGGTCTGGCGCGCAACGGGTTTCGCTGCATCCTCCCCGACTGGCCGCTGGGGTCGCACACCGTCCCGGTCGACCCGGGCATCACGCTGACACCGGTCACGGTCGCCGAGATGATCAACGACTTCATCGCCGCGCTGGACCTGCATGACGTCACGCTGGTCGGCAACGACACCGGCGGTGGCCTGTGCCAACTCCTGATCGACGCGCATCCCGACAGCGTCGGCAGGCTGGTGCTGACCAACTGCGACGCCTTCGACAAGTTCCCCCCGTTCCCGTTCACCGTCGTGTTCGCGATCATGCGGGGCCCAAGGTCGATCCGCGTGCTGTCGAAGCTGATGAAGGTGCCGGCTCTGCGGCGTTCGCCCCTGGGCTACGGGCTGCTGATGCGTCGAGGGCACGACGCGCTGACGGCATCGTGGGTCGAGCCGATGAGCACCGACCGGCGGATCGCGCAGAACCTCGCCACGCTGTTGCGCGGGGTTGGCGCAATGGATCTCACCGACGTGGCGACCCGGTTGCCGCGGTTCGCCAAACCGGTCACGATCGTGTGGGGTCTTGCCGACCGCTGCTTCACCCCGTCGCTCGGTCGCCGACTCGCGGCACTGTTCCCGAACGCGGCGATGGTCGAGGTTCCCGACGCCCGCACGTTCGTCGCACTCGACGCGCCGTCGGCCGTCGTCGACGCGATCGCGTCCGTGGGGGCCCGAACCTAGAACGGCGTCGCGCCTAGAACAGGTCCTTGTGCGGCACGTCGGTCACCAGGCCACCGTCGACCACGAACTCGCTGCCCGTCGCATACGACGACTCGTCGCTGGCCAGGAACACGATGAACGTCGCCACTTCCTCGGACTCGCCGGGGCGGCCCAGTGGCGTCGTGACCATGTCGTCGGGAAAGTGCTTGGTCATCGGCGTCCGGATGAAGCCGGGATGCAGCGAGTTGACCCGGATCTTGTGCCTGCCCAGTTCGATCGCCGCCGACTTGGCCAGGCCCCGCACCGCCCACTTCGACGCCACGTACGGGTGCACCATCGGCGCGCCGCGCAGGCCCTCGATCGACGACACGTTGATGATCGAGCCGCCGCCCGCGGCCTTCATCGCCTCCACGGAAGCCTGCATGCCGAGGAACGTGCCGGTCAGGTTGACGTCGATCACCTTCTGCCACTTGGCCATGTCGAACTTGCCGATCTGGCCGAGCGCCACGATGCCCGCATTGTTCACCAACACGTTGAGCTTGCCGAAGTCCCCGACCGCGGTCGCGACGGCCGCGTCCCACTGGTCGGCCTCGGTGACGTCGAGGTGCACGTAGCGCGCGGCGTCACCGATCTCGTCGGCCAACGCCTTGCCCTCCTCGTCGAGGATGTCGCCGATGACCACTTTTGCGCCCTCGGCGACCAGCATCCGCGCGTGCGCGGCACCCATTCCCCTTGCCCCGCCGCTGATCAGTGCAACTTTGTCGTCCACGCGTCCCATGACGGGTCAGGCTACCGCATGGTGGTTTCGGACTAGAACCTGTTCCAATTCTGGGGTCCTCCCCGCATACTGCAGGGCATCCACCACGAGGAGGAACAGGATGGCGATCCGCGTCGCACTCATCGGACCGGGCAACTGCGGCAGCCTCGCGTTGCGGCAGCTGATCGAGGACAAGCGCTTCGACCTGACCGGCGTCTGGGTCTCCTCGGACGCCAAGATCGGCAGGGACGCGGGCGAACTCGCGGGCCTGGAGGTCACCACCGGAGTGGCGGCCGTCAACGACCTCGACGCCATCGTCGCCGCCAAGCCGGACTGCGTCGTCTACTGCGCGATGGGCGACGTCCGCCTACCGGAGGCGATGGCCGACATCCGCACGATCCTCGCCGCGGGCATCAACGTGGTGGGCTCGGCGCCCGGCGTGCTGCAATACCCGTGGCAGGTGATTCCCGACAAGTACATCGAACGTGTCGAAGATGCTGCCCGCGTTGGCAATTCAAGCGTCTTCATCACCGGCGTCGACCCCGGGTTCGCCACCGACCTGCTGCCCTTCGCGCTGGCAGGCACGTGCCAGAGCATCCAGCAGATCCGCACCATGGAGATCGCGGACTACGCCACCTACGACGGCGAGACGGTGATGTTCGACGTGATGGGCTTCGGCAACCCGATCGGTGAGTTCCCCATGCTGTTCCAGCCGGGTGTGCTGAGCATCGCGTGGGGTACGGCGATCCGGCAGCTCGCGGCAGGCCTCGGCGTGGAGGTCGACGAGATCAGGGACTCGGTCGAACAGGAGCCTGCGCCAGAGGATCTGGACGTCGCCGCCGGGCACATCGCCAAGGGCACCGTCGCGGCGCTCCGCTTCCAGATCGAGGGCATGGTCAACGGGCAACCCGTGATCGTCGTCGAGCACGTCACGCGCCTGCGCGCCGACCTGCGTCCGGACTGGGCGCAGCCCGCCCACCCCGGCGGCTCGTACCGGGTCGAGATCACCGGCGAACCGTCCTACTTCGTCGACATCGTCCCCACCAGTCGCAACGGCGGCGCGCCGTACGCGGCCATCCTCGCCGCAGCAGCCCGGATCGTGAACTCGATCCCCGACGTGGTGGACGCTGCGCCGGGCATCCGCACCACGCTGGACCTGCCGCTGCCCACCGGCAAGGGCGTCTGCACGGTTCGGTGACGGAAGCGCTACCGCAGCCCGGCGCGACCGACGTTGGTCCACTCCAACTTCACGTGCGTGCCGTGGTCCGACGTCTCGATCGACGTCCGGTCGGAGAGCGCCTCCATCAACGGGATGCCGCGGCCCCGGCTTCGGACCCGGGGCTCCTGCGGTGGCCGCCACGAGCCTCGATCGGACACGACGACGGTGATCGTGGACGCGACGGCGTCGTGCCAGGCCTGCAGATCCATGGTGCCCGCGCCAGGCGCCTGCAGGTAGGCGAACTCGGCGCAGTTGGCCATGGCTTCGTTGATGGCGAGGATGAGATCACTCGAGCGGGTCGAATCCAGATCGAAGAACGCGCGCAGCCAGGAGGCGAACTCGTTACGAGTCCGGGAAGCGGTCCGCGCATCCGCCACGATGCCGACGCGCTCGAAGCGCTCGGCGTTCTCGACGTCCGCGGAATGCATTGCATCGATCATGACAGCTCATGCTTACCCGGTCGAAGCGCGATGTAAGCGTGTCTAGCCGCGAAGAGATGCAACCGCTTCGTCGAGGGTGGCGAACAGCGGCACGATGTCGGCGATTCCGACCAGTTTCAGGGGCCGACTGGTGGCCGGTCCCTCGGCGACGACACAGAGTCGGGTGACCGTGCCTGCCTCGTCGTGGGCGGCGACCAGAACGCCCATTCCCGCGGACGCCAGGAACTCGACGTCGGTCAGGTCCACGACGAGATGTTCGGGCTTCTTCGCGAGCGCGGCACGCAGGGCCGTCTCGAGTTGCGGAGCGGTCAGCATGTCGACCACACCGGAAGCGGCGACGATCGCCACCTCGTCGACCGAGCGCTCGCTCACCACGCACGTCGAACCCGACGCCGAGGTTGCGGTGTCGGTCGTTGCTTCGCGTTGTTCGTCCAATGCCCAACTTCCCCTGTTTGGCCGCATTCGCTGGATGCGAGGCGACACTACTTTCATGCTCGCAAGGCTTCAGGCTGAACCCGGCAAGAACGAAACTGCCTAGGTCGAACCTATCCGATGCAATAGTGCGATGTCGCCAGCGGGAGCCCCGTCGACTTTGCGGTACCCCGGAGCAACGTCGGACAGAATGGACCGCGAGGTGGGCGCACCAGCCCGGTGAGCCGCCACCAGAGGAGCGACATGGAACCCGATACGCCCCTCGCGCGGCAGCTCGCCGAGATCGAGGCGACTCCGGCCGAACCCACGGTCGGCGCATTCTTCGATCTCGACGGCACGCTGGTGTCGGGGTTCACCGCGACTGCGCACGCCGGGCATCGCATCCGGAACCGCCAGGCCAGGGTCGGCGAGGTGCTCGGCGTCATCGAGGCCTCGGTGCGGTACCGGCTGGGCCGGATGGAATTCGAGCGACTCATCGTGCGCGCTGCCGGATACCTTCGCGGCGAGTCGCTCGACGAGCTGGACGAACTCGGTGAACTGTTGTTCCGCCGCCACATCGAAGCGCGGGTCTTCACCGCCATGCGCGACGTCGTCACCGCGCACCAGGAGCGGGGCCACACCGTTGCGCTCAGCTCGTCGGCCCTCACCATCCACGCCGAGCCGGTAGCCAGGTACCTGGGCATCACCGATGTGGTGTGCAACCACTTCGAGGTCGACGGCCGGGGACGCCTGACGGGTGGGATCGTCGAGCCGATCGTGTGGGGTGCCCGCAAGACCGATGCGGTGAAGCGCTTCGGGGCAGGCCGGGGCGTCGACCTGACCAGCAGCTACTTCTATGCCGACGGCGATGAGGACATCCCGTCGATGCGGGCGGTCGGCCACCCGCGGCCGGTGAACCCGCGATCGGGCCTTGCCGCGGAGGCGGTGCGCCACGGTTGGCCGATCTTGCTGGTCACCGGGCCTGAGCGTCGTCGGGTGGCCTCTTGGCCGCGGCGGAGGCCTGCCGAGCCTCGATGATCGCGCGCACCGTGCGGCGGCACCGGCCGCATTCGGAGCCGGCGCCACACGCGTCGGCCACCTGTTTGGATGTCGAGGCGCCCGACGCCACCGCCTTGGCCACGATCTGATTCGTGACGCCCGCGCAGAGGCAGACGTACATCAGCTCACGCCCGTCGGGTCCGTCTCGTCGATGCGGATCATCCGCTGGAACTTGCCGACGAAGACGGGCGGATAGGCGCCGATGCCCGCCTTCTCCAGCCACTCGGCGGCCAGCCCGGAGTACCGCAGCCAGTGGCGGGCGTGCGATTCGTCGTCGATCTGCAGCAGCAGCATCACTTCGCGAGGGCTGTCGAATGCGCTGAAGATGAGCAGGCTGCGAATCCCGGCATCGCGGAGTTCGTCGACGGTCTCGCGGACGTGCGAGACGAGGGTCGGGACGTCCGCGACCGGGGTCACCAGCGACACCATCACCTCGGGTGCCGTCGGCCCGGCCTCCCCGGAGAGGTTGAGGCGCTCGACCACCTCGCCTGCGAACACCGCAGGGATGTCCTCGACCCCGACCGCGTCGAACCATTCGAAGAAGACCCGCGACCGCAGCAGCTCGAGCACCGGTTCGCGGGCGTGGATCGCGATCATCACCAGCACCCGTCCCGGCTCGGTGGTCGAGGCGTACACCAGGACGTGGTGCGCGCCCATGTCGGCGAGCGCGTCCTGCCGACGCTCGAGCAGTGGCCACACCCGGTCCGGGTTCGGCACGCGGTAGTCCGATGCCAGGACCAGTGAATGGGTCAGCCAGTGCGTCAACGGTCCTCGCCCTTCGGCGCCACGATCGCGCATGCCAATGATGTTTGCGAAAAACGGTAATCCGGTTCTCGCGCGGTGTCGACTACCGATGATCATCGTGGATCCGAGCCTGGCCTCACCACCGAACGGCCGAGGTACTAAACTAGAACACGTTACAATTTGGTTCTATCGCTGACGCCCCAGCCAAGGAGCAGGCATGCACACCCCCCTCTGCGACCAACTCGGCATCGACTTGCCGATCTTCGCCTTCACGCACTGCCGCGACGTCGTGGTCGCCGTCAGCAAGGCCGGGGGCTTCGGTGTGCTCGGCGCCGTCGGCTTCACGCCGGAGCAGCTCGAGATCGAACTCAACTGGATCGACGCGAACATCGGTGACCACACCTACGGCGTCGACATCGTCATCCCCAACAAGTACGAGGGCATGGATTCGAACCTCTCCGCCGACGAACTGGCGAAGATGTTGGCCGACATGGTGCCCCAGGAGCACCTCGACTTCGCGAGGAAGATCCTCGTCGATCACGGCGTCCCGCTGACCGCGGAGGACAACGAGAACACCCTGCGGCTGCTCGGGTGGACCGAGGCCACGGCCACCCCCCAGGTCGAGGTCGCGCTCAAGCATCCGAAGATGACGCTCATCGCCAATGCGCTCGGCACCCCGCCGAGGGACATGATCGAGCACATTCACGCCGAGGGCAGGAAGGTCGCCGCGTTGTGCGGTTCACCGAGCCAGGCGCGCAAACACGCGGACGCAGGCGTCGACATCATCATCGCCCAGGGCGGCGAGGCAGGCGGGCACTCCGGCGAGGTCGGTTCGATCGTGCTGTGGCCGCAGGTGGTCAAGGAGGTCGCCCCGGTTCCGGTGCTGGCCGCAGGCGGTATCGGTAGCGGCCAGCAGATCGCCGCGGCGCTGGCGCTCGGTACGCAGGGCGCGTGGACCGGGTCGCAGTGGCTGATGGTCGAGGAGGCCGAGAACACGCCGGTTCAGCAGGCGGCCTACATACGGGCGGGCAGCCGCGACACCGTGCGGAGCCGCTCGTTCACCGGCAAGCCGGCCCGGATGCTGCGCAACGACTGGACCGACGCGTGGGACGACCCGGACAATCCGAAGCCGCTCGGCATGCCGCTTCAGTTCATGGTGTCCGGGCTCGCGGTCGCCGCCACGCACAAGTACCCGAACGAGACGGTCGACGTCGCGTTCAACCCGGTCGGCCAGGTGGTGGGCCAGTTCGAGAAGGTCGAGAAGACCTCGGCCGTCATCGAGCGGTGGGTGCAGGAGTACCTGGAGGCCACCAACACGCTGAACGAGCTGAACGAGGCCGCTTCGGTCTGACGGCTTCACCGCATCGAAACTGCACGTTGCCGCACCCGAGATCGACATCACGCAACAAAAGTGCGAGTGGATCGTTGCGTGGCGTCGATCTCGCGATCGCGCTGACAGTCGGCGGGATTCGCGCGCTACGAGGCTGTCGCGTTCTCACTGCGGCTATGTACGGCTATGTATACCGGCCTGGCCGAAGGTACGACGACATGGCTACTCCCCGCGATCGGATGGTCGCATCGGCAGCACTGCTCATCCGCGAGCGTGGCGCGCACTCGACCGCGATCTCCGACGTCCTCGAGCACAGCGGCGCGCCGCGGGGTTCGGCCTATCACTACTTCCCCGGCGGACGTACCCAGCTCCTTCGTGAGGCCGTCGACTTCGCCAGCGATCACACGGCGGCCCGGATCAGCAGCGCCGCAACGGGTCTCGACGTGTTGGACGCCGTGGTGTCGGGGTTCCGCAAGCAGTTGACCAAGACCGACTACCGGGCGGGTTGCCCGGTGGTGGCCGTCGCCGTCGAGGCGGGTGACCCGGCCAAGGACGAGAACGCGGCCGTGCTCGAGCGCGCCGGTGCGGCGTTCACCCGCTGGACCGGTCTGATCGCCGAACGGCTGGCCGACGACGGCGTTGCGGCCGACCGGGCGCGGGAGCTGGCGATGTTCATCACGGCGGCCATCGAAGGCGCCATCGTGATGGTGCGCGCGACCCGTGACATGGCAGCACTCGACGTCGCCCACCGCCAGTTGCGCACGCTCCTGCAGGCCGAGACACCCGGAAGGGGTTCACCAGATGACCGCTAGCGAGCTGACCGGACGATGTGGCAGTCGACGGCCTGCATCCTGTGCGAGTGCAACTGCGGTGTCGTCGTGCAGGTCGACGACCGCAGGCTGGTCAAGATCCGCGGTGACAAGGAGCATCCCGCATCGCAGGGCTACACGTGCAACAAGGCCCTTCGGCTCGACCACTACCAGAACAGCCGCAACAGGCTGACGTCGCCACTGCGCAGGCGCTCCGACGGCAGTTACGAGGAGATCGACTGGGACACCGCGATTTCCGAGATCGCCGAGGGTTTCGCGAAGGTCCGCGACGAGCATGGCGGCGACAAGATCTTCTATTACGGCGGCGGCGGTCAGGGCAACCATCTCGGTGGCGCCTACAGCGGCGCGTTTCTCAAGGCGATCGGATCGCGGTACCGCTCGAATGCGCTGGCGCAGGAGAAGACCGGCGAGCACTGGGTGGACGCGCACTTCTACGGCGGCCACACCCGTGGAGAGTTCGAGCACGCCGAGGTGTCGGTGTTCATCGGCAAGAACCCCTGGATGTCGCAGAGCTTCCCGCGGGCCAGGGTCGTGCTCAACGAGATCGCGAAGGACCCCGCGCGATCGATGATCGTGATCGACCCGGTGATCACCGATACCGCGAAACTGGCCGACTTCCACCTCCGCGTGCGCCCGGGCGCCGATGCGTGGTGCCTTGCGGCGCTGGCCGCGGTGCTGGTGCAGGAGGGGCTCTGCGACGAGCAGTTCCTCGCCGACCACGTCAACGGCGCGGACGCCGTCCGCGCGGTGCTCGCCGACGTGCCGGTCTCCGACTACGCGCAACGCTGCGGCGTCGACGAGGATCTGCTGCGCGCTGCCGCGCGTCGGATCGGGGCAGCGGCAAGCGTGTCCGTGTTCGAGGATCTCGGCATCCAGCAGGCGCCGAACAGCACGCTGTGCTCGTATCTGAACAAGCTGCTGTGGATACTCACCGGCAACTTCGCCAAACGCGGTGGACAGCACCTACATTCGTCGTTCGCGCCACTGTTCGCGGCGGGCGGCGTCGGCCGCACACCCGTGACGGCTGCGCCGATCATCGCCGGTCTGGTGCCGAGCAACGTGGTGCCGCAGGAGATCCTGACCGACCATCCCGACCGGTTCAGGGCGATGATCGTCGAGAGCAGCAACCCGGCCCACTCGGTCGCCGACTCGGCCTCGGTGCGCGACGCCCTGGAGTCGCTGGAGCTGCTCGTCGTCATCGACGTGGCCATGACCGAGACCGCCCGGCTGGCTCACTACGTCCTGCCCGCCGCCAGCCAGTTCGAGAAGGCCGAGGCGACGTTCTTCAATCTGGAGTTCCCGCACAACACCTTTCACCTCCGGCACCGGTTGATGGAGCCGCTTGCGGGGACCTTGGCCGAGCCGGAGATCTGGGCGCGCCTGGTGCGCGCACTCGGCGTGGTCGACGACGACGAGCTGAGGCCGCTGCGCCGTGCGGCCGAACAGGGCCTCGATGCCTACGCGGAGGCGTTCCTCACCGCCGTCAGTGCCAATCCGGCGCTGGGCCGGGTACTGCCGTTCGTGCTGTACGAGACGTTGGGACAGGCCCTGCCCGAGGGGCTGGCCGGCGCGGCAGCGCTGTGGGGGCTGGCCCAGAAGACGGCGATGGCGTACCCCGATGCGGTGCGGCGTGCCGGCCACGCCGATGGCAACGCCTTGTTCGAGGCAATCCTGTCGAGCCGGTCGGGCGTGACGTTCACGGTGCACGAGTACGAGGACGACTTCGCCCTGATCACCCATCCGGATCACCGGATCGCGGTCGAGATGCCGGAGATGCTCGACGAGGTCCGCGCGCTGCGCTCCGCACCGACCGCGCACACCAGCGCGGAGTTCCCGATGGTGCTGTCGGCAGGCGAGCGGCGGGCCTATACCGCCAACGACATCCTTCGCGATCCGACGTGGCGCAAGAGGGACGCCGACGGAGCGTTGCGGGTCAGCGTCGAGGACGCCGGTGCCATCGGCCTGCTGGACGGTGGTCGCGCCAGGATCACGACCGCGGCGGGCAGCGCGGTCGCGACCGTCGAGGTCAGTGACGCCATGCTGCCCGGGCACGTGTCGCTGCCGAACGGATACGGTCTCGACTACGTCGACGGCGATGGCCGGTCCAGCACCCCGGGCGTGGCACCGAACGCGTTGACGTCGACGGAGTGGCGCGACGCCTACGCGGGCACCCCGTGGCACAAGCACGTGCCGGCACGCATCGAGGCCATCGCGGGTTAGTCGGCGGGCCGGGTTGGTCAGTCGAGCAGCCGCGCCGTCGCCCGCCGGAGCACCTGGGCGCGGCTGCGCCTGCCGTGGTCGGCCGCGACGAAGTGGTTGCCGATGGCAAGCGAGAAGGCCAGCAGCGCACGGGCTTCCACGTCGTCGGGGTCGGCGCAGAACGTCCCGATGAGCTCACGCAGGTAGTCCATCCTGCGGTTGTCGACACGGCGCAGCCGGTCGGCCACCGCGGCGTCGTGGCGGGCCCAGTTCCGGACGGCCAGGTCGACCGGGAGCAGCGCGCCCGAGAACGTCAACATGCCAGCCTTGCCGACCTTGGTGCGCGCATCGCCGCCCTCGCGCTCGACCCGCTCCAGCACCTCGTCGGTGCTCCGGCGTTCCCAGGTGTCCAGCAACTCGTCGAGAAGGGCCTGCCTGCTGTCGAACTGGTGGTAGAAGCCGCCGCGTGTCACGCCGAGGGTCTGTGCGAGCACGTCGACCCGCACGGCGTCGGGACCGCCGTCGGCCAGCGCCGCCAGCCCCGCATCGAGCCATGCCTCGCGTGGTGTCCTGGTGGGTGCAGGCATCGTCGCTTCCATTGTATTGCGTTGACATCCAACGAAACTAAAGCATACAGTAGTGTATGGTAAAAGCGGAACTGCCCATCGATGCGCACAGTTCGCGGCCGTGGCGCATCCATGGCATCGCCGATGGGTTTCGAATACTCGACGTCTGGGCACTGCCGACACCGGGCGGCCCGGACGACTTCGAGCGTCTGATCGAGGTGTTCGGATCGTTCGACGCGGCCCGCTCGTCGCCGGTGGTGCGCGCGTTGTTCGCCGCCCGCTGGACGCTCGGGCGGCTGCTGCACCTCGACGACGAAACCAGTTCCCGGACAGGTGGTTTGCGCGAGGCGCTGCCCGCGGATCTGCGGGACACCTTCCCCGCAGACGTCGCCACCGGGCCGTTCACGCCGCTCTACGCCACTGCCGACGAAGCGGCGATGGAGATCGTCAACCGCACCGTGCACGGCATCCTGCACCTGGGCTGGGTTCCGGACGGACGTGGTTCCTACCGGGGTCAGATGGCGGTTCTCGTCAAGCCGAACGGCCTGCTGGGTTCGGCCTATCTGACGGCGATCGCGCCGTTCCGCCATCTCCTGGTGTATCCGACGATGCTCGGCGACCTCGGACGACTCTGGCGCGACGGCGCTCGGGAACGCGGCAGGGTCGCCCGGGTCGACCCACCCGACGACGTCCTGGCGCTGAGCACCCTGCCGCGCGTCGACTACGCGGATTCGTTCGTCGCCGACACCGACGCTCATCCGGAGTGGAACGCCGAACGGTGGGCCAGGGCGGTGCTCGACGGGGCGTCCCCCGCGATGCAGGCCAGGCTGCTGGCCGGCTGGGCGGCGCTCGGACTCAAGGACGCCGCGCCGACGGATCGGTCCGTGCTCGGGTGGACGATCCGGCGCACGTCCGAGGACGCCGTGCTGCTCGGCAGGGAATCGCGGGTCGGGATGCCGGGCGAGCTGCTGTTCGCGCTACGCCCCGATGGACTGCACTTCGCGACGTTCGTCCATCACCGCACTCCTGCGACGCGCGCCGTGTGGGCGGGCGTCGAGCGCACCCACGTGCGCATCGTGCTCGAACTCCTCGAACGGGCCTGCCGCGACACCGCGGCAGGCGACGTCACGGAGTCGGCGGGGGCGGGGTAGCGGCAGGCTCGGGCAGAGGCGCGGGACCGGGCAGCGGCGCCGCAGCAGGCAGTGGAGCGGGCGGCGGCGCGGCGGCCGCCAGCGCCGGATCGGTGCCCGAGGTCGGCACGTTCGGGCCGGGCGCCTGATTCGGGTACGGCGTGTTCATGCCGCGCTGCGCGAAGCCCATGATCAGCGCTTCCTTGCCGCTGATCTCCTGGTTCTGCACGGCGTGCCACAGATCCTTCAGATAGCTCGTGTTCGGGCCTTCATTGCCCATCACGGTCGGATCCATCGTCGAACCCGGTGGCAGAGCGTCGGGGCTGGCGAGGTGCGGAACGCCGTCGGGCGGGGTGGGCAGCAGTTGCGCGGTCGCCTGGTTGGTCACGTCCGCCGCAGGAGCCGGGGCCTCCGCGGCGGCGAGTGGCGCCAATGGATCGCCCGGCAGCACCGGTGCGGGGGCGGGCGGCGGCACCGGGTCCAACGGGTCGGCCAGGGCCGTACCCGCCACGGTCAGCGCGACCGCGGCGCCCGATGCGCAGCAGACGGCAGCGGACAGAAACCTTCGCATCTGTGCACTCATGGCGGTGGCCTCTCGGTGTTACTCCAGGGACTGATGGTACCTCTGGGTTCTTACGTACTGGTCGGTTTTTCGTTACACCGGTTCGACGAGAACACGTTCCACTTGGGACTTCCCCGGAGTTTCGGAAACCCGCTGCCAGCGGCCCCAGCTGTGGTGTAGCAATGCCTTACATCCCTTAGAGCACGTCGTCGCGAGGAGTGCCCCAGTCATGCAATCTCCGAACCTCCCGCATGGGTTCGACTTCACCGACCCCGACATCTACGCCGAGCGGTTGCCCATCGCGGAGCTGGCGGAGATGCGCAAGGTCGCACCGATCTGGTGGAACGAGCAGCCCGAGGACGTCGGCGGATTCGGCGACGGCGGCTTCTGGGTGGTGACCAGACACAAGGACGTCAAGGAGGTGTCGCGACGCAGCGAGGTCTTCTCCAGCCAGGAGAAGACGGCGCTGCCGCGCTACGCCGAAGGTTCGTCGCTCGACCAGATCAACGCGAGCCGAGGGGTGGTGCTGCTCAACATGGACGCACCGCACCACACCCACCTGCGCAAGATCATCTCGCGGGCCTTCACTCCGCGCGCCATCGAACTGCTGCGCGCCGACCTCGCCGAGCGCGCACGCGACATCGCGAGCCAAGGCGGCGGCCGAAGGTACCGGCGACTTCGTCGAACAGGTGTCCTGCGAACTCCCGCTACAGGCCATCGCGGGCCTGATGGGCGTGCCGCAGGAAGACCGGATGAAGCTGTTCCACTGGTCCAACCAGCTGGTGGGCGACCAGGATCCGGAGTTCGCCTCCAATGATGGGCTCACTGCCTCGGCGGAACTGATGATGTACGGCATGCAGTTGGCGGCCGAGCGGGCAGACAGCCCCGCCGAGGATCTCGTCACCAAGCTGATTCAGGCCGATGTCGAAGGCCACAAGCTCACCGACGACGAGTTCGGCTTCTTCGTCATCATCTTGGCGGTGGCGGGCAACGAGACCACGCGCAACTCGATCACCCAGGGCATGATGGCGTTCACCGACTTCCCGGACCAGTGGGAGCTCTTCAAGCGGGAACGCCCCGGCACCGCCGCCGACGAGATCGTCCGGTGGGCCACCCCGGTCACGTCGTTCCAGCGCACCGCGCTCGAGGACACCGAGTTGGACGGCGTCAAGATCAAGAAGGGGCAGCGGGTGGTCATGATGTACCGCTCCGCCAACTTCGACGAGGACGTCTTCGACGATCCGTACACCTTCAACATCCTGCGTGACCCCAACCCGCACGTCGGGTTCGGCGGGACGGGGGCGCACTACTGCATCGGCACCAACCTGGCCAGGATGACCATCGACCTGATGTTCAACGCCATCGCCGACGCGATGCCCGACATCACCTCGTTGGCCCAGCCCGAGCGGCTCCGCTCCGGCTGGCTCAACGGCATCAAGCACTGGCAGGTCGACTACACCGGCGAGTCCGCTAAATCCGCCGCGGCGCAGTAGGTTTCACCGTCGCCGGATAGTCGATGATGGATCGCCAGTAGTCCTCCGGGATCTCGCGGTTGGATCGCAACACCAGCGCCAGACCGGTGGCCATCGCCACGCCGAGCAGGCCAAGCCAGAGCCCGGTGACGGCGATCACGATCCACAGCACCGTGGTCAGTTCCTGCCACGGCGACACGATGGCGAGCACCGGCGCGAAGAAGAACCCCACCCCGACGTACCAGGACGAGCCTGCCCGGTCGGACTTCATGACGAACCGCAACCACCGCGGGATGTCCCGATCGGTTGCTGTCCGCTGACTGGATCGCATCGTCGCCTCCTCGGCTCGGCCGGTCGTCCCGGACACCGTCCAGCGTTCCGCGTCCGGGTAAGCGAAGCAATTACCTCCCGGGTAGTGGTCGCTCCAAGGTGTGTGGGCCAGACTGGGTAGGTGACCGGCGTTTCAGCGCAGCACCTCCCGTTCGGGTCGTTGATGAAGCAGTGGCGGCAACGCCGCCGGCTGAGCCAGCTCGACCTGGCCCTCGAGGCCGACGTGTCGTCGCGTCACGTGAGCTTCATCGAGACCGGTCGGTCGGCTCCGAGTCGCACGATGGTGTTGCGACTCGCCGAGGCGCTGCACGTGCCGCTGCGCGAGCGGAACCAACTCCTGATCGCCGCGGGTCTGGCGCCGGTGTATGCGGAGCGTTCGCTGGCCGACCCCGACATGGCCGCGGTCCGCGACGGCCTCGAACAGGTGCTCAAGGCATACGAGCCGTATCCGTGCCTTGCCGTGGACCGGTGCTGGAACATCGTGGCCGCGAACGCCGGCGCCGGGCTGATGCTGGAGGGCGTCGCCGCCGCCCTGCTGGACCCGTCCAATGCGCTGCGGATCTCCCTTCACCCCGATGGCATGGCGCCGCGGATCCGCAACCTCGGGCAGTGGCGCCACCACGTCGTCTCCCGCCTCCGCCGCGAGGTCGCGGTCTGCGCGTCCGAAGACCTGGCGGCACTGCTGTCCGAGATCGAGTCCTACCCGGGCGGTTTCGACGACACCATCGACCTCGGCAGCGTGGTGGTGCCGTTACAGCTCGACGGCCCCCACGGCAGCGTCCTGACGTTCCTGAGCACCGTCACGACGTTCGGCACCGCTCTCGACCTCACCGCGGCCGAACTGAGCATCGAGGCGTTCCTGCCCGCCGACGAGTCGACCGCCGCCGCGCTTCGCTGAAGGGGCCGTCCCGCAAGGTTTTCAGTCTGTGCGTGCACAACCCTCGACGCAGGCGCGACGACGCCGCATCGTCGAGTCATGACTGCCACCGCCGACGCTCCCGCCCAGCCCGCCTCCGGGCTCACGCCGAACCGCATCTCGCGCTTGCGGGTGCCCGCGCTCGAGGAGCTGAGCGCGCCGGGCGTGTCGGGCTTCTTCGCCAGGCAACAGCGCGAGGAAGGCTTGACCTCCAACTGGTTTCGCGCGTTGTCGCTCAACGAGGGCGATCTCGAGCGACTCAACGGCTACCTGCTCCCCCTTCTGGGCACCGACGGCCGCGGTGGGCTGAGTGCCCGCGAGCGCGAGGTGATCGCCACCGTGGTGTCCGGTGAGAACCGGTGCGCGTACTGCCACACCAACCACGCCAACAAGCTCGGCAAGGTGGCGGGTGACTGGTCGTTCGGTCAGCGGGTCGCGATCGACCATCACCAGGTCGCCGAGTTGACCGACCGCGAACGCGCACTCGCCGATCTGGCCGTCGCCGTCAACAACCACCCGCAGGCGATCCGGGACGCGGATCTCGACCGCCTGCGGGAACTGGGCCTCGACGACCATCAGATCCTGGAGGGCATTTCCATCGCGGCGTTCATCGGCGCCACCAATCGGATCGGCATCGCGCTGTCGGTGCCGCCGAACCCGGAGTACACCGGAATTCCCAGCTAGCCCTCACTGGTAAGACCACTTGACCTCTTACCAATGACTCTGCCATGGTGGGTCCATGGCGTTACAACCCGTCAACCGTCGATCGGTCCCCGAGGACGTCTTCGATCAGATCGTCGCCGAGGTGCTCAGCGGCGACATGCAGCCCGGCGAGGCGCTGCCAAGTGAACGACGGCTCGCCGAGGTGCTCGGCGTGTCGCGGCCCGCGGTCCGTGAGGCGATCAAGCGGCTCACCGAGGCCGGGCTCGTCGAAGTCCGTCAGGGTGATGCCACCACCGTGCGCGACTTCCGCCGCCACGCGGGCCTTGACCTGCTCCCCCGGCTGCTCATCCGTGCGGGCGAGGTCGATCCGTCCGTGGTGCGCAGCATCCTCGAAACCCGACTTCACAACGGGCCCAAGGTCGCCGAGCTCGCCGCGCGCAGGCAACTGCCCGGCGTCGCCGATCTGCTCGACGGGTCCATCGCGGCACTCGCCGCCGAGGATGATCCGGTCGAGCGGCAGCGGCACGCACTGTCGTTCTGGGATCACGTGGTCGACGGGGCCGATTCGATCGCCTTCCGGCTGATGTACAACACGCTGCGCGCGACGTACGAACCGGCACTGCCCGCGCTGGCCACGATGATGGCCGACGAAGTGGGTCGCCCCGACGCCTACGGCGACATCGCCAGGGCCATCCGCGCAGGCGATCCGGCCGCCGCCGAGCGGGCCGCCCGCGCACTCTTGGAACCCGCCACCGTGGCACTTCTCGCTGCACTCGACACCTTGGAGGACGTCAAATGACCACCGGCACGACCACGACGACACCCGGACCCGCCGCCCGCAACGCCGGGGCTTCACGCTCGCCGATGCGGTTCGCGAGTTCTGGAAACACCCGTCGCCGTGGATGATCGGAGTCGGGTTGGTGGCGGCGCTGACGGCCCGGATCGCCGTCGGCGACTGGCAGCTCACCGACGCGCTGATCCCGGTGGCGATGCTGGCGCTGTTCCCGTTCTTCGAATGGGTCGTGCACGTGGTCGTGCTGCACTGGCGGCCACGACGGTTCGGGCCCGTCACCATCGACTCCCTGCTGGCCCGCAAGCACCGTGAGCATCACGTCGACCCGCGTGACGTGCCGCTGATCTTCATTCCGTGGCGCGCGCTGCTGTGGGTGCTGCCGCTGTCGGTCGCCGTCGCGGTGCTGGCCTTCCCGCGGACCGGACTCGGGCTGACCTATCTGGTGTTCCTCGCCGTGCTCGGACTCGGTTACGAATGGTGCCACTACCTGATCCACAGTGACTACAAGCCGAGAACCGTTCTGTACCGGGCGATTTGGAAGAACCACCGGCAGCATCACTTCAAGAACGAGCACTACTGGTTCACGGTGACGAGCTCCGGGACCGCCGACCGCGTGTTGGGCACCCATCCCGATGCGGCAGCGGTCGCCACCTCACCGACGGCGAAGAATCTCCACGCCGCTACGCCTGGATGATGATGGGGTCGCCGACGCTCACGGTGTCGTAGTACCAGGCGGCATTGTCCGGGCTGAGGTTGATGCAGCCGTGGCTGACGTTCGCGTTGCCCTGCGATCCCACCGACCACGGCGCGCCGTGCACGTAGACGCCGCCCCAGGTGACGCGGACGGCGTCGTAGACGGTGAGCTTGTAGCCCTCCGGGTCGCTGAGCGGGATGCCGATGGTGCGCGAGTCCATGATCACCGGGGACTGCTTCTCCAGCGCGGTGAACGACCCGACGGGCGTTGGGTGCTTCGGCTTGCCCATCGACGCGGGCATCTCGCGCGCGACCTGGCCGTCGATGCTCACGGTGAACGTGTGCGCGCCGATGTCGGCGACGCCCACCACCGAGGCGCCCGTCTCGAAGCTGGTCTTGGCCCCGCCCACCGATAGCGAGATCGTGGAGTGGGCGGGCCAGAAGCCGGTCGGCGTGAATTGCACGGCACTGCCGTTCAACCAGGTGAAGGTGCCCGGCGGCGTCTTGGGCGAGGTGAAGCCGATGGACCGCTCCGCGGCGGCCCGGTCGACGACCGGCTTCGTGAAGGTGACGGTGACCGGCATGCCAACGCCGACGACCTCGCCCGCGGCCGGCGCCACGTTCGCAACGGCCGAAGGCGACGGCACCGCCGCCACGCCGTTGCCCATCGCTCCGGCCAGCAACACCGTCGACGTTCCCGTTACCGCCAGCACGTACCGCAGCGCTTTACGCAAGTTTCCATCCTCCGATTTGAGCAGCCTGTCTACATGGTAGTTCGCCACAGGCCCGCTAGGTGTTAGCCGAGGGACTTCGCGCCAAGGCCAACAACAGGTAGCCGAGCCCGAGGAAACCGACTGCGAGAATGCTGGTGTTCGCTGCCACCGTGGCGACCCCCACGCTGCTCGGATCCAGGAAGTAGTAGGGCGCACGCCGGCCCGCGCTGTTGAGCACCAGCAGAGCCAGGCCCGCGTAGGCCGCCGGGTACGCCAGCCACGCGAAGGGTTGCCACCACCGGACCGTTCCCTGTCCCCTGCCGATAACCAGCCAGTCGGTGACCGCCAGCAGCGGCACGACCACGTGCAGGATCACGTTGGCCGATGTGTATCCCATGCTGCGACCGGTCAGGAACAGATTCCAGATCAACCCGGCCACCACCACGTAGAGCACCGCCGCACCCCGCCACCCGGTGCTGGCGTCGGCGCGCGGTGACACCAGGGTCCACGCGTAGTAGATCGCCGCCAGCAGGTTGGCCTGATAGGTGAAGGTCACCAGTCGCCAGAGCACTCCGGAGCGCGACGACAGTTCGACGAGGAGCAGTGCCGACATCACGGCAAGCACGATGGTCACGCGGAGAAGGACTCGGAGGTCTCCGCCGCGAATGACCAAGCGTCCCAACGGAACGGGCGCCGTTCCGCTACTGACCCGGCGGCGCGGGGTCCGCGGGAGGCGCAGGAATGAGTGGTTGATCGTCGTTGCCCGGCTTCAGCCTGTCCTTGATGCGGGTCCAGATGCTGGGCTGCTCGGCCGGGATGGTGGCGTCGACCGGCGGGACGACGGCGGGCGGCGGGGTGAACGCATCCGGTGGCGGGGTCAGCTCCGGGTCGACGACGGGAGCGCCTGCGGGCGGGGCCTCGGGCGCCACGGCTGCGGGTACCTCGTCGGTGGCCGGAGCCTCCGCCGGGACGTTCGCCTCGGGCGGCGGCGCGTCGTCGACGACCGGGGTCTCCGGCAACGGCAGCGCAGGCTCCACGGCCTCCGGCGGGGGAATCGACACGGGCGGCGGCATGGCCGGTGGGATGGCCTTGACGGCCGCCGGGGTCTCGGACACGTTGACCGCGGGCACCGGGTTACCCGGTCCGGCGTCGCGGCGCGGCGTCAACTCGAGGCTGACGGCAATCGACACGGAGACGACGAAGGTCAGCACTCCTGCGATCAACATCGTCGCGGCACCGCCTTGGCCCAAACGGACGCGCGAGCGGCGTTCGGCGGTGCGGTGCCGACCTGCGGTCCCGTCGCCGGTGACGGTGTACGCGAACTGGCCGTCGTACGCCGTCGTCCAGGCCGACCAGCGGAAGTTCGATGGTCTGAGCCGAGGCCAGTGCCGCGCCCCTGGCCAATGCGAGCTCGGCTTCCGCCGGTGCGAATACGGGCACCGACAGCGCATCCTCGAGCTGCGGCAGGATCGACTCGAAACCGCCCGCCGAGCCGACCACGACGAGCGCCTGGGGCTGCCAGTCCGCCTTGGTGAACACCGTGCTCAACCAGCTGATCAAGCTCTCGTCGGAGTCGATGGCGTGGTTGAACGCGGTCTGGACGGCACCGTCGAACGTGTTGACGACGATCGAGATGACCGAGTCCGGTTCGATGACGCAGACCGCGGTGGTCTCGTAGCCGATGACGGCGGCCATGCCGCGAGCCAATGCCTCGGTGGCCTCCGGAAGCCTGATCGGGACCACGTTGTCGAAGCCCGACTCCGACAGCGACCTCATCAGGGCCGATGCCTCGGCGTCGGCGTCCTCGCTCCAGGTCACCCCGATGGAATGCAGGCGCCTGCCCCGGTTGGCGGCAAGGGCTTCGGTTCGGAGCACTGCGGCGGTGGCCTGTTCACACGTCGGAAGCGCACCGTCGTAGACGTCGAATGCGTCGCGATCCATCGTTGCGCCGTCGGCGTCCTGACCCTCGACGAGAACCAGGCCGACGGACGTCGGGGTCATCGACAAGCCGAGCACCGCGTCCACATGTACCCCTTCGGAGCGACGAGGAGGACCCGCCACGTGGCGGCGCGAACACCCGAACGAAACCAAGCGGCGCCGTCGCGGCGTGGTGAGGATCCACCTTTCGGGCAGACACTACCTGGCGATCCGCTGTCGGGCTCGACGGGCCCGCGCCAGCCGGCCGTGACGGCGCCACGAAAGTGGCAGGGCGGCCGTCATGACGGCAGCTGCGACCAGCGACGACCGCCAGCCGCGTTGGCCGAGTTGTGACCTGTCGTAACCCGATTTCAGGCTCGATGCCGCGTGATGATGGGAACGCGATCGTTCGCAGTCGCGTCAGACAAGACGATGAGGTCGGGTCGACGAAGGAGGGCCACGATGTCAACCGCTTTCGTGATGAATAACGGCGACTCGGGAGTGAGCGGTCGGGCCCCGCCGGCGTGGTCTCCGTGCACGTTCTCGGCTTCGCCAACGCGGTGCCAGCCTGCTCGTGCGGCTGGGCGGGGCGTCGCAGATACCTCAAGGCCGCTGCCGAGCAGGACGCCTGGACACACGCCATGCGCGACAGGTGTTCCGTGTCGTCGCCACTGCTGATCGGCTGGTGACTCAGGTCTGCCCGACGGGCACGCACCAGCTCATCGGAACGAACGGAATCGGCGCACCGATGCACCACGTGACGGGGCCGACCACACCGATGGGCGGTGGTGGCGGCGGTGGGGGCGCGCCAACGCAGCTGTTGCTGCCTGCATCCCACACCTGACCCCAGTCACAGGCCCAGCTGACAGCGGGACTCACGACCAACGGCACCGAAGCCAGCGCCATCACGAGTGCGGTGCCCGAGCCCGCCCGAAGAAGTATTCGATTCATCCGAAGGCCTCCTGCACAGCGTTCCCCGACCTCGGCTGGGATCGACTTTACCCCCGCGGACCTCCGCTCAGGCCGAGAGAATCGACGCGAGCATCGCGGGTTCCACGTTGCCGCCCGACAGGATCGTCACCGTCGGGCCCGGCGGTGTCGGCGGCCAGTCGGTAGCCGGCCAGCGCCACCGCGCCGCTCGGCTCGCTGACGAGGCGGGCCCGCAGCGCAATCTCGCGCACCGCTGCGCGAATGTCGTTCTCCGACACGGTAATAACCTCGTCGAGCACCCGTTGCAGATGTGCGAAGGTGAGCTCGGACGGCTGCGAGCGCAGGCCGTCGGCAATGGTGCGGTTGCGATCCGCGATCGACCAGTCGACCCGGTGCCCGGCGGCCAGGCCCTGCGCGGTGTCGCCCGCGAGTTCGGGCTCGACTCCGATCACGCGGGCGTGTGGGCACAGCGCCTTGATCGCGGTCCCGATGCCGGACGCCAGACCGCCGCCGCTGAGCGGGATCAGCACGGTCGCGACGTCGGGTAGGTCCTCGGCGATCTCGAGCCCGATGGTGCCCTGCCCCGCGATGACGTCCGGGTGGTCGAACGGCGGGACCAGCACGGCACCGGTCCGCGCGACCACCTCTTCGGCCACCTTCTCGCGCTGCCCTGCGGCGCACAGCACCACCTCGGCACCGTGGCTGCGGGTCGCCGCCACCTTCACGTCGGGCGTCTCCTCCGGCATGACGATGTACGCGGCAATGTCGTACGCGGCGGCCGCGTAGGCGACTGCCTGGCCGTGGTTGCCGCTCGAATATGCGACCACTCCCCTCGCCCTGGTGGCCGCATCGAGGTGACCGATCGCGTTGAACGCACCACGGACCTTGAACGCGCCGATCGCCTGCAGGCTCTCCGGCTTGATCCAGAGCGGTCGCTCGGGGTCCCCCCACGGGGCGGACAGCAGCGGCGTCCGGACCACCGACCCTCGAATGCGGTCTGCGGCCGCCCGGATGTCATCGATCGTGACCAGTTGCATGACTCGAGTCTGTCAGCCCCGGCTCACCGGCGGTACGCAGCGGTTGGCCGTTGCCGGGGACGGCGTGACGTTGCAAGGTGAGCTACGTGAGCGAACCCTTCTCGATGCCGATCGTGCCGCGCTTCGCCGAGGTCGACCAGCAGGGCGTGGTGTTCAACGCCCACTATCTGACCTGGTTCGACGAGGCGTCCTACGTGTTCTTCGACCACATCGGCGTGCCCGACACCGAGTTCGACGGGTGGGGGCTCGACATACAGGTCGTGCACGCGGAGATCGACTACCTCGCGCCCGTCCGCTGGAAGGACCGCGTGCGCGTCGAGGTGCGGGGCGAATCGGTCGGGACGACGAGCTTCACGCTGGGGTTCGACGTATTCAGGGTCGGTGACGACGGCGTGCGGGTGAGCGCCGCCCGTGGCCGAAACGTCTACGTGGTGCTTGCGACACAGGACTGGACCAAGCGCGCGATTCCCGCAGAATTGCGCGCCGCGCTCACTTCCGTTGTGGGTCAACGGCTGCCGAATGACGGTACTGTCGGTCCATGAGCCACCAGCACGATCACGAGCCACACCGCGAGCTTCCGCCCGGCATGGCCGAGCAGCTCGACCTGCCCTACTCGGGGTTGGCATCGTTCGGGCACCGGCCGTTCCTCACCGAACCCGAGCAACTCGATTCGTGGCAACCCGACGTCGCCATCGTCGGAGCACCGTTCGACGTCGCGACCACGAACCGTCCCGGCGCACGCTTCGGCCCACGGGCCATCCGGGCCACCGCCTACGAGCCCGGCACCTATCACATGGATCTCGGCCTCGAGATCTTCGACTGGCTCGAGGTCGTCGACTTCGGCGACGCGTTCTGCCCGCACGGTCAGACCGAGGTGTCGCACGCCAACATCAAGGAGCGGGTCGCCACCATCGCCTCACGCGGCATCGTGCCCGTCATCCTCGGCGGCGACCACTCGATCACCTGGCCCGCCGCGACGGCGGTCGCCGACGTGCACGGCTACGGCAACGTCGGGATCGTGCACTTCGACGCGCACGCCGACACCGCGGACATCATCGACGGAAACCTGGCGAGCCACGGCACCCCGATGCGTCGCCTCATCGAGTCGGGCGCCGTCCCCGGCACGCACTTCGTCCAGGTCGGACTGCGTGGCTACTGGCCGCCGCAGGACACCTTCGAGTGGATGCAGGAGCAGGGCATGGTGTGGCACACCATGCAGGAGATCTGGGAGCGCGGGTTCAAGGCCGTGATGGTCGACGCCGTCGGCGAGGCGCTGGCCAAGGCGGACAAGTTGTACCTGTCCGTCGACATCGACGTGCTCGATCCGGCGCATGCGCCCGGCACCGGCACCCCGGAGCCCGGCGGCATCACCAGCGTCGACCTGCTCCGGATGGTGCGCCAACTCTGCTACGAGCACGACGTGGCCGGTGTCGACGTGGTGGAGGTGTCCCCCGCCTACGACCACGCCGAGCTCACGGTCAACGCCGCGCACCGGGTGGTCTTCGAGGCGCTCGCGGGGATGGCGGCCCGGCGCCGCGATGCCGCAGGCGCCAAGATGGGTCCGCCCGGCCGTCCCCCGGCGTGAGCCCAGCAGGGGATGATGGGGTCATGAGGGGCGTGCTCTACTTCGACGGCGTATGCGGCATGTGCACGCGGTTCGTGTACTCCCTGAAGCGCGTGGATCGCACCGGCGGACTGGAAATCATGCCGTTTCAGCAGCCGGGCACGGCTGAGCGACTCGGGATATCCCCGTCGCGCATGACCGAGTCCGGATGGTGGCTGGATTCCTCCGGCCAGGTGTACGGCGGCGCCGAGGCCGTCAACGCGGCGCTGTCGGCGGCGCTCGGGACCCGGCTGCCGCTGGTCCTCTATCGAGTGCCCGGCATCAGGTTCCTGCAGGAGCGCGTGTACCGCTGGGTTGCCGCTCACCGCTACCGCTTCCCAGGAACCACGCCACACTGCGAGTCGCACCCCGTCGCCTGCTGACCGTCACCCCGGCCCGCGTCCAGGTCCGCGAAGCCGGTCCGGTCGCCGGTGGGCGCTGGTCAGACCTTCTGCAGGGTGAACTGGCAGACGTCGGCGTAGCCCTCGCGGAACAGGTCGGCGCAGCCGGTCAGGTACTTCATGTACCTGTCGTAGACCTCTTCGGACTGGACCGCGATGGCATCGTCCTTGCGGGACTCCAGCGCCGCCGCCCAGATGTCCAGCGTGCGGGCATAGTGCAGGCGCAGCGGCTGCACCTTGGTGGTCTCGAAGCCGGCCTGCCGGCCATACTCTTCGATCTTGGCTCCGTACGGCAGCTCACCACCCGGGAAGATCTCGTCCATGATGAACTTGAAGAACTTCAGCTTGGTCATGGTCAGGGGCAGGCTGCGGGCCTCCATCTCCTCGGCGCTGGGCTTGATGATGGTGTGCAGCATCATCACGCCGCCGGCGGGCAGCGCCGCGTAGGCCATCTTGAAGAAGTCATCCCAGCGATCTCGACCGAAGTGCTCGAAGGCACCGATGGACACGATCCGGTCGACGGGTTCGTGAAACTGCTCCCAGCCCTCCAGCAGCACCCGCTTGTTCCGCGGGCTGTCCGACTCGGCGAACAGCTTCTCGACATGCGCCTGCTGGTTCTTGCTCAGCGTCAGACCGACAACGTTGACGTCGTACTTCTCGAGGGCACGGTTGAGGGTCGCGCCCCATCCGCAGCCGACGTCGAGCAGCGTCATGCCCGGCTCCAGTCCGAGCTTGCCCAGTGACAAGTCGATCTTGGCCTTCTGCGCCTCTTCCAGCGTCATGTCGTCGCGCTCGAAGTACGCGCAGCTGTACGTCTGGGTCGGGTCGAGGAACAGCCGGAAGAACTCATCCGACAGGTCGTAGTGCGCCTGCACGTCTTCGAAGTGCGGCGTCAAGCCCTCTTTGTCACTGGTCTGGTTTGGCAAGTCAAAGCCCTCAACGTCTGGTTTTTGAGTATCGTCCGAAGCTCCACACGGGCTGGAGAGCGTCCCCCCGGGTACATCTGCGCAACTTACGCACAGTACCCGAATGATGAAGCCCTCAGCGAATCGGCTGCCGCCACGCGGAGCCGTGTCACCAACTCGTCATTCCCGGTTCGGCCGCCCGCCATGCCGATGGGCGCGCCACGTTGCTGGGTTGTCTGGCAGTTTCCTGGACATCTCTTTGCTGAGCTCGTGGTCGGCCGGTGTCGGTGTCGCCGTTGGTGTCCCGGCCCGCGGATCACGTCAGCGACCTCTGCTGGGCCACGTCGAACTCCGCGACGGAGGCGGAGATCGTTGCGGCACCCTGTTCGTCGGAGGGGCCGCCACCCCGAAACGCCTCGACCGCCGACTGCGAGTCCCAGCGCTCGTAGACGTTGATCCGGCCGGGATCGAGCAGGTCGGCCGAGATGGCGAAGTCGCGGCAACCGGCCGACGCCCGGGCCTGCCGAACCACCTCCACACAGGTGCTCAGGTAGTCGTCCCGATTCTCCGGTTCGACCATCAGGTGTCCTGCGACGACGACTTCAGCCATGGGTGTCTCCTCTTCGGACGGTATCGGTCAATCGGGACTCGGGTGGTGACTCGGGTTCGGCACCGATTCCATCGCGGATGCGGTATTCAGTCTGATGACCCGACGACGACACCAGGAGGATTCGCGGTGGCCGCCACCAAGTCGATCTTCATCACCGGCGCAGGCAGCGGCATGGGCCGCGCGGGTGCCGAGCACTTCCATGCGCGCGGCTGGCGGGTCGGCGCCACCGACCGCAACGCGGACGGCTTGGCCTCGCTGGCCGAGGAGCTCGGGCCCGATCGGATCTGGACCCGCCAGGTCGACGTCACCGACAAGTCCGCGCTCGACGCGGCGCTGTCGGACTTCTGCGGCGGCAACGCGGACGGCGGCCTCGACATGATGTGGAACAACGCGGGCATCGGCGAGTCCGGATGGTTCGAGGACGTGCCGTACGAGGCCGCGATGCGCGTGGTCGACGTGAACTTCAAGGCGGTCCTCACCGGGGCGTACGGGTCGCTGCCGTACCTGAGGAAGAGCACGGGAAGCCTGATGTTCTCGACGTCGTCGTCCTCGGCGACCTACGGCATGCCGCAGATCGCGGTGTACTCCGCGACCAAGCACGCGGTGAAGGGGTTGACCGAGGCGCTCAGCGTCGAGTGGAAACGCCACGGTGTCCGGGTGGCCGACGTGCTGCCCGGCCTGATCGACACGGCCATCCTCGTCGATACGCCGAACCACTCGAACGGCAAGGTCCCGAGCTCGAGCGCGGACGTCGCCGCCATCGCGCCGAAGAAGGGGATGTTCCGCCTGATGCCTGCGTCGAGCGTGGCAGAGGCGGCGTGGGCGGCCTATCACGACCAGAAGCGGCTGCACTGGTATGTGCCCGCCTCAATCGGCTGGATCGACCGCATCAAGGGGATCAGTGCCGAACTGGTGCGTGACCGCATCGTCAAAGTGCTTCCGGGGCTTGCGGATTGATCGCCCGCGCCGCCACGACCAAGCGACGGCGCCGAGCACCATGACGGCGAGTGCCAGCAGCCACGGCCATGCCCCGTTTTGGTGCACCCAGCCTGCCAGCACCCCCTGTAGCCTGCCCGCGGCGGCGATCACCGGGTCCTGCGCGTCGGCGGCCCCGGCGAACAGTCTCAATTCGAACCAGCCGTAGTACGCGACGTAGACGCCGACGAAGAGAAGCAGAACGCCGCTGATCCTGTTGACGTACGGCACGATTCGGCGCAGCCGGTCCACCAGGCCCGAACCCGCCAACGCGGCCGCCACCGCGAGAGTGCCGACGATGAGCACCAGGCCTGCCGTGTAGGCCAGCACCGCCAGCATTCCGGTGCGTACCGAACCGACGCCGATCCCGGTCACCGCCAGGAACGGTCCGACCGTGCACGACAGCGATGCCAACGCATAGCTGATGCCGTACCCGAACATCGAGCCGAGCGCGGCCGTCGGCCCCCACCGGGTGCCGCGCGCCAGCGGGTCCCGGATCGGGACCTTCACCGCACCGCCGGCGAGCTGCCAAAGGCCAAGGGCGGCAAGGCTGATTCCGATCGCGACGGTTGCGTACGGAAGGTAGCGCTGCACCGTGTTGGCGGCCGACACGGCGAGCAGACCGAACGTGCCGAACACCGCGACGAAACCGAGTGCCATCGCCGCGGTGGCGATCACCGCCCTGACGAGAGCGGACCCGCCGCGGGTCTCCTCGCCGCGAACCACCAGGGCCAGATAGGCGGGCAGCATCGCGAACCCGCACGGGTTGAGTGCTGCCACCAGCCCGGCCGCGAAGGCAAGGCCGAGAGTGTCGGCCCCCACGTCGTGGACGACCTACTTGGTCAGCGCCGACACCCGGTCCGCCAGCTCCTGCTGCGGCATGGCGGAGGTCGGGTTGTTCACGAACGTCGACGTGCCGTCCGGGCGGTAGAACACGTAGGCGGGCTGCCACGGCACGTTGTAGCGCGCCCAGATGGAGCCGTCGGCATCGTTGAGGTTGGTGAAGCCGAGGTGGTACTTGTCGACGAAGTTCTGCATCGCACCCGGATCGGAGCGCGCCGCCACGCCGACGAACGTCACGCCGGGGTTGGCGGCGGCCACTGCACTGACCCCGGGCGCCTCGGCGTTGCAGAACGGACACCACGGCGTCCAGAACCACAACACGGCGGGTTTGCCCGACAGGCCGGAACCGTTGAACGGCTGACCGGACAGCGTGGTCCCGGTGAACTGCATGCGGTCATCGGCGCGCGCTGTCGGCGGGCTTCCCAGCATCAGCGCCGCGATTCCGGCAACCATCGCACATGCCAACCACCCACGCAGCCACGACCTCGCGACGTCCATACCCAACACACGACGGGGCGGCCCGTTCGGTTCAATGCCGACTCGATGCCCGGCTCGGTGCTCAGTTCTCCCGCGGCAGAAGCTCGGTGGCGAACCGGGTGACGAACTCCTCGACGCCGCCGCTGCCCGCCTGGCGGATGACGAACTTCGTCAGCCCAGCCTCCAGGTAGCCGTCGATCATCCGGTGCAACTGCGACCACCCGTCGGCGACGAGCTCGGTCGGGTCGACATCGGGCCTGCGACGGCGGACGGCTTCGAGCAGGCTCGCGGGCAGCCCGTTGTCGCTGACCGCGACGTTGATCCCGTAATGATCGGGTTCGACGGCACGGCCCGCGGCGGCGGCGGCCGCCTCGATCTGCTCGCGCCCGAGCCGCGCCTCGGCCGGTGTGAGGAAGCTGCCGAGCCAGCCGTCGGCCAGCCGGCCGATGCGGCGGAATGCCGCAGGCGCGGCACCGCCCAGCCAGATGTCCATCGGTTTGTCCGGCCGCGGGGCGACCGCGACGGACCTGGCCGTGAAGTAGTCGCCCGAGAAGTCGGCACCCCCGGATTCGAGTGCGAACCTCAGCAGCTTCAGGGATTCGTCGAAGACGGCGGCGCGTTGTCCGTCCGGCACGGCGAAGAGATCGCGTTCGGCGACGAGCGCCGATCGGAGCCCGAAGACCGGGAGTACGCGTTTCGGCGCCAGCGCGGCCAGTGAGGCCAGCTGCTTTGCCACCAACACCGGATGGCGGCCGGGCAGCACCACCACCGACGTCCCGACCTTGAGCTTGCGCGTGCGGGCCAGCGCGTACGCCATCCCGACGAACGGGTCGACCGCCTCGGAGTACACCAGCTCGGAGAACCACAGTGAGTCGATGCCGAGCGACTCGAGTTGGTCGACGACGTCGGCCAACTTCGCGGGACCGGTGTCCGCGCCGAGGCTCACGCCGAATCGGACCTTCATCGTCGGGCCTCCGCTCGCAGCTGCTCGGATCCGACGTCCCACTTGCGGTCGATAACCGTCACGTCATCCAGCTAACGCGATATCGGCTCTGACGGCACTGCCTCGCGGATAGTGTGATTCTTCGACCAATCGCACCACGACGGGAATAGATGACCGCCAGCCTCCGACGGTTAGCCGCCGTCGCCGCGTCGGCGCTGCTGATCGCCGCGTGCGCGGCTGAACCCACGTCGTCGCCGGCATCGTCCGGCGCTCCCCCAGCCGCGACGAGCACTGCCGCCAAGGAAATCGATGCCGCGGTCGCCAAACGCCTCGACGCGGCGATCAACGACACGATGAAGGCGGTCAACGTGCCTGGCGTGATGGTCGGACTGTGGGGGCCCGACGGTCAATACGTCCGCGCGTTCGGAGTCGCCGACAAGGCCACCGGTGCGCCGATGAAACCCGACTTCTATCACCGGATCGGCAGCGTGACGAAGACGTTCACCGTCACCGGCGTACTGCAGCTCGTCGACCAGGGCAAGGTCAAGCTCGACGACCCCATCGCCAAATACGTCGACGGCGTTCCGAAGGGCGACCAGATCACCCTGCGCGAACTCGCGAGGATGCAGAGCGGTCTGCACAACTACAGCGCGACGGCGGACTTCCAGAAGGCGCTGTACGGCAATCCGAAGCGCCCCTTCACACCGCGCGAACTGCTCGACTTCGCCTTCGCCGAACCCAACGACTTCGAGCCAGGCAAGGGCTTCGAGTACTGCAACACCAACACGATCCTGCTGGGCATGACAGTGGAGAAGGTCAGCGGGCAGACGCTGCCCGACTTCGTCCGCGACCACATCCTGACCCCGTTGAAGTTGAGCCACACCAGCTTTCCGACCGACAACGCGTTCCCCGAGCCGCATGCGCAGGGCTACACCCTGGACGCCGTCAACAAAGAGGTCACCTCGACGGACTGGAATCCGACCTGGGGCTGGGCCGCCGGGGCGATGATCTCGACGTTGGACGACATGCACACCTGGGCCGATGCCCTTGCGACGGGGGCGTTGCTCACGCCGGAGACACAGCGCGAGCGTCTCGACACGGTGAACGCAGCGCCGCTGCCGCCGCAGGACGGTTACGGGCTGGGAATCTTCGACCTGGCGGGCTGGGTGGGGCACAACGGCAGCCTGCCCGGCTACCAGACGGTGGTGGTCCACCTCGCCGAGAAGCAGATGACGTTGGTCATCGCGAGCAACACCGACATCCCGGCAGGCGGCGGCGAACCCAGTACGGCGCTCGCGAACGCGATCACCAAGATCGTCAGCCCCGACCACGTCTACACGCTCAGCCCCGGCCCATGATGAAAGAGGCAGCCAGTTCATGCACGCAGCAGTGACGGTCACGATGGCGGCTCCGGCGCAACGGATCTGGGATCTCGTCGCCGACGTTCGCAACACCGGCAGGTTCTCGCCAGAGACGTTCGAGGCCGAGTGGCTCGACGGCGCCACCGGCCCCGCCCTCGACGCGAAGTTCCGCGGCCACGTCAAGCGCAACGAGATCGGCCCGGTGTACTGGACGACCTGCCGGGTGACCGCGTGTGAACCCGCCCGCGAGTTCGGGTTCGAGGTGCTCGTCGGCGACCGGGCGGTGAACAACTGGCACTACGCGTTCGCGCCCGTCGCCGGCGGCACCGACGTCACCGAGTCATTCCGGATGAACGAGGGTCTCCTCACCACCCTGTTCGGTCTCTTCGGCGGTCAGCTCCGACAACGGCGCAACATCCGCGACATGCGCAAGACGCTGGAGCGGATCAAGGCCGTCGTCGAGAGCTGAGTCGAGAGCTGAGCCGGAGCCGCTAGTTGAACCCGACGCCGAAGATCGGGATCCAGAGTCCGAACAGCCAGATCCCCCACTGACGTGGACCGTCGTTCCACACCGGGTTCACGTCATAACCCCAGTAGTTGATGCTGTGCGGCACCGGACCACCGTTCCACTGCACCGGAGGCGGCGGGCCCCAACCCCATGGCGGCGCGCCCCTGCGGTCGTCCCACCACTCGTGGCGGTTGCTGGCCCACCACGGGCCCTTGTCGTCGAAGTGGCCCGGGTTGAAGTTGCCCGGGTTGTCGTGGTGCCCCTTTCCGTTGCCGCACCCCGGCGGGCAGAAGTCGTCGTCGCCGTGTCCCGGTTTCAACGGAATGGGCGCGGCGGGTGTCGCGGATGCCATGCCCGCGCCCATGCCCGCCGAGCCGAATCCCAGCCCGCCGATGATCATGGCGGTGGCCACGACCTTGATCAGTCTCATTCTTGTCACTCCTACTCGTGACGGTCCATGTACCCGTGCGACCCCGTGATGTGACCCCTACATCCGCTATCGGTGTCGACGCGGGGCACGTTACTTCTGTCTGAGGCAGACACGCTAACGTCGAGGTGATGGCGGACGTGCACCCCTTCGCCACCCGCGGCGTGCTTGGCATCGCGGGCGTGGTCGCAGTCTTGCATTGCACGGCAACGGCATTCGGCTCCGGGTATTGGTTCGACGAGGTGTACATGCTGGCCATCGGCCGGTATCACCTGGACTGGGGGTCTGCCGATCAGCCGCCGCTGACACCCGCGCTCGCGGCGCTCGCCGATGCCGTCGCGCCAGGGTCACTCATCGCGCTGAGGTTGCCAGCCGTGCTTGCCACCGCGGGTGCGGTGGTGGTGGCGGGCCTGATCGCCCGGGAGCTCGGATGTGACCGCCGCGCACAGGTTTTCACCGCTACGGCGCAGGCCACCGGCTTGTGGACGACACTGGCGGGACACTGGCTGACGCCGTATGCGGTGGAACCACTGCAATGGATGTTGCTGTTGTGGTTGGTGATTCGATGGCAACGGGTGCGTGACGATCGTTTGCTCATCGCGCTCGGCCTGGTGATCGGGATTGCCGCCATGACCAAGTTTCAGGTGATACTGCTGTGCCTGGTGTTGCTCGTGGCGGTGGCAAGCTTCGGTCCGCGGGACCTGCTCCGCAGGCCGCTGTTCTGGGCAGGCACTGCACTCGCGGCCTTGATCGCGACGCCGACGCTGATCTGGCAACAGCTGCACGGTTGGCCACAGCTGCGCATGACGCCCGTCGTGGCCGGTGAGGCGCAGGCGTTGTACGGCGGCCGCACGGGCATCGCCGTGGAATTGCTGGTGTTCGCCGGGCTTGCGGGCGTCGTGCTCGGAATCTACGGGCTGGTGCGACTCCTCCTCGCCGATGAACTGCGGGCATACCGGTATCTCGGGGTGACGTTCCTGGCGCTCTACGTGGTATTCGTTGCCACCGCCGGGCGCCCCTACTATCTGGCGGGGCTCTACGCACCGCTGGTCGCCTCCGGTGCGCTCGGCCTCCAGCGCCGCCGCGAAGCGGGTGGTGCACCGCGCCGGTGGCTGGTCTGGCCCGCGTGGTTGGCTGCCACCTTCGTCGCGGTCGGCGCACTGGTGGTTTCGGTGTCGATCACCCGCTCAGACGTCGGTGAGAACATCGCGCGGCGCACCGCGGAGGCCTATCGGGCACTGCCCGCCGCGCAGCGGGACCGCACCGTCATCATCGGCGAGTCGTACATCGTGGCGGCGTTCCTCGACGGCGGCGCACCGAAGTACCACCTGCCGACCTCGTACAGCACCAGCCGCAGCTACGGCTACTTCCCACCACCGCCCGCCGACCACGACGTGGTGCTCTACGTCGGGCGCCAGCCAGATCGCCTGCGCCCGTACTTCAACGACGCCCGCCGCGTCGGCGACATCGGCGAGGACATGCACGCCTTCGTCCTCACCGGCCAGGGCGTGCCGTGGGAAACCCTGTGGCCCCGGCTGAGGACGTTGACGGTCTCCTGATTTCGGCTCCGCTGCCCCTGGGTCCTTTGGTAGAACAGGTTCTAGTTCTTCTGCCGCGAACACGAAGGAGCACATCCGATGGGGTCTTCTACGAACAGATGGTCACGCGAGGAGATCGAGGAGACGTTTCAGCATCACCAGGACGTGGTGGTGGAGATCGGAAAGGTGTGGGACTGGTCCCGTTATGGCGACCTGTTCACCGAGGACGCGACCTACACCGAGCATCTCTACGGCAAGATGGCGGGCCGCAAACGCATCAGCGAGTGGATCGCGTCGACGATGAACGTGTTCCCGGGCAGCGAAATGCCGTTCTACCCGGTCACGTGGTACTCGATCGACGTCGACAAGGGCTGGGTGTTCAGCGAGATCATGAACCGGATGAAGGATCCCGGCGACGGCAGCATTCACGAGGCGCCGTGCATCACCATCCTGCGGTACGGCGGCGACGGTCTGTGGCACAACGAGGAGGACGCCTACAACCCGATGAACTTCATGCCGATGGTCCAGGATTACATCAAGCGATGCCACGAGCTGGGCACCATCTCAGACGATGCCCGCACGTTCGCCAAGAACATGAATTGGGAACTGGCTTAACGGAACACGAAGTCGTCCGGGTCCGGTTCCCTGGTCCACGCCCAGTAGTCGACCAGTCGCCACGGACTCAGGCCGTACACCTCGCCATGGGCGTTCTTGTAGAACGAGTGCTCGATCGACGGCTGCGACCACACCATCTTCCGCATCTCGTCCTGGCTGCGCCGGACCCAGTCGTCGCACTTGTCCACCCGCGGTTCCATCGACCGGTGGCCGCCGGCGATCAGGTGAGCCAAACATCCTGTGATGTAACGCATCTGGCACTCGGAGTGGAAGATCAGGCTGCCGCCGCTGGCCAGGTTCGTGCCGGGACCGTACATGCAGAAGAAGTTCGGGTAGCCCGGCACCGTGATGCCCAGATACGCCGTCGGGCGTTCGCCCCACCGGTCACCGAGTGCCTCGCCGTCGCGCCCGATGATCGACATCGGCCACAGCGCCTTGTTGGCCTCGAACCCCGTCGCGTAGACGATGACGTCCGCGGGATGCCGGACCCCGTCCTCGGTCACCACCGCGTCCGACTCGATGCGGGCGATGGGCGTGCGGACCAACTCGACGTCGTCACGGGTCAGGGTGCGCAACCAACTTCCGTTGTCCTGCAGCGTGCGCTTGCCCGTCGCGGGATAGTCCGGCACCACCTTGGCCAGCAGCTCCTCGTCGTCGCCGACCTGACTGGTGATCCACTCGGTGAACATCAGCCGGGTGATCTCGTTGATCTCGCTGACGGCGCGCTGCGGATCGGGATAGTCGGGGTCGACCCGGGCCGCTTGCAACCCCTTGTCGCAGCCGGGCCAGAACAGCAGAAACCGGTACCAGCGGCCGTAGAACGGCAGATGGCGCAGTGCCCACCGCACGCCCGGCCCGACCTCGGCGTGGTAGTTGGGGTTGGGGAACATCCACTGCGCGGTGCGCTGAAACACCGTCAGGTGCTCGACGTCGTCCGCGATGGCAGGCGCGATCTGAAATCCGCTGGCTCCCGCGCCGATCAGGGCGACGCGCTTTCCGCGTAGGTCCACCGAGTGGTCCCACCGTGCCGAGTGGAAGGACGGCCCCGAGAAGTCCTGCTGACCGGCGATCTCGGGTATCCGTGGTCGGTTGAGTTGGCCTACGGCGCTGATCACCGCATCAGCGGTCAACGTGGACTCGCGTGCCGTCGCGGCCGCGCATCGCCACCGTCCATGTCGCGGTGGCCTCGTCCCAGCGGGCGCCGGTGACCTCGGTCTCCCACCGCACGTGCCGTCCGATGTCGTGCCGGTCCATCACGCCCTGGAAGTAGGCCTGCAGTTCTGGCGCCTCGGCGAAGAACCGCGTCCAATGGTCGCTCGGTTCGAAGCTGTAGCAGTAGAAGTGATTTCCGACGTCGACCCGTGCGCCCGGGTAGGTGTTCTCATACCAGGTGCCGCCGACGCCGGCGTTCTTCTCGACGATGGTGAACGGGATGCCGGCCTCCTTGAGCCGGATGCCTGCGAGCAGCCCCGACTCGCCGCAACCGATGACCACGACGTGTCGGTCCGCACGCGCCCCCGAGTCGGGCGGGCGGGCCGCCCGTTCGTCGACGCCGTCGAGTTCCATCTCCTCGAGCAGCATCGGGACGTACTCGTCGGGCACCGGTTCGCAGACCAGCCACTCCATCATCTCCTTCAGCAGCGCCGGGCCGACGGGAGCCGGTTCGGGGCAGCCGCGGTCGCGGTAGTCGGCGATCACCTCGAGTGCGATCGTGCGAACGGCTGCCTTGTCGTCTTCGGACATGTAGCCCTGAACCTCGTTGAGGAACAGTCCGGCCGGCTTGAGCGCGCCGCGGATCAGCGTCGGATCTCCCGACATGTGCACCAACGACAGCATCAACGTCGGGATGCTGACGTCGAGCAACGCTTCGGCGATCTCCTCGTCGGACGACGTAAACGGTTGCCCTGCATGTGTGTTGCGCACACTTCTGGCTATCACGGCGCAACGGCGGCGCGCAGGCCATCGGCGGAACGGGGCGATGATTGGCGTGCCGACGGACGGGGTATCACCCGTCGGTGACCAGCGACGACGAGACGCTGACCCGACAGCCGCCCGGTGTCGACGACGACACGGTAGAAGCGGTCGGGCAGGTGTCGGAGGCCCTCGAGTACGTCGAGCGTGCGCGGGGACACCTCTACTCGTTCCACCAACTGATGGGGCACGCCGACCTCACCCTCGGCGCTGCCTGCGAGAAGCTGCGGGCCGCCGGACACGGCGACACCGCCGACCGACTCGAGACCGAACTCGTCGGCCGCAACGTTCTGCACGGCCGGTGGACGTTTCAGATCGTCGAGGAATTCGACGACGGCTACTGGACCGAGTTCCGCGACCACGAGCGTCGGGTCCGCGACGACTTGCAGCAGGGCCGGCGGCACGTGTTCGAGGCGAAGATGAAGGAGGAGCGCCGGACGCCCGGCCGAGCCGGACACGAGGCCAGGCCCTGACGCTGCGGGGCCCGAAGACCATTACGCTCGGCGACATCCCGTTCTCGACGATGAGGTGATGCGACGTGGGTATCTCGACTCGGGTCAACGGCGCCGTGCCACCCGACGTTCCGATGTCCGACATCGACCTGGGCTCCTGGGAGTTCTGGGCGCGGGACGACGACCTGCGCGACGGTGCCTTCGCCACGCTGCGCCGCGACGCGCCGGTGTCGTGGCATCCGGAGTTCGTCCAGGAGGACGTCGAACCGGGTCGGGGCCACTGGGCGGTCACCCGCTACGACGACGTGTTCCGCGCCAGCAGGCATCCCGAGATCTTCAGCTCGAGCCTCGGCATCACGATCGGTGACCAGACGCCCGAACTCGCCGAGTACTTCGGCTCGATGATCGCGATGGACGATCCGCGGCACAGCAGGCTGCGCAACATCGTGCGCAGCGCCTTCACGCCGCGGGTGCTGGCACGCATGGAGGACTCCGTCCGGGACCGCGCCCGGCGACTGGTCACCGGCGATGATCGCCGATCATCCCGACGGCCGGGGCGAGTTGGTCGCCGAGCTCGCCGGACCGTTTCCGCTGCAGATCATCTGCGACCTGATGGGCATCCCGGAAGACGACCACCAGCAGGTCTTCCACTGGACCAACGTGATCCTCGGCTTCGGTGACCCGGACCTGACCACCGACTTCGACGAATTCGTCCGCGTCGCAATGGATATCGGCGCCTACGCGACGGGACTCGCCGACGACCGGCGCGCGCACCCCGGCGACGATCTGACCACCAACCTGGTGCAGGCCGAGTTGGACGGCGAAGGGCTCACCTCCGCTGAGGTCGCGTCGTTCTTCATCCTGCTGGTGGTGGCGGGCAACGAGACCACCCGCAACGCGATCAGCCACGGCGTCCTGGCCCTGAGCCGGTTCCCGGACGAGCGGGCGGACTGGTGGAAGAACTACGACGACGTCGCGCCGACGGCCATCGAGGAGATCGTGCGGTGGGCGTCACCGGTGTCGTACATGCGCCGCACCGTCACCCGCGACACCGAGCTCAGTGGGGTGCAACTCACCGAGGGTGACAAGGTCACGCTGTGGTACGGCTCGGCGAACCGCGACGAGACGAAGTTCACCGATCCGTGGACCTTCGATCTACGGCGCCAGCCCAATCCGCACGTGGGCTTCGGGGGCGGCGGCGCGCACTTCTGTCTGGGCGCGAACCTGGCCCGCCGCGAGATCACGGTGATCTTCGAGGAACTTCATCGCCGGATCCCCGACATCACCGCGACCGAGGAGCCCGATCGTCTGCAGTCGGCGTTCATTCACGGCATCAAGCGGCTGCCGGTCGCCTGGACTCCGCCGGGCTAGGCCCCATTACCTGAAATCGCCGACTCGTGCTTGATTCATCCACAGGCGGTGGGGTCTATCCACAGGGTGTAATCCCTTGTGTCACTGTGGTTTCAGTAGTCACACCGCGGCGGGTTTTGTCGGTGGTCGAACGTATGTTCGAAGTATGTCCGGGACGGTCGTGCAGGAAGCGATCGCGGCGATGCGCGCCGCGCACGACGCGCTGGCCGCCTGCGACCTCGACTCGCTGACCCCGGCCGAACTGCTGGCCGTCGGCGATGAGTTGCAGACCCTGACCTGTCAGCTGCCCACCCAGAGTCACCGCATCCTGGCCCGGCTGCAGGCCGAGGCCACGCCCGAAGGAGATGGGCGCCAAATCCTGGAAGGACGTGCTCCGGATCCGGTGGCGGATCTCGAGCAGCGAAGCGCACCGCCGGCTGACCGAGGCCGCGCTGCTGGGACCACGACGAACCTTGACCGGGCAACCCCTGCCACCGGTGCTCGCGCGCGACCGCGGCCGCCCAGGCCCGCGGGCAGATCACCCCCGAGCACGTCGAGGTGATCCGCAAGGTCGATCACCAAACTGCCCGGTTTCGTCGACGCGGCGCACCCGGGACCAGTTCGAGGCCGACCTGGTCCGCACCGCGGCCGGCGTCGGACCCAAGGAACTCGGCGACGTCGCCGAGCTGACCCTGTTCCTGCTCGACCAGGACGGCCCCGCACCCGACGACACCGAACGCACACCGCACGCGCGGGATCACCATCGGCCGCCAGCAACGCCGCGGCGGCAATAGCACCCTCAGCGGGGAACTCGACCCCCGAAGCGCGGGCGGTGTTGGAGGTGATCTTCGCCAAGTACGCCGCCCCCGGCATGTGCAACCCCGATGATCCCGAACCCTGCACCTCGCGGCACCCCGACCCAAGCCCAGATCGACAACGATCACCGCAGCCTGGCCCAACGCCAACACGACGCCCTGATCGCGGTCGGGCGGATCGCCCTGATGAGCGGACAACTCGGCCAGCTCAACGGGCTACCCGGTGTCGATCATCATCCGCACCACCCTGCAAGACCTGGAAAGCCGGGCCGGGGTCGGCGTCACCGGCGGGGGCACCATGCATGCCGATCGCCGACGTGATCCGGCTGGCCGCCCACGCCAACCACTACCTGGCGGTGTTCGACGAGGCCACCGGATCAGCGCTGGACCTGTTCCGCGCCAAACGGGTGGCCTCCCCGGCGCAGCGGATCATGCTGATCGGCCGCGACGGTGGCTGCACCAAACCGTGCTGCACGGTCGGCGCCTACGGCGCCCAGGTCCATCACGCCGCCCGGGACTGGGTCGAGGGCGGGCAGACCAACGTCGACGAACTCGGCCTGGCCTGCGGACCCGACAACCGCATGGTCGACGAACGGTGGCTGGACCACCAGCATCAACGATCGCGGCGAAGTCGAATGGACCCCACCCCCACAGTTGGACACCGGCCAAGCCCGAGTCAACTACTACCACCGACCCGAACGACTCCTGCACCCACCGCGACGAACCCGAACCCGCAACCCGACGACGACACGGCGAACCGCAACCGTTCGACCCCGTGGGCGACGATGACGCCGATCAGCCCGACGAACCCACCGACGACGACACAGGTGAACCCCCACCGCCCGAACCGATCGGGGATGGCGGCTGCGGCGAACCGGAACCGTTCGACCCCGCGGGGAACGATGACGCCGATCAGCCCGGCGGACCCGCGCCGCCCGACGACCAAGCGGCTTGAGGGTCGCAGCAGTTCGAATACCGGGCCTCCACCAATAGTGGCGGTGGGTCAGTTGCCGCCCGAGTACCGAAAAACACTGCAGCAGGCCCCGACCCATCACAATCGGACACCGGCCAAACAAGAGTCAACGACTACCACCATCCCGAACGCATGCTCAACCGAACGACGCCGACGAAGACCCCGACGACGACGATCAGGCGGCCCCGTCCTGATGTGCCTCGCAGAGGTCGGCCAGTTGGGCGCGTGTCGGGCCGTCGGGTACGGCGGGTCGCCAACCCGCGGCGAAGATCGCCCTGGCCCTCGCCTCTATCGCGTCCAGGCTCGCGGGTAGCGCGTCCATCCGCGCGTAGGGCTCGACAGCGCCGCGCAAGGTGTCGTCGGCGGCAGCCGCCGCGACGATGAGATCGGACGGCAGGCGTCTCGTGGTGTCGACGTCGCCGCCAGACCACCGGCGCAGTCGGTCGGCGTCGGTTAGGCGATGGTCGTCGAACCAGGGCCTGATGTTCTCGGTGCACCAGTGGTCGAACTGCATTGTCGCGGAGTCGGTATCACGGCCGTGCTCATCGAACGCACCGAGCAGGGCGCGCGCCTGCGCCAGCGCCAGCGTCACGCCCCGACCGGCGAGCGGCGTGGTGGTGCACACGGCATCGCCGACGGAGATCATGCCGGGCGCGACCAACCGACCCGCGGAGTCGACTTGGCCGCGGTAGGAGTTGTAGAGCTTGCCGCCGGGCAGCACCGGGGCGATCGGCCTGGCGTGGCGGGGGTCGGTCCACTCGGCGAGTCGCGGTATCGCGCTGACGGCGCTTTCGAAGACCTCTCCGTGCCTGAGTCGACGCAACCTACGGTCGGTGCCGTCGTGCGCGAAGGTGATCGAGAACGTCCGGTCATCGTGCAGGAAGGCGATGGCGAAGTAGCCGGGGAAGTTCAACGACAGGCCGATGGGTGAGTTCACCGGTGCGGCCGGGGCGCCGTCATGGAAGCGGTACAACCGGTCGACGTAGACCGCACCGCAGTCTCCGCCCTCGGCGGGTGGGCGCACGTCACCGGTGAACCTGCTCGCGCGACCCGACGCGTCGATCACGACGTCACCGGTGAGCGTGCGGCCCGACAGCGTCACACCCCGGATGCGGCCATGCTCGTGCATCAGTCCGTCGACATGGCCGGTGCGGAGGCTGACCCGCGATTCCCCCTCCGCGCAGCGGCGCAACACCGCGTCGAACGTCGCGCGACGGCACAACAGCGCGGCAGGACGCCCGTCGGGAGCCTCCGCGACCACCGCGCCCGCCTTCACCAGATGGTCGAGCACGTCGGGCATTTCATCGCGCAGCGCGTCCACGACGGGACCCCGCAGGGTGTGCGCATGGTGAAACTGCATGACGCCCCTGCGGTGCCATCTGCCGCACCTCGGCGGACCCGGATCCCGGTCGACGAGTACCACGTCCCTCCCGCGGCGGGCCAGCGCAATGGCGGTGAACAGGCCGGTCGGGCCGCCGCCCACGATGATCGTTCGCACGTATCCCCCATTTAAGGTAACTTATAGTGTAGTCAATACACCGAGAGTGACTTCAATGAGTGAACATGTCAAGCGCGACTACCGCTCCGGGTTGCGCACCGCCCAGGCGGAGCAGACTCGACGGTCGATCGTGTCGGCGGCCGCGCGACTGTTCGTCGACGACGGCTACGGTGCAACCACCATCGACGCCGTCGCCGAGTCCGCCGGCGTCAGCCGCAAGACGGTGTTCACCGCGGTCGGCGGCAAGGTCGACCTGCTGAAGACGGCGCTGGACTGGGCGGTGGCGGGCGACGACCAACCCGTCGCGGTGGCGGACCGACCCGAGGTGCGGGAACTGCTCGCGATGGACGACCCGGTCGCGCTGCTGACCTCGTGGGCCCGCGTCATGGTCGCGATCGACGTGCGGGTGGCGGGCCTGTTCCGGGTCTTGGAGATCGCCGCCGACGGCGACGCCGCCGCACACCTCCTGCTCGACGAATACCGGCGGCAGCGCCTCGTCGGGGCGCGCGCCGTGGTCAAGCGGCTCGGCGGGTTGCAGGCGCTCACCGAGGGCATGTCACGTGTCGAGGCGGCCGACGTGGCATGGCTGGCAACCGATCCCGTGCTCTACGACCGCTTGGTGCGGATCCGCGGCTGGTCGGTCGGCAAGTTCGAGGCCTGGCTGGCGCGGACCCTGACGGATCAATTGCTCGCGCGCCAAGACCGACGGCGCTCGGAATGACGCGCCAGTCGGCCTTGGAGCGGTTCTCGTCTAGCTGACGGTTCGCGGGTGCTCGGCGCCACGCTCGCGGTGCTCGTCCACGACGTCCGCGTTGATTTCGTTGTCCTCGTTGACCTGATCGTCGGTCTTGCGCGGATCCAACGCGTCGGCACGTTCCCGCCGAGCGTCGAGTTCCTCGCGCGACGAGTCGACGTGGCTGCGGTGGGTCGCGGCCCTGTCCTGCAGCCGGACCGCCTCGGCGGCCTTGGCCTCGGCTTCGGCCTGCGCGGCGCGGGCCCGTGCCTCGGTCTCGGCGGCGATGGCCTCACGCTTTTCCAGACGGCCGCTCTCCTCGCGCACTTCCTCACGGATGCGTCCGGCCTCGGCCCGGCGCTTGCGGTCACGTACGCCGCGGCCGACGAACGCCAGCAGCAGAATCACCAGTAATAGCACCACGACGGCGACAACGATCCAGGTCACGGTGTTGGTGGCCATTTCGGGCTCCTTCGGTAGGTGGTACGTCAGGAGAATTGACGTACGCGCTTAATCCGCGGATGCCCGGGACCGGCGAGGTTCAAACCGTTGCCCGGTCTGACGGATCCTACGTGACGGTCAGCGTGCCCTTCATGTTCGAGTGGTACTTGCACACGAACGGATACGTCCCCGGCTGCGTCGGCGCGGTGAACGTCTTCTGCTCCCCGCCGTCGACATCGGTGCTGAATGGCCCCTTCGGATCCGAGGTCACGGAGTGTTCGACGGTGTCCTTGTTGACGATCGTGATCGTCGCGCCGGGCGACACCGTGAGCGGATCGCCGAACGCCATTCCGGAGATCGTGATGGTGGGTCCTGCAGGAGCCGCCGGCCCGCCGCTCATGGCCACCGGGCTGCTCGAGCTCGAGCTCGGTGCGGGCGTGCTGTTGCACCCCGTGACGATCAGACCGATCAGAAGAAGGAACCCCAGTAGTGAACCGAGCTTGGCCATCGCACTCTCCGTTCGTTGATGTCTGCGATGGACACGCTGGTCGACCCGATTTGGTTCACCGATTCTCAGAAGTAGCCGTTGGCAGGCGGCCAGGTCCCGTTGACCAGGTAGTTGCCGGTCGCGTGAGCCTTGTACGCCAACGGGTTGTGGCTGGCCACCGTCCGCGCGTTGCGCCAGTGCCGGTCGAGGTTCAGCGCCCGCGACGTCGCCGACGCCCCGCCGGTGTCGAACAACCGCTGTGCCGCCGCGAGCGTCAGCCGTTCGGCCACCAGTTGAGCCTTCGCGATGTCGATGGCCAGGTCGGCCAGTGCCGCCGCGTCGTCCTGGCTTCCTGTCTCGACCAGAGCGTCGATGCCGTCGGCCGCGGCGAGCACCAGGGTTTCGGCCGCCGCCGCGTCGGCAGCGATGTCGCCGACCGCCTCGAGCACGAACGGATCCCCCGCTGCGGTGGTGGCGATCGAGTGCGCTGCCGGCCGGGCCCGCTCGCGGACGTAGGTCACCGCATCGTCGGCGACGGCGTGCGCGATCCCCGCCGCGACGGCCGCGAGATACAGCTGCAGGAACCCGGTGCTGTGCCCGAGGTGGGCGCCGTCGGAGACCGTCGTCACCTCGGTCGGATGCACCACCACGTCGGTGAAACGCGTACCGCCGCTTGCGGTCATCCGCTGCCCGAAACCGTCCCAGTCGTCGAACAGTTCGACACCGTCGCGATCCGTCGGGACGATCGCCTGCAGATCGCGGCCCTGCGCGTCGATCGCCGACACCGCGATGACGTCGGCGAACAGCGTTCCCGTGGAATAGAACTTGTAGCCGTTCAGCCGCAGGACGCCGTCGGCGTCGGCGAGCACCGTGGTGTCGGCGCTCGACGGCGCCTTGCCGTTGGCGTCGGTGATCGCGTTTCCGAACACCACGCCTGAGTTGATGACCGGAAACCATTGTCGCCGTTCATCTTCGGTCGCCCGGTTGCTCAGCAGGCGCTCCGCGAAGCCGAAGTGGGCCCGCAGTGCCTGGGCGACGTTCGAACTGCCCCTGGCGATCTGGATGACGGCGCCGAGCACGTCGCGGGCACTGCCGCCCGGCCCGCCGTGGCGTGCGGGCACCCGAAGCCCAAGCACCCCCGAGCGCCTGAGTCGGCGCACCGCGTCGTACTGCAGTTCGCGGTCGCGTTCGGCCCCGGCATCCGTGCTGCGCAGCTCCCCCACGATGTCCGGGAGCCGGGCGGACCGCTGCGCCGTCGACCCGCCGAGTGGCTCCTCGTCGTAGGCCGCGCGTGCCGCGACTGCGCTCATGACCGCTCCAGGTAGCGTTGCCGTTCCCAGTCGCTGACGTGGCCGCTGTACTCGGTCCACTCACTGCGCGCGATGGCCGCGAAGTCCCGCACGGAGTCTTCGCCGAGGATCTCGGCGATGGTGTCGTCGATGGTCGCCAACGCGATCGCCACCCCCAACGACTCCGGGAGCGGAGCTCCGCTGCCGTACAGGTTTCCGTCGCCGTGGCGGGGCGGCCGCCGGCCCGCCTCGAGTCCCGCGATCACCGCCGCCAATGCCGAGGCAACCAGCCAGTAGGGATTGGCGTCCGAGCCGCCGGTCCGAAGTTCGATGCGGTTGGCCTCCGGCGCAGCCTCGACCAGCGACCTGATCGCCGCGCTCCGGTTGTCCCGGCTCCAGGTCACGGTGGCCGGGGCGAACGAATCCGGGGTGAAACGCCGGTACGCGTTCACCGAGTGGGCGCCGAACAGCGTGATCGACGGCAGGTGGTCGAGCAGACCCGCGATGGCGTGCAACGCGAGGTCGTTCTCGGACCCGCCGTCCGAGCCGAATGCCGGTGTGCCGTCGCGCCACAGCGAGATGTGCAGGTGCGCCGAGCTCCCCGACTGGTCCGAGAAGGGCTTCGGCATGAAGCTGGCGATCTTGCCGTGCTTGCGCGCCACCTCCTTGGTCGCGTACCGCAGGCGCGCGCTGTCGTCGGCGGCCTCGAGTGCGTCGGTGTAGATCAGGTTCGTCTCCACCTGGCCCGGCCCGTACTCGGTCTGAATGCCCTCCAATCTGGTGAATCGACCGAGGGTTTCGTGCAGGTCGGTGATCAGCGGGTCCAGCGCGTTGGCGTTCTCCAGCGAGTACGCGTGAATGTCGGTCTGGAACGGCGAGCCGTCCCGGTCGAGCAGATAGAACTCGAGCTCGACCCCCACCTTGGCCGTGAAGCCCAGTGCGGCAAGGCGGTCCAGCACGCGCCGCAGCACCGCCCGCGGGTCGAGCAGGGACGGGGTGCGGTCGTGCCGGACGATGTCGGAGATGACGTGCCCCACGCCCGGCCGCCACGGCAGAAGCCGGAACGTCGACAGGTCGGGCACGGCGAACACGTCGGGATAGCCGCCGTCCCAGTTGGTCAGCCGCAACGAGTCGATCACCGTCGCGTCGGCGTTCCACCCGAGCGCGGCCTCGCAGAAGGCGAACCCACTGCCCTGCGCCCGGTCGAGGAAGGTGGCGGCCGGAATCCGCTTGCCCGCGGCGTGGCCGAACGGGTCGCTCCACGCCACCTCGATCTCGCGCAGGCTGCCGTCGCCGATGCCCGCGCGCAACTCGAGTTCCGCCGTCGACGCGAGGTCGGGGTCGCTGATCGTCTGGGTCATGACGCGGTGACCGTGTCGTCGGACACCCGCGTCCCGACGATCGCGCCCAACGCGAACGCCCCGACCAGGAGTCCGACGATGACCCACGCGAGAACGCTGGAGCCGCCGACGAGATCCTTCAGGTTGATCAGGATCAGGATCAGCGAGCCCACCAACCCGATCAGCCCGAGACTCGGCGCAATGCGCACCCGCCACTGCGAGTAGCCCCGTCGGTCATGGGCGAAGTAGACGAGCACGGCGACGCTGGTGGCGATCAGCAGGATCACGATTCCGACCGTGGTCGCGCCGGCGAACCAGGTGTAGAACTGCGCGGCGGGATCGAGCCCGAACACGACCGCGAGCAGCACGCTGATCGCGACGACGCCGGAGATCCAGAGCGACGCCCTGTGCGGTGACCCGTGCTTGTCGTGCGGGCGGCTCAGCGAGGCGGGCAGGACGTCGCGCTGCGACAGCGCGAAGACGTAGCGCGACACCACGTTGTGGAACGACAGGATGCAGGCGAACAGGCTGGTGAAGTAGAGCACCGTGATGACGTCGGCGCCGAACGTGCCGATGTAGCGCTGCGCGGTGTCGCCGAGGAACGTCGCGCCGGAATCCGTCGCCCGCTGCAACCGCCGCCTCGTCGCCCCAGCCGGAGATCAACGCCCAGCTCGTGATCGCGTAGAAGACACCGATCAGGATCAGCGACACGTACGTCGCGCGGGGAATGGTCCGTTCCGGGGTGCGGGCCTCGTCGCGGAAGATGGCGGTCGCCTCGAAGCCGACGTAACTGATGATCGCGAACAGCAGCCCGATGCCGAGGGACCCGGACGTGATGGCGTGCGGGTTGACGATGCCGGTCGACAACCCGTGGTCGCCACCCCTCGCGACGATGACGAGGTCGAGGATCGCGACGATCGCGATCTCCGCGGACAGCAGCACCGCCAGCACCCGGCTGGACAGGTTGATGTTGCGGTACCCGAGGTACGTCGTCACCGCGAACGCCGCAGCCGCGAACACCCACCACGGCAGCGTCGGTCCGCTGAACAACTCGAAGATGCTCACACCGGCCGGTCCCAGCAGGCCGTAGACGCCTGCCTCGATCGCCAGATAGCTCACGATCGCGACGAACGCGATGCCGATGCCCGTCGGAAAGCCCAGTGCCTTGCGGACATAGGAGAAGAACGCGCCTGCCTCCTGAACGTGTGGCGTCATCGCCGTGAACCCCACCGAGAAGAACAGCAGGATCACCGTTGCCACGATGAAGGTCGCCGGGAAATCCGACACCGTTGCCCGACGCGATGCCGAGCGGAACCACGCCACCGATCACACCGAGTGGCGCGGCGGCGGCCACCACCATGAAGACGATGGACGCAACGCCGAGGTTGCCACGCAGATGGCGCCCCGGTGCGGTGGATTCACCACCCAAAGACTCTGGTGCAGCGACTGTTTCGGACATGGTGACCGCCCTTCGTGTGCCGACTGTCGGCTGTCCGCACCTTAGGGGTGATCGTGGTGGCGCCACCACGTCTGGAGTCACGGTGAGTTATAGGCCGTCACAATTGGACACAATCCCCCGCCCGGCCGGGTTGCAATCGCCGCAGCCGTGGGTAGCCTCGGGCCGATGCGATACGGGTGCCGACGGTGAGCGCCGTGCGCGCAGTGAACACGTTGGGTCTGGCGCCGTTGCGCGTCGGCGCGACACCCGTTCCGCACGCCGAGATCCTCGACCACGTCCGCCCGGCGCTCGCCGAACGGGGTATCGATCTCCAGATCGAGATCTTCGAGAACTTCGACGAGCCCAATGATCTCCTGGCCGCGAAACGATTGCACGCCAACTTCTTTCAGTATCTGCCGTTCCTCCGAGACTTCAACCGCCGCACCGGCAGCGGGTTGGTGCCGGTGGTGCCGGTGCACATCGAGCCGTTCGGCTTGTACTCGACCTGGTTCGCCGACGTCGAGGCGCTACCGGAGTACGCCGAGGTGATCCTGCCGTCCGATTCGGTGAACGTGGACAGGTCGCTGACGATGCTGCACGGGCTCGGCCTGATCGACTGCACGCCGGGGCCCGGCGCGCTGGCCACGGTCTCCGACGTCCGCGCCAACCCACGCAATCTGGTGTTCAAGGAGCTGACCAGCTGGCTGCTCGGCGACGTCCGCGAGGACTTCGATGCGGTGTTCCTGTTCGGCAATCAGGCGATGGAGTGGGGTGTGGACGTCGGCAGCGCGTTGTGCTGCGATCAGGCCAATTCGGCGTATGCGGAGTACCTGGTCGCCCGTCCGGACAACTGCGACGATCCCGGCGTCCGTGCGCTGGCCGATGCGCTGCAGTGCGACGCCACCCGTGACTTCATCACCACGACGTACGCCGGACAGGTGGTGCCCGCCTTCTGATATTCCTCAGCGCGACGAAAAGTGTCGACGTCGCAGGGGCGCGCGGGCCACAGTCGGTGGATGTACCAAGGGGCGCTGCGGCCGACGCCCGCCGACGATGAGACGCGCGTCGTGCTCGTCATCGACGTGCCCGCGGGACCCCCGGATCTGTGCCGTCGCACCGCGGAGCTCGCCGACGAGTACGCACGCGTCATCGCGATGTCGGTGCCGGGTGTCCGGCCGCGCAAGGCGGTGGTCCAAGTCGGGCGGGCGAGGTCGGCACGGCGACCCGAAGGGCTTCTGATCGATCGCGTGAACCGGCACGTGCACGTCGACGGAGTCCCGGTGCGGCTGGCGTACCGCGAGTTCGAGCTGCTCCGCTACCTGGCCGGGCGCCCCGGCTCGGTCGTGTCGCGGGAGGAGTTGGTGCACGAGGTCTGGCGCGACGCGGCGCCGTCGGCGGTGGGCGTCTCGGTGCGGACGGTGGACACCCACGTGCGCCGGCTTCGCGTCAAACTCGGCCGCTACCAAGCGGTTCTGACGAGTGTGCGGGGTCGTGGCTACCGCTTCGAACGTCGGCCGGACGTGCGCGTCGTCGCGGGGTCGGCGACGGCGTGACGGCGCAGAGCAGACAGGTCACCGCAGCACCCGCTCGTCGACGATGAACAGGACCAGCGTGACGGCAAGCATGCCGGCCGCCAGCCAGATCGCGTGCACGCCCCAGGCCCGGCTGGCTGAAGGCGCCGATCAAGGCTCCCCGGACGAAGGCCAGGATGAGCGTGCCGTAGACCTTGGAAGCCCGGCGCGACGGGATGTGCTTCTCGACGAAGCCGTCGTACCCGGCCTCGACGAACCGCATCAGGTTTCCGGTGGTGGCCACGGGCAGATAGGCCAGATCACCGATGTTGCGGAACAGCCCCATCTGGACGGCGGCGAGGAACGCGATCGGCACCGTGACGTAGCTGTGCGGCACGGTCGCAGGGACGAAGCCGATCACCCCGAGGACGATCGCCTGCACGGCCATGGTCCAGCGCAGCGGATACGTCACGACGCGTTCGGCGCGGCCGGACTTGATGTGGGCGGCCAACGTGACGCCGACGATGAACGCCAGGATGGGCCAGACGTGGGCCATCGCCGCGGGAAGCCTCCGTTCGGAGGCGTCGATGGCGAAGAAGATGACGTTACCGGTCTGGACGTTGGCGAACACCCCGCCGCGGACGTAGTAGGTGTGCGCGTCCATGAACCCGTTGGTCAGGGTGAGGAGCAGCGCGAACCACAGCGTCCTCGCGCGTTCGGTGTCGTCGGGGCCGACCGGCGCATCGCCCATCCGGACAACTTAACCGGCGAGACGCGTCGCGTCGCCTACTGCGCGCCCAACGCGCTGAGCATTCCCGCCGCCGATCTGGGCCACGGGAAGTCCTCGGCGCGGAGTCGCGCGCTGTCCCTGCGGAGGCGTTCCGGCCTGTCGATGATCGATGCCACCGCGTGGGCGATGGCCCGCGGATCGTTGTCGGCCGCGGCCCCGCTGTCACTGGTGAGGATCTCGGCCAGTGCCGACGTGTTCGATACGACCGCCGGTGTGCCGCAGGCCAATGCCTCCAGCGCGGCCAGCCCGAAGGTCTCGTGCGGTCCCGGTGCCAGCGCGACGTCGGCCGATGCCAGGATGCCTGCCACGGTGTCCCGGCATCCGACGTATCCGGTGAAGTCGACCGGCAGCCGCGCGGCCTGCCGCTCCAGCCTGGTCCGCAACGGACCCTCGCCGACGATCACCAGCCGCGCATCGACTCCCGAATCACGAAGTGCGGCAACGGCATCGATGCTGCGATGGGCGTGCTTCTCGACCGACAGCCGCCCGCAGTGCACCAAGAGGGTCTGCCCAGGCTGCGCCCACTGACGTCGGACGTTCTCGCATCGGCGCCGCGGATGGAACTGTTCCAGGTCGACGCCGAGGGGCACCGTCACCGCGTTGTCGGCGGCGATGCGGTCGAACTCCGCCCTGGCGAACGCCGTCGTGCACACCACCGCGTCGTAGTTGGCCGCGGTTCTCCGGTTCGCCAGGTCGGCGACGGCGCGCGCGAGCCGTCGTGGAAGAAGTTGTCCCACCAGTCGATCGAGGCGCTCGTGGGAGATCATCACGGTGGCCACGTCATGCCGCCTGCCCCACGGGCCCAGCGACCGGAGGGTGAGCCGGTCCGATACCTCCAACGCGTCGGGCTCCAGACGTTCGAGCAGGGTCGTGACGGGCCCGGGGAGCACCGCCCGATAGCCGCCGGTGAACGGAATCAGCCTGGCGGGCAGCGAGATTCGTCTGACCCCCGACGGCAGCCGCTGAGCGTCGGCCCTGGCTCCGGGCACCACCAGATAGACCTCGTGCCCGGCGGCGCAGTACTCCGCCCCGAGGCGGTCCACCGCGGTCCGCAATCCTCCCGAACGCGGGCCGTAGAAGTTCGCGACCTGAACAACCCGCATACCTGAAGATCAGAACCGCAGCGTGTGTGCGGTCCCGAACGGTGGGTGAGCCGTCACCTGAACGTGCGGTGAATAGGTGTCAGCCCACGTACTTGGTGAACCAGTCCTGCACCTTCTGCCATGCGTCGGCGGCGGCCGCGGGGTCGTAGCGCTCCCCCGTGTCGTTGAAGAAGGCGTGATCGGCGTTGGGCTCGACGATCAGCTGGTTGACCAGCCCGGCCTTGTCGAGAGCCTGTTGCGCGGCGTCCTTCGTCGAGGTGACGCGGGTGTCCTTCGCGCCGTAGAAGCCGAGCACCGAGACGCCCTTGGAGCCGCTGAAGTCGGCGCCGTCGGGTAGCGGGCCGTAGAACGGGACGGCCGCCGCGAGCTGCGGCTCGCCGGCGGCGAGAAGCTGCCAGACCAGGCCGCCGCCCATGCAGAACCCGACCGCGGCGACCTTCACACCGGGCGTGCGGCGCTGCAGCTCGGCGACACCGGACTTCAGGTTGGCGGTGAACTCCTCGGGAGCGATCTTGCTGAGTGCGGCGGTGGCCTGCGCCGGGTCGGTGAACTTTCCGGTGCCGCCCTCGGCCGACAGCAGGTCGATGGCCAGTGCCGAGTACCCGATGCCCGCGAACCGGCCCGCGACCCCGCGCACCCAGTCGTTGAGGCCCTTGTTCTCGTGGATGACCAGAACCGCGCCCTTCGGGTTCTGCGCCACGGCCCATGCGCCCTGCAACTCGCCCTTCGGCCCGGCCCACGTGATGGGCTCGGAGGCCACGGTGTTCTCCGACCCCGGCGGTGGCGCGCTCTCGGTGGCGGCCCCGGTCGAGGTGGCAGGCGCCGCGACGGTGCGGTTCGGTGGTCTGGGTGGTCGGCTTGTTCTCGCCGCATGCCGCGATCAGTGCGGTCGCCGCGGTGGCGCCGACGCCGATCAACGCGAGCCTGCGCAGCGCCTCCCTTCTGGACAGCAAGCCGTCCACGTGGTCGGTGGCGATCTCCTCTGCGATGTAGCGCTGTAAAGGTGTCACGACAGCGAGTATGCCCGGGTCTGCTGAAGTGCGGTTGGAGATGTCCTGGACAGCTAATACTGGACGCATGACCGGGCCAGCCGATCGCAGCGCCCTCGAGGGCCGCGTCGCCGTCGTGGCCGGAGCCACGCGCGGCGCCGGTCGCGGTATCGCCGCCGCGCTCGGCGAGGCCGGGGCCACCGTGGTGTGCACCGGGCGCAGCAGCGCGTCGGGCAACCTGAAATCGGACTACGACCGGCCGGAGACCATCGAGGAGACCGCCGAGCTCGTCACGTCTCTCGGCGGGGTGGGCGTCGCCGTCGCGGTCGATCATCTGGATCCCGCCCAGGTGCTGGATCTGGCGGACCGGCTGCGCCGGGACTACGGCGGCATCGACATCCTGGTGAACGACATCTGGGGCGCCGAGGTTCTCAAGGGACCGCCGTCGTCGTGGAACAAGCCGATGTGGGAACTCGACCTCGATGCCGGTCTGCGGACGGTGCGTCTCGGTGTCGAGACCCACCTGATCACGTCGCACTGCCTGCTGCCGCTTCTCGTCACGCGACCGGGCGGGCTACTGGTCGAGGTGACCGACGGGACAGCCGAATTCAACGCCCAGAACTACCGCATCTCGGTCTTCTACGACCTGGCGAAGGTCGCGGTCAACCGGATCACGTTCAGCCAGGGGCACGACCTGGCTCCCGTTCGGCGCGACCGCCGTCGCCGTGACGCCCGGCTGGCTGCGCTCGGAGATGATGCTCGACAACTACCTGGTCACGGCGGCGAACTGGCGTGCGGCGATGGAACCACGGGGCGAGGGTTATCCCGTCGCGCCGGGCGCCTTCACGGAATCGGAGACCCCGCGCTTCGTCGGCCGCGGTGTCGCGGCCATCGCGGCGGACCCCGACCGGGCCCGCTGGAACCAGCGGTCGGCCAGCTCGGCGGAGCTCGCCCGCGAGTACGGGTTCACCGACGTCGACGGACGTCAGCCCGACGCGTGGAAAGAGCAGTAGACATTTTTCGAAAACTGTTCATTTTTTCGTTGACACTGCGCGCGCCGCGCTGTTCACTCACGGAGTGACCTACGACTCGATCATCCGCAACGGACGCTGGTTCGACGGCACCGGCGCTGCGTCGGCGGTACGAAATCTGGGCATTCGCAACGGCCACGTGGTGGCGATCTCCCCCGACCAACTGGACGAGACCGGCTGCCCGCAGGTGATCGATGCCACCGACAAGTGGGTGCTGCCAGGCATGCTCGACATCCACACGCACTACGACGTCGAGGTGCTGGGCGGCCCCGCGCTGTCGGAGTCACTGCGCCACGGCGTGACGACGGTGATGCTCGGCTCCTGCTCGCTGTCCACCATCCACGTCGACGGCACCGAGGCGGGCGATCTGTTCGGCCGCGTGGAGGCCATTCCCCGCGAACACGTCATCGCCGCGGTCGACCGGCACAAGACCTGGCGGACGTGCGACGAGTACGTCCATGCGCTGGAGGAGCTGCCGCTCGGCCCGAACCTCGCGGCGTTCATCGGACACTCCGACATGCGCACCGCCGTCATGGGACTCGACCGAGCCACCCGCAAGGACGAACGTCCCACCCGGCGCGAGCAGGCCGAGATGGAGCGCATGCTCACCGAGGCACTCAAGGCCGGCTTCGTCGGGATGTCGTCGATGCAGTTGCTGTTCGACAAGCTGGACGGCGACACCTGCCGCTCGCGCACCCTGCCGTCGACCTATGCCAAGCCGCGCGAGCTGCGCCGGCTGAAGTCGTTGCTGCGCAAGGCGGGACGCGTGCTGCAGTCCGGCCCGGACATCGAGAACCCGCTGAACCTGGTGTCACAGGTGGCGCAGTCACTCGGCATCTTCCGCAACCCGCTCAAGACCAGCCTGCTGTCGGCGGCCGACGTCAAGTCCAACCCCTACGCGGTCGGCTTGATGGGTCCCGTGTCGCGCTTGGTGAACCGGTTCGGTGCCAACTTCCGCTGGCAGCACCTGCCCGTGCCGTTCGAGGTGTACGCCGACGGCATCGATCTGGTGATCTTCGAGGAGTTCGGTTCTGGCGCTGCGGCGCTGCATCTTCGCGACGAGGTCGAACGCAACGAGATGATGCGCGACGAGGACTACCGACGCCGGTTCCGCAAGGACTACGAGAGCAGGTTCGGCGTGCGGGTGTGGCACCGCGACTTCTTCGACGCCGACATCGTGGACTGTCCGGACGCCGACGTGATCGGCAAGTCCTTCGGCCGGGTCGGCGAGGAGCGCGGGCTGCACCCCGTCGATGCGTTCCTCGATCTGGTGCTCGAGCACGGCACGTCGCTGCGCTGGCGCACGACGATCTCCAACCACCGGCCCGACGTCCTCAAGAAGCTGGCCCGCGACGAGGGCATCCAGATGGGGTTCTCCGACGCGGGCGCGCACCTGCGGAACATGGCGTTCTACAACATGGGTCTGCGGCTGCTCCGGCACGTCCGGGATGCGGACAACGCCGGTGAGCCGTTCATGACGATCGAGCGGGCCGTGCACCGTCTGACCGGGGAACTGGCCGACTGGTACCGCCTCGACGCGGGCCATCTGCGCGTCGGCGACCGTGCCGACGTCGTGATCCTCGATCCCGACCCGCCTCGACGACCGGCTCGACGCGTACGCCGAGGAGCGGGTGGCCCAGTACGGCGGACTGTCCCGGATGGTCAACCGCAACGACGAGACGGTGGACGCCGTGTTCGTCGGTGGCCGTGCGGTGTTCATGGGCGGCGACGCCACGGAGCTGGTGGGCACGACAGCGGACGGGGCGGTTCCTCCGCGCCGCACACGAGTCGCCTGCGCTCCCCACCGAGAAGGGTGAATTATCCAGTGTCAGTTGAGGATACGGTTCTCGGAATGTGGGAGGCGCTGTCGGCGCGGGATTGGGAGACGCTGAAGACGTTCCTGTCCGACGACTGCATCTACCTCGACGTGCCGGTAGGGCCCGCCGCCGCCGCCAAGGGTCCGGACGACATCGTCAAGCGCCTCAAGATCGGTATCGAGCCGCTGGCCTCCTACGAGAACTTCACCGGACTGATGGTCGCCAACGGCGGCGATGTCATGTACGAGCACCACGAGGAATGGCATTGGACGACGGGCGAATCCGCGGTGATGCAGTTCGTCACGGTGCACCGGGTCGAGAACGGCAAGATCACGCTCTGGAAGGACTACTGGGACATGGGAGCCTTGGCCAACCACGCACCCCCGTCGTGGCTGGAAGACTTCGCCAACGCCGACATGTCCTGGATCTACGACGCGACGGGCGTGGTCTGAGGTAGGCGCATCCGGCCTGATCACCATGCCTGATCACACGCTCCACGCCAGCCGGAACCTGCCTGCCAGCTGATCGGGGTCCAGGTCGGCGTAGGTCTCGTACTCGTACCGGCGCACCGCGACGATCGCATCGACGGCCGCATCGCCGAGAATGCCACGGACGAGGCCGGATTCGGCCAGTGCGGTGACGACCTCGGCCTGATTCGTCGGCAGCTGCTCGATGCCTGCGTCGGCGCGCTGCCGCTCGGTCAGCGTCGCTGGGTCGACCGTGACCTCCTGCGGAATCGGCAGCTCGCGCTCGATTCCGTCCAGCGCGAGACCCAGGATCGTCGCCGAGGCGAAGTAGGGGTTCGCCGATGGGTCGATGATCTTCACCTCGACGTTGGCGCCATGCGGGTTGCCCGCGCCGCCGAGCACGAATCTCACGGCGGCCTCGCGGTTCTCGGTGCCCCAACACACCGTGGCCCCGGACCAGTGTCCCGGGAGCATCCGCAGGCCGGACAGGATCGAGCCGGACAACACGCCCTGGGCTTGCGTCAGCCCGCCGAGCAGTCCCGCCACCGCGGATTCGCCTTCCTGCGTCATCCCACGAACGCCCGGGCCGTCGGAGAAGAGCCCGACGCCGTCACGTTGCAGCGAGAAGTGTTGGTGGGCACCGGATCCCACGCTTCCGGCGAAGGGCACGGGCGACAGGCTGACCCGAAATCCGTACCGGCGGGCGACCCGGCCGACGATGATGCGCGTCAGCACGAGTTGATCCGCCGCCGCGACCGGTGTCTGGGGGGCAAGCGAGATCTCGAACTGGTTGGCGCCGTACTCCGGGTGAAGCTGCTCGATGGCCACGCCGGACGTCGTCGCCGCCTCCATCACGTCGCGGACGAAGCCCTCGAACTCGAGGACTCCGGCCAGGCCGTACTGCGCCCAGAGGTCCGAGGGCAGCCGCGGACCCGTCCGGACCCACCAGCACGAACTCCATCTCGTGGCCGACGAGCGCGTCGAGCCCGGCTGCCGTCAGACGCTCCTCGATGCGTGCCAGCGCACCCCGGCTGCAGTACGGATCGGGCGAGCCGTCCTGGTCGTAGAAGGAACCCGGCGCCCAGGCCAGTCCGTCGCCGAGGATGCGCAGTGCGCCGAGATCGATTCGGATGCGCTGATCGCCGACGACGCCGAGGGCGCCACCGACGGCGATGCCCGCCTGGTCGATGGTGAACACGTGCCAGACGGGGCTGGCGCCGAGACCCGGGTCCGCGAAGGCGCCCGCCCTGCGCAACGGCACGGTCTTGGCGTGGGTGAGTCCTGCTGGGTTGACCACGGTGCCGACGAGGGTGGTGACGCCGTCGGACTCGAGCGATGCGATGGCCGCCGCGGCCAGTGGTTTGGCTGCCATGGCACCGATTATGGTCTGCGCGCGCCATGGGCAGGATTACAGTGTGATCTTGCAGCTCTGGCCGATGTCGAGGGTGCGCAGCATCCGGCCCATGCCCAACCACATGGCGCACGACAGCGCCAGATCGGTGAGCAGCTCGGGGTCGAATTGTTCGTTGCAGCGGTCCCAGAAGTCCTCGTCGTCGCGCAGGGCGGTGTGATCGGCGGCGAAGCGCTGCGCGAACTCCGCGGCCACGCGCTCCTGCGGGGTGTAGCCGGGCCAGGTGCGCCACTCGGCGGCGTGGTCGTAGAGGTCTTCGTCGACGCCGGCCGCGATACCGTCCGAGTCCCGTGTGTTCTGGCACACCACGCACTCGTTGTCGAGCGCGATCACCATGCGGGCCAGTTCGCGAACCCGCATCGGCAGTCTGTTCTTGTTGTAGACCGCATGGGTGAATCCGGCCATGGCGGTGCCGATGTCGGGCGATTTGACGATCCATCCGGCGGCGTCGTCGTCGGCGAACTCTCCAATTCGACTCATGGCCGCATCGTACGCCCGAGACGGCAATTCTGGAACACGTTCTAGTTTTCTGGATCAGCCCGCCGCGGCGACCAGTGCCCGGTCGTCGTCCCAGCCCCGCTGCACGAGCATGCGGTGCGCGATGCGCTCGAGGGCGGCCTCGACCTGTTCGCGGTCGGCATGGCCCTCGAACGAGGGCGAGCGGGACAACTTGTCGACGATCCGGCCGACGATCGCCGCCGATGCGGCGTCGACCTCCTTGATCCCCGACTGGGTGAGCCACAGCCTGCCGTCGGTCACATTTCCCGGGTCGCTGCGCTCCTGCCCACCGGAGTGCTTTCCCGGGTCGCTGCGCTCCTGCCCACCGGAGTGCTTTCCCGGGTCGCTGCGCTCCTGCCCACCGGAGTGCAGGGCGAGCCCGCGGCGCACCAGCGCGTCGAAGGTCGGCCCGAGGACCTCGTGCGGAACCCGCAGCCGCAGAGCGATGTCCGTCAGCGTGGCCGATCCGAACACCTGGTTCTGCCGGTAGATCTGGACCAGCGCCCACAGGCTGGCGACGTCGAGGTCGCAGCCCGGCCGGCCGGCCAGGCTGCGCAACCGCATCTCCGGGGAGTCGCGGAACATCCGCCCGACGGCGACCTCGAGGATCTGGTCGGGCGTGGCCGTGCTCGGCATGCCGAAGCCCTCGCCGAGGTCGGTGGCCGAGACGGCGTCCATCTCGCGCAGCGGCACCTCCTTGAGGAACAGGGCGACCACGAAGCCGATGACGGCGATCGGCACGGCACACAGGAACACGGTGCCGAGCGAGTCCGCGTAGGCGCTCACGATGGGCGCCGCCATCGTCGGGGACAGTTCGTGCAGTGCCTTCGGCGACTGCGCAGCAGCGGGAGGCGCGCCGCTGGCGATCAACGCCGGACCGATCCGGCCTGCCAGGAAGTTCGCGAACAGCGACCCGAAAATGGCTGCCCCGAAGGAACTTCCGATGGTCCGGAAGAACGTGACGCCCGAGGTGGCCACGCCGAGATCGGCGAAGCTCGACGTGTTCTGCACGACCAGGACGAGAACCTGCATGCACAACCCGATGCCGGTGCCGAGGACGAACAGGTACACCGACTGCTGCCACGTGGGCGTGGCGGCGGTCATCTGCGACAACAGCCCGAATGCGACGGCCATGATCGCGGTCCCCGCGACGGGGAACACCTTGTAGCGCCCGGTCCGTCCGACGAGGTTGCCGCTGCCGATCGAGGTGATGAGCATGCCCGCGACCATCGGCAGCGTGCGCAAGCCGGACTCGGTGGCCGAAACCCCGTCGACGAACTGCATGAAGGTCGGGAGGAACGTCAGCGCGCCGAGCATCGCGAACCCGACGATGAAGCCGAGGATGCAGCAGACCCTGAACACCGGGCTGGCGAACAGGCGAATGGGCAGAATCGGCTCTGCGGTCCTGGCCTCCACCCAGACGAAGATCGCCAGCGCGGCGAACGACGCCACGAACAGCCCGATGATCATCGGCGACGTCCAGGCGTACTCGCTGCCGCCCCAGCTGGTGGCGAGCGTCAGACCCGATGCGGCGAGTCCGACGAAGAGGATGCCCGCGTAGTCGATGACCGGCTTGGTGGCCTTGGTCGAACGAAGAGGCCAACGACGGGATGGCGGCGGCGCCGACGATCAGCACCACGACCGCGACCGGAATGTTGATCCAGAACGCCCACCGCCACGTCAGATGATCGGTGAAGAAGCCACCCAACAGCGGGCCGATCACCGTCGTCACGCCGAACACCGCGCCGAGTGCGCCCTGGTACCGGCCGCGTTCCCGAAGCGGGATCACCTCGCCGATGACCGCCATCGCCGTCACCATGATCGCGCCACCGCCGATGCCCTGCAGCGCCCTGGCGGCGACCAGCATCGTCATCGACCCGGCCAGGCCGCACAGCACCGAACCCGCGAGGAAGAACAGCACCGCGGCCTGGAACACCAGCTTGCGGCCGAACAGGTCGCCGAGCTTTCCGACGACGGCGGTGACGATGGTGGAGGCGAGCAGATAGCTCGTCACCACCCATGACTGGTGGCCTGCACCGCCGAGATCGGCGACCACCGTCGGCAGGGCGGTGGCCACGATGGTCTGATCGAGCGCCGCCAGCAGCATTCCGAGCAGCACCGCGATGAAGATGAAGTTGCGTCGCTGTGGAGTGATCAGCGCACTGGCGGACTCGGGATCCGCGGTGACCTGCTCCGTTGAACTCGTCATGCCTACCTCTCGTCATGGCCGCGCGTAAGCAACGCCACGGACCATATCGTTAGATAGGCTACAAATGTTACCGGCCGGACTAGTGCGGTGGCCGCGCCACGCACTGCGCCGAGTACAGCGCCTCGCCGAGCTTCTCCATCAGCTCCAGCTGGGTCTCGAGGTAGTCGACGTGCTTCTCCTCGTCGGCGATGATCATCTCGAAGAGGTTGGCGCTGGTGCTGTCTTCCTTCTCGCGGCAGAAGATGATCGCGGGCTTGAGCCGCCCCAGTACCTCGTACTCGATGGCGAGGTCGGCCTCGAATTGCTCGCGCAGCGTTTGCCCGACGCGCAGCGAGAAAAGCCGTTGGTAATTCGGCAAACCGTCCAATATCAGAATGCGATCCGTGATCGCCTCGGCGTGACGCATTTCGTCGAATGATTCCGCGCGCGTATGGTTCGCCAGTTCGGTGAATCCCCAATTCTCCTGCATCTTGGAATGCAGAAAGTATTGGTTGATCGCGGTGAGTTCACTTGTCAACTGCTCGTTGAGCAGCTTGAGAACGTCGGGATCGCCTTGCATTGTTGCTCCTCTAACACCGCGGGGGCTGGTCGAGTGTCACTGGCTGTCGAACGCCCTTCAATCTAGTCCAGGCGAAGGTGTGAAAGCGACTGTTTGGCGGGCGATCCCGGCGTGTCCAACGGACTTGAGCAGCGGTTCCACGCTTAGCCTAACCTGCATTGGCCTCGTATGATGGACTGGCTGCCCTAAGTAAGGTTAGACTCCGCTAACCACGTTGGCAGCGTTGCTCGGTCCTCCGTCAGCGCACTCGAATTCGAGGCGGAATCCATGGGCGAGCACACGTTGCACTCGCTCATTCTGGCCGCCGATTACCGAGTCGACGACATCGAACTCATGTGGTCGTCGATCAACGCGCGGAAATCGCATTTGGCCGATATCTCCGCGCACCACGTGGTGGTTTATACCTCCATTTGGGAACCCGGACGCGTCCTGGTGACGATTGGCGTGCGGCATCGGAATTCGGTTCGCGAAGTGCTGCGGTCGCCCGCGGTCTTCGAATTGTTCGACGTTTCCGGCGTCGACGACATCCCGGCGATGTTCGCCGGCGAAGTGGTCGAGAAGATCGACCTGTACGAGCCCTCGCCGGACGACGCGGTCGCCCGGGTGATCGTCGGGGTGGTCACCGCCGTCGAGGACGTGGCGACGCTGATGGAGAAGGTGCACGGCGCAGCCGACCGCTTCAGGCAGGCGGGGGTGCGCAAGATCTGGGTGTACCGGGCGTTCGACGACGGGCAGGAAGTGATGATCCTGCAGGAGGTCGACGACGAGGTCAGCGCACGGCGCTGGATCGATCATCCCGATGCTGCCGCGGAGTGGATGTCTCTCGGACGGCGCGATGCGGGGGTGGACACTGCCGCATCCGGCGCCTACCCGGCGGTGTTCGTCGGAAGGCTCGCGCACCTGATGTCCGTCGACGAGCGGGTGGGCTGATGTTCGTCTGCCTGTGCACCGGAGTGACCAGTCAGGTGGTCACCGATCTCGTCGCCGCCGGAGCCTCGACCTCCAAGCAGATCGCCGATGCGTGCGGTGCAGGCGCCGACTGCGGCCGCTGCCGCCGAACGGTCCGGGCCATCATCGCGGCGTCCAGCATGCAGGACTGCCCGGTGCACGCCACGCGCTGAGTCAGGCCTACTGGCCGCCGCGCCTGTCGGCGAACTCGGCGAGGGCGTCGGCGTTGGCCGCGCCGCCCATCAACTCGGCGAACTGGGCGTACTCGCGTTCCAGTGCGGCGGTGATCGCGGCACGGGTCGGCTCCACGATGGTCTGCTTGACTGCCATCAGGCTCGGAATCGGCCGGGACGCAAGCACTTCGGCGTGCCGCCGGGCCTCGGGCAACAGGTCGTCCGGTGCGCACACCCGCCACGCCAACCCCATCCGGAGTGCCTCGTCGGCGTCCACCCACTCCGACGACATCAGGAGCCACGCGGCGTTCTGCCTGCCGACGAGTTGCGGCAGCAGATACGACGACGCGGCTTCTGGCGCAACGCCAAGGCTGGTGAACGGGCACTTCAGCCGCGCCGTCGAGGACATGAAGACCAGATCGGCGTAGCCAAGGATGGTGGCGCCGATGCCGACACCCAACCCGTTGACCGCCACGATCAGCGGCTTGCGCAGTGAGGTCAGCGCCGCGATCATGCCGGGGAACCCGTACTCCCCCGGCTGGAAGCCAGGATCGGTGATCCGAGCCTGCATCTCCTTCAGGTCGTTGCCCGCGCTGAACGCCCGCCCGGCACCGGTCAGAAGCACCACTGCGACGGTCGGATCCTCGTCCGCGGCGCGCAGTGCGACCGTGGCGGCGTCGTAGAGCGCCTCGTTGAAGGCGTTCAGCGCCTCGGGTCGGTTCAGGGTGAGGGTGCGAACCCCGTTCGCATCGTCGGTCTGCACGAGCACGGGAGCAGCGTATGCATCGGAGGGCAGGAGCGCAGCGACTCGGGAAACCGGATTAGCCGTTGGAGTACACCCGGCTGGGTGCGACGAACACCACGGTGCGGCCCTGCTCGGCCATCACGCGGTCGTATTCGGCCCAGTCGTCGTGCGTGCCACCGGCCGCGGTGAACACGTCACGGAGCAGCAGGCGCAACGCGTCGGGGTCGGTCAGCCACGGCTGCGGGTCATCGACGCCGACCAGCTCGGCGTTACCCTCCACCGTGGCCCACTGCCAGCCGTCGCGGAACGTCACCGCGATCTGCGGACGTGCCCGCAGATTGCTCAACTTCACCTTGCCGTAGGTGACGAACGCCAGCGTGGCCTCCCCGGTGGACGGATGTGCGAGCACGCCCGCGTTGACCAGCGACGCCTGAACGGTGCCGTCGGCGCGCACGGTGGACACCACGCACAGGCCGCTCTCCTTGGCCGCGAGTGCCGCGGCTTCCTGCAGTGTCGTCATTCGATGTCCTCTCGTGAGAATGGTGACCGGAACACGTAGCGACTGGTCGGGACGGTGTCGACGTTCTGGTTGGCGCCGAATGCCGACGTGCTCGCCACCATCTTGTTCATCCGGTCGCCGAGGTCGGCATCGTCGGCCGCGCCGAAGAACGCGTGAAGGTCCGCGGTCGCCTCGATCGGGAACAGCTCCTCCACGATCGCGGCGAGCTCCGGCGCGCCGGGGGTGAGCACCCGCACGACGGCATTCTGTGTGTAGCCGAACGTCGACTGTGTGGCGATCGCGACCGGGGTGTGATCGAGATGCCAACGGGCGAACCAGGTCTCGGCATCCATGTCCGGCGGACGGCGCAGCAGCGCGACGTTCGCGAACCCGTCGGTGCGTTCCCCTGGCGCGGTGGCCGGGGCGGGCAGCGGCACGGACTCGGTGACCAGATAGGCGGCGATCGCCTCGCACTCCACGTCGAGCAGCGCGAGCGCGGCACGGACCTCGGGGCCGTAGTACTGCTGCGTCCAGAGGCTGACCAGCGCGACCACCGGCGGGTCCAGCGTCGTCAACGTCATCAGTGAGTCACGCACCGCAGCGTCGCGGACGTTCACGGCCACACCGGGCAGGCCCAACCGGAGAAGGTCCTCGGTGATGTCGGTGCGGATCCTCTCGCACCACGCGTCGTCCGCCGCTTCGCGACGCATCGTGATGATCACCTTCTCCACGGCACGAACGTACCGTCGGCGCCAAACACCTCCGGCGTCCGCCCGGCGGGTGAGAATGGTCAGGTGATGAAGGGCCTGGCCCTGCGGCCGACGATGCCCGACGTGGGTGGCGTACGTGCGCAGCCTGCTCGGCGTCCTGCTCGTCGCGGCAGCCGGGCTGCACTGGGGTGGCACCAGCGCGGCCACCGCCGCGGCGGGTGCGGCGGCGATCGCGGGCGCCACCGCCCTGCAGGACAGCCCACGCGGCCGGATCCCGCTGGTGGTCGCCGTGTCGGCGGTCATGGGTGGCGCGGTGCTCCTGGCCTCCACGTTCTCGTCGTACGGCGTCGTGTTCACCGCGGTCGCCGCGCTGTGGTGCTTCGCAGCGGGAATGGCGTGGGGCCTGAGCTCGAACGCCGGGCTGATCGCCGCGGCGGGGAGCGCGCTTCTGGTGACGCTGCCGCCGACGGAGCCGTCCTGGTCGGGCGTCACGACCGCCACCGCGCTGGCCGTGGCCGGTGGGCTGGTCCAGGCGGCCCTGGTCGCCATCTGGCCGAGGCGCCGCTGGCGGGTTCAGCGGGACGGACTGGCACGTGCGTATCGCGCGCTGGCCGCCGACGCCCGCAGCATGGCCGACGATCCGACCGGACACGTCAACCCCGAGCCCCTGCTCTGGCTTCGGGAGGCGTTCACGCTGACCGATGCTCAGGCCCGGCGCAGGCCGCTGGCCTACCGAGCGTGGTACGGCCTGCCAGAACGGATCTCGGTCACGCTGACCGCGATCGCAGGCAAGTCGACGAGCGGCGACGTCGGCTCGCGCGTGTTGGCGGCCGCGTCCGACGTCCTGATGGCGGTCGCCGAGCCGGACCGTTCGCAACGCCAGACCGCCGGATACGCGATGGGCCGCTTCGATGCGATCGCCTCGACTGCCAAGGGTTCGGAGGCTGCCATCGTGCAGCGCTTGGCGGAGCAACTGCGCGACGCGGTGAGGCTGCGGTTCGGCGACGCGTCACCGGAGGCCGCCGACCTCGCGCAGTTGTGGCGCCCCCGGCTGCCGGGCCGGGTCGGCTCGATCATAAGCGACGTTGCGCAGCCATCTGACCAGGAGCTCGCCCGTGCTGCGACATGCGGTGCGCCTGGCCACGGCCACTGCCGCCGGCATCGCGGTGGCGCGGTTCGCCGATGTCCCGCATGGGTATTGGATCCCGCTCACCGTCGTCATGGTGCTGCGACCGGAGACGGCCCACACCTACACCCGGTGCGTTGGCCGGGTCGGGGGCAACGTCATCGGCATCGTGGTGGCCTCGGCGCTGATCCTGCTGCTGCACCCCACCGGGCTGACCGCGGTCGTGCTCGCGGTCGTGTTCCTCGGCTTGGGCTATGCGGTGTCCGGGTACGGCTACCTGGCACTCAGTGCGGCGTTGGCGGCCGCCATCGTGTTCCTCATCGACATCGACGGCACCGCAGGGACTTCCGCGGTGGGCGACCGGTTGCTGGCCACGCTGATCGGCGGAGGGCTCGCGGTGCTCGCTCACGTCGCGCTGCCCGACGACGCGCTGGTCCGCATGCGGCAGCGGGCCGGAGAGCTGCTCAAGACCGAAACCGATTACGCCGCAACGGTGATCAAGGCGTTCGTGCACCGGCTCGACGATCCGGCCGAGGCGCTGTCGTTGGCGTGGGAACGCGCGTTCCGCGCCCGTGCCGCGTTCGAGGCCGCGGCAGGCGCCACCTGGTCCCAGGACCGTGTCTTTCGACGTTGGCTCCGGTCGTACCGCAATGCGCTCAACGCGGTGACCGCCGCCTGCGCCGCGCTCGAGACGACCCTGCCCGCCCAGCCGCCGTCGGGGTTGAGCGAGGACTTCACCGTCGCGGTCGACTCCTACGTGGAGGCCCTGTGCGGTGACCCGGCCACCCCGGGCGCACCGTGGCGGGTGGACGTCGGCAGGCTGACCGAGGCCGCGCAGCGGGTCCGCAGCGAGCTGCCCGGCTCCGACGACGCGACGTCCCGTGCGCTGGTCACCGAGATCGGCACCATCACCGCCCAACTCGTCAAGATCTCGACGGACATCTCGACGGACGCCGGACGGTCCGCGGCGCCGGATCCGGCTAGTCGCGGGCCCACCGCGGCTGGATGAACACGCCCTCGGCCTCGACCGTCACGCCGTCGGCGTCGGCGAGGTACCCGGAGGCGAAGGTCTTGACGCCCTCGGTGCGAACGATCGCCGCCCGGACGTGCAGATCGCCGAGCGGCGTGGTGCGGAGGTACCGCATCGTGATGGTGCCGGTGAGTCGCGGTTTGTCGGCGGAGCTCGCCGCCTCGCCGAGGACGTGATCGAGGATGAGAGCCGCGACTCCCCCGTGCACGTGGCCCGGCGGGCCCTCGTAGGCCGCACCGAGGTGAAAGTCGGCGTACACCCCGCCCTGTGGGTCCGCCAGGATGGTCAGTGGCGGAGCCGTCGGGTTGCGCATGCCGATGACGGCGTTGCCCCACGGCATCTGATCCCCGTCCGAGCTGAACCGGATGCCGAAGGATCCGTCGAGCTGGCGGGTGCGCAGTCGTGCCGTCGCCGCGTCGATGGCAGCCTTGGCCTCGGCGACGGACTCGGCGTCGACCTCGGTGCGGATGGTGGCGTCGACCAGTTCGCGGACCGATTGGGTGAGGGGTTCGTAGATCGCCCGCAGCCGGGCGACCTCCTCGGTGGAGAGGTTCTCGACGGTGAAGTCCAGCACCTTTGAACTAGAACACGTTCTACCGTCGGTGTCGAATCAATCGGTGTCGAATCAATCGACACCGGGTGGCGCCGCGCCGACCAGCAGGTGCCGGATCACGGGGCCCGCCCAGGCGATCAACTGGTCGTGGTCGAGGTCGGCGACCGCCGGGTTGGCGAGCACGTAACGGGTGGTGGCCAATCCGATGATGAACGCACCCATCAGGCCTGCGCGCTGCGCGGGGTGATCGGGCGTGATGGCCGCCAGCGTGGGGGCGACCTGCCTGGCGAACACCATCCGCATGGTGTCGGCGGCGGTGGGACTGGTCATCGCCGCGCGGAGCAGCGCAAGGAACGTGGTGTCGTGCTCCCACACGGCGAAGAACCTCGGCAGCAGTGCCTCGGCGACCTTGTCGGGGTCCACCTTGCTGAGATCGGGAAGGTCGAGCGTGAACTCGGCGGCGGCGGCGAACAGATCCTGCTTGCTGCCGAAGTACCGGATGACCAGAGCCGGGTCGACGCCGACGTCGGCGGCGACGGCGCGCAGCGTGGTTCGTTCGTAACCGTCGGAGCCGAAGCGCAGGCGTGCGGCGGCAAGGATGTCGGCGCGGGTGTCCGCCGCGTTGCGGAGTCGGGTGGTGGCCATGGGTCCAGGATAAGTCATCATTTGTTGACATCATCCGCGACACGGTCTAACGTCCAAGTCATCAGTTGTTGACTTGTACCGAGGAGCGAACCATGACGCCTGTTCTGGTCGTCGGTGCCGGACCTACCGGGCTGACTGCTGCGATCGAACTGTCCCGACTCGGCGTCGAGGTGCGGATCGTCGACAGGGCCACGGCCCCCTCGACGACGTCGCGCGCACTCGGCGTCCAGGCCCGCACCATCGAGCTGTTGCGGCCCCGCGGCGTCGCCGACGAGATGCTGCGCCTGGGCAACCGGGTGTCGGCCACCACGCTCTACGCCGATGGCAGGCGGCTGGCCGGTATCGAACTGCACCGGATGCCAAGCGAATTCAACTTCATCCTGATGCTCGCGCAGTCGGAGACGGAACGGCTGCTCACCGAACAGCTTCAACGCCAGGGCGTCACGGTCGAGCGCGGCGTCGAGTTCGTCTCACTCACCCAGGACGGTGAAGCCGCCCACGTCGTGCTCCGGCACGCCGGCGGCCGGATGGAGAACGTCACGGCGTCCTACGTGATCGCGGCCGACGGTTCGCACAGCCCGATTCGCAAGTCGCTCGGGCTCGGCTTCGAGGGGAGGTCGCTGGCGCAGAGCTACGTCCTCGGCGACGTCCACCTGGCCGGCGCGGTGCCTCAGGATCAGTTGTCGATCTTCTTGGCGCCCAACGGTTTTCTGGCGGTGTTTCCCATGGGCGACGGTCGGTTCCGTTTCATGGCGACGGATCCCGACGGCGTCACGGGTGATGCCGACGAGCCGAGCCTCGAGGACATCCAGCGGCTCTACGACCGCACCGCCCACGTGCCTGCCCAGTTGTACGGCCTGAACTGGAGCTCGCGGTTCCGGATCAACAGCAGGCACATGGGCACGCTGCGGTCGGGGCGCGTGTTCTTCGGCGGCGACGCCGCCCACGTGCACAGTCCGGCCGGCGGGCAGGGCATGAACGCCGGCATCCAGGACATGATCAACCTCGGCTGGAAACTGGCCATGGTGCTGCGCGGGGCGGCCCGGCCCGAGCTGCTCGACACCTACGAGTCCGACCGGCTGCCGGTGATCCGGCAACTGGTGACGATGACCGAGCGCGCGACGAAGGTGTTCAACTCGACGAATCCCATTGCCCACGCTCTTCTCGTCCGCATCGCGCCCGCCCTGCTGTCCCGGTCGGCGGTTCAGGACAAGGCCGCACCCCGACTCGGCCAGATCGCGGCGTCGTACCGCGGCACGCCGATCGCGAAGGGCGGCGGCGGGGTCGGCCGGTTGCGGGCGGGTGATCGCGTGCCCGACGTCCATCTGCCCGAGGGCAGGCTGTACGACCTGCTCGATCCGTCGCGCTTGACGTTGTCTCGTGACCGACGAGGCCGGACACGCCATGGCGGCCGTGCGGGAATGTGCCGGCGAATGGGTTCCCGCGATCGCCGTTCGGCACGTCGCACCATCGAGCGAGTTGGCGCAGCACCCCGCGTGGCTGCTGGTCCGGCCCGACGGCTACCTCGCGGCGGCGGGGTCGGCCGACGAGGGCAACCGGCTGCACCGCTGGCTCGCGAAGTGGCTCGTCGTGCGGCGTCACGACACGAATGCGTCGAGCGCTTCCCGCGTCTCGGAATCGGCGCGACCGAGCTCGAGCTCGATCAACGCGCACTCGGCCGTCGCAGCCACCCACAACCTTGCCGACAGGCGCGGGTGACGCCGCCCGATCGCCTCGAAGTCGGCCGTCACGATGTCGACGTTCCGCCGGTTGCGCGCCAGGACTTCGTCCGCGATCGGCCGGTGCCCCCGCGCTTCGAGGAGTAGGGCCTTGACGCCACGGTCGCGCAGGCAGCCGTCGAGATAGGTCCTTGCCGCCGTCGCGAGCCGTTCGCGTCCCGGTGCCATGCCCTCGACAGCCGACCAGAACTCGTCGGCAAGGGCGTCGTGGAACCTGCGGTGCAGGGCCACCAGATAGGCCGTGCGGTCCGGGAAGTGGTGAAAGAACGTCCCCTTCGAGACACCTGCGGCTGCGACGACGGCATTGACGCTGAGCCCTTCGAGGCCGAGCTCCTCGGCGAGTTCCAGGCCGGTCTCGATGAGCTTCGCGCGGGTCCGTTCGGCTGCGATGGTGCGCAGCGTGCGCTTGGCCGGTGCCGTCACTTGGTCCCCCTCGTCCACTCCCCTTGTCAGCGAGTTCTTCGCGGCCTAGTGTAACTGACCGACCGCCCGGTCAGTGAAAGGAAGGGCGTGCGATGCCAACCGTGACCACCTCGCTGGGGACCGTCTCCTACACCGATGCCGGCGACGGGCCGCCGGTGCTGCTACTGCACGCCAACCTCCACGACGGCACCGACTACGTCCCGGTACTCGACGGCCTGACGCGCGGCAGGCGGGTGATCGCCGTCGATTGGCCGGGGCACGGATCCTCCCCCGCACCCGACACGATGCTGGGTGCGCCCGAGTTCGGTGACCTGGCAATCGAATTCGTCGATGCGCTCGATCTGAGCAACCTCGTCATCATCGGCAATTCGGTGGGCGGATACGCGGCGTGCCGGACGCACTCGAACGGCCCGACCGCGTCGCCGGTGTGGTACTGGTCAACACGGGCGGGTTCACCCCGCCCACGCCGTTCATTCGCGCGTTCTGCGCGGTGATGGGCAAGCCTGCGGTCATCCGCTCCATCGCCCCGGCCTTCGCGCGGGCCTACATGCGACCCAAGACCGCCGCGGACCGCGGCATCATCGCGCGCGTCGCGGCCCGATCCAGGACGCCGGAGGGCGCGCGCGCCGGGGCGGCCCTCTGGCGCAGCTTCGCGTTGCCCGCGCACGACCTCCGGAGCGTCGCGCAGGACATCGCGGCTCCGGTATTGATCACTTGGGGTACAAGGGATCTCACCGCGCCGACGCGCTGGGGCCGGGCCGTCGCGGATGCCATTCCTGGCGCGCGCTTCACCACGTTCCCGACAGGCCACGTGGTGTTCTCCTCGGAACCCGAGGCGTGGCTGGGCGAGGTCGTGCCGTTCGTCGAATCAGCGCAGGGCGCCGACCGGCCTGCGACCCGCGGCTGACGCGAACCCGAGCCAGGTGTGCCGATTGCCTGCCCAGCACCACCCGACCTTCGGCGCACCTCGGCGGTCCGCGCCGTCGCGGCCGGTGCCGTTGCTGATCCAGATCGCGGGGGTCCTGGCATCCAGTCCGCCACCCGGCCGTGCCTTCGGGACCCGATCGTCATGAAGCAGCGTCCGCGCTCGAGGGTCTCCGGGGCGCTGCAGCAGCCAGTACAGCCCCTCGGTCAGGGTCAGCGGCGTTCGGTCGGCCGCCGCGATGGCCGGGTCAGCCTCGGCGGGACTCCAATTGGACATGGCATCGCCACGGTCGAGACCGTCGACCAGATAGACCGGCGCAGCCGGCAGCTCCATCGTCGGGCTGAACTCGTCGACGTCGGCCATGTCGACCACCACGAATCCCGGCTTGCCGTCGAGGTTCAACAGCGGGGCAAGCAAGGACGCCGGCACGAGATCCGGGTGCAGAGCCAGCAGCGGCCCTGCTCCGACAACGGTTTCGGCGGCCGCCCGCAACCGCGCCTCAGACCACCCGGCGAGCCGATGCACGCCGAGTTCGACGAGCCGATCGGCCTGTTCGGATACGGCCGGCAACTCCGGCGTCGCGCTGATCACCAGCCCGCAACGAAACACGGATGCCGGATGGTTCCCACGACCGGCGCCCCCGCCCCCGCGAGCAGTCGCAAAAGCCCCTCAATCGGGGCCATTCAGGGGCTTTTGCGTCTGCTGGCGAGAGAGAGAGTTAGTCCCGGGTGAACGGAACCTCGGTCGCGGGCGCCAGCACGACGTACATCCGTCGCCAGGGGTCGGCGCCCTGCAGCTGCCACTGATGCCCGGTGCCGACGGTGTCCTCGGCGAGCAGGACGTCGCCGGGTTGGAGCGTGAACTCCTCGCCGTCGCGCGTGGAGAACAGAAGCGTCCCAGACAGTGTCACGACCAGTTGCCGGACCGGCGCGGTGTGCCACGCAAGGGCGCCGCCGCCTGCCGTCTCCTCGACCGTCACGTGTGCGGCGGCCATGGTGGCCGACACCAGGTCGGCGTTGCGACCGGAACTCAGGTCGAGGCGGCCGATCTCGACGTGAGAGGCGCCCTCCTGGCCCGTCCACAGTCGGACGCAGCGGATCATTTGGCCAACTCCTGTTCGTGGGAGCCATAGGCTCGCGTGATGTCCATCGCCACGGTAATCGTCACGATCTGTCTGGCAGGCCTGTTCGCGTTCGCCGGCTCGATCAAACTGCTTGGCGTCAAGCAGTCGTTGGCGATTCGCGACCATCTGGGGATCTCACCGACGCAGTGGCGGATCATCGGCGTGCTCGAGTGGGCCGGTGTCGCCGGGGTGTTGGCGGGCTTGGCGTGGTCGCCCATCGGCATCGCCGCCGCCGTCGGGCTCACGCTGCTGTCGGTCGGCGCCATCGTCAGCCACGTGCGCACGTCCGACAGCGTCACCGACACCGCACCCGCCGTGGTCGGGTTGCTGCTCGCGGTGGCGACGGCAGTGCTGCTCATCGCCCGGTGACCCCGACGAGACACCCGTCACAGCAGGCCGGACGGGTGTCTTAGCTAACCTAGCTTTTCGTAGTCACTTGTCTACGAAGTGACCTACGCTGAGTGCATGGCCGCACGCACGCACAGCGCAGATCCCCGCGCCGAACGGGTTCGCACCCTGTTGCGGGACGCCGCGTTCGCGCTGGCCCACGAGCGGCCCGTCGACGAGATCACCGTCGGCGACCTGGTGGCCCGCGCCGGGGTCAGCAGACAGGTGTTCTATCAACACTTCTCGGATCGCGACGATGCGGTGTCGACGGCATTCGCCGTGGCGTTCACCGCGGCCGTGGCCGACATCGAGGCCGACATCGAGGGCGACGCCAGAGCGCGCATCACCCGACTGTTCGAGTTCGCCGCCGAACACCGCGCCATGTACCGCAACGTCGTGCCGAGCGCCGTCACCCAGCGCGTCGTCGCGGCGTTCCGCGCAGAACTCCTGCCCGCCTGCGAGGAGATCGCGGCGCAGGGCATGCGGATCGTCGGCGCCGTCGCCGACATTCCGCAGGATGCCGTCAGCCGCTTCCTGGTCGGCGGATTCCAGGAAGTCCTGCGCTCCTGGATGGAAGACCCCGACGCGACCGACCTCCGTGGTCGCGTGACCGCCGCCCTCGACACCGTCGACGCGCTGCTCGGTCTGCCCGCTGTCAGCGGCAACTGATCACACCCCTACCGAAAGGCAACACCCGTGGGCAAGCACCACACTCTGGACAACGTCGGGTCGAACCGCCGCATCACGCGGACCGACCTGCGCAACATGGCGCTGTTGATGGCCGCACTGACCGTGTTCGTCATCGCGATGATCGCCAGCTACTCCGGCGCCTTCGCCAAGCCGACGCTGCACCACTTGAACGTCGCGGTGGCAGGCCCGCAGCAGCTCGTCGACGGAATCCGCGGTCAGGACACGCTCGGCGTGACCCAGGTCGCCGACGCCGACGCCGCGCGCGGGCAGGTCTATGACCGCAAGACCGACGCGGCGTTCGTCGTCACGCCGACCGGGGAGATGAAGATCTACGTCGCGGGCGGCGGTGGGCGCAGCGTCGCCAACGCCGCAGAGGCCGTCGGCCGCACCGTCGCCGCCAAGGCGGGTCTGACGCCGAGCGTCGAGGACGTCGCCCCGACCTCGCCCGGCGACCCGCAGGGCACCGTCGAGTTCTACGCCGTCATCTTCCTGTCCATCGGCGCCACCGTCGGTGCCACGCTGTTCGGCCGCATGATGGGCAGCGTGCGCCGGCCGTCCACGCTGGCCCTGCGCACCCTCAGCCTCGGCGCGTACTCCGCGCTGCTGGCGGGTGGCGTGACCATCTACGTCGACGGCGTGCTCGGTGCCCTGACCACCAACACGTGGCAGGTCTTCGGCGCACTGTGGCTGTACGCCATGGCCGTGGGCGGTGCGGTGACCGGTGTCGCGGCCGCGTTCGGCACCGTCGCCTCGATGCTCGTCACGCTGTTCCTGGTGATCGTCGGCAACGCCGCCGCGGCGGGCCCGGTCGGCAAACCGCTGCTGTCCGGCTTCTACACGACGTTCAACGCGATCGTGCCGCAGGGCTCAGGCGTCGCGCTGCTGCGCAGCGTCGAGTACTTCGGCGGAAACGGCGCTCTCGCACCGATTGTCACGCTGGCCGTCTGGGGCGCCGCCGGCGGTGTGCTCGCCGTGATCGCAGTCCTCGCCCCACGGGCCTGGACGACTTATCGTGCCAGTCATGACCGCTACCGCGTCCGCAGGTCTGGACGAGACCGAGCAGTACTACGACCTGGGCTCCTATCACCGGCCGATTGAGACGCCGTCGCCGCAGGCGCAGGTCTGGTTCGACCGCGGTTTGGTCTGGGCGTATGCGTTCAACCACGAGGAGTCGATCCGCTGCTTCGAGCGCGCCCTGGCACTCGATCCGGACCTCGCCATCGCGCGCTGGGGCGTGGCCTACGCCATCGGCCCGAACTACAACAAGGCGTGGGAGGCCTTCGACCCCGTGGACCTGGCCGCGTCGCTGGCCCGCGCCAGGATGGAGCTGGGCCTGGCCGTCAACGGGCGCGCGTCGGTGGTCGAACGCGGCCTGATCGACGCACTGGCGGCCCGCTTCCCCACCGACGACGCCACCGACACCGAGGCACTGACCGCCGGCCACGCCGACTACGCCGATGCCATGGCCGAACTCGGCGAGGCCTACCCCGACGACGTCGACGTTCAGGCACTGGCGGCCGACGCGCTGGTCAACGTCACCGCGTGGGCGCTGTGGGACACCGCGACCGGTGAGCCGGCGCCGGGATCACGCGTGGTGGAGGCCAAGCGGATTCTGGACGCCGCACTCGCCACGCCCGCGGGTCGCGAACACCCCGGCGTGCTGCATCTCTACCTGCACACGATGGAGATGTCGGCCCACCCCGAGGAGGCGCTGCCCGCGGCCGATCTGCTGCGCGGCCTGGTGCCCGACGCGGGACACCTGCGGCACATGCCCAGCCACATCGACGTGCTGTGCGGCGACTACCGCAGTTCGGTGGTCGCGAATCAGGTTGCGGTGCAAGCTGATCGACGTTTCGTCGAGCGTCAGGGACCGTTGAACTTCTACTCGCTGTACCGCGCGCACGACCTGCACTTCGTGGTGTACTCGGCGATGTTCGAAGGCCAGTCGAAGGTGGCGTTGGAGGCGGCCGACGAACTCGCGGGGCAGTTGACGCCCGACTTCCTCGCCATCGAGTCCCCTCCGATGGCGGACTGGCTGGAGGCGTTCGTGCCGTTGCGGATTCACGTGCTGGTGCGGTTCGGCCGGTGGGACGAGCTGGTCGACCAGCCGTTGCCCGACGACGTCGACCTGTACTGCACCACGGCCGCGACCATCCACTACGGCCGCGGTGTCGCGCACGCCGCCAAGGGCCAACTCCCCCAGGCGCGCGCCGAACGGGAGGCGTTCGCGGCGGTCTACGCCCGAATCCCCGAGACCCGCTACATGTTCAACAACACCAGCCGCGACATCCTCGCCGTCGCCGGCGCGATGCTGGACGGTGAGATCGCTTACCGGGAAGGCCGATTCGACGACGCCTTCGCCAAGCTGCGCCGGGCGATCGAGCTCGACGACTCCCTTCCCTACGACGAGCCGTGGGGCTGGATGCAGCCGACCCGACACGCCTACGGCGCGCTGCTGCTCGAACAGGGCCGGGTGGAGGACGCCGCCGCGGTGTACGCCGCCGACCTCGGCCTCGACCCCACGCTCAGCAGACCATGCCAGCATCCCGGCAACGTATGGAGCCTGCACGGCTACCACGAATGCCTGACCCGGTTGGGCCGCGACGCCGAAGCGGCGATCATCGGCAGGCAACTGGACCTGGTCAAGGCCCGCGCCGACGTGCCGATCCTGGCGTCGTGCGCGTGCCGCCTCGCCGACGAGCGCTTGCGCGAGGAGCAGACGGCGAGGTCGACGACTGCTGCGGCTGAGCAGTCACGCCGCGGGCACCTCGCCAAGCCAGACGTGGAACGTGTCCAACCTGCTCACCAGGGCATCCCTGAAGGTGAAGACCTCCGAGTAGACGAAGTCCACCGGATTCCCGGTGCCCAGGTCGACGCTGCCGTGTCCCACCACCGCCACGGTGTCGCCCTCCTCGATCACCCGGTCCAGATGCAACTCCGGGTTGGGGCCACCGGCGCTGTCCGCCTCGGCGGCGAACGCCTCCCTGCCCGTCAGCGTCTTCTCGCCGTGCAGCGCCCACACCACGTCGTCGGTGAGGCACGACAGTATCCGGGCCAGGTCGCCGGAGCGGAACCCGTCGGTGTACCGCTGAACCGTCGCCTTCTGCGAACTCACGCCACCACCTCCTCGTGTGTTGTCGGTACCGACTCGCCGGGCGCGCCCAACTCATCGCGGCAGGCGCGTTCTCTATCGTCGTCAGGTGTGAAGCGGGTCTGGCAGTACGTGGCGACCGCGCCGCTGACGTACTCGTGGCTGGTCGCGCTGCTGATCACGACGATCGTGCAGCGCACCATGCCCGTGCGGCGCCTGCACTCGCTGCTGCAGAAGGAATCCACCAACCTGCACCACCTGGCCTCGGATCCGATCCGGGTGCTGCTGGAGAGCCTGCTGTGGATCGACGGTCAGTACTGGACGCCCTACCTGGTGGTGTTCACGGTGTTCCTGGCGCCCGCGGAGCGATGGCTGGGCCACCTGCGATGGCTGATCGTCGGTCTGCTGTGCCACATCGGCGCGACGTACCTCAGCGAGGGTTTCCTGTACTGGACCATCCAGGCGGCGCAGATGTCCCCGCGGTTGATCGACGCCCGCGACATCGGCGTCAGCTACTTCGTCACCGGCATCGTCGGGACCATGACCTATCACGTCGCGCGGCCGTGGCGGTGGTTCTACCTCGCCGGTTGCGTCTCGGTGTTCGGAACTGCGCTGGCGGTCAGGGCGAACTTCACCGGACTCGGGCATCTGTGCGCGCTGGCACTCGGTCTGGCCTGCTACCCGCTGGTGCGGGGCCGATCGGGTTCGGAGTGGAATCCTGCACCGGCTCTGCGGCGTCTTCGGCGCAAGCGGACCTCCGCTGCGTAGACTCCGGACCGTGGCGATCAGCAACGAGGACCTCGATCACCTCGGTCGCTGCGTGGAACTCGCCAGGTCGGCGTACGAGGCGGGCGACGAGCCGTTCGGTTCGCTGCTGCTCGATGGCGACGGCGAGACCCGGTTCGAGGACCGCAACCAGGTGTCAGGTGGCGACGCCACCCGACACCCCGAGTTCGCCATCGCACGCTGGGCCGCGTCGAATCTGAGCCCCGCCGAACGGGTTCGCGCCACGGTCTACACCTCGGGCGAGCACTGCCCGATGTGCGCCGCGGCGCACGCCTGGGTGGGGCTCGGCCGCATCGTGTACGCGACGTCCGCCGAGCAGCTGACCGCGTGGCGAGGTGAATGGGGAGTGCCGCCGTCACCCGTTGCGCCACTACCCATTTCGGCGGTCGCGCCCGGCGTCGAGGTCGACGGGCCCGCGCCCGAGCTGGAGGATGCGATGAAGGCGCTCTACGAGGCGAAGTTCCGGGCCGTGACATGACCGAACCCGACTGGGTCCAACACGCCATCTGGTGGCAGGTCTATCCGCTGGGCTTCGTCGGCGCGTACCCCGCCGACCCGCCGCCTGCGGCCGACGAGCACCGGTTGCGCCGCGTCGCCGCGTGGTTCGATCACGCCCTCGAACTCGGCGCGTCGGGCATCGCGCTCGGCCCGATCTTCGCCTCCGCGACCCACGGTTATGACACCAGCGACCACCTCCGGATCGACCCGCGCCTCGGTGACGACGCCGACTTCGATCATCTCGTCTCCGAGGCCGGTGGGCGCGGCCTGCGGATCCTGCTCGACGGCGTCTTCAACCACGTCGGCACGGACTTCCCGCGCTACCAGGAAGCGCTCGCGAGTGGCAACGACACGTGGTTCCGCAAGCGCGGCAAGCGTTTCCAGACGTTCGAGGGGCACGACGGTCTCATCACGCTGAACCACGACAACCCCGAGGTCGTCGACTACGTCGTCGACGTGATGTCGCACTGGCTCGGCCGCGGTGCCGACGGCTGGCGACTGGACGCCGCGTACGCGGTGCCCGACCAGTTCTGGGCCAAGGTGCTGCCCAGGGTGCGCGAGTCGTTCCCCGACGCGTGGTTCGTCGGCGAGGTCATCCACGGCGACTACTCCGGCATCGTGCGCGCGGCGACGTTCGACTCCGTCACCCAGTACGAGCTGTGGAAGGCGACCTGGAGCAGCCTGAACGACGGCAACTTCCACGAGCTCGACCACGCCCTGCGCAGGCACGACGAGTTCCTCGACGCGTTCGTGCCGATGACCTTCGTCGGCAATCACGACGTGACGCGCATCGCCAGCCAGCTCGACGAGCCCCGACACGTCGAACACGCACTGGTCCTGTTGCTCACCACGGGTGGCGTCCCGAGCATCTACGCCGGCGACGAGTGGGCCTACCGGGGGGTGAAGGAGGAACGCTTCGGCGGCGACGACGCCGTGCGCCCCGAGTTCGCTCGCCAGCCCTGCGGAATCGCCGAACACCTCGGCGACGACGTGTTCCGGCTACACCAGTATCTGATCGGGTTGCGGCGCAGGAATCCGTGGCTGCACGCCGCGCGCACCGAGCCGCTGCACCTGACCAACCAGCAGTACGTCTACCGCACCAAGGCCGGCGACGACGCGCTGATCGTGGCCCTCAATGTCGACGACGCGCCACTTCGGGTCTCGTTGTCGGAGTGGGGAATTGGCAGTGGTCGGCTCGTGGCGGGCTCGGCGGCACCGGCCGAGGCGACGGTCGAGCAGGTGGACGTCGGCCCGCACGGCTGGGCCGTCGTCGCCATCTAGGGCGAGCCGAGGAGTTCCACGGTCAAGGGATCGGGCTCACCGTCGTAGATACTTCTCGAGCACGGCCACGAACTCGCGGTTGTCGTCGGTCACGCCGGCGAACAGGGTCATCGAGGAGCGCAGCTTGAGTGCGTCCACCGAGCCCATCAGCGCCTGGGCCGTGACGGCCCCCGACCCGGTCGCCAGCTGTGCGCACCGGCGCAGTCGCGGCCCGAGCACGTCGTGCTCCAGGTAGGCGACCGCCTCGTCGCGCGACCGGATGCCGAAGTGGACGGCGGTCGCGCTTCGGCCCAACTCGCGCAGTTGCGGAAAGACGAACCACATCCAGTGGCTGCGCTTGCGGCCAGCGCGCAACTCCGCACCACCACGTCGGTCGTACCCGGTCCTGAGCGTCGACGAACCTCTGCAGATCGAAGGGATCGGCCATCACTCCACCGTGCCCCACGGTCGTCGGGATGTCGACGGCTCTTCGGACATTCGCCGACTTGGGCGAAGCGCGTTTAGCTTTGCGAGCTACGTCTTTGCAACCGATGACGACATCGACGGACACCGCACCCCAGGTCGAGGTACCCGATCCGACCGAATCCGCCAAACGAAGTCGTCGCCGACTGATGTCGCGGGTGAGCATCCAGTCCAAGCTCCTGGTGATGCTGCTGCTGACGAGCGTGCTGTCCGCGGCCGTCGTCGGGGCCATCGGCTACCAGTCGGGCCGCAACTCGCTGCGCGCATCGGTGTTCGAGCGGTTGACGGAGATCCGGCAGTCGCAGAGTCGGGCGCTCCAGACCGGGATCGCAGATCTGAAGAACTCGCTGGTGGTCTACTCGCGCGGATCGACGGCATCGCACGCCATCGAAGCGTTCACGGCGGGTTTCGACCAGCTCGGCGCCGCCACCATCGACCCGGTCCAACAGCAGTCGCTCGTCGACTACTACGCCAAGCGGTTCGCCAAGGACGAGAACGCGCAGACCGGTCAAGAACGTCGACGTCGACGCGCTGGTGCCGACGTCGCCCGCGCAGCGGTATCTGCAGGCGAACTACACCGTTCCGTTCGGCGACTACAACGCACCAACCGCGGACTGGCCCGCGGCGATCAAGTTCGACGACGCCCGCGACGGCAGCCCGTGGTCGGCCGCCAACGCCCGGTTCAACGACTTCTTCCGCGAGATCGTCACGCGCTTCGACTTCGAGGACGCCCTGCTGCTCGACACCAGGGGCAACGTCGTCTACAGCGCCTACAAGGGTGTCGACCTCGGCACGAACATCCTGACCGGCCCGTTCAAGGGCAGTGAGCTCGGCGGCGCCTATCAGAAGGCACTCGACTCCAACACCGTCGACTACGTCGGCCTCACGGACTTCGGCGACTACCAACCGGCCGACGAGCCGACCGCATGGTTCGTGTCCCCCGTCGGACCGCAGGACAGCGTAGAAGGCGTTCTGGCGCTGCAATTCCCGATCTCCAAGATCAACAAGCTGATGACGATGGACGGCCGCTGGCAGGACTCCGGCATGGGCCAGACGGGTGAGACGTTCATCGTCGGCCCCGACGACCTGATGAGGTCCAATTCCCGGCTGTTCCTCGAGGATCCCGATGCCTACAAGCGCGACGTCATCGCCGCGGGCACTCCGCCGGACGTCGCGGAGGACGCGATCCGTCAGCACGGCACCACCCTGGTGCAGCCCGTGGCGACCGAGGCCACCAAGCTGGCGCAGCAGGGCCAGCGCGGCACGCTGATCGCCGACGACTACCTGGGCAAGGAGACGCTGCAGGCCTACGCACCCGCCGACATCCCCGGGCTGCGGTGGAACGTGATCGCCAAGATCGACACCGCCGAGGCCTTCGCCCCGGTGACGGCGTTCACCAAGACGCTGGTGCTGTCGACGGCCGGGATCATCTTCGTGGTCTGCATCGCGGCGATGTTGCTCGCGCGGCTGTTCGTGCGCCCGATCCGCCGACTCGAAACTGGCGCCCAGCAGATCAGCTCCGGTGACTACGGGGTGGCGATACCGGTGGTGTCCCGCGACGAATTCGGCGATCTGACAGTCGCTTTCAACGACATGAGCGGAAACCTCGCCATCAAGGAGGACCTGCTCAACGAACAGCGGCGGGAGAACGACCGCATCATGCTGACGTTGATGCCCGAGCAGGTGGTGGCGCGCTACCGCGACGGCGAGGAGACCATCGCCCAGGACCACCAGGACGTGACGGTCATCTTCGCCGACATCGTCGGGCTCGACGAGCTGTCGGCCGGCCTGACGTCGGACGAATCGCTGGCCATCGTCAACAGGCTGGTCCGCCAGTTCGACGCCGCCGCGGAGAATCTCGGCATCGAACGGGTCCGCACGCTGCGCAACGGATACCTGGCCAGCTGCGGCCTGAACGTCCCGCGCATCGACAACGTGCGGCGGACGGTCGACTTCGCCGTCGAGATGAACCGCATCATCGACAGGTTCAACGGCCGAGCGGCCACTCAGCTCAAGCTGCGCGCGGGCATCGACACCGGCACCGTCAGCAGCGGTCTCGTCGGCCGGTCCAGCCTGGCCTACGACATGTGGGGAGCCGCCGTCGATCTCGCCTATCAGGTGCAGAGCGGCTCGCCGCAGCCCGGCGTCTACGTCACGTCCGACGTCTACGACGCGATGCGCGACACGCGGCACTTCACCGCGGCGGGCGAGGTCAACGTCGGCGGGGTAGTCACAGCCCATCTGGCGGCTCGCGGAGCGCCAGTCGTGACGACCATCGTGGACTCGTCCTGGTTCTACTGGGCCGTCGGCGTGGCGATCGGCCTGCCGATCTGCCTGGTGATCCTGACCGAGGTGCGCGCCACGCTCGCCCGGCGCGGCAGCGGGCTGGCCCGTCCGGTCGGTTTGGTGCGCAACTACATCGTGCCGTTGGCCGCGCTGCTGCTGTTGCTGGTCAAGGCGACCGAGGTGTCCGCGGAGGCCACCCCGGTCCGCATCGTCTCGACGGTGCTCGGCTTCGTGCTGTTGGTGCTGGTGCTCTCGGGACTGAATGCCACCCTGTTCCAGGGCGCGCCGGAAGGCTCTTGGCGCAAACGGATTCCGTCGATCTTCCTCGACGTGGCACGGTTCCTGGTCATCGCGATCGGGCTCGCGATCATCTTCTCCTACATCTGGGGCGCCAACGTCGGTGGTCTGTTCACCGCGCTCGGCATCTCGTCGATCGTGCTCGGCCTGACGCTGCAGAACTCCGTCGGCCAGATCATCTCCGGTCTGCTGCTGCTCTTCGAGCAGCCGTTCCAGCTCGGGGACTGGGTCGACACCCCGTCGGCGCGCGGCCGCGTGGTCGAGGTGAACTGGCGGGCCACGCACATCGACACCGGCAGTGGCCTGCAGATCATCCCGAACTCGGTGCTCGCCGGCGCGTCGTTCGCGAACCTGAGCCGACCGCCCGGCGAGCACTCGATCTCGGTGATCACCGAGTTCGATCCGAACGATCCGCCAGATGACGTGTGCGGCATGCTGATTCGGGTGGCGGCCACGCTGCCGCAGCTGCGGCCCGGCGGCACCGTCGAGCGTGGTGGCCGGTGCGGGCCAGTACAAGACGTCGATTCCGCTGCGCTCCCCCGCCGACGGTGGCGGCGCGCGGGCGAGTCTTCCTGCGGTGGGTCTGGTACGCCGCGCGGCGCGCCGAGCTGCGCCTCGATGGCGTCGAGGACGGCTTCGCCTCGCCGGAACGGCTGGAGACGTCGCTGCGCACCATCGCTCCGACGTTGCGGCTCAGCCACACCGACCAGCAGTTGCTCCTCCCACACGTGCGGATCACCCGGTACGGCGCCGACGAGACCATTCAGTTCCCCGGTCAGGTGCCCAAGCGCATGAGCTTCATCGTCAACGGTCGGGTGCGCCTGATCGCCCAGGGTGAGGATGGGGCGATGGTGCCGGTCCGCATCGTCGAAGAGGGCGACTTCATCGGTTCCACCGCGTTGACCCGCGAACCCGTGACCTCGGGTGCCTACGCCATGGAGGAGGTCACCGTGCTGCAGGTCGAACGTGAGCACATGGAGGCGTTGGTGTTGCGCAAGCCGCTGCTGCTGCAGGAGATCGGCCGCACCATCGAGGAACGCCACGATGACGTTCTGCGGCGTTGGCGGCAGCGGAGGACTGAGCGGGAACGGCGGCGACGCCCGCAGGCCGAGGTTTTGCTGGACACCGGCGTCCGTGTCGGGTGCCGACATCGTCGCTCACCGTTGCACGGCGCTGGGCGCGTCGTCGACGCTGGTGGGCCGCGACTGGCGCTACGGGCTGATGGCAGGCGGCGAGCGGGCGTCGAGCGTGCCATCGAAATTCCGTCATCGCAGCTCAGCGGCATGATGCGGCTGCTCGGGGCTGACGATCCTGGACGAGTTGACTCCCGCAGCACGTGACGCAGCTGCGCCGGCTCGGGCCTCGCGATTCGGCACGCGTGTCGTAGTCACAGATTTCACTTCGTTCCCACTGGTCACAGGCCCAATCGGGTTCGGTGGTCTCGACGCCGAGTCGGAATCGTTAGCCAACTGCGATGTCACATGTCGGCGTTGAGAGCCGAAACGAACCACATCCACGTGATTCACTAACGCTCGCAAAGCAACGGCGATTGCTTGACAGGACATGAAGAGAGGCGGTCTGTTGCCGTTATGAAGATGGTCAGAAAGATTCGTGGTATGTGGTTGCGCCGGTTGGTCGTTGGCCTTCTGGCAGCGGTGACCGTGCCCGGGTTGATCGGCTTCGTCGGGGGGTCGGCGACTGCTGGTGCATTCTCCCGGCCTGGACTTCCGGTCGAATACCTGATGGTGCACTCGGATGCGATGAACCGCGACATCAAGGTGCAGTTCCAGGGCGGCGGCCCCCATGCCGTCTACCTCCTGGACGGGCTGCGCGCACAGGACGACTACAACGGCTGGGACATCAACACCCCCGCCTTCGAGTGGTACTACAACTCAGGCCTTTCGGTCGTGATGCCCGTCGGTGGCCAGTCGAGCTTCTACACCGACTGGTACCAGCCGTCGCAGGGCAACGGCCAGGACTACACCTACAAGTGGGAGACGTTCCTGAACCAGGAACTGCCCGCCTACCTCGAGGCGAATCAGGGTGTGGCGCAGACCGGCAACGCCGTGGTCGGCATCTCGATGGCCGGCGGCAGCGCGTTGACCTACGCGATCTACCACCCGCAGATGTGGACCTACGCAGCGTCGCTGTCGGGCTTCCTCAACCCGTCCGAGGGTTGGTGGCCGATGCTGATCGGGCTCGCGATGAACGACGCCGGCGGCTACAACGCCGAGAGCATGTGGGGCCCGTCGAGTGACCCGGCGTGGAAGCGCAACGACCCGATGGTCAACGTCGGTCAGCTGGTCGCGAACAACACGCGCATCTGGATCTACTGCGGCACCGGTACGCCGTCGGATCTGGACTCCGGCACCGACGGTGGCAACCTGATGTCGGCGCAGTTCCTGGAGGGCTTCACGCTTCGGACGAACCAGACGTTCCGCGACAACTACATCGCGGCCGGCGGGACCAACGGCGTGTTCAACTTCCCGGCCACCGGCACCCACAGCTGGGGCTACTGGGGTCAGCAGCTGCAGCAGATGATGCCCGACATCCAGCGCACGCTGGGAGCTCAGGCCGCCGCATAGAGAACGAGTTGGCCTGAGGCCAACGCAAGACCGGGGAGCCTGCCGTTACCCCCCGAACGGCGGGCTCCCTTTCTCGTGTGCCGTGTTCGGGTTCTCGCTAGCCCTGCACCGTCGGGCGGATGGTGATCTCGCCGATCTCGACGTCGTGCGGTTGCTCGATGGCGAACGCCACGGCCCTGGCCACCGCCTCCGGCGAAATACCGAAATCGTCCATGGTGCGCCGGATCTGGGCACGCAGCGTGGGATCGTCGATGGAGCCGTCGAGCTCGGTGCGGACGAATCCCGGTGAGATCGCGGTCGTGCGGATGACGCCGTCCGTCGACTCCTGGCGCAGGCCCTCCAACAGTGTGCGCACGGCGTTCTTCGTCGCGGCGTAGACGGCCATGTCGGGCACGATCTTCAGCCCGGCCGTCGAGACGGTGGTGACGAAGTGGCCGCGGCCCTGCCGCCGGAACACCGGCATCGCCGCGGCGATGCCGTACAGCACGCCGCGGAGGTTGACGTCGATCATCGCCGACCAGCCGTCGACGTCGCCGTCCGCGACGGGTCCGATCTTGCTGATTCCGGCGTTGCTCACCAACACGTCGAGCCTGCCGAACTCTTCGACCGCGGCCCCGATCAGCCCGTCGACGTCATCACGCCTGCTGACGTCGGTGGCTCTGGTGACCACCGCCGCGCCACCGGATCGGAGCTCGCCGGCGATGCGATCGAGCCGATCGGTTCGGCGTGCGCCGAGGACCAGCGAGGCGCCACGCGCGGCGAGCAGCCGGGCCGTCGCCTCCCCGATCCCGCTGCTGGCTCCCGTGACGGCGATGACCGTGCCGGGTCGGATGCCTGGTTCGAGATCTTGAGTCACAGTGCGTAGTCACAGTGCTTATGACAGGTGGGCTCCGACACCTATTCCTGACGAGCGCTCACAGCCGGCGCACAGGCACGGCCCCTACGGTCGGGCCGATGAGCGAATCCGGCCGCGACACATCACGTTTGCCCGACGCGCAGCCGGCCAAGCCGGCCACCTCCATGCGGCCGGTGCTGCAGACGGTCCTCGTCGACGTGGCGCCCCCGCTGATCGCTTACTACGGGCTACGTGCCGCGGGAGCGTCCGAGTACGCGGCACTGCTGTCGGCCACCGTCCTGTCAGGGCTGCGGGTCGTCTACGGCGTGGTCAAGAGCCGCAGTCTCGACCCATTCGCCGCCTATCTATTGCTGACGTTCGGCCTGAGCCTCGCCGTGGGGCTGGCCACCACCGACCCCAAGCTCATTCTCGTCGGCAACACCTTCGTGAACGGCCTCGGCGGCCTGATCTTCCTGGGGAGCTGCTTCGTCGGCACGCCGCTGACGCAGGTCGTCGGGCAGCGGTTCCGCAAGCCGGAGGACGCCGCCCCGACGATCGACGAGGCCACCCGTCTGCGACGCACCCACATTCTGCTCTCGGCGATGTGGGGCATCGGACTGCTCGTCGAGGTGGCGATTCGCCTCGTGGTCATCGCCAACCTCTCGGTCGACGCCGCCAACGGCGTGAACTCGGCGATCACACTGCCGGTGATCGGCCTGCTGGTGTTGGCCACCATCGTCGTCGGGCGCCGGGCGGCATCGGCCGCCGCAGCAGCGGGGTAGCGGCCCGGGAACAAACCAACCCCCACCAAGGTTGAGCGCATCAGACTGAACTTTGGAGGATTGATGCCTGAACTGATCTCAGTGCCCGTGTTGTTCGTCAGCGAGCCCATCGTGCTGCCAGGAATGGTCGTGCCGATCGAGCTCGACGACGCCGCGCGCACCGCCGTCGACGCCGCCCAGGCCAGCGAGAGCGGAAAGCTGCTCATCGCCCCGCGGCTCGACGACCGCTACCCCACCTACGGTGTCATCGCCTCGATTCTGCAGGTGGGACGTGTCGCCGGTGGCGGCGCGGCCGCCGTGGTTCGTGGTGAACGCCGGGCACACATCGGATCCGGGACCACCGGACCGGGTAGCGCTCTGTGGGTAGAAGTCACAGAAGTGACCGAGTCCGCCAACGACGACGAAACCAAGGCGCTGGCCGCCGAGTACAAGAAGTTGCTGCTGGCGATGCTGCAGCGCCGCGAGGCCTGGCAGATCGTCGACGTGGTCAACAAGATCACCGATCCGTCGGCTCTGGCCGACACCGCCGGCTACGCGTCGTACCTGCCTGACGTGCAGAAGCGTCAGCTGCTGGAGACCGAGGACGTGGCCGAGCGGCTGCGCAGCCTGATCGACTGGACGGCCGAACACCTGGCCGAGGTCGAGGTCAACGACAAGATCGCCGACGACGTGCGGTCCGGCATGGAGAAGACGCAGAAGGAGTTCCTGCTGCGTCAGCAGCTGGCCGCGATCCGCAAGGAGCTCGGCGAGGGCGAACCCGACGGGTCCGACGACTACCGCGCCCGCGTGGAGGCCGCCGATCTGCCCGAGAAGGTGCGCGAGGCCGCGATGCGCGAGGTCGGCAAGCTGGAACGCTCCAGCGAGCAGAGCCCGGAGGGCGGCTGGATCCGCACCTGGCTGGACACCGTGCTCGACCTGCCGTGGAACGTCACGACCGAGGACTCCACCGACCTGAAGTCGGCGCGCGAGATTCTCGACGCCGACCACCACGGGTTGGAGGACGTCAAGGACCGCATCGTCGAGTACCTGGCGGTGCGTGCGCGGCGTAGCCAGCGTGGACTGCAGGTCGTCGGTGGGCGTGGCTCCGGCGCCGTCATGGTGCTGGCGGGCCCTCCCGGTGTCGGCAAGACGTCGCTGGGTGAATCCGTGGCACGTGCGTTGGGCCGCAAGTTCGTTCGCGTCGCCCTCGGTGGTGTGCGCGACGAGGCCGAGATCCGCGGCCACCGGCGTACCTACGTCGGCGCACTGCCGGGCCGCCTGGTGCGTGCCATCGGCGAGGCGGGCTCGATGAACCCGGTCGTGCTGCTCGACGAGATCGACAAGGTGGGTTCCGACTACCGCGGCGATCCGAGCGCGGCGCTGCTCGAGGTGCTGGACCCGGCGCAGAACCACACGTTCCGCGACCACTACCTCGACCTCGACCTGGACCTGTCCGACGTCGTGTTCCTGGCGACGGCCAACGTCATCGAGAACATCCCGTCGGCGCTGCTGGACCGGATGGAACTGGTGCAGATCGACGGTTACACCGAGGACGACAAGGTCGCCATCGCCCGCGACTTCCTGCTGCCGCGGCAGCGGGACCGCGCGGCGCTGACCGCGGACGAGGTCACGGTGACCGACGACGCACTGCGCAAGATCGCCGCGGACTACACCCGCGAACCGGGAGTCCGGCAGTTCGAGAGGCTGCTGGCCAAGGCGATGCGCAAGGCCACCACGAAACTCGCCGACGAACAGCGAACCGCTGACCATTGATGAACCGGATCTCGTTGGCTACCTTGGCAGGCCGCGTTTCACGCCGGAGTCCGAGGAACGCACCGCGGTGCCGGGCGTTGCGACCGGCCTCGCCGTGACGGGCCTCGGTGGCGACGTGCTCTTCATCGAGGCAGGCTCCACCGACGGTGAGGCAGGTCTGCAGTTGACCGGTCAGCTGGGTGACGTCATGAAGGAGTCGGCGCAGATCGCGCTGTCCTACGTGCGGGCCCACGCCGAGCAACTCGGCGTCGACCCCAAGGCGCTGGATCGCAAGATCCACGTGCACGTGCCCGCGGGCGCGGTGCCCGAAGGACGGCCCGTCCGCCGGCGTCACGATGGTCACCGCGCTGGTGTCCATGGCGACCGGACGGCAGGTCCGCGCGGACGTCGGCATGACCGGTGAGGTCACGCTGAACGGACGGGTGCTGCCCATCGGTGGGGTCAAGCAGAAACTGCTTGCCGCACAACGGGCAGGGCTGAAGACGGTGTTCATCCCGCAGCGCAACGAGCCCGACCTGGACGACGTCCCCGCCGAGGTGCTCGAGGCGCTGGAGGTCAAGCCGATGACCGACGTCGCGGAGATCGTCGCGCAGGCCCTCGAGCCCGCCGCCGAGGCGCACACCGTCGCCGCTTAATCCCGCGAACAGACGTAAAGTCCCCTCAATTGGACACATTGAGGGGACTTTGCGTCTGCTCGCGCGGAGTAGGAAGGGAGCCCCATGCCCAGACGCGGAGAACCGTTGCGCAAACTCGGATTCCTGACCATCGGCCGGTTCGACGCCGAGAATCCGGGACCCGGGCTCGAGGAGACACTCGAGGTGATCGAGCGCGCCGAGGCACTCGGATACGACAGCGTCTGGCTGCGCTGCCGTCACCTGCAGCCCGGCATCTCGTCCCCGGTCGCGATCATGGCGGCGGCAAGCCAGCGCACGTCGCGCATCGAGCTCGGCACCGCCGTCATCCCGCTCGGGCTGGAGAACCCGTTCCGATTGGCCGAGGACCTGGCCACCGTGGACATCCTGTCGGGCGGCCGGATCAACCCGGGCGTATCGGTCGGCACGCCAATGCTCTACGACCACTACAGGGAAGCGCTCTATCCCGACACCCACGACATCGAGGACTTCTCCAAGGAGCGCGTGCTGCGACTCCTGCGCGGTCTTCGCGGCGAACCCGTCAGCGACTTCCAGGGCACCGTCGGCATCGAGCAGTTCACCGACCGCATCCAGCCGCATTCGCCAGGGCTGGCCGACAGGGTCTGGTACGGCGGCGGCATGACGTCGGCGAAGTGGGCGGGCGAGCAGGGCATCAACTACCTGACCAGCTCCGTCGTCAGCACCGAAGCTCACGGAATCACGCGACTTCGCCACCATCCAGGGCCAGAACATCGACACGTTTCGCGCCAACCATCCGCACCCCGAAAAGGCGCGTGTCTCACAGGGTTTGGTCGTCATCCCGACCGACAACGCCACCGACGGGCAGATCCGCCGATACCGCGAGTACGCGGCGAGCCGGTTCGAGCGGACCAAGGCCCCGCAGGGCCCGCGCGGCATGCTGTTCTCCCCCGACTACGTCGGCAGCTCCGACGAACTGGCCGACCAGCTCTACGCCCACGCCGGCTTCCAGCGCGCCGACGAAGTGGCGTTCGCCCTGCCGTTCACCTTCGACGAGGACGACTACCGGCAGATCATCACCGACCTCGCCGAGAGTCTCGGGCCAAGGTTCGGTTGGGAGCCCGCGGACTCGTCCGCCGCCGATCGGCGGTAGCCCACCCCCGGGCCGGGTACTACCGTCGCAGACATGGCCTACGACGAGGACCTCGCCAACCGCATCAGGGCATTGATGGGCAGCGAGCGCGGCGTCGAGGAGAAACGCATGTTCGGCGGCCTGGCGTTCCTGATCAACGGCAACATGTCCGTCGCGGCGAGTGGTCGCGGCGGCATCATGGTGCGCGTGCCGCCCGACGAGACCGAGTCGCTTCTCACCCGCGAGCACGCCGAACCCATGGTGATGGCGGGCCGCGAGACCCGCGGGTGGCTCCGCGTCGCCGACGAGGGTGTGCGGACCAAACGCCAACTTCAGTCCTGGGTGACCCGCGGTGTCGACTACGCCAAGGGACTGCCACCGAAGTAGCCGTTCGTTCACGATCGAAGGACCAGAAGGAGTAGACATGCCGACTTCACCGACGTTCGTCATCGTTGGCGGTGGCCTGGCGGGTGCCAAGGCCGCCGAGGCACTGCGCAGCGACGGCTTCGAGGGCCGGATCGTGCTGTTCGCGGCGGAGGACCATCTGCCCTATGAACGGCCACCCCTGTCCAAGGACTATCTGGCGGGCAAGAAGGCCCTCGACGACTTCACCGTCGACGCCGCCGAGTGGTACCGCGAGCACGACGTCGACTTGCGCCTCGGCACCGAGGTGACCGGCCTCGACCTGGCGTCGCATTCGGTCGCATTCGGCGATGGCGGCCAAGAGGCCTACGACAAGCTGCTGCTGGCAACGGGTTCGAGTTCACGACGGCCGCCGATTCCCGGCGGCGATGCCGACGGCGTGCACTACCTGCGAACGGTCGACGACGCATCCGTTCTCCTCGAGTCACTGAGCGACGGCGCCGCGCTCGCGATCGTCGGAGCCGGCTGGATCGGACTCGAGGTCGCCGCGAGCGCCCGTGCGCGCGGCGTCAACGTCACGGTCGTGGAGACCGCCGAGTTGCCGCTGCTGGGCGCACTCGGCCGCGAGGCCGCCGAGGTGTTCGCCGGATTGCACCGCGAGCACGGGGTCGACCTGCGTCTGAAGACGTCGGTGGAGGCGATCACCACCGAAGGCGGGCGGGCCACCGGCCTCCAACTCGGCGACGGCACGACGGTCGGTGCCGATGCCGTGCTGGTCGCCGTCGGCGCCAAGCCCAACATCGAGCTGGCCGAGCAGGCGGGCCTGCAGATGGCCGGCGGCGGCGTGCTGGTGAACGCTTCGCTGAGGACCAGCGACCACGACGTCTACGCCGTCGGCGACATCGCCGCCGCCGAGCACCCGCTGTTGGGCACCCGGATCCGCACCGAGCACTGGGCCAACGCGCTCAAGCAACCAGCGGTGGCGGTCGCGGGCATGCTTGGCAATTCCGCCACGTACGACGAGCTGCCGTACTTCTTCACCGATCAGTACGACCTCGGCATGGAGTACGTCGGGCATGCCCCGGACTACGACTCCGCCGTCTTCCGCGGTGACGTCGACAAGCGCGAGTTCACCGTGTTCTGGCTCGACGCCGAGAGCCGCGTGCTCGCCGGGATGAACGTGAACGTCTGGGACGGGCTCGACGACATCAAGGACCTGATCCGCTCGCGCAAGCCGGTGGATGCGGGCCGTCTCGCGAACCCCGACGTCCCCCTGGGCGAGCTCGGCGGTTGATGCCAGGCGGCGCAGAACTGAGGCGTGGGAGAGAATGGACTCCAATCCTTCAACGGTGCAGGAGGTCAGGTGCGCGCAGAGACATGCGGGGAACCGTTGTCGTTGGCGCACATTCCGGTTGATCGCGTGGTCAGGCTCGTCGGCCTGACCGATGAGCAGCTGGCGGTCAGCCTCGACCCCCTGCCCGACGGCTCGCCCGTCGTGATCCGCTACCGCATCCCCCACCCGGTCCCGTCGACCCACGACGTCGTCGACGACGTACTGGCGAAGCTCGAGGCCATCGCCATGGATTTGTTTCCCGCCTGGCTGTCCAGCGCGGACGCGATCGATACCAGCAGCGACTTCGACCGACGGGTCGTTCGAGAACTCGCCCACCGAAAGGCGGCGGAAAGCGCCCACTTCGGTCCGTTTCTCGCCGACATGGCGGAGGCGGCACTGCGTGGACGCGCGCCGGATCGGCGGTTCGGACCCGAAGTGCGTGCCAACGGCCTGGCCAGGATCATCACCGACAGCTATCGCCGTGACGGTGTCGTGCTGCGCGTCGGACCCAGCCATGGCTCGTCCACCGAGGACGACCAGCGCCGCGCCGCCGTCGCCTTCGAGTGGCTGGTCAACCCCGGCGACGTCGGAGTCTGGCTCACTGCGTGCGCGCTGCCGCTGGTGGACAGGTATGTGACGTGGCGGCTGTCCGTGCCCGGCTACGTCGACGCGCTCTCGCGAGACGAGGGCGCCGAGACCCCACCGCCAGTCGACTATCCGGCGCTTGCCGGCCTGCCACACCCGGCGAGCGCTGCTGAACAGGCTCTGGAGCGGCGCCTGTCCCGCTGTGAGTGGGCCACCGGCCGGACCTGGAATCAGGAGTACGCCAGCCACTCCCTGGCGCCGCCGATTCGCGTCGACCTGATGTGGCCCGCCGAGCGCTGTGTGGTCGAAATCGACGGGTCCGATCACCGTGGCATCCTCAAGTACGCCGCGGATCGCCGTCGCGACAACGGTCTGATGCTCGATGGGTTTGCCGTCCTGCGGTTCACCAACGAAGAGATCGTCGACGACCCTCACCGGGTACTCACCGTCATCGAAAGCCTGCTAGTCAAGAAGAGACACGACGAAGGGAACCTGCTGTGAGCGTCGACCCCGAGGAACTGACCGGCACCAAGCAAGCGGTGCTGCTGGTTCTGATGGCCGAAGCACGACCGGTCCGCAATCCCGAATTGTCGATCCTCGGGCCGGAATTGAAGAAGCAGGATCGCGATGACCTCGTACGGCATGGGCTGATCGAGGTCACCACGGAGGGCCGCGCGATGGCGCTGGAGCTGACCGACCGGGGTTGGGCGACGTGCGCGGCCATCATCGGCGCCGACGTGCCCGCCCGGTCGTCCGGCCAGGGCAAGGCGTTCTACACCGTGCTGCGCGCGCTGCGCCGCTACTTCGACCGCGACGGCCTGGCCCCCGCCGACGTGTTCTTCCCGCTCGACGACAACGCGCTTGCCGGCGAGCCCGACGTGCTGGGCGACCAGGTCGAGGCCAAGGTCCGCGCCGCCTACGTCGGGCTCGCGGCCCGGGCAGGCGGCTGGGTGGACCTGGTGCGCCTACGGGAGGAACTGTCGGACGTATCGCGGCACGACCTGGACGCCGCGTTGACCCGGATGTACCGCATTCCCGGCGTCAGCCTCGTCCCCGAGGAGAACCAGAAGACTCTGACCGCCGAGGACCACGCCGCCGCCATTTCGATCGGCGACCAGGCCAAGCACCTGATCGCGATCGAGAACTGATGGATCCACGGGAAAAGGAGGCCCTCAGCTCACTGCGACTGTCGTGGGCGCCGACCGCTGACGATCTGTGGCTTTCGCAAGGCACGCTGCACGTGCCCGGCTTCAACGACAAAGCCCTCGACGAGGTGATGTCCGCCTTCGCCGACGCAGGCCGCGAGCAACCATCCAGCCCGTTGGGCGTCGTGGTGCAGGGACCGGCCGGCTCCGGCAAGACACACCTGCTCGGCCAGGTGCGCGAACGAGTCCAGGCCGCCGATGGTTTCTTCTTCGTGGTCGAACTACTCGATGCCACCAGTTTCTGGGAGTCCGCGCGCAGCAGCATCCTGCGGAGCCTCAACCGACCGGCTGCCGCACGAGAGACGCAGCTCAAGGAGCTTCTCTACCAACTGTCGTCGGTGGCCCACATCTCCCGGGTGGATCGCAAGGCGATCATCGGCGACGACCCGCTGACGCCCGAGGTCCTGTCCAGGTTCGTGAACGCGTTGCGCACGGCGGACCCGGCGACGGTCGGCCAGACGCGCCACACCCTGCGTGCGCTGGTCCTTCTCGGGGCCGAGGACTTCGACGTCCAGGACGTCGGGCAGGCGTACCTCAACTCCGCTGAAGACGTCGACGACTCCGGTCGAAGGCAGTGGTCCATCGGTGTCTCGACGTTGTCACCGCAGGAATGCGTGCGTGACATCTCCTGGCTGGTTGCACTGGCCGGTCCCGCGGTGCTGGCAATCGACCAGATCGACACGCTGCTCGCGCAGGGCGCCGATCGGGCCGACCCGCTCGTCCGCGGTGAGGGCGGCGCCGACAACAGCGACGTCGAACACGTCGCACACGGCCTGATGTCGATTCGGCAGAACATGCGGCGCACCACGGCGGTCGTGGCCTGTCTGCCCACGGCGTGGGAGGCGATTCGGTCGCGCGCGACGGCCACCGTGTCCGACCGCTTCCGCGAGGCCACGAAGTTGCAGGGCCTACCGAGTTCGGACATCGGCCGGGCCATCCTGGAACGACGGTTCACCGCCAGCTACCGGACGGTCGAATTCACGCCGCCGTATCCCAGCTGGCCCATTCTGCGGTCGGCATTCGACGACGCCCCCAACTACACGCCGCGATTGTTGCTTCAGCGCGCCGACACCCATGTGCGCAGTTGTCTGGACCGCAACGTCGTCGAGGAGTTGGCACACCTCGACGATCCCTCCGCACACGACGTGGAGAACGGCTCTCGCCGCTCCGACGAAATCCCCAGGGACAGCACCGATCTGGACCGTCGGTTCGCCGACTATCGGAGGCGTGCAGTGGGTGCGGCCGCCCTCGCCCCCGAGGGTGAGGACACCACGGTGCCGGGCCTGCTGTCCGCAGCTCTCGACGCCTGGATCACCGAACGCGGCGATACCGAGCAGACGTTCCGGCTCGATCCGCCGCCACCGGAAAGGCAGGCCCACTTGCACGGACGGCTGCGGCGCAGTCTGGACGCCGACGGCGACGACGAGCGACACTGGGGTTTTCGTGCCATCGCCACTCCGAACGCCGTCGCAGCGCAGAGCCGCATCAAGAATGCTTGCTCCGCAGCCGGTTTCGGCACCAACCTGAACAAGCGCAAGCTGTTCCTGCTGCGCAATGGGCCATGGCCGAGCGGCGCGAAGACCGCTGCCCTGGTCGCCGACTTCGAGGAGGCAGGCGGCCGCACGCTGACGCTGTCGGACGACGACCTGCGCACGCTGTCGGCGCTGCGGGATCTCATCGTCGACAACGATCCCGATCTGCCCGGCTGGCTTCAGGCGCGCAAACCCGCGCACGGACTGAAGTTCCTCCGGGACGCGCTCGCCGAAGACGCCGGCCCCGCGGCAGCCGAGATGCCGGAACCGGCAGACGGTTTCCGAACCGGAACCGGTCGACGAGCCCGACACGAGTACGCAGCCGGACCCGCGGGAGGACTCCGCCACGGCGGTGCCGCTGGGCACCGACGACGCCACGGGCGAACCGTTGAGCGTGGACCTGCTCGCACTGCGCAAGCACACCGCGATCTTCGCGGGATCCGGATCGGGCAAGACCGTGCTGATCCGACGGCTCGTCGAGGAGTGCGCGCTGCGCGGAGTGTCGTCGATCGTGTTGGACCCCAACAACGACCTGGCGCGACTGGGCCTGCCATGGCCGGAAACGCCCAGCGGTTGGCGGGCCGCCGACACGTCGCGTGCCACCGACTACCTGAACAACACCGAGGTGGTGGTCTGGACACCGCGGCGCTCCGCGGGCAGGCCACTGTCCTTTCAGCCGCTTCCCGACTTCGCCAGCGTCGTCGACGACCACGACGAGTACGGCGAGGCGGTCGAATCCGCCTTCGCCGCAATGGAACCCCACGCTCATATCTCGGGTAAGACCCCCAAGGCCAACCAGACGCGGGCAGTGCTCCGCGAGACCCTGCAGTGGTACGGACGTCGGCCGTCACCCACCTTGCGCGGGTTTCTCGCGGCGCTCGCCGACCTGCCCGACGGCGTCAGCGTGATCACCAGCGCCAGGGACAGGGCCGCGGAGCTGGCGCAGAACCTGCGCGCGGCCATGGTGAACGATCCACTGTTCGGAGGGGACGGCACCCCGGCCGATCCGGGGATTCTGATGACTCCGTCGCCGGGCTACCGCGCCCGGGTATCGGTGATCAGCATGGTTGGACTCCAAAACGACCAGCAGCGTGAGGGTTTCGTCAGCCAGCTGCAGATGGCGTTGTTCGCATGGATCAAGCGCAATCCGGCAGGCGACCGACCACTGGGTGGCCTGCTGGTGATGGACGAGGCGCAGAACTTCGCGCCGTCGAATCGCACCACCGTGGCGACTCGCAGTACGTTGGCGCTCTCGTCCCAGGCCCGCAAGTACGGCCTGGGACTGGTGTACGCGACCCAGGCGCCACGCGGTCTGAACCCCAACATTCCCGGCAACGCGGCAACCCAGTTCTTCGGGCTGCTCAACGCGCCGGTGCAGATCACCGTGGCCAAGGAGATGGCACGCGTGAAGGGCGGCCTGGTGCCCGACATCAGCAGGCTGCGGGCGGGCAACTTCTACGCCGCGCTCGAGGGCACCGCGTTCCACAAGATCACGACGCCATGGAGTCTCTCGTATCACCCGAACAGCCCGCTCACCACAGAAGAGGTGCTGGAGTTGGCGCGGCGGCCGCTCACCTGATTTGTTCGATGAATGAACTTACCTCGCGTATCATTGCATCATGGCCCTGCGACGCGAGTACGACAACGAGATATGCCCCGTTGCGCGCTCACTCGAAGTGGTCGGCGAGCGGTGGACACTGCTGATCATCCGTGATGCGTTCTACGGGGTGGTGCGCTTCAGCGACTTCCGCGCGCATCTCGACATTCCGCCAGCCGTTCTGAGTGAACGTTTGAGGCTGCTGGTCGAGCACGAGATATTGACGACGTCGGTTGGCGCGAGCGGCAGAGACCAGTATCTGATGACCCGCAAGGGTGAGCAGCTTTGGCCGGTCGTGTGGGCAATGATGCACTGGGGCAACGAGTATTACGTGGCCGACGAGTTACGTCGTCCCATCGTGCATCACGGATGCGGCGGTCAGCTCACTCCGTTGGGCAACTGCGGACGCTGCGGCAGCGTGCCCAGCGCCGCGCGATCTGGAGGTGCACCCTCGGAGGTCCAAGGCCACCGACCGCGACGATCTGGTAAGCCGGTTGCTGATGCGTCCACACCGAATGCTGGAGCCCTTGACCGAAGCCGCTTGATGCGCCGTTGAGCAGTTCACGGGCACTCTGGTGCGATCGGCCCACGCCAGGGCCGCCCGCGCTGGCGGGTGTCGGCCATATCTGGCTAGCGCCATCCGTGCAACCTCGCCGCCGTATCGACGGCGCGGCCTCGCCTTCAGATGCGAAGGCCAAACCTGTTCCAGCGCATGATGATCAACGCCTGCATCGAGAGAGCCGACATGGCGAGGCATCGCCCACGTCGCTACGAACGGCGACCATCGTACGTCCATGGAATTCACAGCCGATTCTCATTGAAGTTCAGTGAATGAACTCATAGCGTTCGGTGTTATGGGAATCACACGATCAAGGCGCATCATCGAAAGGCAGCACAGGCAATGACACACGGAATGACACACGGAACCTTCACCGAACACGTGATACGGCGACTACACCTGCCGCTCGATCGTTCGTACGACGACGCCGTTGCAGACTTCGAGCGCGTCGTACCGCCGATCGATCCGCAACGGTTTCAGGCCTTGGAGAGCTGGGAGGACAACCTCGCACTCAGCGCCACCTTCGCGCCATTGGGGCTGATGCGCTTCGGCTCCATCGACATCGGGGCGTACATGCGCACGTCGGGAACCGACCGCCCTGGCATCGAGTACCTCGTGGGCAACCACACCATCGCCGAGCGGATGTATCGCCACGAGCCGGCAGCCATGCTCTACGCACCGCTGCGCCTGTTCATCTACGCCGACGATGCCGGTCAGGCCATCTTGGTCATCGATCAGCCGAGCACACTGTTCGGCAGTCTGGGCGACAACGCGGAGGTCGCGGCTGTCGGAAGAGAACTGGACCACAAGGTCGCCGCAGTGTTGTCCGCGATGGGCGTCGACGTGCCTTCAGCCCTGGCACCGTTGCCCACCTCTTGAGTGCTGGGTACCGACCACCTGGACGACAACCCATCAGGGTCGAGTCCTGCACGCCGAAAACGCATTTCGTCATCACACGTGAACCATCCAACGAAGTGAAAGGCCAATCATGCATCCATTGCGCGCACTCCGAGAGCGGGGAGACAACACCCCTGAGGAGGTTTTCGCACTTCTGTCCGACGACATCGAGTTCCACACTCCGATCTTGACCAAGGTCGTCGCCGGCCGTGAAGTCATCAGCCGCATCTGGGCTCTGTCGTCCCACGTGCGTTCCGGCCACTACGTGCGCGAGGACAAACTCGACGAGCACACCACCTTCTTGCAGTGGCAGGGTCAGGTCGACGGCCGCGACCTCGAGATCTTGGAAATCATCGAGGATGACGAGCACGGGCTGATCAGGAAGCGAACCGCGGCGTATCGGCCGCTGCCTGCCGTGGAACTGTTCCGCGCGGCCATGTATCCAAGCGTCAAGGAATGGCTGGGCCCTGAGTACTTCAGTTATACGCCCGACGATCCGTCGACCCTCCCATCCGACGAGGGCCCAAACAAGGGACACTCTTCATGACCACCACGCTGCCCAGGAAACACAGTGACCACCGACGACACCGAACCCTTGCACTATCAGGACGCAACCAGCCTCGCGGCCCTGATCGCCACGAAGCAGGTGTCGTCTCGCGAGGTCGTCCAGGCGCACCTGGATCGCATCGCCGAGGTCAATCCGAAGATCAACGCCATCGTCACCCTGCTGGCCGACGATGCTCTGCGCGCCGCCGACGCCGCCGATGCGGCTGTGGCAGCCGGTGCCGAACTCGGCCCCCTGCACGGCGTTCCAGTGACCGTGAAGGATTCGATCGACACGGCAGGAGTCCTCACCCAAGGAGGCACCAAGGTGTTCGCCGGCCGCGTCCCCGACGCGGACGCCACTGCGGTGGCGCGCTTCAAGGCTGCCGGCGGCATCGTCCTCGCGAAGACCAACATCCCCGAATTCTCGGCATGGACCGAAACCGACAACCTGGTGACCGGCCGTACCAACAATCCGTGGAATCTGGACCGCACCCCGGGCGGATCTTCGGGAGGCGAGTCCGCGGCGATTGCGGCCGGAATGTCACCGATCGGCATCGGCAGCGACGTCGCGATCTCCCTGCGAGGCCCGGCTGCGTTGACCGGTATCGCCGCCCTCAAGGCCACCCACGGCCGCATCCCCTTCACCGGGCACCTCGCACCGATGACGTCGGCCTGGTTTCACGTCGGCCCCATGGCCCGCACCGTCCGCGACATAGCGCTGGGCTACTCGCTTCTCAGCGGTCCCGATGGCATTGATGGTTATGCCGTGCACGCCAAGGACATCGAGTCGGCCAGCACGCGAATCGCCGGCCAGACCATCCGCGTCGGCTGGGTATCCGACGATGCGTTCGGGCCGGTCGACCCCGAGATCACCGCCGCCGTCGCCGATGCGGCAGCGCGGCTCGCCGACCTCGGCTGCGACGTGGAGCGGATCGACGCCCCATTTCTGCGTGAATCCGACGCGCTCACTGCGGTGATGACGTTCTTCTACTCACAACTCGTCCCGCACGTCAAGGAACTGGCGGCCGGACGCGAGGACGAGCTGTTCTCGACCGGAAGAGCCATCGTGGCCATGGAGGACCCCACATACGCACAGCTCCACGCTGCGCGGCAGACGCAGGAGGCTCTCCGGTCGGCGTTCGCCGGTTACTTCCGCGATTACGATGTGTTGCTCTGCCCGGTGACCCCGGTGACCGCCACGCCGCACGGTGTGCAGGAGCTCGTCATCGACGGTGCCACCGTGTCGTGGCTTCACGTGATGGACATTACGTCGTACTTCAACCTGACTGGGCTGCCCGCACTTTCAGTGCCGTACGGGTTCAGCTCCGAGAGCCTGCCGATCGGTATTCAGCTCGTGTCGCAGTGGTTCGACGAGTCGACCATTCTGCGACTCGGCGCATTGCTCGAACGCAAGGGCGGGCTTGGCGATCGCCGTCCTCCGGTTTCTGCGTAGGCTCGCCGCGGATGCACGTCGATGGGCTCGACGATGTCGAGGTCTTTCAGGTTGACGTCCCTGGAAACACGATCTTCGGGCGCCGCTACGGCAACGGTCCGCCGATTCTGTTGGTGCACGGGTTTCCGCGCACGAGCCTCATGTGGCGGGAAGTAGCGCCGCAACTCGCCACGGATCACACGGTGATCGCGGTCGATCTGCGGGCCTACGGGCACAGCGGGACACCCGAGTCGACGGAGGATCACTTCGCGTACTCCAAGCGGGCGATGGGTGACGAGCTGGTCGACGTCATGGCCAAGCTCGGCCATCCGACGTTCACGGTCATCGGTCACGATCGCGGCGGGCGCGTCGCCTATCGCTTGACGCTGGATCATCCGAATGCGGTGGAACGGCTCGCCGTATTCGATGTGATCCCGATTCTCGAAGCGTGGAACCGATCCGATGCACGATTCGCCCAGACCTACTGGCCGTGGAGTCTGCTGTCGCAGAAGGAGCCGACGCCCGAGAGCTATCTCCTCGGCGCGCCGCGAGCCGTCTTCGGCAATCCGTTCGGCCAGGGTTCGTTCGGTCCTGACATCCTGGAGCAGTATGCGGCGATGCTTGGTGATCCGGTGCGCGTGCACGGCATCTGTGAGGAGTATCGGGCTGCGGCGACGATCGACGTCGACCACGACCGGATCGACGTGGACGCCGGCAACGAAATTCACTGTCCCACACTGCATCTCTGGGCCGAGGATGGCCCGCTCGACACGTTCTATGGGGCCGATGGCGGTCCGCTGGGCATCTGGCGACGATGGGCGCCGCGCGTGCAAGGCCAGGCGGTGAAGGGTGGGCACTTCTTCCCGGAGGAGAACCCAGCACGACACCGTGGCGCTGATCAAGCAGTTTCTGGTCGGCTCTCAGTAATCGACCCGGAATCCGCCGATCAACCTGATCGTGTTGCCGTCGGGGTCGACGATCGTGGACAGCCGGACGCCCTTGTTCACGTCCTCGATGGCACCCGGCTCGAGCCCGCGTTCGCCGGCCTCGGCGATGTGCGCCTCCAGATCGTCGACGGCGAAGTTGACCAGGCCGGAGCCTGCCCGCTCCTCGTCGATGAACACCTGGACCCAACCGCCGGGAACCACCTGCCATTCGACCAGCACCGGCATCGGGTTGTTGTCGGCGGGACGTCCGAAGAGCTTCTCGTACCAGGTGTTCGCGGCATCGATGTCGGAGACGGGGACAACGGCCAGTACATGTTCAATCGACACGATCAGTACCTTTCCTTCCAATATCCATCAAGCGGTTTCAATACTGACCGCGTAGCGCCGCGAAACTCATCGGCCACAGCGAAACGGGACCGGCCACTGGCGTGACCGGTCCCGCTGCACTGGATCGGGTTACTGCTGCTTCTGCCCGGGGATTCCCTCGAAGGCGATGTCGCCGGTCTTGAGGTTCTGCGCGGTCAGCTCACCGAGACCGTCGAGGAACTTCTGCCGGTCGGTGACGACGTGCTGGATGGCGACGTCGACGTTGTCCTTCGTGATGGCGGGCATCACGTAGATCGGATCCTTCTTGACGTCTTCCTTCTTGACCAGCGCGTTGGCGACGGCCAGTCCGGCCGACAACTCCACGGTGCCGTTCTGCAGTGAGGTGCCGATGAATTCGCCACTCTTGACGGCGTTCAGGCCGTCCTCGATGCCGTCGATGCCGACGATCGGCACGTCGGTGCGGTTGGCCTCCTTGAGTGCCTGCAGGGCGCCGAGGCCCATGTCGTCGTTCTGCGAGACGACGCCGTTGATCTGCGGTCCGAAGCTGGAGATCCAGTTCTTCGTCTTGTTGACGGCTTCGTCGCGCTTCCAGTTCGCGGTGTCCTTGGCGAGCACCTTGATGTCGGGGTACTTGGCCAGCACCTGATCGATGCCCTTGCCGCGGTTGATCTCACCGGAGCCGCCGAGCGGACCCTGCAGGATGACGATGTTGCCCTTGCCGCCGAGCTTGTCGGCCATCATCTGCATTTCCTGCGCGCCCGCGGCCACGTCGTCCGGCTGCACGTTGCCCGCGAGGTCGGGGCTGTCCAGCGCGGCGTTGACGGCCAACAGCGGGATGCCCTTGGACTTCGCCGACGCGATCTGCGGCGCGAGCGAATCCGCCTGCACCGGAACGACGATGATGGCGGCGACGCCCTGGTTGATCAGCGAGTCGACCTGGCTGGCCTGGGTGGACACGTCGTTGTTGGCCGAGTTCCACACCAGTTCGATGTTGTTGGCCTTGGCATAGGTGTCCATGCCCTCCTTGCCCGCGGTGATGAACGAGCTCATGTCGTACACCGTGACACCGATGCGGGTGGTGTCCTTGTTGGCCTCGGTGTCGCCCGCGCCGCAGGCGGTCAGGCCGAGGCCCAACAAGCCTGCCGAGGCTATGGCGCCCAATTTCGTCGTCAGTCTCATCTGTTCACTCTTTCTAGTGTCGTGCGGGAAGTGTTGCCGGGTATGGAATTACGGTTGCTTCTGCCCGGGGATGCCCTCGTAGGCGATGTCGCCGGTCTTGAGGTTCTGTGCGGTCAGCGCGCTGAGGCCGGCCGAGGAACTTCGCCCGGTCGGTCACGACGTGCTGCATCGCGACGTCGACGTTGTCCTTCGTGATCGCGGGCATGATGTACACGGGGTTGGTGTTGACCTGCTCCTTCTTGGCCAGCGCGTTGGCGACGGCCAGACCCGCGGACAGCTCGACGGTGCCGTTCTGCAGCGAGGTGCCGATGAATTCGCCACTCTTGACGGCGTTGAGGCCGTCCTCGATGCCGTCGATCCCGACGATCGGCACGTCCGTCCGACCGGATTCCTTGAGCGCCTGCAGCGCACCGAGGCCCATGTCGTCGTTCTCGGCGACGACGGCGTTGATCTGGGGACCGAAGCCGGAGATCCAGTTCTTCACCTTGTTGACGGCTTCGTCGCGCTTCCAGTTGGCGGTGTCCATCGCCAGTATCTTGATGTCCGGGTACTTGGCCAATACGTTCTTGATGCCCTTCGTGCGGTCGAGTTCGCCGGACTGGCCGAGGGGACCCTGCAGCACGACGATGTTGCCCTTGCCGCCGAGGTGGTCGGCCATCATCTGCATTTCCTGCTCACCGGCTTTGACGTCGTCGGGCTGCACGTTGCCTGCGATGTCCTTGCTGTCGAGCGCGGCGTTGACCGGGACCAGCGGGATGCCCTTGGCCTTGGCCGAGGCCACCTGCGGCCCGAGCGAATCCGCCTGCACGGGAACGACGATGATGGCGTTGACGCCCTGGTTGATCAGCGAGTCGACCTGGTTGGCCTGGGTGGACACGTCGAGGTTGGCCGAGTTCCAGACCAGTTCGATGTTGTTGTCCTTGGCGTACTGGTCCATCCCCTCCTTGCCCGCGGTGATGAACGAGCTCATGTCGTACACCGACACGCCGATCCTGGTCTTGCCGCTCTTCGACTCCGTGTCGCCCGCGCCGCAGGCGGTCAGGCCGAGGCCCAGTATCCCCGCCGAGGCGATGGCGACGAACTTCGTTGTCAGTCTCATCTGGTCTCTCACTCTCGTTGATCGTTGGACGAAAAGGGTTTTCGGAAAATGGATCACGTTCGCCGCCTCGTGGACCAGACGTCGACCGCCACCGCTGCGACGATCAGGACGCCCTTGATCACGTCCTGCCAGTAGGCAGGCACGACGAGGATGTCCAACCCGTTGTTCAGCGTCTGAATGATGAAGAGGCCCAGCACCGTTCCCCAGATGGTGCCGCGGCCGCCCATCAGGCTGGCGCCGCCGATCACCACCGCGGCGATGGCGTCGAGCTCGTAGCCCTGGCCCAGGTTCGGCGGTCCCGAGATGACGCGGGAGGCCAGCATCACGCCGGAGATGCCCGCCAGCAGGCCGGACAGCGCATACACGCTGAACAGCACGTTCTTGGCGTTGATGCCCGCGATCTCGGCGGCGTTGCGGTTGCCGCCGACGGCGTAGACCCGCATGCCGTAGGTGGTCCGCTTCATCACGATCGCCAGCACGATGATGCCGATGATCATGACGAGCACGGGGATGGTCAGACCGAAGATCTTCGTGTTGGCGATGGAGCCGAATTCGGCGGGCAGGCCGTTGATCGGCGCGCCACCGCCGATGACGTAGGCCAGACCCGAGCCTGCCGTCAACGTGCCCAACGTGGCGATGAACGGTGGCACGTTTATCCGCGACACCATGATGCCGTTGAGCGAACCGACCGCCAGACCGACGATCATGGCCACTCCGACCGTCATCCAGACCTGGCCGGGATTGGCCTTCGCCGTCGCAGCACCGGCCATCGCCGACACCGCGATCACGCTGCCGACCGACAGGTCGATGCCGCCGGTGAGGACCACCAGCGTCTGCCCCAGCGCGATGAGCGCGAACGGCGCGGCGGCGACCAGGATGGTCAGCAGGTTGTCGACGGTGCCGAATCGTGCACTGCGGTAACTGAAGTACGCGATGACCAGCAGCATGATGATGACCATCGAGTAACGCAGCGCGATACCGCTGATCCACTCGCGGGAGAACAACCGCACGGGCTCCCCCGTGATCGGTGACGTGACCACCGGGGCGCCGGACGCCTCCGGGGTCTCTTCGGTGTCGACTGGGGTGGTCACGATGCTGCCTCCGGTGACTCAGGCCGCTCTTCGGCCTTGGGGGTGGATGGAGCTGGGTCCTGCAGGTGTTGAGCGTCGATGTGCTTCGGTCCGTCGAGTGCGGTCGCCATGCGGAACACGGATTCCTGGACGGCGGGATGATCCAGGTCGTCGCGGTCGAGTTCGCCGACGAACGCGCCCTCGCGCATGACGAACGCGCGATGCGACAGCCCGATGATCTCGGGCATGTCGGACGACGCCATCACCACGGCCATGCCCGCCTCGGCGAATTCGGTGATGATGCGGTAGATCTCGCTGCGGGCGCCGACGTCGACCCCGCGGGTGGGCTCGTCGAGCAGCAGGACGTTGACCGTACCGGTCAGCCACCGGGCGAGCACGACCTTCTGCTGGTTCCCGCCCGACAGCGTGCCGACGAGTTGGCCCATTCCGCTGCTGCGCAGCCGCACCGACTTCATCACGTCGGAAACGGCCTTCGTCCTGGCCTTGCCGCGCAGCCACCCGGCGATGCTGAACGACGACAGCCGCGGGAGCGATCCGTTGTCGAGCACGCTCATCGACAGCACGACACCGGAGATCTTCCGGTCCTCGGGGACCATCGCCATGCCCTCGGTGATCGCCGCCGCGGGCGCGTTGCGCTTGACGCTTCTTGCCCCGCACCAGGATCTCGCCGGACGTGGTGCTGCCTGGCGCCGAAGATGGCCTCCAGCAGCTCGGTTCGGCCCGCACCGACCAGGCCGGCGAGGCCGACGATCTCGCCCGAGCTGACCGAGAACGAGACCGGCTCGGAGGCGCCGTCGACCTGAAGGTCCCGGACCTCCAGCACGGGGTCGGCCTTCGGTGCGACGCGGTCGGGGAACAGTGCGTCCAGTTCGCGGCCGATCATCGCGGTGACGATGTCGTCGTCGGACACCTCGGCCAGCGGCTTGTCGAGGATCAGCCCGCCGTCGCGCAGCACCACCACGCGGTCGGCGATGGCACGGATCTCGGCCATCTTGTGCGTGGTGTAGACCATCGCGACGCCGTGGTCGCGCAGGCGGCGCACGATCCCGTAGAGGCCCTCGACCTCGCGTTCGGAGATGGCGGAGGTGGGCTCGTCGAGCATCACGACCTGCGCGCCGGTGCGGGCGGCCTTGACGATCTCCACGATCTGCCTCAGCCCGACCGGCAGGCTGCCCATTCGCGCGGTCGGCGAGATGGCCACGTCGAACGCCGACAGCGTCTCCCTGGCCTCGGCGATCATCGCCCTGCGGTCGAGGAACGGTCCGTGTCGCAGTTCCCGGCCCACGAAGAGGTTCTCGTAGACCGTCATGTCCTCGATGGAGGCCAGCTCCTGCGGGACGATCGCCACGCCGTGCTTGACGGCGTCGCGCGGGTTGCCAGGAGCCAGGTGGGTGCCCTTCACCGACACCGATCCGCCGTCGGCGTTGTACTGCCCGCTGATGATCTTCATCAACGTCGACTTGCCTGCGCCGTTCTCGCCGGCCAACGCGGTGACGGACCCGGGCTCGAGGTCGAGCGTGATGCCCTTGAGCACCGGCACACCGCCGAAACTCTTGGTGATGTCGGCGCATTCGAGGATTGCCGAGCTCATGACTGACTCCCTGTGACATTCCCCGTCGCTTCGCTCGCCCCGACCGACACGATCACCTTCACGTTCTCCGGGTCCATCGACGCGGTGAAGGCCTCCGCGGCGTGCTCGAAGTCGAAGCGGGCGGTGATGATCTCGTCGATCGGGACCGCACCGGACGCCAGCAGGTCGATCGCGGCGGTGTAGTCCTCGCGGACGTACATCAGGTTGCCGATCAGCGCCAGCTCGCGGTCCTGGATCAGGTCGAGTCGCACGGGAGTGGCCCCCGCAGCGACGCCGACGATCATGATGGCGCCGCCCTTGTCGACGAGGTCGACGGCCTGCGCCACCGAGCTCTCCCTGGCGACGCAGTCGATGACCACCGCGGCCGGTCCGCCGAGCAGCGCGAGCGCCGACTCCACCGCATCGGGGGCGGTCGGATCGAAACTTCCTGCGGCGCCGAGGCGTTCGGCGCGCTCTCGCTTGGAGGCCAGCAGGTCCGCGACCACCACGTTGGCGCCCGCTTCGCGCAGGGCCAGCAGCACGAACAGCCCGATGGGGCCTGCCCCGATGACCACGACCGGACGGCCTCGCAGGTCGCCGACCGTCTCCGCTGCGCGGCGGACGGCGTGGACCGGGGTGGCCAGCGGTTCGATGAGCACCGCGTGGTCGTCGTCGAGTTCGGGGTCCAGCGCGATGACCCGGTCGACGGCGACGGTGAAGCTGTCGGCCAGTCCGCCAGGCGTCTGGCAACCGAGCACCAGCAGTTCCCGACAGATGTTGTACCGGCCGGCGCGGCACTGCGTGCAATGGCCGCAGGCCAGGTTCGGTTCCACGACGACGCGGGTGCCGACCCAGGAGTCGTCGACTCCGGCGCCCACCGCGTCGACGATGCCGATCACCTCGTGGCCGGGGCGGTACGGCAGATCGATGAACGGGTGGCTGCCGCACGCCGCGTGCGTATCCGAACCACAGATGCCGACGACCGTGCCGCGGATGCGCACCTCACCGGCTTCTGGGCCGGCTTCCGGCACGGTCTCGAAGACGACGTCGTCGATCGAGTTGACGACGACGCGGCGGTTGGTGCCGGCTTGGGCTGGGCTCACCGCGGCGGTCACCACGCCGTGTACCCGCCGTCGGCGACCAGTACCGAGCCGGTGATGAACGATGCGGCGTCACTGGCGAGGAACACGACGCTCGGCGCGATCTCCTCCGGCATCGCGTACCGCTGCTGCGGGGCGTCGTCGATCCAGTAGCGCTTGAGATCGGGCCGATCCACCGGCGCCATCTCGGTCTTGCAGTAGCCGGGGGCCAGCGCATTGACGCGAATGCCCAACGGACCCCATTCGGCGGCAAGCGATTTGGTCAGGTGGTGGACCGCCGCCTTCGACGCGTTGTACGCGGGCTGCATCTGCGGCCGGTTGACGATGAGTCCCGACATCGACCCGATGTTGACCACCGAGCCCGAGCCGCGCTCGCGCATGTGGGCGCCGACCGACAGCGAGCACGCCCACAGCGCCTTGACGTTGAGATTGAACACGTCGTCCCACTGCTGCTCGGTGACGTCCCAGGATTCGGCGTGGTAGCAGGTGCCCGCGTTGTTCACCAGGATGTCGATGTGTCCGAGTGCGGCGATGGCCTCGGCCGTCATCCGCTCGACGTCGGCCGACTCGGTGATGTCGGCGGTGATCGGGTGCATCGTGTGGCCTGCGCTTGCCGCCTCCGCGGCCACCTTCTCGTTGCGCTCGGCGCTGCGGCCCGAGATCGCCACGGTGGCACCGGCTTCGGCGAGGCCGAACGCGAACGCCCGGCCCAGACCCTGGTTTCCGCCCGTGACCAGCGCGGTGCGGCCGGTGAGATCGAACGGTGAACGGGCGCTCATGACGGTGACTCTCCTTCATTTCGGGACCTTCATTTCGGACCTTCATTCGGGACGACGATCGACTTGAGGCTGGCCGGATCGGTGTCGCTGTCCAGGGCCTCGCCGACGTGCTCGAGGTCGTACCGGCCGGTGACCATGCCGTCGAGGTCGACGGCACCTGATGTGACGAGATGTATTGCCGCAGGCCAGGTATCCGTGTAGCGGAACACCCCGGTCACGTTGATCTCCATGTTCTGGATGTGGCCGATGGGCAGCGCGAAGTCGCCGGAGCCCATGCCGACCAGGACGACGTATCCGGCCGGGCCGACCGCCTTGATGCCGCTGACCACGGCGGGTGCCGCACCGCTGGCATCGACGAACGCGTCGACCTGCGGGTCGAGCGCGGCGACGTCGTCGACCATCGGATCGATGACCTCGGTGGCGCCGAAGCGCAGCACGCTCTCGCGCCGCGACTCCAGCGAGATCGGACACGACGATGCGGGCGGCGCCGAAGGCACGGGCGGCCTGCGCGCACATCACGCCGATGGGGCCTGCGCCCGCGATGAGGATCGAACTGCCCGGTGCGACGTGGGCCTTGCGCATCGTGGTGACGGCCACGGACAGCGGCTCGAGCAGTGCGGCCGCGTCGTCGGACATGGAATCCGGTACTGGATGCGCGAACTCGGCGTCGATGGTGACGTACCGGCAGAACGCGCCGTCGATCGGCGGGGTGGCGTAGAACTCCATGTAGGGACACAGGTTGTAACGCCCCGCGGTGCACTGCTTGCAACGCCTGCACGGATGCTGCGGCTCGACGGCGACCCGCTGACCGACCCGGGTCGGGTCGACCTGCTCGCCCACCGCCGCGATGCGCCCCGACAGCTCGTGGCCGAGGATCATCGGCTGTTCGACGACGAAGTCACCGATCCGCCCGTGCCGGTAGTAATGCACGTCCGATCCGCAGACGCCGACCGCCGCGACCTCGACGAGGACCTCGTGTGGTCCAGGCGTCGGGACCGGCCGGTCCTCGATCTGCAACGTGCCGACGCCGGTCATCACGCTGGCTCGCATCGTGGTGGTATCGGTGGTCATATCGCTTCCTTTCGTTCGGAGGAGGTCAGTAGGGCCCGGCCGACGACCATCTGCCGGACCCCGGCAGCGGCGCACTGCGGCGCAATCTCCTCGGTGACCCCGCCGTCGACGGCTACGGGCAATTCGGGAAACCTTGTCGTGCAAGCGGTGACGAGGCGAAGTCGATCCAGGCGGGAGCTGTCGCGGGTGCCGGGTTCGATGAGCATCACCAGGACGCCGTCCGGCTCGGACGGCCATTGCGGGGCATCGAGGCCGTCCCATTCCCGCCATACCGCAATCCAGGCCGAGCCGCCGCACGCGCGGATGGCATCGGCCCGTTCGTCGGTGAAGGCGTGCCACGGCAGGAAGACGACACCCGGGCGTAGCGCCAGGATCTTCGGCAGCACCGCGTCGACGAAGTCGGCAGAGCCGATCAGATGCACGCCGATCCTGCGACGGTCCACCGCAGCCGAGATCATCTGCAGCTCAGCCAGGCTCACCCCTGCGGGCAGTCCCTCGGACACCGCCATCACGTCGATGTGGACGTCGAGTTCGGCGTCGGCCAACTCTTGAGCGGCGGCCACCCTGGAGCCGCTGGCGGCGTACACCGATCCGGCAAGCAGACCGGGAAAGTCGCGGTGCCACGACGCGAGCGCGGTCATGCCGCGCCTCCGCCGTCGAGCACGGGCGACGCCGCGAGCGCCGACCACCGGGTACGCAGGGCGTCGAGGTTCCTGCCATGCCTGCGCGGCGCGACGCGGGTCCTGGCGTCCGGTAGCCACTGCTTGGCCAGGTCGACCAGCCCCGCCCGGTCGGTGCGCGACGCCACGGCGGCGGCCTGGATGCACGCGCCGCGTGCGGTCGCCTCGTCGACGTCGGGCAGCGTGACCTCGTCACCGAGCAGATCGGCCAACAGCTGCAGCGTCGCCGGTGATCGCGCTCCCCCGCCGACAGCCGTTGCGGCACCGCCGAGTTCGACACCACAGGCCAGCAGGCTGTCGCGTCCGGACAGCAGCGAGAGCAGCGGACCCTCGACGAAGGCGCGGGCCAGCTCCTCACGGGTGGTCTGCGAGGTGACGTCGACGAGCGTGCCGCGGGCGTTGGGGCGGTCGGGGGTGCGTTCCCCGTCGAGGAACGGCACCAGCACGGGGCCCTGCGTCGACCCCGCGGCCAGCGCCAGCTCCGAGATCCCCGCCAGGTCGGTGCCGAGCAGTACGGCAGCCCGGTCGACCACTCTCGCGGCGTTGAGCGTGCTCATCAGCGGGAGGTAGCCGCCGGTCATGTCGGCGACGCCGTCGACGGCGCCGGACGTGTCGAATACCGGAGCCCGCGACGACGTCGCGACCACGCCGGAGGTGCCGATGCTGAAGTACTGGTCACCATCGGTCAGGCCGAGCCCGAGGTACGCGGCGTGTTGATCGCCGCCGCCCGCGCCCACCAGCACGCCGTCGCCGATGCCGAGTTGCGCGGCCTGCGCGGCCCGTACGGTGCCCGCCGAGTCGACAGGCCCGAGGACGGTCGGCAGCTTGGTGGACCAGTCCCGGTCCCCTGCCGCCAGCGCCAGATAGGACGGAATCCACTGTCCGTCGGTGGCATCGAAGTACCCGGTACCCGACGCTTCGGAACGATCGGTCACCTTCTCGCCGGTCAGCCAGAAGGTCAGATAGTCGTGCGGGAGCAGGATCGTGGCCACGCGATCGAGCAGGCCGGGCTCGTGCTCGGCGACCCACGCCAGCTTGGCGATGGTGAACGCGGCGGTCGGAAGCGTGCCGATCCGCATCACCCAGCGACGGGCGCCGATCCGCTCGACGAGGCGGGCCAGGTTGGGCGCGCCGGTGGTGTCGTTCCAGAGCTTGGCCGCGCGCAGCACCTCGCCGCGCTCGTCGAGCAGCACCAACCCGTGGCACTGCGCCGCGACGGAGATCGCCCGGATCTCGGGCCGCTCGTCGCACCTTTCCATCGCCTGGTTGGCTGCCGCGACGAACGCACTGATCCAGTCGCTCGGGTGCTGTTCACTGCACGGCGGGAACGCGGGAGGGTGCGGCGCCGAGCCCGAGCCGAGCAGCCGGCCCGTGGTCTGGTCGCGGATCTCGACCTTGCACGACTGCGTCGACGAGTCGACGCCCATCACCGCGGAAGTCGTCATGCGCCACGCACCACCGGTGCCGACTCGTCGCCGGGACGGTGTCCGCGGACGCCGACGCCACCTGCCGGGTGGCTGTCGATGACGTCGCCGACGGTGTGGCCGCGCATCGACATCGTCACCACGGCGACCGCATCGCTCCACGCGCCGACGGCCAGCGTGCTCGCCATCGCGATCATGTCGCCGGGATCTGCGTCGGCAGGCGTCGGCGGAAGGGCGGCCACGCTGCCTGCGGCGGCAGCGAACGGTGAGTCGGGGCTCTCCGTGAGGGCCACGACGTGGATCCCGCGTTGACCCAGCCGCTCGACGAGGTTGGTGAGCTCGTGGCTCTGACCGGTCTTCGAGATCGCGACCACCAGATCGGAGGGGGTGATGGCGCCCATTCCGCCGTGCAGCGCGTCCATCGACGGCAGGTACACCGCGGGTGTTCCGCATACCGACAAGAGGTGGGCGAGTCGCTCGGCCATGATGCCCGAGGTGCCGGAGCCGGTCGTGACGACCTTGCCGGAAACGGCGATCATCTGGCGGGCGACGGCGACCACGCTCGACTCGACCGCCCCGACCAGCGCGGATAGGGCCGCTGACTCACGAGACAACACGGCGCCGGCCAATTCGGCCAGGCCGGTGTCGTCTTTGCTCATCTGTTAACCCCGATACTCATGTGTTCCTTTGTGATGTGGATCATGCAATGCTTATGCTCACATGTCAATGTCGTTGCACGTTTGTGCAGAGGCGGGTGAGCCTGGCGGCTCAGTGTCCACGGGAGGCGGCCTATGGGACCCGATGAGTTGTTCCAGCGCGCGGTGATCGCCCGCCGTTACTACCTGGAGGGACGCACCCGAATCCAGATCGCGGAGGAGTTCGGGCTGTCCCGGTTCAAGGTCGCAAGGATGCTCGACGAGGCGCTCGAGTCGGGCATGGTGGAGATCAAGATCCACAACCCCGGCGCCATCGACGTCGAGCTGTCGACCGCCCTGCAGCGTCAGTACGGGCTCGAGCACGCCTATGCCGTCGCCGCCGACTCGACCAACGCCGCCGACCACGTCGACGCGGTGGCCAGGGCGATGGCCGAACTGCTGCAATCGATCCTGCGCGAGGGCGACGTCGTCGGCGTGGACTGCGGCCGCACCCTGACGCACATCGCGCCCTACCTGACGTCGTTACCCCGTTGCGACGTGGTGCAACTCACGGGGATGGCGGGCCCCATCACCAGCAACGGCACCGACCTGGTGCGCCGGATCAGCGAAGTGAGCGGCGGCGAATCCTGGCCGCTGTACGCCCCTCTCGTCGTGACCGACGCGCGCACCGCGCAGAGCCTCGGCGACAATCTGCAGATCCGTGAGGCGATCGAACGGCAGTCGTCGGTCAGTTGCGCACTCGTCTCGGTCGGTGCGTGGACCGCTGGAGCGTCACAGGTGTACGAGTCGCTCACCGCCGAGGAAGCACGGAGCCTCGCCGATGCGGGCGTGTGCGCCGAGACCTGCGCTCTGCTACTGAATTCCGAGGGACAGCGGGTGCCGGGCCTCGACAAGCGCCGGATGGGTATCGACGAGTCGGTACTCCGCGCGATCCCCACCAGGATCGCCATCGCAGCGGGCAAGGAGAAGGCGGCCGCCACCAAGGCGGTTCTCCAATCGGGATTGGTGTCCTCCCTCGTCACCGACATCGACATCGCCGCGGCCGTCCTCGACTGACCGATCAACCGCCGCGGCAGCGGCATTGAAGAAGAATGGGAACATGTCTGAAACAGCGGAACCCGTAGTGGACTTGGACTTCCGTCTCGACGGCGCGGTCGCGCTGGTGACCGGCGGCGCCTCCGGTATCGGGGCGGCGATCGCGGCGGCACTCTCGGCGAAGGGCGCGCGCATCGCCGTGGTCGACCTGAACGAGGCCGGGGCCGCCGAGGTGGCTGCGGACCTGCCCGGTAGCCGCGGGTTCGCCTGCAACGTCGCCGAACCGGACTCCGTGACGGCTGCGGTCGACGCGGTGATCGACGAGTTCGGCCGGATCGACATCCTGGTCAACAGTGCCGGCATCGCCAGGCTCGCACCAGCAGAGGACCTTTCGCTTGCGGACTGGGACTCGACGATCGCCATCAACCTCAAGGGCACGTTCCTGATGTGCCAGACAGTCGGCAGGCACATGCTCGCCGCCGGAAGTGGCGCCATCATCAACATGGCCTCACAGGCGGCCAGCGTCGCGATCGAAGAGCACGTCGCCTATTGCGCATCGAAGTTCGGCGTCGTCGGCATCACCAAGGTCCTCGCCACGGAATGGGCGGGACGTGGCGTGCGCGTCAACAGCATCTCCCCCACCGTGGTGCTCACCGACCTCGGGATCAAGGCGTGGGACAACCCCAAGGGCGATGCGCTCAAGAAGCTGATCCCCACCGGTCGCTTCGCCTATCCAGCCGAAATCGGCGCCGCCGCAGTCTTTCTCGCATCGAGTGCGGCAGCCATGGTCAACGGCGCCGATCTGGTCATCGACGGCGGCTACACCATCAAGTAGCTAGAGGAGCCCGGCCGTCCCGTCGGCGTGCACCCGAACCTTGGCCCCGGCGATGTCCTCGCGGACGCTGGCCTCGGCCTCGGAAGCGTCGCCGAGCACCGCCAACGCACGGGTGTCGTCGGGCGTGCGGACGGCGAGGAACACCTTCTCCGGGGCGCCTTCCCTGGTGAACGGCGTGGTCCAGGTCTCGACGGTGCCGACCCCGGTCCACTCCTCCTCCGCCACCCTGGTCGGTTCGGCGTCGACGGCGGGTTGCACGTCCTCCCAACGGAACTCGGTGCTGGGCGGCTCGGTTCCGTAGAGGCCGAAGCTGTGCTTGGTGAGGTAGCCCCCGTTGGCGGTGACGAGGCCCGACGAGCCGGGCTCAGCCACCAGCCGTTCGGCCATGGTGGCGATGGAGTGCGACACGTAGTTGTTCCACGGCCCGCCCGCGAACGTCAGACCGCCGGTGACCGTCAGTGGACGACCGGGGTCGGCCAGCGGGAGACCGAGTTCGTTGGCCGCGACCTGGACGGCCGACGGGAAGCACGAGTACACGTCGACCAGGTCGACGTCATCGATGCCGATGCCCGCCAGCTCGAGTGCCCGCGCGCCTGCGATCCGGATGGCGGGCGAGCGATCGAACTCCGCGCGCTCGCCGATCAGATAGGTGTCGTGCGCGTCGGTGCCCGCGTACGGGAACACCCACCGGTCCGTCGGGATCTGAAGATGCGTCGCCTTCTCCACGGACGTCAGGATCAGCGCGGCGCCCTGGTCGACCATGTTGTTGGAGTTCATCAGCTTGGTGTACGGCCAGCTGATCATCCGGTTGCGGGGGCCGGGCTGCCAGATCTCCTCCGCCGAGACCGGGTCCCGATTCCAGGCGTGCGGATTGTGCTGTGCCACGGCGCTGAACCGCGCCCACAGCTCACCGGTGCGACGGCGGTGCCCGTCGAACGTCTCACCCGCCGCGATCCGCAGGGCCTGCTCGAACATCGGGTAGACGTAGGCGGGCCGGTCCAGATGGATCTTGAGCTCAACGGGTCCTGCGAGCACGAACCCATCGTCGGCGCCGTCCGGGACCGGTACCGAATCGTCCTGTTTGGTCCAGTCCAGCTTGCCTCCCCCGGCACGTACCTTCGTCCGGGTGCGCCAGCACTCGGCGCCCGCGATCAGCACCGTGTCGACCTTGCCCTGCGCTATGTCGAGGCAGGCCTGATTGACCAGCGACTGGGGCACGTTTCCGCCGATGCCGGTGTAACGGCTCTCCGCGTGGGACGCGCGGATTCGTTGTGCGACAAGCAGTCCGGGGTTGCGGTAGCGCCACGACAGCAGGTTGACGATGCGGACCGAGTCGACGTCCTCGAGGACACGGGGATCGGCGGCGGCACGGGCGGCCCGCTCCATCAGGTCGACGGGCTCGACGTTCGGGTCGCCGTCGTGGTCGTTGACCTGGCCGTAGCCGACCAGGACGGGCGTTCTGGGGTCGATGGACGTCATGACGTGCTCTCCGTCGAATCGGCGGGATCGGACCAGACGAACAGCACGCCCTGCGCGATCAGGCGGTCGGTCGCAGCGGCGTCGAGGCCGAGCCGTGCTTCGGCGAGCAGGCGGGTGTGCTCGCCCGGCATGGGGGCCGGCCGCAGAGTCGCGTCGGGGATGTGGCGGTAGGGCGCGGGATGCGTCTCGGCGGTGATGGGCGCGTCGAACAGCGGGTGCACCATGTCGGCGTAGAGGCGGCGGAAACTCACCTGCGGGTCGGCGAGCACGTCGACCGCTCGATTCATCGGGCCCGCAGGCACACCCGCGTCCTGGACCGCGGCGACGATCTCGCCCTTGTCCCGGCCAGCGGTCCACAGCGACACCGCTGCGACGAACTCGCGTTCCTCGGTTGGTAGTTCGGACGTCCCGATGACCTTGGCCAGAGCGACGCGGTCTTCTTCTGATCGCACCGAGATCACGCACCATTCGTCGTCGCCTGCACACGGGCAGACGGCGTGGACCGCGTCGTCGTCGGCCACGGCCAGCCCGTTCGCGCGGGCGGCCTCGGTCACGTAGGACGTGGCGAGCTGGTTGACGGCCGCCTCGGCCTGCGAGATGTGTACGTGGGCGCCGACACCGGTGGCATCCCGGTTGATCAGGCCCGCCAACGCGGCGATGGCGGTGATCCGCGCGACGACGTGGTCGGGGAAGATCGTGGTCGCGTCGTAGAAGCCGGAGTCGGCGGGCTCGCCCGACGTCCAGAGCCTGCTGACGCCCGTGGTGGCCCGCACCAGCGGGCCGTAACCCATCCGTTCGCTCCATGGGCCCGTCGCGCCGAACGCGCTGCTCTCGGCCAGTACGATGCGCGGATTGAGCATGCGCAGCTCGTCGTATGAGAAGCCAAGGGCGGCAAGAGTTCCCGGCTTGAAGTTGGCGAACACCGCATCCGACGTCGCGACCAGGCGGCCGAAGATCGCGGCACCCTCCCGATGGCGAAGATCGAGGCCGAGGCTGGACTCGTTGCGATGGGTCAGCGCCCACGACCTGCTCATCGGCTGACCGGGCAGGGTCTGGCGAAGTCCGTCCGGGTACGCCGCACTCTCGACCTTGACCACCTCGGCGCCGAGATCGGCGAACAGCCTGCCGAGTTCGCCGCCTGCGACGATCACGCCGAGGTCGAGGACCCGCAACCCGTCGAACGGCCGCCCGTCGACGGGGCGGCCTTGGTCGGCTGTGCCGGACCGCTCCGCGACCCACCGGGGCTCGTCGGAAGCAACTGCCGGACAAGGGCGTTCGATGCCCGCATGGCGGCCGTCGATCACGAACGGACCGGTCGGTACGGTCAGCTTCGTGCCGGGCGCGACGTCGGTCTCGGTGAGCGCGCCGACCGAGCGGAAGTGCTCCGAACCGAGCGCATCGGCAGGGCTGAGCACGGCGGCGATCGGAACGCCTCGCCGCTGCCCCTCGGCGACGAGCGCCTCCATCGTCTGCGGGCCGAACAGCTCGCCGATGGCGGCGTTGAGTTCCGTCGAAGCGGCATAGCGGGCGGCGATGCTCTCGAACTTCGGGTCGGCGAACTGCTCCGGCTCGCCGAGCCACGCCCGCATGCCGCGCCACTGTCGCGCCGACAGCACGCAGATCCGGACGAATCCGTCGCGGCACGGGAACGTCGGATAGATCTGCTGGTTGCGGGGGCGGCCGCGCCACAGCTCGCCGGACCGCTTCTGGCCGACCGCGGCCTGGCCTTCGGAGCCGAACGGCGGATCCAGGCACTGCAGGACCGCCTCGAACCGGGAGAAGTCGATGTAGTCGCCGCTGCCGCAACGCAGTCGGTGGTAGTAGGCGACGAGCGCGGCCCACGCCGCCTGGACCGCGACGGTCGCGGACGCGATGCCGTACGGCGGCAGCACCGGCCGACCCGTCGTCGGCCCGGATCGGGACAGCGCCGTCGACATCGCGTACAGGACCGAATCATCTGCCTGCCACGCCGCGTGCGGCCCCGAGGTGCCGAAGTCGGTGACCTCGATCGCGACCAGGTGCGCGAACCGCTCCGCGAGCTCGACGCAGGACGTGCCGAACGCCGCGGCGCCCCGCGGGCGCCCGCCGTCGATCAGGATGTCGGCTTCACCTGCCAGCTCGACGAAGCGTCGCCGGGCGCCCGGGTCGGCCGGGTCCAGCACCGCGGCCCGCTTGTTGGCGTTGTTCAACGCGAACGCGATTCCGACACCGGCGACCGACGGTTTGGCGGCCCGGGCCGCGGCCCCGCCGGGCGGCTCGACCTTCAGCACGTCGGCGCCGAGATCGGCGAGTAACCGACCAACGCCGTCGGAGTCCGCGCCACCGACGTCGAGCACCCGAACCGACGCCAAGAACTGACACCTGTCAAGCATGAAGATCAGTATCGTTCAGCGTCCCTGGCCCGTGTCTGGCGGGTCCCGGGCGCGGCAGCTGACCTGGCTCGATGGACATCCCACGTAGACTTGGCCGGTTATGTCTGACATCAGCGCCGTGGAAGCGCCTCCACACCCGCTGATCGGTCAGCTCTCCGCCCTGCACCACTTCCGCATCTACGTCGACATCGGCGTCGTCGTCGTGGTGCTTGCGCTGACGAATCTCATCGCGCACTTCACCACCCCGTGGGCCAACGTCGCCACCGTGCCCGCCGCGGCGGTCGGGCTGCTCCTGCTCGTCCGGTCCCGCGGCGCGGGCTGGTCCGAGCTGGGCCTCGGGCGCGAACACTGGAAGTCCGGCGTCGGATACGCGCTCGCGGCGGTCGGGCTGGTTGGCTCGGTGATCACCATCGGTGCGCTGCTGCCGTGGACGCGGCCGATGTTCATGAACGATCACTACGCCACGGTGTCGGGCGCTCTGGTCGCGTCGATGATCATCATCCCGCTGCAGACCGTGATCCCCGAGGAACTCGCCTTCCGCGGCGTACTGCACGGCACGCTCGATCGGGCCTGGGGTTTCCGCGGTGTCGCCGCCGCCGGTTCCCTGCTGTTCGGGATGTGGCACATCGCCACCTCGCTGGGGCTGACCAGCAGCAACGTCGGGTTCACCAGGCTCTTCGGCGGCGGCGTCGGCGGCATGATCGCCGGAGTCGTGCTCGCCGTCGTCGCGACCGGAGCGGCAGGTTTCGTGTTCACCTGGCTGCGCAGGCGCAGCGGCAGCCTCATCGCGCCGATCGCGCTGCACTGGTCGCTCAACGGCCTCGGGGCGCTCGCGGCCGCCCTGGTGTGGCACCTCTCGACCTGACGGTACTCAGCGGTCGGTGCGCCTGCGGGCGCGGAAGTCCCGATTCTTGAGCTTGTTCCCGCAGGTCGCCATGTCGCACCAGGTTCCGCCGTGATTGCGTGAACGGTCGTAGAACGCCCACCGGCAGTCGTCGTTCGCACAGGCCTTCAGATGCGCCCAGGTGCCGTCGCGTTGCGCATCGGAGACGATGAGCAGCAGCCTCAGCAGACGCGCCCGAACCGAGTCCCCCACCGGCGTCAAACGCACCCCGCCGTCCTCGGTCACCGCCGCTCGTGCCAGTTCCCCCTCGGCGATCCTGTGCAGTGGCGACACCACCGCCGGGTCGGGGGCTTCACCGTCGGTGTTCTGAAGCACCAACGCGCGCAGGCCCTCTCGTGCCCCGATCAGGATCCCGAGGTCGTCGTCGGTGGGGGTGGCGTCCGGCGCCAGTAGTCCGTTCGCCACCAACCAGGGGCCGGCCTCCCTCGCCGTCGCCAGCCTGTCCCTGCCGGACTCCAGGTCGATGGTGTTGATCAGGCTCTGGATGCGGCGCAGTGGTTCCGGAGCGGGTTTGGACTCCGGGTCCTCGAGTTCGGATGGCGGCGACGACATGCGACCAGTCTAGCCCGTCCGTGACCGGTATTAAAGGTTGACTAGTCACTAGTGACCGGTATAACGTCTATGGCAGTCACGAAGGGAAGAGGATGAGATGACGTCACGACACGAGACCTACGACATCGGCACCGTGCCGTTCGAATCCGCAGGCGACACCGAGACCCGCGGTCCGGCATCGTGGCCGAACCGGCTGCGTGCCCGCGTGTTCGCGTCGCGCTACGACCAGCAGATCGAAGATGGGCTCAGCCCGCTGCCCGGCAGTCCCCTGGACCTGCACGGCGCGCGGCTGGTCTCGGCCAGGGAACGCAATGACCTGGCGCGCGCACTGAGGCGGGCCGTGCGGGATGCGGACTCCGCCGCCGGGCACCTTCCATTCGCGAGTGCGGGTGGCGTCGGCCGCCGTGCGGCACTCCGCCGAGGTCATCGAGGCCGTCCACGACCGGCTGGCCGACCCGTTCCCGGTCCGCGCCCGTGGCATGGCCAGGCTCCGGATCCTCCTGTCCGACGGCAGCGGTCCGCTGTACCGGTCCGGCCGGGGCACACTGACCGCGGCGTTGCGTGGGGTGCTTGCGGCTCTCTGACTAGTCGACCGTCAGCACGGCCGCGCCCGAGATACGCCCGGCGGCAAGGTCTTCCAGCGCGTGGTCGGCGCGCGACAACGGATAGCGCGGCGTGGTGACCGCGATGTGATGACTGCCCGCGAAGTCCAGGAACTCCCTGGCATCCGCCCGGGTATTGGAGCTGACCGACCGGATCTGACGCTCCTGGAACAGGTGGCGCTGATAGTTGAGCGTGGGAATGTCGCTGAGATGAATGCCCGCGATCGCCAGCGTGCCGCCGCGGTCGAGCGCTTCCAGCGCGGGCAGCACCAGGTCGCCCACCGGAGCGAACAGAATGGCCGCATCGAGTTCCACCGGCGGCCGCTCGTCGGCGCCCTGGGCCGAAGCCGCGCCGAGCGCGAGTGCCAGTTCGCGGGCGTGCGGATCGCGGGTCATCACGTGCACCTCGGCGCCACGGGCCAGCGCGACCTGGGCGGTGATGTGCGCGCTCCCGCCGAAGCCGTATATCCCCAACCGGCCCCCGTCGGGTAGCTCGGCCCGCATCAGGGAGCGGTACCCGATGATGCCGGCACACAGCAGTGGCGCCAGCTCGACGTCGGTATAGCCGGCGGGCAGTGAGTGCGCGAAATCGGCAGGCACGGTGGCGAATTCGGCATATCCGCCGTCGGCGTCCCAGCCCGTGTAGCGGGACTCCCGGCACAGGTTCTCGCGGCCGCGCACGCAGTACCGGCAGTGGCCGCAGGTGTGCCGCAGCCAGGCGATGCCGACCCGGTCTCCGACCGAGAAATCGGATCCCTCCTGGCCGACCGCGACCACCTCGCCAACGACCTCGTGGCCAGGAATGACGCCGGCCCGGTGGACCGGCAGGTCACCCTCGGTGACGTGCAGATCGGTGCGGCAGACGCCACAGGCCGTGATCGCGACGAGCAGCTCGTCGGGAGCGGGCTCCGGCAGCGGCGCCGTCACGTGCTCCAACGGGGCCGGTACTCATCGGGCCGGGATGGCGCACCCGCCACGCCGACATCGTGCCCGAGGCGCTCACCGGGGCAGGTCGCTAGCGCTTGCGCACCGCGCCGACGATCGCCAACAGGATCACCGACCCGAGGATCGCGGTGAACAGCGTGAACCACCAACCGCCCGCCGCGGTGTCGAGGAAGAAGCTCAGGAGGAAGCCGCCGATGAGCGCGCCGACGATCCCGATGACGATGTTCATCAGGATCCCCGAGCCGCCGCCCTTGACGATCTTGCCCGCGATCCAGCCGGCGAGGGCGCCGATGATGATGTAGCCGATCCATCCCACGCTGGTGAGGGTGGAGGATCTGGCAGCCAGAAACTCGGTAGCCGCAATCATGTCCATGACGAACCCCTGCCTGTATCCAGCCCAGTTGCTGGGTCACCTTTCGGTATACCCGCAGCTGGTAACGATTCGGCACCCGAAACGTGCACGATCGCTCATCGCCGCCGACGCGGAGATCAGGACGGGGGCATCATCTCCGGGGGTGCGTCGGTCACGGGCACCGGGACGCCGACGGCCGGACGAGGCTTGGGCGCGTTGGGATCCGGCGGCGGTGCGTTCGGGTCCGGCGGGGCGTTCGGGTCCGGCGGCGGAGGCGGCGGAGGCGGTGGCGGAGGCGTGAACGGCCGGATCGACTGCGCCAACGTGGTAGCCGCATCCTTGTCCACCGGGTTGGTAGCCGTGCCGAGCCACACCACGAACCACCGCTCGGGAGCCCGCTGGCCGCGCGGTGTCCCCGGCGGAGGCGTCGAGCCGACCACGCCTGCCCAGATCTGCCCGGCGGGCTTGGTGGTGTCGGTGAACTTCACCTCGTAGTAGGAGGCGGCGCCGGGCATGCCCTGCGGCGTCCAGCGGAGCGGTCGCCTGGTTGACCCTGGTCCCGGCGAACGGCATGAAGAACTCGCCCATGTCGGACGCCAGCCGCGTGGCCGCCTTGGTGTTGTCGGTCTCGGCGCCGGCGAACAGTTTGAGGTCGAGGCGTCCGAGCAGCACGCTGGTGTCGGTCGGCGCCTGCTCGGAGCCCTGGGCCGGGATCTTGGTCAGCAGAGCCTGACCGTAGGACAGCTGCGTGGCGTCGGAGACCTTCCAGCCCGCGGGCACGACGTAACTGAAGCCACCCGCCGCGTTGTCGACCCGGCCCGGCTCCGGCGGGGGTGGCGGTGGCACGTTCGGGTCTGGCGCCGGCGCGTTCGGGTCAGCCGGCGGCGGCGGTGGCGCGTTCGGGTCAGCCGGCGGCGGCGGTGGCGCGTTCGGGTCAGCCGGCGGCGGCGGTGGCGCGTTGGGGTCAGCCGGCGGCGCGCGGTGGAGCCGGAAACGGTGGCGCAGGCGCGGGCGGCGGTGGCGCCGGTTCCGGGTCTGCCCCCGCCGAGCCGGCCGGCAGGACGAGCGTTACGGCGGTCGCGGCCGTGACCGCCGCCACCGCGAGCTTCCTCGCCGTGCTCAGGAGGTGTCGGGAGTTCGCGTCCGGCTGTGGCATGGGGAAGAAAATACCGTGTTACCGCCGTGACGCAAGTGTGAGTTGCTCTTAGAGTGTCAAACTCGGGAATTGCTGTGCGGCCAAAAGCACTGCCAAGAGCATAAGTGTTTGATTGCTGGCACAGCGGTGCGCCCGGAGCCGTCCATGGCGGACGTCCCGGGGTTCTCGTCGGTTGATCGCGACGATCGGCAACACCGTTACCGCTCCCGATCCGGCACCCGCCGGATCGCCGGGCAGGCCGGGGTTTTCGCGCCGAGCATCCAGACCTCGGAACGATGCAAACCCTAGATCATCGGGAGGTCACGTCTTCGCGAACATCCGCGTGGCGAGTTTCGTCTGCTAGCTACTGTCCAGTAACATGACTGCGGACTCGCTGGGTTCAGCGTCGAACACGAGGAGGTCTTGGTGATGGATGTGCTGCTCACGGGTGGAGATACCGATCTCGGGCGCACCATTGCGGAGGGGTTCCGCGACGCGGGACACCGCGTGGTGATCGCAGGCTCTCGCCGAGACGAGCTGGAGGTCGCCGCCAAGGAGTTGGACGTCGACTCGATCGTCTTCGACAACACCGACGCCGCCAGCCTCGAGGATGCCAGGGATCTGTTCCCCCGCCACCTCGACACCATCGTCAATGTGCCTGCGCCACGGTGGAATTCGGGCGATCCGCGCACCTACACGCTGACCGAGCGCGCGGCGGCATGGCGCATCGCCCTCGACGCCACGATGTTGTCCGCGGTGCTCACCGTGCAGATCCTCGGCGACCACCTCCGCTCCGGCGGGTCGATCGTCAACGTCGTCGCCGACAGCCCTGCCGAGGGAAGCCCGGAGGCGGCGATCAAGGCCGCGTTGTCGAACTGGACCGCCGGACAGGCAGCCCACTTCGGCATCCGAGGCATCACGATGAACGCCGTCGCCTCGGGGCGCAGCGTCGAGCCCGGGTACGACGGCATCCCCTCCACACCGCCGTCGGTGGCCGCCGAGATCACCCGGCTGGCACTGTTCCTCACCACCCCGGCGGCGCGGCACGTGACGGGCCAGACCCTGCACGTGAGTCACGGCGCGCTCGCCAACTTCGGCTGACGAATATTCCCGGGTTCGAGGAATATTCCCGACGTTCGCGCGAAGCGAAACGGACGACGGTCCACTCCGGCGGGTGACTAGGGTCGAGCGGGTGACAATCCGACTCGGACTTCAGATCCCGAACTTCTCCTACGGCACCGGCGTCAGCGAGCTCTTCCCCACGGTCATCGCGCAGGCTCAGGAAGCCGACGCGGCCGGTTACGACTCGGTCTTCGTGATGGACCACTTCTATCAGCTGGAAGCGCTCGGCACCCCGGACCAGCCGATGCTGGAGGCCTACACCGCGCTGGGCGGCCTCGCGACGGTCACCAAGAACGTGCAGCTGGGGACCATGGTCACGGGCAACAGCTACCGCAACCCGACGCTGCTGGCCAAGGCCGTCACCACCCTCGACGTGATGAGCCAGGGCCGCGCGATCCTCGGGATCGGGACGGGCTGGTTCGAACTGGAGCACGATTCGCTCGGCTTCGAGTTCGGCACCTTCACCGACAGATTCAACAAGCTCGGCGAGGCCCTGCAGATCATCCTGCCGATGCTCGAGGGCGAGCGGCCGACGTTCTCCGGCAAGTACTACCGCACCAACGAGGCGATGGCCGAACCCCGTTTCCGCGACCACGTGCCGCTGCTGATCGGCGGTAGCGGCGAGAAGAAGACCATCCCGCTGGCGGCCCGTCACTTCGATCACCTCAACGTGAGTGCCGGCTTCAGCGAACTGCCCCACAAGCTGTCGGTGGTCCGCGAGGCCTGCGAGAAGATCGGCCGCGACCCGGCGACGCTGGAGACCAGCGTGCTGGTCATCGCGATCATCGACGAGAACGCCTCGCTGGACGTGATTCCGGAGGAAATGCGGGACCGGGTGGCCGTGGGCACCCCCGAGCAGATCGCCGAGCAGATCAAGACCAAGGTGCTCGATGCGGGCATCGACGGCGTCGTGCTCAGCCCACTGACCAACCTGCACGGATACGTGCCAGGGGGCATCACAGCGGTCGCGGAGGCGCTGAAGCCGTACCTCGCGGAGTGAATATCCGGTGCGGTGGCTGATCTCACCGCGCTCCCTGGGAGTGTGCCGACTAACCTATGGGTTGTACTGAGCAGGTTTTCGCACGCGAGGAGCAGCAATAATGAGCCATCCCGGAGCTACGGCAACGGATCGGCATAAGGTCGTCATCATCGGTTCCGGGTTCGGGGGTCTGAACACGGCGCAAAAGCTCAAGAAGACCGATGTCGACATCAAGCTGATCGCTCGCACGACGCATCACCTGTTCCAGCCGCTGCTCTACCAGGTGGCCACCGGCATCATCTCCGAGGGTGAGATCGCCCCGCCCACGCGGTTGATCCTGCGCAAGCAGGAGAACGCCCAGGTGCTGCTCGGCGACGTCACCCACATCGACCTGGAAACCCGGACCGTCGACTCGGTGCTGCTCGGGCATACCTACCGGACGCCGTACGACAGCCTGATCATCGCGGCGGGTGCGGGCCAGTCCTACTTCGGCAACGATCACTTCGCCGAGTTCGCGCCGGGCATGAAGTCGATCGACGACGCCCTCGAACTGCGCGGACGCATCCTGGGTGCGTTCGAGCAGGCCGAGCGCTCGAGCGATCCGGAGCGCCGCAAGAAGCTGCTCACCTTCGTCGTCGTCGGCGCGGGCCCGACGGGCGTCGAGATGGCAGGCCAGATCCAGGAGCTCGCCGACCAGACGCTCAAGGGCAGCTTCCGGCACATCGACCCGACCGAGGCGCACGTCATCCTTCTCGACGCCGCCCCCGCGGTGCTGCCCCCGATGGGCGAGAAGCTCGGGCTCAAGGCCAAGGCCCGGCTGGAGAAGATGGGCGTCGAGATCCAGCTCAACGCCATGGTCACCGACGTCGACCGCAACGGCATCACCGTCAAGGACTCCGACGGCACCATCCGGCGCATCGAGGCGGCCTGCAAGGTGTGGTCGGCAGGCGTCCAGGCCAGTCCGCTCGGTCGCGATCTGGCCAACCAGTCGGAGACCGAGATCGACCGCGCCGGCCGGGTGAAGGTCAACCCCGACCTGTCGATCCCCGGGCACCCCAACGTGTTCGTCGTCGGTGACATGGCGTTCGTCGACGGCGTGCCGGGGATGGCACAGGGCGCCATCCAGGGCGGCAAGTACGTCGCGAAGATCATCCAGAACGAGGTCGCCGCGCGCGCTCACGGCACCATTCCGAAGCCCCGCGAGCCGTTCCACTACTTCGACAAGGGCTCGATGGCCACGGTGTCGAAGTACAACGCCGTCGCTCAGGTCGGCAAGTTCGAGTTCGGCGGGTTCATCGCCTGGCTCGCCTGGTTGGGCCTGCACCTGATCTATCTGGTCGGCTTCAAGACCAAGATCGCGACCCTGCTGTCGTGGGCGGTGACGTTCCTGAGCCGCAGCCGCGGCCAGCTGACGATCACCGAGCAGCAGGCGTACGCGCGCACCAGGATCGAGCAGCTCGAGGACATCGCCGCATCGGTGAAGGAAACCGAGAGAGCGGCGAGTTAGCGGCGCTGGACCCGGGATCGCAGCTAGAGCCGCTCGCCCTGCCAGGTCGCCAGGCAGCCGCCTGCGGCAAGTTCCAGTAGCGTGCCGGTGGCGTCGAATGCCGTTTCGGGGTAACGCAATTCGCTGACGCAGGCCAACGGCGTGCCGAGTTCGTCGTCGGTCGCCGAGCCGGTGCCGAGCTCCACGCGATGCCGCAACAGAGGCGAGCCGTCGACGTCGGCGTGCATCGAGCCCGACCAGAACCCCTCTCGTTCATGGGATCTACCGATCTGGACCCGTTCGCGCAGCCGGGCCCGGCCGTCGCCGGACAGGGACAGCCTGGTCGACGTGAGGTGACGTGCGTGGCCCGCCACGATCGTGGGCTGCGGGTCGAGGTCGAGCAGGCCCGCCACCTCCAGTTCCCAGCTGGCGCGGGACTCCATGGTCGCCGTGCCCGGCATCGCCATGGTCGCGGCGACGCTTCGCACCAGGAGCCGGGCACCGGCCTCGACCACCACCCGCACCCTGATGGTGTCGCCGCCCAGCGGCGTCGCCGCCGCCGACACCAGATGCACGGTGTCGGCGTCGGTGCGACGGCCCGCCACCCCACCCGAGCACTCGATGCTCGGGACGCGGTCGGGGCGCGCGACGATCAACACGTCGGAAATCATTGTGCGCCAGCGCCTCTACACCGGCACGCGGAGCTGCTCGTGCACCCAGCCGAGCACCGGCGCCGCCGTCGGATCGTCGGTCAGCGAGATCAGCACGAACGGCCGGTCGTTGCGCACCTTGGCGGCGTCGCGGCGCATCACGTCGAGGTCGGCGCCCACCATCGGAGCCAGATCGGTCTTGTTGATGACCAGCAGATCCGAGTAGGTCACCCCGGGACCACCCTTCCGCGGCACCTTGTCGCCGCCCGCCACGTCCACGACGAAGATCTGCACGTCCACCAGACCCGACGAGAAGGTGGCGGTGAGATTGTCGCCACCTGATTCGACGAGGATGAGGTCGAGACCCTCGTTGCCCGCGATCAGGTCGTCGATGGCATCGAGGTTGGCGGTGATGTCGTCGCGGATGGCGGTGTGCGGGCAGCCGCCCGTCTGCACGGCGGCGATGCGCCCGTCGGGAAGCACCGCGTGCCTGCGCAGGAAGTCGGCGTCCTCGGTGGTGTAGATGTCGTTGGTCAGCACCGCCAGCGACAGTTCGTCGCGCAACTGCCTGCACAGCGCGGCCACCAACGCGGTCTTGCCGGAGCCGACCGGGCCGCCGATGCCGATGCGCAGCGGCTCGCCGTCGTGGCGGACCCGGCGCGGACGTTCGGTGTGCCCGTGTGGCTCACCGTCGAGCAGATGTGGTGGCATGGTGCACCTTTCGAGGAGACGGACGTCAAGAGACGAAGAGCGGACGGTCGCGTTCGGCGTGCCGTTGGGCCAGCACGTCGAGGAGCGGATCGGAGAGGTCGGCGAGTTCCTTGGCGGCCAGGGCGGCGGTCTGATCGCACAGTGCCGAGAGCTCGAAGGTGACCGCGGCCACGTCACCCGGATCGAGCGCCAGCAGGCGCTGCGCCGCCGTCGCCGAACCCGTCATCGTCGTGTACACCAGCGACAGGGCCGTCTGCTCCGGCGCCAGACCGCTGGCCAGGCCGACTTCGCCCGCGGCAACGGCGAGGTGCGGTTTCACGCCGATGGCGGCCCAGTCCCGATCCGGCCACACCCGGCGGGCCAGTCGGGTCAGGCCCCTCCCCTGCGCCCGGGATGCGGCGCGCGCCGCGGGAGCCGGTGTGCGGGCATCGGTTTCGCGGTCGGCGTCGGCAGCGGTCAGCGTGCCCGAGTGCACGGCGGCAGCCAGCGATGCGGTGACCAGGCCGTGCGTGCGGATGCGGCGGCGCAGGAAGGCCCGCAGTGTCGGAAGGTCGACGACCAGGCCACTGGTCACCGCCTCTTCGACACCGCCGGAGTGGACGTGGCCGCCCGTCGGCAGCCGGGAATCGGAGAGGGTGAGCAGCGTGGAGAACGCAGCCAGGCTGGACATCAGAACAGGAAATATCTCTGCGCCATCGGCAGCTCGGTGGCCGGCTGTTCCTCCCACACCTCGCCATCGATCCGAACGGTGAACGTGTCGGGGTCGACTTCCACCTGGGGCATCGCGTCGTTGCCGACCATCTCGGCCTTCCCGACCTTGCGGCAGTTGCGGACGCCGACCAGACGGCGTTTCACCGCGATCCGGTCGCCCAGCCGGTCCTCGATGGCCTGAGGCGCGACGAAGTGCACCGAGTTCGCCGCGGCCGCAGCGGGGGCGGCGCCGAACATCGGCCGCGGGAGCACCGGCTGCGGCGTTGGGATGGATGCGTTGGCGTCACCCATCGCGGCCCACGCGATCATGCCGCCCTTGATCACCACGTGCGGACGAACGCCGAAGAACGCTGGGTGCCACAGCACCAGATCGGCCAGCTTGCCGGTCTCGACGGATCCGACCTCGTGGTCGAAACCATGCGCGATCGCCGGGTTGATCGTGTACTTCGCGATGTAGCGGCGAACCCGGTTGTTGTCGGCGGGACCGTCGCCGGGCAGCGCTCCGCGGCGCTTCTTCATCATGTGCGCGGTCTGCCACGTCCGCATGACCACCTCGCCGATCCGTCCCATCGCCTGGGCGTCGCTGCCGATCATCGAGATCGCACCGATGTCGTGCAAGAGATCCTCGGCGGCGATCGTCGACGGCCGGATCCGACTCTCGGCGAAGGCAAGGTCCTCGGGGATGCTCGGGTTGAGATGGTGGCACACCATCAGCATGTCGAGGTGTTCGTCGAGGGTGTTGACCGTGTGCGGACGGGTCGGGTTGGTCGAACTCGGCAGCACGTTGGGTTGGGAGACGACGGTGACGATGTCCGGCGCGTGCCCGCCACCGGCTCCCTCGGTGTGATACGCGTGGATGCCGCGGCCTGCGATGGCGCCGACGGTGTCCTCGACGAAACCGAGCTCGTTGAGGGTGTCGGTGTGCAGCGCGACCTGCACTCCGTACTCGTCGGCCACACGCAGGCATGCGTCGATCGCAGCGGGGGTCGAACCCCAGTCCTCGTGCAGCTTGAAACCCGAAGCACCGGAACGCAATTGCTCGCGCATCGAGTCGAGCCTTATCGTGTTGCCCTTGGCCAGCAGCGCGATGTTCAAGGGCCAGTGGTCGAGCGCCTCCAACATGCGGGCCAGATGCCAGGCGCCCGGCGTGACCGTGGTGGCCTTGCTGCCTTCCGCCGGCCCGGTGCCACCGCCGATGATCGTGGTGATACCTCCGCCGAGCGCTTCTTCCATGATCTGCGGGCAGATCAGATGCACGTGACAGTCGATGGCGCCCGCGGTGACGATCAGCCCGTTGCCCGCGATCACTTCGGTGGCCGGGCCGACGACGAGGTCGGTGCTCACGCCCGGCATGATGTCGGGGTTGCCGGCCTTTCCGATGCCTGTGATGCGCCCGCCACGGATTGCGATGTCGGCCTTGATGATTCCCCAGTGATCGACAATCGTCGCACCGGTGATCACGGTGTCCGGCGAGCCCTCGGCACGGGTCGTCTTGCCCTGGCCCATCGACTCCCGCAGTACCTTGCCGCCGCCGAACACCGCCTCGTCACCTGCGCGCCCTGGTCCGCCGCTGAGGTCGTCGGTGATCTCGATGAACAGGTCGGTGTCCGCGAGCCGGATCCGGTCGCCGGTCGTCGGGCCGTACAACTGCGCGTAGCGGGCTCTCGATAGGTCTGTCACGTGGGTCCTCTGCTCTTCGCGCAAGCGCTCATCGGTGGTGCCTGCGCGCTCATCGCGGGTCCAGCCGGCCCGGCGGATCGAGCGTCAGGCCGTGCACCGCGCGGTAGCCGCCCAGCGGGACGAGGACGACGCGCTGGGAAATGCCTGGCTCGAACCGCACGGCGGTGCCCGCGGGAATGTCGAACCGATACCCGTGGGCGGCTTCGCGGTCGAACGACAACGCCGCGTTGGCCTGAGGGAGGTGCACGTGGCTGCCGACCTGTATCGGTCGGTCACCGGTGTTCACGACGTCCAGTTCCAGGCGTTCGGCGCCTTCGTTGAGGATGATGTTGCCTTCGCCGTAGACGATCTCTCCTGGAATCAAAGGGCTTTCCTTCTGCTCTTCTTCATCGGCGCGCCCCTACGGAATCGGATCGTGGACGGTGACGAGCTTGGTGCCGTCCGGGAAGGTTGCCTCCACCTGGACGTCGTGGAGCATCTCCGGCACGCCCTCCATGACGTCGTCGCGACCGAGCACCTCGCGTCCGCTGACCATCAGCTCGGCAACCGTGCGGCCGTCGCGGGCGCCCTCGAGGATGTGGTCGGTGATGAGCGCGACCGTTTCGGGGTGGTTGAGTCGAAGGCCGCGCGCCTGACGGCGACGGGAGAGTTCGGCAGCGTACGAGATGAGCAGGCGGTCCTGCTCGTGGGGGCTCAAGCGCATAGAGCGGGATACTGCCACGCCACGCTGGGCTCGGCAGCGCCGGAAATATGCCCGTTACTCTGGCGAAATATTCTGCAGCCGTACCTGCCCGCGAGCCACCATCCGGTCGTTCTCATCGGCGATGGTGACGAGCCACAGTTGTTGCCGCCTGCCCCGGTGAATGGGGGTGGACACCGCGGTGACGGTGCCCGACGAGATGGCCCGCAGGAAGTCGGTGTTGTTGTTCACACCGACCACCGTCCCGCCGCCGTTCTCGGTCAGCCAGACGTGCGCCGAGACGCTTGCGAGGCTCTCGATGATCGAGCAGTAGACGCCTCCGTGCACGATGCCCCACGGCTGCAGCAGTTCGTCCTTGATGGACAGCTGAGCCCGCCCGCCGTCCGGCGTCACGTCGAGGATCGTCAATCCGAGTTCACCGTCGAAGCCGGTACCGAGGCCGGGGGGCACGGAATTCGTCACGGCTCATTGTCTACACGGCGGCCGGGCGTGCCGGGGATGCGGGCACGCTGCAAAAAGCGATCGGGCCCCGCACACGATGTGTACGGGGCCCGACCTCGAGTGGACCGGGGGTCTCTGCAGCCCTCAGGACTCCGGCTCGGTCCGCTGGTTCTTGGAATTCGTAGTGGCGCTGTCGCTACAGAGTAGGCAAGGCTGCCCTAATTTAGCAAGGCCTTACTCGGGTGAGTTCTGCTCGAGCCCCGAACGGGCGCACCGAAATCCACCAATGCGTCGAGCACGGCCTGTGCCCGGCGCATGCTCGTCAGCTCGCTCGAACCGGCCAGCAACGGCACCTGGGTGGCGGCGCCGACCACGGCGGCACCGACGACGTGCCACATCGAGGCCACCGACATCGCACCGTCGCTCACCGCGAAGAGCTTGTCGAACAACGGTTCCAGCGCGCGGTGGCTGCGATGGGCGACCCAGGTGGTCAACGCGGCCTCATTCGGGAGCGCCACGATGCGATCGCGCGACGGAAGGCGCCGCCGCACACCGGCGCGGCTGCCGAAGTACGGGTCGTCGGGAAGCACCCGCAGCGTGGGATCGACGACGCCGACCCAGTCGATCGCGCCCTCGGAGTCGACGTGCACCCAGAGGTTCTCCAGCCCGGTGTCCCAGGCCCGCCCCTCGAGCACCAGCAGCGGGATCACCCTGCCGATGACGACGTGTGACAGCGTCGCGGCCAACTGCTGGGCCACGGCGGACCGGCTGTCGGTCTCGGCTGCCGCCGCGTCGAACATGTCCCGAAGCCGGTCGGTGCCGAGCCCCTCGCACAGCGGCCACCACCGCCGTCGGGTCAGGTCGCCCATCACGGCCACGCCGTAGACCCGCGGACATTCCGGATACAACTCGCGCAGTCTGCGGCTGGACTCGTGCAACGGCAGAGTCCGGCTGATCGCCATCCGGGCGATCAGGGGATCGTCGACCACGACGGTCATGTGCACCTCCCTAGGTTAGGTTAGCCTTACTATAGTGAGGCTGACGAACAGGGAAATACCTTGTGACTGGACTCACAACGAGCCGGGAAACGGGTGTGTACGGCCAGTCCGGGGGCATGGGCGACCGTTGGCGGCCGACGGATACGACACACGGTAGTAAGCCCGTAGTACCCTGAATTCAGTGCTCAGGAGAGTGAACGGAACATGGCGAAAATGACGCGACTCGGGGAACTCGAACGCGAGGTGATGGACCATCTGTGGTCATCGCGCGAACCCCAGACCGTGCGCCAGGTGCACGAGGCGCTCGCCGCACGACGCGATCTGGCCTACACCACGATCATGACGGTCCTGCAGCGGCTGGCGAAGAAGAACCTGGTGGTGCAACACCGCGACGATCGGGCGCACCGGTACGCCCCGACCCACGGCCGCGACGTGCTGGTCGCCGGCCTCATGGTGGACGCGCTGGACCAGGCCTCGGACTCCGGTAGCCGCGAGTCGGCGCTGGTGCACTTCGTCGAGCGGGTGGGGGCCGATGAGGCCGCCGCCCTGCGACGCGCGCTGTCGGAACTGGAAGAAAAGCATCGGACTGGCTCGCCCACTGGCGATCCGGGCACTGGCTAGGGGAGACTGACAGTGTGTCCGCGCTGGCCTTCACCATCGTTGCGCTAGTCCTCGTCGGACCGGTGCCGGCGGTGCTGGCCAGAGCGTCGTGGCCGCTGCGTGCGCCACGTGCGGCGATCGTGCTCTGGCAGTCGATCGCACTCGCCGCGGTGCTGTCCGCGTTCAGCGCAGGCATCGCGATTGCCAGCAGACTCTTCGTACCCGGTGCCGACGGACGGCCGTCGGCGACGATCACCAGTGAGATCGACGCACTCGGCCTGCCGCTGTGGATCGTCTACGTCGTGGTGTTCGCGCTGACGCTGGTGGTCGGCGGCCGCCTGGTCGTTGCCGTGATCCAGGTGGCCATCGCCACCCGGCGCAGGCGCGCCCACCACCGGATGCTCGTCGACCTGCTCGGCGCCTCGCGCCACACCGCCCCCCACGTCTGTACCAAGGCCAGTGGCTTGCGCATCCTCGACGTGGACCAACCACTGGCCTACTGCCTACCCGGCGTCCGCAGCCGCGTCGTGGTCAGCCAGGGCACGCTCAACGCGCTGGCCGACGAAGAGATCGCCGCGATCCTCAGCCACGAACAGGCGCACCTTCGCGCCAGGCACGATCTCGTCCTCGAGATGTTCACCGCGGTGCACGCCGCATTCCCCCGCTTCGTCCGGAGCGCCAGCGCGTTGGGCGCCGTCCGGTTGCTCATCGAGCTGCTGGCCGACGACGCCGCGGTGCGCACCGCCGGACCCACTCCCCTGGCCCGTGCCCTCGTCGCGTGCGCATCCGGGCGCACCCCGTCCGGCGCGCTGGCCGCGGGCGGCCCCACCACCGTCATCCGCGTGCGCAGGCTCGGTGGCAGGCCGAACAGCGTGCCGTTGGCCGTCACCGCATACCTGGCCGCAGCAGGCGTGCTCATCGTGCCGACCATCGCACTCGCGGTGCCGTGGCTGACCGAACTGCAGAGGCTCTTTGCCGCGTAGCGTCAAACCCCCCGTGCCACGACCAAACAACGAAAGGCTGCCTGTGAGCTCGTCTGAAAACTCCGCAACCGCCCAGATCGGGGTCACCGGCCTGGCCGTGATGGGCTCCAACCTCGCGCGCAACTTCGCGCACCACGGCTACACGGTGGCGCTGCACAACCGCTCGGTGGCCAAGACCGACGCGCTGCTGAAGGAGCACGGCTCGGAGGGCAACTTCGTGCGCAGCGAGACGATCCCGGAATTCCTTGCCGCCCTTGAGAAGCCGCGCCGGGTCATCATCATGGTCAAGGCGGGCGATCCCACCGACGCCGTCATCAACGAGCTCGCCGACGCGATGGAGGAAGGCGACATCATCATCGATGGCGGCAACTCCCTCTACACCGACACCATCCGCCGCGAGAAGGCGATCCGGGAGCGCGGCCTGCACTTCGTCGGCGCCGGCATCTCCGGTGGCGAGGAGGGTGCCCTCAACGGTCCGTCGATCATGCCCGGTGGCCCCGCCGAGTCCTACAAGTCGTTCGGCCCGCTGCTCGAGGAGATCTCCGCGCACGTCGACGGTGTGCCCTGCTGCACGCACATCGGTCCCGACGGGTCGGGCCACTTCGTCAAGATGGTGCACAACGGCATCGAGTACTCCGACATGCAGCTGATCGGCGAGGCCTACCAGCTGCTGCGCGACGGGCTCGGCAAGACCGCACCCGAGATCGCCGACATCTTCGCCGAGTGGAACAAGGGCGACCTGGACAGCTACCTCATCGAGATCACCGCAGAGGTGCTCAAGCAGGTCGACGCCAAGACCGGCAAGCCGCTCGTCGACGTCATCCTCGACGAGGCCGAACAGAAGGGCACCGGCCGGTGGACCGTGAAGTCGGCGCTCGATCTCGGGGTGCCGGTCACCGGCATCGCCGAGGCCGTCTTCGCCCGCGCCCTGTCGGGATCCGTCCCGCAGCGCAAGGCCACCACCGGCCTGGCCTCGGGTGAGCTCGGCGCCAAGCCCACCGACGCGGCGCAGTTCATCGACGACGTCAGCAAGGCGTTGTACGCCTCCAAGATCATCGCCTATGCCCAGGGCTTCAACCAGATTCAGGCAGGCAGTGCCGAGTACGACTGGGGCATCACCCTCGGCGACATGGCCACCATCTGGCGCGGCGGCTGCATCATCCGGGCCAAGTTCCTCAACCGCATCAAGGAGGCCTACGACGAGGACCCGCAGCTGGCCACCCTCATCGCCGCGCCGTACTTCCGCAGCGCCGTCGAGGCCGGGATCGACAGCTGGCGCCGCGTCGTGGTGACGGCCACCGAACTGGGCATCCCGATCCCCGGCTTCTCCTCGGCGCTGTCCTACTACGACGCGCTGCGCACCGAGCGGCTCCCCGCCGCCCTCACGCAGGGCCTGCGCGACTTCTTCGGCGCCCACACCTACGGACGCATCGACGAGGACCCGAGCAAGAAGTTCCACACCCAGTGGAGCGGCGATCGCAGCGAATCGCCGGTCTAGTCATGCAGTTCCACTCATGAGATTTCTCGACGGCCCCACCCCGCCGTACGACCTCACCTACAACGACGTCTTCATCGTGCCGGGGCGCTCCGACGTGACGTCCCGGTTCGACGTCGACCTCTCGACCGTGGACGGGTCGGGCACCACCATTCCCGTGGTGGTCGCCAACATGACGGCGGTGGCGGGCAGGCGGATGGCGGAGACGGTGGCGCGTCGCGGCGGCATCGTCGTTCTGCCGCAGGACCTTCCGATCTCGGCGGTCAAGACGACCGTCGACTTCGTCAAGAGCCGCGACCTGGTGGTGGACACGCCGGTGACGCTGTCGCCGGACGACTCCGTCTCCGACGCGGTGGCGCTGATCCACAAACGCGCGCACGGCGCGGCGGTGGTCGTCGACGGTGACCGCCCGGTTGGCCTGGTCACCGAGGCGTCGTGCGTCGGCGTCGACCGGTTCGCCAGGGTGCGTGACGTGGCGCTGTCGGACTTCGTCACCGCACCCGTCGGCACCGACCCACGCGAGGTGTTCGACCGGCTCGAACACGCGCCGGTGGACGTGGCCGTGATGACCAGGCCGGACGGCGGACTCGCAGGCGTCGTCACCCGGACGGGAGCCATCCGGGCAGGCATCTACTCCCCTGCCGTCGACGCCGACGGCCGGTTGCGGATCGCGGCCGCGGTCGGCATCAACGGCGACGTCGCGGCCAAGGCGACCGCGCTGGCCGAGGCAGGCGCCGACCTTCTGGTCATCGACACCGCGCACGGTCATCAGCTCAAGATGCTCGACGCCATCAAGTCGGTGTCGTCGCTCGACCTCGGCCTGCCGCTGGCGGCGGGCAACGTGGTGTCGGCGGAGGGCACCCGCGATCTGATCAGCGCGGGCGCCACGATCGTCAAGGTGGGCGTCGGCCCCGGCGCGATGTGCACCACCAGGATGATGACCGGAGTCGGCAGGCCTCAGTTCTCCGCCGTCGTCGAATGTGCCGCGGCGGCAAGGCAACTCGGTGCGCACGTGTGGGCCGACGGTGGGGTGCGGCACCCGCGCGACGTCGCGTTGGCACTGGCCGCAGGCGCCGCCAACGTGATGATCGGCTCCTGGTTCGCCGGTACGTACGAGTCGCCGGGCGACCTCATGTACGACCGCGACAATCAGCCGTTCAAGGAGAGCTACGGGATGGCGTCCAAGCGGGCGGTGGCCGCAAGGACGGCAGGCGACAGCGCCTTCGACCGGGCCCGCAAGGGGCTGTTCGAGGAGGGCATCTCGACGTCGCGGATGAGCCTGGACCCGGCCCGCGGCGGGGTCGAGGACCTGCTGGACCACATCACCTCCGGGGTCCGCAGCACCTGCACCTACGTCGGCGCGGCGCACGCTGCCGGAACTGCACGAGCGGGTGGTGCTCGGCGTGCAGTCGGCGGCCGGATTCGCCGAAGGGCACCCGCTGCCCGGCGGTTGGTGATACTGCCGCACCCGGATCACCCGCTAAAGTGGGTTTCTTCACCAGCTGAAGGAAGGGATCACGTGCCGCAGGCACCCGTGGAGGCCCCCACGTCTGACCGGGCCGTCGGGTCCGAGCGGCCCGCCCGCGAACCCGACCCAGAATCTCAGGACGCCGAACCCTCCAGTAGTCAGCCGGGCACCGGACCCGGCGAAAATCCCGCGAGGCTCCGATGAGCCTCACCTGGACCCTGCTTGCCCTTCTCGGTTTCGTCGTACTCACCGCAGGCACGGCGCTCTTCGTCGCCGCCGAGTTCTCGCTGACCGCGTTGGAGCGCAGCACCGTCGACGCCAACGCCCGCACCGGCGGACGCCGCGACAAGCTCGTCCAACGGGCGCACCGCACGCTGTCGTTTCAACTGTCGGGCGCACAGGTCGGCATCTCGATCACGACCCTGATCACCGGCTACCTGGCCGAGCCGCTGCTCGCGCAGCTGTTCAAACCCGCGTTCACCGCGCTCGCCCTGACCAGGAACGTCGCGGACGGCTTCGCGCTGGCGCTGGCACTGCTGATCGCGACCTCGGTGTCGATGGTGTTCGGCGAGCTGGTCGCTCAATACCTCGCCGTCGCAAAGCCACTGGCGACGGCGCGCGTGGTGTCCGGACCTCAGCTGTTGTTCTCGATGTTCACCACCCCGCTGATCAAGATGACCAACGGCACCGCCAACTGGATTCTGCGCCGCGTCGGCATCGAACCCGCCGAGGAGCTGCGGTCGGCGCGCTCGCCGCAGGAACTGGTGTCGCTCGTCCGCAACTCCGCCCGCGCGGGCTCGCTCGATCTCGCCACCGCCACCCTGGTGGACCGGTCACTGCGGTTCGGCACCCGCACCGCCGAGGAGCTGATGACGCCACGCTCGAAGATCGAGGCGCTCAAGTCCGACGACACCGTCGCCGACCTGGTCGCCATGGCGATGGAGACCGGCTACTCCCGCTTCCCGATCATCGAGGGCGATCTCGACGAGACCGTCGGAATCGTGCACGTCAAACAGGTTTTCGAGGTACCGCGAGCCGACCGGCCGCACATCAGGCTGGCGACCCTGATGCAGCCGGTGTCCACGGTGCCGTCCACCCTCGACGGCGACGCCGTGATGACGCAGATCCGGGCCAATGGCCTGCAGACCGCGTTGGTGGTCGACGAATACGGCGGCACCGCAGGGATGGTCACCGTCGAGGACCTGATCGAGGAGATCGTCGGCGACGTCCGCGACGAGCACGACGACGCGACCCCCGACGTCGTCGAGATGCGCAACGGCTGGCAGGTGTCGGGGCTGCTGCGCATCGACGAGGTCGACACCGAAACGCCGTTCCGCGCACCCGAGGGCGAGTACGAAACCATCGGCGGTCTGGTGCTGCAGGAGCTCGGACACATCCCGGTCGAGGGCGAGTCGGTGACGTTGACCGAGTTCGACCCCGACACGGCCTTCGACCGGCCGGTGCGGTGGCTCGCCACCGTCGAGCGGATGGACGGTCGCCGCATCGACCTGATCAAGCTGCTCAGACTCGGCCCCGATGAGGAGTCCGCGGATGAATGACCTGCTGAGTGTGCTGCTCACCGTGCTGCTGCTGGCCGCCAACGCCTTCTTCGTCGCCGCGGAGTTCGCACTGATCTCGGCGCGGCGTGACCGGTTGGAGGCGCTGGCCGAGCAGGGCAAGCGCAGCGCGGTCACCGTGATCCAGGCCGGGCAGAACCTCTCGCTGATGCTGGCGGGCGCACAGCTCGGCATCACGGTGTGCTCGATCCTGCTCGGCCGCGTCGGCGAACCCGCGGTGGCCCATCTTCTGGAGACGCCGTTCGACCTGTTGGGGGTGCCCGACGCGGTACTGCACACGGTGTCCTTCGTCGTCGCCATCACGATCGTCGTGGTGCTGCACGTGCTGCTCGGTGAAATGGTGCCGAAGAACATCGCCATCGCCGGTCCCGAATCGGCTGCGATGCTGCTGGTTCCGCCGTACCTGATCTGGATCCGGATCGCGCGACCGTTCATCGCCTTCTACGACTGGTGCGCCAAGTTGACGCTGCGCGCGTTCGGCGTGGAGGCCAAGAACGAGCTCGAGAACACCGTGTCGATGATCGAGCTGTCCGAGATGATCGCCGAATCACTGTCCGAGGGCCTGCTCGACCCCGAGGAGCACAATCGCCTGTCGCGGGCGCTGCAGATCCGCACTCGGATCGTCGCCGACGTCGCGGTGCCGCTCCACGAGATCCACGCCGTTCCAGCCGCGGGCGACGGCGCCGGACCGACCGTCGCCGCCATCCAGCAGGCGCTCGCCGAGACCGGGTACTCGCGCTTCCCGGTCGTCGACGTGGTCGGCCGCTTCACCGGCTACGTGCACATCAAGGACGTGCTGCCGCTGGTCGACGATCCCGAAGCGGTCGTCGATCCGTCCCTGGTGCGGCCGCTGCCCCGCGTGCTCGAATCCCTGCCGCTGCCCGACGCGTTGTCGCGGCTGAGGCGGGACAACAGCCACTTGGCGCTGGTCACCGCCGCCGATGACCGGGTGACCGCGATGGTGACGCTCGAGGACCTCGTCGAGGACTTGGTGGGTACCGTTCGCGACGGGACCCACCGTGTCTGAGCGCGTCCTCGACCTGGTGGTTCTCGACGAGGCGGAGTGGACCGAGCGGGAACGGCTGCACGCCGAGCGGGTGGACCGCTTCGTCTCGCCACACCAGCAGCGGGCGCGGCGCGGCGAGGCTCACCCGGTGTGGGACTTCCTGTTCAGCTACTACAGCCTGAAGCCGCGCCAGCTGCGCCGCTGGCACCCCGGGTACGGCGTCGCATGCAGCGGTGAGTCGGCCCGGCGATTCCTCGGGCGGGCGGGTTACGGCGAGCACGGTTCGGCCGTGACCGTCACCCACGAGCATCTGCTGTCCCGCATCGGGACCGTCGAGTTCATCGCCGACCTGCTGCAATCCACCGCCGGGCGGCCTGCCCGGTTCAACTGCTTCGGCCTGCACGAGTGGGCGATGGTCTACCGCAGCCCCGACGTGCGCCACGGTCAGGTTCCGTTGCGGCTCGGGCCGGCGGGCACCGATGCCGTGGTCGAATCGATGCCGTTGCGCTGCAGCCACTTCGACGCCTACCGGTTCTTCACCGAGCCGGCCGCGCCCCGCAATGCGGAGCGGCTGAGCCGCGAGTCGCAGATCGCCAGCGAACAGCCGGGGTGCGTGCACGCCTCGATGGACATCTACAAGTGGGCGTACAAGCTGGGCCCGCTGGTCGACTCCGGACTCGTCGCCGACTGCCTCGAACTCGCCGCAGCCGCCCGAGAGCTGGACATGCGCGCCAGCCCCTACGACCTGACCGGATACGGTTTTGCGCCGATCGCGGTCGAAACACCGACGGGGCGCGCCGAGTACGTGCGCGGCCAGCAGGACGTCGCCGACCGCGCCGCGCCCCTGCGCGAGGCACTTGTCGGGGTGGTGCCGCCGGCTGCTCGAGATCGCCGGGGACCACGGTCGGTGAAGCGCGGTCTTCGGGCTCGGTTCGGTGATCGCCTGTGCCACGTTGCTCATCGCCGGGTGCAGCGGCAGCGCGCCCGACGGCGTCGCACCACCGCGGGGGCCCGCGCTGGCCGGAGACTTCAGCGGGAGCGGGCCCGGCACGCTGGTGGCCGCGAACACGCTGCCCGACCTCGACCCCCGGTTGCGGGACGAAACCTCGGTGGCCGCCCGGATCACCTACGTCTCGACGTCCGGCATCAGCGACGGGCATCCGCAGGTGTCCGGCACCGTGTTCGTCCCCAAGGGCGATCCGCCGCCGGGCGGCTGGAGGGTCGTGGCGTTCGGGCACCCCGCGACGGGCATCGAATCCGAATGCGCGCCATCGGCTTCCCCGACCCTGCTCGGTTCGGCGTCGACCATCGAGGCTCTGCTCGACGCCGGCTTCATGGTGACGATGTCCGACTACCAGGGGCTGGGCCTGCCCGGACACCTACCACCCCTTCCTGGATTCGACGACCGAGGGCTACAACCTGATCGACTCCGTGCGGGCCGCCCGCAAGCTGGTGCCCGCCGCATCGGACGGCTGGGTCGCATTCGGCGTCGGGCAGGGCGGGCAAGCGGCGTGGGCGGCCGACGAGTTGACCCCCGACTACCGCGGCGACCTGAACTTCCTCGGCGCCGTCGCGATGACACCGACCGCGGCCCTCGACGGGCTCGCCGACGACGCGGCGAACGGCACCCTGACCGGTGCCCAGGAGGCGACGCTGCAGCAGTTCCTCCAGTCGCTGAAGGAGGAGTACGACGACTTCGACCTCGATGCCTACCGGCACGGCGCGGCGAAGGACAACTGGGACGCACTGACGTCCTGCTGGGGCCCGGAGAGCCGGGACCGCGACCGGCTGGCCGGCCAGACCGGGCCGGACGACATGCGCCCCGACGGGCAGGACGCGACGGACGTGCTCCGCGGCTACCTGCAGAAGACGTCGCTGCCGCAGGCGCCGACCGCGGCGCCGATGCTGGTCGTCCCCGATGCCCCGGACGGGCTGATTCCCGAGGATCAGACCGATGCCGCCGTCGCGCAGGCCTGCGCGATGGGCGACGTGATTCAACTCACCCCGCTCGCGGGTATCGACCCGTCCGCGCTGATCGGCTGGATGAACGACCGCTTCAACGCCGTTGACGCCCAAAACGACTGCGTCACAATCACAGCCACACAACCGCAGACGCCCAATCCTTAAGCGAACTCACACCTGGGGCACAGCCGGATTTGCGATACAGGAGCAGTGAACACTGCGCTCATCGGCGGCTGGCTACCGATCCTGATCGAGGTGGTGGCGGCCGCGCTCCTCGACGAGGCCACGGCCATGGAGATGCGCACGCACGACCAGGTGCCGAAGCGCGGGGTGATGGTCTCGGTGACGATCCCCGACGACGCGTCGGGCTTCCGGCACCGCGGCGAGTTGGTATACCTGCCGCCGGCCTGGTTCGCCTCCACGTCGGCACCCGCGTCGACACCGCCGCTGCCCGCCGTGCTGATGGTCGGCGGCGAGTTCGGACACCCGGCGGACTGGCCGACGTCCGGTTCGGCTCAGGCCACGGCCGACGCCTTCGCGGCAACGCACGGCGGAAATGCGCCGGTCCTGGTTTTCGCGGACACCAGCGGAGCGTTCGCCAACGACACCGAGTGCGTGAACGGCATCCGCGGAAACGCCGCCGACCACCTCACCAAAGACGTTGTTCCCTACATCGTTTCGCACTTCGGCGTGAGTCCCGACCCGGAACACTGGGGCATGGTCGGGTGGTCGTCCGGCGGTACGTGTGCGCTGTTGACCACGGTGATGCACCCGGATCTGGTCCGCTCCTTCGTCGACATCGACGGTCTCCTCGGGCCGAACGCGGGGTCGACGGAGCAGACGCTGGCTCGGCTCTTCGGCGGTGACGCCGCCGCCATGGCCGCGTTCGACCCCGCGACGGTGATGTCCGCCCACGGCCCCTACGACGGGGTCGCCGGGTGGTTCGGCGTCGAGGGGGCGGGCAGGACGTCGTACCACGCAGCCGGATCGATGCCGCCGCCCGTCGGTGATCCGGACGACCTCGACCCGGCGGACACCCCCGCGATCGCCGACTATCTGTGCTCCGCTCGCGAGCAGCACCGGCATCGAGTGCGCGGTGGTGCCGCGGAACGGTGGTCACGACTTCGGAACCGCCGCTAAAGTCTTCTCCGCCGCGCTGCCATGGCTGGCGGGCCGCCTCGGAACGCCAACGGCCGCAGCCGTCACACTGCCCAGCGCTGCGGCCGCTCCGTGAGGCGGTCGGCGCGCGGCGATTAGCTGCACTTACCCACGGGTAAGCTGGGTCGACGCTTTTAGGGAGGAAACCACATGAACGAGCCCAGCCAGCTTCGCCCGGCCGCGATCGATCGCGTGACCGTGGGCAATCTGCGGGTCGCCAAGGTGCTGCACGACTTCGTCACGAACGAGGCGCTGGCGGGCACCGGGCTGGACCCCGAGAGCTTCTGGGCGGGCGTCGACAAGATCGTCGCCGACCTGACCCCGAAGAACCAGGACCTGCTGGCCCGGCGGGATGACCTGCAGGCCCAGATCGACAAATGGCACCGTCAGCGCGTCATCGAGCCCGTCGACGTCGAGGCCTACAAGCAGTTCCTCGTCGACATCGGCTACCTGCAACCCGAGCCTGCCGACTTCACCGTCACCACGTCCGGCGTCGACGACGAGATCACCACCACCGCCGGGCCGCAGCTGGTGGTGCCGATCCTCAACGCCCGGTTCGCGCTCAACGCGGCCAACGCGCGGTGGGGCTCGCTGTACGACGCGCTGTACGGCACCGACGTCATCCCCGAGACCGACGGCGCCGAGAAGGGCACCAGTTACAACCGGGTCCGCGGCGACAAGGTGATCGCCTACGCCCGCGCGTTCCTCGACGAGGCCGTACCGCTGGCATCCGGCAGCTACACCGAGGCCACCGGGTTCAAGGTCGAGGACGGCCAGCTGCTGGTCACCCTCGGTGACGACTTCTCCGAAGCCGATGACTCCTCGCGCGAGCGCTCGTCGGAAGCCGATGACTCCTCGCGCGAGCGCTCGTCGGAAGCCGATGACTCCTCGCGCGAGCGCTCGTCGGAAGGCCTCGCCACCCGGAGGAGTTCGTCGGCTACCTCGGCGACGCCGACGCGCCGACGGCCGTGCTGCTGGCACACCACGGCCTGCACATCGAGATCCTCATCGACCCCGACTCGCCCGTCGGCTCGACCGACAAGGCCGGGGTCAAGGACGTGGTGCTCGAGTCGGCCGTCACCACGATCATGGACTTCGAGGACTCCATCGCGGCCGTCGACGCCGATGACAAGGTGCTCGGCTACCGCAACTGGCTCGGCCTGAACCGCGGCGACCTGACCGCGGAGGTCAGCAAGGACGGCAAGACGTTCACCCGCGTGCTCAACGAGGACCGCACGTTCACCGATGCGGCGGGAACCGGCGAGCTCACCCTCCCGGGCCGCAGCCTGATGTTCGTGCGCAACGTGGGGCACCTGATGACCAACGACGCGATCGTGTTCGACAACCAGGGCGCCGACGGCAACGAGGTGCCGGAAGGCATTCAGGACGCGCTGTTCACCGGTCTCATCGCGATGCACGGGTTGAAGGGCGCCGACGACAACGACGGAGCCAACGGCCCGCTGGTCAACAGCCGCACCGGCTCCGTCTACATCGTCAAGCCCAAGATGCACGGTCCCGACGAGGTGGCGTTCACCTGCGAGCTGTTCAGCCGCGTCGAGGACGTGCTCGGCCTGCCGCAGGCCACCCTCAAGGTCGGCATCATGGACGAGGAGCGGCGCACCACCGTCAACCTCAAGGCGTGCATCAAGGCGGCCGCCGACCGGGTGGTGTTCATCAACACCGGCTTCCTGGACCGCACCGGCGACGAGATCCACACCTCGATGGAGGCCGGACCGATGATCCGCAAGGGCGCGATGAAGAGCCAGCCCTGGATCAAGGCCTACGAGGACGCCAACGTCGACACCGGCCTGGCCGCCGGCCTGTCCGGCCGTGCCCAGATCGGCAAGGGCATGTGGGCCATGACCGAGCTGATGGCCGACATGGTCGAGCAGAAGATCGGTCAGCCCAAGGCTGGCGCCACGACGGCCTGGGTGCCGTCCCCCACTGCGGCGACGCTGCACGCCATGCACTACCACCAGGTGGACGTGTTCGAGGTGCAGAAGGAGCTGTTGGGGAAGGGATCCGGAGGGCAGGAGCGCAGCGACCGGGGAACGGCCAGGACGACGATCGAGGAACTGCTGACCATCCCGTTGGCCAGCGAACTGGCGTGGGCGCCCGAGGAGATCCGCGAGGAGGTCGACAACAACTGTCAGTCGATCCTCGGCTACGTGGTGCGCTGGATCGACGCGGGCGTCGGCTGTTCCAAGGTGCCCGACATCCACGACGTCGCCCTGATGGAGGACCGCGCCACACTGCGGATCTCCAGCCAGCTGCTGGCCAACTGGCTGCGCCACGGCGTCATCACCGCCGACGACGTGAAGGCCAGCCTGCGCCGGATGGCCGCCGTGGTCGACGAGCAGAACGCCGGCGACTCGAACTACCTGCCGATGGCCCCGGACCCCGAGGCCAGCATCGCCTTCCAGGCCGCACAGGAGCTGATCCTGTCGGGCGCGGAGCAGCCCAACGGCTACACCGAGCCGATCCTGCATCGGCGCCGCCGGGAGTTCAAAGCCCGCCACTCCGCGTAGTGACTAGACTTCGGCGGAGCCAAACGAGGCCCTTCGGCGGAGTCGAATGATCACTAGACGAAACGAGCACAGGGGTTAGGGATGGGCAGGCACAGCGTTCCCGATCCCGACGAGACACCGGACGACCCCCGCACTTCGCAGGGGCACGATCCGGAGGGTTACGCCTACGACGAGCCGGGCTACGGATCCGGTCACCATGAATCTGCTTACGCAGAAAACGATTACGCCGGTGCCGAACGCGGTGGTGTCCAACCCGGCGATGCCGAGTTCGACGACGCGGACTACGACGACGCCGACTACGACGCCAAATATGAGGACGCCGACTACGACGACGCGGACTACGACGAGCCCGCCCCCGGTCGACCGGGGTACGAGTCGGACTACTGGCGCCAGACGACGGACTCCGACGAGGAACCCGACGCGCCGACGCGCTCCTTCGCCACCAACCCGCCGCGGCCGCCCGTCACGGGACCCGCACACGGCGGCGAATGGGAGGGCGGCGAATGGACCGGCAGCCACCGGGCGGTCAAGGCCGGCAGGCGCAAGGTCAGCGTCGGCGTCATCGCCGCACTCGTCACCGTCGTCGTGGTGGTCGGCGCCATCATCCTGTGGCGCTTCTTCGGTGACGCGCTGTCCAACCGCTCCGTCGCGGCGGCCGCCCGCTGCGTCGAGGGCGAGGTCGCCGTCGCCGTGGTCGCCGACCCCAGCATCGCCGACCCGCTCCGTGCACTCGCCGACCGGTACAACCAGACCGCTGCCCCGGTCGGGGACCGGTGCGTCAAGGTCGCCGTCAAGCCTGCCGACTCCGACGCGGTGGTCAACGGTTTCGTCGGCACCTGGCCTGGCGAACTCGGTGAGCGTCCGGCGTTGTGGATTCCCGGTAGCTCGGTGTCGGAGGCGCGGCTCGAAGCGGCGTCCGGCGAGCAGACCGTCAGCGACAGTCGCTCCCTGGTCACCTCGCCGGTGGTGCTGGCCGTCCGGCCGCAACTGAAGAGCGCCCTGGCACAGCAGAACTGGTCGACGCTGCCGGGGCTGCAGACGAATCCGACGGCCATGGACGGGCTGAACCTGCCGGGCTGGGGCTCACTGCGCCTGGCCCTGCCACTGACCGACGACAGCGACGCCACCTATCTGGCAGCCGAGGCCGTCGCCACCACGACGGCCGCGCAGGGGGCGCCCGCCAGCGACGGCATCCCCGCCGTCAACACGCTGATGGCAGGTCAGCCCAAGCTGGCCGACACCAGGGCCGCCACCGCGATGGACGCGCTGCTGAAGGCCACCGACCCCGCAACGGCTCCGGTGCACGCCGTGGTCAGCACCGAACAGCAGATCTACCAGCGCGGCAGCTCGCTGCCCGACGCGAAGGACACGTTGGCCTCCTGGCTACCGCCAGGACCGACCGCCGTCGCGGACTACCCGACCGTATTGCTCGCAGGCTCTTGGCTTTCCCAGGAGCAGGTGAGTGCGGCCAGTGAGTTCGCCAGGTATCTGCGCAAGGCCGAACCCATGGCCGACTTGGCCAAGGCGGGCTTCCGCACGGAGGGCGGCACCCCGCCGAAGAACGACGTGACCGACCTCGGTTCGCTCGCCGCGCCCATGTCCGTTGGCGACAACTCCATGCGGGCGACGTTGGCGAACGCGGTGTCGGGCCCACCGTCGGCGGGGCCGAGCGCGCCGTCCAGTGCGGGCTCGGTATCGGTGATGCTCGACCAGTCGCTGAACCTGGGTCCGGTGATCGCGGCGTTGAAGAGCCGGGTACAGGCCCTCCCGCCGAACGCCGTGGTCGGTTTGACGACGTTCAACGGAAGCGAGGGATCCACCATCGTCGCCGCCGGCCCGCTCAGCGATCAGGTCCAGGGGCAGCCGCGCAGCGCCGCGCTGACCGCCGGACTCGACGGCCTGGCGTCCAACCCGGGCGGCCGGGTGTCCTACACCACGCTGCGCAACGTCTACACCGACGCGATGACCAACTTCCGCTCCGGGCAACCGAATTCAGTCCTGATCATCACGTCCGGCCCGCACACCGACCAGTCGTTGGACGGAGCAGGCCTGCAGGAGTTGATCCGGACCGCATTCGATCCCGTCAAGCCGGTGGCCGTCAACGTCATCGACGTGGGCGACGATCCGGATCGGGCCACCTGGCAGGCAGTCGCTCAGATCACCGGCGGCCAGTACCAGGGCGTGCCTGCTTCGGACTCCCCCGAAATGACCTCGGGCATCAACGACCTGTTGAAGTAGGCGACCGCTCAGGCGAAGGCCTCCACCGGCGGGCAGGAGCACACCAGGTTGCGGTCGCCGTAGGCGGCGTCGATGCGTCGCACCGGCGGCCAGACCTTGGGCCGGAACGCCTTGCCCAACGGGTAGGCGGCCTGCTCGCGGCTGTACGGGTGGTCCCAGTCGGCCACCAGCAGGCATCCGGCGGTGTGCGGCGCATTCCGCAGCGGGTTGTCGTCGGCGGGCCATGCCCCCGAGCCGACCTGGTCGATCTCGCCGCGGATGGCGATCATCGCCTCGCAGAACGCGTCGACCTCCGTGAGGCTCTCGCTCTCCGTCGGCTCGACCATGAGGGTGCCTGCCACCGGGAAGCTCATCGTCGGAGCGTGGAAGCCGTAGTCCGCCAATCGCTTTGCCACGTCGTCGACGGTGACGCCGGTGGTCTTGGTGATCCCACGCAGATCCAGGATGCACTCGTGCGCCACCATCCCGTTCTCACCCGTGTAGAGCACCGGGTAGTACTCGTCGAGGCGCCGGGCGATGTAGTTGGCGGACGCGATCGCGGTCAGCGTCGCCGCCCGCAGTCCTGGTGCACCCATCATCCGGATGTAGGCCCACGTGATCGGCAGGATCGACGCCGAACCGTACGGTGCGGCCGACACGGTGTAGGTGTCGGTGAGCTCGTCGGCCAGCGGGTGCCCCGGCAGGAACGGCGCAAGGTGCGAGCGCACCGCGACCGGCCCGACACCGGGACCACCGCCGCCGTGCGGAATGCAGAACGTCTTGTGCAGATTCAGGTGGCTGACGTCGCCGCCGAACTTGCCGGGCCGGGCCAGGCCCACCAGAGCGTTGAGGTTGGCGCCGTCGACGTACACCTGGCCGCCGACGTCGTGCACCGCCGCGCAGATCTCCTCGACGTCGTGCTCGTACACGCCGTGGGTGGACGGATACGTGATCATCAGCGCCGCCACCCGCTCCGCATGCTCGGAGACCTTGGCGCGCAGGTCATCCAGGTCGACGTCACCGTTGTCCCGGCACGCCACCACGACGACCCGCATACCCGCCAGGGCGGCCGACGCGGCGTTGGTGCCGTGCGCGCTCGACGGGATCAGGCAGATGTTCCGGTCGGCGTCGCCGCGACTCAGGTGATAGGCCTGGATGGCCAGCAGGCCCGCGTACTCGCCCTGCGAGCCCGCGTTGGGTTGCAGCGACACCCTGTCGTATCCGGTGAGCTGGGTCAGCCACGCCTCGAGGTCGGCGATCAACTTGCGCAGCCCCGGCGTGTCCGAAGCGGGCGCGAAGGGATGCTGGCGGGAGAACTCGGGCCAGGTGATCGGCTCCATCTCGGCGGCCGCGTTCAGTTTCATCGTGCACGACCCGAGCGGGATCATGCTGCGGTCCAGCGCGACGTCCTTGTCGGAGAGCGCCCGCAGATAGCGCATCATCTCGGTCTCGGTGCGGTACCGGGTGAAGGCGGGATGGGTGAGGAACGACGATGTGCGGGTGGTGATCTCAGGACCCCGCCAGTGGTGTCCGCCGCGCGTCGCGCCGAACGCCTGCAGCACCTCCTCGACGTGCTCGGCGGTGGTGGCCTCGTCACACGACACCGACACGTGGTCGGCGTCGACGAGCCACACGTTGATGCCCCGCGCCTTCGCCGCCGCCCGGATCTCCTCGGCGCGGCCGGGAACGCGGGCCAGCACGGTGTCGAAGAAGGCGTCGTGCACCACCTCGACGCCTGCCGCGTCGAGGCCCGTCGCCACTCCGAGGGCATTGCCGTGCACCCGGTGCGCGATCGCGGTGAGGCCGTCGGCGCCGTGGTAGCTGGCGTACATCGCGGCCATCACGGCAAGCAGAACCTGCGCCGTGCAGATGTTGCTGGTGGCCTTGTCCCTGCGGATGTGCTGCTCGCGGGTCTGCAGCGACAGCCGGTAGGCGGGCGCGCCGTCGGCGTCGACCGAGACGCCGACCAGGCGGCCGGGCAACTGTCGCGCCTGCTTGGTGTGCACCGCGAGGTAACCGGCGTGCGGACCGCCGAATCCCATTGGCACACCGAAGCGCTGGGTGGTGCCGAACGCGACGTCGGCGCCGATCTCGCCGGGCGGGGTGATCAGCGTCATCGCCAGCAGATCTGCGCCAACCGCAACCAGCGCGCCACGGTCGTGCGCCTGGGCGACCAGATCGGCCCAGTCGACGATGGCGCCACTCGCGCCTGGCGACTGGACGATCACGCCGAAGAAATCGCCGTCGGGCAGGCCCTCGCGCAGATCGGCGGTGACGATCTCGATGCCGAGCGGCGCGGCGCGCGTGGCGAGCACCGCCGCGGTCTGTGCGTAGACGTCGACGTCGACGGCCAGCCGGGTTGCCGAGCCCTTGACCGCCCGATGCATCAGCGTCATGGCCTCCGCCGCGGCGGTGGCCTCGTCGAGCATCGATGCGTTGGCGACCTCGAGGCCGGTCAGATCCTCGACCATGGTCTGGAAGTTCAGCAGCGCCTCCAACCGGCCCTGGCTGATCTCGGGCTGGTAGGGGGTGTAGGCGGTGTACCACGCCGGGTTCTCAAGGACGTTGCGGCGCAACACCGGTGGTGTCAGCGTGTCGAAGTAGCCCTGTCCGATCATGGACACCGCGACCGTGTTCGCGTCCGCCAGCGCGCGCAGTTCGGCCAGCGCGTGCTCCTCGGTGGCAGGCGGGGGCAGCTGATCGAGCCCCGGCGCCAGCCCGTCGACCGTCACCGCGTCGAGGATGCCGGCGGGAAGTGCCTTCTCGGCCAGTACGGAAAGGGAATCCACGCCGATGACCTTGAGCATCGTCGCGACGGCATCGGCATCGGGCCCGATGTGCCGGTCGGCGAAACGGGGCTGGTGGTGCTTGGCCGCGGAATGGGATTGAGAACCGGACACGGTCGACCTCTCGGGGTTCGGAGCGCAGAACGACAGCGGTCCTCCCCCTCTGTCGTCGACCCGAACCGGGCGCCTGAGAGATTCGGCGACCCGGCGGTTGGCTCGGGTGCCTTTCCCCATGGGCGGGTGCGCCGTCCTGACTTGGGACGGCTCACCGCTTTCCAGAGGCATCGGGGCCCTTCGCGGTCCTGGGTGCCTGAGAGGTTGACGGAGAGGTGTTGCTCCTTCGGCGTCCGTGGCTGGCAGCTACGGAACTCTCCCGCGCAGGGGCGATGCAGTGCCGAGTCTACCGGCACCCGCTCGTTTGCGAGAGTTCAGCCGATCTTGCGGTCGCGGTGCTTGCGGCGCGACGCCAGTTCGTCCTCGGGAGTCGGGATGGACTCGCCGCCGTCGGCACGCTCACCGGGGAAGTCCGCGATGGCGCCGGTCAGTTCCCGCATGGCTCCGGACACCGCGATGCCGAACACGCCCTGGCCGCCCTGCAGGAGGTCGACGACCTCTTCGGCGGAGGTGCACTCGTAGACGGTGGTGCCGTCGGAGAACAGCGTGATGTTGGCCAGATCCTTGACCCCGCGCTGGCGCAGGTGATCGACGGCCACCCGGATGTTGTGCAGCGAGATACCGGTGTCGAGAAGCCTTTTCACGATCTTCAGGACCAGGATGTCCTTGAACGAGTAGAGCCGCTGGCTGCCCGACCCCGCCGCGCCGCGAATGGACGGCACGACGAGCGAGGTGCGGGCCCAGTAGTCCAGCTGGCGGTAGGTGATGCCTGCGATCTGGCAGGCGCTCGGCCCGCGGTAACCGACGAGCTCGTCCGGGACGGAGTCATCGGGGAACAGACCACCCTGCACGGGTTCGCTGGGCCGGGTCGGAGGCGCCTCCGTCGGTGCGCCACCGGATGACAGATCCAACTGCTCTTGACGTGGCGTGTCGCCCACTGCCCATCCCTTCGCCGAGTCGAACTCGCGTCGTGCGTCGCAGCCTGAACTGCGGCGCAGCGCGTTTGCTCCAAGCTCGAATGTGTCGAGCATACGCTTCCCGCCGAGCCGTGACTGCCCGTCGTGCTTCAAAGTATGGCTGCCCTATTGGCAGATCCGCGAAACCCGCTCCGCGTGTCGAGTGACACAGAGCAGATGAGACGCATCCGTGACAAATCGGAGCCCGTCCGGACCGCTCAAGTGGCCTTGAAATCGTCTGGCGACACGCTGTCGAGGAACTCCTTGAACTTCTCCACCTCGTCCTCGCGCACGGCTCCCGTGGATTCCTCGTCGTTCTCGTCGGGGATCAGCAGACCGGCCTCCGCCAGCACGGCCTCCTCGACGTAGATCGGGACGCCGACGCGAAGGGCGATGGCCACCGAGTCCGACGGGCGGGCCGACACCTTGATGTCGCGGTCGAAGATCAGGTCGGCGTAGAAGGTGCCCTCCTGCAGGTCGACGATCCTGACCTCCTTGAGCGAATGGCCAAGCGCGGCAATCAGATCTCGGATCAAATCGTGGGTCAGCGGCCTGGCGGGCTCCACGCCCTGCTGCTCGAGCGCGATGGCCGCGGCCTCGGGCTGACCTATCCAGATCGGTAGATAGCGATCCCCGTTGGACTCCCGCAAGAGCAGGACCGGCTGGTTCTGCGGCTGTTCCACGCGAATGCCGACCACACGAACCTCGCCCATCTGTGCCTGCCCTCCGCACCTCAAACCGTCGAGCCGAGTCTAGTCCTCAGCGATCCAATACGTCGCGCACGGCCGACTTGATCAGCGACGTGTGCAGCGTGATCGCCAGTGCCGCCACCTCACGAGCCAGGTCGTCGGCGCGGTCCCGCGCACCTGCCTTCACGACCGGACCGGCGATCTGCGCGATCAGGTCGGACTGCCGGTCTGCCGCTGAGCGGAACGCGCGCAAGTGGCGCGGCTCCACGCCGTATTCGGCGAGCGCACGCGCGCACTGGGCGGTCACCACCATGTGTTCGTCGAAGAACCCGGCGGGGCCCGGCTTGATCACCCCTGCCTTGATCAACGCGGTCAGCAGCTCCGCGTCGATGCCCGATCGGTTCAGCAGATCCTCACGGCTCAGCCGAACCTGCGGAGGCGCCACCGCCGCGGTGTCGTAGGCGTCGTCGGATTCGTTGGACAGGTCCACCAGACGCGGCACCCCGTACGGCGACCCGAGAGCGGGTAGCTCGCCGTCGGGTTGGGCGTCCAGCTGCGACTTGATCACCTTCAGCGGCAGATACTGCTCGCGCTGCGCGGTGAGGACGAACCTCAGGCGCGCACAGTCATAGGCGGTGAAGCGCCGATAGCCCGACGCGGTGCGCTCGGGCGTCACCAGCCCTTCGGCCTCCAAGAACCTGATCTTGGAGATGGTCACGTCCGGGAAGTCGGGTCGCAGCAGGTCGAGGACCGCCCCGATCGACATCCCGGCCAGCGCAGGGGTGTCGGGCTGTGTCATCGGATCTTCGCGCAGGCACTCATCACGGCACTAGCCGGCCGGGCTGCCGTCGTCGGTCTTTGGCCCGGTCAGGAACACCAGGCGGAACTTGCCGATCTGCACCTCGTCGCCGTTGGCGAGCACGGCCGAGTCGACCGGCTCACGGTTGACGTAGGTGCCGTTGAGACTGCCGACGTCGACCACCTGGAATTCGGAGGTCTCGAGGCGGAACTCGGCGTGGCGGCGACTGACGGTGACGTCGTCGAGGAAGATGTCGCTGTCGGGATGCCGCCCCGCCGAGGTGGTGGCCTGGTCGAGCAGGAAACGCGAACCCGCATTCGGGCCGCGCTTGACGACCAGCAACGCCGAACCCGTGGGTAGTCCTTCGACCCCCGAGACCCCGCTGTCGCTTCCCGCCGCGGCCGGAGCGTCCAGTTCGTTGAGGAAGTCCGCGCGGAAGACCGATGTGGTCTCCACAGTGACTTCGTCAGACGTCTGGTCGGCTCCCGAACTGGTGTCGTTATCCGTCACCCGCTGCTCCTTACTGGCTGCTGTGGCGATGTTTGACCGGCCGGCCCGCCAAGCGGCGGCCGTCATGCGTCTGCTGACGACCGTACCGCGCGGCATGGGCCGCTGTATCCACCACCGCCGGTTTTCTCATTCGTCGAGGGTGGCGCGGTAACCGTCGGCGTCCAGCAGATCCGGCGAGCGCCTCGGTCAGACTCGCCGCGTCGACCTGCAGATCGATGAGCCAGCCCGCGCCGTACGGCTCGGCGTTGATCTGCTCGGGGGCATCTTCGAGATCCTCGTTCACCGCAACGACTTTCGCCGTGATCGGTGCGTAGAGTTCGGATGTCGACTTGGTCGATTCCACGTTGCCGAACTCGCTGCCCGCCTCGACGTCCGTGCCGACCGCGGGCAGGTCGGTGAACACCACGTCACCCAGCGCAGACTGCGCATAGTCGGTGATGCCGACCCGGACCGTGTCGTCGCCGGTGCGACGCACCCATTCGTGGTCCGAGGTGTAGTACAGGTCGGATGGGATCTCGCTCACGGCGCTCCTTGGTTGTCCGGCTCAACGCGGGGTCGGGTCACTTGACGGGCTGAGCGTATTGGCGGGGTTTCGGTTGCCGCAAGGCGGTCACGTTCACGGCATCGGCCTGCTGCACGGTCATTGTGCCGCCGACCCGTTCGATGCTGTCCATCGCCCCGCCGGGGATGTTCATCGCGGCGGCCAGAGTCGGCGCATCGCCGATCGCGAGCACCGAATATGGCGGGGTCATCGAGGTGCCGTCGACGTTGAGCGCGCCCGCCGTGCCGACCACCCAGGTGTCGACGCCGACGCGCACCGCCGCGCCGCCTTCGGACCGGATCTCCATGGCCTCCGCCCCCGCGGCACGCAACTCGTTGACGACGTCGAGCATGGTCTCCGGCGACACGCCGGGAGCGGTGTCGCCGATGGTCAGCGTGACCCCGGGTCCGGTCGCGGCGACCGTGCCGATCAGGATCGACAGCGCGCCGAGCCGTGCCCGCGCGTTCTCGATGGCCGCCTGGTCGTTGCTGCCCGAGGACTGCAGCGCCGCCAGCGTGCGCTGCAGGTCGGCGACCTCGGTGTTGAGCGCCGCCTCCCGCTGCTGCAGCGAATCCAGCAACACCAGCAGATCGGCGGGCCTGGCGGCCTCCAGCGAGTCGCCGGACTCCGTCTGGCGGACCTGGGTGACGATCGCGACGCCGAGCACCACGCACAACAGGATCGCCAGCGCGCCGAACACCAGCTGCGACCGGCCCCTGCGGCTCGACACCCGCCGACGCCTCCGCGGCTGCAGGTCCCCGCTCGTGGCGGCCGTGTGTCGTCCCGGGTCGGCGCTCCTGCCCTGCCGTGCTCGGCGTCGTCGGCCGTGCGGTCGCTCACCGTCACGCCCCGAACAGCCTGCGCCGCAACGCGGCGGCATTGCCGAAGATGCGGATGCCGAGCACGACGATGATCGCGGTGGACAGCTGCGTGCCGACGCCAAGCTGGTCGCCGACGAACACGATGACCGCCGCGACCAGAACGTTGAACACGAACGACACCACGAACACCTTCGAATCGAAGATCTTCTCCAGGTATGCGCGCAGCCCACCGAACACCGCGTCGAGTGCGGCCACCACCGCGATCGGCAGATAGGGCTGGATGACCTCGGGCACGCTGGGATGGAACACCAGCCCGAGCACGATCCCGATGACGAGTGCGGCGATTCCGATCACGTGGGTCCAATCATGTTGGCTCCGATCACTGTCCGATCTTCTTGGCGAAGTTGACGTCTCGCAGCGAGACGGCCGGAAGGATCAGCTCATCGCTCTCGCTGACGTTGACCCCGACCCCGTACGACGTTTCCAGAAGCCGCAGCCGTTGCAGCGCCGGGCTGTTGTCGAACACGTCGTGCATGCCGTGCGGCGGCCCGATGGCGAGCACGACGTAGGGGCTGGCGATCGGCTGATTGTCGACGAGAATCCCGCCGCCGGCCTGACGGATCGTCACGTTGGGCCCGATCCGCACGCCGCCGACGGCGACGGCCTCCGCTCCGCTGACCCACAGCGCGTTGACCACCAACTGCAGATCGCGGTCGAGGATCACCTGACGACTGCCCGCAACGCGCTGCTTGGAGACGTCGGTGAGATCGCGGGCCGTACCCGGTTCGGTCACCGTCACGGTCAACCCCGGCCCCCGCACCGGCGTCGCGGCCGCGGCGAACTCGGCGGCGTCGAGGTTGCCGAGCAGTTCCCTGCCCTGCACGTCGCCCTCGAGCCTGCTGCGGCGTTCGGCCTCGACGGTGCCCGCCAGGTCGTTGCGCCGCGCGGTGGCGTCGGCCGTGGTGGCCTCGGCCGACCGCACCCCGTCGGCAAGCACGTGCTGCGTCTCGCGCGTAGCCGGGGCCACCGACTTCGCCTGCGCGGCGGCGGTGGCGAAGACCGCGGCAACGGCCAGGCCGGCCAGCAGCTGCCACCCCCGGTTCGGCCACCGGCCGCGGGTGGGGCCGTCCTTGCGGCGCTCGGCCGCCGCGGCGTAACCGGGATCGAGGTGTTCGGAGAGCAACGCCCGCAACAGCGAGGGCACCGGGATCAACGTCGGCGCAGGCCCGTCGTGCGCGTTGCGCCCGGCCTCCTGGCTGTAACCGCCGAGCGAGCGCTCGTCGTCAGCCATTCGGCGCCCGCCCGCCGACTCCCGCCCGCCGCGGAAGGTCGCGCACCACGAGGCCGACCTGGATCAGGTACAGCACGGCCGACCACAGGTACATGGCCATACCCCAGATCAGGAAGGCCCAGCCGCAGGCCAGGATGACGCGGCTCCACAGGGCGTCCCACTGGCCCAACAGGATCAGTGGCAGTCCGGACATCAACGCGAACGTCGCGGCCTTGCCGACGTAGGTCACCGGAAGCGCGGTCAGGCCGCGGCCGCGGAGCACGGGCAGCGTCGCAGCAAGCAGGACGTCCCGTCCGACCAGCGTCAGCACGATCCACCACGGCACGATGCCGTCGATGGCCATCGCCACCGGGACCGCCACCATGTAGATGCGGTCGACGGCCGGGTCGAGCAGAGCACCGAGCCGTGACGACTGGTTGGCCACCAGACGCGCGATCTTGCCGTCCGCCCAGTCGGAGAAGCCGCTGAACATCAGCACGGCCACCGCGAGTGCGTCGGCGTGAATGCCGAGCAGCAGGTACAGGAACACCGGCACCAGAACCAGCCGCAGCACGCTCAGCGCGTTCGGGATGGTGAGGATCCGGTCGCCGGGCTCTTCGCTCCTGCCCTCCGACACCGTTTCCCGGGTCGCTTCGCTCCTGCCCTCCGACACCGTTTCCCGGGTCGCTTCGCTCCTGCCCTCCGACGTGGGCTCCATGCGTTGAACTTAGCGGAATACCCCTGGCAGGCTGAGCGCCGACATGGTGTCGTCTGCCAGTGGATTGTCGTGAATCATGTAGGTCCACGTGGAGGTCGGACGCGCCAGTTTCGACAGGTCGAGGCCGGGCTCGTCCTCGACCACGTTCGCGGTCTCGAACGTCTGCTGCGCCGCCTCGATGGCATCGGCCGCCAACGACCCGAACGCATCGACGGCCATCCGGTGGAACTCGTCCAGCGGGTTCTGCCTGCCCAACGCCCGCAGGTGGATGCTCTCCCGGATGTCGGACAGGTACGCCTGGTGGTCGGCCCAGCCGCGGTCCAGGTGGTACAGCATGATCAGCCTGCAGATCTTCTCCAGCCGCTCCTCGCCGATCTCGTCGACCAGTTCCTCGTAGCGCTTGGGCGCGCGCTCGGCCAGTTCCTCGCGGGCCGTCGGGGTGCGCAGCAGCTTCTCCCGGCGGTCGGAGATGATCGCGCGCTGTTGGGCGACCAGCTGGTTGTAGCGCCACGTGTTGGCGTGCACGTCGAGCAGCTTGCCCTCGGCGATCCGCTGCGCGTGCTCGAGCAGTTGGGCCGCCTTGTCGTTGGTGATCCGGCCGTCCTCGTCGGTCTGCATCGGCAGCTTCTGCGGTTCCAGGTGAGCGACCACGACGTCGTCCTCCCAGCTGGAGAAGAACACCGACGAGCCGGGGTCGCCCTGGCGTCCCGCGCGGCCGCGCAACTGGTTGTCGAGCCGCCCGGTGTGGTGCCTGCCGGTGCCGATCACGTGCAGGCCGCCCAGCTCGGCGACCTCGTCGTGGTCGCTCTCGTCGGATCCGCCGAGCCGGATGTCGGTGCCCCGGCCCGCCATCTGGGTGGACACCGTGACGGCGCGCAGCTTGCCGGCCTCGGCGATCACCTCGGCCTCCTCGGCGTCGTTCTTGGCGTTCAGCACGACCGCGGGGACGCCTGCCTTGACGAGGCGCTCGTGGAGCTCCTCGGATTCGGCGACGTCGCGCGTGCCGACCAGGACGGGCTGGCCCGTCTCGTGGATCGACGTGATGTGCGCGATGACGGCGTCGTTCTTGGCGGCCGCGGTGATGTAGACGCGGTCCGTCTCGTCCTCGCGGACGTTGGGCGTGTTCGGCGGGATCGGCGAGACGCCGAGCTTGTAGAACTGGCGCAACTGCTCGCCTGCGGCCAGCGCCGTGCCGGTCATGCCGCACACCGTCGGATACCGGTTGATCAGCGCCTGCACCGTGATGGTGTCGAGCACCTCCCCGGTCTCCGTGGTTTCGATGCCCTCCTTGGCCTCGACGGCAGCCTGCAATCCGTCGGGCCAGCGCTGCAGTTGCGCGATCCGGCCGCGCGACGAGTTGATCAGCTGCACGGCGTCGTCCCGCACGATGTAGTGCACGTCGCGCTGCAGCAGCACGTGGGCGTGCAGCGCCACGTTGACCTCGGTCAGCGTGGTGCTCACGTTGTCCTCGGAGTACAGGTCGATGCCGCCGAGTGCGGTTTCGAGCTTGCGGGCGCCGGCCTCGGTCAGGTGCACGTTGCGGCGATCGGGATCGGTGTCGTAGTCCTTGACCGGCACGAGTTCGCCGACCAGCCGGATGATCTCCAGGCGCGGCTGCTCACGGTGCGTGGTGCCCGCCAGCACCAGCGGCACCAGGGCCTCGTCGACGAGCACCGAGTCGGCCTCGTCGATCAACGCGACGTCCGGATCGGGTGACACCAGGTCCTCGACGTCGGTGACCAACTGGTCACGGAGCACGTCGAAGCCGATCTCGTTGACCGAGGCGTAGGTGACGTCGCAGCCGTAGGCGGCGCGGCGCTCGTCGGGAGTGGAGTCGGCGGTGATCCAGCCGGCGGTCAGCCCCATCGCCTCGAGCAGCGGCCCCATCCACTCGGCGTCGCGGCGGGCCAGGTAGTCGTTGACCGAGATGACGTGCACGCTGCCGGCCGGCCAACGCGTAGCCCGCTGCGGCGATGGCGCCTGCGAGCGTCTTGCCCTCACCGGTCGCCATCTCGACGACGTCGCCCGCGAGCATCCGCAGCGCGCCGAGAAGCTGAACGTCGAACGGCCGCAAGGTGGTTGCGCGTTCGGATGCCTCGCGCGCGATCGCAAGGAACTGCGGGATGTCGGACGACTCGGCGAGCTCGCCGAGTTCGAGCAGCTTGGCGGCCTTGCGCAGCTGCTCGTCGTCGAGGCCCGCGGCCTTCTCGTCGAACTCGGACGCGGCGCTGACCTTCGCCATCGACTGGGCCTGATCCTTGTCGGTGCTTGCGCCGAGCAGCTTCCAGAAGCGGTTGCTCAGCCGACTGGGCGCACGGGTATTCGTCTTGGGCACGTGTTCAAGGTACGCGGCTCGTGGTACCGGCCGAGAGTGTGATCGTCACCCGGTCGGAAACGGGTCGAACCCGATCCGCCGGCGAACTGCACGGCGGCCGCTCCACAGCCCGGACCCCGCCCGGTATCGATCAGCCCGATTCCCTCGGACAGGCGGGTTTGACCACGCCACGGACGCACTTCCACGAGCCATGACCCGCCGCCGAGCAGAATGCTGGGGTAGCTTGCCCCGAGTGGCGTCGACGGACGCCAGGCACAGGAGAGAGTCGTCCGATGGATTCGAAGCCGTTCGCCCCGTCCATCGACTGGAGCCACGAGTTCGCCCAGTCGACGTGGTGGGTGCTCAAGGCCTTCGGCATCACGGCGGTGTGCGTGCTGCTGGTCCTTCTGCTGATCGGCAAATACACCACCTGGGGACGACAGTGGTGGCGGATCACCGGCGCGTACTTCACGGGCCGCGAAAGCCTGCCGGTGTGGCTCGTCATCGCATTCATGCTGCTGTCGACGATCCTCGGGGTGCGCGTCAACGTCCTGCTCAGCTACTACAGCAACGACTTGTACTCCGCGCTGCAGATCGCATTCCAGGGCGCGGCATCCGGTGACCAGAGCATCAGAGACTCTGGTGTGAGCGGCTTTTGGATGTCGATCATCATCTTCTGCATCCTGGCGACCTTCCACGTCGGCCGGGTCATGCTCGACCTCTTCATCACCCAGCGCTTCATGTTGCGGTGGCGGGTCTGGCTGACCGACCGGCTGAGCATGGACTGGCTCGACGGTTTCGCCTACTACCGCGGCCGGTTCATCGGCGAACCGATCGACAACCCCGATCAGCGCATCCAGCTCGACATCGACATCTTCACCACCGGCACGGGCGGTGACCCCAACACGCCCAACAACACCTCGGGCAGCATCCTGCTGTTCGGGGCGGTCGACTCGGTGGTGTCGGTGATCTCGTTCGCGGCGATCCTGTGGAACCTGTCCGGGCCGCTGACGCTCCTCGGCGTCACCGTGCCCAAGGCGCTGTTCTGGATCGTGCTGCTCTACGTGTCGATCGCGACCGTGGTCGCCTTCTGGATCGGGCATCCGCTGATCCGGTTCGCCTTCGTCAACGAGCTGCGCAACGCGGCGTTCCGCTACGCACTGGTGCGGCTCAAGGACGCCGCCGAGGCGGTCGGCTTCTACCGGGGCGAGGATGCCGAGCGCCAGCAACTTCGGGGCCGCTTCGCGCAGGTCGTCGTCAACTACCGGCGCTGGGTGAACCGCATGGTGGGGTTCCTCGGCTGGAACCTCGTGGTCAGTCAGGCGATCAACCCGCTGCCGTTCGTCGTCCAGGCGCAGCGGCTGTTCGCACAGCAGATCTCGCTCGGTGACGTCATGCAGTCGTCGAGCGCGTTCGGCAGCATCCACGACGGGCTGTCCTTCTTCCGGAACGTCTACGACCAGTTCGCCAGCTACCGGGCGTCGATCATCCGCCTGTACGGGTTGGTCGACGCCAACCAGCGCGCCCGTGACCTGCCCGAGCTGACGTTGGAGTTGTGCCCCGACGACTCGGTGACCCTCGACGCGGTCGAGGTCCGCACCCCCGACGGCAAGCAGCTGATCAAACCGCTCGACGTGCGCCTGGAACGCGGTGACTCCATGGTGATCACGGGCCCGTCGGGCAGCGGCAAGACCACGCTGCTGCGCAGCCTCGCGCAGATGTGGCCGTATACCTCCGGCACCCTTCGATGCCCGATCGAGGGCAATCAGACGATGTTCCTGTCGCAGCTCCCCTACGTACCGCTCGGCGATCTGCGGGCCGTCGTCTCCTATCCGTGCGAGGAAGGCACGTTGGCCGACGACGCGCTGCAGCGGGCGTTGGTGAACGTGGCGCTGCCGCACCTGGTCATCCGGCTCAACGAGGTGCAGGACTGGGCCAAGGTGCTCTCCCCCGGCGAGCAGCAGCGAATCGCGTTCGCGCGCATCCTGCTCACCAAGCCCAAGGCCGTGTTCCTCGACGAGGCCACCTCGGCGCTCGACGAGGGGCTCGAACTCATGCTGTACCAACTGGTTCGCACCGAGCTGCCCAACACCATCCTGGTCAGCGTCAGCCATCGCAGCACCGTCGAACAGCACCACCGCCAGCAACTGGAACTGCTCGGCGACGGCGAATGGCGGCTTGGCCCGGTCGGCGAGAATCCCGTACCCGTCTAGCGTCGGCCCCACGAGTGCCGGGGTAACTTCCCGGCATGCAGATGTTCACCCCGTCCCTGGACTGGGGCACCGAGACCATCGTTTCATTGATCTGGGTGGCCAAGGCGTGGGCGATCACCGCCGTGTCGATGTTGTTGGTGCTCACCGTGATCGCGCGGTTCACCACGTGGGGCAGGCAGTTCTGGCGGGTCACCGGCGACTACTTCAAGGGCCGCGACAGCATCAGGGTGTGGGCACTGCTCGCGGTGCTGCTGCTGTCGGTGATGATGTCGGTGCGCATCGACGTGGTGCTCAGCTACTACTCCAACGACCAGTTCACGGCGCTACAGGTGGCCTTCGAGGGGGCCGGTGCGGGCAACGCCGCGGTGCGGGACTCCGGCATCCACGGCTTCTGGTTCTCGATCCTCGTCTTCGCCGTGTTGGCCACCATCCACATCGTCCGCACCCTGGTCGACCTGTATCTGATGCAGCGCTTCATCATCGCGTGGCGGGTGTGGCTGACCCAGCGGTTGACCGCCGACTGGCTCGACGGGCGCGCCTACTACCGCGGCCGGTTCCTGGCACGGTTCGACGGTGAACCGGTCGACAACCCGGACCAACGCATCCAGCAGGACGTCGACGTGTTCACCACCGGCACTGGGCCGGAGACCAACACGCCGACCGTCGGCACGTCTCAGACGTTGTTGTTCGGGGCGGTCAACTCGATCGTGTCGGTCGTCGCGTTCACCCCGATCCTGTGGAATCTGTCCGGGCCGCTGACGCTCTTCGGCGTCACGCTGCCGAAGGCGCTGTTCTGGATCGCGCTCGCCTACGTGTTCATCACGACGATCGTCGCGTTCTGGATCGGCAGGCCGTTGATCTTCTTGACCTTCACCAACGAACTGACCAACGCCGCGTTCCGCTACGCCCTGGTGCGCTTGCGCGACGCCGCCGAGGCCGTCGGCTTCTACCGCGGCGAGCCGACCGAGCGAAACACGTTGGCGGACAGACTCGCCGCGATCATCGCCAATTACCGCAAGTTCGTCCGACGCGGGGTCGCCTTCCTTGGCTGGAACCTCGCGGCGTCGCAGATCATCGACCCGCTGCCGCTCGTCGTCCAGGCACCGCGCTTGTTCGCCGCCAACATCACGCTCGGCGACGTCACGCAGTCGTCCAGCGCGTTCCGCTCGGTGCAAAGCTCGCTGTCGTTCTTCCGTGCGGTGTACGACTCGTTCGCGGGCTACCGTGCGGCGATCATGCGTCTCGACGGGCTGGTGATCGCCAACAAGCAGGCCAGGGAGCTCCCGCACGTGGCGGAGCAGGCCAGCACCGACGGCTCGGTGACACTCGATGCCGTCGAGGTGCGCGCACCGGGCGGCGAGCGCCTCATCGATCCGCTCGACGTACGGCTGACGCCTGGTGACGCCCTTGTCATCACCGGTGCGTCCGGTTCGGGCAAGACGACGCTGCTGCGCAGCCTGGCCCAGCTGTGGCCGTTCGCCTCGGGCACGGTGCACTATCCGACCGAGGGGCACGACACGATGTTCCTCTCCCAGCTGCCGTACGTGCCGCTGGGAGATCTGCGCACCGTGGTGTCCTATCCGGCCGCGGCAGGCGAATTCGGCGACGCCGACATCGCGGCGGCGCTGGACACCGTGTCGCTCGGGCACCTGGCATCACGGCTCAACGAGACGAGTGACTGGGCGAAGGTGCTGTCGCCGGGTGAGCAGCAGCGGATCGCGTTCGCCCGTGTCCTGCTGGTCAAGCCGCGTGCGGTGTTCCTCGACGAGTCGACCTCGGCGCTCGACGAGGGCCAGGAGTTCGCGCTGTACCGGGCGCTGCGCACGGCGGTGCCCGAATCGGTGCTGGTCAGCGTCAGCCACCGCAGCACGGTGGAACAGCATCACAACCGTCACCTGGAACTGCTCGGCGGTGGTGAATGGCGGCTCAGTCCGGTCGGCGAGGCGCCGGTCCCGGTCTAGCGGTAGTCGACCTAGGTGAGCGCAGCGGCGTGCGTGCCTGCCCGCCTGCCGAAGAACGAGCCCTCGCCGAGCTGGGTCCCGCTGGCGTAACCCTTGCCGTCCTGAGCGATGTTCGACGCGCAGGCGCCCGCCGCGTACAGACCCGGCACCACCGCGCCATCCTCGCCGAGCACCTGCCCGTCCAGTGACACCGCCAGTCCACCCATGGTGAATCCCGAGTACATCGCCCGGCCCAGCGACAGGTCGAAGGCCGCCCAGGGGCCTTTATCCTGCACCGCAACGTATTCCGACTGTTTGTGGAAGTCGGGATCTTCACCTCTGGCAGCGAACTCGTTGTATCGCGCCAGGGCCGCGGCCAGGTTTCCCTCCGGGATGCCGAGGGCGGTCTCCATCTCGGCGACCGTCTCCCAGCCATCGATGAACTTGATCAACGGCATCTCGGGCATCTGCATGTGCGCCTCGTCGACGATCAGGTATGCGGTCTGATCCGGCTGCTCGAGCACGAACGCCGAGGTGCGAGAGTGGTAGGAGTCCTCGGCCACGAACCGCTTGCCGTCGTTGTTCACGATGATGCCGGTGAGCAGGATTTCGGGCGGATAGGCGGCCGCGGTGATGAAGAACTGATCGAGGTTCGTGGCGACGCCACCCGCCGAGACACCCATCCGGATGCCGAGCCCATCGTCATGGGGGTTCCCCAGGATGTAGGGCGCCGCCAAGCCGTGGTGCTTGGTGCGCCGTGGCTGGCCAAGAGCGGGCGTGTGCTCGGCCACCATCTCGGGGTTCATCGCGAAACCACCCGCGGCGATGATGACCGCCTTGGCCCTGACCACGCCGGTGTCGGTGAAGTGCTTCCAGCCGACGCCGACGACCGCACTGCCCTCTACGACGAGGTTGGTGGCCCCGGTCTCGTAGCGGAACTGCACGCCGACGTCGGCCGCCCGCTTCACCAGGAGCTCGATCACCATCGACGCGCCGCCCAATTCGCCTGGCACCGGGACCGAATGGCCGCGCGGGGCCGGCTTGGCCTGCTCGATGAACGGCCACACCTTCTCGTTGCCCGTGTACGAAAGGCCCTCGGTGCCCGGCGGGACGACGACCTTCCCGGGGTAGTAACTACGTTCGAACTGAAAGCCAAGCGCCTCAAGCCAATTGAAGTGCTCGACGCTGCCGTCGGCGTAGGCGCGGATCTTGTCGAGCTCGGGGTCGCGGGACACGGCGACCAGGTACTTGTACATCTCCTCCGCGCTGTCCTCGTGACCGGTGGCCTGCTGGACCGCGGTTCCGCCGCCCAGGTAGAAGTGCCCACCGGCCATCGCCGTCGTGCCGCCCGCCGCGGCCGCGCGCTCGAGCACCAGGACGCGGGCACCGGCCTCGGCGGCGCTGACGGCGGCGCAGCCCCCTGCGATGCCGAATCCGACGACGACGACGTCCACGTCGTCCGACCAGTCCGTCACGGTTGCGGCGTCGATGGTCGCGGGAATCTCGGAAGTCACTGCTGCTCCTCGGTGGCCTCCAGATCGCGGGTCACCCACGCAATCTGGACAGGTGTCTGGACGTGCATCGGTTCGAGGATATCGCCGGGACCCGCGCCTGGCTAGAACGTGTTCTAGTTTGCGCTTCGACGGCGGAGATGGCCCGTCATCTGGTGAAGGTGTCGATCAGCAGCCCGATCTGGCCGTCGAACACCACCGCCGGATCGGTCAGGGTGTCGGCGCCGTACTGGCCGAACACCTCGAGGCTGATGGCGCCGACCAGCGCGGCCCACAGCAGGAAGCACTTCAGCACGGTGGCGTCGTCCGCGGCGAACCCGAACTCGTCCCGCACCCGATCGAAGTCGGCCGACATGGGTTGAGCCGCTTGGACATTCGGCACCGTCACGGCGCCGGCGGCGATACCCGAGGCGACCGCATCGAACACGGCGCCGACGACGCGGGTGCCGGGTCCGACCGTCATCTCGGCCGGCGCCTGATAACCGGGCACGGGGCTTCCGTACAGCAGGGCCCAGCAGGCCGGCTGGTCGACCGCCCACCCGCGCGCGGCCCGTGCGATCGCCACGATCCGGTCGCTCCAGGTGTCCGAGGTCGACTGCTGAGCACGATCGACCGCGTCCGCCAGCTCGGTGTAGGCGTCGATGAGCAGCAGGGTCAGCAGATCGTCTCGGCTCCTCACGTATCGGTACACCGCCGAGGACACCATGCCCAGGTCACGTGCGATGGCCCGCACCGAAAGGCCGGCCGCGCCCTCGGTGACGAGGTGGCGCCTGCCGATCTCGATGATCTCGCGTTCGATGCGCTCCCGCGATTCCTGCCGCTTGCCCATCACCCGAGTGTGACACAAACCGAGAACACTGCTCTTGATTTATCGGACCGGTCGTGTCACGCTCATTACCGAGAGCAGTGCTCTCTAATTTCTCGAACACGAAGGAGACCGTTATGACCACTCGATACGACGAACCGAATCTCGCCGCCAAGGCCGCCAACGGAGTCTTCCGCTGGCTCGCCGAGGCGGGCATCGGAATCGCAGGCACGCGGGCGCTGCGCGTGCGCGGCCGCAAGACGGGAAAGCGTCGCGGCGTCGTGGTCAACCTGCTCACCGTCGACGGGCGCGACTACCTGGTGTCGCCACGCGGTAACACGCAGTGGGCACGCAACGCCCGCGCCGCAGGCCAGGTCGAGATGGGCCCGCGCTGGCGCGGCCGCCACGTCGGGATCGTCGAGCTCGCCGACGACGCCAAGCCCGACCTGTTGAAGCGCTACCTGCAGCGGTGGTACTGGGAGGTCAAGGGACACGTCGGCGGTCTCACCCCGGAGTCCACCGACGCCGAAGTCCGCGCCGCCGCGCCGTCCATACCGGTGTTCGAGCTGGTGTCCGGCTAGCCGCGAGTACAGCCCCGTCAGGCCCCGTCGCGGAGCATGGTCGCAATGGTCTCGGCAGTCGCCTGAGTCATGTTGCCGGACAGTTGAAGTGACTGACCGTTGATGGGTTGGTCGATGGCGGGCGCAGCCAGCACCACGCCGTTGCGGACGAACGCCAGCTGCTTGCCGACGTTGGCGGCGGTATACCCGGCGAACGCGGTACCGGAGCCGGGGTCCATGGCCAATTGGACGCTGTAGAACTCGCTCAACGGCAGCTTCACCGCCTTGGCTCCGGTCAGGTTCAGCTGCAGCGCGACCGGGCCCATGTCATAGCGTGCGGTCTTGTCCAGGTCGCAGGCCTGCTGCGGCTGGTCGGGTGGCGGCGGTGGTGGCAGCTCGCATTCCTGGGGCGTGGCCACCAGCGCCTGCACCACCGGCCGGACCGCCAACGGCTTGCCCACGATGGGGGGCACCGTGGTGGTCGGGGTCGCGAGGGCGGAACGCGGCGGCGGCGCACCAAACTCCTTGGCCACGAACGGCATCAGCACGCCACCGAGCGTCGTGCCCACCATGGCGAGGATGCCCAGTGACGCAAGCACGGCGATCGTTATCCGTCGGCGGGACCAGTACCCCGTTGAACCCGGCATGACAGCTTCTGACCCGGGGGCTACGCCGGCCTAAGCCGGTGCGTTCGGCGGGACCGAAGGGTTGAGCGGGACTGCGGATTTGGCGGCGGTGTCGGCCGCCGCGGAGTTGATGACCTCACCGTGGAACTGCTGGTTGGCGGCCTGCCACGAGACGGCCGCGGGGAGCTGACCCCACGTGCTGTTGAACATGCCGATGATGGCAGCACGCCCATCGTCGGTGAGCACGTACACCGGGCCACCCGAATCACCCTTCTGGCTCACCACGCCGTTGGTCATCGTGAACCAACCGTTGTTGACCGCGTCTACGGTGCCACAGCTTTCGCCGGTCACCACGCCGAAGTGGCAGACCTGCTGCCCCGGCTGCGGCACCACCGACGGATCGACGACGAGGGCCCGCCCGCCCGGCAGGACGTTGCTCGGGGCAACGTCGGGCGCGAGCTGGATGGCCTCCCAGTCGGCGATGAGTTGGTCGGTGCCCACCGTGGCACCGTTGGGAGTGTTGTCGCTGAACTGCGCCTGGAACCCGATGACGTTTCCATCGCGGTCCCCCACCGACCCGCTACCACGGCAGTGACCTGCGGTGAAGGCCGTGCGCGTCTCGAGGTCGACGAATCCCACCGTGCACAGCTTGGTGTCCTGACGGATCTCCATCCCCGGGTACACCGGGACGCCGGGGGCGGCACTCACCGGCGCCACGACAGGCGCGAACAGCACAGTCGCGACCGGAGCGACCGCGACTGCGACGACGCGCAAACACCTCCGCCGCATGTGATCTCCGCTCCGTGAAGTAGTTGGATTTGCCAGCCTACCTCGAAGCAAAGGCGGCCCGGGCCGAAAAGCCCAGGCCGCCTTCAACGCTGCGTTAAGGGATCGTTAAAACCTGACCGGGATGGATCAGGTCGGGATTGGAGACGCCACTCGCGTCGGCGATTTGCTGGTACCTGTTGCCGTCGCCGTAGAACCGCTCGGAGATGGCCCACAGCGTGTCACCGGACACCACCGTGTAGGTCCGCGGCGCGGGCGGCGGTGGCGGCGGAGGCGGAGGCGGCGGGGCGGGGGCTTCGGCGGGCGCCGGTGCGGCTTCGGTCTCCTGCACCGCCGCGGGCACGAACTCGGGCTCGGCGGCGGCCGGCGGCGGGGTCGGGGTCGGCGCCTCGTCGGTCTGAGTGCCCGACGACCAGGCAGGACCGTCCATGCCGTACAGCACCAGGTTGCGGTCGTCCTGCAGGATCAGCCGAACGTCCTTCGCGCCCTTGGTATCGGTGTGCCACACCGGTTTGTCCTTCGTGTAGAGCACGAAGTTGCCGTCCTTCTGCACCTCGGCGCGAACGACGTCCTGCCCGTTGGTTTCGGTGGACCACACCGCTTTGTCGCCGGCGTACAGCACGAAGTTGCCGTCGTCCTGCAGCACCACCTCGTATGCACCGTTGCTGGACGTCAGCTTCTGGCCAACCTCCAGCTTCTCGCCGTTCTGCAGTCTGTCTCCCACGATGTCGCCCCTTCCGCTCATTGACTGGTGCGAGCTTACTGACGGTCAGGACGCTCGTGGGCGGTTCGGCTCGGCGCAAGCAAAACGGTTGGCGAACAATCGGTTGCGCTCAGCTACGAGTCGAATCCGAGCCCGAGGGCGTCCAGCGCACGCAGCAAAGCGTTGCGGCGGCCCTCGGTGTGATCGGCACGATCGAGTGACCAACGGGTGGCCTGGATGCCGACGCTGGCCAACGGCTCGGGCGGGAACGGTAGCGGGCGTTTGCGGACCATTTCGAGTTCGGTGCGTGGGGTGTCCGCTCCCTCGAGCAGATCGAGGCACACGTCGGCGGCAAACCGGGTGGCGGCCACGCCCAGCCCGGTGTAGCCGTTGACGTAGGCGACCCTGCCGTCGCGGGCCAGGCCCCAGTGCGCACAGAATCGGGTGTTGGTGTCGATGGCGCCCGCCCACCGGTGACTGAACCGGACGCCTGCGAGTTGCGGGAACGTGATGAAGAAGTGTTCGGCGAGGCGGCGGTACGTCGCGTCCCGATCCTCGTAGGAGGCGTCGACCTTGCGGCCGAAGTGGTAGATGGCGTCGTACCCGCCCCACACGATGCGGTTGTCCAGTGTCAGCCGGTAGTAGTGGAACTGGTTGGCGGAGTCACCGATGCCCTGCCTGCCCTGCCAACCGATCGAGTCGAGCTGGGCATCGGTGAGCGGTTCGGTGCTCAGCACGTAGTCATAGACCGGGATGGTGTGAAACCGGTTGCGTCGCAGCAGCGACGTGAAGACGTTGGTCGCGAGCACGACCTGCCTCGCGGTCACGATGGCGCCACCGGTGTCGACGCGCAGGGCCGCCCCGCCGGAGTCAAGGGACACGGCGTTGGTGTGCTCGTGGATCCGTACGCCCGCCTCCTTGCACGCGCGGGCGAGTTCGAGCGCCAGCTTGGCCGGGTGCACGATCGCGCACGTGTCGGCGTCGAACAACCCGGCCAGGTAGGTCGGCGAATGGACCTCGCTCTGCACGTCCGAGCGGCCGAGGAAGCGGCCGTGTCCCGACTCCGCCTCCTCCTGCAGCCATTCCACCTGATGTGGTTCGGTGGCCACGGCGAGCATTCCGTTGCGCTGCCATTCCACGTCGAGGCCGAGCCGACCGATCTCGTCCTGCATGCCGTCGAGATTCTCCAGGCCCATCTCGGTCAGTCGGTCGATGTCGTTGGGCCAGCGCGTCTTTCCGTTGGCCCGGCCGTGGGTCAAGCTGGCGTCGACGAAACCGCCGTTGCGGCCCGACGCCGCCCAACCGATGCGATCGGCCTCGATGAGGACGATGCGCAGCTCCGGATTGCGCTGCGCAGCGTGGAGTGCGGTCCACAGCCCGGTGTAGCCGCCGCCGACGACGAGCAGGTCGCAGGTCGTCGGGCCGGGCAGTCGCGGGAACTCCGGTCGGTCGATGTCGAGCCACATCGAGCCGAAGACGCTTGCGGCGAGCGACCGTTCAACGACCGCAGGGTCCACGTAACCGTCGAACACCGTTTTCACACCGCGACACTACGGCCTTGCGCGGTGGAGGGCGAAAAACTGGTTGCGGCGCCGCTGAGGATGGACTCGTGCTGTTCCTTCTCACGGGTGCCAGCGGCGCGGGCAAGTCCTCGGCCCGACGTGCCGTCGAGGTCGACCTCGCACCGACGGGTCGAATGCGTCGAGCTCAAGGACCTCGGGCCGGTGCCCGCGGTCCCGGACGTGGCGTGGCGGCAACGGATGGCCGAGTGCGCCGTCGCCCGTGCCGGTCGGCTCGACGCCGACGGACGCGACCTCCTGCTCGCAGGTGATCCGGTGGCGCCTGGCGAGGTGCTCGCGGCACCCTCGGCGGCGGGCGTCGACATCGCGGTGTGTCTTCTCGACGTCGACGAGGCCACACAGAAGCGCAGGTTGCGGCACCGCGGTGATCCCGAGGAGCTGCTGGGCCGCCATGTCGCGTTCGCGGAGTGGATGCGCAGGCACGCCGAGGATCCCGGCCACGTGCCGGAGGTCCTGATGAACGACGGCTGGCCCGGCATGGACTGGTCGAGGCTGGCCCGGTTGTCGTGGGGCGTCACGGTGATCGACGGTTCGACGCTGACCGTGGCTGAGGTCGGCGATCGGGTGCGGCGCTGGATCGGCGCGGTCAGGGCCGGGTCCGCGCCGGTGTTCCGCCGCAGTGGTGGTTGAGGACGGCCCGACTACTGAGCTGGCGTCATCGGCGCCGGGATGTCGGGCTGAACGGTCTGCGGGGGTGCCCACCCTGGCGGCCCGAACGTGTAGCCGAGGCGATCGCGCCAGCGCCGCGCGTGCTTGACGTCGTGTGCGATGGCGACGTACTCGTGGGTCTGCAGCTTCCACACGTTGTACGTGTCGATCTGCTTGGTCAGGCCGTAATGCGGCCGGGACGTCTCCGCGGCGAAGCTGCCGAACAACCGGTCCCACACGATCAGGATTCCGCCGTAGTTCTTGTCGAGGTACTGCTGGTCCATGCCGTGGTGCACTCGATGGTGAGACGGCGTGTTGAACACGAATTCGATTGGCCGCCAAAGTTTCCCGATGCGTTCGGTGTGAATCCAGAACTGGTAGACGAGGTTTATCGAGAAGCTGGCGAAGACCATCCAGGGCGGGACGCCGAACAGCGGCAGCAGTGCGCGCAGGAACACGTCGCCGCTGATGTTCCACTTCTGCCGCAGTGCCGTCGCGAAGTTGAAGTACTGACTGGAGTGGTGGGCCTGATGGGTGGCCCAGAAGATCCGCACCCGGTGCGCCATCCGGTGGTAGGCGTAGTAGAGCAGGTCGACACCCAGGATGGCGATCACCCACGTGTACCACTCGGTGGCGGGAAGATGCCACGGCGCGACGTAGACGTACAACGCGGCGTAACCGAGCAGCGCGATGCCGTTGAGCACACCGCTGGTGCCGATGGACACCACGCCCATCCAGATGCTGGCCCACGCGTCGGGCCTCAGGTAGGCCCCGGCGGGTGGCCGATCGGACGCCGGATCGGATGCCGATCGGATTCGGTGTGCCGCAGTCTGCGCGCCGCCGCCCACTCGATGATCAGCAGCAGCAGGAAGAAGGGGACGGCGAACATCACCGGGTCGTGCATCAGCGGCGGCAGCACGTCCGCGAGAAACCCCGAGAAACCATTCGCCACGTTCACGTCGACACCTCCCACGGCAGACTAATGCCCCGCTCAGCGGAAGCTGAGCACGTCGTCACCCCAGGCGGCACGGAACGCCCGGTCGGGGTCGTCCACCACCGCGTCCTGCTTGTCGATCACCAGGGTGGCGCGGTCGTCGCGGCAGTAGGACCGCCACTCGGGGTCACCGACCAGACCCGGACGGTTCACCGGACACCGCGAAGTTTCGCCACCGGGTTCGCATTCGCTCGGAGACGGCGCAGCCGGTCTTGAGGCCGCCCAGTTTGAAGGTCGGGTCCTTGGGTCCGGCCAGCAGGTTGCCCCACACGTAGGGCAGTTCGGTGGCGTGCGCAGCGCCGAGTCGCAGCAGTCGCAGCATCGGGGTCGCCCAATCGAACCGGTAGACGTGGACCGGCGCGACGGTGGCATGCCCCTCGGCCATCCAGATCGTCGGCATCCGGAATCCGAGATCGCGCGCCACGCCCATGCCGGGCGTCTTGCCGCGCCCCCGGTAGGTGGCGCCGAGCTGCGCCTCGCTGGGCAGCTGAAGCCCGGGTTGCTCGGAGGCGATCTCGGCGAACATCGCCTTGATCGCCTGAGGCGTGATCGGCATGAGCGGTGACTTCATGAACCTGAAGAGCGCCGCCTCGTGTTTGTTGGTGCCGATGATCAACGGCACCGGATGGGTGCGGCCGGCCCGCGCCACCGCGACCGGGTAGTCGGGCACCACGTCACCGTCGACGATCGGCGCGAAGGCCAGCGTGCCCGGGGTCGCGAGGGGCACCTCGTCGAAGACGCGCTTGGAAGCGGCAAGCACCGCCGCGGTCGGAGCGGCGACGAGCCCGTCGCCGTCATCCACTCCGAGCCCGCGCAGAAAACGCTCGGCGACCACGCGCGAGCGGGCCGCGTCGTAGATCGACGTCGCGGGTGAGCTCTGTGCGATGGCCGCCGAGAACAGCCCTGCTGCGGCCGGACTGGCGAGCAGCGTCGTGACCACGCCGCCGCCCGCCGACTCACCGAACAGCGTGACCCGCGCGGGGTCGCCGCCGAACCCGGCGATGTTGTCGCGCACCCACTGCAGCGCGAACAGCACGTCGCGCAGGCCGAGGTTGGTCTCGAAGGTGGCCCGCGGTGTCGAGAACGGCGACAGGTCCAGGAAGCCAAGCGCACCGAGCCGGTAGTTGAGCGAGACGATCACGACCTCACCGCCGGACGCGAGGACCGTTCCGTCGTACAGCGCCTGCGCCGCCGAGCCGAGGATGTAGGCGCCGCCGTGCACCCACACCATCACGGGCTTGGCGTCGCCGGGCGACGTGTCCGACGACGCCCACACGTTCAGCGTCAGGCAGTCGTCGCCCTGGGGCGCGCCCAGGTCGATCGGAATTCGCGGATCGGTGGGTTGTGGGCACACCGGTCCAACCCGGCTGGCATCGGCGGGTTCGACCCACGGGGTTGGCGGTTGCGGTGCCCGCCAACGCAACTCGCCGACCGGTGGTGCGGCGTACCGAATTCCCTTCCACGACTTCATGTTTCCGTCGTCGATGCCGCACACGGGTCCGTAGGCGGTTTCGACGACGGGCCGCTCTGCCAGCTGCCCGGTGCTCTGTTCGGTGGTCACTTGTTCTTGCGGCCCCGCGCTGCCGTGCGGTCCGCGTCGGAGAAGCCCTCCACCGCCGCGCCGACCGGCGCCGACCTCCTGCGGGCCACGAAGGCACTCGCCGAAGCCATGGCGTTCACCACGCCGCCGCCGCTGGTGTCCCAGGTCATCGACCGGTCCGCCTGGATGCCCAGCGCGGTGCCGATCTGCACGGCATCCATGTTGGCGCCGAGGAACAGGAACGCCCAGGAGTAATCACTCTCCTGCCTGCGAATCGCCGAGCTGACGGCGTCGTGCGTCCACTCGTGACTCGAGTTCTCGTGGCCGTCGGTCAGCACCACGACGACGACCGTGCCGGGCCGCTGGTCCTCGGGCAGTGCGGCCAACTCCGCTCCCACGTCGGTGATCAGCCTGCCGAGCGCGTCGTACAGTGCGGTGCCGCCGCGGGGCTGCAGATCGAGCCGTGGCACGTCGCCGATGGGCCGGTTGGCGTAGACCACCTCGTAGTGAGTGTCGAACTGCGCCAGCGTCACCCGTGCGTCGCCCGGCTCGCCGCGCTGGGTGTCGATGAATGCGTTGAACCCACCCTCGGTGTCGGACTTGACGCTCTCCATCGACCCCGAGCGGTCGAGCAGAACGGCGATGAGCGTGCGCTGAGAATCCGTCACCTGGTGCTCCTTCAATCGGTCCTACGGGCGTCCAACGCCGTGGTTGCCAGATTACGCGCAGCAACCGACAGGCCCTGACCAGCGAACTCCGCCGGACCCACTCCCCGGGTCGCTCCTGCCCGCCGGACCCAAAACATTCTCGCTGGTCGCAATCCTGGGCCCCGCAGCCAGCCGTCCGTACCGTCCCGCGTCATGACCCTCGACATCACCATCGCAGCCCAACCGCTGACCACCACGCGGGCCGCGCTCGACGCCGCGGACGCCGTCGCCGCCGACCTCGCCGTCGGCAGCGCCGAGCGGGAGCGGGCGGGCACGCCACTGCTCCCCCAGCTGCGCCAGGTCGCCGATGCCGGGCTGCTCGGCATCACGGTCCCCACCGAACACGGCGGGCCGGGACTGCCCGCCTCGACCAGGATCGACGTCCTTCGCCGGCTGGCGCGGGGTGACGGTGCGGTGGGCCAGCTCCTGTTGTCGCACTTCGTCATCACCCAGGCGATCTCGGGCCTCGGAGACGCCGAACCCGCGCCCCGGCTCTACCGCGACGTCCTCGGGGGCGCACAGCTCGGCAACGCGACCGCCGAGCGCGGCACCAAGACCGGGCTCGAGCGCCGCACCACGGTGACCTCGCGCGGTGACGGCACGTGGGTCCTGGACGGCACGAAGTACTACGCCACCGGTGCGCTCGGGGCCACCTGGATCGCCGTTGCGGCCATCGTCGCCGGCCGCGACGGCGAGACGGCGACGGTGTTCGTCCGGCCCGAACAGCCCGGCGTCACACTCGATCTCGACAAGTGGTCGGCATTCGGCCAGCGCGGCACCGCAAGCGGCGAGGTTCGCCTCGACGGCGTCGTCGTCGACGGCGACCTCGTCATCGAGGAGGGTCCCGCCCCCGATCCGGTCACCGGGCCGCCGACCGTTCTCGGCGCCTACGACCAGGCGCTGCACGCCGCCGTCGACATCGGCATCGCGCGTGCCGCGCTGGAGGACGGCGCGGAGTTCGTCCGCACCAGGGCCCGGCCGTGGCAGGAAGCCGTCGACGCAGGGATCGACCGGGCCGATCGGGAGCCGCACGTGGTGCGCCGCTTCGGGGAACTGACCGCCCGGCTCTACGCCCTCGAGGCTCTGCTGGCCCGTGGCGCAGCCATCATCGACGAGGCGCTGGCCCAGCCCGAGTTGTCCCGTGACACCGCGGCCGAGGCCACGCTGACGGTGGCGGCGGCCAAGGCGTTGGCGCAGGAGTTCGCCGTCGAGATCGCCAGCGGCATCTTCGAACTGACCGGCGCGTCGGGCACGGACACGGCGGTCAACCTGGACCGGCACTGGCGCAACGTGCGGACCCACTCCCTGCACGATCCCGCCCGCTGGAAGTACGTCCACCTCGGCAACCACACCCTCCACGGCACCCGGCCGCCACGGCTGGGCCTCGTCTACTGATTCGCCACGACGTCCCGACCCCGATGGTGGAGCGGGCGGCGACCCAGGCGGGGACTAGTTTCTAGGCCGTGCGGAACTGGGCGCTGCTGACCGGCGCGATCACCACCGAAGTCGCCGCGACGCTGTCGCTGCGCGCATCGCAGGACCACGCCATCTGGTTGGCCGTGGTCGTCGTCGGATATGTGGCGTCGTTCGCCCTGCTGACACTGGTGCTGCGCGCCGGTGTCGCCGTTGGCGTCGCCTACGGCATCTGGGGCGCGATCGGCACCGCCTTGACCGCGGTGCTGGGTGCCGCCCTCTTCCGCGACCCGCTCACCTGGGCCATCGCGGCGGGCATCGCGCTGATCATCGCCGGGGTGCTGCTCGTCGAACTCGGTTCGCACCCCGAGGCGGACGGCCCGACGCCTTGACCATGTGGCTGACGCTGCTGAGCGCGATCGCGGTCGAGGTGTTCGCGACGCTGGCGCTGCGGGCGTCCGACGGGCTTCGCAAGAAGGCGTGGATCGCACCCATCGTGATCGGCTACCTGGCGTCGTTCTATCTGCTGTGGCTGACGCTCGGACTCGGGATGCCGGTGGGCATCGCCTACGGCGTCTGGACGGCGTGCGGCGTCGCGTGCGTTGCCGTGATCGCCCGATACCTCTTCAACGACCCATTGACGTGGAAGATGATGGCCGGCATCGGGCTCATCGTGGCGGGGGTCCTCACGATCGAGTTGGCGCGCGTCGTCCACTGAGCACGCCGGCCAGCGGCGACCACCACGAGAGCCCGACCGGCACGATGAGCAGCCCGACCCGCAGGCTCGTCGCATCGGCGACGACACCGACGATCGGCGGCGACATCACGAAGCCGACCCGCATCAGCCACGCCACCGACGGTCAGCCCGGTGCCGGGACGCAAGCCGCGGCAATCTGATCGGCACCGTGCATGGCGGCCGGGATCAGCGTCGCGATGCCGAGACCCGCCGCGGCGAATCCGGCGATCGTGCGTCGGCACGCTCGGAAACGCCAGCGCCAGTGCCCATGCCCGACCGCGGTGATCAGGCCGCCGGCCCGGGCCACCGCGCGCTCCCCGAACCGGTCCACCAGGCGGTCGCCGATCAACCGTCCGATGAACTGAAAACTGACCATCGCGACGTAGCCGAACGCCGCGAGTGCCGCCAGGCGCCGCCAGGCTGTCCCGCAGGTACAGCGTCGCCCACGAGCTCCCGGCGTCCTCGACGGCGGCGCCGGCGATCGCGATGACCACCAGCGCGCGCCAGCGCGGCGTAGATCCGCCGACACCGGCCGTTCGCGCCGCCGTCCGTCCGCGCCGCAGGGTGATCGTCCTGGTCGGGACCGCGCAGCAGAAACGGGTAGCGCGACCGCGACGACCGCGCCGAACACGCAGCCCCGATCACCGCCGAGATGCAGTCGCGCGCGGCACGTGCAGGGCGATCGCGGCCGGCGCCCATCACCGCCGCCGATGACCGCGCCGACCGACCAGATCGCGTGCAACGAGTTGATGATCGACCTGCCGTAGTCGCGCTGCACTCGCAGGCCGTGCGCGTTCTGCGCGACGTCGGTGATCGGCGTCGCGACGCCCCGGCGACGAACAGCGCCACGGCGCAGCAGCACCGGTGACGGCGCCATCGCGGCGACGAAGACGAACACCGCGATGCCCAGGCGTGGCGACCACGCGCCACCCGCGCCGAGGTGAAACCGGCGGATCAGCGCACCCGCGGTCAGCCCGGCGACCAGCGCGCCTGCGGAGAACGCCGCGATCGACGATCGCCGTATTCGGTGTTGGACAGCGCCAGGTCGGCCTTGATCTCGGGGAACCGCGGGAGCAGGTTGGCGAATATCGCGCCGTTGGTGAGGAAGAGCGCCGCGACCGCGATCCGTGCCCGGCGGTCGCGCACGCCGTTCTGCCCGTCCGGCGCCATGCCCCGGACGATACTGGGCGGGTGACGACGCATGCCGCAGCGTGCCCTGCCATCGACCGACGATCTGCTCGCGCTGTTTCCGCCGGGCTCGACGATCAGCGAGGACGGCACGCTCGTCGTGGGCGGTTGCCGGCTCGACGACGTCGCGGACCGGTTCGGCACCCCCGCCATCGTCGTTTCGGAGGCGGCACTGCGGCAGCGGGCCCGCGACTACCTTGCCGCGTTCCGCAGCCGCTGGCCGCGGGCCGACGTGGCGTTCGCGTCGAAGTCGTTCCCGTGCACGGCGGTCCAGCGGGTGATGGTGGACGAGGGCCTGCACATCGACGTGGCGGGCGCAGGCGAGATCTACAGCGCGCTGAAGGCGGGCGCCGATCCGGCCAGGCTGGTGCTGCACGGCAACGCCAAGACCGACGAGGAGCTCGAGCTCGCCGTGGCGCGCGGCGCCGGGCTGATCGTGGTCGACAACTTCGACGACATCGACCGGCTGGAGCGCATCGTGCCCGCCGGTACCCGGCAACCGTGTCTGGTCCGGGTGATTCCCGGCGTCGAGGCATCCACCCACGCGTCGCAGGCCACCGGCCACGTCGGGTCCAAGTTCGGCCTCATGCCCGACGACGCCCGGCTGGCCATCAGACGCATCGACCACAGCCCGGTGCTCCGGCTCGACGGCGTGCACACCCACGTCGGCTCGCAGCTGCTCGACGTCGACCAGCTGGCGGCGGCGGTCGAGCCCATCGCCCGGCTCGGCACCTTCGACACCTACGACCTCGGTGGCGGCCTCGGTGTGCGCTACACCTACGACGAGCATCCGCCGGATCTCGACGCCTACGCCGACGCGATGGTCGGCCAGGCCCGCGCCCTGCTGCCCGACGGCTGCCGCATCATCGTGGAGCCGGGCCGCAGCATGGTCGCCACGACGGCATGCACGGTGTACCGCGTGACGACGGTCAAGCGCGGCGGGATCGTGCACGTCGCGGTCGACGGCGGCATGGGCGACAACCTCGAGGTGTCGCTCACCGGACAACGCTTCGAGGCGACGATCGCCGACCGGGTGGGTGGCGGGGAGACGGTCACCGTCGTGGGCAGGCACTGTGAATCCGGGGATCAACTGGTCGACGAAATCGCCCTTCGCGACCCGGCCGTCGGCGACCTGCTCGCCGTCCCGGTCACCGGGGCGTACTGCTACACCATGTCCAACCAGTACAACGGCGCCCGCCGGGTTCCCGTCGTGTTCGCGCTCGACGGCACGGCCCGCCTGGTCGTGCGCCGCGACACCTGGGACGACCTGCTGGCCCGCGACGTCGACTGATGGCGTCCGCGTCGCGGCGAGCACGCACGGCCGGGGCGCAACCGGCAAGATTGCGGACATGACCGAGCCCGCTGCGTCATTGGTCCAACTCGCGCACCGTTACGGCGTCGCCACGCACTACGTCGACTGGACGGGCGGCAACCGGGTGGTGCCGGAATCGACCCTGCTCGCGGTGCTGAGCGCCCTCGGTGTGGCCGCCGACACCGAAGAGGACAGGGCCGCAGCACTTCTCGCCCACGAACGGGCGTATTGGGAACACGTGTTGGCCCCGACCGTCGTGGTCCGTGCCGACCGGCCTGCGTCGTTCTGGGTGCACGTCACCCACGGTGACCCCGTCGACGTGTGGATCCGACTCGAGGACGGCACCGCCCACGGGGGCCTGCGGCAGCTGGAGAACGACCGGCCGCCCTACGACCTCGACGGGCGCTGGATCGGCGAGGCGACGTTCGAACTGCCTGCGGGCCTGCCGCTCGGCTATCACCGACTGCACGTGCGGGCCGGTTCGCAGGACGCCGACACCGCGCTGATCGTCTCGCCCGCCGCCGCGGCGCTTCCGGCGCGGCTCGGTGCCGGCCGGACCTGGGGGCTGGCGACCCAGCTGTACAGCGTGCGCTCCAAGCGGTCGTGGGGCATCGGCGACCTGACCGACCTGACCGATCTGGCGGTGTGGTCGGCCGCCGAGCACGGCGCGGGCTTCATCCAGGTCAACCCATTGCACGCCGCCGCACCGAAGGCGCCGATGGAACCGTCGCCCTACCTGCCGACCTCCCGGCGTTTCGTCAACCCGCTGTACCTGCGGGTCGAGGCGATCCCCGAATTCGCCTACACCCGCAACCCCAGCCGGTTGCGCAAGGCCAGAGCGGTCGCCCAGGCGCACGCGAAGGCGTCCGAGCTGATCGACCGAGACGCGCGCGTGGAAGGTCAAGCGGGCGGCACTGAAGAGCGTCTACCAGGCGCCGCGTTCGGCAGGCCGTGAGCTGGCGTACGCCGCCTACCGGCAGCGGGAGGGGCAGAGCCTCGACGACTTCGCCACCTGGTGCGCGCTGGCCGAGAAGCACGGCAACGACTGGCACCGGTGGCCCGTCGAGCTGCACCACCCGGCAGGTGCGGCCGTCGCCGCGTTCGCCGCCAAGCACGCCACGGCCGTCGACTTCCACAGGTGGCTGCAGTGGCAGCTGGACGACCAGCTGACCGGCGTTCAGTCCACCGCTCTGCAATCGGGCATGGCCCTCGGCGTCATGCACGACCTCGCGGTCGGCGTCGACCCGAACGGCGCGGACGCGTGGGCGCTTCAGGACGTGCTGGCCCTCGGGGTGACGGTGGGGGCGCCGCCCGACGAGTTCAACCAACTCGGCCAGGACTGGTCGCAGCCACCGTGGCGCCCCGATCGGCTGATCGAGGCGGGCTACGAGCCGTTCCGCGCCGTGGTCAACGCGATGCTGCGGCACGCGGGTGGCGTCCGGGTCGACCACATCATCGGGCTCTTCCGGCTGTGGTGGGTCCCGAAGGGGTCCGCGCCCGACCGACGGCACCTACGTCCGCTACGACCACGAGGCCATGCTCGGGATCCTGGTACTCGAAGCGCACCGCGCAGGCGCCGTCGTCGTCGGCGAGGACCTGGGCACGGTCGAGCCGTGGGCCCGCGACTACCTGCGCGAGCGCGGGCTGCTCGGCACGTCGATCCTGTGGTTCGAATTGGACCGCGACGGGGATGGTGGGCCGCTGCCCGCCGAGCGGTGGCGCGAGTACTGCCTGTCCTCGGTCACCACCCATGACCTGCCGCCCACCGCGGGCTATCTGGCAGGTGAGCACGTGCGGATCCGTGAGGAGCTGAACCTGCTCACCCGGCCCGCTGCCGACGAGCTCGCCGCCGACCGGGCCGAGCAGGCCGCGTGGCTGGCCGAACTGCGCCGCGTCGGCCTGCTGCCAACGGGCACCGAGCCGACCACGGAACAGGTGGTGACGGCGCTCTACGAGTACCTCGGCCGGACCCCGTCGCGCCTGCTCGCGCTCGCGCTACCGGACGCCGTGGGTGACGTGCGCACGCAGAACCAGCCGGGAACCATCGACGAATATCCCAATTGGCGGGTTCCTCTTGCCGACCCCGACGGCAGGTCGATGCTCGTCGAGGACGTATTCGCCGACCCGCGTGCGGGTGCGCTCGCCGAGGCGCTCCTGGCTCAGGTAACGGCCCAGGTAACACTGAGCGGGGAGTGACCGAAGTTCACTCGAGAGGCTCAATTGCGATATGTTCGCATCGCACCGCAACACTCGGAGGTCACGTGAAGAAGCTCGTAGTGCTGGGCGCAGGCGCGGTCGCCGTTGCCGGAGCGGCCATGTTCACCCCGGCGATCGCCGATTCGGACCCGGGCAATGCCAGCATGTCCGCGCTCAACGTCATCGGTGAGCCGTACGGCAAGGCCCTCGCCATCCTGAAGAGTCAGAACGTCAAGGCGTTCTTCGGTGGTTCGGTCGGCAGCGACCTGCCCCAGGCCGCCTGCATCGTCAGCAAGCAGAAGATCACGTCCGGCGGCCGGATGTACCTGTCGCTCGACTGCACCCAGAAGGCCGCCGACGACGCAACCGGCAGCCAGCCCGCAGGCGCGGGCAATGGACCCACGGTCGGCGGAAACGGCATCACGACGGTGACCGCGACCCCGGTCGGCCCGCAGCCCGGCATGTCGATCCCCGGGGCCTGACACCGGCCCTCGATCGCTGCGCTGCGGTCTAGTATTCCGGCATGCCGTTGGCCGATGGAACGACCTTCGCTGGTTACACCATCGTGCGGCGACTCGGTTCCGGCGGCATGGGTGAGGTCTACCTCGCCCGACATCCCCGACTGCCCCGCCAGGATGCGCTGAAGGTCCTGCGCCACGAGGTCTCCGCCGACGGTGAATTCCGCGAGCGGTTCAACCGGGAGGCCGACATCGCGGCGGCGCTGTGGCATCCGCACATCGTCGGCGTGCACGATCGCGGCGAGTTCGACGGCCAACTGTGGATCTCGATGGATTACGTCGACGGCACGGACGCGGGCCGGCTGCTCGGCGAGCGGTATCCCGACGGCATGCCCGCGGACGAGGTCGCCGAGATCGTCACGGCGGTGGCCGATGCGCTGGACTACGCGCACCAGCGCAATCTGCTGCACCGCGACGTCAAGCCCGCGAACATCCTGCTCGCCAACCCGCAGTCCGAAGGCCAACGAATCCTGTTGGCCGACTTCGGGATTGCGCGCTGGGCCGATGACCCGAGCGGTTTGACGGCGACGAACATGACCGTTGGCACGGTGTCCTATGCCGCGCCCGAGCAGCTCATGGGCGGTCACCTCGACGGTCGCGCCGACCAGTATGCGTTGGCGGCCACCGCGTTTCATCTCTTGACGGGCTCGCCGCCGTTCCAGCACACGAACCCGGCCGTCGTCATCAGCCAGCACCTCAGCGCGTCGCCGCCCGCCATCGGCGACCGGCGCCCGGACCTGTCGGCGCTCGACCCGGTACTGGCCAAGGCGTTGGCGAAGAACCCCAACGACCGGTTCGAGAGGTGCAGCGACTTCGCCCGCGCGCTCGGGCACCGGCTTGGCGATGTCCCGCCCGATGCGACCCGGCTGTCCCCGGCCGCGGCGGATCCGCCCAAGGCAGGGCGCTCGCCGCTGCGGCCCGCCGTGATCGTCCCCGCGGTGCTGGCGATCCTGTTGGTCGCCGCGATCGGCTTCGCGCTGCTCGAGCTCAACCGCGCCGACGACGAGCGGCCCGCCTCTCCTGCCCGCACGACCGCGGTGACGTCGGTGCCCTCTTCTGTGCCCTCTGGGACGTCCGGGGTGACGCCGTTGCCCCCACCCCCCGAGCCGCCGCCGTCGGCGCCCGCGACGACGATCGAAACCACGGTCGAAACCACGACGTCGACGGCCGCGGCCGCGCCCGTCGCGGTGATCGGCGCCGACTGCTCGCCGCTCGGCAGCACGGGCACCACCGCCAACGGCTCGACGGCCTACTGCTCGACGCTGCAGAACACCGGCGCAACCATCTGGTCGTTGAGCCAGGGCGAGGTGCCGAGCCCGACGGTGACCACGGAACCGACCGACGAGCCCTTGCCCACCGAGGAGGAGTCGCCGGTCCGGGTGTGCATGCAGCAGACCGGCCAGACCCGCAGGCAGTGCCGTGAGGACATCCGGCGAAGCAACGGCTTGCCGTGACCCTGTCGACCGCGGACCGTCTGGCACTGGCCGATCTGGTTCACCTGTACGCGGCCGCCGTCGACGACCGCCGATTCGACGACGTGATCGAATTGTTCACCGAGACAGCCGAATTGCGCCTGCCCGATCCGCCGCGCACGCTTGAGCCGGTGCGGTCGTTGCGCGGCCGCGACGGCGTCCGCACCGCCATGGCGGCCCTGGTGGCCGAGCGCACCGAGCACGCGATCGTCGGCGAGGTGTACGCCGACGTGCCCGAGCCCGACTACGCACTGGGACGGATCACGGCCATCGCGCACCACTGGACGCGGTCGGGTGATCGGGTGACCGATCTGGTCTGGCACCTGCGCTATGACGACGAGTATCTGCGGACGAAGTCGGGATGGCGCATCCACGGCCGCGCGCTGACCATCAACGCCATCGAGACGCGGCCCGTCAGGCGTCTGCGAGGTGCTCCTCCAGTCGATCGAGCAGCGGCAGCTGGCCCTTCAACAGTTTCGACCGAGCCTCTGGCACGGAAAGCCATGCCACCCGGTCGACCTCGGGAAACTCCCTGAGCTTGCCGGATCCCCTCGGCCACTCCAATTCGAACGTGTTGCTCGTGCTGTGTGTGACGTCGAGGTCGCCGCGGACGCCGAAGGCCGTGACGATCTTGCCGCCCGGCTGCTTGACCGGCGCGAACTCGATGCGCGGGCCTGCGGGGACGTCGAAGCCGATCTCCTCCCGGAACTCGCGTTGGGCGGCGACCCATGGGTCCTCGTCGTCGGTGTATTCGCCCTTCGGAATCGACCAGGCGCCGTCGTCCTTGCGCGCCCAGAACGGGCCGCCGGGATGACCGATCAGCACCTCGACGACACCGTCGGTGACCCGGTACAGCAGAAGACCCGCGCTCCGTTTCGGCACCCGGACAGCCTAGGCGCGCGGACGGGCGGTGATCAGCAAGGTGTCGTCGCCCACCGTGACACCGCCGGAACCGATGCGCTCTGCCAGCCGGTTTCCGCAACTCGCGCGCCGCTCGAGCGGGCAGCACCAGATGGTTGGAGTACGTGAAGACCAGGCCGAGCCACTGGTCGCGGTCGAGGTGCGCCTGGCGGTGGTAGTTGCGTTGGGCGACGGCGAATCCCGCATCCTCGAGCATGTCGTCGACCCGACCGATGTCCAACCCGGGTCGGGTGCCGCCGCTCGGAGCCGGAGTGGCGGGCGGTGCGCCGGGGTCCATGTAGTCGCGGTAGATCGGGGCGAAGTCGTCGCGCGACGGATCGACCGGAAACAGCCGGTTCCACGCCAGCGCCAGACGACCGCGCTCGGACAGTATTCGGCGCACCTTGGGCAACGCGACGTCGGGGTCGACCCAGTGGAACGACTGAGCGAAGAGGACCAGGTCGAACGTCTGCCCGGCGGCGTCCCAGTCCTCGAACTTCGCGAGCTGAGTGCGAATCCCCTTCTCGGCGGCGATCTCCGCCATCCGCGGATCGGGTTCGAGGGCGAGTACGTCGACGCGGCGGTCCGCCAGCTGACGTGACGAGATCCCCGTGCCCGCACCCACGTCGAGCGCAGTGTCGATGCGCGGCGCCACCAGGTCGTCGATCAACTGCGCCGGATAGCGCGGGCGGTACTGGTCGTAGGCGCGCGCGACGGCGCCGAACGAGTCGGCTCGCTCGCGCTGCCGGTGCACTCCGTGAGATGACGCCATCGCCAGCAGGCTACCCAGTGGTGCCCGCCCCAGCGGGTCAAATGCGCTTCTGCAGCGCCTGCTGACCGAACGAATTGGTCTGCATCGAGCCGTCCGGCAGCACCAGTTCGCCACGCTCGATCCGCGACCGCAGGTAGGCGAACGTCTGTGCGGTCTGGGCGAAGAGGTGCTCGCCCGCCCGCAGCGCGGGTCTCGATTCGCCGTCACCATTGACGAACTGCGGCAACGGCTTCACCTCGGTGTGGTAGTCGACGTTGAAGAACAGCGGGAACGAGTACCGCTCCTGGCGCACCTTGCGGACCCGGTGGCTGGTCGCGACGTATGCGCCGTTGGTCCACAGTTCGAGCATGTCGCCGACGTTGACCACGAAGGTGTCGGGCACGGGCGGCACGTCGACCCACTCGCCTGCGCCGTTGAGCACCTCGAGACCGGGCGCGGTCGGCTTGAGCAGGGTGAAGCACTCGTAGTCGGTGTGCGCCCCGATGCCGAGGACGTCCTCGGCGTCCTCGTCGAACGGATAGTGCACCAGGCGTAGCTGACTCGGCGTCTTGGTGGCATGTCTGGTGAAGGTGTCGGGGTCCTCGCCGAGCGCAACCGCGAACGCCCACAGCAACTGATGTCCGAGGTCGAGAACGGCGTGATAGTAGTCGGTGACCGCCTCGGCGAAGCCGTCCACGTCGGGCCAGACGTTGGGGCCGAGCATCGGATTGCCCGCAAGGTGGTCGGGGTCGTCATCGGGAAGGTCGAGCGCGGTGTCGAAGGCCTCCTTCAGGTCGGGCGTGCCGGTCTCGACACCCTCCTCCCCGACGGGCACGTAGCCGCGGTGACAGCTGGACAGCCCGATGTAGCTCCGCATCTTCTCCTCGACGGGCAGCGCGAAGAACGCCTTGGTGGCCGCGAGCATCCGATCGAACAACGCTTCGTCGATGCCCGTGCGGCTGACGTAGAGGAAGCCGACTTCGCGTGCGGCCGTGCCGATCTCGGCGGCCACCCGTTCGCGTTCGGCGCGATCCTCGATGACCGCAGACCCGAGATGTCGATGACCGGGATGGAGGTGAAAGGGGTTGCGCCCGTCACAGTTCCACGTCTCCTTCGCTCCGTACTACCTTCCACCGCACATCGTTGACGCGGACTTCTCCGTCGGAAAGGCTGGGGGCCAACGCCTCCCACTCGTCACCGCCGACCGCGGCGAGGGTGACCGCGGTCGTGCAGGCCCAGCCGAACACGGCGCCGACGCGCAACAGCTGCGCGGCACCGCCGTCGGCCGATTGCAGCACCAGCGCCCATCGCGGTGAGGTCGGGCTGTCGTCGCGCACCCAGTGTTCGACGTAGTCGGCGTGTACGCCCGTCTCCACCAGGGTGTCACCGTCCCAGTGCATCGCGCCCACATCGGGAGTCGACGACGGTGGCTCGAGATCGACCATGCGGTGCCACTCGAAGACCTCGCCACGCTGTTCGAGTCGGCCACCGAACCCGCGTGAGTCGACATAGGCGGAATCGCCCTGTAGCCAACGCACGTCGCCGCCCGCCACGTGCGTGCCGTCGGCCTGGATCAGCAGCGTGCGGCGCCACAGGCCCGAGCATTCGGCAAGCACCACCTCCATCAGGTGGCGTCCTCCCGCCCCGGGCTGAACCGGTCGTGGAAGTGCTGCGTCAGCTCGGGCCAGACGTGCGGATCATGGCCGGGGATCAGGCGATAACCCTTCTCGGCGGCGAGGCGCTTGAGTTTGCGGATCGGTTCGATCGTTTCCTCGGGCTGCACCCCGATGAAGCCGCCGATCGCCAACTCGTGCTCGATGTTCTCGGTCAGGTCGGCGGCGTCGAACGCGAAGACGAAGCCGTCACCACCGACCGACTCGTCGAGTTCGACGACGAAGCTCTGATGACCCGGGGTGTGGCCGTAGGTGGGCACCGCCGTGATGCCCGGTGCGATCTCGGCATCGCCGTCGGCCAGCCGCCAGTCGATGCTCGGGTCGTCGAAGTCGATCCGCACGATCGCGTTCTTCTCGGGCTCCGGGTGGTTCGACAGGCCGTACTCCAGTTCCCGGCGCTGGGCGTGTACCGGCACCTTGCCCGCGAACAGCTTCAGCCCTCCCGAGTGGTCGTGGTGCAGGTGGCTGACCGCGACGGTGTGGATGTCGTCGATGTCGACGCCGATGTCGAACAGGGCCTCCTCGATGGGCTCGCCCGGTCCCGGCAGTACCGGCTTGTACTCCACGGTGGGGAAGAACCGCCGATACAGCGCGGGATCACGGACCAGGGCCGTGTTGAACCCGGTGTCGAGCAGCACCCAACCCCCGTCGGTCTGCAACAGCACGCCGGGCACCGGTTCCCGCAACCGCTGGTCCTCGGGTGCGCCGTACACCGAGACCGACTTGGGAAGTTCCTCCCAGCCCAGGGTCAGCAGGATGATGCGCCGGACCTTGCTCTTTCTGACCAGGTTCACGGGCCTACCCTACCGACAGCGCCGCGAGCCGCAGCGAGTTCGGGTTGGTCACGACGTGTGCCTGCTCGACGCCCTTGAGCCACGGTTGGGCGACCATGAAGTCGTCGACGTCGGCGATGTTGAGCCAGCAGCCGGTCTTGACGGCCTCGAGACCCGCCTGCGAGAAGTCATCGGGCGAACCAGTGGGCAGGCCCCTGGCCAGCGCGTCGGTGACGGGCGGCGCCGAGCAACCCAGGTAGTTCAGGCCGCCGTCGCCATCCCACGAGATGTGACCCCAGGTGTAGGGCGACGGGGCGTCCGGCCATGCCGTAGCGGTGAAGATGTCCGGCGCCGACTGCCCATCGGTGCCGATCCATCCGTAGATCTCCGAGGTCGGGTAGGCCTGCACCTTGGCCGTGAGGCCCGCCGCGGCGAGTTGCGTCTGAAGCAGGTTGCTCACCAACTGGTTGTCGGGATTGCTGGAGTCGTAGCCGATCGTGATCGCCTTCTGATCGGCGGGCAGGCTGCCTGCGAGTCCGGTGAGCACCGAGGGGTCGTGCGGCACGGACTGCTTGGCGAACTGCGCTTCCATCACGTTGGGCGGGTAGATCTGTGGGGCGGCCTTGCCGCGGCCGAAGTACGTCTGCTTGACCAACTGGTCGACGTCGATGGCCTGCAACACGGCCATGCGGTTCTTGGGGTCGGTCATCATCCCCTTGTGCGGATTGACGTACAGGTAGTTCGACATCATCGTCGGCAGCGTGTAGTTCGCGAAGGACTTGTTGTCCAGGTACGACTGGACCGCCGAGGACGGTAGGTCGTGCAGGATCGCCGCGACCTGGCCGTTGTTGAACTGCAACTGCTGGGCCGAGACATCGGTGATGACCGGGATGTCGATCGTCTGGAAGTACGGCTTGGCGCCCCAGTAATCGGCGAAGGCCTTCATCCCGTAGTGCGAGCCCACCTGCGCGTCGGTCAGCGTGTAGGGGCCGGTGCCGAGATCATGCGTGGTGAGGTAGTTCTGCGCGTGGTCCGACCCGGCGTTCTTCTCCAGTCCGGTCGGGGCTCAGCATCCGCGGGCCGTACGGGCAGGCCATGTAGTCCAGGAACGCCGAGTTCGACGCCTTCAGCGTGACCGTCACGCCGTAGTCACCCTGGGTGGTCACCGAATCCACGTCCTTGACCATGTACGCCGGACCCTGGTCGACGGCGGCACGCCGATCGAAGGACGCCTTCACCGCGGCAGAGGTGAACGGCGTGCCGTCGTGGAACTTGACGCCTTGGCGCAGTGTGAAGGTGAACACCTTGTTGTCCGGCGACGCCGTCCACTCGGTGGCCAGTAGCGGCTCGAGCACCGCCTTGTCGGTGTCCGCCTTGTACTGCAGCAGACCTTCGTAGGTGTTGGTGGTCAGCAGCAGGCCCTGCGCCGCGTAGAAGACGTCGGGGTCCGGTGGCTGTCCGGGGTCCTGGAGGAAGGACAGATGCAGCACCTTGTCGGTCGGCGCGGCGTTGGGCGTGGTGCCGCCCCCGGAATCCGAACCGCCGCAGGCGGTCAGGGTGAGCATGACGACGGCGCTCGCCGCGGCTAGCGCGAGGAAGCCCCCTCGGCGGTGGGTTCGACGCTTCATCGTGATGCTCCTTCGAGGACGGGATCGTGGTTCGTTTCGAGCGCGTGGAAGGCGGCGACGATTTCGTCGGTGGTGCGCTTGGCTCCGGTCTGGAGGTACTCCATCGCGTCGAGCGCGGCGTCGTGCCGGTACTGCGACGAGCCGCCGACGCAGTCGGTCACCACTCGTACGTGGTAGTCACGCTGGTGCGCGTCGGCGAACGTGTAGTGCACGCACACGTCGGTGAGGCCGCCGATGAGGATCAGCGTCGACGCCTTCAGCCCGCGCAGCACGATGTCGAATTCGGTTCCGATGAAACCGGAGTACCGACGCTTGACGATGTGGAACTCGGGGCGGGTGCCACCGAGATCGGGCCGAAGCGAGGGTTCCAGTTCGGTGCCCGGTCGTCCCTCGACGCAGTGCATGCCCTCGGTGCCGTCGAGCTCGCGGCCGATGTCGACGCCGCTGGGGCGGTGCACTTCCTGGAAGAACACCACCGGTACGTTCGCGGCGCGCGCGGCGGCGACGAGGCGCTCCGCGCGGCTCACCCGGTCGGCGTGACCGGGCATGTGCGCGATGCCGACGTCCTCGGCCGGCATGGCGCCGCCCCGTTGGATGTCGACCACGACGAGCACCGGGTTGCCCACGATGAGTGGCTGTTGTGGCACCTAACCTCCTGTAACCGTGATGCGGGGATCTGCGGTGGCCTGCAGCAGATCCACGCCCGTGTTGATGACGACGTAGAGGGCGCCCAGCATCAGGGTGACGCCTGCGATGGCCGGGAAGTCCGCGACCGGAATGCTCTGCGCGATGTACTGGCCGATGCCGGGCCAGCCGAATACCTGCTCGACGACGAGCACGCCGGAGAACATCAGCCCGACCTGCAGACCGGTCATCGACAGTGCGGCGCCGACCGAGTTCCGCAGCACGTGGCCTGCCAGGATCCGGCCCTCGGAAAGGCCTTTGGCCCTTGCGGTTCGGGCGTAGTCGCTGTCGATGTCGTTGATCAGGCTGGAGCGCAGTACCCGCCCGATCGCGACGGCGGGGCCGATCGCGATGACGAGCGCGGGCAGGATCAGGTGATGCAGGGCGTCGCCGACCACGTCGAAGCGGCCGTGCAGCAGCCCGTCCACGGTCAGCAGCCCGGTGGGTCCGGTCGGTGGATTGGGCACGGCGATCCGGCCGTTGGCGGGCACCCAGCCGAGCTTCTCGTAGAACACGATCAGGCCGAGGATGCCGAGGAGGAACATCGGCGCGGACGCGCCCGTGTAGAGGATGGTCCGCAGCACACCGGCTCCCGGCCACGTCAGCGTCGAGCTGAACGCCAGCAGCACGGCCAGGATCAGTGCGATGGCGATGCCGTACAGCGCCAGTTCCAGCGTGGCGGGAAAGAAGTCCAGGAGATCCGAGGCGACCGGGTGCCGGGTGCGGTAGGAGGTGCCCAGATCGCCCTGCACGGCGTGCAGCAGATAGTGCCAGAACTGCGCCGCGATGGGCTGATTCAGCCCGAGTGCCTCGCGCCGCGCCGCCACCGCCTCGGCCGATGCCTGCCCGCCGAGTTGGGCCTTGACCGGGTCGAGCGGCGAAATGTGTTGCAGCACGAACATGATCGCGGTGAGGGCGATCAGGATCGCCACCGTGGCCGCCAGCCGCGTCGTTATGAAACTGCGCACGCGTCCTACCTCCTAGCTGGTCTTCACGAGGTTGCGCAGGCTGTCTCCCGCGACGTTTCCGATGAGCGCCAGAACCAGCACCCCGAGGCCCGGCATCACCGGCACCCACCACTGTTGAAGGAAGTAGCTGAGGTTGCGGGCGGCATCGGCGCCGAGCTCGGGAGCCGGCGCCGACTGGCCGAGGCCGAGGAAGGACAGGGCCGCCAGGGTCAGGATCAGCGTGCCGAGGTCGAGGCTCGCCGTGACCAGTGCGCTGGGCACCGCGCCAGGGAGAAGGTGCCGCCCGGCGAGCCGAATATGGCTCACCCCAGCCAGTTTCGCGGCCTCGACGTGTGGCCGTGCGGCGAGTCGGGCGACCTCGCCGCGGACCAGCCTGGCGTAGAACGGCCACCAGACGATGGACACCGCGACCAGGGTGTGCACGAAGCCAGGACCGAGGGCGGCGACCACCGCGATCGCCAGCACGGGAGCGGGTAGCGACAGGAACCCGTCGGTGATGCGCATCAGAACCGAGTCGAGCCAGCCACCCGTGGCGCCTGCGATCAGGCCGATCAGCCCGCCGAAGAGCAGCCCGACGGCGACGACCACGAGTGCGGCGAACCAACTCGCCCGGATCCCGAAGAGCACCCGGGACAGGATGTCGCGCCCGACGCTGTCGGTGCCGAGCAGGAAGCCGTTCTTTCCCGGCGCCTGCAGGGGCATGCCGACGGGGATCAGCGGATCATGCGGCGCCAGAAGCGGAACGGCCACCGCGACGACGGTGACGACCAGGAGCAGGGACACCCCGATCCAGTTCACCGCGGTCACGCTGGACGTGGGCAGGGTCAGCAGTCGTCGCTGCCTGCCGCGGACCAGCGGACCTGCCTGGACTGCGATCGCCATCAGCTTGCCCGCCTTTCGATACAGGCCACCTGGTGCAGGCTGCCCGGGATGCCTTCCAACCTGACGTCGAGCTGATCGTCATTGCAGGTGTCGACCGCGATGGGGCACCGCGGATGGAATGCGCAGCCGGTCGGTGGCGACAGCGGACTGGCGGGTTCGCCTGCCAGGACGCGTGATTCGCGGTCGAGGTCCGGTATCGAGTCGACAAGGGCCTGGGTGTACGGATGGGTGGGCCGGTTGATGACGTCGTCGGCCGGGCCGACCTCGACGATCCGGCCCAGGTACATCACGGCGATCCGGTCGGCGACCACCCGGGCCACCGACAGATCGTGGGTGACGAAGACGACCGACATGTCCAGGCTGCGCCGCAGGTCGCCGATGAGGTTGAGAACCGATGCGGCGAGCGACACGTCGAGGGCACTGGTCGGCTCGTCGCACAGCAGCACCGACGGTGGCACCACGGTCGCGCGGGCCAACGACACCCGCTGGCGCTGGCCACCGGAGAGCTGGCCGGCGCGCGACTTGGCGATCTCCAGGGGCAGCCCGACGCGGTCGAGCACCTCGGCAACGGCCTCGTTGCGTCTGGCGCGCGACGTCTTCGCGCTTCGCAGCCGCTCGGAGATCAGCTCCCCCACCGAAAGCCATGGGGTCAGCGAGGCACCCGCATCCTGGAACACCATCTGCGGCCGCTCACCGTCCTCGAGCTGGACCGCACCGGCGGTGGGCTTCTCGAGGCCGGCGATGACGCGCAGCAGGGTGGACTTGCCCGAGCCGCTCTCCCCGACGAGTGCCACCGATTCGCCGTGCCCAACGGTCAGCGAAATCCCGCGCAGGGCATGCAGTTTCCCGTCTCCGACGGGCGAACGGTCGAGGAACCGCCGCTTGACGCTGAAGGTCTTGGTCACGTCGCGGACCACGACCGATGGTGGGACGTCATCGGCGGTGGCGACCTCGAACGTCTCGCCTGCGTTCGTCGAGGCGCCGCCGAACTGCTCGGCCACGTCGTCGAACGGCAGGACACAGGCGCTGACCCGGCCTGCGGCGACGGCGATCGGGTCCGGCGGTGCCGCGGTGCAGTCGGGTGTCTCCAGGACGCAGCGCGGCGCGAACGCGCATCCGGGCAGCGGTGACACCGCACTCGGCACCGAACCGGCCAACGCGGCCAGCCGTTGATCACGTGCCGTGTCGAGGGTGAGGCGCGAACGCAGCAGGCCATGTGTGTACGGGTGGGCGGGCCGGTCGAGAACCTCGCGGGTGGGGCCGACCTCGGCGATGCGGCCCGCGTACAGCACCGCGATGCGGTCCGAGATCTGCGCGGCGACACCAAGGTCGTGCGTGATGAAGACGATGCTGCAACCGATCTCGTCACGCAGCCGCTCGAGCAGGCGCAGCACCTGTGCCTGGACCGTCACGTCCAGAGCGGTGGTCGGTTCGTCCGCGACGATCAGGTCGGGGTCACCCGCGATGGCCATCGCGATCATCACGCGCTGGCGCAGACCGCCGGACAACTCGTGCGGGAAGGCCCGCATCCGCCGCTTCGGCTCGGGGATGCCGACCGCGGTCAGCAGCCGCAACGCTGCCTCGTCGCCACCCGCGGCTTCGGCGACCTGCCTGCCGATGCGCATGGTGGGGTTCAGCGAGGTCATCGGATCCTGGAATACGGCACCGAGGTCCAGCCGCCGCACCTTGCGCAGGGCCCGCGGCGAGCCCTTGACCATGTCGGCACCGGCGACGCGGACGGTGCCCGCGGTCTTGGCGTGATCGGGTAGCAGGCCGAGCATGCTGAAGCCGAGAACGCTCTTGCCCGAACCGGATTCGCCGACCAGGCCAAGAATTTCGCCGCGCGCGATGGTCAGTGACACGCCGCGCAGGGCGTACACGTCACGCCCGTTGCGACGGAACGTCACGTGCAGGTCGCCGACGCTGGCGACGGGTTCCGTGGTCGACGGCACGGCGGCCTGCCGTTGCACATCGACCTCGATCGCGGTCCCCATACAGCGCTCCTCGACTGCTCGGACGTCGTTGATGACATCTGCTGGTGGCGCGCCGATGAACCACTTGCCTGTCAATCGACAGTTTTCACATTCCCCGCGGGCCGTGGGTGTCGGTGGCGTAACCAAACGCGTGCCCACGTAACCGATACGTGTCGTCGGTTTCTATCGCGTGACAGAAACGGGTGGACGCCCAGTTCGGGGGCGCCGTGGGCGACGATGTGGCGATGACCGTCACACGTGCGGGCCGGCCCCGCCTGACGTCACAGCGGCGGCCGGGGACCACCGCGCGCGACGAGATCCTCGACGCCGCCGGTGAACTGTTCACGACGACGGGTTACACCGGCACGTCCACCCGGACCATCGCCGAAGCCGTCGGCATCCGCCAGGCGTCGCTTTACCACTACTTCAAGACCAAGGACGACATTCTCTGCGCCCTGCTCAGCCAGACCGTCACTCCGACACTGGCATTCATCCCCAACCTGGAGACGGCGGACCCGGCGCTCAGCGCGCGGGAACACCTCCATGCGCTGGCGGCATTCGACGGCAGGCAGCTGCTCGACGGTCGCTGGAATCTTGGCGCGCTCTACCTGCAGCCGGAGCTCCGGGGCGCCGGGCTCGAGCCGTTCTGGTCGGACCGCGAACGACTGAGACTGCACTACCTGGAGGTGAGCCGGGCCATCGTCACCGAGACCGGCGTCGACGCGGCCGCGGCCGAATTGCCGTTCCGGCTGGTCGAGTCGTTGGTGAACACGAGGGCGGATCACACCGACGGCGACCGGGCCGGGCTGCCGATGCACGTGGCGGATGCGTGCGTGCGGGTGCTCGGCCTGCCCGATGCGGACTTCTCGGCGCTGCGTGCGTCGAGCAGTCGCGTGCTGGCCGGGTTACGGGCTGGCCAGTAGCGAGGAGAATCTCATCGCCAACCACGGCTTGCGGCCACCGGCGCGCAACTGACCACGGATGATCGGCGGCCACTGGGTGATTCGGCCGTAACCGAGCAGCAGGAACGCGACGGGGTCAGCCGTGATCACGCAGTCGGCGCGCTCCCCCGCGGCTGCGACGGTGGCGGTGCCGTCGGCGATGACCATGCGGTACCGGCATCCCCCGCGCATGCGAAGTTCGTAGCTCGACCGCGTACCCGCCGCGCGCGACGGCCGCAGGTACTGGGGCGCGATGCTCAGCACGCCAGGGATGACGAGTAGCGCGTCGGCATCGCTGATCGGCCATGGCACGTCCGCGGAGCGCGCGATGTCGAGACCGTGCACGAGTTGCTCGCCCAGCAGTAGGCAGGTCATCGTCGACGGAGCGAGGACAAGACCGTTCGGAGTGGCGATGTCCGCCGACAGATCGGCGGACGAGGCCACCGCAAGATAGGCCCGTGCGGCGTCCTCGAGCATGTCGGCGAGCCGGTGCGGATTCCGCTCTGGCACTTCCTCCAGATGGCGGGCGTTGACCTTCGCACTGAGCTTCGACGGTGACTCCATCGGCGGATTGGCATGCGTCATATAGCCGTTGCGGTGCCGGGTCAGCGCCGTGGTGTAGTCCCGAAGGTCGCCGACCACGTGAGCCGCGGTCTCGGCGGCAGTCCAATCGAGCCGCGGTGCCTGGGCGTCCGGACTGTCGATGCCGCGCCACAACTGCGAGGTGCGCACGACGGCGTCCCGGAATGCGTCCAGGCTCCGATCGTGACTGCGACGTGCGTCTTCGACGGGTCCTGCGGTGTCAATGGCTGCCGATGTCATGAGCGTGCTCCCCTTCGCGAGATAGGATCACTATTTCACATAACGATGCTATGTCAATAGTGTGGGGCGAATCGTCCACCAGGAGCAGGAGATGTCTGAACCGGAAACCGGGCAGCCGCCGACGCTGCGTGCCGCGCAGGTGGCTCAGACGCACGCCGCGCTGGTCGCCGCGGGCAGGCGTCTGTTCGGCGAGAACGGCTTCCGTGCCACCTCCGTCGACGACCTCGCTCGCGAGGCGCGGGTCACCACGGGCGCGCTCTATCACCACTTCCCCACCAAGACAGCCCTTTTCGAGGCCGTGTTCATCCAGGCTCACACCGACCTGTTGAGCGCGGCGACCTCGGCGGCGCAGGGCGCCACCGACGACGTCGACGAACTCGCCCGCGGCTTCGACGCGTTTCTCGACGGCGTCCTCGAACCGGACGTCCAGCGAATCCTCATCCTGGACGGTCCCGCGGTTCTCGGCCTCGCCCGGTTCACCGAACTCGACGAGCAGTACGCGCACGCGGCGATCATGCACGCCCTGGTGTCGGCCACGGGGGCAGGCGCAATCCGGGTGGACGACCCGGCGACCACCAGCCGCCTGCTGCTGGGCGCACTGACGCGCGGCGCGATGCTGATCGCGAACTCCGATGACCCCGTCGCCACGCGGCATGCGGTGGCGCGGTCGCTGCGATCTCTGCTCAATGCGTTCGCGGCTCAGGACTGACCGGAGGATGCTGGGGGCATGACGCGTCCGGGCCGAGGTTGGGACCCGTTCCGGCCGCTGGACGTGTTGGCGGCGCTCTGGTCGACCGCAGCCGTCGCCCCCGTGAATACCGGTGCAGCAGCGGCCTACCGCACGCTCTTCCTCACCGTGCGCCGCCTCGTCGTCGGAAGGCGACTGACGGTGCGGCTGACCGACGGTGACATGTCGTTGACGATCACCGAGTTCGATTCGCGACTCGACCTGCGTGCTCTGTCGGTCGGTCAGCTCGACGACGTCCGGATCGCCGCAACGGACCTGCGATGGCACGGCCAGCGATTCGAGCGGGCGAGCACGGTGCTGCACAACGTGCACATGCGGGCATCGGTGCCGCCGGCGTTGGTGGCCGCGCCGGTCGAGCTCACCCTCGAGTTGCCCGCGCCGGTGCTCGACGAACTGTTCCGGTCGGCTGCGCCACGACTGTCGGGTGAGGTGGGACCGGACGGTGTCGCCCGGCTCAGCGTGGCCCGGCGCCGAGGCTGGGGCCACGTCGAGGTCGAGATGCGCATCGACGGGTCGACGCTGTGGATCCGCCCGCGCGCGATCGTGCGGCGCCGCAGGTGGACGTTGCCGCAGCGCACCCCCGGCTACCCGGTCCGGCTGCCCGAACTGCCGCGCGGCCTTTACCTCACCTCGATCGACCTTGCGCCAGGCGTGGTGCGGCTCACCGGCACACTTCCCGAATGGCGCGCGGAGGTGCCGCGCGCCAGGTTGGAGGACGCGATCAATCAGCTCAGCGCCGTCGGGCGTCCGCTCAACCTGATCTGGCCGTCACGGGGCTGACCCACCGGCTACTACAGTCTCGGTCGTGGCTGAGAGTGAATTCTCCGGCGGCTACCGGAGGTATGTCGCACTGGGTGACAGCCAGACCGAGGGTTTGTGGGACGGCGACGACACCACTGGCGTGTACGGCTTCGCCGATCGGCTCGCGGTCATGCTGGATGCCCTCGATCCCGGCGTCACCTACGCCAATCTCGCGGTGCGGGGCAGACAGATCCGCGATGTCCTCGACGACCAGTTGCCCCAGGCGCTGGCGATGGAGCCCGACCTGATCACCAGCTGCATCGGCATGAACGACGTGACCCGGCCGGGGCGATCGTTCGGCCGCGCGCTCGCCGATCTGGACTTCCTCCACGACAGGCTCGCCGAATCGGGTGCGACCGTCGTCACGACGACGTTCCCGGACCTGGCGCGCATCCTGCCGGTGGGACGCCTGATCGCGGCGCGCGTGGTCGAGATCAACCACGTGATCCGGACCGCCGCCACCCGGCACGGCTTCCGCCTCGTCGACCTCTACGGCGCTCCGTCCATGACCGACCCCGAGACCTGGAGCTCGGACCGGGTGCACGGGTCGCCAAGGGGGCACGCCCTGTTCGCCGCCGCAGCCGCCGAGGCGCTCGGACTGCCCGGCAGCAACCACGACTGGGCCAAGGGCCGCCCCGACGCGACCCGGCCGGGGTTGCGGTCGCGCATGTACTCGCAGGGCATGTGGGCACAGAACCTGCTGATGCCGTGGCTGTGGCGTCACTTCAGGGGGCTGTCCGCAGGAAACGGTCGTGGCCCCAAACGCCCGGTCCTCGAGGACCTTCGGGGGCTTGCGGACCTGCGGGTCCGCACGGGCGGGTCAGAGGCCGCCGAGTAGGCCGAGCGGAATCGGTGACTGCCCGTTGCCGATCTGGGCGACCACGCCGGGGCAGAAGATCGAGATGGCCACGCCGGTGAACATCGTGGCAGGCCCGAGCGACATGCCTGCAACGTTGGCCACCTGAGTGGCGGCGTCCGCGACGGTCTGGCCGGGCTGCGACAACATCGGGCACACCGACTGACCCAAGGCCACCGCATCGGTGGGGTTGGTCACGCCGACCCCGGCATTGCTCAGCGCATTGATGAACGCGTCGCCGGTCGGATCCGCCTGCGCAGGCGCCGCCAACGGCACGGCCGCGATCAACACGCCCACGGTGAGGGCGGTGATGCCGGCGGTCTTCGTTTTGCGGAGCACGGCCAAAGCGTACGGGCGGATCCTGATGACGGCCCAATCACGGACCCGTCCACACCTCGTCGATCTGGCTGCCGACGTCGATGATCTTGGCCTTGCGCGCCTCCGGGCTGTCGATCTCACCGGACACGTGAGCGGAGATGAACCGCTTGATCTCCGCATCGACGCCTGCCACGATGCGCAACACCTCGGCCCGCAGCGACTTCGAGGTGACGTGGATCGTGATGTCCGACGGCCGCGGCTTGTGCACGTCGAGGATCAGCACCAGCGGCGCGGCGGCAAGCGCCGATGCCCGCAGCGCGATCTCGCCGAACACCATGAACCGGGGCTTGTCGATCCGCAGGTCGATGACCATGTCGATCTCCAGGGGGATGCGGATGGAGAACGTGATGGCCTCCCCGACGTGACGGGTGACCGACGGCGCCTGCACCTTCACCTTGGCCGTGACCTTGGCGATCCCGCCCGGCCCCTGCCCCATCGGGCCCATCGCGAACTCGTCCCCGGCGATCGCCGCGATCGCGTCGCCGACGCGCTCTTCGGTGACGGCGATCTCGAAGAAACGGCGGCCGAATTCCTCGTAGGTCATGAGCTCGGGATCAGACATGGTGTTCATACCGTCTCACGTCGGTGGCGCCTGCCCCTGCAACATCGCCCCCGAGTCGCTACGCTCCTGCCCGCCGGACATCCCCCGAGTCGCTACGCTCCTGCCCGCCGGACATCCCCCCGAGTCGCTACGCTCCTGCCCCTGGGGCCTCCGTGAACAGGCGGATCCTCACGATCGACATCGGGCCGGCCCGCAGGTCGGCGATGATCACGTGGCGCTGCCCGTCGGTCTCGATGCCTGCCGACACGGTCTGCCCGGAGGCGATCAGCCTGCGTGGCCGTCCGCCTGCCAGCAGCCGCACCAGCTCGGACGTGGCGAGGCGGTCGTGATCGCCCAGCGAGACGACCGCCCGGTCGGACAGGTGTCGCCGCACCGCGACTTCGTCGCCCGCACAGGCATCGTCGAGGAACGCGGCCAGGTGGCGCTTGCCGCGCGCACCCACGCCCCGCAAGCCCGAGAGAAAGCCCGCCGTTCCCATCGGGCCCTGGTTGGCCAACAGTCCGCGGGACAGGGCAAGACCCGCGGGAACCGCCGCCAACCCACTGCGGGCGAACTGCATCACCATCGCAGGCAATTCCCAATGTGCTTGCAGCCGAGCGATTCTCAAGCCGTCGTCGGTGGTGCTCTCGATGTCGTACCTGAGGTAGGTGGGGATCCGCAGTACGAGCGAGTCCGCCATCGTCACCTCGAGTTCGAGGTCGCGGACGACGGTGTTGCCGACCACGACGTCGGCGTCGGGGTGGAAGGTGATGTTCCTCGGGCCGATGAAGGTGGCGTAGAACCGTTCGATCGCGCGCCCGCCGCGGTGCGGCCGCGAACCGACGGGGTCCTCGATCTGGCCGCCGGGAGTGAACAGCCCCACCCACGCGCGACGGTCGTGTGCGCCGACGGCGACGGCTGACTTCTCGGCGGCGGCCAGCAGCTCGGCGCGGGTGGGCATGGCCTCATCGTCTACCAGAGGTTCGCTCTAAGCGTGGTCGTGGCGAACTTTGCTGATCACGCGCACACTGGTGTCTGACGGCACACCCGCGTCGCGATCGTTTGGAAGGAGGGCGGCGATGAGCCAGAACGGACCGTTCGGCATCGACCCCGAGGAGTTCGACCGCGTCTTCCGGGAGGCAGGCGACGGGCTGCGGGACGCCATCGACCGCCTCGGCAAGGGAGCGGGCTGGGCCACCCTGCTCGACCAGTTCACCCAGTCGACGCGCCCGAAGGCGGAACCAGAGACCACCGGCGATACCGGTGACGGCGTCTGGGCGATCTACAGCGTGGACGGCGAGGGCGGTGCCCGCATCGAAGAGGTCTACCCCAACGAGCTGGATGCGTTGCGCGCGAACAAGACCAACACGGACCCCACCCGCAGGGTCAGGTTCCTGCCGTACGGCATCGCGGTGAGCGTGCTCGACTCCCCCGAGTAGCCGCCTCGTGAAACAGCCTGGCGGCGGTCGCGTACCCGTTAGGCTTTGCCCATGATCCGCGAACTCGTGATCGCCACCGCCGCTGCGGCCGCTGCAGTGGCTCTGGCGCCGACGGCCGCCGCCGATCCATCGAATGCCAGTCCCGCGGACGCGCCCGGCATGGTCTACGACGCGAACCTCGCCGGGCCGTGCGACAACTACCAGGTGTTCACGTTCGGCCGTGGCCCAGGCGGGGAAACGCTCGCCTGCCACTGGATCCCGAACCAGTGGCCGCCGATCTACACCGGATTCTGGGTGGCGTCGTACCCGCTGTACGGCCAGCAGGACATCGGTGCGCCGTGTCCGGGGCCGAAGTCGGCAGCACAGTCGCCCGACGGGCGTCCGATGGTGTGCCTCGGCGCTCAGGGCTGGCAGCCGGGCACGCTGACGGGGGCGGGCTTCTTTCCTGGCTAACGCCGTGACCATACATTCAGATAGTCGATGTATGGTCGTCGTTCGTGGGCGATGCCATGGGTGATGTGTTGTTCAACCTGTCCGACGTCTTCGCGACGGTCGCCAGGACGATCCCCGACCAGACCTTCCTGGTGTGGCGCGACCGGCGACTGACCTACGCCGACGTCGATGCGCGGATCGACGGGTTCGCGCACTACCTGGCGTCCGTCGGGCTCGGCTGCCACACCGAACGCGATGCGCTCGCAGGCCACGAGTCCGGCCAGGACCACCTCGGCATCTACCTGCGCAACGGCAACGAGTATCTCGAGGCGATGATCGGCAGCTTCCGCGCGCGGGTCGCCCCCTTCAACGTCAGTTACCGCTACGTCGAGCGAAGAGCTGGTCTACCTGCTCGCCGACTCGAACGCCAAGGCGCTCGTCTACCCGGCGGAGTTCGCTCCGCGGGTGGCGGCGATCCGCGACCGGCTGCCCGCACTCGAGGTGCTCATCCAGGTCGCCGACGAGTCGGGCAACGCCCTGCTGCCCGGTGCGGTCGACTTCGAGACCGTGCTCCGCACGCCCGCCCCGGCGCAGGGCATGCCGACTCCGTCGGGCGACGACCTTTACGTGCTCTACACCGGCGGCACCACCGGCATGCCCAAGGGCGTGCTGTGGCGTCAGCACGACATCTTCCTGTCGTCGATGGGTGGTCGGCCATGGGGCAGCGACCAGGCCATGGCCTCCTACGACGAGCTCGCCGACAAGGCGCGGGCGTCGGCAGGCGCGATGTCGATCATGATGATCCCGCCGTTCATGCACGGTGCCGCCCAGTGGGCCACCTTCAACGCGGTCACGATGGGCGGTCGCGTGGTCATCCCGGACGACGTGGAACGGATGCGGCCCGCTGACGTGCTGCGACTCGCCGAACGTGAGCGGGTGCTGGGCATGCCCGTCGTCGGCGACGCGATCGCCCGTCCGCTGCTCGACGAGATCGAGCGCGGCGACTACGACCTGTCCGGCCTGTTCACGATCACCAACGGCGGCGCCCCGCTGTCGCCGACGGTCCGCGAGCGCATCCTCGTCGCGCTGCCGCACCTGATGTTGCTCGACGCCGTCGGTGCGTCGGAGTCCGGCGCGCAGATGAGCACGGCGACGACGGCGGGAGCCGAGACGCAGGCCGCCACGTTCACCCCGCTGTCCGACACCGCGGTCGTCTCGGCGGAACTCGACCGGGTGCTGCGACCGGGCGAAGGGCAGGGCTGGCTGGCCCGCCGCGACCTCATCCCGCTCGGATATCTGGGCGACGAGGCGAAGACGGCGCGCACCTTCCCCACGATCGACGGGGTGCGATGGTCGGTACCCGGTGACCGTGCGAACGTGCTCGACGACGGCCGCATCCAGCTGCTTGGCCGCGACTCGGTCACGATCAACTCCGGCGGCGAGAAGATCTTCGTCGAGGAGGTCGAGCGTGCGGTCGCCGCTCACCCCGGCGTCTACGACGTGGTCGTCGTCGGCAGACCGTCGGAGCGTTGGGGCAGCGAGGTCGTGGCGATCGTGCAACTCGCCGATGGCGCATCCGCCCCCGACGAGGAACTCGTCGAGGTCTGCGAGAAGGCCATCGCCCGCTACAAGATCCCCAAGGCCTTCATCCGTACCCAGAAGGTGGTGCGGTCCCCTGCCGGGAAGGCCGACTACCGCTGGGCCAAGGAACTCGCGGCCGAGGGCATCAGGTCCGAGTAGCCGCCGAGGAGCGCCGTGGTCCGATTGCGGAACGTCTCGATCGGGCCGACCGGATCCGTTGCTCCGAGGGCTGCGAGTGCCTGGGCCTTGAACGCGCGGGCGGCGCCGCTGAGGACGTGCTCGACGGGTTTGGCGCCCGAGTCCAGACCGGCCTGCCACGAATCGCCCCACAGGGTCACCTCGGTGAGTCCGCGCTTCAACGCACGCAGCACGTCATCCCGAAGCTGCGGATCGGTGGCGACCATGCCGGACGAGACCGCGAGCGCCAGCGCCCGCGGCGGGGCCGACGAATCATCGTCGGGCTCGTGGCGGTGGGTGCTCAACCCGAGGATCTCCAGCGGGCGGACGTCGTCGGCTCTCGCGAGGACGACGGTGACGTCCCAGCCGGCCATCGCGCGGTCGAACAGCCAGCCGCCCGCGGATCGCACGACGTCGCCGACGTCGAGCGCCGTGACGTCCAGTTGGTACTTGCCGAGGCCGCCAGGGGCGACTCTCGACCTGCCGGCACGCGACGTGCGTGCCTCGCCGCCGTCTTGGGTCTCAAACGACTGAGCGCTCATGGCATTGCACTCCTGGGTGTTCGGTGCGGATTCTGCGGCGGGGCCTGCCTGCTCAATGCAGCGTGACAGTTTTACGGCGATCTGTAAAGTACCGGTGCTGATCCGTTATCGCGGGTCGGCCGAACGCCGATGAGCATCAACGGCTTCCGCCGCGGAGCGTCACGCGAAGTGCGTGCGGATGCCCGCGAGCATCTCGGCGTGTGCGGCGACGGCCTGCCGCACCGTCACCGCCGCCAGCGGACGGGGTGCCTCGATCCGGATCCGTTCGGTGACGCGGGTGCCGTCCCCTGACGCGGCGAAGGAGACCACACCGTCGAGCGCAACGCGGGGAAACTGCCTGGCCTCGGTCAGGACGTCACCGTGCACCGGAACGCGAAGCCGCGCCGTATAGGTGATGCCGAACGTCAGCGGTCCGAACGGAATGCGATCGCGCACACGGTAGGTCTGGGTGTAGCCGTCATGGGTGTCCGTCCGCGAGGTGGATTGCACGGAGACCACGAGCGGGTGAACCAGCTTGATGTTGTCGAGGTCGACGTAGAACGCCCTGACCGCATCCGGCGGTGCAGGCACGATCTCGGAGACAGTCCGCTCCGCGCCGGTGATCCACCAACTCGTTCCGCCGGGCACCAGCCGAATGTAGCCGGTGCTGCGGGTAGCTTGTCGGCATGATGGACAGCCGGCCCGAATTCGGTTCCCGACACTCGGCGGACTGGTCGGCGGCGCGAGCATCGAACTGCCGTGTCCCACGCAATGATCGGGGCCGCCGCAGTCCACGGCGACACCACCGGCGGTGGCGCGTGAGCACCGGGTTCTCGCATCCGCAGTCGCTGGCGGGCCGAGTCGCGATCGTCACCGGCGCGGCTCAGGGCGTCGGCAAGGGCATCGCCCGGGCCCTGCTCAGCCGCGGCGCGGCGGCACTCCTGGTCGATCACCAGGAGGAGAGGTTGGCGGCCACGTCGGTCGAGTTCGCCGATTTCTCCTGCCAATCGATGCTGGCCGATCTGCGGGATCAGCAGAGCCCGCGCCGCATCGTCGACGCCGCGATGGCCGCGTTCGGGCGGGTCGACGCACTGATCAACAACGCGGTCGCCACCAATGAGCCCAAACCCTTCGTCGACATCACCGCCGACGATTACGACCTGGTGTTCGACACCGCGCCACGCGCGACGTTCTTCCTCATGCAAGCCGTGTACCCGACGATGGCCGCCGCGGGCGGTGGGGTGATCGTCAACCTCGGATCGGGATCGGGCACCGGTGGGCAGGCACGCTTCGGTGCGTACGCCGCCGCCAAGGAAGCCGTGCGCGGCATGTCGAAGGCCGCCGCACTCGAGTGGGGCCGCGACAACGTCAGGGTCAACGTGGTGTGTCCGTTCGCGGACTCGGAGGGCGTCCAGTACTGGCGGGAGATCGCACCGAAGGACTTCGAGAGCGCACTGCGCTCGGTGCCGTTGCGGCGAGTGGGCCGCACCAGCGAGGACATCGGGGCCGTGGTGGCGTTCCTGGTCAGCGACGAAGCCGAATACCTCACCGGGCAGACCATCAACGTCGACGGCGGGATGGGCGTGTTTCGCTGACCCGGTCGCTACAGGGTGTCGTCGATCAGGTCTCCGTACAGCTTCCTGACCTGGCCGCCGACTTCGGGTCCCATGCCCTCGAGCGAAGCGGCCGTCATGGCGCCGGTGTGGAACATCAAGAGGGTCGCTGCGGTTCCCATCGGCTCCTGGTGGCCGAGTTGTCCGAGCTCGCGCGCCAGGAAGTCGAGGTACCAGCGCCGGAGCTCGATCACGATTTGACGCACCGGGTGGCCGTCGGGAAGTTCGGCGGCGAAGTGGACCCACGATCGTCCGGTCGTGGTGTCGTTCGGGGCGTCGATGATGTTCGCGCATGCCAACAGGACCCCTCGCGGGTCACCGTCGTACTTCGCGCGCTCCGCCTCGGCGGCGGCGCGGCGTTCTGCGGCCCACCGACCGACGTACAGGGTGATCAGGTCCAGCTTGCTGGCGAATTGTCGCAATACGGTGCTGCGGGGCAGTCCGGCCTGACTGGCGATGCGCTCGAGACTGGTGTCGGCCACGCCCAATTCGTCGAAGAGATGGGCCGCGGCGGTCAGAATCCGTTCCCGATCGTCATCGAGACCGCTGGAATCCGAAGCGTTTGGCCGGTTCGCTGCCGGTGCCCCCACGATGCTCCCATTCTTTGCTGGCGCAAGTAACATGCCACATCAGCGCACGTCAACGCCTCCTAATGGCAAAAATGACCATACGCTAGAAACGACCGAATCGTAATAGTCGACACGCGCGGGATGCCAACTGGATCGACGGATGGAACTCTGTCGTGGGTTGGCGCGAATTCCGTTGCCTCGACCTTCATCCCAACTGCCACGAGTGAACGTGAGCCCGTAATCGGTTGCACACCAGGTCTTTTCGGCTCGACATCGAGGGCCAGTTCCCAACCTTCGCACCGCGATCATGTCGGCATTCGCGCCGGTTCCGCGGCCGATTGCGCGGATCGGCGACCGCACAAATCCGATGGGTCAGTCGCTTGAGTCGGCATCTGGGCAGGCTGAGGCCATCGAGCCGGGTCGAAATCCTCGCACGAAAACGGCGCCGACATGGCACCGATCTGGCGACCACGTTGTCGCGTGAATCACGCGGTGCGATCGAGCGGGCGCAAGGCGCACCCTCCGCGGGCCGACTTCATCGATTCGACCCGAACCATCGGCTGGTCGCTCGCCGTGCAGTTCGAGCAACGCCGAAGGTATGGAGCCGAACGCAGGCGGCCAGCGGCCCGCGGGACGCGTGACAATGCTCCCAGAAAGCGTGCATGAACAGGCTTTTCGACGTCTTCAGCAGGTCGCTTGACGAAAGTTGCTCGCGCGCAGCACCACACCTTCGACCAGCACTGCCGTTACTGCGAGAATGCCACTCGCTCAACGCGTTTTGTTAAGAATGTCATTCATCTCGCGTAACGTGATGGGGGCCACAAATTTTGGATGCGGGCAAATTCCATTGCTAGTGTCCCGCCGCATGATCGGATTAGCGACCGCAACGCTGCTGACACTCGTCAACCAGGTCTCGGGTACGCCGTACGTCTCCGGTGGCGACTCGCCGCGCGGAACGGACTGCTCCGGCCTGGCGTCCTGGGTGGCCAACGCTGCCACGGGCAGGCCCATCTACGGCGACAGGTTCGACACCAGGAACCAGGAGTCCGCCCTCCTCGCTCGCGGCTTCAGGTACGGCACTGAGCCGGCGCCCTGGTGATCGGCTGGAACGGCGGCCACACGGCGGTGACGCTGCCGGACGGCACGCCGGTGTCCAGCGGCGAGGGTGGTGGTGTCAAGGTCGGCGGTGGTGGCGCCTACCAACCTCAGTTCAACCACCACATGTATCTCCCGGCGGTGGAGCCGGACGCGACCGACGCACCGCCCGCCGACGCTCCCCCTCCGCCGCCCTCGACCCCTTCGCCGCTCGCGGCCCCCGCCGCCGCTCGACCCCAACGCGGCACCGCCCCCGGCTGACGTCGTCAACGTCGGATTCGTGGCGCCGGCACCCGAGGCCGCGCCAGGAGCCCCGGATCAGGGCATGGCGCTCCCCCCTGCGCCGCCGGAGGAGATTCCCGCTCCTGCGCCCGACCTCGTCACCGCGCCGGCGCCGGACGGCGTCGCCGACGCGATCTGACGGGAATCCACCCGGCCCACCACTTCGGCTCACCGCGATTGCAAACAGCACCGCCGACCCGCGGTGGCGCAATGCCGGTATCCGACCGTGATTTCGGCAGGTCCTCCGGCGCCGTGACCGGCGCAATGCCGAACCGCCGAACTGCGGCCGCAGCGACGCCGTCCGGCGCTGCGTGGTCCCGGCCATACCGTACGGACGTGACCAACGCGGAACCGACGCCCATCCGCAGGCAGCGCGCCGATCAGGCCCGGCTCGTCGCCGACGTGCTGCGTCACCAGATCCACGCAGGCGGCTACGCCGACGGCCTGCCCGCCGAAGCCGACCTGGCAGCGGAGTTCTTCGTCTCGCGCAACACCGTCCGCGAGGCGCTCGCCGCACTGAAGAACGAGGGTCTGATCGGTCGCGGACCCAAGGTCGGCACCCGTGTCGCCGTCCGCAAGTACGACCACGGGCTTGACGCGCTGGCTGGACTCAAGGCCACGTTCAAGGGGTACGGCGAGATCCGCAACGAGGTGCGCGCCGCGATGCCGGTGGCCGCTCCCCCGTCGGTCGCCAACCGGCTGCGGCTGAACGCAGGCGAGGAAGTCATCTTCGTCGAACGCCTCCGCTTCCTCGGCGACCTGCCGGTGAGCCTGGACATGACCTATCTGGTACCCGACATCGGCGCCGCCGTTCTCGAGAGCTCACTGGAGACCAACGACATCTTCGCGCTCATCGAGGACGCCACCGAACAGCGCCTCGGGACCGCGGGCCTGGCCGTCGAGGCCGTCGCCGCGGACGCGCACACCGCAGCCATCCTCCAGGTGCCCGACGGTGCTGCGGTGCTGCTGCTGGAACGACTCACACACCTCGACGACGGCAGGCCCGTCGATCTCGAGTACATCCGGATGCGCGGCGATCGAATCACGCTGCGCGGCAACTTGATGAGGGGTAATTCATGACTTCGGTCAACCAACGGGTCGACGTCCCGGTGACGATCGACGAGTCGCTGTGCATCGAGGGTTGCACGCTGTGCGTGGAGATCTGCCCGCTGGACTCCCTGGCGATCAACCCCGAGAACGGCAAGGCGTTCATGCACGTGGACGAGTGCTGGTACTGCGGGCCCTGTGCGGCGCGCTGTCCCACCGGCGCCGTCACCGTGAACATGCCCTATCTCCTGCGCTGACAAGCCGGTGAGCCGTTGCGTGCCCTGCTGGACGTGCCGGAGCCGCGCCTGCCCACGAACCGCGCCGCACTGCGTACTGAAGTCATTACCGCGCTTGATCATTCGGAACTGGTGAATTGATGCTGACACCCCATCTCGACGACACCGTCCGCCTCGACTGCGACGTTCTGGTGATCGGCGGTGGCACTGCCGGGACGATGGCGGCGCTCACCGCTGCCGAGCAGGGCGCGCAGGTGCTGCTGCTGGAGAAGGCGCACGTGCGTCACTCGGGCGCGCTCGCCATGGGCATGGACGGGGTGAACAACGCCGTCATCCCCGGCAAGGCCGAACCCGAGGACTACGTCGCCGAGATCACCCGCGCCAACGACGGAATCGTCAATCAGCGCACCATCTATCAGACCGCGACGCGCGGCTTCGCGATGGTGCAGCGGCTCGAACGCTACGGCGTGAAGTTCGAGAAGGACGAGCACGGCGAGTATGCCGTGCGCCGCGTGCACCGCTCGGGCTCCTACGTGCTCCCGATGCCCGAGGGCAAGGACGTCAAGAAGGCGCTGTACCGGGTGATGCGGCAGAAGGCCGATGCGCGACAAGATCCGCATCGAGAACCGGCTGATGCCGGTGCGGGTGCTGACCCGAAACGGGCGGGCGGTCGGTGCGGCCGCGCTGAACAGCCGCACCGGCGAGTTCGTGGTCGTCGGCGCGAAGGCGGTGATCCTGGCGACCGGTCCGTGTGGTCGGCTCGGCCTGCCCGCCTCGGGATACCTCTACGGCACCTACGAGAACCCGACCAACGCGGGCGACGGCTACTCGATGGCCTATCACGCCGGTGCGGAGTTGTCGGGTATCGAATGCTTCCAGATCAACCCACTGATCAAGGACTACAACGGACCCGCCTGCGCATACGTGGCCAACCCGTTCGGTGGCTACCAGGTCAACGCCGCAGGCGAGCGGTTCGTCGACTCCGACTACTGGTCCGGCCAGATGATGTCCGAGGTGAAGCGCGAGATCGAGTCGGCGCGCGGACCCATCTACCTCAAGGTCAGCCATCTGCCCGACGAGACGCTCACCTCGCTGGAGAACATCCTGCACACCACGGAGCGGCCGACCCGCGGCACGTTCCACGCCAACCGCGGCCACGACTACCGCACCCATGACATCGAGATGCACATCTCCGAGATCGGGCTCTGCGGTGGGCATTCCGCCTCCGGCGTGTGGGTCGACGAGCATGCCCGCACCACCGTGGCGGGCCTGTACGCGGCGGGCGATCTGGCGTGCGTGCCGCACAACTACATGATCGGCGCCTTCGTCTACGGTGAGCTCGCGGGCCAGCACGCGGCGTCGACGCTCGCCGACGTCGTTGCGCCCCAGGCACTTCCGGACGATCAGATTTCGGCCGCGCACGAGTTGATCTACCGGCCGCTGCGCCACCCCGACGGCCCGCCGCAGCCACAGGTCGAGTACAAGCTGCGGCGCTTCGTCAACGACTACGTGGCGCCGCCGAAGACGGCGACCAAACTGTCGATCGCGGTGCAGACGTTCGACCGGATGCGCGACGAGGTGGCAGGCATCGGCGCCACCACGCCGCACGAGTTGATGCGCGCGCTGGAGGTGTCGTTCATCCGGGATTGCGCGGAGATGGCCGCCAGATCGTCGCTGACCCGCACGGAGTCCCGCTGGGGGCTCTACCACGATCGCTCCGACCTGCCCGAGCGCGACGACGAGAACTGGCGCTATCACCTCAACCTCCGCAAGGGCGCCGACGAGTCGATGGAGTTCCTGAAGCGTCCGGTGGCGCCGTATTTCGTGCCGGTGCCCGGGCTGGACGGGATCCCCACTGCCGACACGGCTGCGGTCATGGTGGAGCAGCCCGCACTCGTCGGCGGTCAGGCCCCCGCGACCGACCGGTCGCGGGTCCGTGACACGGCGCCGGCGGAGCCGCCGTCGCCCCGCATCGCCGCGGTGCTCGCGCTCGAATCCCCCACCGTCGAGGATCTTTCGGCGTATCTGGCCGATCCGGACGCCGGCGTGCGGCACACCGCGGTGGCCGTGCTCACCGAGCACCTCCCCGACGAGTACGGGCCTGCACTGCTCGCTGCGCTCGCCGACGTCGATGCCGGCGTCCGCGCCGCCGCCGCCGATGGCATCCGCGAGCTCGTCGAGGTGTTGCCGGATCCCGTTGCCGCTCAGGCATTCCTGGACTCCGCCGATCCCGTCGTGCGCGCAGCCGTCGTCTACCTACTCAGTTCCCGCAGGGTCGGACAGGCGGCCCAGTTCCGTCGCAGGCTGGACGACCCCGACCATCGGGTCCGCATCGAAGCCGTACGCGCACTCGTGTCCGTCGACGACGCGGAAGGCGTGAGCGCCGCCCAGCGCGACGACAACCGCGAGGTCCGTATCGCGGTGGCCAACGCACTGGGCACGCTCGGCGACGGCGCGAGCACGATCCGCGCACTGATCACCGACCCCGATCCGTTGGTGCGCGCCGCCGCACTGGCCGCGCTGGGCGCCGGCGGGTTCGTCGAGGCGGATCTGACCACGGTCGAGCACGCCCTTGCGGAATCGGCGTGGCAGGTCAGGCAGGGTGCCGTCCGTGCCCTGGCAGGTGTCGGCACGGCCGCCGCCGTCGGGCCGTTGACACGCGCGCTCGGCGATCCGCACCTCGACGTGCGCAAGGCGGCGGTGCTGAGCCTGACCCGCTGGGCACCTTCGGACGTTGCCGCTCGCGACGCTCTGAACCTGGCGCTCGACGACGGAGACGCCGACGTGCGTGCCTACGCGCGGCAGGCCCTGGCCAGTACCGCAGGGGTTGGCTGAACGTCAGCTGTACGAACCCCGGCAAGCTGTTCGTCGGATGCCAGTTGATCGTGAAAACGTATCGCATTTCCGGGAATTCATGATCACCCGAGTAGAGTTGCGTCGTGACTGACTCTTCCGTCAAACAGCCTATGAGCCTGCGCGAGCGGAAGAAGCAACGCACCCGGCGCCTGCTGATCGACGCGGCGGTCGACCTGTGCCTGAAGCAGGGTTACGACAACACGACCGTGGAGCAGATATCCGCGGTTGCCGATGTCTCGACGCGCACGTTCAGCCGCTACTTCGCCACCAAGGACGCGGTGTTCATCGCCGTGCTCGACGACCTGGCCGATGAGATCGCGGCCGAGCTGACGTCGCAACCGTCCGATCTCGGTCCGATGGAGTCGCTACGTGCCGCGCACGAGGCGGTTCTGACCCGGGTCACCAAACGGCCCCTGGCCGGGCTCTCCAGGGACCGCATCGTGCTGATCCTGCGGATCGTGTACTCCTCCGACACGCTGCGCCAGGCCGCGATCGACTATCGGAGCCGGCCCGCGATGGAGATCCTGGCCAAGCAGATGGGCGTGCCCGCCGACGACCCCCGCCTCGAGTTGGCCGTCGCGCTCTTTGCGACCACCATCGTCAACGCATGCAGCGACCTGGTCGCCGGTGAGTCCGACGTTCGGCCGGGACCGGAGGCCGTGATGGACCGGCTCGACGCCACGCTCGGCCATGTCGCGAAGTTCGCCGCAGATCTGCACGTGCGCTGAGACCTGCACGTGCGCTGAGCCGCGGCGCGCTTGGGCCCGGCTGGGCCGCTAGGACTTGCGCCTGCGCGCCCCGGTGACCGCGATCAGCGACACCGACCACCACGACGATCGGGCCGATGATCGACCACGTGGTGGTGTTGCTCATCGGGCTACCGCCCACCACGCCGAACCCCTGCAATGCCCACAGCAGGCCGAACAATGCCACGACCACGCCCAGTCCCACGATGGCTATCCGCATGACGAAGACACTAATCCAGTTCGGTGTGAAGCTGCTGAGCACGGCCGCGATGAGCGCCATTCGGTAAGCGGTACGTAATGTGCTGCGGCCGAATCGTTCACGGCATCACCGCGCACAATGCGTCCAGTGTGCCCGCCCACGCGCTGTCCGATGGCGCCGAGTAGCCGACGACCAGCGCGTCCCGATCGGGCGACCGCCACGCCGATACCCGCCACCTCATACCGGTACTCCGCCAGCCCGCTGACGGCCAGCCCCATCCGAGCGGCGGCCTGCACGACCGAGCCCTCGGTCCCGCGTGGCAGCTCGAGGACGGCCTGCAGTCCGGCGGCCATGCCCGTCACCCGGACGCGCGGGGCGCGCTGCGCGAGTGCCGCGACGAGCTGGTCACGGCGGCGTCGGTAGCGCAGCCGCATCGACCGCACGTGGCGGTCGTAGGCGCCCGACGCGATGAACTCGGCGAGGGTCAGTTGTTCCAACGCGCTCGACCAGTCGACGTGCCCCTTGGCCGCCACGATCTCCTGCACCAGTTCGTCGGGCAGAACCATCCAGGCCAGCCGCAACCCCGGCGCCAGCGACTTGCTCGCGGAGCCGAAGTAGACCACCCGCTCCGGATCGAGGCCCTGCAGCGCGCCCACCGGATCGCGGTCGTATCTGAACTCGCCGTCGTAGTCGTCCTCCAGGATCAGCGCCCCGGTGGCGCGCGCCCAGTCGACCGCCGCCGCGCGCCGGTCGGGGTGCAGCGCGACCCCCGTCGGGTACTGATGCGCCGGTGTCATCAGGACCGCGCCGACGTCGCGCAATTGCGCCAGGTCTTCGGTGCGCGCGCCCTGTTCGTCGACGTCGACGCGTGGGATGCGCAGGCCTGCGCCGCCGAGCAGGTCGCGATAGGCGGCGAAGCCGTACGACTCGACCGCCACCGCACGCACGCGCCGCGCCGCGAGCGCCTGTGCCATCAGCGTCAGGCCGTGGTGGAAGCCGGAGCAGATGACGACCCGCTCCGGTTCGGCGTACACCCCACGCACCCGCGCCACGTAATTGGCCACGGCGGTGCGCAGCTCCAGCATGCCGCGGGCATCGCCGTAGCCGAAGGCGTCGTGCGGCGCAGCGGTCAGCGCTCGGCGGGCCGCGGCGAGCCACTGCGTGCGGGGGAAGTCCGCGAGGTCGGGCGATCCCGGCATCAGGCCGTACATGGGGCGGCGCTGCGTCAGCCCCGCACGGGGCGCGGCCTGCGCCGTCCGCCGCGGTTCGGCCCGCATGGCCACCCTCGTGCCGGAACCCTGCTGGGCGGTGAGCCAGCCCTCGGCGATCAGCTCGGCGTAGGCGTCGGCGACGGTGTTGCGGGCGATGCCGAGATCGGCGGCCAGCGACCGGGACGACGGCAGCCGCGTCCCCGGCACCAGGCGCCCCGTGCGGACCGCCTCCCGCAGCGCGTCCAGGAGCCCGGCCCGCAGCCCCGAGCCGCCCAGGTCCAGGTGTAGGTCGGCACCGAATGCGGGCGGTTCGTCCGTATCCAAATTGGCCCACTTATTCGACATTGAAATGGACCATATCTCTAGGCCACTCTGCGAGTAGCGTTTCGGGCATGACGACCAGTGAAACGCACAACGACACCGCTTACGTCCAGGAACACACACCACGCCTGGACTGGGCGACGCTCGCCCCCGAGGCATACAAGGCCATGATCCGTCTCGACACGGCGGCCAAGCACGGCGTCGAGCCGACCGTGCTCCACCTCATCAAGATCCGCGCATCGCAGCTCAACCACTGCGCGTTCTGCCTGGACATGCACACCAAGGACGCGCTGGCAGCCGGCGAGTCCGCCGAGCGGATCATCCAGCTCAGCGCATGGTCGGAGTCGAAGCACTTCTACACGGCGAAGGAAATCGCGGCGATCGAGCTGACCGAGGCGATCACGGTGCTCACGGACGGATTCGTCTCCGACGAGGTCTACGCGAGGGTCACCGACGAGTTCGACGACACCGAGGTGGCCCATCTCATCGCCGCGATCACCGCGATCAACGCCTGGAACCGCTTCGGGGTGTCCACCCGCATGGTCCCCGGGCACTACACGCCGGGCGCGTAACCCAGATGGCCGCCACGTCAGTGCCCCACCGCGTGGGAGCCGCGCTCCCGTGCGGTGGGCACGCGCCGCTGACGAGTTCGCTCTCACCACGGTCCTGCTGTTCGGTGTGGTGACCGTCGTCCGCTGGCTGCGTGACCCGGACTCGGCCCTCTACATCGGCGACCTCGACGTCGCGCTCGCAGTCATCGGCGTCATCAGCGGGACCACCGTCACCGCGCTGATGCTGACCGGGCCGGGCAGGCGCAGCGGAGGGCATCTGAATCCCGCGGTCACCGTCGCGCTGTGGTTGATGGACGTCTTCCCCGGCCGCAGCGTCACGCCCTACGTGCTCGCCCAGCTCGCGGGTTCGGTGACGGGGACGGCTCTCGGGCGTCTGGTGTGGGGGCCCGCGGTGTCCGTTCCGCAGGTCGCCTATGTCGCGATCAGGCCCTCGCCCGCCTGGGCGCCCGCGTCCGTCTTTCTCGCCGAGACGGGTTGCGTGATGGCGCTGATGCTCGTCGCCGGTTTGGTGATGACTCGGCCACGCCATGCGCGCCTGCTGCCGTACGTCATCGGACTGTCCGTCGCGCTGGTGATCGCGATCCTCGGTCCCCGCAGTGGCGGCTCGATCAACCCCGCCCGCCAGTTCGGACCTGCCGCGTTCGCCGTGGCAGACCACCGATCTGTGGATCTACATGTTCGCGCCGATCCTGGGGGCGGTCCTTGGGGCCGCCGTCCACGGCCTGCTCGTCCGCCGGTTGTACACCAGGCGATCGTTCAACGAAGGAGTACCGCCATGCGAATCCAATTGATCTACTGCACAGCGCTTCTGGCGACGGGGGCGGCCGTGGCGGGGCTCGTCGGCGCTCCGCAGGCCGCCGCCGAGCCACTCCAGACGATCTGCGTCGCAACCGTCGCGGGAAACGTCTGCCGGCCGGCGGGCCACGACGTCTCCAACGCGCTGCCCACCGTCAGCTCGCATCCCTCCGGAAACCTGCTGTCCGCGATGGGCGGCCGCTCATGAGCATGCGCATCTACCTCGCGGGGGCTTCCGGCGTCATCGGCAGTCGCCTGGTGCCGCTACTCGTCGACGCCGGTCACACCGTTGGCGCCATGACGAGGTCAGCCGACAAGGCAGGCAGGCTGACGTCCATGGGCGCCCAGCCGATCGTCTGCGACGTGTTCGACCGGCCCGCCCTGACCAGCGCCGTTCGCACGTTCTCGCCCGACGTGCTTCTGCACGAGCTGACGGACCTCCCCGACGCGTTGGAGAATCTGTCGACCGAGGGATCCTTGCTCAACGCCCGGATTCGCGCCGAGGGCACCCGCAATCTCCTCGATGCCTTGGATGGCTTGAACCGGACGAAGGTGGTGGCCCAGAGCGTCGCGTGGACGATGCCACCGGGACCGGAGGCCGATGCCGTCGCCTCACTCGAGGAGTCCGTGCTCGCGGCGAACGGGGTCGTCCTGCGCTACGGCATGTTCTATGGGCCCGGCACCTACTTCGAGAAGGACCTTCCCCCGGAGCCACGCGTGCACATCGACGCCGCCGCCGCCCGAACCGTCGAGGCACTCGGTGCCGCTTCGGGCATCCTGACCATCGTCGACAATTGATCGACCCGCGCCGAACCCCGCCGAAAGCGACCTGACGCCATGAACATCTGTGTCTTCCTCTCCGCCGCCGACCTCGACGAGCGCTACACCAGACCGGCCCGCGAGTTCGCCGAGCTCATCGGCAAGGGCGGCCACACCCTGGTGTGGGGCGGGTCCGACACCGGGCTGATGAAGGTCGTCGCGGACGGCGTGCGCGAGACCGGAGGGCGGCTCGTCGGCATCTCGGTCGAGTTTCTCCGGGAGTTCGCCAGGACGGACGCCGACGAGATGGTGATCGCCAAGGACCTCGCCGAACGGAAGGCGCTGCTGCTCGGCCAATCGGATGCCGTGGTGGTGATGGCCGGCGGCCTCGGCACGCTGGACGAGGCGACCGAGATCCTCGAGCAGCGAAAGCACGGGCTGCACGACAAGCCGGTGGTGCTGCTGAACACGGCCGACTTCTACGACGGGTTGATCATCCAGCTCCGGCGGATGGAGGACGAGGGATTCCTGCCGGTGCCGGTGGCCGACCTGGTCTACTTCGCCGACGAAGGTGCCGACGCTCTCGCCTACCTGACGGACGTTGTCGCACAGGCGCGACTGAAAGCCAGTTGCCGCCGAGCGCACACTTGTTGGCGGCCCTACTCGGGCGATGCGTTCAACTAGCGTGTGCTCGGCGCAGGGTTATGCCGTCCTGCGAGCGTCGGCGCGTGGCGCCCCACAGCCCGACGCCGATGCCGACGATCGCGCCACCGAGTCCGATGACCTGCTGCGAGCGCGACAACTCGTGGTGCACGCCGAGCCCGCCGTACAGATCCGCGGCGTCGGCCCCGCCGGACGCCAGGAACCACCCGCGGGTGTTGCGGCCCCGCAGCGCCGCCGCGACGAGCAACCCGCCGATCAGCGCATCGCGGTAACCCATCGAGTGCAGCAGCAGCCGCGTCTGGCCCACCGCTTCCTCGCGGGTGCCCCAGAGCCGGTCCGCTCGAACCGGATCGACGAGGAACGAGATGCCCGACGCAAGGCGGATGCTGCCAACGGCGAGCGCGGCACGGTCGATCGACATGGCTCGCAGCTTAGGGCTTGAATACGCGACGGCACTGGGTTATTCGCAACTGCCGGCCCAGCGTCAGTAGGCCCGGGCGACGTAGGCGAACGCGTCCGGGTCGTCGTCGGTCTCTGGCAGGGATCCGTCGCCGAGGCGCAGACAGCGCACGGTGAGACCGGCGGCGGCCAAGTCCTCTTCACCGGCGACGCCGACCGCACTCCACGGCACGCGGGCCACGCCCGTCTGCGCGACCTCGCGCGCCTGGCCCAGAGTCGTGCAGTCGGCGATGAAGGCGTCGCGTCGTGTCGTCGCCGCCTCGAACATGTCCGACTGGATGCGACCCGTCAGCCGCTGCACCTCGTCGACCACGCCGTCGAGGGCCACGGTGGACTTGTCGCGGGTGTCCCTGCGGTAGATCAGTGCCGCCTTCTCGGCGAGATCCCGCGGGCCGAGCTCCACCCGGATCGGCACGCCCTGCAGGTCCAATTCGGTGGCGCGCCAGCCGAATCCCTGGGCGACGTTGTCGTCGAGGCGCACCCGCACGCCACGCCTCTTCAGCTCCTGGACCAGGGTCTCGGCGGCGCGGGCGACCGCCCCATCGGTGTCCTTGGCCACCACGACGGCCGCCTGAACCGGTGCCAGCGCCGGCGGCAGGACGAGCCCGAAGTCGTCGCCGTGGCACATGATCAGTCCTCCCATCATGCGTGTCGACGCGCCCCATGACGTGGTCCAGCACAGCTCGGTGGAGCCCTCGGCGCTGGAGTAGCTGATGTTGAAGGCCCGGCTGAATCTCTGGCCGAGCTCGTGCGACGTGGCCATCTGCAGCGCCTTGCCGTCCCGCATGATGCCTTCGCAGGTCATGGTGTTCGCCGCTCCGGCGAACCGTTCCTTGGCGGTCTTGCGGCCGACGATCACGGGCATGGCCAGGACACTGCGCATGAAGTCCTCGTACACGTCGTGCAGGATGCCGCGGGCATAGCGCCGCGCGTCGGTCTCTCCTGCGTGCGCGGTATGGCCTTCCTGCCACAGGAACTCGGTGGTACGCAGGAAGATTCGTGGTCGCAGCTCCCACCGCACGACGTTGGCCCATTGATTGAGCAGCAGCGGAAGGTCGCGGTAGCTGTCGATCCACTTGGCCATGTATTCGCCGATGACGGCTTCGCTTGTCGGGCGGATGGCAAGCGACTCGGTCAATTCCTTGCCACCGCCGTGCGTCACGACGGCGAGCTCGGGACTGAATCCCTCGATGTGGTCTGCCTCGCGCTCGAAGAAGCTCATCGGGATCAGCAACGGGAAATAGGCGTTCTGGGCGCCCGCGACCTTGATCCGCCCGTCGACCTCGGCCTGCATCCGTTCCCATACCGCATAGCCGTTCGGCCGGATCACCATCGTTCCGCGCGCTGGACCGTTCTCGGCCAGCTTCGCCTTGGTGAGTACGTCCTGGTACCACCGCGGGAAGTCTTCGTGCTGCGGGGTCAGCACCGCCATCTGGCTGCCCTCTCGATTTCAGGAGGTCGATCTGACCGATCGATGCTACTGAGTCGCCCGAGTGGTCGACTACTCGATTTGCTGAGCAGGCGACGTCGCCGCGTCCAGATCCGACAGATCGTGAACAGACGCCCTTGTGCGGCGTCCAAATCTGATAGACCGACTCCGTGCCTCCAGCCGAGAAGACGCGGCGGACCGGCCTGGCCTCATGGATCCGCCGGTTCGCAGTTCCGATCATCGTGGGCTGGATCGCGCTCGTCGTCCTGCTGAACGTCACCGTCCCGCAGCTCGAGGTCGTCGGCCAGATGCGGTCGGTGTCGATGAGCCCCGAGGAAGCTCCGTCGGTGATCGCGATGAAGCGCGTCGGCAAGGTCTTCGACGAGTTCAAGTCCGACAGCTCGGCCATGATCGTGCTGGAGGGCGAGCAGCCCCTCGGCGATGATGCGCACCACTTCTACAACACGATGGTCGCCAAGCTCGAAGCCGACACCGTGCACGTCGAGCACGTGCAGGACTTCTGGGGCGATCCGCTGACCGAAGCCGGAGCGCAGAGCAACGACCTCAAGGCCGCGTACGTGCAGGTGTATCTCGCAGGCAATCAGGGTGAGGCCCTGGCCAACGAGTCGGTCAAGGCGCTGCAGGCAATCGTTGCCGGCCTGCCTCCCCCGGCGGGGGTCAAGGTCTTCGTGACCGGAGGGTCGGCGCTGGCGGCCGATCAGCAGATCGCCGGCGACCGCAGCGTGCGGATCATCGAGTTCGCCACGTTCGGCGTCATCATCCTGATGCTGCTCCTGGTGTACCGGTCGATCGTCACCGTCGTCATCGTGCTCGCGATGGTGTTCCTCGGGCTTTCGGCGGCCCGCGGTGCGGTGGCCTTCCTCGGCTACCACGACCTGATCGGGCTCTCGACGTTCGCGACCAACCTTCTGGTGACCCTGGCGATCGCCGCCTCGACCGACTACGCGATCTTCCTCGTCGGGCGGTATCAGGAGGCCCGAACAATAGGCCAGGACCGGGAGTCGGCCTTCTACACGATGTTCCACGGCACCGCCCATGTGGTGCTGGCCTCCGGAATGACGATCGCCGGTGCGACGTTCTGCCTGTCGTTCACCCGACTGCCCTACTTCCAGTCGCTGGGCGTGCCGCTGGCGGTCGGGATGACCGTGGCGGTCTTCGTGGCACTCACCCTGGGGCCCGCGGTGATCACCGTCGCCAGCCGTTTCGGTCTGCTGGAACCCAAGCGCGCCATGCGCATTCGTGGCTGGCGACGGTTGGGCGCCGTCGTGGTCCGGTGGCCGGGCGCGGTCCTGCTCGCGACGATCGCGCTCTCCCTGGTCGGCCTGATCACGCTGCCGGGATACCAGCCGAACTACAACGACCGCAACTACCTGCCCGCCGACCTGCCCGCGAACGCGGGATACGCAGCGGCAGAACGGCATTTCTCCGTCGCCAGGATGAATCCCGAGTTGCTGCTCATCGAAGGCGACCGTGACTTGCGCAATTCGGCGGACTTCCTGGTGATCGACAAGATCGCCAAGGCGGTGTTCCGGGTACCCGGCATCGGAAGCGTCCAGGCGATCACGCGTCCGCAGGGGAAACCCCTGGAGTTCAGCACGATTCCGGCCCAGATGAGCATGGGCAGCGTCAACCAGACCATGAACCGCAAGTACCTGCAGGACCGCATCGACGACATGGTCGTGCAGGCCGACGACATGCAGCACACCATCGACACCATGACCAGGATGATCGCGCTGATGGAGGAGATGAGCGCGACGACCCACGAGATGGTGGGCCAGACCCGCAACATGGCCGTCGACGTCGCCGAATTGCGGGACCACATATCTGATTTCGACGACTTCTTCCGCCCGATCCGCAATTACTTCTACTGGGAGCCGCACTGCTTCGACATCCCGGTCTGCGCATCGATGCGCTCGATCTTCGACACGCTCGACGGCGTCGACACCATGACGGACGACTTCCAGAACCTGCTCCCGCACCTGGAACGGCTCGACGCGTTGATGCCGCAGATGGTGGCTCTGATGGAACCGAACATCGACACGATGAAGTCGATGCGGACGATGATGCTCACCATGCACGCCACGCAGGGCGGCATGCAGGATCAGATGGCCGCGCGCGATGAGAACTCGACGGCCATGGGTGATGCGTTCAACGACGCCATGAACGACGACAGCTTCTATCTGCCACCGGAGATCTTCGACAACGCCGAATTCAAACGCGGGATGGACAGCTTCATCTCCCCCGACGGAAAGGCGGTGCGCTTCATCATCTCCCACGAGGGCGACCCGTTGACCGCGGACGGCATCGACCGCATCGACGCCATCAAGCAGGCCGCGAAGGAAGCCATCAAGGGCACTCCCCTCGAAGGGTCCAGGATCTATCTCGGTGGCACGGCGTCGGTCTACAAGGACATGCAGGAGGGCAACAACTACGACCTCCTGATCGCAGGCATCGCCGCGCTGTCGCTGATCTTCATCATCATGTTGCTCATCACGCGCAGTCTCGTCGCAGCGGCCGTCATCGTCGGCACCGTGCTGCTGTCGCTCGGCGCGTCCTTCGGGCTGTCGGTTCTGGTCTGGCAGCACGTGCTCGGCATCGAACTGCACTTCATGGTGATGGCGATGGCGGTCATCATCCTGTTGGCCGTCGGCGCCGACTACAACCTGTTGCTGGTGGCGCGGCTCAAGGAAGAGATACACGCCGGCATCAACACCGGGATCATCCGCGCCATGGGCGGCACCGGATCGGTGGTCACCGCGGCCGGCCTGGTATTCGCGTTCACCATGATGTCCATGGCGGTCAGCACGCTCGTCGTGGTCGCCCAGATCGGCTCCACCATCGGGCTCGGACTCCTGTTCGACACCTTGGTGATTCGCGCGTTCATGACACCGTCCATCGCGGCGTTGATGGGCCGATGGTTCTGGTGGCCGCAGGTGGTCCGGGCCCGGCCCGCGTCAGCGCGGACGCTGGTACGACGCTAGCCGTCAGCGCCCGAAACCGGCGTCCCGCAGTGCCTGAGCCATCGAACCCGCGGACTGGTTCGAATCGCGTTGGCCAGAGTTCTTGCCACGACTCGGATTTGGCCGGTCGGGCCTGCCCTTGTTGGCGTCACCGCGACTGGGGGCACCGCCGCGATCGGGGCGCTTGCCCTGGCCGCGCTGCGGGTCGTCGTTCAGCCGCAGGGTCAGCCCGATCCGCTGGCGGTCCACGTCGACCTCGAGGACCTTGACCCGGACCACCTGTCCGGACCGCACCACCTCGTGTGGGTCGGAGACGAAGCGGTCGGACATCGCGGAGACGTGCACCAGCCCGTCCTGATGCACGCCGACGTCGACGAACGCCCCGAAGGCAGCCACGTTGGTGACCACGCCCTCCAGGACCATGCCCACCTCCAGGTCGGCCACCTTCTCCACGCCCGCGGCGAACGTGGCGGTCGAGAACGCGGGCCGCGGGTCGCGTCCCGGCTTCTCGAGTTCGGCGAGGATGTCGGTCACCGTCGGGACGCCGAACCGGTCGTCGGCGAAGTCGGCGGGCCGAAGCGATCTCAACGACCGCTCGTCGCCGATCAGTTCGGCGAGCGTCACCCCGGAGCGGTCCAGGATGCGGCGCACCACCGGGTAGGCCTCCGGGTGCACACCGGACGCGTCGAGGGGGTCGTCGCCACCGTTGATCCGCAGGAATCCCGCACACTGCTCGAATGCCTTGGGGCCGAGGCGCGGAACGGTCGAGCAGCGCCTTGCGGCTGGCGAACCGCCCCGACTTCTCGCGGTGCGCGACGATGGCCGTGGCCAACGACTCGGTCACCCCGGAGACCCGGGAGAGCAGCGGGACGGACGCGGTGTTCAGGTCGACGCCGACCGCGTTCACGGCGTCCTCCACCACGGCGTCCAGGCTGCGGGCCAGCGTGCCCGGCGTGACGTCGTGCTGATACTGCCCGACGCCGATCGACTTGGGCTCGATCTTCACCAGTTCCGCGAGCGGGTCCTGGAGCCTGCGCGCGATCGACACCGCGCCACGGATGGTGACGTCGAGGTCGGGCAGTTCGTGTGCGGCGTAAGCGGACGCCGAGTACACCGACGCGCCCGCCTCGCTCACCATGGCCTTCGCGGGTGCAGTGGCGCCGGCCTTCTGAATCTCGGCGATGAGTTCGGTTGCCAGCGCGTCGGTCTCGCGCGACGCCGTGCCGTTGCCGATGGCGATCAACTGCACTCCGTGACGGGCGACGAGCGCCGCGAGGGTGGCCTTGGCCACGTCCCATTGCTTCTGTGGCTGATGCGGAAAGATCGCACAGGTGTCGACGACCTTGCCGGTGGCGTCGACGACGGCGACCTTCACTCCGGTCCGGAAGCCGGGGTCGAGGCCGAGCGTCGTCCGGGTACCTGCTGGCGCGGCGAGCAGAAGATCCTTGAGGTTCTTGGCGAAGACCGCCACCGCGTCGTGCTCGGCGCGTTGCCGCAGCCGGATGCGGGCGTCGACCGCCGCCGAGACCATCAGCTTGACCCGCCACGCCAACCGAACGGTGGTTGCCAGCCACGGCGTCGCGGCGGCCTTCGAGGTCAGGTTGACGCCGAGGGTCTGGGCGATCATGACCTCGTAGACCTCGTCACCGCCGCCGTCGAGGTTGACGGCGAGAACCTGTTCCTTCTCGCCACGCATGACGGCCAGCACCCGGTGCGAGGGCATCTTGTCCAGCGGTTCGGAGAACTCGAAGTAGTCGCGAAACTTCTGGGCTGCCGCGCTTTTGCCGACTTCTTCCGACCATGGCTTCGTCCGCAGCGAACCATCCGTCCAGAACTTGCCGCGGACGGCGCCGACGAGCTCGGCGTCCTCGGCCGCGCGCTCGATGAGGATGTGCCGCGCGCCGTCGAGCGCCGCCGCCTCGTCGCTGACGTCGTCACCCAGGAACGCCGCCGCGGCCTCCTCGGGGACGAGCGTCGGATCGGCCAGCAGTCGATCGGCGAGGGGTTCGAGACCGGCCTCACGGGCGATCTGCGCCTTGGTCCGCCGCTTCGGCTTGTACGGGAGATAGATGTCCTCGACCCGTGCCTTGGTGTCGGCGGTCAGCAGCGCCGTCCGCAGCTCGTCGGTGAGCTTGCCCTGCTCCTCGATGGAGGCCAACACCGCGGACCTGCGGTCGTCGAGTTCCCGCAGGTAGCCGAGGCGCTCCTCGAGGGTGCGGAGCTGGCCGTCGTCGAGGCTGCCGGTGACCTCCTTGCGGTACCGGGCGATGAACGGAACGGTGGAGCCTTCGTCCAGCAACCGGACGGCGGCCGCCACCCTGGCCTCGGCCACGGCCAGTTCCTCAGCGAGACGGGCGTTTACGGACTTGACGGTTGGGCTCGGGGTCACGCGCGAAGACACTACCGAATACCCCTGACGGGCCCGCGCGGGCGCACCTGGCGTGTCACGTCCGCTAGTCGTCGACCATCAGCGGTCGGTGCTCGATGAGGTCGCGCACCCCACCTGCGCCGAGCCGCTCACGGAACGCCGTCACGGTGTAGCCGATCACCGTCGCGTGGGTGCGCGCCCGCACCGTCGCGGAGCGCGGCAGGTTGAACAGCGGGCCGATCTCGCCGAAGTAGTCACCCGCCTTGACCACCTTCAACAATTCCTCGCCACCACCTGGCAGTTCGCGCACGATGTCGAGCTCACCCCCGGCCAAGACGTAGATCAGGTCGCCCATCGTGCATTGCTCGAAGACCACCGCGCCGGCCTCCAGTTCCACCCATTCGGGAGGCCGGTCCGTCGTCGCGAGTTCGGGGACGAGCTCCACGATGCGATCGGCCAGCGGCAGAATCCGGCTGTCGTGGGTCGCGACGACCACCATCCGGTCATCCGATGCGAGTTGGCGGATCAGCCGCAGTATCTCCTCGACCTGGATGAAGTCCAGGTGCGCCGTGGGTTCGTCGGCCAGGATGAGCGGCGGATCCAGCGCGATCGCCCGCGCGACCGCGACGCGCTGCTGCTGGCCGCCGCTCAGATCGCCGGGTCGGTGCGTCATCCGGTCCTGCAGGTCGACCCGCGCCAGCAGCTCCTCGGCACGCTCGCGAGCCGCGCGGCGGGACATCCCCGCCGCGTGCATCGGCACCAGCACGTTCTCCAGCGCGGTGAGGCTCGGCACCAGGTTGAACGCCTGGAACACGATGCCCACCTTGTCGCGCCGGTAGGCGGACAGTCCGCGTGCGTCGAGGGACGTCACGTCGACGTCGCCGAACTTGATGGCTCCCGAGGTGGGCGCGCAGGATGCCACCGAGGCATGACAGCAACGTCGTCTTCCCGCAACCGCTCGGGCCGAGCAGGATCGCCAGCGAGCCGGCGGCCACGTCGAGGTCGAGGCCGTCGATGGGCCGGACGGGGTATCCGCCGCTCGAGTACTCGACCACCAGGTTCTGGATGGACAGATCACCCACGGTCACGGGCCTCCGAACGCTATGGCGGGATCGACGGACACCGCGCGCCGCAGTCCGGTTGCGCTGGCTATCAGGCCGATCAGGACGGCGATCACGGGCAGCGCGACGAACGCCGCTCCCGGCACGATCACCTGCATCGGGAACAACGGTCCGAGGGCCAGCGACAGCACCGCGCCGACCAGCGCGGCGAGCAGCGCGACCACGATCGCTTGCAGCGCCAGCCCGCCGGCGATGTCGCGCGTCGGGACGCCGATGGCCTTGAACACGGCGAAGTCTCGTAGGCGTTCGAGCGCGGAGAGGTAGATCACCGAGCCGACGACCAACGCTGCGACGATCCAGAGCATGATCGCCACGATCGTGATCGAATTCACCGCCACCTTCAGCGGTCGCAGCAGATCGGCGATCGCGCCTGCTCTATCGACCGCGTGATAGCCGGCCGGTACCTCGACGGGCGTGCCGCGGACGCCGATGGACGCGACCAGAGGTTGGCCTCCGTACACCAGTTGCTGAGCACCCGCGGTGGTGAGGAAGACGTTGGGCAGATTGGCCAGCGCCGTCGAGTTCTCCACGATGCCGACGATGTGCAGTGTGCGCGAAGCGATTTCGATCTCATCGCCCACGCCGAGACCGAGCGTGCTCGACACCGCGACCTCGTCAGGCGTCGACGGTGCCCGGCCCTCCGAGGTGACGGGCATCCCTGGGCCCGCCTCGGGCGCGCCGAACAGGTCGGCGTTGCGCGTGGCACCACGCACGGTGACCGTGCCACCGGCGTACACCAGCGGAGCCGCCGCGGCCACGCCGGGAAGCGCCGCGATCCGTCCGAGGTCGACCGGCGCGAACGGCGTCGCACCGACGAACGGACCGGACGCGCCCTCCTTGACCAGGAACACGTCGACGCCGAGCGCATCGACGGTCTTCTCGGCCTCGACCCGGAAGCCGTTCGCCAGCCCGGTGAGGACCAGCGTCATCGCGAAGATGATCGCGGTGCTGAGCACCGCGATGACAAAGCGCCGCTTCCGCCACTGCATGTCCCGCAGCGCCGCCATCAGCATGTCTTCGAATTTACCGACGGCCCGCCGTCCGCGGACCGAGTTCGGGCACGTCCATGTCCTCGCGATCCTCGCGAACATCGCCGCCGGCACTCATCCGCGCGACGAGCGCCGCGGCAAGGAAGGATCCCAGCGCCGCCCAGCCCGCGAAACCGGTCAGCCCGTTCTTGGCCAGCAGCACCAGCGCGACGCCTGCGACGCACATCAGCGCGCCGGCAACCGTCGACCGGGCACCGGTGGCGCGGACCGGTGCGTCCCACCACGGCAGCGGGCGATGTTCCAGCGGCGAGAGCAGCCGGAACGCCACGGCCATGACGACCGAGAACACGACCGCCCGCAGGGCGAGCAGGCCCCAGAATCCCGCCGCGTTCACGTCGTACGCGTCGAGACCGACGGCATGCAGGGCGAAGGCGGCAACCGCGATCGCGGGGATGTGCCAGAGATAGAGCGTCATGGCTCCCCCGTTTCCGACCGCGACGACGTGCCAGACCCGCGGCCGCTCTGCCCACCGCCGGATGGCTCCCGCGGCAGCCACGAACGCACAGGACATCCACGTGCAGTGCAGCGCGAGCAACAGGGTCGGCGGCGACACGTTGGACATCCGCTCGACACCCGTCACCACCAGGGAGACCTCGTACCTCCCGGTCACCGCCAGCACCACCTGGCCGGCGAACGCCAGTGCGGCCACGGCGAGTGCCCCGCGCGGGCCGATCAGTCGGCGCGCATACGCGACGCCGATCACCACGGGAATCAGCCAGACGATCAGGAAGTTGGCCGAGCCAGAAAGGGGCGTGCCGACGACGACCCGAATCCCGTCGACCGCGGCCGAGGTCGCGAGCAGCGACGCGACGACGAGCGCAACCGCCCGCCCAGAACGCAGCCGGGTCAGCACGGGTACGAACGCGAGCACCACCAGATACACCCCGAGGAACCACAGGAGCGCTACGCATTCGACCCCGAGCGCGGCCGCGGAATCCGCCCCGAGCGCCACCCTCACCAGCAGGAGAGCGACAGCCCACGTCGCGAGGTACCAGAACACGGGCCTGCACAGCCGCTGGGCCCTGGTGAACAGCCACGTGCCCCACGGGGTGCCATCCCGCCAGCCGTACGCGCCCGCGGCGCCGCCCGCGAGGAAGAACAGCGGCATGACCTGCACGGCCCAGGTGATCGGCGCGATCGCAGGCAGCGCACCCAGCAGGTTGCCGATGCGCAGGCCGCCCGCGTCGATGGTGGCGAGCAGGAGTGCGCAGTGCCCGAACATCACGACCACGAGGGCGGTGAGCCGGGCGACGTCGACGGCGCGGTCGCGCTCGGACGCTGGGTTTGGTGACTGGCATGCCGCCAGCGTGCCGGGCGGCGGGTCGCTGCGGATGAGTAGGACTACGCGTCTTCTGCGCGTGCGTGCGCTACCTTGCTCCGGATGCGTTCCGCAATGATTCTCCTCGCCGTACTGCTGGGCGTCATGGCGTCGTCGACCGCGGCTCCGGCGGGCGCCGAACCACCACCGCCGCCCGACCTGAGCGGCTACGCCGTGGTGGCGCCCGACGCGTTCGTCTCCGCGGGCGAGGTCTACTTCCAGACTCCGGACGGATTGCTGTGCGCGATCCAGCCGAATCGGGGTGCCGCCGGATGTGACGGACGGCTGCCTGCGACGTTGCTCGGCACCAACGAGATCGTCCTGGCGGCTGACGTCAACACGCGGGGCCTGCGGTCGACGGCCGATCCCCGGTTCGTGAAGTCGATCGGCGGGGCCGCTCCGGTGCTGCACGAGGGCGAGAAGATCGTGTTCGGTGACTTCGAATGTGCGGTCGGCCCTGGGCCGCTCACGGCCTGCACCAAGGGGGCGCCGGTGGCGCAGTGGATGGTCGTGTCCCCCGGGCACACCGGCATCGGTCCCGGGACCGACGGTCTGCCACCGGGTTTCCCCGACCCGAACGAGTTCGTCGTCGGCGACGAGACCTACGTCGTCGGCACCGGTGCGAAGAACCTGTTCCCGGTGTTCACCGTGGACGGCGGTCTGACCTGTTCCATCATCATGTACAGCGGTGGCTCAGTCGGTTGCGATGGTCCGCTGCCCGGCGTCACCGGCGGCGAGAACGAGGTCTTCACGGATCTGCCGGGGTCATCCGGGATTCGCCGCACCGACGTCCCCAAGTTCAGCAGCCCGGCGTACCCGGGCCCCATCACGAAGCTCCCCGTCGGGTACCGGGTCAACGGCATCGGCTCGACCTGCATGGCCATCGCGGGCGGGGTGGCGTGTTACGGCACCCTGGCCGGCCCAGCGCAGGGATTCGAAGTGTCACCGGCGGGCACGTCGACCTTCGGCGGCTGACCGCAAGGCGGGGGCGTCAGGAGACCTGGCTCGGGTCGTCGCCCCAATACCGTTTGCGGAGATCGCGTTTGAGGATCTTGCCTGCGCCCGACATCGGCATCGGCATCGCGTCGACGAACTGGATCTCCTCGGTGGTGGCTGTCTGGCAACCGCCTACGCGTGAGTGTGCGGTTTCGTACGCGACGCGCCGGTCAGCGCGTATCGGACCGCACACTCGGCCCGCGCGATGGCGACCTGGGCCCCGCGCCGTCGCCGAAGTGGTTGCGACACGGTCACGGATGCATACCTTTCAGGGCATCACTGATCACAACAGCCCCACTGATCACTATCGTCACATCAGTCAACTGCAGACGTCAATGCGACGTCCCGCCCCCCGAAAGGTGCGACATGTCGCCGCGTCCTCGAATCGCCTCACTGTCGGTGGCGTCGATGACCGTCCTCGGGCTCAGCGTCGCGATCGGCGTCGCGCCACCGGCGACCGCCGAACCGTGTGAGGGCGCCGCCGCGACAGCGCAACCCCTTGCCACCCAAGCCTTCGAGATCCCGAGTCCGTCCCGACTCGCGCCGTTCAACCGGCCGATCGGACACAAGCCCGCAGGCTCGAACGACGCATCGCCGCTGCCCAAACTGGGTCTGTTGCCCGCACTCATCAAAGCGCTCACTCCGCCGCCGCGCTCCGCGCCCGTGCAACAGCAGGCCGAGGTGGTACCCAAGCCGAATCCGAACGGCACGGCGGCCCAGACCCAACAAGCTCCCACCGCAGCCCAACCGGCGGCTGCCCCCGTGCCAGTGCCCGCCAACCCGGTCGGGACGTCGATCGTCGGATGGGTCACCGGGCCGGACAGCCCGAACCAGACCATTCAACGCTTCGCCATCACCGGAACAGACCTCGGAATCATGTGGGACAACGGCGATCCCGCCAACCATCAGGTGCTCATGGCGTTCGGCGACACCAACGGCTACTGCGGCATTCCCGGCAAGCAGTGGCGGTACAACGCGCTGTTCCGCAGCCAGGACGGGTCGCTGTCGAAGACCGTCGCCGTGCCCGACGGCGTTGTCGGGAACCGGTATTCCGGCTCACCCGTGTGGCGACCCGGCATCTCCAAGCAGATCATCAACAGCATCGGGCAGGCGCCCGACGAGACGGGCATCATCCCGACCACCGGTATCGCGGTCGGAAGAAATCAGTACCTCAACTTCATGTCGATCAGGAACTGGGACAGCCCCGGCTCCTGGTCGACGAACTTCGCGGCGACCGCGGTGTCGTCCGACAACGGCGAGACCTGGGGCGTCTACCCCGGGACCATCCGCACGCCCGGGGCGGGGAACGAGAACTTCCAGATGGGCGCGTTCCTCAAGCCGGGACCCGGCGATCCGTACATCTACACGTTCGGAACGCCGTCCGGTCGCAGCGGTTCGGCGTACGTCGCGCGGGTGGCCCCCAACTTCATCCCGGACCTCACCAAGTACGAATATTGGAACTCCGACAACCAAGCCTGGGTCCCAGCCAACCCACAGGCCGCGACGCCGGTGATCCCCGGGCAGGTCGGCGAGATGTCGGCCCAGTACAACACCTATCTCAAGCAGTACCTGGTGCTCTACGGCAACGGCGCCAACGACATCGTGATGAGGACGGCGCCCGCTCCTCAAGGACCGTGGGGTCCCGAGCAGCTACTCGTCCCGTCCATGCAGATCCCCGGCGGCGTCTACGCGCCGTACCTCCATCCCTGGTCGACCGGCAAGGAGCTGTACTACAACCTGTCGCTGTGGTCGGCGTACAACGTGATGCTGATGCACACCGTGTTGGCTTAGCCTGCGGCCCTGATCATCTCGGTCACCTGATCGCGTCGACGAGCTTGCGCAGCGTTTCCCACGACGTGGCCTCCGTCGTGAAAGAACGTGAAGGCCAGCTCGATGTCCATCAACCGCTCTCCGGCTTGACTTTTGACGTAGTTCATCCGGTCGGCGAGGACAGTCGGATCCGCTCCGCAGGCCGGGGCAGCCCGACGGCCTCGAACTCGGCTTCGACTTACCCGGCGCCGAGACCGATCTCGAGGCGTCCACCGGTGGCCGAGTCAACGCTGGCCAGGTCGCGGGTCAACCGCCCAGGTCGGCAGAACGCGGTATTGAGCACCAGATTGCTGACGCGAATGTTCGGCACTGCAGCGGCAATGGCGACCAGAGGCGGCAGGGGCGCGGTGGTCTGGAGATGGTCCAGGAGCAGCACGACGTCGAAGCCCAACTGTTCGGCATGACGGGCTTGATCGACCATCTCAGAAACCGGCCCCGTGCCCGGAAGGCTCAGGCCGAGCCGCATCGGACATTCATTCGTGCGCATCCTCCTACGTATTCACCTGAGGCACAACGTGATCGGGTTGAGCATGCGCCTCGATCAGATGGTACGGGCGATGCAGCTCGACGGCTCGGCCGATCTCGAGGCCGGCCGACTGGAGCAGGTTCGTGAAGTGCGGATAGCTCGCGTTCCTGCCCCGTGAAGGCGGCCAGCATTCCCAGGTCCATCAGGGTTGCGCTGATGGAGGTGGTGCGCGGTGATCGCCATCTCCACGATGAAGAGACGCGCGCCGGGTTTCATCGCGGCGCGAATGTTCGACAGGATCCTGACGCATGACTCGTCATCCCAGTCATGGAGCACGAACTTCAGTAGATAGACGTCAGCGGCCGGGACCTCGTCGAAGAAGTCGCCGACGATTCCCGTCATCCGTGACTGCAGTCCGTGCGCCGCCGCCGCTTCGATGACACCGGGGATGACCTGGGCAAGGTCGAGCACTGCTCCCGTGAGTGCTGGGTTGTGTTGCAGGAGAGCGGCAATGAAGGCTCCGTCCGCACCACCGACGTCGACGACGAAATGCGCACCCGTGGTGTCCATGGCCGTGACCGCTTCGCGGATCACCGGGGTCGAGAGGTTCGTCATCGCGGCGCTGAACTCGCGTGCTTGGTCTCTGATGTTCGGCGAAGTACTCGAAGACACTGCTGCCCAACGCATCTACGACGCGGGTGCTGCCTCGGCATCACCGTCTCCGGCATCAACATGTTGGTGCAGCCAGAATGCAGGCCCCGTCGCTGCCTGAGCGTAGTACTTGAGGGACAGCGGAGAATCCTCGCGAAGAACGTCGAGAAGCGAGGTTCCGGTGAACTGATCGGTGTCGGCGCGGTATTCGAGGAACCCGAGAGCCGCGCCTGCGCGGAGCAGTCGATAGGTCAGCGCGGGATCGCTGGACTCGCGCTCAGCGATCTGCTCCGGCGGTCAGGGCGGCACCGTGCAGGTGCTCGGCCACCGACAGCAGCGCGAGCGTGCGGACGGCCTGACTCCCCAATGCCGCCATGATCATTTGAAACACCTTGTCGTGATCGTCACGCGTGGCGGCATTGTCGATGCTCAACAGCATTCCTCTCTGGAAACGCGGGCTGACCTCCCCTACGACGGTACGGCTGTCGCGGGGGCTCGTGTGGTTTCGTCATATGAATCTTTCGACTCGCAGGAATCAATTCCGCTAATCCCTCGTCCTGGCGGTGGGACGTACCGCCGACGCTGAATGACGTTGCGGTCGAAGGGTACTGATGCGGCGCATGAGTTCCTGCCCGAGGACAGTCGAGCACGGCGGAGCGCCGCAGTTCCCAGAATTCGGCCAGCTGCGCACCGCACTCGTGGTCGACGGCATGACATTTGCGGGTGTCGGCGCATAAATTTGGTGAATGACAACTCTGCGGACGCTCGAATGCTTGGTAGCGCTGGTGGAACACGGTTCGGTCAGCGAGGCCGCGGCTGCCCTGCACATGTCGCAGCCCGCCGTCTCCCACCAGATCGCGGCTCTGGAAAAGGAGTTGGGGGTTCCGGTGGTCGAGCGCCTCTGGCGTGGGGTGCGGGTGACCGCGGCCGGCCGAGCCACCGCTGACGAGGCTCGGGTAGCGCTGCACGCTGCCGGGCAGGCGATACAGATCGGCAAGCGGGTGGG